>CAJTEY010000014.1 GCA_910575775.1 Lachnospiraceae bacterium | reverse complement strand
TTGTACCCTTAAATACTGTTTGTTAGTTTGTATCGTCCGATACTTTTCTGAAAATTTTCTCTTGGAATCTTTTCAGGGTTGCATCACTGTTTATTTGTCAAGGTGCTGTGAGGCAGATCTCTTCGCGACCGTCCTCTGAAAGAATGCTTTGCATCCTTTTCCTATGTGTCATCCTGCTTTTTAGTATTTCCTGCAGGCGACTTTCATATAATAGCAGATGAATAATTGGATGTCAACGGGTTTTTAGGAATTTTTTTGAAATTTTTTTCAAGAATAAATCAAAACACGTAAAATCCGCAGTGAGACAGTACTTTGTAGAAAAAAAATGCCAGCAGACAGGCCTCCGCAGCACCCATTACCGCGCCCAGTAGTTTGTTAATACCACTCACTATAGAAATACTGCCGACTGCCAGGAGCGGCGCAAAAACCAAACGGCACAGTTTGAAAAAAATCCCAAGCAGGATCAGTGCAATTACACACGCCGTCAATATATGTGTCGATTTATTCATTGCACTGGTAACCGCAAGAAAAACCAGCGCCACACATGCCAGAGATATTATCCCCGATAAAAGGTTGACCGCTTCCTGCATCAAACCGCAGGCGTACCCTGCCCGTATTCTCCATATAAATAGTAAAAGCACAGCCACCGCAAAAGCAAACGTAAATATTTCCTGTCTCATCGCAATATCAACCCGGTTTATCTTAATTCTATCGTATCAATGGACTCCGGCGTCACCACCATATAAGTGTAAGACGCTTTCTGCGGTATCAGCATCAAAGCTGTTTTGTTAAATTTTCCCGCATATTTCTCCACACCTCTGCTGTTATAGATCCGACAGTCGGATTCATTATAAATAATGATCTGATCCTCGTAAAACAAAACATCCCTGCATTCTATATCATATGCAATGGAACTGACAAAGTCACCCGACTTATGATACACGTCCAGCCTGTATCTGCTTCCACTCTCCCTGCTGTTAAAGACGAGCCCCACATACTCACTACCGTAATATACGCCACGCACCTCTTCGTCAAGCAGTTTCTCCGCTATGCTGACCGGCTTTTGCGCGCCACCAAAAAACATAATCCGATCATCAGACACCGCAAAAAGAGAACGGTTGTCAAGAAAACGCGTAAATGGCACTACCGTATCTATGTAATCATAACCGCTCACATAATTGTCCGTGTTGTTCTGACCCACCGCGCCAAAATTATAGAAAGCCACGCTGGACTTCATATGGCCACTGTCTACATACAAATAAGAAACGCACACAAGTTCGCCGCTCGGCGAAATGGATACCTCCGCCGGATAACCGCTTTCTTTCATTGTTGTCCGAAACCGTACCAGTTCTTTCCCTTTCGCATCGTAAAGACAGATCAGGGTGACATTCACATCATCCAGTACTGCCGCAACTACACCTCCTGCAGATACGCAAAAATCACGTACCGGCCGGTTAGTCGTAATATTGCCCAGCACAGACTCTGTATTCATCACATAAATATCTCTTCCGTTATAATCGGCGACCGCCACTACATTCTGATTGATATCCACCATCGGATTCTGCATCTCAAAAGTCTGGTTCCAAATCGCATTGCCTTTGGTATCCATACAGCTGATTCCATCCTTACTATAAGTGAGAAGATGCGATGCAAAGGGCATCATCTGCGCATCGGACGGAATCTTAATTTCCACACTCGATAGTCCTATACTCTCCGTATAAACCTTGTTCTGCCATTGTATAAAGGCCACGGCACCTATAGCAGCAAGAAGCACCAGAACAAGTGTCACCCTGTAAAATACGGTAAACTTATGGCTCTTAATCTTTTCCTGATAGCTGATTCTGGGCGGCTTTTGTTCCTTTTCCCGCTTTTCCTTTTTTCTGAAATATTCTCTGATATTTGCCATCTGTCGTATCCTTAATTCGAGTTGCAGCCGCAATGCTCATTGCCAACGCGTACATTATACCACAGCCTTACCTACTTTTCTACGGCAGGATTATTCTTTGCCCGGAGTGGATTTTGTCGGGATCTGAAATCTGGTTTACTTCGCAAATCTTTTCCACACGGGAAATATCCCCGTAAATCTTCTGACTGATTGTGTAAAGCGTATCCCCCTGCTCCACCTCATAATACCTGGTTATGCTTCTGGAAAGCGCTTCCTCGTTTTCCTCCTCACTCTCCTGCACTGGTTCCTGCTCCTCCGTCTGATCGGAGGATTCCTCTATCGGTTTCAATATACCCTCCTCTTCCCTTGGCAAATCTTCCGTGTCAGAATCATTGTCGGAATCATTTGTCTCACCATCGGTATCCACCGTATCAGTATGCGCATCATATGCATGGTCGTCCATCGGTTCATCAATATCTAAAGTCTGTGCCGAAACTACGGTCTCCTCTATCTTCCGTTCTACCGTAATATTCCCCTCCCCTTCCTCTTTATCGGAGACAGCATCCTGTGCCGGATCGTCCTGTACTCCATGGAAATCCGTATCCTGTGTCTTTCCCTCCGCCTCCTGATTTTCGATGGCAAAGAAAACCTCCCTGGCAGAACGGTTCAATTCCTCCATCTTGTCATAGCTGTCCGTAGAAGTGATTACAATAGCCACCAGTATAACCAGAATCAGACATAGTTGTACAGACATTGCGCCGTGAGTCGATCGCTTCTTCCCTTCCTCCGAAAATGCTGCCGGAGCAGGCAGCATCTCTGACACGCCGCTCTTTTCTGCATCCCCCTTCCTGCCCGGACTGCCTGTCCATTCCAGCAGATAATTCTGCATCGCTTCATTATTATCATAAAAAACCTGAAATCCGGTTGTTCTGCATTCGCCGTCCGCTCCGCGCACGAGGAACACCGGCCCTGCCTGCGTGAGACGACATACCAGCTCCGGAAGCGGCTCATGCTGTGTAAATGCCGCGATTTCTTTGTCACGGCCCGCCCCATAAACATAAAGTTTCCTGCCATTCTCCTGACGAAACCCATAAAAATATATCTCGGACAGTTCTAGCGAATCCGACTCACGTTTCAAGTATGACAGGACATATTCTTCCACATAGACATGATACCTTTTCTTTCTATCATCTTTCCCAACAACTTTCGACCCGGATTCCATCTTTTCCCCCTGCGCCTGTTATTTATTATCTTTTGTGGCGAGTATATCATAATTGCTGTGAAAAAAATGGCATAAGACGCGGTAACTGACAACATGTACATAAACAGCGTCTGAAAGCACCTGCCATTCCGGCATACAGACCTACATTCTGCCTATGCACAAAAATACCGCCGTGTGTCCCACACGACGGTATTTTAACTTAAACGCTATACCATAATAACAGAAATCCGAATCAATCACTTTTATAAAAACTGATAGATCGTCTCCGACTCATAATCCTTACCCGGTCCGAATACAGCCTGCGGAAAGTTCGGGTGATGAATGTTATCGGGGAAATAATGGGTCTCCAGACAGAATCCCGTCCGTGGTGCATAATGTACACCGCCTTTCCCCTCCTGCTCTGCAATACAGTTTCCGGCGTAGAACTGCATACCCGGCAGATTGGTAAACACCTTCATCCTGCGTCCGCTCTTCACATCTTCCGCCTCTGCAACCTCCCGCATCGTGCCGTCAGCCTCGTCGATCACAAAGTTATGGTCATAGCCAAGCACCAGTTTAAGCTGTTCATTATCGGCGCCAATCTCCTTGCCGATCTGCTTCATTTCCGTAAAGTCTAAGGGTGTACCTGCCACCGGCGCAACCTCCCCTGTAGGAATTGCCCCTGGAAGCACCGGCGTATAATTGGCCGCCTGCAGACGCAGAAACTGCCCCTCTATACTGCCGGAGTCATGTCCCGCCAGATTGAAATAAGTATGATTTGTCGGATTGAGCAGTGTATCCGCATCCGAAGCCGCATGATATTTAAGCTTTAATTCATTGGCGTCTGTAAGCGTATAGGTCATGGTGATCTTCTTATTACCCGGAAAACCCAGATCTCCGTCTTTACCCTCAATCGTAAGTTTCAGACTGTCCCCATCTTCCTCCGCTGTCCAAAATCTTTTATGATAACCGTTGTCCAGATCGCTGTGCAGATTATTTGGTCCGTCATTCACAGACAGATGATACTCTTTCCCGTTCAATGTAAAAGCCGCCCCACCGACACGGTTCGCATTCGGCCCTATGGTCACACCAAAAAAACTGGGATTGAAGAAATAATCTTCCCCTTTGTCAAAGCCCAGAACCACATCAGCAAACTCTCCGTTTTTATCTGGCACCATAAGGCTTACTACCGCCGCACCGATATTTGCAATCTTTACTTCCACGCCGTTCTTATTCTTCAAAGTATACAGATAAATCTCTTCCCCCGTCTTCATTGTCCCAAACTTTTCTTTCATAATCCCCACGATCCATCCTCCTTCATCTATGTTTATTCCATCAATTGACGCTGCAATCTCTTCATTCCCACTTTATCACAGTTCCACCCTGCCCTCCAGCGCCCGCAGAAGCGTTACCTCATCGATATATTCCAAGTCGCCTCCCACCGGCACACCGCTGGCTATTCTGGTCACTTTAATTCCTGTGGGCTTGATCAGCTTGCTGATATACATCGCCGTAGTTTCGCCCTCCAGACTGGAATTGGTCGCAATAATTACCTCCGTGACATCACCTTCCAGCCGCTTCATCAATTCTTTCAGCCGGATATCTCCCGGTCCGATTCCCAGCATGGGAGAGATCGCACCGTGCAGCACATGATAGACACCCGTATATTTTCCCGTTTTTTCGTAAGCCGCCAGATCTCTCGCATTCTCCACCACCATAATGACCCCGTGATCCCTGTTCACATTCGCACAAACCGGGCAGATTTCTTTATCCGTCAAAGTAAAACATTCCTGACAGTAGCGGACGTTTTCCTTTGCTTCCACAATTGTCCTCGCAAGCCGCTCCACCCGCGACTGCGGCATATTAATCAGGTGGAAAGCAAGCCTCTGCGCTGATTTATGCCCAATCCCCGGCAGTCCTGCCAGCTCCTCTATCAATTTATTGATATGTCCGCTGTAAAGTTCCATGTCTGAAAAATCTCAACCTTTCGTCAGGCATTTCTTTTTATAATAGCACCGAATTGTCCCATGGACTTTTAAAACGGCAGACCTCCGCCTAACCCCAGTCCTCCTGTCATTTTATTCATAGCTTCGGAGTTAGCCTCCTCCGCCATGCGCAGCGCCTCATTCGCCGCCGCCATCACCAGATCCTCCAGCATTTCAATATCTTCCGGATCCACTACCTCCTCGGAAAGCTTCACCTTCGTAACCTCCCGCTTACCTGTCACAGTCACTTCCACTGCACCGCCGCCCGCCTTCGCTGTGAACTCTTTTGTTTCAAGCTCCTTCTGGCTCTCCTCCATCTGACGCTGCATTCTCTGTGCCTGCTTCATCAGATTACTCATATTGCCGGGCATTCCACCACCCGGAAATCCACCTCGTTTCGCCATCGTTTTTCATTTTCCTTTCCTGAATATACTCTTTATTCTTCCTCAATCTCCATATGGATTAACTGGGACAAATCCACATAGCTCTGCTCAAAAGTTTCCCGATCCGGCACCGTCTGTACTGTCACATCAATCTCCCGGCCCGTCATATCCGCCAACAGCTGCTCCAGCAGTTCTTTGTGACCCTCCTGCCGCAAAAAATAATCGGAGGCCAGGCCATCCTCCATAACCACAAGCAGCCGGCTGTCCCCGCCCAGACTTAAGCGCGCCTCTTTCAGATACTGCTTCATCGGCATATCCGCATTCGCCACAATATCCTGCCATCGCTCGACAGCCGCCTGCACATCCTCTGGAATTGCTTTCGGCAGAGGCAGGCGCTCCTTCCCAGGAGCGGGCGCAGAAACAGCATTCCCCACTCCTGCTCCCACAGCCGTCACCGCCACAACACCGTTTTCCAGCTGTTCCTCTATCACTCTGACCCGTTCCGCCACGGAACCAATGTCCCGCTCCATATCAGGTCTGCAAAGTTTGATCAGCGCAATCTCAATTACTATTCTCTTCTGCGACGCATATTTGATCTGTCCGGAAAGCTCCGAAAAAATGCGGATATAACGCATCAGTGTCTCTGTCTCCAGCATACCCGACTCTTCCTTCAGGCGAAGCAGATTATCAGATGATACGTCTATGATATCCTCAATGTCATCGGAAGACTGCAGCAGGAGAAGATTTCTCAAATACCATGTAAAATCTGTTACAAACTGGGAAAGCTCCCTCCCCTGCATGACAATCTCTTCCAAAAGTCCGATACAGTCTGTTACCTCCCGTCCGATCACATGGCGCAGCAGCCTGCTGAATACCTCCGTGTCCACCGCACCCAATACATCCAGCGCTTTATCATATGTCAGCTCCTGCCCGAAGTGAAAGGCAATGCACTGATCCAACAAGCTCAGCGCATCACGCATGGATCCGTCAGCAGTCTTCGCAATATAGCGGAGCGCTTTCTCTTCCACCTGTACCTGTTCTTTTTCCATCAGTTCCCGCAGTCTCTCCGCAATCGTCTCAATCGAGATCCTACGGAAATCGTAACGCTGGCAGCGCGAAAGAATGGTAATCGGTATCTTATGCACTTCGGTAGTCGCCAGTATAAAAATCACATAGGACGGTGGCTCTTCCAGCGTCTTTAGCAGCGCATTGAATGCGCCTATAGAAAGCATATGAACCTCATCAATTATATAAACCTTAAATCGGCCCTCCGCAGGGGAATAGGACACCTCATCCACAATCTCACGGATGTTGTCCACACCATTATTGGAGGCGGCATCAATCTCAATCACATTCATACTGACGCCCGCCGCAATCGCCTTACAGCTCGCGCATTCCCCACAGGGGCTTCCCTCTACGGGGCTCTCGCAGTTCACCGCCCGCGCAAATATTTTCGCTATGGAAGTTTTACCCGTACCTCTCGTTCCACAGAACAGATACGCGTGGCCGATACGGTCTGCCTTAATCTGGTTCTGCAGAGTGGTAACTATATGCCCCTGCCCTTTGACATCCTCAAAACGGCCCGGGCGGAACTTACGATACAGCGCTGTATATGACATAAATTAATCTCCGAAACTGATACCCACCATCTTTGCCTCCTGGACAATGGTGGCATCAGGTGATACCATTTTCAGTTTACCGGCCACTTCCTCTAACGGCACTTTCACGATCTCTCTGTTTTTATATCCAACCATGAAACCGTACTCGCCCTGTAAAATCAGACGGCCCGCTTCCGCACCCAGTCTGGTGGCAAACACTCTGTCGTAAGGGCAGGGACTTCCGCCGCGCTGCGTGTGCCCGGGAACCGTGACCCGCACATCCATGTCTGTCTTTTTCATAATTTTGTCTGCTATCTCATAGGAAACAGAAGGATAAGGATTATTCTTCATCTTCTCTTTCAGTTCCTTCTTGGACAGTTTCGCGTCTTCCTTGGAGATCGCACCCTCCGCCACAGCCATAATGGTAAAGCGGGAACCTCTCGCCGCCCGCGCCTTGATCGCCTTAATCACGCTGTTAATGTCGTAAGGTATCTCAGGAATCAGAATGATATCTGCGCCGCCCGCGATCCCGGCATTCAGGGTGAGCCAGCCAACCTTATGTCCCATAACCTCCACGATAAAGATCCGCCCGTGGGATGACGCCGTGGTATGAATGCAGTCAATGCAGTCCGTGGCAATATTCACCGCACTCTGGAATCCGAAAGTCATATCTGTTCCCCACAAGTCATTGTCTATCGTCTTGGGCAGTGTAATGACATTGAGTCCCTCCTCACGGAGCATGTTCGCAGTCTTATGGGTACCGTTGCCGCCGAGAATTACCATGCAGTCCAGCTTCAGCTTATAATAATTCTGTTTCATCGCCTCCACTTTATCCAGCCCGTTCTCATCAGGCTCCCGCATCAGTTTGAAAGGAGTTCTGGAACTGCCGAGAATGGTGCCGCCCTTCGTCAGAATGCCCGCAAAATCATGCCCTGTCAAAATACGGAAATCCCCGTAAATCAATCCCTTATAGCCATCCAGAAAACCATAAATCTCTACGTCCTCGCTGCTGCAGGAAAGACACTTCACCACGCCTCTCATCGCAGCATTTAACGCCTGACAATCTCCACCGCTGGTCAACATTCCGATTCTCTTCATCACGCATCCTCCTTACTATAACCTTTTACTCAAATTTTCGTGGAAAACACCTTTTCTTTGGCATCCTCCTGTGTGGCAAAAGTCTGTGAATCAAACGGAAAGCTTCTTCTCACAAACTCTACATACAATTATAGCGTATTTCTCCACGCCTCACAACTTTTATTTCACAGATTTTCCCCTCTCTGGTTTTCCCCCTCATCGTCGATTTTTATCTGTAAAACCGCTTCCGCATCCTGCTTTTCTCTCCTCTGTTGCTTTTCCATTCGGTTCCTCACACGCAGCTCCCGAAAAAATTTTTTTAAAACAGACTGGCATTCCTCCTCCAGAATGCCCCTGCGCACAATCACCTGATGATTAAATTCCGGCATTTCCAAAATGTTTAAAATGGAACCGCCGCATCCCGCCTTCGGATTCATGGCGCCGATCACCGTTTCCGTAACCCTCGCCTGCACAATTGCTCCGGCACACATCTGGCAGGGCTCCAGCGTCACATAAAGTGTGCACTCCTCAAGCCGCCAGTCCTTCATCACCCGGCTGGCTTTATTAATCGCTGTAATTTCCGCATGAGCAAGCGTATTTTTGTCTGTATTGCGGCGGTTATATCCCCTGCCAATAATTTTGTCCTGATACACGATCACACAGCCGATGGGCACTTCCCCAAGGGCATATGCTTTCTTCGCCTGCTTTATGGCTTCTTTCATATATCTTTCATCCCGTGTCATGCCTACCTCCATATCAAAGCCACAGACTACGCAGTCCGCAATGGTGCTTCGCTTTGTTTTGTACCATTATAGTTTACCACATGTACCAATTATGGGACACAAAAAAAATTTTAGAAAAGTTTTTTGGAAAAACAGTAGACAAGGATTTCATTTCAACATATAATCTTATTCGTACGGAGATGTATCGAAGTGGTCATAACGGGGCGCACTCGAAATGCGTTAGCCCTCCGGGGCACGAGGGTTCGAATCCCTCCATCTCCGCTAAACAGGCTCATCGCTTGATGAAGCCTGTTTTTTTGCCTTGACAGCATCGGTACAGTATCGTCGCTTTTTGCACTTTCCGCTGCCCAAAAATATCGGGTGCAAGTTGACAATTTTCCAAAAAGACAGTATACTAATTAAACCGTGCAGCCGGGGCGTTAGCGGTGCCCTGTACCCACAATCCGCTCTAGTGGGGGTGATGCTTTATCGAGGGCCTGCGCTTGCGTAGCTGCCCTTTACAAGTGGCGTTGAAGTTTGGGTCTTACGCAATGAAAATCCATGAACCGTGTCAGGGTGGGAACACAGCAGCACTAAGTGGAACCTTTCATGTGCCGTAAGGGTGCCTGGCGGAGTTAACTGTAAAGGTAACGTACATGGGTTTCGGTTCGACATAAAGCGCACGGTTTTGAGTGCAAAACAAATCTGTATCAAATCCGCTGTCATAAAAATGGAAAATACGAATCAGTTAAATTATAAAAACGAAACGTGGCCGGAACTGTCAGACTGTACCCTGTGCCCCAGAGAATGCCACGTCAACAGAAATGCCGGTGAAATCGGTTACTGCGGGCAGACCGCAAAGCTTACGGCTGCGAGAGCCGCCCTTCACTTTTGGGAAGAGCCATGTCTGTCCGGCACGAACGGTTCCGGTACTGTTTTTTTCAGCGGCTGTAATCTTCGCTGCGTGTACTGTCAGAACCATGAGATTGCGCAGGGACAGGCAGGCAGGAAAATCTCACCCCTGCGCTTATCCGAGATTTTTCTGGAACTGCAGGAAAAGGGCGCGCACAACATCAATCTCGTCACACCAACCCACTTTGTTCCCCAAATCATAACCGCATTGAATGCGGCAAAAAAACAGGGACTTTCCATCCCTGTTATTTACAATACTTCCGCCTACGAAAAGACGGAAACGCTCTGTATGCTGGAAGGACTGGTCGATATTTATCTGCCGGATTTAAAATATCACGATACGGCTCTGAGCAGTTCCTACTCCCATGCGCCCGATTACTTTGAAGCTGCTGCCGCCGCCATCGCTGAAATGGTACGCCAGGTTGGCGTTCCCGTTTTTGCCGGCGGGGAGGATTCTCTGATGCTGCGGGGTGTCATTGTCCGTCATCTGCTTTTGCCCAGTTGTGGCAAAGACAGTCGTCGGATACTCCGCTTTCTCCATGAGGCTTTCAAAAACGACATATATGTCAGTATTATGAACCAGTACACACCCCTTTCACGCGTTTCCGCCATCCCCTCCTTAAACCGCCGGGTATCCGGCAAAGAATATGAGCGGATTGTTGACTACGCCATCCGAACAGGCATTGAAAACGGATTTATTCAAGAAGGCGAAACCTGTTCAGAAAGCTTTATTCCCGATTTTGACTGTGAAGGTATCTGACTGTCGTCCCTGCCTTTCCTCACTTTCACAATTCCACCTTCCTCAGATAATACCCGAACTCTCCTGCCTTTGATTCTCTGCTCCCACACTCAAACGCCTCGAATCCGAACATTAATGCCACCATCTTTTCCCTTTCATAGAAAACACCGGGAACACCCAGATAATGCACCTCTCCTTCTTTTCCTAAAATCACATGCCTGTAATTGTAGAACCCGTGCAGCAAAAAACTGTTGTTCACCAGATGCTGATATTTTCCCGACAGTATAATAAAATCCTTCGGTTCCAGTTTTACATAGATGCGTTCATCACCGTAAGGGTGGATATTATCATAAGTATCCAGAATCTGTTCCCATTTGTCTTCCTTCAGTCCTTCTATGGCAAGGGCATCCGCCATCAGAGGTTTCTGCGACTGTTTTGGCGCCACGCCGCTTTCCCGGCTTTCCTGTCTCTGCACCACAATACGCTCTATCTTTTGGGGCTGTTCCCTGCATGCGGCAGCTCCCTGCAAAGGCATGCCCTGCCTCTCGGCGGCAGATTCCTCCCGCAAAGGCACAGCCGGCTCAGCAGCGGCAGATTCCTCCCGCAAAGACGCAACCGGCTCCACAACGACAGGATCTTCCCACCGAACCTCTACCGGCTTCACGGCAACGGACTGCTCCTGTAAGTCCCGGTTCTGTTCTCTGGCATCAGGCTTTTCCGGATCTGCTACCGGCTTCACATCGGTCGTACTAATGACCGTCCCCTCGCTCTTCTGAATCTGCTTCTGTTTTGCCGCCTCCTTGCCGACACCCTCCACCAGATACCCGCCCGGCAGCATAATCTGCAGATGAATCCGCTCCAGAGAATCGGCCTCCTTCTTTTCCCACTGTCCGCTGCCTTCCCGCACCGTAATGCCGTCAGCCTCTTTCCAGTCCGATCCGCTGTAATAGCGCACCGGGTACTTTCCGTTTATGGAATGTGGTACATTTTTCACCACCACAGACAGATTTCCGTCCTTGTCCCGTCTTTCCACCTTGAGAAAGCCCGCACTCCCAAGACGCTCTCCATCCTTATACAACCCCAAATATATGATTTCCTTCTGATACATAAGCTCCTCCATCCCGAAACGTCCGGGCGATCTGACGACGCAAATCACAGATTTATAATGTTTTACTTCATATATATGCACATCCGGCCTAAAGTAGAACCCATTTTATTCTTAAGCGCGCAAAAGGAGCGGCCCCCGCGAGCCGCTCCACAATCCTATATCCAGATCTGTTCTCCCATCAGTAATCCAAAGAATCCAGATATCTCATATAATTTACTACCATCAGCGCAATCTTGAATGTGAGAGCATCATCAAAAACGCGGATATCCAGCCCTGTGCTCTTTTGCAGCTTCTCAATCCGATAGACCAATGTATTCCGATGAACAAAAAGCTGTCTTGAAGTTTCGGACACATTGAGGTTGTTCTCAAAGAACTTGTTAATCGTCGTCAGAGTTTCCTCATCCAGTTCAGCCGGCACATTTGATCCGAAAATCTCGTCGATAAAGAGCCTGCACAGATTAATCGGAAGCTGATAAATCAGGCGGCCGATTCCCAGCGTATTATAAGCTGTCACCTTTTTCTCCGCATAGAAGATTTTGCCAACATCAAGAGCCATCTTAGCCTCTTTGTAAGACTTCGACACCTCCTTAAGTTCTTCTACAATCGTACCATAGGCAACGCGCACATTGAGCATCGCCTCCGTGTTCATCATGTCCGCAATCGTTTCTGCAATCTGCTCAAGCCTTTCATAATCGTCCTCAGGGTTAAGAGACTTAATCAGGATCACATTGCTTTCATCAACCGCCGTAATATAATCGCCGACCTGGGACGTGAACATACCGTTCAGAAGCTCCATCGCCATGCCGTCCTTTTCTTTGTCCGTCTCAATCAGGAACACCGCACGCGGAACCGCCGCTTCAATATGCAGTTTCTTTGCCCTGTTATAAATATCCACCAGAAGCATATTGTCAAGAAGGAGATTCTGGAAAAAGTTATTACGGTCATACCTCTCCTTATAGGCAACAATCAAATGCTGAAGCTGGCTGACCGCAATCCTGCCGATCATATAGGTATCCTCGCTGCCACCCTTGGCATCCAGAACAAAAAGCACCTCTTCATCATCCAGAACCTTAAGAAGATGGTGCATCCCAATCACCTGACTGTCGGCAGGAGAATCCACAAATCCCGAAACCAGCGACGGGGAAATATCGTCTGTCTCAAAGGTTGCCGCGATCTCCTTTCCCTCTGGATCCCACACCGCAAGGGAAACCTTGGAAATCGCCGAAAGTTCCTCTATACTCGCCTTAATAATCTGACTTGAAATCATATATTCCTCCGTTATTTATGATGCGCACAAAGGGGAGGGGTGCTTACGCCTCCCTCCCCTGCAGTTATTTCTATTAGTTGGTGATAGTCTGCTCAGTCTCTTTGTCGAATACGTGGATCTTTTCCACATCAAAAGCAAACTTAACTGTGTCACCGGGTCTTGCCGTCGTACGAGAATCTACTCTTGCAGTAATCGGGAACTCAGCGAGATCGAAGTATAAGTAAACTTCTGCACCAAGCAGCTCATAAACCTTAATGGTAGACTCAAATACACACTTAGCAGTCTCGATGAACATCTCGGAATCATATACATCCTCAGGACGGATACCAAATGTAACGGTCTTGCCTACATAACCGCCGTCGATCAGCTTCTTGGACTTGGCGGGCGGTAACGGAATGGTCTGTCCGGCAACCTTGAGGCTTGCCGTATCACCGTTTTTCTCAACAACCGCATCAAGGAAGTTCATCTGCGGAGATCCCATGAATCCTGCCACAAACAGGTTCTGAGGCTTCTGATATAAGTTCTGAGGGGTATCAACCTGCTGTACCACGCCGTCCTTCATAACAACGATTCTGGTACCAAGGGTCATAGCCTCTGTCTGGTCATGTGTTACATAGATGATAGTGGTGCCCAGTCTCTGATGCAGCTTGGAGATCTCAACACGCATCTGTACACGAAGCTTCGCATCCAGGTTGGACAGCGGCTCATCCATCAGGAATACCTTAGGGTTACGAACGATTGCACGGCCCATAGCCACACGCTGTCTCTGACCACCGGAAAGAGCCTTCGGCTTACGATCAAGGAGAGCTGTCAGATCAAGGATCTTTGCTGCTTCTTTTACCATCTTGTCGATCTCATCCTTCGGAACCTTTCTCAGCTTAAGACCGAATGCCATGTTATCATATACAGACATATGAGGATACAGAGCGTAGTTCTGGAATACCATTGCGATATCCCTGTCCTTAGGCTCTACATCGTTAACAACTCTGTCACCGATCTTTAATTCACCAGAAGAAATGTCCTCCAGACCAGCGATCATACGAAGAGTAGTAGACTTACCACAACCCGAAGGACCTACGAAAATGATAAACTCCTGATCTGCGATCTCAAGATTGAAATCTTTCACTGCCTCGAATCCGTTAGGGTATACCTTGCAGACATTCTTTAAAGATAAACTTGCCATGATTGCCTCCTAATATTTTTATTTTTTTAGTTTCGTTTCACCCGTGGAAATCGTTTCCCGGACGATTATTCTGTAGATTAGTATAACGGACTTTTGTCCCCTTTGCTATACCACTATTCCACAAAGATTTTGTTTCACATTGTAGATTTTGCTTACTTTCTTAAATTTTTTTTAAGGCATACGACAATTTGACTAAGAATATACCGCTTTCCTGTGCACATTGCCCAAACAACCGTCGATATATGATCGGGCGGCAGACATCCGCCGTTTTACGCTGTCCGGCACCCTTTCACCTCATATCCCGCCTCCGTAACGGCGTTCTCAAGAGTCCCGTCGGCAATCTCGCTCTCCATCGTTACCGTGGCCTGTTTGTTCTCCAGACTGACCTCCACGGCTGTCACCCCTGCAACGCCCTCCAGCGCTTTCTGCACATGCGCCTGACATTTCCCACACATCATTCCCTCCACATCCAACACTTTAACCATACTCTCATTCTCCTTTCTTTTTTCCTGTCCTTTTTCTTTGCTGCTCTTCTGATAACCGCCGCCGCAGTCAAATCTGGTGCACGCTACGGCATTTTCTCCTTTTGCATAGTCATCCGCCTGCCGCGTGAAACCGTCTGCCAGATCCGGCATCGGAACCATATGCGCCCTTCTGTCTTTCGCCGTACTGCGGACGGAAAACAGATTCAGGCGGAGGGCGTTCGTGACCACGCAGAAGCTGGAAAGGCTCATGGCCGCCGCCGCGAACATAGGATTCAGCGAAACCCCGGTAAACGGCACGAGCACGCCCGCCGCAACAGGAATACCGATGCAGTTATAGAAAAACGCCCAGAACAAATTTTCATGGATATTTTTCAGCACCTGTCTGGAAAGGCGCACGGCAGCCGACACATCTGTCAGTTTTGATTTTACCAGAACAATATCTGCCGCATCCAGCGCCACGTCCGCGCCGGCTCCTATGGCAATCCCCACATCGGCTCTGGTGAGCGCAGGCGCGTCGTTGATACCGTCCCCCACCATGGCTGTTTTTCCGTATTCCGAAAGCCGCCGGATCACAGCTTCCTTATCCCCCGGAAGCACATCCGCCACCACTGCGTCGATTCCTACCTGCGCGCGGACAGCCTCTGCCGTCCGGCGGTTATCCCCCGTCAGCATAATCACATGGATTCCCATGTTTTTAAGCTCCTCCACCGCCTGCGCGCTGTCCGCTTTCACCACGTCCGCCACGGCAATCATGCCAAGCAGGGCACCGTCTCCTGCAAAATAGAGCGGCGTTTTCCCTTCCCCGGCCAGCTCTTCTCCCCGCCGCAGGAAGGATTCTGTCATCAGCCCGCGCTCCACAAGCAGCGCAGCTTTTCCGCCGAAAGCGGATTTCTGTCCAAGCGTTCCCTCCACGCCCCATCCGGGAAGCGCTTTGAAATCCGCTGCTTCTTCAGACACAATCCCCTCTTCCTGCGCCCGCTCGCAGACTGCCCGTGCAAGAGGATGCTCACTTTTCTGCTCCAGAGACGACGCCACCTGCAAAAGCGTCTCCGCAGAAACACCGTCTGCAGGGCAGATATCCGTCACTCGGGGCTTCCCTTCGGTCACGGTTCCCGTTTTATCTAACACCACAAAATTCGTCCTGCCCGTCTGTTCCAGAGCCGTCGCATTCTTAAAAAGAATCCCCTGCCCTGCGCCCCTGCCGTTTCCCACCATGATCGCCACGGGCGTGGCCAGCCCGAGGGAGCAGGGACAGCTTATCACAAGCACACTGATCGCGTAGGATAGCGCCTTGCCGACACCCGCTCCCGCAAGCAGCCATACCACGCCTGTAATAAACGCCAGCGTGATAACCACAGGTACGAACACGCCGGACACCCGGTCCGCGACCTGCGCAATGGGCGCTTTCGTCGCCACCGCATTCTCCACCATGTCGATAATCTGACGCAGGGTCGTGTCCCTGCCCACCCGCGTCGCCACGCAGGTAAGAGCTCCGTTCTGATTCAAAGTTGCCGCGCTGACCCTGTCCCCGATCCCCTTATCAATCGGAAGGCTTTCGCCTGTAAGCGCCGCCTCATCCACCGCGCTCTCTCCCGCAATCACCTCGCCGTCCACTGGAATGCTCTCGCCTGGTTTCACGATAAAGGTATCTCCCGCTGCGACCTCCTCCGCATCTATCGTCACTTCCACACCATCCCGGATCACATGCGCGGTTTTCGGCGCAAGATCCATCAGGCTTTTGACCGCATTCGTCGTTTTGCCTTTGCTGTAAGCCTCCAGCATCTTGCCCACTGTAATTAATGTAAGAATCATGGCTGCCGACTCAAAATACATGTCATGCAGACAATGTACGGCCGATTCCATGTCGCCCGCGCCGTATGCACTACCCATACCAAACATAACCGCCGCGCTGTACACAAAAGCCGCCGCGCTTCCGAGCGCCACCAGCGTATCCATGTTCGGGGCACGGTGCATCAGTCCGGCAAAACCATTCACAAAGAACTTCTGGTTGACAACCATCACAAGCCCTGTCAGAAGAAGCTGATACAGGGCAATCGCCCACGGGTTTCCGGCAAACCTGCCCGGCACGGGCCACCCCCACATCAGATGCCCCATGGACACATACATGAGAGGAAGCAAAAGACACAGGGACGCAATCAGTCTGCGGCGCAGCTTCGGCGTCTCGTGGTCCGTAAAGGCATCCTGCCCGCGAGCGCCGGAGATGCCGCTCGTCCCGCCCGCGCCTTCCCCGGCATCCGTACCGGCCAGAGCCGCACCGTATCCGGCCTTCTCCACCGCCCGGCATATGGCATCGGCTGTGGCCGGCTCTTCATAGGAAACTGCCATCTGATTCATAAGTAAGTTTACGCTAACCGCATCGACACCCGCCACCCCACGCACTGCTTTTTCCACATGTGCACTGCATGCGGCGCATGTCATACCAGTCACATTATATTTCTCTGTTTTCATATCCTCTCCTACTTCAGCTTTTTCATCAGTTCCACGGCTTCCTCAAGTATCTCCGTGTTCCCCTGCTGCACGCCTTCCGCCACACATGTCATCATATGCTCTTTCAGCATCACATAGCCGAGACTCTGAAGTGCACTCTCCACCGCACCGATCTGTATCAGTACGTCGCCGCAGTAGCGGTTATCCTCGATCATTCCCTGAATCCCTTTTAGCTGACCAATGATCCGATTGATCCGATTCTGTAAATTTTTCTGTTCTACCGTATCTCTTGGCGTACTTTTATGTCGGCAGCAGGCACACACATCGCCTGCGGATGATTTTTCTTCACTCATGTATTTTCTCCTGTTTTTTATAATCTACACAGATATCATATACCCCCACCAGGTATATGTCAACTATTTTTTGCGATTCCCGCTTACATTACGCTTCCTGCTGCACGCAAAAGCCGGAGACGTTTTCCCGTCCCCGGCCTGTCATTTTTTATATAATAAATGCGCTACGCCACTGCAAAGTCTCTAACCTTTCACCGCTCCGGCAACCATGCCCTTGATGATCTGCTTGCTGAACGCGAAGTAGAAAACCACGATGGGAGCCATAGTGATCAGCATAGCCGACATGATCTTCGGATAGTCCGACGTGAACTGGCCCGTAAACTGTTTCAGTCCCAGCGGTACCGTGTAAAGCGCCCTGTCCTTAATCAGGATCAACGCGAAGGAGAACTCGTTCCAGCAGCTAAACACGTTGATAATCGCAACCGTCACCAGAATCGGCTTACATACCGGAAGAATGATGCCGAACAGTGTCTTGGAGAATGTGGAGCCGTCGATTGCGGCCGCCTCCTCAAGTTCTGTCGGAATGCCCTTCACATAGCCCTGCACCAGAAAGATCGACATGGGCAGTGCAAACGAGACATACGGCAAAAGAAGCGTGAACCAGTGGTTGGAAAGTCCCATCTTGGAAAAGATGATATAAATGGGAACCATCAGCGAATGAATCGGAATCAGCATTCCCATGAGGAACATCACATACAGCGGCTTATTCAGCGCGAAATCAATTCTCGACAGTATGTAACCCACAATAAACGCGATAAACACAATCAGCAAAACTGCCAGAATGGTCGTCCTTGCACTGTTGAACACTGACTGCATCAGCCGGTAATCCTTGTTGGACAAGATTTTCGTATAGTTTGCTATCGTCGGATCCTTGGGCAGCCCCATAACATCCGCGTTAAACACCCTCTTCTCCTTCAGAGAGGAATAGAACATCCAAAACAGCGGGAAAATACAGGTCAGTGAAAAGAACCATAAGAAAAAGTTAATCACTACCGTAAGCACGCCTCTCTTCACACGGGTGCCTGCCGAATTGTCTTCTACTTTTGTCATTTTCATTTCTTTAGCCATAGCAGATCCCCTCCTTTACATATTAGCCTTGCGGGCTTTGGCCGCCAGTTTTCTTTCCTTCTCAATCTGTTTCAGATGCTTTGCTTCCTGTCTGTCATAGCTGTCCGTCATAAAGTAATTCATAAGAATCTGGGAACCACCGATTACCGCCAGCGCCAGTACGAAAATGCCGACGGAAATGCAGGAGCCGTAACCCAAATTTGACTGCTCGAAGGAGACCTTATATCCGTACATAGCCATAACCATGGAGGAATACCCGGGCCCTCCGGATGTCATAACGTAAATATTATCAAATGCTTTCATGTTACCCGCCACACAGAGGGTAATACACACAAGCAAAGTATTCTTAATCAGGGGTAACACAATGTAGCGCGCACGCTGGATTCCCGTCGCTCCGTCAATTTCCGCAGACTCCAGAACTTCCGTGCTGATGGAAGAAACTGCGGAAAGCAGTATTACCATATAGTAACCGATGAACTGCCAGACCAGCGGAATGGACACCAGCAGCATTACCAGCTTCGGCTCGTTGAGCCATACCTTCTGCAAGTCCTCTCTGCCAATCTTCTCTAAAAAGTAATTCAGCAGACCTCTTCTGGAATCGTAGATCATCTGCCAGATAAAACCGATGCAGACCGCCGAGATCGTACTCGGGAAAAAGCCGAACGTTCTGTGGATGCCCTGCAGTTTGGTTACTTTAGAGTTAATGAGAAGCACAACGATAAATGCCAGACCAATCTGTCCGACGATACACACGATCACCAGAAAGATGTTGTGCCAGAAAGAGCTCCAGAACACTTCGTCACTGAATAACTGCGCGTAGTTCGCAAAACCGCTAAAGGTTTTGACCGGCCCGCCCTTCCACTCAAAGAAGCTGTAAAAAAGAGCTGCTACAAGCGGTGCAAACACCGTGAACACATACAGCGCCACGGGCACGGCAAGATATGCAGCTACTACCCATTTTTTCGGTTTGATAGATTTCAGCATAGATTCGCCCCCATTTCCTTTTAATGCTCATTTTTAATCCCCATCTGAGACATACCCCAAAAGCGAAACGAAGACGTTTTCTGCCGCTTCGCCGCAATTAAGCTTACGCTTAATCAAAGACCCTTACAGGTAAGCATCCGCCCGGGAGAAATCTCCCAGACGGTGCATCCTGTTTTGTTCATTATATTATATGTTTCATAATCTTCTCAACTAAATTTTGCTGAGCATGGTGCCGAGCCTGCGAAGCAGTGCTCGCAATTGAGCGCACGCGCTCAATTTGTTACTGTCCCAAGTATGCTTTGTATGCAGCCTGTGTATCTGCCGCAACGGTCGCGGGATCTTTGTCGCCATTAACCATTTCCTGCATCTCGGTGTTCAGTACGGACCATACGGAACCGTCTACATAAGAGTCATAAATCTCACAACCCTTGGTGTCCACATAGGAGAAGTTGTAGAAGTCCTGTGTGTACTGGTCGAATGCGGAGAGATCCACGTCGGAGCTGCAGAAACCAGCCAGCGCGTAGTTCGCACCTACATACTCGGAGAACGCGGGACCTGTCATATACTGGCAAAGGTCGATACAAGCCGCCAGCTTGTCGGGATCCTGTGCTGCCTTTGCGCTGATTGCCATACCATATCCGAGACCTATGTTCTGGAACTTCTCATATTTGGTAGAATCCGCTGCCTGGGGCAGAACCGCAAATTTGGTGGTATCCTTCTTCGGATCGCCTTCCAGTGTCGCCTGAATGTAGGAAGCATCCCAGTTACCGCCGATGAACGCAGCAGCGTCGCCGGAGATATAGTACTCGCGGGCATCCTCGTTGTTGATCGCATTAAAATCTTTATTGAAGATGTTGGTGTCGTGGAAGAGGCGCTGAGTCTCTGTCAGAGCCGCCACAAAGTTAGGATCCTCGAAGTTGCCTGTGCCGGCAATGATATCTGCGAACCACTGTGTGCCTGTGTACTGATACCCAAGACAGGATACGAAGCAGGAGTTCAACTGCCACTGGCCGGAGTTACCGAACGCGATCGTGTCGATGCCCTGACCGCTGAAATACTCCGCCGCCTTCTCTACGTCAGCCCAAGTGGTCGGGAAAGTATCAAAGCCAGCCTCCTTCCACATAGCAGAATCGTAAATCACTACGGTACAGGTACCACCTGTCAGTGCCGGATATGCCCAATACTTGTCGTTTGCGGTGAAGGGAATCATATAGTCCATCTTGTACTGATCCGCATAGGGAGAGTTCTTGATGGAATCTGTCAGGTCATACATAAGCCCCTGATTAGCCCAGCTGATAGTATTCATACCCTGAAGCAGGAATACATCCGGAAGATCGTCCGCCGCCGCACGGGTAGCGATCTGTGTCTTGTAATCGTCGTTTGCCAGCACTTCCTCGTCCAGCGTAATGTTCCCGTGCGCATTCTGCCAGTTTGCAAGGCATGTTCTGAATCCGTCAGAACCGCCGTTTCCTTCCGACTCCTCAGATGTAGAATAGTGCATGATAGATATGTTTCCGCTGTAAGCCAGATCGCCGGAAGCAGGAGCTGTCTCCGCAGCCGGAGCCTCTGTCTCTGCTTCTGCATCTGCTGCCGGAGCTTCCTCCTCTGCCGCAGGCGTTTCCTCTGCTGCCGGAGCCTCCGCAGCCGGATTAGGATCGCTGCCGCAGCCCGCAAGTGAAGCTACCATAGATGTAGCCAATAAAATACTTACCATTTTCTTCTTCATACTTTTTCATTTCCTCCTTTAAAGATTAAAATAATGGCAGTTACTGAACACGTTTTACTTAAACGTTTTCGTAATGTTAGTCTAGCACATATTCCCCATATTGACAACTATATTTTAGAAATTTTTATACATTTTCCATATTTTTTTGCTTTATAGACTTTGTCTATTTTTCTACTTCTCTAAATTTCATCACAAAACAGAAAAAATTGCGATAACATCAACCATTTTTTCTAAATGGTTTTCGTTAACGCAATTTCAAATTCCAGGCAGCCACAGTCCTGCCTGGCCGCCAGCTTTTTTGTTTTCCCTCGCCTATAACATATACTTATCTGTCATATGTTCTCCCTGTCTCATACATGGCTTCCGCATCATCTGCCCGTCCCGGCTGCATGTATTCAACCATATGGTCTATCTCGCCAAATTGATAAAACAGCCATCTTCTCTCCCGCTGATCCCCACTCTTCCAATCGAAAATCTGATCACCGCCGGCACCGTTCAGCAGCCTTGCAAACGCCTCTTGAAGATCCGCATAAGAAATCGGTGCATCCGATCTGGCCAAATCATGCTTCTCATTAATTCCCTTCACGAAAAAAATCGGATTCTGTGTATTATGATAGTCACAGGACACAGCGCTGGATCCATGATCCGCCATAACAACAATGGCAGAATTATCATACACCCCCGCTTTCTTCATTTTATTCAGATACTCTCTTGTTATCGTCAGTGACGCTTTGATATTATCCTCATAGGATCCCTCCTCAGACGGGATTTCCTCCACATTTTCATTATAAATATAGGGACCGTGGCCTCCGCTAATATGGATAAATCGAAAACATTTCTGATCCGTACTGCTGATCTCTTCATTGAGAATCTTATTATAAAAATCAACATTATCCCAGTTATACATTGTCTCTCCGTCAGGCGGATTTTTCAGCTCGACCAGATGCCTTAAATAGACAAACATATATGGTTTTAAGCAGTAAGGCGCATATCTGAACCCTGTCAGTTGGAGCTGCCACTTGACAAACAACATGTTGTTGTTAAATCCCCGTTTACTCGGAAGCAGATTAACAAACCGCGCCTTTCCCTCATCATCAGCAAGAAGCCCTCCAGAATACATGCCAATACTCCACTCTTCCTCCTCTAAAGCAGCAAGCAGCGAGGACTCAGCATAGGCTTTCGCCTCATACTCCCTAAATTCCACATCATTTTCATACCATTGTCCCGAAAAAATAAAAGGAACCGAATATTTGGTTGCCGGGTACGCCCCCATCGTATTTGTAAAAAAAGTAAAGTCAGTAAAAATATCCTCATAGGCAGGATTCTCTCTGAGAATCTCATCCATGGTATAGCCATTCACTGAATCCAGCAACAGAATCACCAGATTCTGATTTTCCGACATCAGGAGCATATCCTTATGTGTTATTCCCAGCCCCAGTTTCTTCTCAAATCCATGGTTGGACACCCCCAGCGTAAGCACTGTGATGCAGAACATTAATGTCATACAGATGCTGACAATTCCGATCATCTTCTCCAAAAACTGTGGTTTCCCTTTACGATAAATGACCGTGACAATCACGGCCACAATAATCCACAATATATATGACTGTATATTCTGTGCTTTATACAAGCTCCAATCTATCGTAGATCCGTCCAGCAATGGCAGACTTCCTGTCAAAAAGTTGCCCTGTATATAGGAACAGATCATTACAGTAAAATATGCCGCCAGACCGATTCGATACAGTGTCTGACTCCATTTCCGCAGCAGTACAAACACTGTGATACTGGCCGTACATGTCACAACAAAAACAAAAAACATAATCGGTATAAGCTGATACGCATCATACCAGAATTCATCCTGATTCAAAAACAGAAGCTCCAGCGGCGCATAGAGAAAGAGCATAAAGCAGGTTACAATCGATAACCAGATGCCGCTGCCATACTTCTGAAATATATTTGTTTCTCGATCCATAGTCAAACCTAAAACCATCCTTATTCTGTCTTCTGCTTCCCGGGCTCCCGGTCCTTATAAAACGCAAGCTGATTCTTTCCGCGTTTCTTCGCTTTATACAGCCCCTGGTCTGCCGCCTTATAAAGCGTCTCAAAGTCGCTGCCCTCCTGCGGGAAGATTGCCGCACCAATACTTGCCGTGGCTTTATACTTCACGTACTCGCCTGCCTGGAAGCCCTTAAAGAATGTCTCAACTTTCTTCGCTTCCTTTAAGATCGTTTCATCGTTCGGGATATCCTTCAGGAAAACCATAAACTCATCGCCGCCCACACGTCCTATGATGTCGCTGGCCCTAAAAATTGACCCGATCTGGATACCCAGCGAACGCAGCACCTCATCGCCGAACGCGTGCCCCATGGTATCATTGATCTTCTTGAAATTATCTATATCAAGAATAAACATCATAGACTGCTTGTCTGGATTTTTCGCCATGTAATCCTTGATCTTACGCTCTGTGGCAAGCTTATTATTCAGCCCCGTCAGAAGATCGGTATCCGCCTTATCTTCCAACTCCTTCTTTCTGTCATTGCTGCGTATTTTGCCAACGATATTGATCACCATAACAACACAGAAGAATATAGCAATCACAAGAGCCAGAGCAAAAACCATATCTCTCGTATTCTTTCGAAGATAGTTTGCCTGCCTTTCCGCATAGGCTTCACTGACACCCAGCACAAGGCTCCATCGGTTCGTCCCCAGCGGGACAGACGTCAGAACCTGCTTCTGATTGCCCGCCTGTATATCCACACTACCCCGGGCACTGTTATTTAAGCGATTGCGCAGTGTTCTGGCATTTTCCTTATTTTCAGCCTCCATATTGGAGAAAATATTTCCGCTCTGTACGCAGACATTTGTTGACGCGCCGCTCACGCCCAGTATATTTCCTTCCAGATCCACAACCACCAGAAAACTGGCGGAGTCGTAGCCCGACTGCAGCAGCATGTCTGCAAACCGTTCCATCGGATAACAAAGCATCAGATAGCCGTGTTCCGCATTCTCTCCAATATGCTTCACCACAACTACAGCCTGTTCCGCATTCGCATATACATAGGGAAACTCGCCCGCCACAACCTCCTCAAACCAGGCTTCCTGCCCAATGTCAGACACCCCGCCCGTCTGATCCATCGCCTTCCCGTCAGCGTTGCAGTAAAGTACTTTATTCACATCAGCACACTTCGCCGCTATCGCAAGCACCTCAGTCATGCGGGCGCTGTCGTCTGTTCCGATTCTCTCAAGGATTTCCCCAGCCGTTTCTCCAACCTTTCCAACCGCATGCAGCTCATGAAGAAAGCGATCCCCGTATCCTTCCGCCGAAGCGATCAGCGTCCTGGAAACGGACATCTCAGCCTCCTTATTGCTCTTCGCCGAAAAGCTGAGCAACATGCCAATAACGACCACCAGCATGATGCCCGTCGGAATGAGCCACTGTAACACACTAGACCTGTTTTGATTATTCATCCTTTTTCTGATTCCCCTCATCAATTCTCAGAGTAAAGTCCATATCGGAAATTTCCTCTGTTTCCGGCTCCAATTTCTTAAAAATACCGCTATAGATCCATGCCGCCCCGTAAGCCGGCGCTGAGATACCGAACAGAAAGACAAACAGGAGCGCATAATTCGAAAAGTACGCGATCACAACAGGCAGTACATAGCACCCCACCATCAGCAATGTTCTGGGCAGATTGACAAAAGCCAGTATCATTGCATTCTTGAGCGTATTCTTCACTGAGTTTTCAAATCTGGCTTGCAGCGGGAAAACATAAACCGCAGCCATCACAAGCAGAACAGCCACCGCCACCACCGCCACTACCAGCGCTTTCGGAAAAGTCAGTCCCGAATAGTTAAAAATAAATGAATCCCCTACATAAACCACAATCACCAGAAGCATCAGAAGCCATATGATTGTAGCCTGTTTGAAATTTTCCTTAAAGGACTTAAAGAAGCCTTTGATCAGATATCCCTCTTCACCACGCACAATCTTAAGCAGTACATAATGCATGGCCGTAAAGGCTGCCCCTGCGGTAATCACAGGAATGCAGCAGAGAATCATCAGAAAATTCATAATCATCAGATCCCCCACACGATTTAAAACCCGCATGACGGGACTGTCCATGTCCAAAAATTTGCCCACGTTTGTCACTCCAAATTCTACTTAGCTATATAAGATTATATATCACCAGAAAGCGAAAATCCATAAAAACCATCAAAATATGTAAAAACAACTCTGCTTAAATTTTATATTTCGTGCTGACCTGCTGGTACTGCATATTAAGCGTCTGATACATCTTCAGAATTCTGGCAGTTTCCTTCTTTACATGCGTCATAACCTCATCGTAAGAATCCACCAGTACCATAACCGGCTGTCTCTTGAAACGCTTCTTCTCAACCTCCTCGCTCAGAAACCGCAGCACCTGCTGCTTTGATGCAGCATCACGGTAACTCCGCTTGTTCACAAGGGCACTGACCACGTCTCCCACCTGCAGTATGCCCTGCTGGAGGCTGATCTGTTTGTCATTCAGCCGTTTGGGATAACCGCTTCCGTCACCTCTCTCATGGTGTGCCAGCGCAATATTTACCACCTCTTCATCCACCTTATGCTCCAGCTTTTCCTGTGTAATACCCACGTGCGTACGGACATGCTTAATCTCTTCCGGTTTCAGCTTGCGGGGCGCCTGCAGAACATCCTGCGATATTCCAAGCATCCCCAGATCATGGAGAAGAGCCGCATAGTAAATCATCTCCCTCTCCTGATCCGGCAGGAACAGACGGGATGAAATTTCTTCACAGATGCAGATCGTAGTGACCGTGTCAAGCACCGTGCTCTCCCGCACAAAGCCCGTACAGTAAATCAGCATATCCATGAAAGTCTTTTTATCCTCATTGGAAAAGATCATATACTCGGCAATCTCGTCCAACTCTTGCTTATAAGAACCATCTTTAAGCTTTTCCAGAATTTTATACTTCGCATCGCACTGGTAAAAACGTTCCAGTCCCGCTGCGGAAAGTTTCGTACCCGCCTGCTTCTGGAACATGCGGGGATCGAACTGCGCCCCCATGGTATTCGAGTAGATATCAATCTTCTCAGCGATATTAACGTAAGCCGCCACATCCTTATATGTGTAATCAACCGTCTGCAGTTTCTCATAATCCCGGCAGTGGTACATCAGCACTTTTGACATATCCGGCACCGGAGACAAATATTTGAAAAACAGATAACCGTAGATGGAATGCGCCATGCTGTCTCTCGTCTCATACTGCAGCATATCGTTGATTCTGGCTTTTTCTGTCTTATACGCGCCGATATCATGCATCGTCGCAACCATAACGATATCCGCCAGCTCAAATTCCTCATACCTGTTTTCTTCTTGAAGCATCTTATAAACCATATAAGCCACCCTCGACCCGTGCTCCATCAGAGTGGGATTGATCAGCTTCAGAATATCCCTCATTAGCAGATAAATGTCTTTGCTCTTAATATACTCCATATATGTCCCCCGTCTCCAATTCCTTCAAAGCACAAACTCCATCGGTGTATAGATGATACCGTCCCTCTTCTCCTGCGGCCGCAGATCCCGAAAACCAAGTCTGTGGTAAAACTCCATCCCGTAGGGAGAAGAGTTGACGGTCACACGGCTTTCCTGCAGTTCCGTCAGAAGATAGTTTGATACATATTGGATCAAAGCCCGCCCAATGCCCCTTCTATGGTATTTTTCATCCACAAACAACAGAGAAATGTGCACCCTGTCGCGAAGTGTAAGCATCCCCACAAGCTTTTTTTTGTCAAGCGCCACAAACATTTGATACGCACCCATGACAAACATTCTGTAAAGTGTGGAATCTGTGATAAAGTTCTCAAAATTCTTCACACCTTCGGGCGCATAGACGTCCGCTTCAAACTTCATAAAAGTCCGCCACGCCAGCGACATGGCATCCTCCCACTCTTCCCGGTATGCGCTTCTGATCTCGTACGGTATCTCCAAAACAATCAGTGACTCCTTTTCTGCCTTCTTATCATCTTATCGTATTTTTCCCAAAATTACAACCTGTTGTGGGGATTTCATACCCGCTTGATGCGGCCGCTTTCTTCCTCCACACCGCAAAAATACGCCGGTAGAATATAAATGATTAATTTTCCAGCGCTTTCAAAAATATATCCACGTTTTCCCGCTTCCAAAATTCCACAAAGCGCTGCGCCAGCTCCCTTAAATAGTCTTTCTGTGAAATGAGTATCTGATAATAAAATACGCGTCCCTGTCTGTAGTGCTTCAAATATCCCTTTTTGACAAGTCTTGCCAGAAAAGTGGAAACAGTCTGCGGTTTCCACTCCTTATGATATGTCTCATTTACTCTCTGTGTGATATCCACCAGCCCCAGTTCCGTTTCTGCATCCCAAACCGTCTTCATTACGATCTCTTCACAATTCGTTAAACTTTGACACGCCATTTTTATCTTCTCCTTTCATCATCTAACTGTTTATAGTTTATGCATTTTCGCTTATTTCATCATATTTCATCATTTACATAATGGCAAGCCGGAATTTTCTATTTAATCAATGGTTTATTTATTTTTTACAATAGATAAGTCCCTAAAAAATGAGTTGCATCTGCGGTACGGATAATGTAGAATTGTGGAATGAGACTTTTATCAAAAACACGACACAAATTCATCGGAGACAAGAACTTTTATAAGATGGTGCTCGCCATCGCGGTTCCCATCATGGTTCAAAACGGTATCACGAATTTCGTGAGTCTTTTGGACAACATTATGATCGGACAGATCGGCACGGAGCAGATGTCCGGCGTGGCCATCGTAAACCAGCTTCTCTTTGTCTACAATCTCTGCCTGTTTGGCGGCGTATCCGGCGCAGGTATTTTTACTGCACAGTATTTCGGGCAAAAAAATCAGGAAGGCGTCCGTCAGACTGTCCGCTTTAAAATATGGATGGTTTCTTTGATTACTCTTTTTACGGTAATCCTTCTGCTGTCTGTCGGCGATCCGCTGATTAGTTTGTATCTGCAGGGGGATGGCAGTGCCGAAAGTGCGGCTGCCGCCTTACGTTATGGCAGAGAATATTTAAAGATTATGCTTCCCGGTCTGATTCCTTTTATGCTGGTCCAGGTCTATTCCAGCACGTTGCGGGAATGTGGAAAGACCATTCTCCCCATGAAAGCGGGCGTAATCGCAGTCTTTGTCAATCTGGTTCTGAATTACATATTAATATATGGCAAATTCGGTGCGCCGGCTCTTGGAGTACAGGGCGCTGCCATTGCCACAATTATTTCCCGCTTTGTCGAGTGCGCCATTGTGCTCATCCACACGCACCGTCATGCACAGGATCATCCCTTTGTCCAGGGACTTTACGTCACATTAAAAGTGCCTGCTTCCCTTATGATAAAAATTATTACCAAGGGTATGCCGCTTCTTTTAAACGAAACGCTCTGGGCTGCCGGAACGGCTATGCTGACGCAGTGTTATTCTATCCGGGGATTAAACGTGATAGCCGCACTCAATATTTCAAATACGATTAACAATGTATTTAACATCGTATTTATCGCACTTGGAGAATCTGTCGCAATCATTGTGGGCCAGCTTCTTGGCGCTGGCAAAATGGACGAGGCACGGGATACAGACAATAAAATGATTGCCTTTTCTGTATTTAGCTGTGTTCTCATTGCCATCATCATGCTCCTGCTGGCGCAGTTCTTTCCTCTGCTCTACAACACAAACGCCGAGGCGAGAACGCTTGCAACCTATTTCATCATGCTTACAGCCGTTTTTATGCCGCAGAACGCTTTTCTGCACGCCTCCTACTTCACTCTGCGCTCCGGCGGCAAGACAATTATAACCTTTCTTTTCGACAGTGTTTTCATCTGGTGTGTCAGCGTTGTGATCGCCTTTCTGCTGAGCCGCTACACGAATCTGCCCGTGGCAGCCGTCTATGCTTTTGTGCAGATGGGTGACTGGATCAAATGCGTAATCGGATTTGTGTTAGTCAAAAAAGGGATTTGGCTGCAGAATATCGTTTCCTAGATATTCTACCAGATAATTGACCCGGCTGCTTGGCGAGGGTGTGAATCCATGTATCCGATTACCGGGGAGAAATATCTTTTTTTCGATGAAATACAATATACGGATGACTGGGAATTATGGATGAGGGTTATCCATGACAGCAAGAAGGACATTCGTATGATCGCCACAGGCTCCGCGTACCTGCCATCGCTTTTCTGTATCTCCTCGGCAGGGCGGAGGCAGGACAAAAATGCGGCGCAGTCTAAACAACTGCGCCGCACATTTTTAGATCAGAACTGTGCCAGATATTGCTTTACGTTCTCTGTAATGCTGCCTCCGAAAACCGCAGAGCCTGCCACAATCACATTGGCTCCGGCATCCATCACGGTTTTCGCATTGTCCACCGTGATACCACCGTCCACCTGAATGTCGAGATCAAGCCCCATCTCATCAGCCATCTCCCGCACCCACCGTACACGCTCCGTAGATTCAGGTATGTATTTTTGTCCGCCAAATCCCGGCTCTACCGTCATAACCAGAAGCATATCCAGTTTGCTCAAATATTTCCGTACAACCTCCACCGGCGTCTTAGGCTTGATCGACATGCCTACCCTGCAGCCGAGATTGCGGATCAGATCAATGGTCTCGTCCGCATCGTCTGTGGCCTCCAGGTGAAAGGTGATACTGTCCGCACCGCACGCCTTAAAGTCTTTCAAATACCGATCCGGGTCAACAATCATCAGATGCACGTCAAAAACCCGGTCCGTAACACTGCGTATGGAACGAATCACTGGCATTCCAAAGGAAATGGAAGGTACAAACACCCCATCCATTACATCAATATGTATATATTCTGCTCCGGCTTCGTCAGCCTCTTTGATCTGTTCCCCCAATCTGGCAAAATCCGCTGCCAGAATGGAGGGAGACAAAATTCTTTTACCCATTTTCGGTGCCTTTCTATTTTACAAACTCTTTTGTTTTCTCGTAGATGCCCTTGCCATCCAGACCGTACTTCTCTACCAGCGCATTCGCAGAGCCGGACTCGCCGAAGACATCCTGCATACCGATCCGAAGAACGGGTGTGGGATGCTTCTCGGACAGGCAGTCACAGACAGCGCTTCCGAGTCCGCCGATCACAGTGTGCTCCTCTGCCGTAACCACTTTGCCGGTCTTCTTCGCGGAGGCAAGCACCAGCTCCTCATCCAGCGGCTTTATGGTATGGATATTGATTACCTCTGCGCTGATTCCATCCGCAGCAAGCATTTCTGCCGCTTCCAGAGCGGAAGAAACCGTGATGCCGCTGGCAATGATTGTCACATCTGTCCCCTCTCTCAGAAGAACGCCCTTGCCTATCTCAAATTTGTAATCCGGCCTGTCATTGATCACAGGAACCGCCGCGCGTCCAAAGCGCAGATATACCGGCCCTTCCATCTCGATCGCCGCTCTCACTGCCGCTTTTGCCTCCACATCATCGGAGGGTACAACAACGGTCATGCCGGGAATGGTCCGCATCAGAGCCACATCCTCGTTACACTGATGGGTTGCACCGTCCTCGCCCACGGTGATACCCGCATGGGTTGCGCCGATCTTTACGTTCAGATGAGGGTAGCCGATAGAATTACGAACCTGCTCGAAGTTACGTCCCGCCGCAAACATGGCAAAGGAACTGATAAAAGGTATCTTGCCACAGGTAGCAAGACCTGCCGCAATACCTGTCATATTACATTCTGCAATACCGCAGTCTACATGACGGTCAGGAAACGCCTTTAAGAACACGCCCGTCTTCGTCGCGCCCGCAAGATCTGCATCCAAAACTACCAGATTCGGGAATTCTGCACCACACTCGGCAAGTGCATTACCATAGCTTTCTCTTGTTGCAATCTTTTTAACATCTGCCATTAGTTTGCACCTCCTAACTCTTCACTGATCTTCTCAAGATCTGCCATCGCCGTCGCATACTCTTCATCATTGGGAGCCTTGCCGTGCCATCCTGCACTGTTCTCCATAAAGGAAACGCCTTTGCCCTTCACAGTCTTACAGATGATAGCCGTCGGCATCCCCTTGGTCGCCTTCGCTTCCTTAAAGGCAGCATCGATCTGGTCAAAGTCATTGCCGTCAATATTGATTACATGGAAGTTAAACGCCTCAAATTTCTTGTCAATCGGATAGGGCGAGCACACATCGTCAATCTTACCGTCGATCTGCAGTCCGTTATTATCCACGATCACCACCAGATTGTCGAGCTTTCTGTGTCCCGCAAACATGGATGCCTCCCACACCTGGCCTTCCTGAATCTCGCCGTCGCCGAGCAGTGTGTAGGTTCTGTAATCCTTGCCATCCATTTTAGCAGCCAGAGCCATACCAACTGCCGCAGAAATACCCTGTCCAAGAGAGCCGGAAGACATATCTACGCCAGGCGTCTCCTGCATGCAGGGATGTCCCTGCAGATAGGAACCGAGATGACGCAGCGTAGGCAGGTCCTCTACCGGGAAAAAGCCTCTGTTTGCCAGAACCGAGTAGAGTCCCGGAGCCGTGTGGCCTTTGGAAAGCACGAAACGATCCCTGTCCGCTTTCTTGGGATCTTTCGGGTCAATATTCATCTCCTCAAAATACAGGTAAGTAAAAATGTCTGCCGCCGACAGAGATCCGCCCGGATGTCCCGCTTTCGCGCCATGCACCGCAGTAACAATTCCTTTGCGGACTTCATTAGCTGTTTTTTGTAACTCTAATTTGTTCATCGCTGTCCTCCATTTGATTATAATATATGTGCTGTTTGCCGCACTTTTCTTTCCGTGCGCATATGCCGCCCGAACCGCTGTCCTTTGATTATTTTCTCACATCGATCCGTTCACTGCAACGGCACATGCCGTCTTACACCGAAATTTTTATCCGGCCGCCGTGTCGCTGTCACCCGGCCTCCCGGCGCTGCTTATCGCTGGCCATAATACGCATTTTCTCCGTGCTTGCGGAAATAGTGCTTATCCTGCAGTTCCTGGGGCGCAGGCTGGACTCTTGCATTGATTGTCTCTGCGCGGTAAGCCATCTTCGCCACCTCTTCCAGAACGACTGCATTATGCACTGCATCATGGCCGTCCTTCCCCCAGGCAAACGGTCCGTGATTCTTGCAAAGAGTTCCGGGAACCGCCGCCGGATCCTTCTCCATCCGTTTAAACTCGTTGACAATAAGAATGCCCGTGTTCTTCTCGTATGCCTCCGCAATCTCCTCCTTGGTCAGGCAGCGCAGGCAAGGGATTTCTCCATAATAATAGTCGGCATGGGTAGTTCCGTAACAGGGAATGCTCCTCCCCGCCTGTGCCCAGCTTGTCGCGTAGGAAGAATGGGTATGTACGACGCCGCCAACCTCAGCAAACGCCTTATAAATTTCCACATGGCTCGCCGTGTCGGAAGAAGGGTTATACTTCCCCTCCACCTTCTTGCCTTCCAGGTCCACAAGTACCATATCATCAGGAGTCAGTTTCTCATACTCAACACCGCTTGGCTTGATTGCAAAAATACCGCTCTCCCTGTCAATCTCGCTTACATTACCCCAGGTAAAGGTAACCAGCCCATACTTCGGGAGGAGCATATTCGCCTCGTAGACCCGTTTCTTTAATTCTTCTAACATATATTTCAACTCCTTTCGTTTCCAGACTCGCAAGAGAAGCAAATGCCGCCTTCAGAACCGCTTCCTTCTCTTTTACCTCTTTACATAGATTCCACCGCAGCCTTCTCAATCGCCAGTCCTGCGCTGTAAACCTTCATAAATTTATTAAATCCTTCCACGTCTGACGCCTTCGGCTCCAGCTTCTCGCCCTTCTGTCCTGCAAATACCTTGCCGTCAAGGAAAGCTGCAAGGCTCTCGTCCGCGTCTTTGTTAATCATATAGGAGGCAAGAAGTGCAATACCCCACGCGCCGCCTTCGCCTGCCGTCTCCATAACGCTCACGGGTGCGTTCATTGCCGCTGCCAGAATGCTCTGCCCTACGCCCTTGGTCTTGAACAGGCCGCCGTGTCCTAAAATCTCATCCACTTCCACTTTCTCCTCCTGGAAGAGAATATCGAAGCCGGTCTTAAGCGCGCCAAGAGAAGTAAACAGGTGTACTCTCATAAAGTTCGCCAGATTGAACTTCGCATCGGGCTTACGGACAAACAGAGGCCGTCCCTCATTAAAGCCCGTCACATGCTCGCCGGAAAAATAATTGTAAGCCAGCAGGCCGCCGCAGTCATCGTCTCCCTCTAATGCCTTGCGGTAGAGATTGCCGTACAGCTCGTTCATATCCACCTTCATGCCCATCACTTCGGAATACTCCTTAAACAGGTTTACCCATGCATTCAGATCCGAAGTGCAGTTGTTGCAGTGCACCATCGCCACCAGGCTGCCGTCCGGGGTTGTCACGAGGTCAATCGCATCATATACTTTGGAGAGCTCCTTCTCCATAACGATCATGCCGAACACGCTCGTTCCTGCAGACACGTTACCGGTACGCTGCGCCACGCTGTTGGTCGCCGCCATGCCTGTTCCTGCATCGCCCTCGGGAGGACAGAACGGAATGCCCGCCTGCAATGTGCCCGTGGGATCTAACAGTTTCGCGCCCTCTTCCGTCAGTGCGCCTGCCTGCTGCCCCGCCGTGTACACCGCCGGAAGCACATCCTTCAGTTTCCACGCAAAGCCCTTATCTGCAACCGCCTCGTCAAACTGCGCGATCATCTTTTCATTAAACTGTCCTGTCGCAATGTCGATCGGGAACATGCCGGACGCCTCTCCCACGCCGACAATCTTTTCGTTCGTCAGCTTCCACTGGATATAGCCCGCCAGCGTGATGACAAATTTCAGATCAGGCACATGCTCCTCGCCGTTTAAAACCGCCTGGTAGAGATGCGCAATTGTCCATCTCTGCGGAATATGATAGTTGAAAAGCTCAGTCAGCTTTGTGGATGCTTCCTCGGTGATGGTATTTCTCCAGGTACGGAAAGGAACCATCAGTTCATCCTTCTCATTGAACGCCATATAGCCGTGCATCATTGCCGAGAAGCCGATCGCCCCCAGCTTCACAAGTTTCTCTCCATACTGTGCCTGCACGTCCTCTGTCAGCTTCTTGTAGCAGTCCTGCAGTCCTGTCCAGATGTCATCCAGGCTGTATGTCCAGATGCCGTTCTCCAGTCTGTTTTCCCAGTCGTGCGCCCCCGATGCGATGGGCTTGTTGTTCTCGTCCACCAGAACCGCCTTGATTCTTGTAGAGCCGAACTCAATGCCCAGCACCGCCTTACCGCTTGCAATACATTCTTTTGCTCCCATACTTACCCTTTTACCTCCTTAATTTTTATACGCGGCTGCATTCCATCTCAACTCATTCTTGAAATCACGGATGTTGGTATCCTTGTCGATGATAACGCTTTCAATGCCCATCGCATCCGCCCAATCAGCCATCTGATCTACGGTCAGATCATAGGAGAACGCCGTGTGATGTGCGCCGCCTGCCAGAATCCACGCCGTAGCGCCAACTTCCAGATTCGGCTGCGGTGTCCAGTACGCCGTACCAACCGGAAGCTTCGGCATAGGCTTCTCCACCTTCTTGCAGTCTACCGCGTTGATCAGCAGACGGAATCTGGTTCCCAGATCCACCAGCGAGCATGCCACTGCCGGCCCTTCCTTCGCCGTAAATACCAGACGGGCGGGATCTTCTCTGTTGCCCATAGAAAGCGGGCACACTCTGATCGCCACATCTCCGTCAGCCACAGAAGGGCAGACCTCAAGCATATGCGCCTGCAGGATGCCTTCCTTGCCGGGCACTAAGTTGTAGGTGTAGTCCTCCATCAGGGAAGAGCCCTTCGCCCCCTTGATGTCCGCCGTCATCAGCTTCATCAGACGAACCATAGCCGCTACCTTCCAGTCGCCCTCTGCGCCAAAGCCGTAGCCTTTCTCCATCAATCTCTGAATTGCCAGACCCGGAAGCTGTTTCAGACCGCCCAGCATACCGAAATGCGTTACCACCGCATGATAGTCGTTCTCCACCAGGAATTTCTCGATACCGATCTCCTGCTGCGCCTGCACAGCCACATGTCTTCTGAACTCATCCGCATCCCTGCCTTCATCGATAATCTTATACTTGCTGTAATATTCCTCCACGAGTGCGTTCACATCGCCCTGTGCAACCGCATCCACATACTCTACCACATCGTTCACACAATAGTGGTCGATTTCCCAGCCAAATTTAATCTGCGCTTCTACCTTATCGCCCTCAGTCACCGCCACGTTGTTCATGTTATCGCCGAAACGGCAGACACGCACATGGGAGGACTCAATCACGCCGATTGCCGTGCGCATCCAGCTTCCAAGCTGCTTCTGTACGCGCTCGGACGCCCAGTGTCCCACGATAATCTTGCGCTCAATCCCCATACGACTCACGATATGGCCGTACTCTCTGTCGCCGTGGGCGGACTGGTTCTCATTCATAAAGTCCATGTCGATGGTATCATAGGGAAGTTCCTCGTTGAACTGTGTGTGCAGATGGCAGAGCGGTTTCCGAAACTCTTTTAATCCCAGAATCCACATCTTAGCCGGGGAGAACGTGTGCATCCAGGTGATCACACCCGCACATTCGGGATCGTTGTTTGCATCATTGAATGCCTTACGGATAGAAGCCTGCCCAAGCAGTGTAGGCTTCAGCACCACCTCGAAAGGCAGGTTGCCGGAAGCGTTTAACCCCTCCACGATCTTTGCGGAATGATCCGCCACTTTTCTCAGACACTCATCCCCATACAAGTCCTGAGATCCTGTACAAAACCAAAATTTGTAGTTCTTTGCTGCGATCATACGATACCCTCTCTTTCTTTTTTGCAGTCGCTTGTTTTTCTGCGGCTGGGTTTTAAGTTGTACCCATATACAATTTTTGTATACAGTTATACAACATTTTTCGCACAACTCAAATTTTTCTTACCCTACATTTTACTACTTGTACATACAAATAATCAAGTTGTATCTGCCTATTTTATCTTCCGTACCGATCTGCGCGGCACCACATCTACCTCAAACTCATAGTTCGCATCAAATCCCGGATCTTTTATCATACGCAGCAGGTTTTCGGCTGCTTTCCCGCCAAGCCGCTCCATCGGGTGGGGTGTAGATGCAATAGGAACTTCCCCGAGAATCGCCAGCTCTGAATCGTCCACACTGGCCACCGAAATATCCTGAGGCACCCGGATGCCGTTCTTCCTGAAAATATCCAGAAGGCCGAAGGCTACCTCATCGTTATAGCAGAACACCGCCGTGCAGTCCCGGAACCGCTCCAGCACCTTTCCCGTCACTTTATCCAGATGCTGTTTCTCCTCCGTGTCCACCCAGATGATCTGCCCGTCCTTCACCTCGAGTCCGGCGTCCATCATCGCATCCATATAACCCGAAAACCGTGCCTGTCCCTGACCGTCGTCCAGCTTAAAAATACCGCCGATCCTGTCATGGCCCATAGCGAGCAGATATTTCGTCATTTTCCACCCGGCCATGTGATCGTTGATGGACACATGCGGAACCTTTAACTGGGGATAAAAACTGTTGATAAAAATAACCGGAATCCGCTTCTTGCGTATCTCCTGGTAAAGGCGCAGGTTGGGATTGGGAATCCCGCTCTTCGTCGGCTCCACAATCAGCCCCGATACCTCGTCACGGCTGATAATATCCTCCAGAATCGTCTTTTCCCGTCCATGCTGGTTGTTTGTAAAAGCTATCTGCACCGAATACCCCGCCTCCAGAAGCACTTTCTCTATACCCTGTATGGTCCTCGGGAAAATATAACCGTCCACATAAGTAGTCACCACGGAAACCCGCATCCGCTTCGTCAGATTCGCCAGACGGTTGTCATTGATGTAAGTGCCGCTCCCCTGCACACGCCGGATGATCCCCTCATTTTCCAGAACGCCAATCGCGTGTCTGACAGTCTGACGGCTCACGCCAAACATATCTTTCAGCGTGTTCTCCGAATACATCTTCTGACCCGGAACAAGCTTTTTTGTTTCTATCTGCTCGTTGATCCATCCAACAAGCTCCATATATTTAGGCGTTGTTTTTTCCATCGCTTCTCCTGTCGTTTTCTGGCTCCGCGTAGACACGCAGAGGGCCACCCTTTCGGGCCGCCCTCGTACATTAAGGTCTGCGTTTCCCCCCGCTGCCCTTATCTGCTATATATCTGCTATCAGATCATCAGCCTTTCTTTCTCTTGGAGATAACGTCCACGGTTACAGCCCCGAGAAGAACCGCACCTTTCACGATCTTCTGAATATCCGTAGACCAGCCGTACAGTGACATACCGTTATTCAGGATACCCATGATAAAGGCACCGACTACCGCACCCATAATTGTACCAGCGCCGCCGGCCACTGCCGCACCGCCGATGTAACAGGATGCAATGGCATCCATCTCGAAACCGTCACCGGCCTTCGGAGTGGAGGAAGAGTTACGCGCAGATAAAACGATACCTGCTACCGCACTTAAAATTCCCATGTTGGTGTACACCCAGAAGAACACTTTCTTCGTATCAATACCAGAAAGGTTTGCCGCCTTTCTGTTGCCGCCCAGCGCGTAGATCTGACGGCCCGCCACCGTCTTGCTTGTGATAAATCCGTACAATGCAATCAGCAGAGCCATGATGACAAGTACGAACGGAAGTCCGTTGTACTGCGCCAGCTTAAAGAAGCAGAACCAGATGATAAAGAGCATAACCACCAGTTTCAGCACAACCTGCCACATAGGATTGGTCGCAAAGTTGTATTTCTCTTTTGTCTTGATGCTGCGAATCTCGTTGAGAACCAGAGCAACGGAAGCAACAATCGCTACCGCGATACAAACCAGATCCAGAGTGCCGTCCCCAAAACTGATCTTAGCTGTAGGAAGGAAGCCCGCGCCCAGATATACAAAATTGTCGGGATGAGGACCCTTTGTCTGTGCCTTCAAGAGCGTGTATGTAAGGCCGCGGCCCATCAGCATCGTAGCCAGCGTCACAACGAAAGGCGGAATGTCCAGATATGCGATAAAGAAGCCTGCAAACATACCTACCAGAAGACCGATCAGCAGCGCCACAAAGATTGCCACCCACATATTCAGCTTATAGTCGATCAGAATAATACCTGCTGCAGCGCCTGTAAGAGCCACAACAGAACCAACACCCAGATCAACGTTACCGGTCAGCACGCACAGCAGCATACCGATGGCAAGGATAACCACATAACCGTTCTGCATGATAAGATTGTTGATATTAGCCGGGGAAAGGTTTTTTCCACCCGTCATAATGGCAAAAATAACATAGATGGCGATAAGCGCCAGAAACATACCGTACTGTTTCATGTCAAGATTGACTACTTTTTTCTTCTCATTCATTTCCATCACCCTTTCTATTATGTGCCATAATACACTGCATAATTTTTTCCTGTGTCAGCTCCTCGTGATTCAGCTCACCCGCGATCTGTCCCTCGTTGATAACATAGGTCCTGTCACAGGTACCGATGATTTCCGGCATTTCGGAAGAGATGATGAGCACTGCCTTGCCGGCTTTTGCCAGTTCATTGATGACACAGTAAATTTCATACTTTGCACCCACGTCGATACCGCGGGTAGGCTCATCCAGGATCAGCACATCCGGCTGTGTCAGCATCCACTTCGCCAGAACTACCTTCTGCTGGTTACCGCCGGACAGCGAGCCAACCACCTGCTCGATGGAAGTAGCCTTGACATTAATCCTTTTCTTGTACTCTTCCGCCGCAACAATCTCATCGTTTCCGTTGATCACACCGTGCTTGGAAAAGAATTTCGGACGGGCCGCTATCGTCATATTCTCCTTGATCTCACCGATCAGATTCAGACCGTACACCTTTCTGTCCTCAGACACATAGGCAAGCTTACTGTCAATCGCCTGCTTTACGGTTTTCATTTCCACTTCCTTGCCGTTAATCTTTACGGTTCCGGAAATCTTCTGCCCGTAGCTGTGTCCGAATACGCTCATGGCGAACTCGGTACGCCCCGCGCCCATCAGTCCGGCAAGCCCGACTACCTCGCCCGCCTTAACACTGATGTTAATATTTTTCAAAACCTGACGCTCTGCATCATCGGGATGATAAACATTCCAACCCTTGACTTCAAAAATGGTATCACCAATCTTAACGCCTTCGCGCGCCGGGTAACGGTTGGTCATTTCACGTCCCACCATGCCCTTAATCACACGGTCCTCGGACATATCGTCCTTACCCTTGATCAGCGTTTCAATGGTCTTACCATCACGGATGATTGTTACAGCGTCAGATACATATTCAATCTCATTTAACTTATGGGAAATAATAATACAGGTAATTCCCTGTTTCTTAAGCTCCAGCATAATGTCAAGAAGCTTTTTACTCTCCTCATCATTGAGTGCCGCAGTCGGCTCGTCAAGGATCAGAAGTTCAACCTTCTTCGCCATTGCCTTCGCAATTTCAATCAGCTGCTGTTTGCCTACACCCAGAGAGTTAACCGGCACATTCACATCTTCATGCTCCAGACCTACCCTGGCAAGCATCTCCTGCGCCCGCTGCCTGGTCTTCGTCCAGTCTATAACCCCTTTTGCCGCCAACTGCTCATTGCCCAGGAACACATTCTCCGCCACCGACAGAAGCGGACTCAAAGCGAGCTCCTGGTGGATAATAACGATACCTTTCGCCTCACTGTCCCTCAGATTGTGGAACTTACATGTCTCCCCCTTGTACACGACATCGCCAGAATATGTACCATGAGGCCAGACGCCCGAGAGAACATTCATCAGCGTAGATTTTCCCGCGCCGTTCTCACCGCACAGAGCATGGATCTCCCCGCGTCTCACCTTCAGATTCACATCATCCAGCGCCCGGACACCTGAAAATTCCTTGACAATGTGGTTCATTTCCAAGATGTAATCCGACATTTTCCCAACTCCCTTCTCCATCTATTTTTCTTGACGGCCCAGTCCCATTGGCATTCTGTTTTGGAATCCGCATGGTTCCAGACTGTTGAAAAAGGGCGGCCGCAAAACTGCCGCCGCCCTCCTAATATCTTATGATAGATTACTCAGCTAACTGCTCCGCTGTGTAGTAACCGCCCTCTACAATGATTTCCTCATAGTTGGACTGGTCAACTGCTACAGGTGTGCACAGGTAAGAAGGAACTACGATCTTACCGTTGTCATACTGCTCGGTATCGTTGATCTCAGGCTCTGCACCCTCAAGCACTGCCTGCACCATCGTAACGCACTTCTCAGCCAGAAGACGGGTATCCTTGTAGATGGACATGGTCTGCTTGCCGGAGATGATGTTCTTGGTAGCCATCAGCTCTGCGTCCTGACCAGTGATCATCGGCCAGTTTTCGTCTGTGTAACCGGCGCCCTCAAGAGCCGCCTTACAGCCGTATGCGAAACCGTCGAAAGCGGTAGCGCAGATGTCAAGATCCTCGTCAGCGTAGAAACCTGTCAGATAGTTCTCACAGTTCTGCTGAGCGGTCTCCTGGGACCATCTTAAGATACAGGTATCATCGAAAGAAGTTCTGCCGGACTTACAAACCAGTGCGCCGTTGTCCAGATAAGGCTGAAGAACCTCCATCAGACCTGCGTAAAGCATATGTGCGTTGTTATCATCAGGGGAACCCATGAAGAACTCGATGGTCTTCGGGTCTGCAGGATCAAGACCTGCATTTTCCTCAATGTACTTACCGATTGCGGTACCAACGCCCTTGTTATCGAAAGTAGCGTAGTAGGAAACTGCATCCGTGTTCATCAGCAGACGGTCGTAAGCGATGATCGGAATGCCTGCCTCTTTCGCCTGAGCCTCTACATTAACCAGAGCGTCAGAGTCGATAGAAGCGATAACCAGGCAGTTTACGCCGGAAGCGATCATGTTCTCAATCTGGGAAACCTGTGCCTGTACATCATCCTCTGCGTACTGAAGGTCTACCTCGTAGCCAAGAGCCTCGAGCTGAGCCTTCATGTTAGCGCCGTCGTTGATCCATCTCTCGGAAGACTGGGTAGGCATTGCCACGCCAACCTTCTTGCCGCCAGTTGCTGCCGGAGCATCTGCTGCGGGAGCTTCCTCTGCGTCTGCTGCCGGAGCATCTGCTGCAGGAGTTTCCTCCGCATCTGCTGCAGGAGCTCCCTCAGTTGCTGCAGGAGCTGCTGTCTCTGCCTCGCCGCCGCCACAGCCTACAAGCATGGAAGCAACCATTGCTACACTCAGAAGTGTGCCTAAAACTTTCTTTTTCATGTCTTCTTTTTCCTCCCTTAAAGAATAGTTGTTTGGCACAGCCAACTTGTCTATATACGCCTCTAAGTTGTACACTGTACATTTCGCCGATTTTCAAAATATTTTATCCTTTTTAAAAACCAGTATTTAGGACATTTTGCTTAACAGGCATCCAATTCGCAAGTCATTCTGTGCATTTTTACCATCATGTCTCCAGATGATATTTTCATTATATATACATGCTGATAAATTGTCAATCTTTTTATTCAATATCTACATACATCTTACAAAAGTTGTACCATTTACAACTTCTCGTCATTCCAGAGAACGGTATTTCCTTCCGGCAGCATCCGTCCGTTTGTGAAATGTACTCCCCATACACAGAAACACCCGCAGGCATTGCTGCGCCCGCAGGGTGTTTCTACATTAATGTAATATTACACACAATGAACAACTATATAACTATGATTAGTCGGGCTCGTTTTCCCCATAATACGCAGCGTTATTCCAGGCATTTTTAACCGCACCCACATTGATATCATATCTTGCGATCACCTTGTTGCCAAGAAGCTTTGATTTTACTTCCAGCGTCGTTTTGCCCGGTTTCAGACCCGTCAGGGTAATGCAGTAAGTCCCTGCCGCCGCCTTGACACTCGCTACCTTGGCGTCGCCAACCGTCCAGACAAGTGTATCGCTGACACGCCCGCGCTTGTTGTCTACTTCGGCAGTAAGCGTATAGGTATTTCCCGATACCGCATATAAGGTTTTATTCCATTCTCCTAAATTTAACCCTCTGTCACCTTCCGACACAGTGATACCCATGCCGCCTTTTCTATCGCAGCCCCAGATCAAATTGCCATTGTCGTCGTATCCATTTTCAAGATACTCGTCCTGTACTGGTATCTTCGTGGTCTTCACCTTAGCGGTAGCCGGTTTTGCCTTATTTGCACCGTAAATCGGTGTAAGGCTGACCGTATACTGGGAATCTTTATAGAGCCTGATACCCAGATCCCTGATAAACCGATCCGAAATCTCATATGTGCCCTGTTTCCATGTCCATACAGGATCACCGTTCTCGTCGTACACCAGATCACCCTGCGCATTGCGTCTCTGAACATACTTGCCGTCTTTGTCAGTCACGAGGAGCCGCTCAATACCGTTGCCCCCGCTGAGCACTTTGCTGTAAATCGGCTTCTTTGTATCAGAAACTTCCAGCAGGAAACTGCTTGCATAACCCGAATAACTGAAGGTCAGTCCAAAGTTATTGTGTGTCACGTCGCACGCCTTCAGACTCTTTACCGGCTCCAGCTTACCGCCGCCATTGACTGCTCTCAGATAACCGCCCTCAGTCACCGTAAAGAATTCTGACTGGTTCTGGCTCTTGATCGCGTTGCGCACCTTTTCCGTATCGATGGAACGATCTGGATAAGCTGTCAATTTCATTTTGCCCAGATTATAGGTAAGCAGATCCCCCAGATTCTGTCCCTGCCCGACAGACAGTGTGACAGACTTCTTAGCGACCGCAACAGAATCCGCATTGTCCCAGAAAGAAAAATCTGCATATGCATTTATCTCGGTACCGACAACATGGACTCTGACTATAAGCGGATCATCATCTCTCGGTATTCCGGTAAATTTTATCTTACCCTTCTTATCTATACTTGCGTAATCGTTCTTCGTTCCCCAGCCCCATGTATCCGTCTTCTTATCATAGCATTTTGCCAGTGCATATTCCAGCTTCGGCTCCTCATAGACATCCTTATATTTTGCTTTATCCTCACCGGCAAAAGGAAGCGGGATTTCTATCTGGTCAGCTCTGTCCGCCGCAGGATCTACCGCACTTTCATTCATCGCCGCCTGTGTAACTACGCCGCCGGTTCCATCCGTGAGCGTTCTGACTGCACACACATTTCTCACGTAGATCGTGTAATCCGTCTTCACATCCAGTCCCTGCAGACGACTCACATATTTTGCACTTTTTCTATAAGCGTCTTCCGTTGATTTATTGATATAAATCGGCGCGATAGCGAAACCTTTGGATTTCCACTGATTCTCTTTCATGCCCTTCAGCGTGTTTTCGAAGTCCTTATCGTTCACAAGATGTTGCGGGAATACCGTAACTGTCGCACTACCAATCTTCAGTGCAGTCACTCTGCCGCCTTCATCAACAACCAGCGTCTTGGTATCGTCACTCTTATAGCCGAGATAGATCACATCTCCCATCTGCTCTTTCGTGATCTTCACGTCAAGCTGCTGCTCCTGGCCTACCGCCATTTTCTTATTGGGTGAATTGAATGCCAGCGCCTTAGGTGCAACCGCATCCTCCAGATTTTCCAGCTTGACAGCCTCCGCGAATTTCAGCGTATAGCTCTCCACATAGCCGTCTTCCCAGCGGATCTGGAACGTCTTATCGCCCTCACCAGCATTGAACACTGCCGTAAAGGAATTCCAGGTAGAACCAACAACATATCCACCCTTTCCTTTTATCGCATTTTTGCACAGCAAAAAAACACGTAAGACTATTTTACCCCCCCCCCGCGTATAAAAAGCAAGTGCTTTACGTGTTTTTTCTCATTTTTATGATATTTTACATACTATCTTTTTTATCCAGACCCTAAATCTTAAATTCGCCTACCAGCCCTTCCACATCACCTGTGAGCGCAAGCAGCTTGTCCATAGCTTCAGACACCTCTTCCAGATTCGCAGACTGCTCAGCCACCACCGCACTGACTTCGTTGATCTCTGTCACGTTACTGTCTGCGGCTTCCTTCACGGTTCCCATGCTGTCCATCGCTTCCCGGATTCTTTCGCTCAGAACCTCCACACCGCTTATGATGTCCTCCACGCTGTTGCCGACCTCATCCGTACCCAAGGTGATAATCTCGAAACTCTCCCTGGCCTCTCCCGTCATCTGGTTTCCTTTCTCCAGCTGGTCAAGGCTCTCCCGCAACCGCTCCGTCATCTGATCCGCCTGTCTGCTGACAGCCTCGATCATCTTCCCTATATGCGCGGCTGCGGCCTGGGAGTCATCCGCCAGATTCCGGATTTCCGTAGCCACTACCGCAAATCCTCTCCCGGCTTCCCCGGCTCTCGCCGCCTCAATAGATGCGTTCAGTGAGAGCAGATTGGTCTGTGACGCGATAGACGAAATAGACGCCAGTGCCTCCGTCATTCCCTTTGTGTTTTCACCAAAGGAAGCAAATACGCTCTCCATATCCCGCATAGAGCGGTTAACCTCCTGCATCTGCTCCACATAAGCCACGATTTTCTGCATGCCGTCTCTGGCATTGTCCCTCGTCTTTTCCGCATTTCCGTGGATCGCTTCTGCATAATCCGCCACTTTTCCGGCAATATTTCCCATATCGCTGATCTGCTCCCGGGCACGGCTCACTTCTTCCTGCTGCCTCTCCAGAGCAGACAGCATCCCTTCCACTGCATCGGCAATCCGGGTACCACCCTGGGCATTCTCATCCACGCTGTTGTTGACCGTCGCAGTAGCCATTTTCAGCTCCGACATGTTGGCTGCCACTTTGCTGATCAAGCGCACCAGACTGCCTTTCATCTTGTTAAAAGCCGAAGCGGCGCGCCCTGCCTCATCCCGGCTTTTCACCTTGATATCCTCGCCTGTCAGATTACCCTCAGACATAACCGTGAGATTTTTCTGCAGCTGTATAATCGGTGCAGTCATGCTCTGCGTCAGAACAAATGTCGCCGCTATGACTATAATTGCCGTAAACACGACAGCAGCTATGATCATGGTAATCGTGCGCTTGAAGTCATTTTGAATTTCATCTACAATCAGCTCACTTCTTGCTATCTCCGACGCTAAAAGTGTCTCGGCGCTGGTGCTGACAAAGCTCATACTGCCGCTCATATCCTGGGCCGCATTCAGCCCCGCCGAGGAGTAGGAGGCGCCGCAGGCAGCCTGCAGTTCTCTGAAGGATGCAATAAATTTTCCGGCCTCGGAGGCAAATTTGTCAAACTGGTTGCGCATTTCCGAATATTCTGCCTCCTGTGGCACATTCTCTCCGACTTCCGCCACATACCGCTCCATGGTATCTATGATTTCCACGTGCCCGCTGGAGGCAATATCGCCGCCCGTGCTGCACTTCACAACAACAGTCCGCCCAAGATAAGAGGCGTTGTCCTTAACGAAAGTCACCTTACTGATGCTGTCAAGAATCTGGGAGTACTGCGCATTATACTGACTGGCCCTGCCGATTACCACCGCCATCAGCGCAACAAGCACAACTAATGTAGCAAGAATACAGGCATTGATCTTAAGTCTGATTCCGGCTCCTTTACCGTTCTTCATCTTCTGCTGTTTCTCCATCTGCATCCACATACTCCTTCCGAATCAGTTTTTTTGCCGATAAGATCAGGATAGCACCTCCTGCCGCCACAAAAACAACGATCGCTATCGCTATAAATATCCTGTCGTTGCCTGTGGCTTCTCCGAACCCCTGTATCAGACCATACGCCAGATACAGCACATAGGCTGACACCAGAATGCGCAGAGTGAGTCCTATTTTGGTGTCGCCGCTTTTTCCGGTTCCGCTCCCGCCGCCAGATACATTCCGCTCTGTTTCAGACGGCTCTCCTTTTTCCTTCTCCGTTACATTTTCACCCAAAACTTCTTCCTCCGCCCTATCCTCTGCCTCTATCCTTCGAAGCAGGCTGTCTGCTCCGAAAGATGACTCACTACATCCGAAACCTGATTCAGAGCCTCCACAATGCCCTTCATATTTTCAGCCAGCGCCGCCGTATTATCCACTACGCCTCCCACACCCTGGGCGCTCTCTCTCACATTGCTCGCAATATTTTCATTGGACTCTGCCACCGTACGCATCATTCCTCCAATGTTTTCCATAGATTCGCGCATTTCACCCATCATGCGATCCACCGTAATGGAATCGTTCAGATACTGTTCCCCCGTCCGCTCCAGTATCTCGTAATCCGGCATCACGCGCTCATTGATAAACTTCACAAGACTGCCGGCATTCTCCGCAAGCGTCATAACAGCCGCCACAACGCCCGCCGAAATCTGCTGGATATTTCCGGCTGTCTGTTTCGAGCTGTCCGCCAGCATGCGGATCTCATCGGCCACCACAGCAAACCCTTTGCCGGCCTCGCCCGCTCTTGCCGCTTCTATGGACGCATTCAGGGCAAGCAGATTCGTCTTGGATGCAATGCTCAGAATATCCGCTGTCAGATTTCCGATCTTTTCTATCTGTCTGCTGTCCTCTATGGATGCGTTCAGGGAAACGTCAAATTCCTTGATCATGCCGTCTGCCGTCGCACGGCTGTTCTGCGCCAGCTTGCGAAGCTCCTCCGCACGATTGCGGATTTCCTCCGCAAATTTCGTGCCACTGACCGCCTGATTAACCACCGCTTCGACAGACGCCCCCGCCTCTCTGGTGTTCTCGCTGACATAACCGACTGTGGCGGATACCTCCTCCATGCTGGCTGCCAGTTCTTCCATCGTAGCCGATGTGTCGCTGGCATTCTGGTTTGTCTCCTCCACTACCTCATTGACATGCATCTGCTGTCTGTTAATCTCGTCGCTGCAGGACATAACCCCGCCGATCACATCCTGCAAAATATCCAGAAATTCATTGACACCCGCAGCCAGCGTCGCAATTTCATCCTTCGTCTGCACCGGCACTCTCTCGGTCAGACTTCCCTTGTTATTATGTATGTCTTCAATCATCCCATTGATTACTTTGGCAATTTTCTGGATCGGCATCACGATAATGCGGTTGGCAATAATCAATACCAGAACCGCTGTCACAAGGAGAATCACAATAACCGATGCAATCAGCACATAGGAACTCTCCGCCTTCCCCTGCAGATATGTCTTGCCGGCGTCAAGCTCCGCATCCGAAAACTCAAGCAGATCATTCATGCTGTTGGCAATGGTATTGTTCAGCATACCAAGGTTATTGGCAATCAGATTATTGGCGCGTTCCTTATCACCCTCCCTGCTCACCTCTATAATGGCATCCACATAACTGTCGAAGCTGACAAGCCGCCCCTCCAATGAATTGTAGACTCCCTGTGTCTCCTCTGAGGTAATCTTCGCTTTATAGGCTTCCATAGATTCCCACATCTGCGCCCGGCGCTCCACAATATCCTCCGCACGTTTATCCATCGTCCGAAGCAGCTTGGCATTTACATGGGCATACACGTTCATGTACATGTCAAGATAATCCTCATAGATGCCATGGATCAGATTGATTTTCTCTACCTCATTGTTCATAATATCCTGACTGCTCTGAGAAATCGCCGTCATGCTGTTGGCAAGCAGCCCCAGCGAAATAATCGAAATCAGTGCAAGCACAATGATTGCAGATGCAAATTTAAAGCCAATCTTTCTCATGTAAAAATCCTCCCATGTGAGAACAATCAATTATGCAGACAGGCGGCAATCTGCCTTCTCCTATTTTTGCATTGCCTTGAGTATACCACATTGTGTTGCAAAAAGATAGTCCTCTCACAGGAATATTTATTACATTTTCACAAAAACGTTCCATTCAGCAGCACGCATTCCCTGCATAGGACTACGTAAAAAAGAAAGACCTATTCATTCAGAATACGTCTTTCTTTCAGAGTGAGGGGACTTGTCATATCAGGCGACAAGTCCCTCGTCACATTGTGATGGATGAACCATCTAATTTTAAGAACCGTTTCTTAATAGAGCTTTTCTACAAAGACATCTGCAGACAAAGAGGAAGAAAAGCTCCAGTAACCCACTGCCAGGTATACCGTTTCGCCCGCTGACAGATTGTCAATCTCATAAGCAAAATTAGTCTTACCGTCATCAGCGCCATCATCATCATACCCATACCCATAGTTAGATGACCTGCTCCAACTATTCATTTTATCACTGTCAATCCCCTGTTGTCTGTCAACATAGTTTTTACCAGACTGCGTAAAGAACCATGCTTTGGGATCCCCGGAATTATTTGTCGAATAGAATCGGTATGTACCGGCTTCCGATGCTGTAAATCTCACCCATTTAAACTGATTCGCAGTCACGGATACGTAAGCAGGCGACCCGACCGACAGGGACGCTGTTCCCGGCGCCGGTCTCACATCAGATTCGCCAGATCCACCGTTATCTCCAACCACACTAACGTAAGTATCAACAAGTGCATCTGCCAGCTTGTCATAGCCCACTGCAAAGTATACCGTCTCGCCTGCCGCAAGCTTAATCTTCTTGCCATTCGCATCCATTCTGGCATACTCGCTGCGTTTGCTGTCCAGTATATCTCTGTCCGCGCTATTGCCAATTCGGTCGATCACAGCCCTCTCCGTGTCATAGAACAGCCATGCATAAGTTTTGCCATTATCTGAACTGAAGGTATATACATCCGTCATACTCGCTGTAAAGCTGAACCACTTGTACTGTCCCTTCTGCACGCTCACCGAGCTGTCATTGCCAACGCTTGTCACCGACGCCCGATTTTCTGACGGATTCGTGCCGGGTATGGGCGACTGGCCGAGATCCTCATTATCCCCATGGTACCAGTCCGCATTTGCCACCGGGTATACCGTTATCTCCCATCTGGCAAATACCGCTTTTGTTATCTTGGACCGCACTTCTATAAATGTGCTGCCCGCTCCTACTGCCTTGAAGGAGGCGGTATATGTGCCCGCATTCGCCTTCACAGTCGCCACTTTCTTATTCGTAACCGTCCATGTCAGCGTATCCGTCTTGGCATACTTTGCTCCCACATTATACTCGCTCGCCTCAAGTCCCAGTGTATAGACATTACCCGAGTACAGAGCGCACTCCGTAATAACGCCGTTCCCATTATTTGGAGCTGTAATGGTTACACCACCCTCATAGTACGGATCAGCCTTTATCATGTCATCCAGCCTCCGATAGCTCGCCGGGAGCAGTGTCGTCTGGATTTTGCCCTTGGCCTCTTTGGAGGCAAGGTTTCCATACAGCGCCGTTATCGTCACATCGTACTTTGATTTCTGCGTCAGATTTCCGATCCTGTAAGTGTACAGTTTCGTCTTCGCATTATATATATTGCTGTTTCTCGGCACATACTTGCTCTGCAGTATATGACCTCTCGCATCCTTCACCTGGATTCGGAATGCCTCCGCATAGCCTGTATAGGCAAACGCAAGATCCGCAAACTGGTCGGTGACAAATGTTGTCTGGATCTTCTTAACAGGATCAAGGCCCGTAACAGAGAGCTTCACCGCCGCCGTCTTATCCGTGCCGACAACACTGTCCTTCAGCGTAAGATTCAGCGGCTGTTTGCCTTCCTTAACCGCCTTGACCATAACGCCGTCTAACTCGAAGCGTTCATCCGCCTCAAACACATTCTTCAGCTCTTCATCCACCACGATAGATTTCTCAAAGTCGCCGATCAGAACCTTTTTGCCTTCCGCATAGGTCACCATATCGTACAGTGACATGCTCTGTCCCACCTGCATTTTGACCGTCTTGCCTTTGATATTGTCCGCCTTTGCGGTAATATTCACAAACGCTACTGCGTGCACACCCCTTGTGGTGGGATCAATCGCAACGACAGTTACCTTTCCTACCCCATTCAGTGTCAGCTTCTCATTCTTGATGGTGGCAAGAGGCGTGTTGTAAAGATGAGCATAATGCCACATCTCATCCTCAGCATCATAGTAATCCACTACTACTCCCGTACAGCCGTCCTCATCTTTCCCGTAGCACTCTGTGTCACGGGCTTCGCCTACAACATAATTGAGTTTCGACGTCATATAGTTTTTCTGGTCGTCCTTGGAAAGCGGTAAGTCTTTCCAGATACGGTCTTCTCGATCCGCCGCACCCGACTCTACATTCTCGCGGAACTCACCCTCGAGAGCCATCGTCAAGCTTCCCTTGGATAATGCCACCGTATAACATTTGCCATCTTTGTCATACTCGGTATACTCGGTATCCGTTATTCTCTCCTGGTCAAATCGCAAACCTGTCAGCTGTGATTTCGTCGTCTTGGCGGTTTTCACAGCGCCTGCATAAGATTCGCTGACCTTACAGCGCACCTCGTGATCACAATAATCCAGACCACGGATTCCGCTCACGTTGCGCACATATACCGTATAGGTCTCCTCTGTTGACAGACCGCTTCCACTCAAGGTTCTTGTATACAATTTGGTCTTCGAATTATAATAACTGTTGTTGGAAACATAAACCGGAGCGATCTCAAAGATACCTTTCCACGCCCCATTCTTCATGGCGCCGATCTGTTCTTCAAAATCTTGCGGCTTTTTCTTGTCCTTCATTACATAAATCTCGCTGCGATAACCATCTGTATAGCCGTCAACCGGTCCGGACCAGGACACAGTCAGACTATGATCTCTCGCTGTCAGAGTCTTAATCTTCGGTGCAGTCACATCATTGATTGTCACCTTAAGCTTTGCTTCTTTGGCCGGTTCCGTGGGTATCCATGTCTGCTTTCCGTCCTCGTCAATCTTCAGTCTGGAAGAATAGACGTAAACCGTCGCACTGCCCTTCTTCAAAGCTGTCACATATCCCTCCTCAGTAACGCAGAGGAAGTCTTTGCCAGCCTCGTCTACCTTATAGCTCAGATGAATGACATCGCTTTCCTGAGATTTGGAAAGCTTCACATCCAGCCTCTGGGTAGCTCCTACTACCATCTTGTTCAATGCCCCGTTGAACGCAAGAGACTTAGGAGCTACCGTCTCCTCTAAATTGTCACCGAATATCGCGTTCGCAAAATCCAGAACAAAATGCTCTGTGAAGCCTTCCTCCCAGCGGATATCAAATTCCGCCTTCTCCGCCTCCTTCGCGTCAAACGCAACCCGGATGGAATTGTCGCCAGCCACATCAAGAATAAGACCTTTTGCGCTCTTCACACTGCTTTCATACATCGGATTGATGTCTGAAAGAGCTTCATACTCCGCAGGTATGGCAATGTCAATGGCAATATAGTTGCCCTCCCTGTGTTTGCCGTCAGGACTACTCAGATTATAAACATAAGGAATTGCCTGCAATGTCGTAACTGTGTGCGTGCAGGCGCCATCCTTAGACACAACGACATCGTTGATCTCTATGGATGCAGCATTGTTTCTCTCAGGGCTTATCGCCGTCACTGTGGATTTACTGCGCACAGTCGTAAAGGTCTTGCTCTCACCCGCTTTTAATGTATAATTCCTTGCGTAATCGGCAGTCAGCTCTGCACTGTCAAATTTTACAGTGTAAGTCTCCGCCCCTTTTAATTTTTCGCCGTATGTAAGTTCTCTTCCTTTTGCGTCAAATACATCGAAGGAAATCGTGCCGTCTACAGCCTGGTAACCGTACGTAAAGCTGCCGTCTTCCTCGTACCTTCTGTAGGTAAACGCATCCTTATCCTTCTCCACAGGCGTCTCAAACACCGCCGCGTTGACGTCGTAAGCATACTGTACCCGGGTACCTCCCGCAACCTCATCCCTGATGGAAGGGGTTACCGTAAGTTCCGCCTGCTTGATTTCATAGACAATATCCGTTTCATATACAAAGTTCGAGTAGATAAAGCCGTCTTCTCCTTCAAACGTATCCGAATTATCGATAAATCCCTGATACGTCTCATCTCCGCCGAAACCAAGATAATACTTATATGTGCCGGCATCGACCGGCTTTTCCACGTATTCCGGACCCTCTCCTGTAATTTCTACCCAGAATTGATCCATCTTCGGCAAAACCGTATTCGTCACAACGGTCTCTCCTGCCTTAATTGTGATCAGACCGTTATTCACAGCTTCCGTAACATCAAACGCCTCGCCGTTATACACCCTGGACTTATCTGCCAGTTTAGTCAGATCCGTGGTCACCGTCAGCGCAGCAGCGCCCATCTTGGTCAGGGTGATGTCCTTTGTCTCATTGAAATAAGTAGTCTTTGTGGATGTTGTCCCGTCCTCTGCTTTTTCCTCTACCTCTTCGTAGTCGGTATAATTCGAATCACAATAAGACAGCACAGCCGCCAGTCTTAACTGATCGCCCTCCGCAAAACTGTAGCTGTTATCTGTCCGATTCCACTCATTCTTCTCCGCGTCCTTCTTCTCCACATACCAGGTAATCCCATAGTCATCATCTTTCACCCAGCTATGCAGAATCTCATTCATCGCGGCGGCATCCTCGTCTTCCGTAACCACCTTGATATCATAGGAGACATCTGTCATGGACAGGAATTTCTGTGAGGTAACACCTGTATATGCCCTATAGTCACCCGAAGGAACAACTTTGATCTTTCTCGGTCTGATTTCATAGATTACCTCATTTTGAACCGAAGCATTCGCATGGGTGCTGTCATAATAGCTCACCAACAGTCTATATGTGCCTGCATCTTTCGGCTTAGCAGCAGTTCCCAGATGACGCCAGACAGGCTTCTCAATGTATATCGGATTCCCGTCCGCGTCCGTCTTAATAGAACCGTCAGCGTTTGTATCGGGTTCAGACACCGTTCCGTCCTGCTCATACCAGGTATATGTCAGTTGGCTGGCAGTTCCCTCCGCAACACTCTTGCCGTCCACCGTCACTTTTGCTTTCTTATAGTCAGCTCTGTTTTCGTACAGAGGTTTCCCATTGTACTCTCTGCTGATAGGCGTGATGGCGCTCACATCAATAACCGCAGCAGCCGCCACATTTATGATAAGCGCTTCCTTGCTGCTAATTACATGTTCCTCATCCACCATATAGTTAAGGCTGTTGGAATTCGCAAGATTTACGTGATAGCTATTTCCATCACTGTCTGTGCCATCCCCATAAGCATTAATCGGACAAATATACGATTGACTTGAAATAGAGCCGTCTGCATTATAAACCGCCTTATAGCCGGTAAACATGACACGGTACGTCTTACCGCTTTCCAAGCGGTCTCCATCTTTCAGCCACTCGCTTAAATCTTCTGTCGTCCCATCCTCATTTGTCGTCTTTTTTTCATTCAAGATTCCAAAAACCGGCTGATAGGACTGCGTTTTCGATGAATCGGCATAAGAAGTTCCCCAGAAGGTATCTCTGTCAAACTCGCCTGTATTGTCAAAACGTGCTCCCAGGCCATTGGCAGCCTTTTCATCATATCTGTAAACCTGATAGTCCACCTGTTCAAGCACTTCTTTAGCCGTCGTCCCAGCGCTGAAAGTGGTGCCACCTTCCGGTATCGGCACAAGTTCCAGTATTGCCGGCTCGATCGTTACATCCATGATCGGGCTATCACAGTCATCATAAAGGCCTTCCTCACCTTCATAACGCAGTACGATACCGTATTCTCCCGCGTTCACAGGAGCCTGCTCCAGTTCAACCCGGCCCGATCCAGGTCTGTATTCATACCAGACTTTCTTCAGTTCACCCGTAAGTTCCCGATAGGTGTCATTTCCCTGATCGTCTTTGCCAACTACCTCATCGCTAAAAATTTTAGCCTCATAATCAGTGCCTGCCACAGGTTCCTGCGCACTGCCGGTATAGGCGTATGTAAAGGGCTCATACTCACCTTCTATCGGATTTCCCTCCTCATCCTTTACAGGATGGGCCGCCTTATAAGCCGCTGTATAATCCCACTCTACCCAGGTAGAAATCAAATCAGACATTTCGATGTCCATAACCTGATCTGCGGGCATCGCATAGTTATTTTTCTCCGCTTCGTCCGCCTTATCGGTAAACTGAAAGGACAGGGTGATTGCATAGTCACCGCCTTTTTTCAGCACGTCCTCGTTACCGAGCACATTGCCGGTAATCGCCTCTTTCACGCCTGCGGACGTAACAGCCAGTTTCGACGCCGCATTCGCTTCCGCATCAGTCGCAGAGACAGAAGCGAATGTAGTGCCGTCCTTATCCACTACACTCACACCGACTTTAATGTCCTTAACTTTGGTTCCCGGTGTAACGGATATGGAATCCTCTGCAACAGAGAGCACCTGCGCGGTGATTTTAAAATCAATTCTTTTCTCCACCGCGTCATTTCGGTCGCCCGCCGGTATCGTCACGAGAAGCTGATACTCGCCTGCGGCAACCGGGCTTACTTCCTCGCTCGTGTCTTTCTTCACCCATTTTTTAGTGAGCCCGGCAATGTCTGTCTCATCCACAGACTCACCATTTTTCTTGATCACAACCTGTGCGTCCCCAAACTGTTCACTGCCATCATATACTGCAGTCGTGTCGCCAACATTGCTGTCATCTACTTCATAGACATCTTTTTCCGGCACCGCACCATCTGCAGTTTTGACCTCTTCTTCAGCCGCCGGGCCGGTACCTTCCCCTTCTGTCTCCTGATCCGTTCCCGTACCGGCCGGATTGCCTGCCGCAGCATCATCCGCCGTGACGCCCGGATCATCAGTTGGCGTATCATCCGAAGCGTCTGTTTTCGGTACTTCCGCAGAGCCATCATCCAACGAATCATCCGCTTCCGTATTTCCATCGGGCGCCCCGGCGTCTGCGCCCTCATCTGCCTGGCTCTCAGAAGCCTCACCATCAACCGAATCCACAGCCGTACTCTGCTCCTCTGACACACTGTCAGCCGAAGGAGCGGCATAAGCTGTTGTCGGCAACATGGTCACAGCCATGGCAATTGCTAAAGCCAGCGCTAAAACTCTTTTAGCCTGGAATAGCTTTTTTAGCTCTCTCATCCTTCTCTTCCTCCTGTTTTGTCAAATTTTCTTCCCCGATCCAGAAGAATTCCTCTGTATCCGCCTAAAGTTTCCATTAAATCATACACCCCCCCCCCCCCTTAAAATTGTCAAGGGAAGCTTTCAAATTGCGTCTCCCCCAGAAGCCGTTTCTATATTTACCCCTGCCAGAACATACAAAGAGCGCCGGGACACACATCACGTCCCGGCGGCCTCTTTTTTCATATTTTATAAAATTATTTTCGCGCCTTCTCACTGGCATATCATCTTTTAGTTCGCTGCGTTTCTCTTCTTTCTCACAGACATAACCACGCTCTGAACCACAAGGAACAGGCAGAGCATAACCGCTTTTGTGATACCGGTCCACCATGCTTCATCAAATCCCACGGAGGATACGATATTCTGAATCGTGTTCAGAGAGAGTACGCCGAAAAATGTACCGAGCACATTACCTACACCACCGGTCAGCATGGTACCGCCGATAATGGAGGAGGCAATTGCGTCCATCTCCGCGCCCGACGCATGAGAAGGCGAGCCGGAACCTACATGCAGGAAGTAGACGAAACCGCCGATACCTGCCAGAAGACCGCAGATCAAATGGGAGAGGAACTTCGTTCTCTTCACGTTGATACCGAGCATCAATGCGCTCTGCTTGTTTCCGCCGACTGCGTAAAAATTACGTCCCAGCTTCATCCATCGGAGCAATACGAACATTACGATTACTACCAGAAGCGCTACCAGCACACCGATCTCCACATAAGCAGGAACGTATTTGCCAAGCTTATTTACGGAACCAAGACCAGGCACATTCACACGGGTCATCTTTAATGCTACAAACGCCTCGTTCTCCACGTTGAAAGGCGAAGTGTTGACAATCGTCGTCATACCTCTCGCAAAGAACATACCCGCCAGCGTAACAATGAAAGGCTGGATGTCCAGATACGCCACAAGAGCGCCCTGGAATGCGCCGAATGCCAGACCAATCAAAATTGCGATGACAACCGCCATAAATACGTTGCCGCCCTTGTAGTCAAGATAAACCGCGCAGCACATGCTCACGAGAGCCGTCACGCCGCCCACGGAAATATCGATTCCGCCGGTGATCATAACAAGACTCATGCCGCAGGCAAGGATGATCAGCGCCGCATTGGCATTTAAAATATTAAAGAAAGTCTGGGGCTTTAAAAATCCCGACCGGAGAAAAACCATTGCACCTATGTACAGCAGGAAAAACACGGCAATTGTAATCGTGAGGAGCAGGTTGGTGTCGGTCATGCCCGCCAGCTTAGCGCCGAGACCCTTGCCCGCAGATGCATTATTCTTATCTGTCTTTGCCATCTCAAGCCACCTCCTTGCTCAGTTTCATTTTTTGTGAAATCTTATTTAAATACTCTCTCACAGTAGGCGCACTGACAACTACCAGCAGGATAACCACTACCGCTTTGTAAGCAGGAAGCGCCGTTGAGGAAACGCCAAATTTATAAAGCGTGGTCGTCAGGCACTGGATTACAAATGCGCCGATAATGGAGGCCGCCATATTAAACTTACCGCCGGAAAGCGCGTTACCGCCGAGAGCAACCGCAAGGATCGCGTCCATCTCTATATCTTTCGCGATAACGGAGTAGTTGATGGAAGACACACGGCTTACCTTAATCAATCCCGCAACCGCCACACAAAGGCCGAGGATCACGAAAGCCAGCACCTTAATCATCTCCGGATTTAGACCGTTTAACTTGGAGGAACTCTGGTTGATACCAACCGCCTGTGTATACAGCCGCAAATTTGTCACTTTCAACACAATGCCGATCACGATCATACATGCGATGGCGATAAAGCAGGGCGTCGGGATCGGGATTCCCGGAATAAACCCGCCGAAATAAGCAAACTTGGGATCGCTGATAACAGGAAGCTCGTTGTTATTAATCCATGCCGCGATGGAACGTCCCGCCGTATACAGGATCAGCGTTGCGATCATGGGCTGAATCTTGAAATAAGCTACCAGCACGCCGTTGAATGCGCCAAAGAGCATTGCCACAACACATGCCACCAGAAAAGCTACAATAATGGGAGCCTGCAGTGTTTCGGGACGGGCATTTCCTCCGCAGAGCACCCGCAGAACCACGCTGCCCGCAATGGCGATAGCAGCGCCTACACTGATATCCTGTCCGCCGGAAGCCGCCGTTACAAGCGTCATGCCGATCGCCAGAATCGCCAGCTCGGAACCGTTATTGATAATGTCGATGATAAAGCCGGACAGCACCGGATTCCCCGCGCTGTTGTAACCCAATGTAATTCTAAAGAAAGAAGGATCTGCAATCAGGTTGAAAACCGCCAGCAGCAAAAGCGCTGCAACCGGTATAAAACACTGATTTCTAACCAGATTCTTTAAGAAACTCGCACTCGATGTTTTAGCATTTTCACTGTTTGCCATTTATTTTTCACCTCCCGCGATCGTATTCATAACCGTACCCTGATTCAGATCATCGCCCGTCAGCTCGCCTACCGCCTTGCGGTCACGCATGACAATCAGACGGGAACAGGTTCTGAGCATCTCGTCAAGCTCCGAGGAAATAAAGGTTACGCTCATACCTTCGGACGCCAGTTTCAATACCAGCTTCTGGATATCGACCTTCGTACCCACGTCAATACCGCGGGTAGGCTCATCCAGAATCAGATATTCGGGATGGGTGAAGAGCCATCTCGCCAGAATAACCTTCTGCTGGTTACCGCCGGAAAGAGACTTAATCGGGGTGTCCTTTGAAGCCGTCTTAATATTCAGAAGTTTTATGTATTCATCCGCAACCTTATTTGCCTCCGCCTTGGAGAAAGGTTTGAAGAAGCCCTTAAGCACCTGCTGCGCCAGGATAATATTGTCGCGCACGGAAAGATCTCCCACAATGCCGTCAACCTTACGATCCTCGGGCAGATATGCGATACCGTTCTTCATGGCATCAAGCGGCTTCGCAATCTTTACGTCCTTGCCGCCCATTTTGACTTTTCCGCCGGTCACACGGTCCGCGCCAAAAATCGCACGCACGCATTCGCTTCGCCCGGAACCGAGAAGCCCGGTAAATCCGTTTACCTCGCCCTTGTTGATATGGAAATCGAAAGGCTTGATGCCTGCGTTGCTGACAAGGCCTTCCGCCTCCAGCACGGGAACCGCATTCTTCCCTGCATCAAACGTCTTAACCTCGCCCTTGATGTCGGAGAGATCATCCACCTCTTTACCGAGCATCTTGGATACGAGCTGTACGCGGGGCAGACTTTCAATTTCATATTCGCCCACAAGTTTACCGTCTCTCATAACGGTGATCCTGTCGCAGACCTCGTACACCTGCTCTAAGAAGTGTGTCACAAAGATGATTCCTACACCTTTGGCGCGGAGATCCCGCATCAGTTTAAAGAGTTTCTCAACTTCCTGCTCATCCAGCGAAGAAGTAGGCTCATCCAGAATCAGAACTTTACATTCCATGTCAACCGCACGCGCGATAGCGATCATCTGCTGCACCGCGAGGGAACAGGTTCCAAGCTGCTGCGCCGCCTTCGCGGGAATCTGCAGGGACTGCAGAATTCTTTCCGTGTCAGCGTTCATTTTTTTCCAGTTCTGTACTGCACCTGCCGTACGGCCGATAAACATATTCTCCGCCACAGTCAGATTCGGGCAGAGCGTAATCTCCTGGTACACGGTACTGATGCCCATGTTCTGCGCATCCTGGGGCGAGTGAATCGCAACCGCGCCCTCTTTGCCGTCCAGAAAGATTTCTCCGTCCTCTTTGCCGTAAACCCCGGTAAGAACCTTGATCAACGTCGATTTCCCGGCGCCGTTCTCCCCCATCAGCGCATGGATTTCACCTTTACGCAATGTAAAGTCCACCCCCTGCAGGGCGTGCACTCCGGGGAAGATCTTGTGAATGTTTCTCATTTTTAATACAACATTTCCTTCCACTCTCAGGTCCACCTCCCAAAATTATATAGTTTTATTTCATAAAATGAGCGCGGGCAGGCTTTTCCGCTGCGCCGCGCTCGTCTTATACATTATAGCATATTTTTATCGTCTAGCAAATATCCCGGATTGGATTAGATACCATAATTATCTACGTCTTCCTGTGTGATGGTGGTTGCATCGAAGCCCTTCTCATCCATGATGATTGTCTTCTCAGCAGGTGCGCCATTCTTGATTACATCGTCGATGTAAGAAGCCTGGAAAGGATTACACTGACCATCGTAGTTCCAGTTGCCTGCAAGCAGCTCTTCAAGTGCCCACTTGTTGCAGTCAAAGCCCATTACGATAACGTCCTTGCCAACGCCGTGAGAGATGTTAGCTGCATCCAGAGCTGCAACTGCACCCTTAGCCATATCGTCGTTCTCAGCGTAGATTACGTTGAACTCTTTGCCGGAGCTGATTACAGACTGAACGATCTGCTGTGCATTCTCTGCGTTCCACTCAGCGGTCTGCTGCTCAACGATATTCCAGTTAGCTTCCGCGTCTGCCTTAGCCTGAAGAGCGCCGCTGCGGCCTTCCTGTGCTGCGGAACCCATCACGCCCTGAAGGTGGATGATATTGTAGGTCTCAAGTCCCTGGCTCTCTAACCAGTTAACAGCGGTCTCACCCTCTTTATCCATATCGGATACGATAGATGCAAGGTAAAGGCTCTCGTCTGCATCGATGGTACGGTCAAACAGAATAACCTGAACGCCTGCGTCCTGAGCATCTGTCAGTACGGAATCCCAGCCTGATGTATCAGCTGCGGAGAGAAGCAGATAGTCAACGCCGTCCTGGATGAACTTCTGAGCTGCTGCGATCTGCTCATCGTTCTTCATGCTGTATGCGAAGGATGCGGAATAACCATTTTCCTCTGTGAAGGTAGCCTTCAGATCCGCATCGTTAGCGGTACGATAACCGGACTCGTTAGGATCGTTGTTGATGATACCAAGAGTGATCAGCTCACCGCTTGCTGCAGGTGCCTCAGCCTCCTCTGCGGGTGCCTCTTCCTCTGCTGCAGGAGCTTCCTCTTCTGCTGCAGGAGCTTCCTCTTCTGCAGATGCCTCTTCTTCTGCTGCAGGTGCTGCTGTCTCTGCTGCGGGAGCTGCCTCACCGCCGCCACAGCCTGCCAGAGTAGCCATAACCATAGCGCCTGTCAGTAAAACTGCCATTTTTCTCTTCATTCTTTGTTTCCTCCCTTTCATTGGCCCCCATCCCTGTGATGAGGGAATCTGTTTTTAGGTGGCGGGATTTCATGTTTCCCCGTCCCTGTGATCACTTTAGCAAAATGCACGATACAGTTCAACACCCAAAATCATCCTTTTGTGCATTTTGGATGGGTTCAACAATACAAATTTATGATATAATAAAAATCAATGGTACAAATTTTAAAATTCAGGGTATTTTTTTACGATTTGGTTGTTTTTTTATGGATTTTAACGAAGAATTTTCCATATTTAGCTGTCTCCTGTTTATAGTCAATCTTATCAGAGGCGGTAATTGGGAGGTGTTTTTTTCCGATCGGCACAGATTTCATGAATAAATTTGATATAATTTGTTAATAAACCATGAACAAAAAGGAGATTTTTTTATTATGAACAAGTACGAAACGCTTTCGAAACAGCTTGCCGAACTGATTTCCCGGAATTTGAAGCAGGGGATCACCGCGCTGCCCACCGAAGCTGCCATCGCTGGGCAGTATCAGGTCAGCCGCCAGACAGTCCGTGCCGCTCTTTCGCTCCTCAAAAACCAGGGGCTGGTCGAAACTCGCCAGGGCAGTGGTTCCTATGCAACAGGCCTGTCCGCCGACGCCTCCCGCAATGTCATCCCCATACTGATCGCAAGCAGCCAGGAATACATCTACCCTCATCTGCTCACTGACATACGCACTGCCTTTGTCTCAAAGGGCTATCATCTGCAGGTTCATCCTACAGACAATGACACCTCCCGGGAAAGGCATCTCCTGTCCTCCCTGCTCGAAGCCCCTCCCCGCGGCATCATAGTGGAGGGGTCAAAAAGCGCGCTTCCTACGCCCAACACCGATCTTTTCGGCAAGCTGAAGGCTGCGGGCACACAGCTTCTCTTTCTACATAACAAATACGATGCTCTCCCGGACGAAGCATGCATCAAGGATGACAATTATTACGGCGGTTACCTTCTTGCCAATCATCTGGCCGGGCTGGGGCATACCCGCATAGCCGGCATCTTTAAGTCAGACGACAAGCAGGGGCCGGAACGTTATTTTGGTGCCTGCTGCTGCCTGCGGAACATGAATGTGGAGCTTGCCGACAAAAACATCGGCTGGTTCTGCAGCTCCGATATTGAAAAACTGGAGAAACATCAAGACAGCCGGTTTCTGGCCGCCTTTATCAAAGAGCACCTTTGCGGCTGCACTGCCGTCATCTGCTACAACGACGAAATCGCCTACTGGCTGATCAAGGAACTGTCCTATGCCGGCATCCGGGTTCCCAAGGATGTTTCCGTAGTCTGTTTTGACAACAGTTACTTGAGTGAACTGAGCAAAGTCCGCATCACCACACTGACGCACCGGCCGCACGAAATGGGAAGCTGCGTAGCCGAAACCATGATACAGATGCTGCAAGGCGTCTCTGTCGTTTCCCAGGAAATTCCCTGGGAACTGGTACGGAAAGAAAGCGACGGCCCCGCCCCGGCTTAAACTTTTTGCGCCTGGAGCCTGCCGCCGCGTGTCTTAAGACTTACCGCCGGCTCTATACTCCCTTGGCGTACAGCCCTGTGTTTTTTTGAATACGAAACTGAAATAGTGAGGGTCTTTATAACCCACCTCCAAAGCTATTTCACCGGTATGCATCTGTGTCTGGCGCAGAAGTTTTTTCGCCTTGTCCATCCGTTTTCCCGTCACATATTCCACAAAAGTCACCTGCATGGCCTGGGAAAAGATCGCACTGAAGTAGTTGGCGCTGACATTGACTTCTCCCGCCACGGAATTCAGGGAAAGGGATTCCTGCGAATAATTTTCTTCTATATAGGTGAGCGCTTTCTTCAAAATGCGTTTGCTCTGGTTATCCGACTCCCGGTCCCGAAGCTCCATGGCTCTCTCGGTCAGACCGCATAGATAATCCGGCAGCCCGTCCACATCATACTGTCCCTCCGGCGTCAGTCCCGCCTCGTTTAAAAGCCGCAGAAACTCTTCCCTGTCACAGCCAAGAGACTCCACATAGGAAACCGTCGTGAAATAGACATGCAGCGTCAGATAGTTGCGGAACATCGCCGTCTGCAGCGCTTCCTTAACCGCCAGCAGATAATTCTCCACAAAATCCGTCACCTCATCTCGAGCACCCTGCAGCAGGAAGTCGCGGATCAGTCCTGCCTCCATCTTGGCCGGATCGATATCCCGGATGCTGCCGCCTTCCTCTTTCTCCGGCATATTCCGCCCCATTGTCTCCCCTGTAAAGACATGCACCTGCGGCCGAAGGAAACGGTAAGCAAAGAGGTGATTCACCTTGCTGTAGCACTCTGCCAAAAGACTTAAGCGCTCTACCGGCTCACCCAGAGCTACATACCATTCCAGAAAATCTTGCGCCGGATGGCAGATGCGTTCCACATTCTCCAGACATCTTGCGCCAAGCTCCTGCATCTGCACGGGACTTCCCTTAATCAATACCCCGTAAGTGTTTACATTCCAGCGGAAAACAAGGTTCTCCGGGTAACGTATAAAGTAATGCAGAAGCTCCTCCCGCTTTCTGGCAAAACCCTCAGACTCCATACCCCTGTGTTCCCCGATGCGTTTTTCCTGCAGATTGAACAACAAAATATTGTAGCAGGGCGCATTTATTTTCAGAGACAGCTTGGCCGCCTCCTCATAGATATCCTGTACAGGCATACGCCCCTCAAACACCTTGACAAAGAAATCCGTCCGGGAAAACTGCTCGTACTCCCTGACCTCGCTCTGAAACTTTTCCTGATATGTCTTCTGTTCCCGCTCCGTCTCTATCTTTGTCTTAAGTTCCGCCAGCACTTTCTGCAAAGCCGCCCTGGTGATCGGTTTCAGAAGATACTGCTCCGCACCGACCAGAATGGCGCCGCGGGCGTACTCAAAATCATCGTACCCGCTGATAATGATAATCTTCATATCAGGAAATTCCTGATGCACGAGACGGCTCAAGGATAAACCGTCCATAAAGGGCATTTTTATGTCCGTCAGCAGAACATCCGGCCTCGTCTTCTGGATGAGCGGCAGCGCCATCTCCCCGTCACTGGCTTCCCCCACAAACTCATAGCCATACTGCTGCCAGGGAATGTTATCCCTAAGCCCCTCCCGGACAATACTCTCATCTTCCACCAAAAAAACTTTCAGCATCGCAATCCTCCATATCAGAGCCGGTTCCTTCCGGCGCAGCTCCCCATCCCCTGTCGTACCCTCGTTCCACAAACATCAATACGTTCTTTCCTGCAAAAGCTCCTGTGTCACATTTTCTATTGTGTAAACATCCTCTTCCACATAATACTTTTTCTCAACTGCCACGCCCGCCTCCAGCATATCTATCACCCGGAGAAGATACTCTCCCTGGTTCGGATTACACTCGATGTCCACGTTGATTACACCGTCCGCCACCATATCCAGCGCGCCCTTCACCGCATCAAAGGAGAGGATAATAATGTCTCCGTTTACGCCCACCGTGCGGCCGGACTCCCTGATCGCCTCAATCGCGCCGAATGTCATATCGTCATTCTGGGACACCACCACGTCGATATCCGGGTATCTGCGCAGAAATGTTTTCATCACTTCCTTGCCTTTTGTGGACGTAAACTCTGCACATTTCTCTTCAAGGATATTCCAGTTATTGTGCCTTGCAGCCACAGAGGCAAACCCGGCCGACCGGCCGATCTGGGAAGAAGATCCTTCCGTTCCCGTCAGTATCACAATATTGACGGACTGGCTCGATCTGTTTCGCTGCACCAGCTCCCGCTCAAGCCAGCGCCCCGCCTTCTCGCCTTCCTTCTCAAAATCGCTGCCCACACAGGTCACATAAAGATTTTCATCCTCCACATCCACATTGCGGTCCATGAGGATAACAGGAATCCCTGCCTGCTTCGCCTCCTGCAGCACCGTTTCCCAGCCTGTCTCTACCACGGGTGAAAAAATAATATAGTCCACCCGCTGAGAAATAAAGCTGCGGATCGCCTTCAGCTGGTTTTCCTGTTTCTGCCGGGCATTATGGAAAATAAGAAAATACCCGTTTTTCTGTGTAAACGCCTGCTGTACCGATTCTGTATTGGCCGTCCGCCATCCGGATTCGCTGCCAAGCTGTGACACCCCCACCACAATCCGGTTCTCCTGTGTGATATGGGCCTCCTCCTCAATATCCGTGAAAAGCCGGCTGCCGTAAAGCAGAAGCGCCATGGTCATCACAAAGAGCAGTCCGACCACGATCAAGCTGTAAGATCTTTTCCGAAACACACTAGCCCTCCTTCTCCGCCGCACAGGGAAGCGCCGGGATAACGATTTCCACGCACGTACCCTTCCCCTTGACAGAATCAATCTTCATACCGTATTCCGCACCGAAATTCATACGGATTCTCTCATTGACATTGGCAAGCCCGAAACCCTTCTCCGTGTCCTTGCATGGTTTTTCAATTTCTCTCTGCAGTTTGCGCAGATCCGCCTCCTCCATACCGACTCCGTCATCCTCCACGCGGAACCGGATCTGCTGTCCGTCCATCTGTCCCGTCACAATGATGCGGCCTTTGGCCCGCTTGTATTTGATGCCATGATAGAGTGAATTTTCAACCAGCGGCTGGAGCGTCAGCTTCAATATCTGATACTGGTACAATTCAGAATCAATCCGAATCTCATACTCAAGAATATCCCGATAGCGCACTTGCTGGATCTCAAGATAACTCTTAATGTGAAGTTCTTCCTCCTGAATGGTGATATATTCTTTTCCCTTGCTTAAAACCAGTCTGAAAAACTCTGACAGCGACATAACCATATTCACAGCCTTATCGGAATCGTTGCCCTCGATCAGCCAGACAATGGTATCCAGCGTATTGTAAAGGAAATGCGGGTTGATCTGCTCCTGCAAAAGCCGCAGGTCGGCTTTGCGCATCTTTCGCTCATCCTCTTTGATCTTCGACACAAGTCCTTCCAGACTCTCTGTCATCAGATTCACACTGTCCGCCAGAACAGCCACCTCATCCTGCGTCTCCACCTGCGCTCTTGCCGAGAAATCTCCTTCCGCCACCTGCTCCGTCACTCTGGAAAGAATTCTGATCGGCCTTATGATGTCCGTCACAATCATCACAATCAGAACTGCCACCATAAGAACCAGCAGGGCGAGAAGTATGCCGCAGAATATAGTAAAGCTGTGCACCTTCACGTTCAGCTGGTTCGTCAGATACTCCATGCTTTTCGTCTGATAATAGATATAAGACTGAATATTATCCTGAATCAGCTCTGTCAGGACATAAATATTATTGTCAAGCATCTCGATATTGATATCATACCCCACATCCGTCTCCAGATTCGTCCGAATGTCATCCACGCGATCCTCCAATGTGTCAATATTGCGCAGAAGAATCTGTAGTCTGGCGCGGCTCTCGTCATCCCTGGTGATACTCATCAGGTTGTTAAACTCGCCTCTCAGCTCGTCCAGATGCTCGTACGGATCTACCAGACTCCCGTCGCTTCCCACCGTGTCGAAAGTGACGAACCCTACCACCAGTTTGTAAAGACTCTCGTCCATCTCCTCTTTAAAATTCATATTGTAGTTATTGGCCACCGTCATGTTTCCCACAATCGCGTCATAGGCGCTGCTGTAGTTGTGCAGGGCATAGAGCAGGTAAAGCACCATTACCAGAAAGGGCACGGCTACCATAACTGACAGAAGTATCAGTTTATATTTGATGGGATACTTGACTTTCGCAGTCTGCATATGTGTCTCTCCTTTATTTACCCATTTTACCAACTTTCCGCCAAAAGATAAATTCATTTTTTTAGGCATTTTTTTAGTAATGTCTGTTTGCAATCTTGCCCGCAAAGGTGTATTATGTTTGTAAGTATGCTTTCCTAAGATTATATTAGGGGAGTTTGTCGATTTTCAATATCATGTGATGAAAGAAGCCAAAATGAAACAAAATTCCGTTTTAGCTACGATTTATGAAAATATCTGCCGGGATACCGGAAAACAGAACGAATCTGCCAAGCTGATCGTCGTGGTTCGTCTATTAACGTTGTCCATGTTGATTCACGCCCTTTTATGCTGTGTACTTGTCTCCATCACGGGACATATCGGTGCACTCGTATTTTCGGTGGCTTCTCCCGTATTGTTTCTGGCAATTTTTGTTTTATCATACCAGTGGAGCACTTTTGCGTCATACTGTATTTTGAATATATGTATTTTGTTCTGGTCCTGCATGAATGTCTACTGCTTCGGCTGGAATATCGGCATTCAGCATTTTCTGGTTGTTCTTCTCGTGTTTGTCTTCTTCTGTAAGTACAAACACGAAGCCGTTAAAATCCTATATGCCGCCGCTCTGTTTGTACTGCGTCTGTTCTTATATTATTACTGCAGATCCCATGAACCGATTATTCCTCTTGCGGATAATCTTGCAAATGCTCTGCAGATGGTAAATACATTCTTCATTTTTCTGGCGCTTGGTTTAGTGGCATATCTCTTCAGTTCCACCACGCAGGAGATGGAAGGCAAGCTGATCGAATATAATCGAAAGCTGATGAAGCAGGCAAACACGGACACGCTGACCGGACTATATAACCGCCGGCGCACCATGGAATATCTGGAAAATCTTCTCAAGGCCGCAGAAACACAGATCAGCATCTGTCTGTGCGATATCGATCATTTTAAGCGGGTCAACGATACTTACGGGCATGATGTAGGCGATGTAGTTCTCAAAACCATTGCAGAGACTTTTCGGAAAAGACTGCCTCCCGACACCTTTATTTCCCGTTGGGGCGGTGAGGAGTTTCTGCTGATTTTCCCCCGTTTAAACGGAGACGAGGCGAGCACCGCACTGGAGACGCTCCGTCAGAAGATCCGGGAACTCACCTTCGACGGCGGCACGGAAAACTTCACCATCTCCCTTACCTACGGGTTGGTGGAATATGATTATCACAGTGATATCACCACGCTTTTAAAAGAAGCAGACGAAAAATTATATGTTGGTAAAGAAGGCGGGCGTGACCGGATCATTTTTTGATCCGGTCATTATTTTTGAACTTTCTTCATATAGTAATACAAATTCTTATCTGCAGGTGTTCTCTTGAAACATTCCCTCTCTTCCAGGCAATGTACCCTGGTTTTGATTCTGTTTACCGCCCTAAGCATCCTGACTCTGCATTGGTATGGCCGCATGCATCAGGACAACAAATTCAGTGCTTTCGCCCAGGCATTCTTCTTAGACGAAGTACAGGCAAACCCCATTCATTTCCACTATACCATAGACAATCCGGCCGCCTACGGTGTGGATGAGTCGTCCTTAACCCTGCCCGTCTATCAGCCCGGGGATGCCGCGAACGAGATGTACGCTCTTTCTCTGGCGCGGAAAAATTTGAGCGCCATCGATCCCGATGCCCTGAACAATGAAAACCGCCGTCTCTATGAGCTGCTAGACAGTTATCTTGCGGCTGCGGCTTCCACTGCCTCCTATCCCTATTTCTCGGAACCGCTCTCTCCCTCCTCCGGCGTGCCCTCGGAGCTGCCAATACTGTTCTCCGAGTACCGTCTGGACGACAAGGCCGATATCGAAAACTATCTGTCTATCCTCACCCAGATTCCGTCTTACTTCGAGGGACTTCTCATCTATGAACAGGAAAAGGCAGATGCCGGACTTTTTATGTCCGATCTGACGGCTGACCGGGTAATCCGGCAATGTTCCGATCTGTTGGATGCCTCCTCCATAGAAAAGGGAACCCATTTCCTGGAAATTACTTTTAAAAGCAGGCTGCAGCAGCTTACAGAAAAAGAAATTCTGACTGCCGGAGAAGTGGATTCCTATGTGTCTGAGCACAATCGTTTGTTGACTACAGTAGTCGTTCCTGCCTATGATCATCTGGCGGACGGTCTGACCGTATTAAAAGGTTCCGGAAAGCCAACCTGCGGTCTGGCCGGCCAGGAAAACGGCAGGGACTACTACCGGGCGCTCGTTCGTCTCCGCACCGGTTCCTACCGCGACATAGATGAAATCAAGCGTCTTCTCGCCAGAGACCTGCGTTTTAACTACGAGTCGCTGGTTGCTCTTCTCTCAGCGAACCCGGCTTTAAAAGAGATGATTGCCAAGTCTCCTTCTCTCCTGCCGGAAATGACGCCGGAGGAAATTCTTGCCGATCTGCAGTCGGAAATCGGCGAAGAATTTCCTCCCATTCCGGCAGGCAGGAACAGCGCGTCCATCCGCTCAACCATAAAGTATGTGGACGCCAGTCTGGAGGCATACAGCGCTCCCGCTTTTTACATGATGCCGCCCATCGACAACATCTGCAACAATCTGATCTGCTTAAATGCAAAGGACACGGAGGACGATCTGTCCCTCTTCACCACGCTGGCCCACGAAGGCTACCCGGGACATCTGTACCAGACCGTATACAGCAAACGGTACCAGGAGCAGGAAAATATCCTGCCTCTCGGCAATGTCCTCTACTACGGCGGATTCGTGGAAGGCTGGGCGATGTATGTGGAACTGGGTTCCTTTGACCGTGCCATCGAGCTCGCCGGGAAGTCCCACCCTGAAGCTGCCGCCTACTATCAGGTCTGCCGGCTTGACAGACAGTTCCGGCTTGGACTGTATTCTCTTCTGGATATCGCTATCCACTATGACAACGCCTCTTTCGAGGATGTGCAGAAACTCTGTTACTGTCTTGGATTGACCGACAGCGCAAGTCTTGCCGCCCTCTATCAGTATATTGCAGAAGAGCCGTGCAATTATCTGAAGTATTATCTGGGATATCTGGAAATTCTTGAATTAAAAAAACAGGCAGCCGTCCTCTGGTCCGAACCGAACCAGACAACCGCTGTCTTCCATGACAAAGAATTTTTATACCGCTTTCATTCTTTCCTGCTGCAGAACGGCCCTGCTGACTATCGGACACTGGCGAGACGGCTGGCGGCGGAGTGACGTCCGATGAAAGCCGCCGGCGCACATCATTCCTGCCCGGCAGACGTGATTCGTGAAACGCGCTTTCAACCCACTTCCCTAAAAAACCGTGTCAGCTTGAAGAGGGCGCTTTCAAGCGCTCTCTGCTCCTCCTCGGAGAGTTCCCCCAGGACTGCGTCAATCATTTCCTCGTGGAACCGCCGGTGATGCAGATACGCCTCTTTTCCTTTCCCGGAAAGTGAAATCAGCACCACACGCCGGTCCTCCTCGCTTCGGGTTCTTTCCACATATCCCTTTTTTACCAGTCCGTTGACTGCTATAGTCAGTGTCCCTGTCGTAACCTCGAGTTCTCTTGCCACACTCGTCATATTTTTGGAGCTGTCCGGGCCGATTGCCTCTATGACGTGCATATCATTTGCCGTCACATCCTTATACTCCTCCGTCCTGATCGCCCGCTCCTCCAGTGTGTTAATATCCCGGAAGAGTCTGACCAGCACCTCATTCAATGTATTGCTGATATCCATTATCTTTCCCCTGCTGTACAAGCATGTCGTTTCAATCTCCAAACAGTGTAACAAAAATTAGTTTGAAAGTCAAACTTTATGAAAACGAGCCTTCTCCCTAAAGTACTAATTATAAATTTTAATTTATATTTTCTTTCTTTTTTCTTTCGAATTTTGACACATCACATTCACAAATAGCCTGTATAGTGTTACTTGTAGTTAAGACAGAGCTTGATCAGAACATTCGATCCGCAGGGATGAATGAATCAGATTCTTTAGCAGTGGTTACACTACACATACAATGGAGTCGCCGGCGCTGACCTGGTGCCGACCGGCTTCGACAAAGCATAACAGCATGCCTTTAAAGCTGCTGTTGACATATATTTGAACCAACATTTCTATCCTTCTCACACACAGAAACGGCGCCCCATATGGAGCGCCGTTTCTGATATAAATGATATGTTGACTTTTATAATGCAAATTCGTAAAGAAAACCGTTCCTTATATTTCCCCAGCACTAGGCGAACATCCTCCCTGCCAGCACAATACTTGCCGCAATCCCTGCCAGCGTGGCCAGCAGCGCCCCCTTAAGTGTATGACGCGTCTTTGTGACCTTTGCCGCCAGAAAATATACGCTCATCGTATAAAAGATCGTTTCCGTGCAGCTCATCATTATGGACGTGGTGAGTCCGATCAGGGAATCCGGCCCATGATTTTTAAAAATATCCAGGACCAGCCCTGTGGCTGCTGAGGAGGAAAACATCTTAACAAGCATAAGCGGAACCAGTTCAGAGGAAAATCCGAGCCTGTCGGCCACGCCGACAAACAGCCCCCCGACAAATTCCAAAAAGCCCGAAGCCCGCAAAACGCCCACCGCTACCATCAGCCCGATTAAGGTGGGCATGATCTGTATCACCGTGTGAAAACCGTCTTTCGCGCCCCGGATAAAATCCTCATACACATTACAGCGGTTGGAGATGCCGTAAGCCACAATATAAAAAAGAATGACAGGAATAATGATGTTGGAAATATTGGATAGGACAGATGCCATGCGCAGACCCATAAACTGGTTTTATAAAATTTATGCGCAGTCCCACACTTTTATCCCTGCACAAATGTTGATAAATGACAGAAATCCTGCTACGATATATCATGTCAGCAAAAACCGGCGGCCTCTCGGCTTAACCCGGCATAACGGCAGCGCATGCCATAAGAAATGCCTGCGCACGCCGTAGAACGGAGATTTTATGACACAGTCAAACATAACGGTTCTCGCTGTCCTGATCGGCTTCATCGCCTTTATGGCAGTACTTATCATACTGATCGATTTTTTCCTCCGCCGCAGGCGGGATCGGCGCGCAAGCAGAATGGACGAGCTGGAAGGACATGATTTTGAATTTTTCTGCGCCGATCTTCTGCGGGCCCAGGGCTTTATTGATGTGGAGGTTACACGCGGAAGCGGTGACTTCGGCGTAGATATTCTGGCGGAAAAGGACGGTGTCACCTATGCCGTCCAGTGCAAACGCTACAGCGGCCCCGTCGGCGTGGAGGCCGTGCTTCGTACCTACGGCGGCCAGGCTTACTATGAGCGCATGGTCGGCGCCGTTATGACAAACCAGTATTTTACCTCACCCGCCGTGGAAGCCGCGAAAAAACTGCGCATTCTGCTCTGGGACAGAGGATATATGGACGCCATGATGGAAGAAAACAACCCTCGAAACGGCCGTCATCATCAGTCATCCTAAGTCTGATTTCATGCCCCGGATCATAAAAAGAAAAGGAAGGTAACAGCCTATGTCCCAATTAAAGAAATACCCTCTCAGCGATATCCCCCATTACAAAGTGCACGGGCGCACGGTTCCCGGAACATGCCCGCTGCCGCTCTTTTTTAACGGAAGCGCGGTGGAACTGAACGTGTCAGGCTCGGAACTTTGGGTTGATCTGGAAGTCAGCTGGCACGCTCTTGAAATGTGGGTGACCATAGAAGTCAACCGGGAACTTATAAGCCGGCAGATGCTTATGCCGGGAATCCAGTCTCTGTGTCTGTTCCGCGGCATGAGTGAAGAACCCGTTAAAAATGTGCGTATCACGAGAGAAACACAGGCCATGATTGAAGACGAGGACTGCTGCCTCATCGTCTGCGGCTTTCAGGCAAACGGCAGCTTTTATCCTGTTCCCAAAGGAAAATATACCCTGGAATTTGTGGGTGACAGCATTACCTCCGGGGAGGGCACCTATGGGGCGAAAGGGGATCTCGACTGGATTCCGATGTACATGAGCTACAGCCGCGATTACACGAAAATGACCGCAGATGCCCTCGGCGCGGACGCCTATATCATCTCCAAGGGCGGCTGGGGCGTACTGTCCGGCTGGGACAACAACCCGAACTGCAAAATTCCCTCCCGCTACGAACAGCTCTGCGGTCTCTGCTGCGGTCCTAAAAACGAAAGCCTCGGCGCTTTCACTCCTTATGATTTTTCCGCGAGAAAGACGGACGCCGTGATCGTCAATCTGGGAACCAACGATGCCTCCGCTTTCCAGCAGCCCGCCTGGCATGACCCCGCCACGGGACAGACCTTTAAGCAGCATCTGAACCCGGACGGCACTTTTGTGGAGACGGATTTAAACCGCTTCAAGGACGCCGTGGTTTCCTTCCTGCAGCTGCTTCGAAAATGCAACCCGCAGGCACATATTGTCTGGTGCTACGGCATGATTGGCTACGATCTTTCCTTTGCCATCAATGATGCCATGACCCGCTATATGAAGGAAAGCGGTGATCACAACGTCATTTACCTGCAGCTGCCGCTCCTCACCGAGGAAACGGTCGGCTCCAACAACCATCCCGGAGAACCGTCCCACCGGCGGGCGGCACGGTTACTGACGGAATATCTGCGGGATTACTTTTCAAGAATCAATTAATGTACACAAAAACGCCTCTCTGTCATCTGCACAAAGAGGCGTTTCCTTTTTTCAGCCTATTTTCTCTCCAGCTCCATCATTCCCAGCTTCAGCGCTCCCATGATGCCCTGCTTGTCATCCAGACTCTGTACCACGATATAGCTGTCCAGATCTGCGATCTCCTTCGTCCTGATATAATCGTTCATCAGCTCCTTAAACTTCTCGCGCACCAGCGGCAGAAGCTGTGTCTGATGCATGACGCCGCCGCCAAGTATGATGCGCTGCGGGGAAACAAGCATGGTATAATCCACAAGCGCCTGCGCAATATAGTACGCCTCCATCTCCCAGACCTCGGCCTTGTCGGCAAGCTCGACTGCTTTCCTGCCCCATCTCCCCTCGATGGCAGGGCCGGCCGCCAGACCTTCCATGCAGTTTTTGTGGAAAGGACAGAAGCCCTCGTATGTATCCTCCGGGTGTCTGTTCAGCAGTACATGTCCGCCCTCCGGGTGCATCATTCCGTGTATGAGATTACCGTCCACGATCACGCCCACACCCACACCCGTGCCGATCGTGATGTAGATGCAGCTGTGCAGTCCCTTCGCAATACCCCAGGTGTATTCACCAAGCGCAGAGCCATTGACATCGGTATCGAATCCTACGGGCACACCCAGTTCCCTCTTAAAGGCGCCCACGATATCACAGTTCTGCCACGCGAGCTTCGGCGTAGTCGTGATATAGCCGTACGTTTCAGACGTTCTGTCCACGTCAATCGGTCCGAAACACCCGATGCCCAGCGCCTCGATCTCTTTCCCTTTAAAGAAGGAAAGGAGTTTCGGCACGGTAATCTCCGGTGTCTCTGTAGGAATGGAAATCTGCTCCAGAATCTCACCTTTCTCGTTTCCGATGGCACACACCATCTTTGTGCCGCCTGCCTCCAATGCTCCTAAAACCATGTAATACCTCCGTTCTGAGACGTTGCACGCCTCATGTATTTGTAATCATGCACATCTGTAACTGCCTGTGCTGTAAAGCTCTTCGCCGGCCGCCAAGCGTCCATCCGTCATCCAAACATCCTCTGCTGCTCTCCCGCAATCTCTCGCGCCACAAATACCCCGCTGGCTGACGCGTGGGACAGGGAATGGGTCACCCCGCTTCCGTCACCGATGATGTAGAGCCCTTTGTACTTTGTCTCCAGATGCTCGTCGATCTCCACTTCCATATTATAGAACTTAACCTCCACACCGTACATCAGCGTATCATCGTTGGCCGTGCCGGGTGCAATTTTGTCAAGCGCATAGATCATCTCGATAATGCCGTCCAGAATGCGTTTCGGAAGTACAAGGCTTAAATCTCCCGGCGTTGCGGCCAGGGTAGGCTCAATGATCCCCTCCTCAATCCGCTTGGCGTTGCTCCTTCTGCCCCGCACCAGATCCCCGAACCGCTGTACAATCACACCTCCGCCCAGCATATTGGAAAGTCTGGCAATGCTCTCCCCGTAACCGTTGCTGTCCTTAAACGGCTCCGAGAAATGTTTGGCAACAAGAAGGGCAAAGTTTGTATTTTCCGTCTGTTTCTCCGCCCCTTCATAGCTGTGACCGTTGACCGTCACGATCCCGTTCGTATTCTCATTAACCACAATTCCATGCGGATTCATACAGAAAGTTCTCACGCTGTCCTCAAATTTTTCTGTACGGTAAACGATTTTGCTCTCATAAAGTTCGTCTGTCAGATGGGAGAATATCACCGCCGGAAGCTCCACACGCACACCGATGTCTACCCGGTTCGATTTCGTGGGGATGGCAAGCTCCCCGCAGACCTTCTCCATCCATTTGCTGCCGCTTCGCCCCACAGATATGACACATTTGTCACATTCGTGGGCGCCCTTTTCACAGATCACGCGATAGCCGTCTTCCATCCGCTCCACCGAAAGAACCGGCGTGTCAAAGTAAAATTCCACCTGGTTTTTCAGTTCCGCATACAGATTTTCCAGAACGATATAATTGATATCCGTCCCCAGATGACGCACGGAAGCGTCCAGCAGATTCAGATTGTTCTGCAGGCACAGCTTCTTGAAATGGGTGCCTGCCGTAGAATACAGTCTCGTCCCCTCGCCTCCGTACTTCATGTTGATCTCGTCCACATAGCGCATCAGATCTATGGCCTTTTTCTTGCCCACATGTTCGTGGAGCGTGCCGCCGAAATCGTTGGTAATATTATATTTTCCGTCAGAAAAGGCGCCTGCGCCGCCAAAGCCGCTCATAATCGAACAGCAGGAACACTTCACGCAGGATTTCACCTTGTCCCCATCAATGGGGCACTGCCGTTTCTCCAGCGCATGTCCCGCCTCAAATACCGCTATCTTCAGATCCGTCTTCTGCCGCATCAGCTCGTAAGCCGAATAGATGCCTCCCGGCCCCGCGCCGATGATAATTACGTCATATTTCATATACACCTCCATATCGGAACAGTGTTCTGCAGTGGCACGTTTTCCTTCTCTCAGTCTCTCCCGATCAAGCCGCGCACCGCCTCCACAGCCACCCGGATCGCCATGTCCGTGTCATGCACTACCGGGTTTTCCAAACCCAGTTTCTCCCGTTCCTGATTTGCCACCACGAGGAAACAGGCTCCGGCCCTCACCCGCAGATAACTCGCCACCGTAAAGAGCGCCGCCGATTCCATCTCGGAGGCCAGACATCCAAGTCGTTTCCATGCTTCCCACTTATTCATCAGTTCATAACTTACCGGCTTCGTCTCCGGCTCGTGCTGTCCATAAAAAGAATCCTTGGCCTGCACCACGCCCGTGTGGAAAGGACAGCCCTTCACCCGCGCCGCCTCCACAAGCGCATTGGCTACCTCCAGATCCGCCACCGCCGGGAACTCGATGGGCGCATACTCCCTGCTCGTCCCCTCCATACGGATCGCCCCGGTGGCAATCACAACGTCACCGCTCTTTACCTCTTTCTGCATACCGCCGCATGTGCCGATGCGCAGGAAAGTATCCGCGCCGCAGCGCACAAGCTCCTCCATAGCAATGGCTGCAGAAGGGCCGCCGATGCCCGTAGAAGTCACGCTGACCTTTACTCCGTCCAATGTTCCAGTGTAAGTAATATATTCCCTGTTATCCGCTATCAGAACAGGATCGTCAAAATACTGTGCAATCTTCACGCACCGCTTGGGATCACCGGGCATAATCACATAACGCCCCACTTCCCCTGCCGCCACCTGTATGTGATACTGTCTGTCTGCATCCTCCGAATAATTTTTCATGCGAAATCCTTTCTTTCTACCGCTGCGTGCAGCCGCTCACTCACCGCAGCATGAAAACATATGATCCGGCTTATCCCGCGATCAATCCGCCAGCGCAAACATCCGTATCGCCGCCTTTACGTCCTCCTTCATGGCATCCATTCCGGCCATAGAAAGGGAGGAGAAAAAGACAGGCTCCTGTGCCTGCAGGGTTTTTAGATATTCCGCCGCACCGTTTCCCCCGGCCTTGTCCATATAAGTGAAATAGTTAATCTTGCGCACACCTGCCCGAACTGCCTTATGGTAGTCCTCCCGGCTGACGCCGGAGCCTCCGTGCATCACAACGGGAATGTTGTCCGTAAGCGCGCGCACGTTTCTCACCACGTCAAAGTCCAGCTTCGGCTCCGCAAGATAGATGCCGTGCGTGGTCCCAAACGAACAGGCAAGCGCATCGATTCCGCTCTCTTCCACAAAAGCCTTCGCCTGCTCCGGATCCGTATAAATCTTTGTATCATCCGGTTCTGTGCCGGCATCCCCGGCGCCCGATTCGCGCCTGCCCATACTGCCCAGCTCCGCCTCCACAGATGCGCCTGTTTTCGTCGCCAGGGCCACCGCCTGTTTTGTATTTTTCATATTTTCCTCGTAGGAAAGAGTGGAGCCGTCATACATAATTCCCGTGAAACCAAGCTCCAGCGCGCGCTCCAGATACTCCAGCGTCTCACCGTGATCCAGATGCACGCAGACGGGAACGGAAGCCTTCTTCGCCTGCTCCACCATAACCGGGCCGATCATCTCCAGCGGAACCCACGGCTCATGGCACTGCGCAAACTGGATAATCACCGGGGCATCCAGCTCCCCGGCCGCGCCCAGTACAGCCTGCAGGCTTTCCAGGTTCGCCGCATTAAACGCACCAATCCCAATCTTCTTCTCCTCTGCAAGTTCCATTATTTCCTTTAAGGTTACTAACATATGCTCTCCTCCGCCATCCTAATGTCCGTTATTTTTCTTCCATCCCTGTGCAATCTTTCGCTCCAGCTCTTCCAAAGGCTTTAAGCCGCCGAGCGCGTCATAAGCCTCCACACAGCACGCCCCCGTCGCCGCCGCCAGATGCATGGCCATCTCCGGGGGATACCCCTCCAGTATGGCTGTCAGAAAGGCTGCGATGCTCGTATCTCCCGCGCCTGTGCCGGAAAGCACTTTTTCAGGCACATAGCTCGCCTCAAACCCTGCCTGATCCGCCCACGCGGCTGTATCCAGTTCCAGCTTTGCGCCGATCTCCGATAAAACCTGCTGACTGCCCGTCCGATAATAAATACCCGGCGCGCCGCACTTAATCAGGAGAATCCTGGCGCCGAAATCCATGCACTGCCGTGCCAGTGGCACAACGTCTTTCTCCACATCCAGAATCTCCGTAATGTCCTTGCCATCGGCACGCTCCTGCCACTCCTGGAAACGCTCCCGGTCAAGCATAAAGCAAAGCTCTTCCACACTGGGAACGAGAATATCCACATAGGGAATCACTTGTTCCAGAATATACCTCCAGTCCACCTGTCCCGCTTCCGAGTCCGGGTCTATCGCCGCAAAGTCAAGGGAAGTGGCAGCGCCGCACGCCTTTGCACGCCTCATCATGGCTATCAGTTCTGCGCCGTCCCGTTCATACATGGAACGCATAATCGGCGGATAGCCGAAATGAAACAGCGCTGCCTCCTCCAGCTTCTCCTGCGGAATATCAGCCGCGCGAAACGTGTGGTTCGCCCCCGGATTATGCAGAAAAACGCGGTCAATCCCGGGAACCGCCAGCGCCACCGTATAAGACGTGGATTCCTCCCCGGAAACAAGCATTCCTCCGTCTGCATCGTAAGCCCGGAGCACATCGCATACAATCCTGCCGAACACATCATCTCCGACTTTTCCCATCAGCGAAACATCCGCGCCAAGAATTTTCATGGCAAGTCCCGTGTTTGCCACAGAACCGCCCGTATGCACGTCCGCCTCACCTACATGAACCAGTTTGCCAGGCGTCAGAATATCCCCCAGCTGTTTCGCCTTTTTCCCGCCAAAAACCGGCGTAATATCCAGACAGATATGTCCGGCCGCAATTACCTTTTTGCCCATTCCATTTCTCCGTCCTTTACTTGGCTCCGTCAAATTCCCTATTTCAATTATACAGATTTAGCGCCGTAAAGAAAAGACAATATTAGAATTTTATGCCGTCCATTCTATCGTTCCGCAGGCGATCTTATCACCGGCATTTCCGGCCGGCTGGGAGGTAAAGTCATCCGGCTTTTCGTGGATAATAACAGATCTTCCAATGATTTCCTGAATGGTATACCGCTTATCATAAAAAACGCTGAACGCGTATCCCTGATTGCCGAGAAGCGGCGGCATGTCGCCGGCATGGTCGGGGTGTAACGCATTTTGTGGGTTATAGTGCAGTCCCGTGTGGCTGAAATGATCGCTGCAGTCCCCCGAATCATGTATATGCATGGCATAGAAACTGCTGGAACCCGGAAGGTTACTGTTGGGAAGCCCGAAAATTTCCGCCTCCACCAGAACGCCTCCGTAAGTGGTGTGATAAAATCTGACCGCGCCGCTTAAGCCGGGGTACTGTTCACTGCCGCTCACCCACGCAATCGCTCCCGGATGATTGTAAAGCAGAAGCTGTGTGAAAGCGGTTCCCGGTGTGATATCGTAATTGGGCATAGAAAAGCTCCCGTGTGTTTTAGAGTTATTCTATGACGCTTTTGCGAAGTGGTGCATCTGCAGTCATTCAAAATGCTTCCCAAGCAGAAATTCCGTCCCGCCCACAACCCGGTCCGAAATCAGCAGAATCTTACTCTTTAAAAACGGAGTTAGCGCTTCCCCGGCCGCCTGCATGTCCACCGTCTCATTGTTTCCATCCGTAAATACAAGCACCACCTTGCTTCTGGCATGAAATTTCTTCAGATAGGCAAACAAATCCTCATACCGCTTTTTCTGCGGACTGCAGCGGTATGTCTGAAATGCGCCTCCTGTCAGAAGCATAGCCATCGGCGTCACACAAGACATCATCTCCTGTCCCCAGAACACCAGGTTCAACCGCACGTTTCTGAAAATCTCATCGCTCCGTTTCAGCGCCCTGACCACCGAAGCCACCGGCTCCCGGAAATCCTCCCGCTCCAGCGACTTATCTATCACAATCGTCATTTCCAGGTTTCCGCCGCGATAGTTCCCCGGCACATGCAGAATCGAATTTACCCTCTTTGCAATCTGTAATGCGCCCATCTCTGTGATTTCCATATATTCTCATCCTCCCTGCCAGCGCGGACCGCCCTCCATACCGATCACATATGACACATTTTTTCACGTTTCGACATATATTATAGCAACAGAAAACCCACTTGCGAACCCGAAAAGCCTTTGCAAGCAATGGAGCAAGGAGCAAAAATGTCCAAAGAAGCGGAATGGGACGACCGATTCAACATCGGCGTCGATTCCATCGACAAAGCACACCGAAAGCTTTTTTCTATCGTACACAAACTAATCGGCCTGAGCAAAGATAAAAGCAGCGGACAATGGGCCTGTGCCGAAGGGATCAAATACTTTAAAAACTATGCCGTAAAACACTTTGCAGACGAGGAAGCATACATGCGGTCAATCGGCTACGAAGGATATGAAATACACAAACGCCTGCATGACGATATGCGCCATAAAACACTGCCGGCTCTTGAAAAAGATCTTAGGGAATCCGGCTATTCCGAGGAATCCATCCAGCATTTTATCGGCATCTGTGTCGGGTGGCTCACCGCCCATATTATCATTGAGGATCGCGCCATCGCCGGTCTCATTTCAAACAAATGGAAAGCGGATCATATAGGTGCAGACATGGACGCGCTGGAAAATGCCCTGTCAGGCACCATACACGAAATCTTCCAGCTGCCGACAGAAATCGTCAGCGAACATTACAGCGGGGAAAATTTCGGTAAAAGCATGATTATCCGGCTGACTTACCATTCCATAGACCATGAGGAGGTACAGATTTTTATGGCGCTGGAAGAGTGCCTTGTCCTGCGGGCCGTAAGTTCCATTCTGAACATTCCTTTGAGCAAATTGGATCAACTTGTCATGGCCATCGGAAAGGAGCTTGCCATCCAGATCTCGAAGCAGGTTGCCATACGCTGTGACCTTGCTTTACAGTATCATCTGGAAAACAGTCATTTTATGACCCCCGAGCAATTCCGGCAGGCATTTTACGCAGGCTCTTTTGATTACAGCCTACTTTTCAACACCGGGCGCGGTTACTTTGCGTTTGTAGTGGGTCTTTAAGGCTGCCGGTTCTCTCCCGTCGGAACTGTTTCCTCCTACCGCTTTCTCTTACCGGCAATATAAAGGATTCCCGTCACAGTCACCGCCAGGGCCAGAAAAACAATCACAATCCCGGCTGCGTTTCTCAGTCGCCGGCCATCGGGTTCCTTCTCCACAGCCGCAGGGATCTCACTGCTCTCCGGCTGCCAGTCGATATAGGCAATCGCATAGGGAGAAAACCTGTCGGTTGAAAAAGTAATCGTATCCGGGTTGTTGTCCTCATCCGCAAGCTGGGCAAACTCCTGCCCGCCATCCGCCTTCGTGTGCAGCCTTAAGATATAAAATTTCCGATTTTCCACCTTTAGGTGATCCGGCACATTGATTACCACTTTCAGAGGCTCCGGCAGCTCGGAAACCATCTGCGTGTCATTGTTCTTCGATGCGATGAGAAACACCTCGAAATACTGCCCAATGTTCATGCCTGGCAGTTTTTTCTCCGCGAACGCCTTCTGCACCTGCGGTGTCTCTTCCCCGTTAGCATCCTCGATATGCAGATTAATGGAGACCGGCACATCGCCCTGCAGCATCTCCATCTTTTCCTCCGCGCTGAGCAGATGCTCCAGCACAATCTCGAAATTGGGAACACCGGAGTTTTCATAGAAACTGCTGTAAGAGGTCTCCTGTTCCGTGTCCGCAAAGTCATTCTGTATTGTTACCTGCAGATCACCGGTTTCGAGCGCGCCTTTCATCAGTTCGACCTCATCGCTTTCCGCAATCCGTTTCTCCGCCTCCTGCACGGAAATATTCAGATACTGCAGCGTACCCGTCAGCCGGTTCATTTCAACCGCCTGCATCTGATCGTCCGTTTCCTCCTCTTCGCGGTCAGGCGCATCCGTACTGTCCGCCGGTTCTGTCTGCGGCTTCTCAGGCGCATGGTTTCCCGCCGCAGAGCCGCCGCTGTTTTTATCCTTTTCTGGTATCGGCGCAAAATCTGCGGAAATGGTATGGTTTTCCCCTACCTGTGCAAAGTTGTAAGAGGCCGTTGCTCCTATGACTTTGCCGTCTATGTATACGTTTTTAATCAGATATCCGCTTTTGGGCGTAATGGTGTACAAAATCCATGTCCCCGCCGCCACCGTGGTTTTTCCTTCCGGCGTGATTGTCCCGTTGGCGGAAGCCGCCGCCGTGATGGTATAAGATTTCGCCTGTTCCTTCTCGAATACCGCAGAAAGGCACATATCTCTCGAAAGATTCTTCACGATATATTCCTGTTCTGTGCTGATGGTCTTTCCGTTTTCCGTCCAACCGGCAAACCGATAATCGCGCACAGGCACTGCCTTGATCCTGACATCGCTTCCCTTCTGGTACGTTCCCTGCCCGGACAGCGTTCCTGTATTTGCCGGGGAACAGGTGAGGGAAAGGCTGAATTTGTTCTGGGAAAACATGGCGGTAAAGCTTCTGGAATCCGTGACATGGTTTAACTGCATCTTACTGTCTTTACTGACAATATTGTCATTTTCCATCCAGCCGTCAAACTGGTAACCGTCCTTAGGCGATGCCTCCAGCGTTATATTCTCCCCGTATCCTATGGTTTTACTCTCGGTTGCCGTTCCGCCGTTGCTGTTATTTACAGATACGCTGATCCGACAGTTGACCGGCTTAAACCGGGCTTCATATGTGGCATCTCCCCTTATATTGTCCACTACATACTGGGAATTTCCCGAGACCCTGTCTCCGTCACGATACCACCCGTCAAAGACAAACCCGTTGTTTGGCGCCGCAGAGATCACCGCATATCCGCCCTCCTTTACCGCCCCGCTCCCGTACACAGCGCCGCCGTTCTCGGGTGAGGCTTTCATCTGAATAAAATAGCTGGACGCCTGGAGGGAAACCAGCGCCGAGGCGCTATATCTGCTGTCCTGTCTGGAAACCGCCTTCACTACAAGGGTCGGAGCCGTCTCATCAGACGCCACGTTCAAAACACCGTTGTCATCCATAAAGGTATTCCGGCTTTTCTGTCCGGATACACTCCACGCCACCTCTTTGCTGTACTCGTTTTCCCCGGATACAGACGCAGTAAAGTTACAGGTTTTCCCCTTAGAAACCACCACCGTTCCGGGAGAAATACTGACTGAGGTTATCACAGGCTCAGCCGGAGCCGGTTTCGTAATTTCCATGGAAACCGTGACCTGAACCCCTCTCTCGAAATAGGCATCCGCCTTATCCCCAAATAAAATGAACGCATTGTAAATCCCGGGTTCTAAGGAAGTATTCGGCTCAAGCGTAAAAATACAGGATTCACCCGGGGCAAGAAAATCCGTTTCCGGCGCATCCACCGCGATCGAATCGTGGTAATCGGCCTCCCTCCACTGTAGGGTAATATCCGCCGTGCCCTGATTGGACAATACAATGTCCTGCCCAAGCGCCGTGCTTCCCTGTTCCAGCGCGCCGAAACTGATCTGGGTTTTATCCGAGCCCAGAACATAGGGCTCACTTTCTGCCGCCGTCCCGCTTTCTGCCGGGTAAGCGCCAAGGCCAATCTCAGCGGCATAGCATGGCAGAGTCTTCGAGAAAAGTGTCTGTGTCAGCAACGTAAAAATTCCTGCATAAAATATCACTCTTTTTCTCATCTTCCACCTCATTTCCGCGCCGTTCAATCTGCATCTGTTCTGCCTGTCCCAGACTCAGTTGACACAATCATGCGCTCTCTCGTGCTCGTTTCCGTGATGCTCTTTTCCACTGCCGGTCTTTCCGTCATGCGCGCATTCGTCAATCCGGTCGCGCAGCTCCCCCATCGTCATCCCGTGACAGTCCTCGATCGTAACATCCTCGTCATATTCCAGAAGTTCCAGATAGGTTCTGTACTTTCCAAAGGACATTTCATGCCGGTGCGCCTCCTCCCGGCAGACAGGGTCGCTCGTGTAAGTCAGGGCTTCATATTTTTCTGTAAGTTCACTGGCATGAAGTTCCTCCAGAATCTTCTCTGGCTGGTCCGAAATAACCGTAAATACCAGAACCGCATCCTCATTCAGATATCTATTATATTTATCGTCATTTATCAGACGGTTGATAGCCTGCATATAAGAAACATTCTTAAGCGGCACCTGTTCTATCATTCCTCTGCCGTCATCATTGTACGCTTCGGTGGATACCACCCTCCCAAAACAGTTGAGACCAAGTTCGATGGACGGGTTCACGTCAATACTGATATAAGAAACAGGCTTCCTGTATACGGAATACCCTCCTATTCCGATCATGCAGAACAATACTGCGGCCGCCAGTGCAGCCTGCGGCACATAATGTGCCCGGACACGGTTTTTCTTCTGCCGCCGTTCATTCAGATATTGTAATGTATTCTGTTTCAGTTCTTCTGTTGCCTGTATCTTTTCCAGGCTTTCCCGAATCGGATTCATGCCCATTCACCCCCCAACTGCTCCCGAAGCAATGCTTTCGCCCTGGCAAGCCATGTGTATATCGTATTTTCTTTCCGGCCAAGTATTCCCGCAATCTCAGTGGCCGAATACCCTTCAAAATAATAAAGATAAATGACACTCCGATATTTTTCGGGAAGCTTCAGCACCACTTCCAGAACCCCTTCATCCGTATCGTCAAAGGCCTCGCGCTCCTCTGCAATGACATCCAGCGGCACCCACTTTCTCCGCGAAAAATATCGGAGCAGATCCTTACAGGCGTTGATGGTGACCCTCACAAACCACGCCTTCTCATGCTCGCTGCTCTCAAAAGCCCCTTCATAGAGCATATATTTCATGTAAACATTCTGAAACACATCCTCTGTATCATATCTGTTTTTCAAATGTAAAAAACATATTCTACGCACCATATCCGCATAGGCTTCCATGGCAAAGTTAATCTCTTCCGCGCTTTTCAAGGCTGCTCTCCTTCTGTTCCCAACCGGACAGGGAAAATTTCCCCCGTACACAGACAAAACCCCGCTGACTTGCAGCGGGGCTTTATGTTTTCCCTTAGTGGTGGCCGGAATGATGGCCGGAGCCGCCGTGGTGACCGGAATTGCTGTTATGACTGGGTTCTTCATGGTGATAGCCATTATTATAATCATCATGGTACTCTTCGTGATAATAGCCATCGTAGTAGCCCCCATCATAGGATGCGTCGTAGCCTCCGCACCAGATCATGGCTCCTGTCTCATAATCGTAATAGTAGCTCCCGGCCTCCTCAGCCGATGCCACCATCGTTGTACCGCCAACCATGAACGTTGCCACTGCCATCGTCACCGCAAACTTTGCCAATTTCCTTTTCATACCCATCTACCTCCGTTTACTTATTTCTCAATTATCTGAGTCGTTTCATAAGTAATACGTCTGGCAGAGCCGATTCCTTTCACTTCCGGGAAAATTTTTCCGCTGCATTTTTCTGTTATGTAACACGCCTGCCTCACGAGATGTCAAAGACCTTCTCACTACACTTCGATTGTCTTATAAACAGTATAATGCAGATACGGAAATTTGAAAAGCAGAGATCCACTCGAATCCCTGCTTTTCCTTTGTGATCATTGGCACCTGCATCGGATTTCCTATGCATTCGTAATTCTTTGCGCGCATGATCAGTTGATTCCTGTTATGCAAAGCTCCCCGTCCACAGACTTAAAAATGATGTTTGGCGTCGCATCCCCCATGATAACGCCCGCCATTGTCTCCTCCAGCGCAGAAAGATCCACCGCCTTAATAACCTCGCATCTTTCCTCCGTAAACACGGTATCGGCGCCAAGAGCCATAAAATCTTCCTCACTTGCAACGACCTCACCTTCTACCGCAAGCGGAAAAGCACACAGCTTCGCGAGACCCTCCATGTCTTTTGCTGCCACCACCAGTTGAATCTGCGCCGCAAAATCCGATACATCGCCTTCTGCCGCTTTTTCCCCTAAATCGTCATAGCTGTCGTTTTTTTCTTCCGCTTCACGCTCTGCCGCCGCGTCAGCCGCATCCATCCCGCTCTCCGGCTGCACCACATCCACGGCCTTAATATCCACCGCCCCGGTCTCCTCCGGCTTCTGCGCACCGCAGCCCGCGCATCCTGCAATCAATGTTCCCACAAGCAATAACCACTTCCATTTTTTCACAATACTTCCTCCTGTCTGTTTCTCTTTTTCAGTAAGAATGCAGACCACTTTACAGGTTCTCTGATCTGCACTTTCTATACTATCCAGACCCGGTTTTTCCGTCAATTTCACTTCTTCGCATTTTACTGTTAATTTTTCGCAATCATGCCTGATTTTCCCTTAAGAATCGGTTGATAAATTCTCCCCAGGCTCGATATAATTTATATTAGCATTACAACATTTCGACATGCTTTTTAAAATACATTTAAACGGAAAGGAATCAGTCCTATTATGAAAATCACCATCTGTGATGACAGCATCAAAGATCTTCTACATACGGAGAAGCTGTTATTAAAATATAAATCGCTGCACCCTGACAAAGAGTTTGAACTGGAGAAATTCTCTGATCCCTCCAGACTGTACCAGAAAATTTCAACAGGAAAATTGACCGATATTTATATACTGGATATGTTGATGCCGCGGCGGACCGGGATTGACATAGGCAACCTGATTCGCATGTCCGGCTGTGAAAGTGTGATCATTTACATTACCTCCTCGGAGGATTATGCCCTGGATGCCTACGGCGTACATGCGGTAAGATATCTCCTGAAGCCCATTGACGAGAACAGGCTGTTTGAAGCGCTTGACTATTCCTTTTCCTACGCAAAACTGAGGGTCGATTCCCTCTGTCTGATCAAGACAAAAGACGGGCTTTTGCAGAGACCTTATTCCAAGATCGAGTATGTGGAAAACGCTGGCAGGAAGCTGGAAGTGCATATGACGGACGGCGAAATCCTGAAAAGCCTGTTTATCAGAAAATCTTTTGAGGAGGAGACACAGGAAATCACGGCACAGCGAAACTTTCTGCAGATTCACAAGTCCTTTCTTGTCAATCTGGACTATGTAAAGCAGCTGACCCCTGACAGCATTATCATGGAATCGGGCAAGCGTCTGCCCGTCAGCCGGGCAAAGGCTGCCACTGTCAAGCGGGAATATCTTCTCTTTGTCTCCGGCAATATCGGTGGGGGAATGACATGATTTACGTTAAGAATATATCTTATATGATGACCCACGTTTTCTTTTTGATCTTCGTCTATCTGTTTACGATACATCGTTATTCCAAAAAGAAAACGCTGGCAGTCTGCTTTCTTTCCTTTCTTCTGACAACTGTAATGAATCAGCTGAAACTGAATTTTATCACGGACAGCCCATTATTTTACTTTTTTACAACAATCGCGCAGATAGCCGTCGCACAGCTTACCGGCCTCCTGATCTCAGAAAAGCGGGACAGCAGAACGCTTTTCGTAGGCTTAAGCGCCTCCAACTATGTGGCTGCCGGAAGCATAACAGCATCTATCCTCTACATTTTTACAGGCAGCATCGGTCTCGCGGTGGCCGGAAGTCTACTGTCCCATGTGGTTATTTTACTGGTACTCTGCTTTAAAATAAGAGATATGATTTTTAAATTCTGCGAGCGGGATCTGGAAAAGAGCAGGTGGGAAATCTGTCTGATTCCCGTATTCTTTTATTGCAGTCTTTCCAGCATCGCTTTTTTCCCATATACCCTTTACGACCACCCCGAAAACATTCTTGTCAGTATTTTTTTAATGATTACCATGCTGGTCTCCTATGTGGTGGTACTGCGCTATCTGAACAGTGAAACAAAGCATATGGAAGAATATTGGAAAAATGTGATGTTTGAGTCCTATATCAAAGGACTGGAAAGCCAGAACTATTTGGCGGAGCAGTCAACGCGCAACCTCAAAATACTGCGGCATGACATGAGACATTTTTCCATGATGATAGACTCCCTTCTGGACCAGAAAGAATATGACGAAATCAAAAACATTACCGGGCACATCAACGAAGTGGTAAATGAAAATAAAGTGGCCCAATACTGCGAAAACCTTGTTGTCAACACAATTCTTATGAAAATGGCAGCGCAGGCAAAGTCTCTCCGGATTACTCTGCGCCTGGATGCACTGATACCCAGACAGCTTCCTGTCAATGAATATGAATTTGCGATGGTTCTCGCCAACCTGTTGGAAAATGCCGTGTTCAGCGCTAAAAATGCTGCGCCTTCCGAGAATCCCATTAACGCAAAAATTCATTGTACCAGCGAATACCTTCTGATTGATATAGAAAACGACTGCGTGCAGGAAATCCGCTTCGACTCCATAACAGGACTTCCCAAAAGCGGGCGAGGCAAAGGACACGGCCTTGGCATGCAGAGCGTACAGGCTTTCTGTGATAAGATGGGCGGAACGCTTGAATGTTATTGCGAAAATAACCGTTTCCGAATTATTCTGTATGTGAAATTTTAAAGATATCACCTTCCTTCAAAATAACACATCTCAGTCACAGAAAGCCGCCTGCACGTCACGGCCTCTGTATCACAAACGTGTCCTCCAGCAGCAGCCAGTTCGGCCGGAAAAACCGCATGATCTGCCAGTAACCCATCCCCCTCAGACCATATTCCGGCAGAAGGGCAAACTTTGCCCGGCAGCTTCTCACATCCTCAAACCACACTTCGTGGAGCTGCCCGTCTCTTTCATACTGGAAAAAAGGCGACATGGCCGTTTCATCAAACTGAATGGGAACGCCGGCCTCTGTGGCAATCCGCACGGCCTCCAGGCTGCTCACAGTCGTTGCTCTGGAGGAACCCTGCACGAAAGGCAGTGTCCAGTCGTATCCATAGTTCGGTATTCCCAGATCAATTTTAGCGGGATCAATGCGTGTGACGGCATACTCCACCACCTCCCGCACCTTATTGACAGGCGCCACGGCCATCGGCGGCCCGTAAGTATAGCCCCATTCATAAGTCATAAGAAGGACACTGTCTGCCGCCTCCCCCAAAAGCCGATAATCCTTTCCCTCATACAGAAGACCCGCCTGCTCATCAGAAGTTTTTGGCGCCAGCGCCGCAGATACATGATAGCCGTAGGGCGAGAGAAAATCTCTTACATCCGCCACAAAACCGGCAAAAGGAACACGGTCTTCGGGGAGAATGTACTCAAAGTCTATGTCCACCCCCTGGAAATTCTTTTCCTGTACGGCTGTGAGAAGATTCGCAAGCAGATTGTCTATGGCCTCCTGATTGTTTACCACAGAGGTAATCAGAAAATTATTGAAGTTTCCGTCCGGCCCAATCGGCGTCAGCGTGAGAACCGGGCGCACACCCTGCATCAGCGCAGCGTCAATCATAAAGGTATCGTCAACCGCAGGCGGAATCAGATCTCCGTCCGTGGTGAAACCATAGGAAAAGACAGAGAGCGAAGACAGATAGGGGAGCGTTTCATTCAGCGTATCCTGCCGGATAAATGGGTAGGCATAGCCGTTTACCCAGGCCGGATAGGAAGGCTCAGACGCCTCCCCCGAAGACAATAGAAGCGCCTGCCCCACCGCCAGCGGATAAGGGTAGGCGAGCTGGTTGTTATAGATAACGGAAGACACAGAAATCCCATGACTTTCCGCGATGGAATCTACCGTGTCTCCAGATTGTACCACATAAATTTCCATAAAAGATTCCCGCATCGTTTTACTTTATTTTATGCAGTTCCCGAAAGTAAAGTGAAGGGGGAAGGCTAATCACAACATTTCCTGTACCTGTTTCAGACTATGGAAACAGGATTTTCCGCAGATCCTCCGCCTGCTGTGACTCTGCCGCAAAAACATCAATTCTGTGTATGTCACTGCTCCTGTCCTTGAAGGCCGGAAACAAAAAACCGCACTCCGGCTTCCCCGGTTCATAGTCACCGCTGACCGGGCACACCGCGCAGATCAGAAACTGGTAAACCTCCTCCGATTCCCAGAAACTTTCCTTGTCGTTTGCTTTCAGCGGAACATCATAGCTGCCATGAAAGAAATAAATGGCATAACTGCCGTCAGTCCGATATTTTGGTCCAAATTCCTCATAAAACACATCCAGCATCGCATCGTTTTTCAGGCCGCACTCCTTCAGCGCCATGAGAAGCTGCCATATACGTCCCGGCTGCCTGTCCCCTTCTCCAAACCCATACTCCTTCAGCTGCACATTGGTATCCGAAAAAGGTATCGCTTTTGCAATGTCAAGGTTGATCTGCTGGTCTTTCTGGGACAGCTTTAAGAAATGCTTATTAAAGGTTCCGTCAACAAACCCCTCTTCATCCAGATATGCCCCTGCAATCCTGTCAAAGCAGTTTCGTTTCAGAGTCATGCGTCTGGTCAGTTCCAGCATATCCTCCCGGTTAATTTTTCCCATGTTTATTCTCCCTACAGCTCTCCCCATTCTCTGGAGAGAGAAAACTGATATGCCATGTCAAAGGCAGAAACAGCGGCCCTGTTCACATCACAGATCTCCGTAAAGTCCCTGTCCTGGCCTCTGATCCCCTTGTCCGCCAATCCAGACAGCAACTGTTCCGCAGTTCCCAATAACGCCAGGTAAGCGTCCTTTGTCTCCTCGTATGTCCCTCTGACGCTGTTTTGGCACTGTTTTCGCAGACAATAGAGGTAATGCCGGAACGTTTCTTTCTCGCCAAAGCCGGTAGAAGAGGGCAGACCGCCGCTAAAAAGCATGTCGCTATACGGATTTCTCATGGTTGCCGGCGGTTCCATCCGATTGAGTAATTTCATCCGATTGGCAATATCCAAAAAAGGAATCTTGTACTCTGACAGCGCCTGCGGACAGTAATACCATAACGCACGCCGGCCGGGTTTCTTCTCCTCTGTTGTCTCAAAATGTTCCGGCTTGAACCAGCGGACATTTAAATAATTTCCCGATGCCACAGCGTCACATTTTGTCAATGCCATACACAGAAGCTGATGGCTGGCGTATCCTATGACGACCTTCTTATGCTGCCGCTTAATGCCTGCTGCCAGTGACATGATGTTAGAGACCCACAGCGGCCTGTCGACCAGATAAAATTTCTTCGGATGTTCACAGACAATATAGACTCCCGGTATATCCCACTCCTCCACAAAGGATGTAATCTGCTCTATCTGGTTTTCGTCATTGGCCACCTCACTGGATATGGCAATGGTATGCATATATTCCATATCCGGCGCATATTTCTGCGCGCTCTCTATAATCAGTTTCTGGACTTTATTCCACAGACTGTCAATCCGTTTCGCCGTAGTCGATGGTAAAATAAATACATCCGAATCAATTTCCTTATTCAGGTCCGCAAGTCCCGATACCACCTGATCAAACTGCCCCGCCTCCAATGCCGTAATATCCTCATTAGGCCAATAGGCATACTCCGACAGTTTCTTGTGGAATTTTCTCGGATAATAGAGCTGTGGATCAAGGAACACCCTGCCGTTTTTTTTATGCACCTTATCCGAAAAATTTCCTATGTTATTAGGCAGAATGTTCATAGGGCTTAGAATAACCGTGCCATCCCCGAAGTCTTCCAGGTGCTCTAATGCAAGTTTCCCGGTGTTATGCCCCATTTGTATATATAATTCCATATCGGTTCTCCCTTAACTGTAAATAAATGTGGGCCTTGCTGCATTCAGCCATCCCAACGCCTGTTCAGCCGTCTTGGGCCGCCGGGAAGGATACTTACCCATCATCGTACCCAGCAAAGCCATAAACTGGCTTTGGCTGTCCCCCTGAATCAGAAACTGCACCGGCGTAATGGTCTCTGTCTTCTGTAAGACTTCAAGTGCATTGGAAGCGCCTTCCCGAAACGGATTGGCGCCTGTAATGCATTCGTATGTAACCACGCCTAACGAAAAGATATCTGCTCTGGAGTCAATCTCCTTTTTCAAGTTATTGAATTGTTCCGGGGCCGAATAGCCGGGCGTATGCGGTCCCATCAGCGCCCCCGTGTTTGTGAGGGAATCTGCTCCTATGACTCTCGCAATCCCGAAATCAAGAAAATAGACCTTCCCCTCCTCCGTGCGGATCATATTTTCCGGCTTGATATCTCTGTGTACGATTTTCTGTTTTTCTATACATGCAATGAACTGCAGTCCCTGCTCCAAAAAGTAAACCGCTTCTTTCAGAGAAAATCTGATTCCCTGATTGAGTAACTGCCTCAGCTCTGTCCCAAATATCTTTTCTTCTATCATGTACAGTGTTTCCGTGCCTTCGTACTCAACCGTTCCCGTCTCATAAATTTTAGGAATCATAGGCAGATCCAGTGATTTCTCAATCTCTATTTCCCGCTTGGCTCTCGGATCGTTGGAAAAAAAATATAATTTAACGACACTCTCTCCATACCGTTTATGATTCCCTTCATAAACGGTTTTCTGGCCGCACCGCTTTAGCAGCTTCACATTCTCAAATTCGTCCGAGCAAATGTCCTGAAATTTTTTCATCTGTAGTTTACCTCTCTAGCTTTGATACGCTGCCATTTTCCCGATCCATTCATTAAACTGTAATGATAAATAGCTGGATGGTAATTTCAGTTTCTGCGCTTCCACCACTTTCTGAAATCCTTTGCGCCTGCAGTATAAACCCGTGCTCTGTCTTTCAAAACTTTTAATCGTGCTGTCCTTGGGATTTGCGGTATTAACCACCGCATAGGATTGGGACGCGAACCATGTATTAATCAATGATTGTTCTGCGGCCTTTTTTATATCTGCCATTTTCGCTTCTACGGATACCAATTTTTTTATATGATAAATATTTCTCACATCCACGGGTTTCCACATGCCAGAAGTGCGGTTTATCATCTTTGCATCCAGCAGTTTCCCGACCGCTTCCAAAACTGTCTTCTCAGGCAGCCTGAGCTTCGCCAGCAGATTTTCCCCGGTACATCCTCCAGATAAAAGCAAATAGGACAGTACCTTCAGATCATTTGTATTCAGTCTTTCCCTTTCGTCTGACCAGTGATCAAGTATCTTTGCTGAATAGGAGGCAAATACAATATCAGGAAATCCCGATGAAATCTGCGGTTCTATAAATACTGCCAAATTGTTTATCCTGTTATTTTTTAGAAACCGATGGATATAATAGTCGATAAATTCTTTTACCAGCTCCAGCTCTTCACCCTCTGTCACAGATCTTGTATATAAGCCTATATCCTTTACGTCATGGTCCAGTACCATTACTTTATCCATATCATACCCCGGCTTTCTCTGAATAGGCGTTGCCTGTCTTTGTACAATTATACCAACAGAGACAGGCAAAGGCAATTGCTTCATAACTTTAGATAGCGTAAGTTTATTGTAGGAATAGGATAGACAGAATAGTCCCTTGATCTGGTCAGACTGATTGACCTTCTTTACTATACCTGTTCTTTTCTCTTCCTACAAGCCCCAGATATGATTCTTTAGCGCCGCGATCTT
>CAJTEY010000013.1 GCA_910575775.1 Lachnospiraceae bacterium | reverse complement strand
TTCGAGACTGACCATTTCCAGTGTATTTCTTTCCGACTTTTCTTTTATCAGCATGTCCTCACCCCTGATTTTATTATATCAAAAAAAGCCAGCTTTTGCTGACCTTTTTTGACAGTCTGAAGCCGCCTGCATAGCAAGCGGCTCCTTGTTTTATTTTCCCTTTGCGGCCAGTTTTTTCCAGTTGTAATATCCGTACACTGAATTAAACAGATAAGCGACCCACATCACAACCATAGTAACTGCTGAGGAATCCTGTCCGATCAGAAGCACCCACATGATGACCGATACCACATTGACGATAATCCATAAAAGCCACTGTTCCGCGTATCTGGCCACCTGCATGATAAGGGCCACCACGGAAAACACCGTGGACATCGCATCGATCAAGGCAAGCTGCCCGCCGATCCTGCTCAAAATCTGCCAGTAGATCACCACCACAACCGCCACAGTGACAAGCAGGATGATGGTCTGTTTCAAGGTCAGCGCCTTACCCTCCACTTCACCGCTGTCCTGGTCTTTGTGTCTCGACCACAGGTAAAATCCCACAAAATTCATCGGAATGTAGTAAAAAGCATTCAGCATAAATTCCCCGTACAGGTGATTGTTGAAAGTCAGGTACGCGTAGATAGCCACATTCACCGTGGCGAATGCATAGGTGCTGACCTTTCCCTTCGCCGCCAGCACCACGCCAAGAATCCCCGTAATGCCGCTGATCAGCGCAAGCAGATTGTCGCCCCATATGATACTGAGCACCACCATGATCACCGTGGACAACAACAGCCAGCTTATCTCAAATTTACTCCATCCTTCAAAAAATTTTTTCACTTTATCCATCGTTCTTCCTCCCTTTTTCAAACTCTTCCGCAGTTAAAGTCGGTCCTTTCACACTGACTACCATCGCGGACACCCGGTTTGCCATGCGGACGGCCTCTTCCCAGTCCTTTCCCATCTGGCGCGCGGCAATCACCGCCCCGATGTGGGAATCCCCGGCTCCTATGGTGTCGACGACCTCGGCCTTTTCCGACGGGACAACCTTTCCGGCCCCGTTTTCCCACAGATATACACCCCGCTCGCCGAGCGTTACCAGAACCGTATTTTTTGTCTGCCGCGCAAGCTCTGCGGCCGCTTCCTCCGCCGTTGATTTTCCTGTGGAGGCCAGAGCCTCCCTCTCATTCAGATGGAGTACGGGAGACAGCGCCGTCATTCTGTTCCTCTTGTCCTCCGCAATATAGGTGATCCGGGGGCCGGGCGCATAATATACCGTGTACTCCTGATGTTTTTCCAAAAAGTCCAGAATTACTTCTCCGCCCTCCCCTTCCAGCTCATAGCCGGATACATAGACGGCATCATACCTACCGGCATCCAGCCGCGCAAACCATTCCTTCTCAAACCGGCACTCGATCCCCGGCAGTGTGAGAAACGTCCGCTCACCGTCCGCCTCCACCAGACACAGACAGTATCCGTTGTCAGACGCTTCCGATTTCACCGGGCTTTCGTGCCCGCTCCTATGCAGTTGTTTTTCAATAAAATCCGCATACATCCCGGTTCCAACCGGGGCAAACAGCGTATAGTCTGTCTGAAAATGCTTCAGAATATCCGCCACATTGTAGGCACAGCCGCCCACCGTCATGCTCTGTGTTCTGGCATACACATCCTCTCCAGACACAGGCAGACGGTCAATTTCCATGATAATATCCAGCATGGCTGCACCGATCACCAAACATCCCCTGTCCATTTACACCCTCCCTCTTTTCGCTGCAATCGCCTCCGCATATCTGTTCAGATCCGCCTCATTTGCCACGTCAATCTGTTCCACATAGGCTTTCGGTATCGCCCGAAACCCTTTTGAGCCGCCGCAGACTGCCGTCGCCATAGCGCCGATCGTGTCCGTATCACCGCCCAGGTTGGCGCACATCAGCGCACACTTTTTCACGTCAAAGCTGTAGTAAGCGATGGCAAGGGCCGCAGGCACGGATTCCGACGTGTTGACGCCTGCCCCCACCAGATTGTAGAGCATCTCCAAAAACGTCTCCTCGTCATCGGCATATGCCTGTGCCATCCTGATGCCAAGCCTTGTCCTTGCCCCCAGAGACGGGCTGACTGTGGATGCCCCGAGGGACAGCGCATATTCCTCCACCGAGAGGGCGTCCTCGATCATGCGCTCCCTGTCCCCGTAGGTGACAGCCGACGCCACCGCCGCAGCAATCATAGATGCTCCCGCAATCGTCACATCACTGGTGTGCGTCACCTGCGATACCGCCGCCACATATCTGCACAGCGCCTCCCCCTGATCCGGCGTAAAGAGTGCGCCCACGGGTGCAATTCTCATGGCCGCGCCGTTGGAAACCGCCTCATCCGAGAACTCCCTCGCGCTCCTCCCCTCCTCAAAAAGCTTCAGTGCAACCTTGGACGTGGGGCCGAGAATATTATTTTCAAAAGCATTCTCCTTTTTCGCCCACTCCAAAATATGCCGGGCAATATTCTGAGCGGAGGGAACAAAATCCGTCTCCATCAGACTGTCAAGAATCGCCAGCGCCTGCCCTGTGTCATCCGTAAACTGCCCCGCCTTATACTGATAGGAGATCACGTTCTCGGGGCACCCGTCGAGAAAATCCGTGATTTCCCCATAGTGCGCCTTCACTCGCTTTCTGCTCCAAAGCTCCGGCGGCATGCCCATCGCATCCCCAACCGCCATTCCGTATAAAACCCCCAACACTTTTTCATTCATATCGCAATATCTCCTTTCACTTATTATGATAAGTTATTCTATTTATTATATCAAGTCGGTATTTTGGCAAAACAGACAGCTCGGTTTTTGTATAGTATTCACAAAAGGTCGGCTTTCTTCTTCCATTTACTGGTTATCTTTCACATTTCATCACATTTTCCCGTCCGATCTCCTTCTATTCCGGGCAGATTCTTCCTCCTTAAGGTTTACTTTCCTCCCCGTTTCTCATATAATTTAGACGGATAGGGTTGTACCTTCAGATCTCCAACAGATGTGATAAACCACTCCAAATCAGATCTTTTCAAAAACGCAGCCGAGTACATGGGAGTCTTTCATATATGGATCATAACACAGAAAAACGCCTGCCCAAATATGCTGTCATCGAGCAGGATTTTGCAGAAAAAATAGATTCCGGCGAACTGCCGGGCGGTTCAGAACTTCCAAGCGAGTCCGACCTGATGGAGCTGTATCAGGTGAGCCGTGTCACTGCGCGGCGCGCCATTGATGAGCTATACCATCACGGATACATTGAAAAAATGCAGGGAAGGCGCACCCGTGTCAAAGGCCGCGCTCCCCTGCAGGAACTTACCTCCGTTTACAGTTACACAGAAGAAATCCTGCGGCACGGCATGACGCCAAGCCGCAAGGTTATCACCGCGCAGATCCGTATCTGCACCCAGGAGGAATGTGCGCTGCTCAAACTTCCAAAAGCCGACCCGGTCTTTCACATGGAGCGCATTTACTATGCGGATGGTCTGCCGCTGTGCCTTACGCAGACGACACTCCCCTATCGGATTTTCCAGGACATTGAGTCCTGCGATTTTAAAGAACAGTCCCTGTACCATGTTCTGGAGACAGACTACGGCGTCACCATCACCAATACTTCCTTGAAGCTGAAGGCAGTCTCCAGTCCCGGCAGTGTGGCCAGGTATCTGGATGTGGATGACAGCACACCCCTGCTTTACTCCACCGGCCTGACTTACGGAATCTGTCAGAATGCGGAAATCCCCATAGAAGTTTTTACCTCCTACTATCTCACCACCCGCTTTGAGTATACGCTGGTGCAAAAGAGGGGGTAATTGTTGACGAATAAAATACAACGTCAGCCTTTACCGCTTGGTAATCACAGCTATCGCACAGGGCATTCTCCCGTCAACAACAAAAAAGGAGATATTTTCATACCCCATGTCCGCAAAAAACTTCCGATATGACGGAAGATCATACTGCCTCTTAAAATTTGCGCCAGCCATTTCAAGCAGACGAACCGCTCTCTTATTCACGCCTTCCGACGCGTTGATATAAGTCGGGACGATCATTTTTCCGCCCGGCTTGCAGACCCGCTCCAGCTCCTTCAATGCGGCACAGGGATCATCCAACAGATGAATGACATTCCCCGCAACGACCTTATCAAATCTGTTATCGCGGCACTTCAGATGCGTCATATCCGCCCGCCTCACTTTGACATTGTCATAGGCACGGCAGTTTCCTGCCGCCTGTCTCAACATCCCTGCGGAAAAGTCCGTTGCAATGAGTTTCCGGCACTTCGGGGCGATGTATCTGCTGATCGCGCCCGTCCCGCAGGCACACTCCAGCACCACATCCTTCGGCCCGATTTCCTCTGCCACTTTTTGACCAAGCCTGCGGTATACTTTTCCGTTATATACCGTTTCAAACAAATCATATACTCCCGACACGTTATCCCAAAACATATATGCTCCTGAAACCTTCCTTTTCCTCGTCTCTGCCTTGTCCACGGAAAACCGTCTCCCCGCACCTGCTTTTCTATTTCTGCTGCGCCATAAAATGTTCCTTCACCAGGCTAACTGTATATTAACACCACACTTATGTATTGTAAATGGGGAGGACTTTTTCTGCAATACCTATTACCTTCTGCCATTCCTGTTATATTTGAAGTCTGTTTCCAGTTATGCTATGATAGACATACTGCCGGGAAGCACAGCAGACCGCAGTATACCATTTTAATTATGGAGGTAATGATGAGACAAAAAAACAATCCCATAAAAAAATACGCAGCCCTGTGCTGCATCCTGCTTCCTGCCGCAATACTGGCAGGCTGTGCAGGCACATCCACCGGCAGCAGAGACAGCGCGGATGCCGCCTTATCTTCCCCCGCCGCAAAAAGCGGTGCTTCGGAAAGCGCTGACGCTGTGGACACGCAGGCGCAGGAGACGGACGCATCCGCTTTTCCTGCCTTTACCGCGACAGATCTGGACGGCAATACGGTCACCGAAAGTATTTTTACAGAAAAGGATCTGACCGTGCTCAATATCTGGGGCACCTTCTGCGGTCCCTGTATCGGAGAAATGCCGGAGCTTGGCAAGTGGGCAAAGGAGATGCCTGACAATGTGCAGATCGTTGGCCTTATTATTGATATCAACGGGGAGGAAGACACCGAACACCGCGATTTAGCGATTGAAATAACAGAAAAGGCAGGCACAGAGTTCACCAATCTGATCGCCAACATGGACTTTGCTCCGATTTTGAAAGATGTGGTCGGCGTACCCACCACCCTCTTCATCGACAAGGACGGAAACATCGTGGGCGACCCGATTGTGGGGGCAAACGTGGACGGTTACAAGACATTCGTGGAGGATTACCTGAATGGGCAGTAAAACCAAAATATGGGCACGGGCGGCAGGTCTTATCACCTCCTGTGTCTTTCTCATCTATGGCTTACACCGGGGCGAGGCCGGTGTCGTCTTGAATAAAGCAGTCAATATCTGTCTGGAATGTATCGGACTTGGATAAAGAGCGGCCGCGCGAACCACGGTATTTTGCCATGTATCTGGCGCAATTATTCTGAAAACAGAAAAAGGGAGTAAGGATATGAAAATCACCTATGCAATCAAGCGCAAACTCCTGCAGATCATCGCCCTCGGCTGTTCCAACGCGCATCTTCTGAACTTTAAAGGCGGGAAAATATACACGGGAAAGTGGAAACAGTTCTGCAATCCGGGGCTCAACTGCTACTCCTGCCCTGCGGCGGGCTTTGCCTGTCCCATCGGCGCGCTGCAGGCGGTAAACGGTTCCATGCAGTTTTCTTTCAGCTTTTATGTGACGGGACTGCTTCTGGCCTTCGGACTGCTGCTCGGCCGGGCAGTCTGCGGGTGGCTTTGTCCCTTCGGACTGCTGCAGGAGCTGATTCACAAAATCCCTTCGCCCAAATGGCATCTGAAAAAGGGATTCCTGTATGTAAAATATGTCGTTTTGGTAGTCTTTGTCCTGATCCTGCCCATAGCTGCCACCGACTACATGGGCATGGGCAAGCCCGCTTTTTGCCAGTATATCTGTCCGGCAGGGACATTGGAGGGTGGCCTCTTTCTTCTCGCTGCCCACGAAAATCTCAGAAATGCGATCGGCGCACTGTTTGGCCTGAAAGCGGCAATCCTGATCCTGACACTCATCGGCTGTGTTCTGGTCTACCGCTGTTTCTGCCGGGTGCTCTGTCCTCTTGGCGCGATCTACGGGCTGTTCAACAAATTCAGCATCTTTCATCTGACAGTGGACAGTCACAAATGTGTCGGCTGCGGGAAATGCAAAGACGTATGCCAAATGGAAGTGGATCCCGTGAAGACGCCGGACTCGGCAGAGTGTATCCGATGCGGCGCCTGCGCGGATGCCTGTCCGACAGGAGCAGTCTGCCTTGGATTTTCGACAAAACGCGGAAAAAGTCTGGCATAATAGAATCGTTTCTTTCTTTAAAAAGAAGGCTGTGCATGGGGTATCTTCCCATTCACAGCCTCTTCTCCATCAGATAAAACCTTCCCTTCCGCCAGTCCGCAACGCCCCGCCGCTCATAGCCACGTCCTGTGTAGAGAGCGATGGCGCAGGGGTTTTGGCTGAACGCGTCAAGCCTCACCGCACCGATTCCCCTCTTTCTCATCTCCGCCTCGATATACGCAAGGGTCTGTCCCGCAACGCCCTTCCCCTGATGTCGTGGATGGACACACAGTCTGTGCACGATGCAGTACTTCTGCTCTCGATGCTGCCAGTCACCATTCTGGTATTCCGGTTCGCACGTCTGGTTCACGGTGACGGTGACTGCCACTTCCCCAGCAATCGTCCCAACCAAAAGTGTATTTTCCTCTAAATCAGACAAAAAGTCTTCCGCAGTGGGATAGTATTTATCCCACTGGTCAATGCCCTGCTCCTGCATATGGGCAATGGCGGCAGCGACCAGTTCACAGATCACTGCCACATCCTTCTGCTCCGCTTCTCTAAACTCCATTTTTCTCCCTCTGTGAGGCTTCTCTATTTCTGTTTTCCGGCCATATAACAAAACCCATAAGCCGGAAGCGGTATCTTCGCCGGGGAAACGTCATCCCCTGTAAGCATATCCATGTACTCGCCCGTCACGCTGCACAAAGATACCTCCTTATTATACTCGCTGAAGTTGAAAACGCCAAGTATTTCTTCTCCCTCACAGGATCTGCTGATACACAGCACATTCGTATCTTCCGTTTCAACCGTCCTCGCATCTGCCTGTGCGGCAAACACCTTTCCTGCGCTTCTGATTTTTTCCAGCCGGTCAAGCTGTCCGAAAATCTGTCCTGTCACACTCTCCTCATCGGAAATCTGCTCCGTCAGCGTCCAATCCAATTTTCCCCGGTGCAGATAGCGGGAGTCCGCCGCTTTGTCCGAATCCTCCTTATAACTGTAATCGTTCACCTGTCCGATCTCATCCCCGCTATATAACACAGGGATCCCGGACTGCATGAACATGTAAGCGTGAAGCATCACATCCAGTCTGACAGCCTGCTTCATGGCCTCCTCATCCTGCTCAAACCCTGCCTTTTCCACACCGCACATGGAGGCTGTGGTGCCGCAGAACCTGGCGTCTCCCGAAACGGGATCGGCGTTATATAGTTCGCCCCTGCTGCCGCTGTCTCCCCCCAGTCCCTGAAAATAATCGTTCAGATACTGTTTGTGGGACCGCTCCTCAAATCCCCATTGGCGCAGGGTATCATAATCCAGTCCCCAGCCGATGTCATCGTGACAGCGCAGGTAATTTAAAAACAGATATTCCTTGGGCAGTCCGTTCACAATGTCAAGCTGTCTCTTAAGCAGTCTCACATCCCGGGTCGCTACCGTATGCCAGGTCGTTGCCATCGTCGTCACATTATAGAGCATGTGGCATTCCGGCTTCTCCAGTGTGCCGAAATAGGGAACCACTTTCTCCGGCTCCATCACGACCTCGCCGAGCAGCAGCACTCCCGGACACACAATCTCGCTGATCATGCGCATCATACGCACAATGGTGTGCACCTGCTTCAAATTGCGGCACTGGGTATGCAGCTCCTTCCAGATATAGGGCACAGCGTCTATGCGCATAATATCGATTCCCTTGTTCGCCAGAAAAAGAAAATTGTACATCATCTCGTTGAAGACCCGCGGATTTTTGTAATTCAGATCCCACTGGTAAGGATAGAAGGAGGTCATGACATAATGCCCCGCGTCCGCAAGATAGGTAAAATTGCCCGGCGCGGTGGTGGGAAATACCTGGGGAACCGTCTTCTCATACTCAGCCGGAATGGCTTCGCTGTCAAAGAAGAAATAACGGCTCATATACTCGCCTTCCCCCGCTCTCGCCCGTTTCGCCCACTCGTGATCCTCCGAAGTGTGGTTCATCACGAAATCCATGCAGACGCTGATTCCTTCTTTCCGGCAGGCTGCCGTCAGACTCTCCAGATCCTCCATCGTCCCGAGCGCCGGCTGCACCTTCCGAAAATCCGCTACCGCATAACCGCCGTCCGAGCGGCCCTTTGGTGTATCGAGAAACGGCATCAGATGAATGTAGTTGACGTTACAGCGTTTGATATAGGACAGTTTTTCCTGCACGCCCTGCAGATTCCCCGCAAAATTGTCAATGTAGAGCATCATGCCGAGCATATCGTTGCCCTTGTACCAGTCGGGCCGCTTCTCCCTCTCCCCATCCTTCTTTTTCAGATCACCGGCCCGCTCCTCGTAGAAATCGTGAAGTCTGTCGCACAATTCCGCAAACATGGAACCATTATCGTAGAGCTCCATATACAGCCATCTCAGCTCATCCAAATGTCTGTCAAAACGTCTGCGGTAATCCGCCTCCGCCCGGGATACCCTTTCCTTCGTCTGCACTTCCTCCGCCTGCGATGCCGCTTTCTTCGTCCCTCCCGTCTCTGCCTTCGCCTGCGGCGCCGCTTTTTTCGTCTTCGCTGTCTCTGCCTTCTTGCCTCTCATATCTGCCTCCCTGCTTCTACGCTTCCCTGATAAGTTCAATCTGATAAGCCGGATACTCCTTAAATTCCACCGGCATGGGAAGCCCCGCCTGCATCAGATCCGCACCGAAATAACGCCTGCCGTTCTCCGTGTCCCGGTACACTGCCTGGGGCTCCAGCCCTCTCATTTTCACATAACTCACTGTCATATTTCCGTGCATTTCCAACATGACCACGCTTACCAGCGCCCGGTCCTTTTTCTCCGACACGAACATCCATGCTGCGCAGGTGTCCGAAAACGGATTTGTCAGCCGGTGATAGTTTCCCCTGCGGATCAGCTCTTCCCAGTTCTTATACTGTCTGATCTGTTCCCTGACAGCCGTTTTCTCCTCCTCCGACAGCTTAGCCGGATCCAGTTCATACCCGAAGGTTCCCGCCATAGCGACAACGCCTCTCGTGTGCAGACTCACACTCCGGCCCGTCTGGTGGTTCGGCACGGCCGACACATGGGATCCGACCGTGGAGGCCGGATAAAAGAAAGATGTTCCGTACTGAATCCGCAGCCTGTCCAGTGCATCCGTGTTGTCGCTGCACCAGATCTGCGGCGTGTAGTAAAGCATTCCCGCGTCAAACCGTCCGCCGCCGCCGCTGCATCCCTCGATCAGCATATCCGGGTATCTTTGCAGCAGTTTTTCCAGGAAATCGTATACCCCGATCATATAGTCATAGGTCACTCTGCCCTGGCAGGTCTCCATCGAAGAGACATCAACAATACTGCGGTTCATATCCCATTTGACATACTCGATTTTTCCCTGATCCAGAATGCCGCAAATCTGCTCAAAAATATATTCCCTGACTTCGACTCTGGAAAAATCAAGCACAAGCTGGTTCCGGCATCGGACGGGCTCCCTGCCCGGAATCCGCAGCGCCCAGTCCGGGTGCTGTCTGTACAGCTCACTGTCCTCCGACACCATCTCCGGCTCAATCCATATCCCGAACGAGACGCCCGCATTATTGACTTTCTTAGTCAATTCTCTTAAGGAACATCCCAGTTTCTTTTCATTCACATGCCAGTCTCCCAGACCGCTGTTATCGTCCTCACGTTTTCCAAACCATCCGTCATCCATGACGATCATATCAATGCCAAGATCTGCCGCGCTTTCCGCCAGCTTCAAGATGGTGTTTCCATCGAATGTAAAGTAAGCCGCTTCCCAGCTGTTCAGCAGGATCGGCCGGGGTGCATTTCTGTACTTTCCTCTGCACAGATGTTCCCCGATACAGTGGTGAAAACGCGCCGACAACGCCCCCAGCCCCTGATCCGAATAGGATAATATGGTCTCGGGAACCACAAGCTTTTCCCCCTTCTTTAGCGGATAATGAAACAGGTCGCTCTGCAGTCCCATCAGGATTCTTGTCTGGTCATACTGATCCCGCTCCGCCTCGCAGAGGAAGTTACCGCTGTATACAAATACAAGCCCGTAACAGCTTCCGGCGTCCTCCGTAGTATTCCTTTCAGCGAGAATGACCGCCGGATTATACTGATGGCTGGAAGCGCCTCTGCGGCTTCCTATGGCGTATGTGCCGTGCCGGATCTCTTCCCGCTGCAAATTTCTCTCCATCGTATGTCTGCCGTAAAAGCTGAGCATGTCGTAGCTGCCGGTGAGAAAGTCAAGACAGGCAGACGCCGCCTTCCCGACCGTCACCCCGCTCTCTCCCCGATTCTCTATGACAGCGCTTCTTGTGATGATGTCCGCCTCCGCCAGCACACCGTACAGAAGCGTCACCCGCACGCCGTTCACCTTATCTTCCAGATAAATCTCAAGTGTCTCCGCTTCCCCGGAGTCAGCATAGACTGCCGGAAGCCCCGGCAGTCTATACTTTTCCTTTTTCGTCTCATGTCCGACGTAGCGTAAATCACAACAATCAGATCCATCCGAATTGCGGATGATAAGGGCGCTGTTTCGAAAATCTCCGATGCCCATGACCGGGTATTCCTGGGGTAGAACGTCCATCGAGTAGGTTCTGTCATTTCCCACGTCCGAAGGATTGCCGGAAAATCCCCTGTCATAGCAGGTTAGCAGATAATCCATATTTCCGTACACCCGCCCTCCGTAATACAGATGCAGTAAAAAACCGAAGTCATCCACTTTCATCTGATATGAGGTGTGTGCCGTGTCTAATGTGAAAATCCGATTTTCTTGCTGATATCCAATTGCCATAATCTATACCAAATCTATCCTTTCTTAAAAGTTTGCCTTACTTCTTCACGAACCATTCCTATCATACCGCATTTCGGCACCATTTACCAGCCCGCACGGAGAATGCCGCTTTTCAGGCATTCTCCCATGTGAGAGGGAGTTGCGGAGCAACTCCTAGAAGTTCTTGGCATCGCGTCCAATGACGCGATGTCTTTAGAACTTCTTCTCACATTGTTATTTTACAGCCCCATTTACAACACCGTTCAATATCTGCTTCTGACAGATCAGATAGAAAACGAGTATCGGAATCAGCGACAGTAAGTAAGATGCGAACGCCAGATTATAGTTGGTTCCAAACTGTGACTGGAAATTCAACTGGGCAAGGGGAAGCGTGTTCTCGGAAGAACCCGCCATGATGATTAATGGCGTCATTACATCGTTCCACACTGCCAGCGCCGTGATAACTGCGACAGTTGCATGCATCGGTTTCATAATCGGAAAAATGATTTTCCAATAAGTCAGCCATGTGGATGCGCCGTCTACCCTCGCCGCCTCCTCCAGTGCCAACGGGATATTGGTCAGATAACCTGAGTACAGCATAATGTTCATCGGCATGTAAAAGACAACATACAGAAGAATCACACCGAACCAGTTCGCCAGGCCCATCTCCGCCGTCTGCTTTGCAAGAGGCATCATCAGGATCGCAAATGGCACGAACATACCGCTGACGATGAAGAGATAGACAAAGTTATAAAACTTGTTTGATTTGTTCCGTCCAAGCGTATATCCCATCAGGGAATGAATCAGGATGGAAAGACCTACTGTCAGCCCGGAGATCAGCAGACTGTTTTTCAAAGAGTTCCAGAAATCCGTTACCTCCATCGCCTCCCTGAAATTCTGCAGGCTCCACACCTTAGGAAGCGACAGGATACCGCTTATGCTGTTGGTCATCTCTGAGGGCTGTTTGAACGCGATCACAACAGTCATATACAGAGGAAAGATAATCGTGGAAAGCCCGAGAATAAGCAGCACCAAAACGGTTTTGTTTGATTTTCCGACTGTCGATGTTTGCTTCATAACTGCTCCTCCTTTGAACTGGAAAATTTCATCTGCGCAACAGAGATCACTACAATGACAATAAAGAATACAACCGCGTTCGCGCTCTGGAAACCGAACTGTCCGCCCGACATACCGTTATTGTAGATCAGATAGGAAATGGATTCCGTACTCTGCGCCGGTCCGCCTTTTGTCAGGGCGATGATCTGGTCGAACACCATCAGGAAGTTTTTCACGCACAATACCATATTGATGGAGAAAAACGGAATAATCAGCGGAAATGTCAGGTGCTTAAACTGCTTCCAGCCGGTTGCGCCGTCTAAGCCGCCCGCCTCGTAAACATCTTCCGGCACCGTCTGTAAGCCCGATATATAAATGATTGTGTTCATTGCGATCGCCTGCCATGCGCAGACAATCATAACGCCGATCCACGCTTTGTCCGGACTTGACAGAATACTGGAACTCAGCCCCTGCATGCCTGTCATGTCCGCCAGAGCCGGAACGATATAAGTAAAGAAATAGTTAAAAATATAACCTACTACCAATGCTCCCAGTATGTTCGGAAGGAAATACGCGCCTCGGAAAAATCCCTTTGCCCTGATCTTGCTGTTGAGTCCAAGCGCCAGTATCAGGCTGAGCACATTTACCACGATCGTTGTCACAATCGCCAGCTTGATCGTAAACAGATAAGATTTGCCTACCCGCGCATCCGAAAACAGATCAATATAGTTGCGAAGCCCCACCCAGTCATGGCTTCCAAATCCTCTGGAATTGGTGAAGCTGTACATGGCGCCGCGAATCAGCGGAATCGTGTTAAAGCAGATAAACAGCGCCAGAATCGGTATTGTAATCAGTAAAAACGTTCTCTTTCTCTCATTTTCATGTTTCGTCATCACTTTTACCCCCTTCCTACTCTGCGCTTCCGTGCGCGGCTTCATAGTCCTGTACCATGCGGATGATGTCCCTGTTATATCTCTGCCAGCTTGTATCAAAGTTCTTCAGGAACGCATCCTTGTCCTGTTCGATGAGGAATGTCTGCAGGAGTGCATCCACCGACATTTCGGACGGATAATAGTGATCCTGGTAGTCCGTCATGTTGCCGCTTGCGATAAACTCCGACATACCGTCCAGTATGACAGGTAATGTAAAGCTTCCCTTTTTACACGGAACAGATGTCTGCGCGTCAATATACTTCTGCAGGGTATCATCCTCGTAGAGGAAGTTTAACACCTCGTAGGCAGCCTCTTTGTTCTCGCACGCCTCCGTCACACAGAATCCAAGGTCAATTCCCGAATTCAATGTCCGGCTCTCCTTTTCGTCGCTGGCCGGCATAACGAAAGAGTCTATCTTCAGATCCGGGTTCACCGACAGGATCTGGGGCGCCGCGTAGCTTCCGATGGGATACATGGCGGATTCCCCTCTGGCAAAGGCCGTGCAGGCGTCATTATAGTTGTAGGCAAACGGGTCATCCGGTCCGTAAGGCAGAAGCGCCATATATTTTTCCGCAAGCTCGCCGTACTCTTTCGTAAAAGTTGTCTGTCCCTTGTTCACCTGCTTGGTCGTATCCGCCGGAGCAAGCTCCACCGCCATCGCATTCCAGGGAGCCAGACAGGTCCAGATATCCTTAAAGCCAAAGTAGAAAGGCAGGATCCCTTCCGCTGAAATTTCATCGCACAGCGCAAGCATTTCATCCCAGGTTTCCGGGATCTGCCAGCCGTGCTCCTCAAACATCTCCCTGTTGTAGAGAATGCCTGCCGCGTTGGCCGCATAAGGCAGAATGTAAGTGCCTTCTGTAGGAACAAGCTCCAGCGCTTCCGCGATCTCCAGATAGCCTTCGTTGACGTCCTGCATCCCCTCATAGCCGGAGATGTCCGCCAGTATGTCGGCATCCACGAAGTAAGAATAGTTGATGTCCCCGCCGATCCCTATGATGTCCGGATAATCCTCCCTGATAAACCTTGTTTTCAGAATCGCCATCGCATCGTTAGGCGAGCTGATGGTCAGGTGGATGTCGTCATGGGAGGCGTTGAACGCATCCTCCACCGTCTTAAAATAATTTGCCGCCTCCGGCTTATACTGCACAATCTCAACTTCAATCTTTCCGTCCGAGGTACTTCCGCATCCCCAAACGGCCGGCGCCAGCGAAGTAAGGCATACTGTCAGTGCCAGACTCCTTATTCCCTTTCTCTTCATTGCCCTTCTCCTTCCTTTTTGGAATATAATGTGTCTAAAGCAGATCTGAGTTGATTCGTTTTATTCATTGTAACATGCCATAATGCTATCAAAAATGCCGCCATTTTGTTAGTTTTATACCTTTATGCAGTTTTTCTGCCGATACATTGAAATGACCACGCATTTTGGCATTCTCCGTATAGACCTGATTTCTGAAACGGAGGCTATCCATGAGCGAAGTTATCTTTTCCGTATTTCCCAGTGAAAATTTTGTGGATCTTGGGTTGTATCAGTTTGGGTGGGAACAGTGCGCACCCTCCCATTCTTTTGGACCGGCGGCCAGAAATCACTATCTGTTCCACTATTGTCTCTCCGGTACCGGCACTCTGTTTGCCGAAAATTCCCACGGCGAATCCATCCGCTACCAGGTCAAGAGCGGGCAGGGCTTTATGATCTTCCCTAATCAGGTATGCATGTACATCGCTGATTATGACATCCCCTGGGAATATGCATGGATTGAATTTGACGGCCTGCGCGCCAAGGAGACGGTAAACCTAGCGGGTCTCACTCCCGATCAGCCGGTCTACCGTGCGCGCTACAAAGACGTTGCGGAAACCATGAAAAATGAAATTCTGTACATAATAAACCATAAGGAAGAATCCCCTTTTCATCTGATCGGGCACCTCTATCTGTTTATAGACAGCTTTGTCCGGGCTTCCACCTCCACACAGATCGGAAAAGGGAACCGTCTGCGTGACTTCTATATTAAGGAAGCTTTCTCCTATATCGAGCAGAACTTCCAAAACGACATCTCTGTGGAAGATATCGCCGCCGCCTGTGGGCTGAACCGAAGCTACTTCGGGAAAATATTCCATGAGTGCACCGGGAAATCCCCCCAGACATTTCTGATCTCCTACCGTATGACAAAGGCCACCGAACTCCTAAAACTGACGGAGCTGTCCGTGGCTGATATCGGGAATGCAGTGGGCTATCCGAACCAGCTTCATTTCTCCCGGGCATTCAAAAATGTGTACGGAATTCCGCCAAGACAATGGCGCAATGAAAACAGACCGATGATTTAGCGAAAAAACGTTGACGTACTGTCTTGGCATCAAGTATAATTTTACCAGTACGGCATAAAGAAAAATACATTAGGAAGCGAGGTCAACACTTTGAGACAGTTTTTTGGTATGAGCCAGAGCGGCAATCTGGAGGAGGCGGTTCGTGGTCTGAAAGCCCCTCAGTTGATTATGCTTATGTCCAACAACGAACAGTTTGAAGACCATGTTAAAAAATTAGAATCCCTTTTCCCCGGTGTCCCCAGCATCGGCTGTATCGGCATGAGCTACGACGTCCGGGTCGTTGAGAAAGGTGTGGGCGTGGTCGCCTATTATGACGGCATAAACGCCGTTGCAAACGTGCTGGAGCATGTGTCAGTCATGCCTGTAAAATACATCGGACGGCTGCAGAAAGACATACATAGCATTAAGAGTTCCGGCCGGGATACGGTGTGCATTGATTTCTGTTCGGGAAACGATGCCTGCGTACTGACTACCATCTACAGCGCGTTACAGCGTAGCAACATTTCTCTGGTCGGCGGAACAGGCGACGGCGGGAAGATTTCCGCAAACGGAAAAGTATATGAAGACGCCGTGGCTTATGCGCTGATCAAAAACCTGAACGGCAAGGTAAAGGCATACAAGGAAAATATTTACCATCAGCTCGGCAATTACCGTTTTGTCGCTTCGGGAACGGACAAGGCTAACTACCGGCTCGGTCAGTTAAACGGGAAATCTGCCAAACAGGTATATCAGAACATCCTTCATGTGACGGAGGAGCAGATTTCCACCCAGACCTTCAAGAATCCTTTTGGAAAAATCAACGGAAACGACACCTGTATCATCTCAATCAAGGAAGTCAGCGGCAATTCCCTGACATGTTTCAGACAGGTAAACGACTCCGATGTGCTGATCCTCCTGGAGCTTGGCGACTACAGACAGATCGTCCGGGACACCATCCAGACAATCAAAAACGATTTCCCGAAAATTTCTGCGGTGTTCTCCGTAAACTGCCTGTTCCGATACCTGCTCTTTACCGACAACAATTATATGAAGGAATATCTGATGGACATGAGCACCCTTGGACAGCATGCCGGTCTGGTCGGATATGGAGAACATTATAACAACCGTTTTGTCAACCAGTCCATGACCTGTGTTGTATTTGAGTAAGGGAGGTGCGAAGATGAAATTCCGAAAAAATACCCAGAGGGAAGAAAAGACCCTGGATCCGATCGTATATGTTGTAGAAAGCCTTCAGGACTACCGCAACGCCCTGATTCAGAGCGAAGTGGACTCCCTGCATGAGCTGAGCATGGTTCGCCGCTCCTTCGGCACAGTGCTGCAGGATTCAGAAGACCTGAGAGGTTCCCTGCTGGACTTCGAGCAGACTTTCTCCAGCATCAATACCGTATCCGGCCAGTTTGCGTTGGTGAAAGACAATATTTTCGAGTCCGTAAACCAGGTACAGGGCGAAGTGGAGACGCTGAAAAACAGTTCTCTGCAGATGGCCAGCCATTTCGATGAAATGCAGAGCACCTTCGATACCTTCCAGTTGTCTTTAAATGAAATCAGAAAATGCATGGGGCGGATTGTATCCATCGCGGATCAGACAAACATCCTCTCCCTGAACGCTTCCATCGAGGCAGCCAGGGCCGGTGAACAGGGTAAAGGCTTTGCCACCGTGGCCGGCGAAATCAAGAGTCTGTCCGAGGAAATTAAAAATCTTGTGGCAATGGTGGACTCCAGCGTGGGCGACGTGGAAGCGGGCACCGAAAAGCTGAATGCCAGCATTCAGACCTCCCATCACGCGCTGGAAGAAAGCCTCACGAAAGTGGATGAGACCTACGCCATGTTCGCCCAGATCACACAGGCGGCGGACGGCGCAGAATCCGTGCAGACAGAGATCTCTCAGGTCATCGACGATTCCAAGAACAAGCTCCAGACACTGAGCAGCTTCTTTGATAAAATGAAAAAACAGTACGAGACGGTTATGCGGCATATCAACCGTGTCAGCAGCATGGGGACGACAAAGAGCGCCATGTACGAGGATATCGACAATATGATGGCACAGATTCCTCCCATCATCAACGATTACAACGCCGGATAAAAAATCATCGCCTTTCAGCGATGATTCAGAGAATGCTTCGCATTCTCCTTAAATGGTTTACACAGTCTCCATTTCTTGTTATTCCGCTAAGAAACTCTCCCTTCGCAGGAGAGTTTCTTTATTTTTTCCCTTTTGTACCCAGAAACGTGGGATCGCTCTGAAAGGCCCGGAATTTCCGCTCAATCTCCGCCTCGGGCAGCACGCAGTGATAAATCTCCAATCCCGCCACCTTACCGTGGAAGGATTTCTGATATTCGTCCCCTCCCAGGATGATCTGTTCCGGCACCTTCAGATTGGGCGCCCGGTCCTTGCTGCCAATCAGCATGCCGTTAAAATACAGTCTGACCAGACCTGTAATCACATCGCAGGAGACGCACATATACGCCCACTCTCCCGGCACCGCATGTCTGCCGAATATATCAAACCACTCATTCACTTCCCTGTCGTCCTTCATGCGGAACACACAGCTGCAGATCGCGTCAGAAGGCACCAGACTTAAGAATCCGTCAAGATATGTGATATAAATCACACTTGTCCAGGACTGCATTTCCGCTGTGTTGACCCACAGACAGATCGTGTAGCTCTCGCTGTACATGACAGATTTCGGCAGGACGACTATGTTTTCACCCACCTTGCCTCCCGGGAAGGAAAGAGCCATCTGGCCTTCCACCACCCCAGTGTCGTATGTAATCCCCTCTCCCAGGATTTTTCCCTCGTTCTTTCCCTCCGCATCCTTCAGATGATGGTCGAAGGAGTACACTGTTGGAATCCGATTGCTGACAAAGAAATAGCGGTCACGGTACATCTCAAAAAAGCGCTCCGGCGGCTGCGGTTCTCCATAAAAATCTCCCAGCCCGAGCTGCGCGCCGTAATTGGCCAGCGCTCCCGCCTGGACTGTGCTTGCAATCCCCTGCGCTACGATCATAAACTGCAGATCCCGGCCAAGTCCTATGAGATTGCGGAACAACAGGAGGGGACGTCTGTCATTCCCCTTATCCGCCTGCAGCAGTCTGGGATCCAGCTTCAGAATGTTCGCCGGAACCTGCTGCAGCACCTTAAAGGAAGAGGCGGATCCAAAATTTTCAATGGCAATCTCAAATCCCATCTCAGACAGCGCTTCCACCGCACAGACAATCTTCTCTCCCCTCCCGAGAAAACTCTCCTCCTCGATGCAGATCTTGATATCCTCCGGCCTGACCTGATAGGTTTCCAGACATGTTTTGATATGCTCCATGCCGTCCGCCTGCAAAATCGTTCTGGCGGAGATACGGATATAAATCTGTAGCTCTTTAAAAACCGTGTCCTGCCATCTCTGTTTCCAACGGCAGATCTGTTCAAACATCATCTTATCCAGTCTGGTAATCACACCGTACTGCTCCAGCACGGGAATGAAGGTTTCTTCCTCCAGAACGCCCTTCCCCGGAAAATGCCAGTACAACACCGCTTTCGCCGCGTAGACATCAGAGTTTTGCAGATAGATCATCGGCTGAAAACGAAGCTCAAACTCCTCCTCCCGAAACGATGTAAGCGTCCTGTCCTTCATCGCTTTCTGTTCCGCGAGCTGTTCCCTTATCACTTCATAGTTTACATAACTTCCCTTACCGTTTTTCTTGACATAATACATCGCTTCGTCGCCCTGATCCAGAATCACGGACAGATTTTCGGAAACGCTGCATCCGGCAACGAAACCAATGCTGAAAGAAAGCACTTCCCGTAATGATTCATCAAAATTCTCTCTCAGTCTGTGCTGCAGCAGGGCAAACTGCTCTTCCGGCTCCTCCACACACACGGCGGCATCGCAGATCACTACAAACTCATCCCCGCCCAGCCGCACGACAAGCTGTCCCGGAAACACCTCCTGAAGAAGCCCGCTCACAAACAACAGAAGTTCATCGCCCTTCGCATGGCCGTACACGTCATTGACAAGCTTAAAATTGTCAATGTCCATGTAGAGACAATGGACATGCGCACCCGCAGGCAGCATATTCCAGATCTCATGGAGCCCTCTCCTGTTGATCGTGCCAGTCAGATAGTCTGTATTCTTTTCACCTTTTGCCTGATCAATCAGGCCGTCAAATAAGCAATTCATAGATCCCCCTCGTCACATAAGAAGCTGCTGTTTCAACCGTTAAACGGTTTCACAGCAGCTTCTGGCAATGGAGTGTATGCCCAAAAGAATGATCCCTAGCCTTTGACCGCTCCGGCCGTCATACCCTCGATGAAGTATCTCTGGAAACAGAGGAAGATGATAAATACCGGGAGGATACCAAACATGGAACCTGCAATCAGCACATCATAGTTGTTTCCGTAGGGTGTAAGCAGGGTGTTCAAACCAATCGGAAGCGTAAACTTCTCCGGACTTCTGTATACAAGCATCGGCCAAAGTACGTTATTCCATGAGCCCATCGCACACAGAATCGCCATAGCCGCAAACGCCGGTTTTGTGATCGGCATCATAATCTTAAAGCAGATGCCGTACTCGGTAGCGCCGTCGATACGGCCGGCGTCCAGAAGATCCTTTGGCAGTCCTGTCATATACTGCCTGAAGAAGAAGATCGTGGATGCGCCGCACAGTCCCGGCAGCATTACGCCCCAGATCGTGTCAACCAGTTTCAGGTTAATCATCTCCTTGTAGAGCGGGAGAATCAGAATCTCGAAAGGAACCATCATGGTTGCAATGACAAGGAAGAACAGGAAGTTCTTCAGCGGGTAATTATACATAGTCAGACCATAGGCCACGATATAGCAGACAAGCAGTGTCAGGAATACCGTGACAAGCATCAGTATCAGACTGTTCTTGTACCACATAAAGTACTTGTGACCGTCCACGTTATTGCCAAACAGATAAGTGTAGTTATTAAGTGTCATGGTGCTGAAATCCAGGTTGATACTTAAGCCCCGGCGGATCAGCTCCGTGCCGGGCCGGAAGGATGCAATCAATCCGGCAAACAGCGGATACACAATCAGGAAAGAAAGCACCGCAAACAACGCCGTAGAAAACACGGTTAAAATATTTCTCTTGGCTTTCATTCCCCCGGTTTCTTTGCCTTTTACAGAGGTTGTTTCTGCCATATCAGTCTTCCTCCTTCCCTAATGTGCCATTTACAACAAGCTGTACGATATTGATAGCCAGTGCGATCACAAGCAGGACGATACCTACCGCGCTGCCGTATCCGAGCTGGTTCTTGGTAATGCCGCGCTTGTACAGATATCCGACGATAGTCAGACCGATGTTGTTCGGTGAATCGGGACCTGCCCACAGCATGTAGGATTCCATGAACATTGCCAGACCTGCGTACACGCTGATCGTCAGCACGTAAACGGTGGTCGGTTTCAAAAGAGGAATGGTAACATATCTGAATTTCTGCCATGCAGTCGCGCCGTCAATATCGGCCGCCTCATACATAGCGGTATCTATCGCTTTCAAACCTGAAATAAAATAGAGCATATTTACGCCGGTCCATCTCCAGCATGCCACGAGCAAAAGAGCGCCGAGGCCGGTTGCCTTTACTTTCAGCCATTTAAAAGTGCCAAGTCCGAGAGCCGTCGTGATCACATTCATCTGACCGGTCGGATACTCGGAGAACATCAGTCGAAACAAAGTACCGGAGATAACTACAGAAGTAAGAGCCGGTACATACAGGCAGGCTTTCCAGAAGCCTTTCGCCTTCACCAGCCTGGAATCCATCAATACCGCCCAGAGCATCGGGAACGGGATCAGCAGAACCAGTGTCAGAATCATATATTGAAAACTGTTTTTAATAGCCGTGTGGAAAATGCCGTCTTTCAAAAGCTTCGCAAAGTTTTTCATCCCCACCCATTCCGTGCCGGTAGGTTTGATATCCTGAAAGCTCATAGTAATTGTACTGCATAACGGATAAATCCAGAACAAAAGAAAACTGATAATAAAAGGAAGCACAAACACATAGGGCGCCGCCTTCTGCGAATAGAAAAACTTTTTAAATTTATTCATACGCACACACTCCTTACCTTACCCATACATAAAATCTGTTTACAATAACACCCATCTGAAAGCAAAGAGGGGATTGCATTCACAATCCCCTCTATTTAATTCAGCCTGCACCGAGGTTCGCGTGAGCGAAACCCGCGATCGAGCTTTGCTCGGTAGTTAATTCCGAAGGAATTTACTACGGTTACTGTTCGAGATCAACCACATCCTGAGCTGCCTGCAGCGCCTCTTCTACATCCATGCCGTTCTCGAGAATGTCGTTCAGCGTTACGTTACACATCTGCTCATTGATGGTCGGACTGATGGTAGTGGTGTAAACCGTTCCGATATCGTCCTTGATGCTGTAGAGTACATCGTAAGGATAGTTGATAAAGAACTGGTTGTACTGGTTGTTGTCGTCATGTGCGAATGCGTCGTCGTTCCAAAGAACGGTGTTACATACGTCGAAACCAAGGTTATCCCAGATCAGCTGCTCACCTTCCTCGGACATCTTAGCCCAGCAGAGGAACTCGGAAGCCAGCGCCGGATCGCCTGCCTGCTGCGTCACAACAGTACCTGTACCGCCAATACCTACGGAGCACTTCTGGCCTGCCTCGAATACAGGACACTTAGCAATGTACCAGTTTCCCTTCTCCTCAGGCATGTAGTTGGTGAAACGGCTCATGTACCACATCGCCTTCGGGAAAGATACGATGTTGTGATCAAGAATGTTCTGGAAGCCAGCCTCTAAGTCAACGTGTCCGTCAGGGGATACCATTGCAAGACCGTTGTTAACCCACTCCTGCTCCATCGTGCACATCTTCTTGATGGACTCGAGCTGTACGTCTGCCGTGCCGCCCATACCGCCGGTCCAGTCCTCACCGTACTCAGCCATAGCGATCCACTGCCAGTCACAGCCTGCGGTATCAACGGAAGTCCAGTGCTTGCCCTCTGCAGCAATCGCATCCACATATTCCTGACCGAGAGCTGCATAGTCATCCCATGTCACAACAGCGTCGATCTTAGCGATTACATCATCATTGGAAATGCCCATAGCCTCTGCCATAGCCGCTACGTTATAGTACATTACGGTAGCGCCTACATGATAAGGAATACCGTAATAGTTTCCGTCAGATCCGGAGTAGACATCCATTCTGGCCTGAACCATAGTGTCTAAGTAAGGAGCAGCGGTGTCGTTCTGGGGAACAAGCCATGTGTCAAGACCTGCTACCACATTCGGGAACTGACCGATCTCCACGTCACAGATATCAGGCGCGCCTGTACCTGCGTTCAGGGAAGTTAAAAGCTTTGTATGCATGTCTGCGTAAGGATATGTAGTGCAGGTGATCTCGATTGTTCTGTCGGGATTCTGCTCATTCCATTTCTCAACCATGTTGCCGTAGTGCTGTCCGTGGATCTCCACGAATGTCCACATCTCCATGTGTGTACCATTGGGATCACCAAAGGTAGCGGTCGGAATCTCTTCCTCCTCTGCTGCCGCATCGTCTGCGGGAGCTTCCTCAGCCGCGCCGTCATCTGCTGCCGCATCGTCGGAACCACCATCCGCCGCAGGAGCCTCAGCCGCTGCACCGTCATCTGCTGCGGGAGCAGAACCTGCATCTCCACCGCCACATCCTACCAGTGTTGTAGCGAGCATCGCCGCAGTCAACAAAGTAGCCAATACTTTCTTTTTCATCTTTCTTCCTCCTTTTATAGAATATACTGTCAGACAACCGCTCGATATTCTGTCTAAAATACTTTAGGAGTTTTGCTATATTTTAAGTAAAAATATATGCGATTTCCACTCCCAAACATGACATTAGCTTCTTTCTGATTTTTCAAAAATTAAGCAACCTGTACATTTTTTTTTTTTTGCGGTTATCTTATGTTCATATTGTACAATAGTAAGGAAGGTACGTCAATAGCTTTTTGAATTATTTTAGTTTTTTTTGAAATATTTAATTTTACATAAATTTATTCATTTAACTATCTTCCAAAAAAACGCCCCATTTCTCATAGGGACAGCTGTTTTTCTTTATCGCCGCCCGCAGTTCCACAAAGCACCCGCACGCCCTGCACATGCCGTCCAGAAGCAGGTCACATTCCTTACAGAATGAGAGCCGCTTCTCATAAAGCGGCTCCTCAACCTTTAACTCTTCATCCAGACCGGCTATGTAATCGTGCAGATTTTGAAAATATGCTGCCTGATCCATGTCCCTTGTGAGACATTTTCTGCAGATCCGTCTGTTTTCGATCTCCATATCCGCATCCTCCTGCCCGGTCATACCATTTTTAAGAAAGAAAAAAGGGCACAGCCGCAACCACGCCCTCTCTTCCATTATTCTTTCGCTTCGGTCAGCGGATGCGGAAACTGATTACACTGCCCGCAGGCGCGGTAAAGCTTATCTTCCCGTCCTTCACCTCATAGGCGTCAAACGCTTCCTCCTTCACCTTCTCCGGCTCATCAAAGGTGTTGTGGGCATGCATCTCCCCTCGCAGAATGGCTGCAGTAATCTCCTTCGGCACAAGTTCCATAAAGGACATTTCCACAGGCGCGTCCTCATCCACGGAGAGATTGGCCAGCGTTACATTCACGCAGCCGTCCTTATCCACAGAGACAGACTCATCGAGGAACGGCACCTGACACGCCTCGTCCACGCCGACCGTCTTATTTCCTTCGACACAGCTCTCCACAAGCTCCGCGTCCTGATGATGCTTATACATGTGGAAAATGTGGTAGGTGGGCGTGAGAATCATCTTCGGCCCCTCCGTCAGTATCACAGACTGCAGCACATTGACCATCTGCGCGATGCAGGCCATCTTCACCCTGTCACAGTGCTTGTTGAAAATATTCATGGTCACGGCCGCCACCAGCGCGTCGCGCATGGTATTCTGCTGATAGAGGAATCCCGGGTTCGTGCCCGGCTCCACATCAAACCAGCAGCCCCACTCATCCACGATCATACCGATCTTCTTCTCGGGATCATACTGATCCATGATGGCGCCGTGCCGCTCTATCAGTTCCTCCATGTAAAGCGCTTTCGCCATCGTCGCGTACCACACCGCATCGTCGAATTCTGTGGCGCTGCCCTTGTTCTCCCATCCGCCCGGATGCACATAATAATGGAGCGACAGGCCGTCCATGTAGCCGTTTGGAATGTTGCCTGGCTGGGGCGGTGCAAAACAGGTCTTAAGCACGCCCTCCGTCCAGAAATAATCCGCCACGTTAGGGCCGCCGCAGATCTTCTTGATGGGCGCCGCATTGTCGTAGTGACGCACATAAGTCTGGTATCTTCTGTACAGGTTCGCGTAGTACTCCGGGGTCATGCTTCCACCGCAGCCCCAGTTCTCATTGCCAACGCCGAAATAATCAATTTTCCACGGCTTCTCGCGGCCGTTCTCCTTGCGCAGATCCGCCATCGGGGAGACACCGTCAAAGGTAATGTACTCCACCCACTCGCTCATCTCCTGTACCGTGCCGCTGCCCACGTTTCCATTCACATAGGTCTTACAGCCAAGCTGGTCGCAGAGTTCAAAAAATTCGTGGGTGCCGAAGCTGTTGTCCTCCACCACGCCGCCCCAGTGGGTGTTGATCATCTTCTTGCGATTCTCCTTCGGGCCAATGCCGTCCTTCCAGTGGTACTCGTCCGCAAAGCAGCCTCCCGGCCAGCGCAGCACCGGGATCTGCATTTCCTTAAGCGCGTCCACCACGTCCTTTCGCATGCCGTTCACGTTAGGGATATCGGAATCCTCTCCCACATACAGCCCCTCATAGATACATCTGCCCAGATGCTCCGAAAAATGCCCGTAGATCTCCGGGCTGATGTGCCCCTTTTTGTTCTTCTCATTAATGAACAATTTTGCCATACCCTGTTTTCCTCCTAAAATTCATATGATTTTTGCGCGATTCCTTTCACACGATATCCATGTAGAATTCACCTTTTAATAAATTAATTTACGTTGTTAAAATTTGAATACCGGCCGGCCATTCTCCCAGCCAAATTTCATCAGCATTGCATGACGGTTCGGGTTGTAGAGAGGATCCCCGACGATCTCCGTCTCCGTCCGGGCATGATACACCATAATATCATTGCCTTCCTCGTCCACGGTAAAGCTGTTGTGTCCCGGCCCGTAAACGCCAAGCGTCTCGTCAGACTGCAGCACCGGGTAACGCTCCTTTTTCCAGGACAGGGGATCCAGAAGATCCGCATCCTCGTCCGCCGTAAGCATTCCCATGCAGTAAGCGATGCCCGTCTCCGAAGCCGAATAGGTGACAAAAATCTTTCCGTTACGCTTCAAAACGGCCGGTCCCTCATTCACCCAGAAGCCCACCCGCTCCCAGTCGTAATCCGGGGTGGTCAGAAGCACCTGCACGGTCTTTAACTTGTAGGGCGTCTCCAGTTCTCCGATATAAAGGTTGGAAATCTGCTTCCCGACTCCCACTTTTTCCGCCCAGATATAAAACCATCTTCCCTTATTCTCAAACACCGTGCCGTCCAGAGAAAACGCCTCGAAGGAAAAAACATCGTCGTCCGCTCTCCCCATCTTGCCTTTTTCCGTCCATGTGCCGGTTATGGGATCCTCGTCCTTACACTCCAGCACATAAGGTCTGATCTGCCAGACATCGTCCTTGTCTCCGCCAGCATAGTAAATGTACCATGCGCCGTCAATATAGTGAAGTTCCGGCGCCCAGATATGACAGCTCATAATCCCCGACTCATGCCTGTGCCAGACTTCCGTCTCCGGGGCGTCCGCCAGCCCCGCAAGCGTATCGGATCTGCGCAGCACGATTCCATCGTAAGCCGGCACGGAAGCCGTAAAGTAATAACTGCCGTCCGTATGCCTGTACACATAAGGATCCGCCCGCTGTAATATCCACGGTTTGTTGTAAAGTAATTCGCTCATCCTATCCCCCATTTCCGGCTTCTCCCCAAAAGCCATTTTTTATTTATATAAATTATTTTAATAGTATCTAAAATTATAGCGGGTTTTTGTAAAGAAAGCAACTATTATTTTCGGGTGGCAATGAGAAAAAACGCCCCGCATCTGAATCCCGCACAAATGTGTTTTACGGATGAGCGTGGACCGGACACCACGTCATAGCGCCTGCATAAAATAAAGTAACTCCCCCGAAAGAAGGAACCCCGTCATGCCCGATCCCACCGTACTGATCGCCGGCCGCCCCGAGGACACCCAAAACTATAAAAACGCCCTGATGAAACTGAACGTTCCCTTTCTCGTCAGTCTGGATGCCGGCCAGACGGACGCCGCCACCCACCTGCTTCTCCCGGGCGGCGGTGACATCACGCCCGCCTTTTTCGGCCAGACTGACCACGGCTCCCACAGCGTCGATACGGAACTGGATATCCTGCAGTTTGACATCCTTTCCCGGTTTACGGCACAAAAAAAGCCCGTGCTCGGTATCTGCAAAGGGCTTCAGCTCATCAACATCCATTTTGGCGGCGACATCACACAGCATATCGACACCGCAGAAATCCACAGATGGATCGGACGCGATCAGTTTCACTATGTCTTTCACGGCAGCCTTGGCCGGCGTGATTTCTTTTACCAGCTCTACGGAAGCAGCATCAAGGTAAACTCCGCCCATCATCAGGCCGTAAACCGCATAGGGGAAGGGCTTGTCCCGGTCTGCCGCGCCGGGGATAACGTGATCGAAGGGCTGGCCCACACAACCCTGCCGGTTCTCGCGGTACAATGGCACCCGGAACGTCTTCCGGATGCCGGGGGAGAGTCGCTCTTTTCCTACTTCTTATCGCTCCGCTGATGTTTCAGCCTCCTTTCCGGATGCGCCTGCTCCTTTGCATGGCGGGAAACCGTCTCAAACAGGGCGCGCATAATCTGCATCACCACCTTGGCCGTCTCCTCGTCCACCTCGCTTATGGCCCTGCCGATCTTCTGAACATTCTGCACCCAGTGCGCCGTAAAATCAATCAGATTGTCCGTTTCCGATGCCTGCACCACCCCGTACAGCGTATCTACAAAAATGTGCATCTGCTCCTGATCCAGTGACAAAATCCATTCGTTGAGCGTCTGATCCACAAACCTGCGCCCCGGCCGGATCTCATCCGCCATGCGGAAATCGCCGTTTTTCACAAGCCAGGTATACGGATTGTGCTGGGCAAGTCCAATGGTTTTGCTCTCCACCACCCGGTATGCAATGTCGGCGTACAATAGCATCCCTACCATCGAAGAGCGCGGCACGGTCTTATGGATCCGCCCCTCGATCTCCTGCCATGCCCCCTGCTGCCTGACCTCCGGCCGGAAGCCCGGCCCGTCATGGTCATAAATTCTTTCTATCCGCTCCCGCACCGCCGGTTCACAGTACATGGCCGCATAGACAGCCAGATTCCCGCCCTTGGAGTGACCGCCCACAAAAAAGCCGCCCTCAATCGTCCGCGCCGCCTGCTCCAGATAGGGCACACTGCGAAGCTGTCCGGGCACCGGCTCCGAGAAGGCCAGATTCAGATCCTCCTTCCAGCCCACCATATTCTCATCCGTCCCCCGGAACACCACATAAGTCAGTCCCCCGGAAAAGCCGCACACCACAGCGGAAAACTGACTCTCCCGCTCCGGCTCTATAAGGTTTACATAATTCCAGAGGTGCAGGTTTCCGAAGCGCCTGCCGTTCAAAGCCCCCATAAAGAGCGCCGTATTGTCCCTGCGGTAACGTTCATCCGCATAAAGATGGTCATAGTCCGCATGGGCGGCAATCTCCTGCAGGCTCACCGGGGGACGTTTCTCCTCAGGTCCCGGCACGATCCCGTCAAATTTCAGATAGGCAAGCTGGCTGATCACCAGACTGTCCACATCGCTAAAAGGCTTCTCCTCCAGACTGTAATCCCCATATTCTCTCAAATAATCCAAAATGGTTCCCATTCCTTATACTCCGAAAACTTCCCGTCTGCCGTCGAGTGTAACCTCAATCTATATTTTAGCTTCCAAATGTTCGATATTCTTAATCAATACACTGACCGTTCCATCGGGATTAGTGATAAACTCCACGCATTTTGGATTTTTGTACTGCTCCATCGGTATTTTGATCTCGATGCCCGTGTCCGTAAAAAGGTGCTGGCTCTGGAACTTCCGCATCGTGTTTTCACTCTGCGGCTCAATGGTCTCCTTCACCATGTTGTACTTTTCCATTTTATCCTGAAAAGCCGTTCTTAATTCCGGCTCACCCTCAAATATCTTCTCCGCGATCTCCTCCACCACAAAGCCGCCCTTTTCCTCCATCTCCTCCTGTATGATGCTCTTGGCGCGCATCTGCTTCTCAAAACGCTCGCTTTCCGCAAAGCCCTCCTTCTGCACGCTCTCCACGGCGCGTCCCACAAGGGACAGCTTGGATTTATGGGATAGATGGGAGCTGCACTTTAGGAAAAGGAAAGAAAAATAGTCCGTTTTCTCCCCGTTCACCTCGTACTTCTTCTCCACCACCTGCACAGAGAGATCCGAGAGCCTGATAACCGCCGCCTCCGTCAGCCGCTGGGTCTGGGACGGCAGAATGGATTTGTGCCTGATCAGCTCGTTGCTGTTCCCCTCCCCCTCCGAAAGGGGCATGGTTCTGTGGGTGTAGAGGGTCTTGTAGTTCATCTTGAGAAGCGCCAGGTAATCCTCCTCGCCCTCCCGGAACCGCACCACCATCAGATCAGCCGGCGGTATGTCGATATTGCCGCTCATGATCTCGTACAAAAGGCCCGCAATCTCCTGGCTGATGCCGACAAAATTCTCATCCTCATACCCCGTCAGCAGCTTGCACACCTCCGACTCCCGCTCATAAAAACGGCACTCCTTCGCCTCATCTCCGGCGCAGATTTTCCCGATATGCTCCCGGGCAAAATCTGCCACCTCAGAGCCGAACTCCAGCTCCGCATCGGAGAGCACCGGCATCCCGATGGTGGGATCCAGAATATGTACGATGATGCGGTTTATCCTGATGTTTTCTTTGATCATATTGTGCTATTCCTCCTCTATACCATACAGTCAGCGTCCGTAAAAACGTGGAAATGCCTGCCGCCCCGGTTATCTCAAAGATACTTTCCTACATAGTCGGTCCCGGTCTCGGTCTGCATCAAGTTTACATAATATTGCGGATCGCGCTCCATGAGAAGCATGGTATGAAAAGCCTCCAGAAGCATCTGATCCCCGTTGCTTTTCATGCCCTCCCGGTCACGGTCTAGCTGCGCCTTGAAGTGATCCATCTGCCACACCATAATATCGATCAGACTGTAGCCCGCCACCTGATACCTGCAGAGAAAATTGTGATGCTCCAGATAGTACAGAAACTCCCCGGACACCCCCTCGGAAGCCGTCAGCATCTCGAAAAACCGTTCCAGAAACGCCTCGTCCTTTCCCGCATAATAGCAGAGCCCGCGCGCCCATGCATAAGCCTTCGTCCTCTCCTCACCCGTCATCTGCTTCTCACCCTTCCTTTCTCCCGTTTCCATGCTCTTCCTGCTTTCCGTCTCTCTTCGTTGCCATGCTCCTCCTGCCTTCCGCCATATCAGTTCTTTTTCCCCGGCTTTTTACATACAATATGCTAAACAACGCTAGGACGTGTTTTCTATGGCTCTCTTAGAACAGATCAACAATCTTTTGTGGGGACTCCCCCTCATTATCCTGCTTATGGGTACGCATATTTATTTCACCTTCAGACTGCGCTTTCCCCAGAGAAATCTTTTCCGCGCCATCCGGCTCTCCCTGTTTTCTGCCGATGAAGCGGCTTCTGCCGGAAATGGATCTGCCTCTGCCGGGGATGAGATAACCGCATTAAAGGCCACCCGGAATCTCTCCCCCTTCTCCGCCCTTTCCACCACGCTGGCTGCCACCCTCGGCACGGGAAATATCATCGGCGTCTCCACCGCCATCGCTCTCGGCGGCCCCGGCGCCATCTTCTGGTGCTGGATCACCGGGATTCTCGGAATGGCCACCGCCTATGGCGAATGTTATCTGAGCGTCCGCTACCGTCAGCAAAAGGAGGACGGCCTCTACGTCGGCGGCCCTATGTATGTGTTGAAAAACGGTTTACATAACAAAAAATTGGGCAGTCTGTATGCGCTCTGCACACTGACCGCTGCCTTCGGTGTGGGGTGCACCACCCAGGCAAACTCCGTCACAAGGGCTGCCTCCTTAAGCTTTGGCATTTCCCCACACCCCGTAGGCATCGCCCTTGCCGTGATCACAGGCGCGGTCATTCTGGGCGGCATCCGAAGCATCGGCAGTCTCTGCGAGCGCACCGTGCCCGCCATCACTTTTCTGTACCTGTTCGGCTGCGTCCTTCTCCTGTGTCTCTACCGTCACCAGCTGCTCACCGCTGTGGTCTGGATTCTGACGGACGCTTTCTCCTTTGCCAGTCTGGCCGGGGGCGTGGCAGGAGCAGGCATACAGCGGGCGCTGCGCTACGGCATTGCCAGAGGGCTTTTCACAAACGAGGCCGGCATCGGCACATCCGCCATCGCCGCCGCTGCTTCCCACACCAGAGAACCCCGCATACAGGCCTATGTCTCCATGACAGCCGTTTTCTGGGACACGGTAGTGATGTGTCTGCTGACCGGGCTTGTGGTGGTCTGCAACATGCTCTATGACCCGGCCTCCACCGCCGGGGCAGCCGAAACGGATCTGACCGCCGCCGCTTTTTCCCATCTGCCCTATGTGGGGGACGCCTTTCTCACGATCTCCCTGTGCGCCTTCGCTGTGACCACCCTGATCGGCTGGTCCTATTTCGGGGAAAAGGCTGCGGAATATCTCGGCGGAAGCCGCAGTATCCCGCTCTACAAGCTGCTCTATATTGTAATGATTTATCTGGGCGCCATCATTCCCATGCACCTCGTGTGGGAGTGCACCGACCTGATCAACGGAATCATGGCTCTCCCGAACCTTTTCGCTCTGTGGGCGTTGAGAAAGGAAATTCGGCCATAACCCGCATGCAGGAAATGTCTGTTTCCGCCCTGTGGGCGCCGCGTAAAGAAATCCAGTCATAACATGCCATGCAGAGATTATCTGTTTCGCCCTGTGAACGCTGCAGCCAGAAAGACAGTCATCACGCTTCATGCAGGGAACGCCCGCGCCGGAAATACAGGTAAAATCCTACACAGATCAGCGCGGAGAGCAGGGACCCAAGGGGCGCCGCCCAGCCCATCGGATAGAGGCTGTCCGGGAAGTAAACCCCAGCCAGATAAGCGCCTGGTATGCGGATGAGAAGAATCGCCGTAATGTTATGTAAAAAGGAAATGCCCGCCTTCTGATCCCCGCAGAAATACCCGCTGAAACAGAAGTGAACCGCCGCAAAGAGCGTGTCAAAGGAGTAAGCGCGCAGATAAGCGCATCCCGCCGCCAGCACAGCCGCATCCCGCGTGAACAGTCCCACCAGCGTCTGCGGCAGAAACTGGCTGTAAAGCGCACAGAGCGCCCCCCAGCCCATCGTGATGGCCAGGCCGTAGCCGAGGGACGCCCTGGCCCGCTCCGGCTTGTGCGCTCCCATATTCTGTGCCGTGATCGCTGAAATCGCCGAGAGAAAAGCCGAGGGCACCAGAAACAGGAACCCGATCAGCTTCTCCACAATCCCCACCGCCGCCGAAACCACCAGCCCTCTGCTGTTTGCAATCACCGTAATCACGATAAAAGCAACCTGGATCAGCCCGTCCTGGCAGGCAATGGGCGCGCCCACCTTGAGAATCTGGGAAATGCTCTCACGATCCGCCCTGACCTCCCGTCTTGTCACCCGAAATCCAAGGTCACGTCTTTTCAGCATACCCAGGGCAAAGGCCACGCTCACTGCCTGTCCGCAAACGGTTCCCAGGGCGGCTCCGGCCGCGCCAAATCCCATCCCGCCGATCAGCGCGAAATCCAGCACGATATTGACCACACAGGCCACAGCTACAAAATACATGGGCCTTTTGGAATCGCCCGCCCCCCGGAAAATGCTGCTTATCACATTATAGGCTGTAATAAAGGGCACGCCCGCGAAGCAGATGCCAAGATACACCCTCGTCTCCTCCACCGCCTCCGCCGGAGTAAGCATAACATCGGTTATTAAATTTACAGAAAGCAGAAGCCCCATCGTGAGCGCCGCCGCAAACACTGCAAAAAACACCACGGAAGCGCCTACCGTCTTCGCCGCCCCACGCTCGTCCCCCGCTCCCACATATCTGCCGATCCGCACAGTGGCTCCCATGGCAAAGCCCACGATAATCACCGTGAGCATGTGCATCACCTGGCTGCCCACCGCCACCGCCGTGGTAGTCCCGGAACCATTGTACAGACCTACCACAAACAGATCCGCCATGCCGTAAAAGGTCTGCATAAAGCAGGCCAAAAGATACGGGAGCGCAAACCGTATCAGGTTTTTCCCTACGCTCCCCTCCGTCAGATTATTGCTTTCCATTTTCTGCCCCTTACTTCCCAAAATACCCGGCCACAGTCTTCAAGTGCTCCATCACCGGCAGATGCTGCGGGCAGACATTCTCGCACTGGCCGCAGGCGATACAGTCTCCGGCCTTTCCGAAGGTGCCTGTCAGCCGGTCATAATACCCTCCCTGCGGCGTCCAGCCCTTTCCCTCAGCCTCCTGCATCTCCGCATTATAGAGGGAGAAATATTTTGGAATCGCTATCTTCTTCGGGCAGCCGTCCGTACAGTAGGAGCAGCCCGTGCAGGGAATCGCGATATTGCCGTTGATCATGGCCGCCGCCCGGTACACCATGCGCTTCTCTTCCTCCGTAAGAGGTTTAAAATCTGACATATAGCTGGTGTTATCCAAAAGCTGCTCCATATTACTCATACCGCTGAGCACCATCTTTACATTGTCCAGGCTGGCCGCAAAACGGATGGCCCAGGAGGGAACAGACATATTGGGATCATAGCTTTTAAACATCTCCGCTACAGCATCCGGCACCTGCGCAAGCGTACCGCCCTTGACCGGCTCCATCACCCACACCGGCACGCCGTGCTTCGTCGCCACCTCATAGCAGAGCCTGGACTGGATCGCGCTGCTCTCCCAATCCAGATAGTTGAGCTGTAACTGCACAAACTCCATCTCCGGGTGCTCCGTCAGCACCTGATCCAAAAATTCTGCATTGTCGTGGAAGGAAAAGCCCATATGTTTCACAAGCCCCTGTTTCTTCTTTTCCGCCAGCCAGTTGAAGCAGTCAAGCTCCGTATAGATCTTATAGTGGCCGAAGCCGATATCGTGGAGCAGATAATAATCGAAAAACGTAACACCTGTTTTTCTAAGCTGTTCCTCAAAGATTTTATCCCGATCCTCCTTCGTGCTGATAAAGCTCGCATGAAGCTTGGTCGCCAGCGTATAGCTGTCCCTCGGATGTCTGTCCACCAGACACTCCTTCGCCGCATCTTCGCTCTTAAAGCCGCAGTACATCCATGCGGTATCAAAATAGGTAAATCCCCTCTCTAAAAAAACATCCACCATCTTCTTCGTAGTTTCCATGTCGATGCTGGTCGCGTCGTCCGAATTATGTAATGGCAAACGCATCAGGCCAAATCCCAGTTTTTTTGTTTCCATACTCGTCTCCTCTTTTCTTCATTTATCAGATGACAGCGCCCTGCCGCGTCTGGAAAGGAGCGCAGTCTCGTCTGTATCGGTTATCTCATTTGTGCCGTTTCAACCGCAGTCGGCCCGTTTCTCCCTTAACCGAGCGCCACGTCCAAAATCATCATAATCACAAACCCAATGGCAACGCCAACGGTTCCGATGTTGCTGTGCGCTCCGGCCTGCGCCTCGGGAATCAGCTCCTCCACTACCACATAGATCATCGCTCCCGCCGCAAAAGCCAGAAACACAGGCAGTGCAGAGACGATCTGCTCCGCCAGCAGAATCGTGATAAACGCGCCGATTGGCTCCACAATGCCGGACAGCGCCCCGTAGACGAACGCCCGTTTTCTGGAAACGCCCTCGCTGCGAAGGGGCATGGAGATGATCGCGCCCTCCGGGAAATTCTGGATGGCAATGCCGGCCGCAAGGGCGAAGGCCCCCGCCATCGTAATGCCCGCATCCCCGATCATCGCTCCGGCAAAGGTTACCCCCACGGACATGCCTTCGGGTATGTTATGCAGCGTCACCGCAAGGACAAGCATGGTCGTTTTTTTTAACGTGCTCTCCACGCCCTCCGGCTCCTCACTCTCCATATGCAGATGCGGAATCAGACTGTCCAGCACAAGGAGAAAAGCCATGCCGCCCAGAAAGCCTCCGGCTGCCGGCACCCATGCAGTCTGCCCCTGCTCCCCCGCCATATCAATGGCCGGAATCAGAAGCGACCACACCGAAGCGGCAATCATCACCCCGGAAGCAAATCCGAGAAGAAGCCTTTCTATCTCCTTATGCATGCCCCTCATAAAAAATACCATCGCCGAGCCGAGGGCCGTTCCCGCAAAGGGAATCAGTAATCCCGCAATCAACTGCATATTATGTCTGCCTTTCCCTATTTCACCTTCACTGTATACTTAACGGTAACGGGCTTCGCATTGTCCGCCTGCTCCGCAAAGAAAACCTTAAACTGCAGGGAATAGCTCTTCCCTTTGACGGCACGTCCCGTGTCCCTCATGGTAAGCGTCCCCTCCCCATCCTTATTATATACATAAGTAAAGGCATCTGTGTTTCCTGTAAGAACCACACGCTCTATTTCCGGCGCAGGCGCGCCCTTCAAAACCGCATTCATATCAATCCTTGCAGAATTATATGCACCGCTGTACGCAAGAGCTGTTTTCGGTGAAGCGCTCACCTTCACACTGCCCTGTTTCACTTTAAACTTCACGGCCGGAGCGGATATCTCCTCTGTCACCCCGTTTACATTCCGCAGGGTAAGAACCGGCGTGACAGTGTACTGATATTTGATAACAAGCGTTTCTTTCTCTTTTGCCCGAAGCTCTATGGTCTTTCCGTCCGCGCTCCAGGATGCCCGGAACAGATGGGCGTCGCGGCCCGCCAGCTTTACCTCCCTGTCTTCCGGGATCACATACTCGCCGCTCACCGCCTCTAAGGAGGGTGTCAGCGTCATAAAGCTGCCGTCCCGGTTCAGCACATCTATGCTGCCCTTCGCCTTTATTTTCACCGCCTTTTCGGCGTCGGTGTTCACCACTTTTAAGGTCAGCGGCGTTCTCCATATCTGCCCGTTTTTCGCCGCCTGAACAAGATACTTATAAGTGCCTGCGTCCACCGTCTTATTGTTCAGCCGGACGTAAACTTTCGCGTTTTTCACGGAAAAGACCACCTGGCTGTTCTCCACCAGAGCCCTCCCCTTAGCGTCTTTTGCGTCACAGTATACGCTCACCCTGACGTCCTGACCGGCGGTAAGCGTGCCGCCATCCTTCCATTTTACTGCGGTCGCCGCCGCGTCATAACCTCTGTAGGCCGCATTTGCATTGAGCTGTAACGTCCTGTTTTCCAGGGCGATGGCCGGCTGCCCCATGTTTACCCTGACCTGCAGCGTATAGCTGACTGTCTCTTTCTGCGCCCAGTTCTCCGTATCGCTCAGAAGAATCTGCATCTGAAAACTGTCCGCCTGATTCAGGTTTTTTCCGCTCAGGAGCAGACCGCCTTTTTCCCGTTCCACCTCCACCGTATAATTTCCCTTGGCCTTCCCGCTGTTTTTCTGCACACTCACTGAATCCCAGGAAATCATTTCCGCATTCTTCGCATTGATCCATATACTCTGAATGCCTGCCTTTGGGTATAAGGTTACCTTTCCTGTGTCCCAGCTAATCTTAGGCGTCTTCTGCTCCACGTCCACCGTAAAGGATGTGGTATACGCCCCCTGCCAGCCCGAGAAGAAAAGCTTCAGCATTCCCTTTTTGACACTTTTTAGAGACGCCCCCTCCTCAGTTCTTATATAATAAGATCCGTCTTTTTTTACTATGCTGTAATCTGCCAGGCCAGCACATTCCAGCCTTGTCAGCGTCTCGTCCGTATCAATCTGCAACAGGCTTTCCTCATTTTTATAGAAGAGATTCAGTTTCCGCATCTGCCTGATTTTATAAACCGGGTTCTTCGACACCACCTTGACCGTGAGCGGCAGGTTATAAGTCTTCCCTTCTGCGGCGGCGCGAATTGTCATCTTATAGGTTCCTGCCCCCGTGCTGCTCTTCGCCTTTATGAGATAGCTGTTATCCTGCGTCCCTTTCTCCAGTCTGAACTTTGCGCTATTTTCGTCGGAGCCGATTGTCACGTATGTTATTTTATATTCCGCGCCCTCTGGACTTTTCGCCGGGTACAGAGATATCCCCACACCCGTGGTCTGCCGGAGGTTCAGCGTAACGCTCTCGTCGCTCAGGCCCGGCTCCGCATCTCCCACAACCAGGCGGAGGGTCTTTGACGTCTTCGCCACGTCGTTTCCTGTCAGCGTAAGCTCCGCCGTACCTGCTGCCTTGACAATCAGGGAAACGGTAAAGCCATTCCCCACAGCAGCAGCCGATTTTACCGCCACCACTTTCGCATTGCCGCTCTTTGCCGTCACCTTTGTCGCCCCCGGCAGAGTCAGCGTTATTTTACTGTTGACCTGGTTCGCCTTCCCCGTCTGGAACCCGGAGAGCAGACCTGTATACTTCTCTTGCGCCTGACCGCTGCCGCTGCCCACGCCGCCGATGTAAGTAAAATTCTCCACACTCTTGATCGTCAGTATACCTTCCGGCTCTTTTACGGTGAGCTTCACGCTGGCGTTAAAAGTTTTACTTCCCAGCTTAATGCCGGCCTTTACTGTGGCGCTGCCCGCGCTTTTTGCCGTGAGCCTGGCGCCCTCTGCCGCCCTCTCCAAGGAAGCCACATCCGGTTTGCTGTTGCTCCATATCGTGGTCTTATCAATCGCTTCCAGAATTTCCTTTTTCTGTTTCTGGAACCAGATATTATTTTTATAATCGCTGTTGCCTTCAAGCTGTTCCAGCGCCTCGGCAAACGAATAGTTGACATAACACACAGCGTTCTGCCCGACGGTGAGAGTGGAATTCCTCCATTCCGTTCCCTCCTCCGCCCGCAATCCTACGGAAATGTTTTCTACTGTCAGAAAATAGACTTCCAGAAACCGCTCCGCAGGCAGGATATTCTCCCCCGCATCTGCAGCTTTGTAGCGGGCTGCAAATTTTTTCGTCTTCCCTCCCGCAAACTGTGTCAGTTCTGTGTCCGGCTCTTTCCAGCTCCAGCCTTCCGGCAGCGCCACATCCCGCAGTCTTGTCTGCGTGTTTGTCAGGACAACCGGCCTGGGGACATCCTTGTCCGCAAGCTCTGTCTCCTCCTGCACCGTCACCGTGCAGGACGTCTGCGCCGTCTTCCCATCACTGTCTGTCACTGGATTTCCATCTTCATTTACAATCACAGCGGAAATTTCCGTTTTACCTGCACCGACAGCGGTCACGGTAACTGTATTTCCACTGATCGTGTCCCCACTGACTGTGATTCCGCCATCCACCGCCAATTTTGTGTCCCGCGCGTCATCCGGCTGCTCCACCGCAAACGCTGCCGCCGCAGGATCACTGGACGTCCATTTCACATAGTTCTGTCCCCGGTTCACCCACTTGCTGTCCGGCGGCGTAAAATATAGCCGCAGCTGTCTGCTTTCTCCCTGCCGGTTTCCGGCAGCATCCTTCTTTATGGCCAGCGTACAGTTCTTCTCCCGCAGCTCTATCTGTGGCAGACTGGAATCTTCCACCGTCACCATACATTTCAGCACAGCCAGTCCGTCATCCACATCAGCCCAGATCAAAGTCTCACCCACAGCCAGAGGCGTGATTCTGCCATCTATGTCTGCCACGGCTACATTTTCATTTTCACTGATCCACGTAACCATATCCGTGGTAACACCCCCCGTTCCGGCCGGATCACCGTCCATAACGGCAAGCCGCCCCGGGGCTGCGTTCATAGTCAGATCAAAGGACAGACGGTATGTTTTCGTCTCCTCATCAATGGAAAAGCCCTCCGCATCCGACTGCAGAGAGTAATCCGACACCTTGACGCTGCATACCCCCTGCACACCGTTTGCCGCTGTGGCCGAAATCTCTGTCACACCCACACCCACAGCCACGACTCTGCCGTTCTCGTCCACCGCTGCAACCGACTCATCCTTGCTCTTCCAGACCAGTTTCTTGTCCCTCGCATTGCTGGGGTTCACCGTTGCAGTTAGGGTGTCCTCCTGTTTTCCTTCCACATCCTTGAGCAGATGAAGTGCATCCTTATTTAAGACAATCTCCTCCGCCTCTGCCGGTTCCTCCTCCAGGGAAAAGAAGTCCACGTTATAACTGATTGTCGCGTCTTTTCCTTCCTCCCCGTCCTTTCGCTTAATGCCGCTGACTGTGACCTGAAACCGGGAATCTTTGTTATAACTTATGTTGTTGGGACGGAAGATAATGCAGTTGGGCATTCCATAATACTCGATATTCACCTTGAATGCGCCATTCGCCTTGGAACCCGAAAAAGTCCAGCTCTTTTTGTTGGTAACATCCCGCAGGGTCACGGTCACATCCTTAAAATTGGCCTTCTCATAATCGCTGCCAAGGCTCAGTGTCCAGGGTGTCCCCGGGCCGTTCATCAGCTCAATGGGCATATTCTGCGCGGGCCATGCCACATAGTCCGTAATGCCGCTGCCCTGGCTGTCAAAGGCATACATCGCCGAGTAGGAGTCAGCCGCGCCAAAGCCTGTCTGCGTCATAGAAGGGTTTAACACCCAGCGTCTATGACCCATTCGGTCAATATTGGCTGAATCCCCGTCAAACATCCAGCCGTTCAGCAGACTCTTTGCGATATTGCCGTACCCCGCCGCAATATTGCCTTTTGCGCATCCTTCTTTTCCCGTTTCATAGAGATCTTCCGGGAACCCGTCAGGCTTCACAGGGTTATGGTCCAGTTTACCGTTCACACGGTTTAACAAAGCGCCTGCCTGCACTTTCTCCGTGTAGCCCTCATTCAGTTCCACATTCGCCGGGACACCCGCCACATAACGGATAAAATTAAGCAGGTTCAAGGCATTTTCCAGACTTTCGTCCGAAAGATGTCCTGCCTTATACGGTTCGCTGGCGGAAGGCTTCACGCTGTAGCTGTTCGATACCCCAAGACTCCATGGATACGCCCGGTATTGGTCAATGATTTCCCCCACGCCCGGCGTCTGGTGCCTGTTCCCCTCCGTCTGCCGGGAAACACTGTTATCCGAATAGACCCCATACTCTCCTGCTGCATTCGCTAAAAGGGGCGGTTCTCCAAGCGCCGGCGTCCCGCTCCAGTCCGCCGGCATCTCATCCTCTGTCGTATTCTCTGAAATCGCGTTCTCTGAAATCGTATTTTCTGTGACCGTATTTTCCGACACCGCCGGCTCATCCGGGGAAACATCGGACTCCGCATTCTCAGATATATCTGTCTCTTCCTCCACAGGCTTCTCTTCTTCCGGCTCATCCGCCTCTTCCTCTGCGGGTTTCTCCTCTTCCGGCTCATCCGCCTCTTCTTCCGCAGATTCTTCTGGTTCGGACAATTCCCCCTCTTCTGCGTCCGCCGCAGGTATTTCCAGGGAAACCGTTTCCATCGCATAAGCCGTCCCCATCATCCCCTCTGCCCACAACAGAGCCGCCAGCAGAACCGGCAGCATTCTTTTCCATTTTCTCTTAATTCCCATAATCTGCATTGTCAACACACGTTCCTCTTCTTTTTCCTCTGACTGTCAGATCGTAGCTCTCCGCGATCATGCGTTTTACCACTTCATCGGGTATCGTATCGTCCAGAATCACCGTATTCCAGTGTTCCTTGTTCTGGTGATACCCCGGAATCACAGACGCATACGTCTGCCGCCAGAAATCGCGCCATGCCGGATCGACTTTTATGTTGATCCGCATACTTCCTTCATATTCATAAGTCCACAGAAAAGCCTTTTTGTTCCGTCTGCACCTCACCAATACCCAGTTGGCATCGCGAAACGGCGTGTCCTGATAAACATCAGGAAAAGTCATTCCATAGTGCAGCGCCTCTTCTCTCGTTGTCATCGTTCCCCCATACCTAAGCCTTTTACTCAGAGCGTAACCGCCTTTCGCCCCAGTATTTCCAATTATACCACTACCACAGCCGCATTTTCAACGCTTTTTCCCCATACATCTCCCGCCAAAATATCTCATTTTCTCCCGGTCACACAAATCCTGCTCTGAAAACCAGCGGATCATTTGTCACGCAATTCCCGCATCATTCATAAAATCAACTTTACCGTCACACTTTGTCTGTAGTATAGTGTAGTTATACATACAATTCAGGCTTGTGCCATTTCCCAGGGGCACGCTGCTGAACAAGCAAAGAGAGGGATATGCTTATGGACAAAAGTGCAGAAATCAGAAAATTGTGTCAGGAGAAAGAGATCCGCATGATCGATTTCAAAATGACCGACATCGACGGACGTTGGCGTCACATCACCATACCTGTGGAGCGGTTCGATGACAACATCTTCGTCTACGGAATCGGCTTCGACGGTTCCAATTACGGGTACGCGCCCGTTGAAAAGAGCGACATGGTCTTTTTGCCCGACCCGGATACCGCCTATGTAGATCCTTTCGCGGATGTGCCCACACTTACCATGTGCGGCAACGTGTGCGTGATCGGCAAAGGGGAAAATACACCCTTCGACCAGTATCCGAAGAATGTGACTCTGCGGGCCATGGATTACATGAAAAAAACAGGCATCGCAGACGAGATGGTGATCGGTCCCGAATTTGAATTTTATCTGTTTGACTCCGCGCGCTACGAAGTATCGCAGAAACAGTGCGCTTACCAGATTGACACCAGACAGGCTGACTGGAACTGCCGGCTGGACAATCCCGGAAACAACGGCTATGAGGTGACTCACGGCGGCTACCACATCGCCGCGCCCCAGGATGTGGGTTACGACTTGAGAAGCCGTATCTGTATGGAAATGGAAAACTGGGGCATCAAAGTCAAATACCACCACCATGAAGTCGGCGGTCCCGGCCAGATGGAAATTGAAGTGGAGCTGGCAGATATGTCTTCTATGGCCGACAACACCATGATTATCAAATATATCATCAAAAATATGGCAGCAAAGGAGGGCAAGACGGCCACCTTCCTGCCAAAGCCGATCTACAAGGAAGCTGGCAGCGGACTCCATGTGCATATGCTGTTAAAGAAGGACGGACAGCCTGTCTTCTACGATGAGAACGGCTACTCCGGCTTAAGCCAGACCGCTCATTACTTTATCGGCGGCCTGCTCTCACACATCGCGTCACTGTGCGCCTTCACCAACCCTTCCACCAACTCCTTCAAGCGGCTGGTGCCCGGTTATGAGGCTCCCGTGACGGTCGGTTACGCCACGTCCAACCGCAGCGCGGTGATCCGTATTCCCGCTTACGCAAAATCCCCGGAGACAAAGCGTTTCGAACTGCGAAACCCTGACGCCACCGCCAATCCCTACTACGCTTACGCGGCGATTCTGATGGCCGGATTAGACGGCATTGAGAAGAAGATCGATCCTGCGGCACACGGCTGGGGCCCTTACGATTTTAACCTCTACACCCTCTCCCCTGAGGAGCAGAAGAAAATCAAGGGTCTGCCCAAGTCGTTGGACGAGGCGCTGGACGCGCTGGAAAAGGATCACGACTATCTGACGAAGGACGGGGTTTTCCCGGAGCGGCTGATCGACGTGTGGATCGCGAGGAAGCGTGCGGAGGCGAAAGAGGCAGGACAGATTCCTACGCCGGCGGAGTTTATGATGTATTACGATTTATAGTGAATAAACTGCGGGTATCCCAGAAGGAACCCGCAGTTTTTAGTATGCTTTACTCCATGATCTATGCCCACTCATATTTTGGACGGGCTTTCCACGGAACGATTCCCTCCTTCCCGTTCTGACAGCCAGCTCCCTTTGCGTCATTTCCCTGTCTTCTATTACCCCTGAAGAGCCTATTTTGATTATTATATCTCCTCTTCTGTTGCGGGATATCGGAAACCGAATTACAGAGGATTACAAATGATTGGCGAAAAATTCACCGTTCCAATCACAGAATTGATTTTTATTGGATATGAAAAAAAGGATAGGAAAACAGCTTATCGTGCTAATTGCCAATTTATCAGGATACAGCGTGTAGAAAAGCAAAGGGGTAGCATTAACAATTTGTATGAACTATTAGAAGTATTGCCCTAATACTCTTTTACAATTTTGCACCCATTGGGGGAAATTTTAAAGCAGTATTAAAAACTCATGCTTTTTATACATTTATTCCTTTTCCAAAAAGTTGACACAAGTTGTCATCTTTTTTGTGTTATCCTATCAGCAAACAGGCTGTAAAAAGGAGCATGGAGATATGAATATAAAAACGGAACTTGAAACAAAATTAAGTACGGCAAGCGGCATCTATCTAAACAATATTGAAATTGACCCGCCCACAATCAAGGCAATTATGATCAATGAAGTCGTCCCCTCCGACCCCATACAGGATTTTTACGGAGCCGCCGACGCCGATTATCTGAAAACAACGATTCCCCTTTTCCAGATGGCAGGGGCGAAGGTCACTTCCATACAGGACATATTGCAAAAGGGAATCTATATCACAAACGCCGTAAAAACACCTAAGTCAGAATACAACATTGATAAGGGCAGCATCGAGAACAGCCTGCCTTACCTGGAAGCGGAGCTTTCGTTGTTCCCCAACGTAAAGGTGATTATGCTTATGGGCGATGTGGCAAAGAAAGCTTTTAACATGATTACGAAAAAGGCATCAAAGAAAAATGCAGTGCCCGCCGTTTCCACCTACAAACTGCGAAACAGCGAAATCTATTATGAAGGGATACGGATCATGCCGTCCTACATTATGACTGGTGGAAATATCCTGATCGAAAAGTCAAAAGTGACGATGGCGGCAGAGGACATTGCCACTATGCTGGAAATCATCAGATAGTCTCGCGCCATAACAGAGGCAGCCTGACCACGCCACCAGGCTTTTTAGCTAATATATTAACCATTACGATACTCAATATATAGTGAAACAGGCAGCACAACCGCGCCGCCTGTTTCCAGTCTTTTCTTTAAAGCTCTCCTATTGTGGCATAGTTTTACATCCACTCTTTTAAAACACCCTGATCCCGCATCACCTTCTCCACTGCTGTGCCTTTCACCAGCTTCAGCAGAAGCTTCTTCACCGGGTTCAGTGGTCCCAGATTGATTTCAAGCGGGGACTTGCCGTCCATCAGCTTCACGCTGCTGGAGAGAAGCTCTCTGATATCGTAAACGCTGCCCCACACTTCCGGCACGCCCCTGTCCACGCCAAGCAGCCCGTAAACGGCTTCCATGGCGGTTCTGACAGAATACTCTGTGGTAAACACGGTGTCTCTCGGGGTCTGTGCAAACTGGCCGAGGAACGCAAAGTTCACACAACCGTCGGGAATCACGTCAGGTCTGTCACCCGCCGTTCTCGGCATAAAGAAAGCGGTAATATAAGGCATCATGGTAGGCACGCACACCGCGCTCTTCTCTGCAAGCTCGTCGATCTCTTCCACAGGCACGCCCAGATGATAGAGCCACTCCTGCGTGATTTCCTTGCCGGTACAATCCTTCATGGGCTTCTTCACATAATCGCCCTCCACATCCGTGAACAGACCGTACACCCAGACGCAGACTTTCTTCTTATCCTGCTCTTTAAACTGCCCCTGCCTGTTGATGGTCCAGCTTAAGAGCCATGCGGAATCCTGACAGCTCACGATACCGCCGGTCACTACCTTGCCGCTTCTCGGGTCGCGCTTGCAGATCGCCTCGATATAGGGAAGAATCTTATCGTCCAGCGTGGTGACGGTAGCGGACTCCCAGTTTGTCTTCGCCACATCGGAGCAGAATTTCTCAGGACGCCCGAAAGAAGGATCCTGCTTCGCAATATTTTTCCAGAGGCTCCAGCATCCGCTCGTGCGCACTTCCGCATCCCCGTTTGGTGCATGGTTCTGGTCGCCATAGATCGTTCCCTCGGTGCAGCTTCCGTTTGTCACGAAGACAAGGTCATTTTCGGTTAACATAATACCTTTCTCCACACCCTTCACCTTGCACTCGATGGCCTTGGCTATCTTTTTATCTCCCTCGAACCCGAAGATTACGTTGGTCACTTCAGTGTTAAACTGGAAGTCAACGCCCGCTGCCTCCAGATATTTCTGCATAGGCAGAATCAAGGATTCATACTGGTTATATTTCGTAAATTTCAAAGCGCTGAAATCCGGCAGTCCCGCGATATGGTGAATAAACCGCTGGAAGTACAGCTTCATCTCCAACGCGCTGTGCCAGTTCTCAAAGGCAAACATGGTGCGCCAGTACAGCCAGAAAGTGGAGTCAAACACTTCTTCGTCGAACACATCCTCGATGGTCTTGTCATAGAGATCCTCATCCTTCGTCATAAAGAGTTTCATAATCTCCATACAGCCCTTCTGGCTCAGATTGAACCTGCCGTCCGTGTGGGCGTCCTGCCCTCTGTTTACGGTGGCACGACAGAGAGAATAGTTCGGATCCTCCTTGTTCAGCCAGTAGTATTCGTCCAGCACCGACACACCCGGCTTCTCGATGGAAGGAATGCTGCGGAACAGATCCCACAGGCACTCAAAATGGTTCTCCATCTCTCTGCCGCCGCGCATCACATAACCTCTGGTGGGATCGTCGATGCCGTCGCAGGCGCCGCCCGCTATATCCATGGATTCCAAAATATGAATGTGGCTGCCGGGCATCTGTCCGTCGCGTACAAGGAAGCACGCCGCCGCCAGGGAGGCGAGACCGCTGCCTACGATGTAAGCGTTTTTCTCGTCCACGCCTTCCGGTTTCCTCGGCTTTGCGAACGCCTCATAATTGCCGTTGCTGTAATAGATGCCCTTGCTGTTTTTATCGTACCGTCCAAGCTCGGTGTTGCGGTAGTCCAGCTCCGTGTATTTTCTGCGGCCTTTCGCTGCCGTCATTTCCCCGTTTTCACCGTCGAAATTGTCGTTTGCCGCCTGTCCCGGCTCCAGCCCCACATGGGCCTTTTTCTGTAAGTTCTTCGCCGCCAGCGCCGCGCCCGCTCCTGCTGCCGCCACAACCGCCACGCCAAGTCCGATACTCTTCCTGTTTGCCATATATGTTCCACCTTTCCTGATTCCTGCGGTTTTCACGCCGCCGATGTTTTCTTTTTGATTACTAAAGCTATCATACCCCTTCTTCCCGCTTTTACCAATTTACAAAAAAAGCGAAATGATAAAAAACTTATCATTCCGCCCTATATGTAAAGTGAGAAGAACTTCTAGCCACTCACAGCAGAGGCTGTTTCGTGGAGAAGCTCTAGGAGCTGCTTCGCAACTCCGTCTCACTTAGGAGAATGCCTGAAATACGGCATTCTCCGCTTTATGTTTCTACAGAGACCACTCCGCCGTCCGCCTTCTCGAAATTCTTGATGGAACGGGCGATATTGCCGTGCAGCATAACGCCCATGTTGTCTACAATTTCCTCATAGTCTTCCTTCATGCCGTGACCGACCCAGTCGAGCATAATTCCAACAAATCCATACTTATAAAAATCAGCGATAAAATCCTTGTGCGCCGCCAAAAGCGCCACGCCCCGGCATCTGTCCTCCACCACTTCCTTGATCATTTCGTAAGTAAGCTTGTATAGATACCCCTCCACCTTTTCCCTGCCGATGCTGCGGTACACATTCAAAACAAACGCTTTGTTTTCCAGAACAGCCTCAAAAATCTGGCTCATGCCCTCCTGCCATGTCTCATAAGTCTTTTTGCCCTGCAAGACTTTCTTTCCGTCCTCCACGCAGACCCATTCCACCAGATCGTAAATATCCTTGAAATGATAGTAAAACGCCATTCTGCTGATGCCGCAGTCCGTCGTGAGATCGTTGATCGTTATCTTCTCCAGCCGTTTTGTCAGAACCAGTTTTTTCAGGGATTCCCCAAGCGCGGCCTTTGTTGTATTTGTGTTCGGCATAGCTTTCTCCTTGTTCTGCTTATCCACAGATTTCCTATACGGCCAGTATACCATGCCCAGGCAGTTTATGCCTGTTAAAAATTTCTAAACTCTCTTCGCCTTCTTCTTGGGCTCCGGCAGTTCCTTGTACATCTCCTGTAAGATTTCCGCCATCAGCGCCTCGTTCTCCACATCCTCCACGATCACCATCTGCGTTTTGGATCCCTCATAGGGATAGTCCCTGTCCGCGTCAGGCAGCAGACGGAGAACCGATTCCGTCGGTTTTAAAAACAGGCAGTTGTCGCAGATATCGCCGATCAACTTTCCCTGAAAGTAAACACAGTATTCTCCCATCATCTTTCTGGTGGTCACATCGCCCACTCTCTGCAGATTTCCCACCACATAATCGTGAAATTCCTTTGTCGTCGCCAACGTCTGCCCCCCCTCTTTGTTTCACATGTTTCTCACAACGTATCGCCCGCCATCATTTTACAGTCCAATATCACCGTCTCATCTCCCGCCGCTTCCCCGTTCATCAGCCTGAAGAGAAGCTTCACCGCCTCCTTCGCCACAGGTTCCACAGGATTATAGATGGTATAAAGCCGCGGCGTCACATAGTCCAAAACGTCAATGCCGTCGAACCCTACAATTCCGTAATCCGCCCCGGCCTTTTTTCCCTTTCCTGTCATATATTTCATAATGTCCAGGGCAAAGACATCGCCGGAGCAGAAAAAAGCCGTTCTCTTTTCGGAAATCTGCAGTTCTTCAAAGGCACGATCCACAAACCCTTCCCGGACACCGATCACCAGACTCTCCACCGTCTTGTTCCCGGTATGTTTCCACCTCTCCACCGCCTCCGTAAAGCCCTCCAGACGCTGCCGGTGCACATAGGTGTTTCCCTCGGTCTGCTCCAGGGGCGGGCACACGAAAACGATTTTTTTGTAACCTTTTTTTAAGATCGTCTCCGCAGCTTCCCCCGCCGCTTCTTTCTCCTTGATGCTGACAAACGGAATGCCGTCCGAAATTTTATTTCCTATCGTCACAACGGGCGTGTCGAGACTCCTCAGAAAATCCCTGTACGCCTTTCCCTGGTTGACCGAGGAGAGGATAATGCCATCCACATGGTAATCCACCAGCCGCTCCAACTGCTCCTTTTCCATCTCCTTGTTCTCTTCATGGAGCGTGATGTTGACAAAATACCCCCGCTTGCGCGCCTCTGTGCTGATGGCGCTGAGCATCTGCGAGAAATATCTGTTGTTCACATCAAGCACCACCACGCCTATGTAAAAGGTCTGTCCTTTTACCAGCCCTCGCGCCAGCAGATCCGGCCGGTAGCCGCATTCCTTCGCCTTGGCCTGAATTAATTCCTTCGTCTGGGGGTTGATCCTTCCTGTATCTGTGAGCGCCCGGTGCACGGTCATCCTCGAAACACCACACATTTCGGCAAGTTCCTTCGCTGTTATCGCCACCGCTTATCCCCCTTTATGACTGGCTTTTATTCGGCGAAACTTAGTACTTCTTGTAAAAGCACTAAGTTTCGCGTTTATATTTTATCACAGAATTTCAATTCGTACCATATTCCAGGAAAAAGACGGCAGAATACTTTTCACTTTGCTGTCCCGAAGAACACTTTGATCCGTCTGCTGCGGCCTTACCGCATGATGATTTTCCAGATTGGTCGTTTTCCTGTCCTCGCAGTGCATGGTGATATGCTCCTTGACGCAGACTGCATCAAATCCCTGCAGCTCCAGATCCACCTCCGCCTCTTTCCCCGTGCGGTTTACGGCAAACAGAACCACTTCCCTTTCCTCCTCATTATAAACAACCGCATAATCCACACAGGGCACATCTTTGCTGAGATCACAGTCATAACAAGGTATTTCGTCCACACCAAGCAGGGTTTTACCCACCCCATAATTGGCCATATGCATAAAGGGATAGTAAATCGGCTGCACCCACACCTCCCCGCCCCGCTCGGTCATAATTGCCGCGCTGATATTGGTCAGCAGGGACTGACATGCAATCTTAATGCGGTCCGCATACTTTAAAAAGTTCATCATCATTCCGGCAAACAGGAGAGAATCTTCCATTGTGTAAATCTGTTCGCTCAGATGCGGCGCCACCTGCCAGGGACTTTCATCCACCGAAGCCGCCACAACCTGATCCGGCACCGACCACACGCCCCACTCGTCAAAGCTGATGTACAGCGTCTTGTCCGAACGGTGCCATGCCTTCACATAGTCGCACGTCCCGATCACCGTTTTGATATACCGCTCCATGTCAAGCGACTGGGAAAGGAAATTCTCCGTGCCCAGTTCCTGCCCGCCGTAGTACTGGTGCAGGGAAACATAATCCACATAAGGATATGTATATTTCAGCGTTTCCGCCTCCCAGTCGGGATAAGTTTTCATATCGGACTTGGAACTGCCGCAGGAGACAAGCTCAATGCTGTTGTCCACCTGTTTCATGGCCTTTGCCGTCTCCTGTGCCAGCCTGCCGTACTCCTGTGCCGTCTTATGCCCGATCTGCCAGTCGCCGTCCATCTCATTTCCAAGACACCATGTCTTGATGCCGTATGGGTTTTCCACCCCGTGTTCCTTTCGCCAGTCACTGTAAAAGGTTCCCTCCTTGATATTACAGTACTCCACAAGGGACACCGCGTTCTCAATCCCCTTCGTCCCCAGATTTACGGCAAACACCGGCTCAATCCCCGCTTTCTCTGCCCAGCGCATAAATTCATTGATCCCGACCTCATTGGTCTCGATGGCGCGCCATGCAATCTCCAGCCTGCGGGGACGCCCCTTGGCCGGTCCCACGCCGTCACGCCAGTCATAGCAGGAAACAAAGTTCCCTCCCGGATAGCGCACGGCTGTGACGCCCATCTGCTTTACTTTCTCCAGCACATCCTGCCGGAATCCATTCTCGTCCGCAGTTTCATGTCCCGGTTCATAGATGCCCGAATAGACCACCCGGCCCATATGCTCCACGAAAGAGCCGTAAATCCTCCTGTCAATCTCACCCCTTACAAATTTCTTATTCACAGTGATCCGCGCTTTTATTTTCTCCATGTCGTTACGGTTCTCCTTATTTTTATTGATTTCTCAAGTCTTTTGTCCTGTTTATGCGCTGCCCGCGCGCTACCTGCCTACTCCTTCACCCCGGATGCCGCCACACCCTCTATGAAATACTTCTGACAGAAAATATACAGGATCAGAAGCGGCGTCAGAGAGATCATTGTTGCAGCCAGCGTCGGCCCGTACTTAATCACCTTATTTCCCACCAGAACCGCAAGTCCCGCCGAAAGCGTCCGCTTATTCTGGGAACTGGTGAGCATCAGCGGATAGAGCAGATCGTTCCAGTTATTCATAAAATGGAAGATGCCCAGACTCACCAGTGCCGGTTTACATAACGGCATCATAATGGACCAAAAAATCCGAAATTCGCTCATGCCGTCTATCCTTCCCGATTCCTCCAATGACTTCGGCAGTCCCTGGAAGAAGGAACTCATCATATAAATGCCAAAGGCACTTGTCGCCCTCGGCAGGATCAGCCCAAGATAACTGTCCAGAAGATGCAGCTTATACACCTCGATGTAAAGCGGCGTCATAATAATCTGGAACGGCACCATCATCGTCAGCAGAATGATGGAAAACAAAACCTTGGAGCCTTTAAAACGCATCCTTGCAAAAGCGTAGCCTGCCATAGAGTCAAACAACAGGCTGATTACCGTCACACCTCCCGCAAAGAATACGGTATTCTTCGTCATTTCAAAGATCGGAATGCTGTCCCCCACATACAGGTACTGATGCAGCGTCCATTCTTCCGGGAAAAACCGGGGCGGAAACTTGATCACGCCCACATCGGTCTTAAAGGATGAGACAAGCAGCCACAGAATGGGGATCAGCACCGTAATGGCGATCAGAAACGTAAACAGATATCCAAACACCGCAGCCAACGTTATCTTTCCGATTTTTTTACGCATCCGCATCCTCACCTCCCTTCAGCACGAACCTGCGAAGCACAAAAGTCATCACCGCCACGATCACAAACAGGTACACGGAGATCGCCGACGCATAGCCGAGATCATAGGGCGCCGTCTGGAATCCCCTGTCATAAATATACTGCACCACCGTCTCTGTCTTGTTCAGTGGCCCGCCCTGCGTCATAACATAAGCCTGGTCAAACATCTGCATGGCGCCTATGGTCGTTGTGACAATGCAGAAACTGATGGTTGCCCAGATTCCTGGTATGGTAATATGGATAAACTTCTGAAAGCTCCCCGCCCCATCCATCTGCGCCGCCTCGTAAAGCGACTGGGGGATGTTTAGCACCGCCGCCGCAAGAAGCGTCAGCGTATAGCCAAAGCCTTTCCAGGCTGTCACGGCAATCACTGTAGGCATGGCAAACTCCGGGTCTTTTAAAAAGGCCGCCGTCTCAAAACCTGCCTGCTTCAGCCAGTAGGCCACAAGCCCCATGTTAGGGTCAAGCAGCATGGACCACACAATGCCGATTGCCGTCATGGAACAGACAAAGGGCAGATAATAGACGGAACGCAGCATCTTGCAATACCTGTTGTTCTTTGCAAGACACACCGTCAAAAGCAGGGCCAGTCCCACCTGCAGCGGCACCTCGAGCAAGGTGAAATAGAGACTGTTAAACGTGGCATTCGACACCCTGTTGTCCGAGAACAGGCGGGTAAAGTTTTTAAACCCCACAAAACTGACATCTTTCATAAAAATGTTCATATCGGTAATGCTGATTACAAAGGAAGCAATCAGCGGGATAAACACAAATACCGATAAGACGATCATAGACGGTAATATAAAAAGATACGCGCTCTTCTGGTTCTGCGCCACATACTTTTTCTTCTTTTTACTGTTGGTCATAATTTTCTCCCGTAAAGTGCAAAGAACCGCCGAAAACGACGGTTCTTTCGGTTTTTCCCTGTACCCCTACTGTGCAAGCACCCTGTCCATTGCTTCGGACGCCTCCTTCAAAGCATCCTGCGGCGCCGCCGCGCCCGACATCACCTTCTCGAACAGCGGAATCATCACATCATTGTCAATCTGGCTTGCCAGCGAGTAACCAAGATTATAGGAACGGCCTATCTCCGTCGCTTTGGAGATGGCGCTCAGAACCTCGTCCCCCTGGATCTCCGGATCCTCCATCAATGTCTTCGACCATACCGGGAATCCGTTTCTCTGGGACCACTCCTTCAAAATATCATCCGTCAGCCAGTACTGCATGAACTTATATGCCGCCAGCTTATGGCTTTCCTCTGTGCCTTTGGGAATCACATAGCTGCATCCGCCTGCCGGGGAAAAGGCGCCGGCGCTGCCAGCCACGCAGGGCGCAATGCCAAAGTCAATGCCCTGTGCCCGCAGTCCGTTGATCTGCCAGGGGCCGCTCATGTACATACCGATCTGACCCGCCTGAAGCATGGTGTCCGCCTCCGGCCCGGTGATGTTGTTCGGGGACACCTTCTTATTTACCGTCAGATCCTGCAGCCATTCCAGTGTTTTGACGTTCTCTTCCGAATCTAACAGATTGGTATTCGTATCGGGATCATCCGCATCGCCGCCGTTAGCCCATAAGAACTGCATGTATGTAACGCTTGTGGGAAGCGCAAGACCAAACTGGTTCTTCTCCGGGTTCGTCAGCTTCACCGCATACTCCGCCAGCTCCTCCATTGTGGCAGGCGCCTTTTCAGGATCTAATCCCGCATCTCTGAACAGATCTTTGTTCCAGTATAAGTAGCTCACATTATACTGCATCGGCGCCCCATACAGCTTACCGTCCACATGGGAAAGCTCCAGCACATTCTCCAGGATATTGCTCTTATCAACACCTGTCACATCCCAGAAATCACTGATATCTTCCAGCGAATCATTGCTCACATAGGGCGCAATGTTCTCCACGCCAAACAGCACAAAATCGGGCGCGGTACCCGTAGCGATCGCTGCGGGAAGCTTCTGCTGAAGCTGGTCATTCGGCATAATGTCCATCTGAATCTCAATGTTATCCGTATTCGTCTTATTATAGTTGTCTACGATCTCCCGCAGAATATCCCCGTCGGAGCCGGTAAACACATTCCAGAACTGTAACGTGATCTTCTCCCCGGACGCCGTGCCCGCCGCATCGCTACCATCCGCCTGTGTGTCCGCAGATACCTGCTCCTCCTGCTTCGTGTCCGCCGTATCGCCAGACGCTGTCTGATTTGTATTTCCTCCGCATCCTGCCAGTAATGTGATGCACATTGCCGCACTCAAAAGTGCGCTTACCCATTTCTTTCTCATTGTAAACCTCCTGTCTGTGGCTGCCTGCTGCGGGAAGATGGCAATCCTCCCGCCGTTTGTTGACAGATACTTTACATTTATGCAGAAATGCTTTAAAATAACGGATGTAAAAAATATCCTAACGGCCTATCAGTTCTTTCGCGGGGACTATAGCGGTTGGGGTATTTTTTTGCGTTCCTCCCACAACACAGATATCATTTCCGTTTTTTCAACTGCAAAATATAGTGATCTGTCTTCTCCTATATGTGCAACTTTCTGTTGCGTACTCGTGTACGCTATATGGAAATTATACACATTGTACAATGAACTGTCAACCAGAAATTGAAAAAAGAGCTGTTTCTGACAGCCCTCTCTACACTCATTACCATATTGAATTGTTCGAGACTCAGATGGAGACTGATATGGTATTCAATATTGCTTGTAATGCTGTGCAAGTTTTGATTTATCGGGGGCTTTCCTCTTTTGGGGGCATTTTTTAGAGCACGCCACACTTCAGATCTTGACATTTGTAGGTTCTTATTCAAGGTTGAAGGCCGCTTGCGTCGGTGGTATACTTTGCCCATAGCGATTTAATAATTTTTATTTATGGAGTGGAGGAACTCAGATGGAACTGCAATTTTCAAAAGGGAAAATAATTGGGCATATTGTTGCCTATGTTTTACTGTTTCTTGTAGGTGATCTGCTTAACAGCCTGGTATTTGATTTGCTTTTCTCAATAGTTGAATTGCCAATACGGGGCCTATATTCTGTTTTACGGACGTTGGGGTGTTTCGTATTTACTTATTTATTATTTTGGCTATACACGATAAAGATTCTCCGCCTCAAAATGGAGAGTTTTAGAATTACCTTATCAATTAAAAAATGGGCCTTTTCATATGCCGTTATCCTTCCGTTTTTTGTGGTTATCTGCTATTTCATAATAGGCGACTCGACAATGACAGCTTTAAATGCAGGAGAGATAATTGCAGCGGTCATCTATTCCGCCATTGCAGCTTTGAAAGCAGGCGTTTTAGAAGAGATGCTGTTTCGTGGATATATTCTAAAATTGCTTGAACTAAAGTGGGGGAAAGTTGTTGCTGTTTTGCTTCCGTCCTTTTTGTTCAGCTTGATGCATATTCCCTCGATGGATGCGTTTAGCGTTGCAGGTATCTCGTTGCTGGTGATTAGTGGAACATTGGTAGGCATCATGTTTTCTCTTATCACATATATGGGGAACTCCATAAGCAACAGCGGCTTGCTTCATGCAGTATGGAATTTTGTTTTTGTGACTGACATGATACATATCACAACTGCACAGGGCATTTATGGAGAGCCTATTTTTTCAATTATCATCCCCTCAGATTATGTGTTGGTAACCGGAGCTGGATTTGGAGTAGAAGCTTCAATAATTGCTATCATAGGGTATTTATTTGTCTGCGGCGCCGTTATTCTGCGGAGAAAGCGGTGAGTATTACTTCCGGCTTATTTGGGAATTTTATGTTGGAGGGAATGTATGGACTGGTCAAACACACAGCGAGCCGAGATACAGTATTTCTGCACCAGTACCCGCAGTCGGACGCCAAGGGTCCTCTGCGGCTGTACCCTCAAGCTCCAGCTCGGTTTTATCCTTACCATCTTCGCCAGCTATCAAATTACAGAATTCCAGCTTACGGACATTAAAGCGTTTTACAAACTGCTCCATACACCCCATTTCGGACCAGAGCAGCTGCGGCCCCCTCCCCCTCACGCATCGCCAAGACTCTGGAACAGTTGGACCGGGATTGCCATTATCAGATCCGCGTCCGCTGTCTGGGGGAGGCGCGTTATCAAATCACCGGGGTCTGCCCCCACTATATAAGCGATTATCGAAACGAGCTGAACTACGGCTATGAAAGGTGATATGTTCAATATTTTATTCCTGATCCTATTTTATGATATTTTTGTGACATTTTAGTGGTATTCTGATTAAGAACCTGTTTTGTATCTGGAAAAATGTCGGCTGGCGAAGGATTTTGTTGCCAGACGAAGATAAATTTTTGCAGGAATCCTTTGTGGATTTCAAAAAAATTTAGCGAAGTATGGCGGCAAAAGACTCGCCAGACGGCGTTTGGGAAGATACGAAACAGGTTCTAAGGAAGGAAGTGAAACCATGAGACTTTTAGTAGTTGAGGATGAGCGCCTTTTAAACAACACCCTTTGCTACAATCTTTCGGCGGCTGGCTACACAGTGGACGCTGCCATGACAAAATCAGAAGCGGTCAGCCTCTGCGAAGCGCAGGACTATGATCTGATCGTGCTGGATGTCAACCTGCCTGATGGAAACGGCTTTGACTTCTGTGCAGAAATCAAAGAGCGCCGTCCGGATACCGCCGTGATTTTCCTGACAGCAAACGATATGGAGAGCGACCAGCTGAAAGGCTTTGAGTTGGGAGCAGATGACTATGTAACAAAGCCGTTTCCGATCAGCGTATTTCGCAAGAAGGTTTCAGCACTGCTGGCCCGCATCCAGAAGCAGACAGGTGGCGATTGCTACACAGACGGTACATTGTCCATCAATTTTTCGGAATTGACCGCTGCCCTTGCGGGGGAGCCGGTTATCTTCACTCCGATGGAATACCGTTTACTCAAAGTACTGGTGCGGAATCCGCAAACCGTTCTGACCCGGCAGGTGCTTCTTGAAAAGCTGTGGGACGCGGACGAAAACTTTGTGGATGAACACGCCTTGACCGTTGCGGTCAGCCGCATCCGGGGAAAAATTGAAGCTGGCAGCCTGCAATATATCAAGACTGTCTACGGCATGGGCTATATGTGGGTTGGGGGGATAAAGAAGTGAATGACAGAAACCTTTCCATCAAGTACACCTGTGCGGCAGGGGCAGCTTTTTTAGGTTTTATCTCCGCTGCGGCCATTACTGCGGCTTTTCTCTTTACCAGAAATTCAACAATCGTGTGGCTGGGTCTGCTGTTTATCCTGCTGGTGTTCGCCTGTGCAGCCCTTTTTGTAGCATTTCTGCATCGGAAGCTGGTTTTATTCTCGGACAACCTGTGCCAAACAATAGACGATATGTTGAATGGAGCGGCAGCGCCGCAGGTCTGCGAGGAAGAAAACCTGTTTTATAAAATCAATCACCGGCTTGCCCGTCTATATGAAGTTATGCGGGAAAATCAGAAGAGCATAGCGAAGGAGCGGGCTGATTTGCAGGAGTTAATCTCTGACATATCCCATCAGGTAAAAACGCCAATCAGCAATCTGAAAATGGTAAACGCCACCTTGCTGGAACAGTCTATGCCAGAGGAAAAGCAGAGAGAGTTTTTGCAGGCATCCAGCGGCCAGCTCGAAAAGCTGGACTTTCTTATGCAGGCCATGATCAAGACATCCCGCCTAGAAACCGGCGTCATTTCACTGGACAGAAAGATACAGCCGCTTTATGACACTCTGGCGGCAGCGCTGGGCGGTATTCTGCTGAACGCGGAAAGGAAACATATTCATGTCAGCGTAGATTGTCCGGAAAATATCATTCTGGCCCACGACAGGAAGTGGACAGGTGAAGCCCTGTTCAACATTCTGGACAATGCGGTGAAGTACACCCCGGCAGGGGGCAATATTCAGGTTTCCGTTCAAAGCTGGGAGTTCTATGTGAAAATCGACATAACCGACAGCGGCAAAGGAATTTCGGAGAGCAGGCAGGGGATGATCTTCAAACGCTTCTATCGGGAGGAAGAAGTACATGATGTTGAGGGCATCGGCATAGGGTTGTATCTTGCCCGTGAGATCATTTCCATGCAGGGAGGATATATCAAGGTGACTTCGGCATTGGGCAGCGGCTCTACATTTTCCGTGTTTCTGCCGCGTGGATAAAATTTTCAAGAAAAACTGCGGCCCGTGACATTTCTGTGAGAATTGGCTGTTATGATAGCGGCATCACAGGCAATTTTGAATTTGTGTTATAGTTCAACAATATAAAAAAATTGAAAGAAGGGGCTATAATGAGCGAGAAACGGTATCCGATTTCCCCCATCGAACTGGTTCGGTGGGCGGAACCGCTGTTCGGCTTTGGAGAGGGGAAAGCAAGAGGATTTTCCGAGAAGACGATATCCTCCTATGAGGCGGCGGCAGGCATCAGGCTTCCCGCCGCCCTGCGGGAATATTATCTCGCCTGCGGCAAGGCTAGCCTGAACTGCGCGCTGTATGAGATATTCGTCCCGGACATAAAGGCCAAGCTCTTTGAGAAGCGCCTGACCTTCTCTTATGATCATATTGATGAGGATCTGGAGACTTTCAGCAAGCCGGGAGAAGAAGACTATGAGGAGCTGGCAAAGCTGCGCGCCCTGCCGCGGGAGCGGTGGGGCGAGGTTACCGGCAATTATTTGCTATTCTGGTGCGAAAATCAGGGCTGCTGGTACGCAGGCATCAAAGCGGAGGATTTGACCAAGCCCAACCCGGCGGTGTATTACAACGACCAAGACGATGTGTACAGCTGGTCTCCGTTTTCCGATTCCATCCAGTCCTTCCTCCTGGACATCATGCTTCTAAATCTGGAGCCAAGGGCCCAGCCGGACGAGATCGAGGACCCTGTCGAAATACAAAAGGTCCTATCCGCAGGCGGCGTAGACTTCCGGCGTCTGTGTGAGCCTTACCCCTTCCCCGGTGGGCGCTTTGCCCACACTTGTTTGGATACAGACACAAACACCTTGTATGTCTATGGAGAGCAGGCAGAGAACCGTCCTGCATATTTAAAGATTATTCAGGCTGAATAAAAATTTGAATTGACTGCGTTAATCGTTCCGGTTTGCAGATTCAAGGTGGAAAACAATATGGGACGATTTTCAAAAAAGCAAAAAGAAGGTGGCTTAAACGACGCATTTACGGAAGATACCGGAAATGTGCATGGGAAGGAGAGAAAAATCATGCTGGAATTTCCCCCAAATACTTATATGCTGGAATATCAGGACGGCGCCTGCCTCTGCAATGGAACGAAACGGGTGGAAGCGCCGCTGAATTTGGAGACCCTTGAGGAGGCTGTCAGGCAATGCCCGAAACTACAGGTAGTCTCCCTGGATGATGTCCCGTTTGGGGATGCGTGCTTTCCCGTTCTGGCACGGATTCCCAAGCTGAACATACTGGCTCTGCTGCGGGGCAGACAGATTGCCGGGCATGGGCTGGAACTGTTAAAAGACCTTCCGCTCAAAGACTTGTTTTTGCAGCGGACCGCTCTGGATGATGAGGGACTGGCCCAGGCTGCGCAGATTAAAAAACTGGAGCATATTTACATAGCTGCCTGTCATCAGGTCACCGCTGAGGGACTGCTGGCAATTTCCTGGAGGGATAAGCTGCAGGTCAGCGATGGCGACATGCAGGATGAAGAAGGGCTGGCGGGGCTGTTTACAGAGGCGGAGCGTAAGGCTTATGAGGATGCCCGTACCTACAAAATCATGAAAAACAGGATTTCTCTGGACAATCCTGAACTGCAGGCTCCCATCCATGCGCTGCTGGAATTCTTTGACAACATGAACCAATGGGAACGGATGGCAGAGCAAAAAGGTTACGGCAGCCAGGCGGATATTGATGCGTTGTTTGCCAGACAGGTGAGCTGGACTCCCCGTCCTGGCTGGCGTCCCATCCATCTTTCATGGAGAAGAGGCGGGACTTATACGGATTATTATCTGGTTGCTGGTGAACGGGTCACAAAAAGCAAATTTTGGCTTTATGCAGAGCAGGGAATTTTCTATTATCGTTATTTAATGCGTCTGATTGACGGCAAATGGATGATTGTTAACGCCCAGTGCTGCCGGGAGGGGCGCTGGTCATTCTGTGGGCTGTAACCTGGACGGACAGTGCGTGGATTCATGAAAGGAGAAAACTTATGAAATTTGAAATCATTCCAAAATCAGATATTATTCCATCCTATGACCCTAACGCAGTAGCCGTAAAGTACATTGAAGACAATTCTCATGGTGAACAATACGAGGAAGATGAAATTACGCCGGACTTGATCTCTAAGATATTACACGAGGTACCTGAAGGGATCGAAATCATTTTGTATCTGGACCCTGACGGAGAAGGACGTTGTGGCTGCCTGGAAGTAGTATCAGATGGGGATTGGCTGTCTCTTTGCTATGACTATAACGAGACAGAAACCTATTTTTGCTACAATTCGGAGTTTGCTGATACCGTGGCGCAGCTGGAAGAAGTTGATTTGAGAGATGAAAATGTATATAGCCCCATCGACTATGACGGTCAAATTCCCGTTCCAAAATGTCAGGCCATCACGGATATGGATGCCGGTGTGAAAGCCATTGAGTATTTCATCAGAACTGGAATGCGTTATCCGGGAATTGACTGGGGATATTGTCTTTAATCATTTCAGCTTGTGTGGAAGTTATACAGCAAAAGAGCAACTTTTGAAATGTCACAGACTTGTGACATTTCAGGGGTAAAAAGCCAGCGGCCCGTGACATTTCTGTGAGAATTGGCTGTTATGATAGTGGCATCACAGAAAGGATGGTGCAACCCATGAGCATTTTGCAAACAACTGACCTCAAAAAACACTACGGCGCAGAGCCGAACATCACAAAGGCGCTGGACGGTGTGACCCTCTCCATTGAGCAGGGGGAATTTGTCGCTATTGTCGGAACCTCCGGCAGCGGGAAGTCCACTCTGCTGAACATGATGGGCGGTCTGGATGTCCCGACCTCCGGCAGCGTTCAGATCAAGGGCAAGGAGCTGGCCTCTTTGAACGACGAACAGCTCACCATCTTCCGCAGGCGCAACATCGGCTTTATCTTCCAGAACTACAATCTTGTCCCTGTTCTGAATGTCTATGAAAATATCGTCCTGCCCGTAGAGCTGGACGGCGATACCGTAGACCAGAAATTCATGGATGAAGTCGTGCGCCTGCTGGCCCTGGGGGACAAGCTGAACAATATGCCCAACAATCTGTCCGGCGGACAGCAGCAGCGTGTCGCCATCGCCCGCGCCTTGGTTTCCAAGCCCGCTATCGTCCTGGCGGATGAACCCACAGGCAACCTGGACAGCCGGACGAGCAGCGATGTGCTGGGCCTTTTGAAAACGACCAGCAGCAAATTTCATCAAACGCTGGTGATGATAACCCATAACAATGAGATCGCCCAGCTTGCCGACCGCATTATCCGCATTGAGGATGGCAGGATTTTTGAGTAAGGGGGCGCTGACGATGAATGACATTTTATTTGGCAATAACAACGGCGCGGTGATTAAAAAGTTGTCAGGGCGCTATTTCAAGGCCAGCAAAAGCAGGAATATCATTGCAATTATCGCAATCGTGCTGACAACCATACTCTTTACCACAATCTTCACCCTTGGGTCTGGCCTGATGGACACCGTTCACGATCAGAACATCCGCAAGGCTGGCGGCGAGGGGCAGGCGGTATTAAATTATATCAGCGATGAAGTTTACAACGATATGGTGGGAAATCCCCTGATCGACCGTATCGCCTACACAAAAGCGATTTCCTACCGGCTGAACAATCCGGGTCTGGAGCGCTGGCGGGCCGACCTGTGGTATATGGATGATACCGCTCTGGAATTTGCCCGCTACACACCCACAACAGGCCATCGGCCCGAAGGGTCAAACGAGATCATCGCGGACACAAAGACATTGGACGCCCTGGGCGTCCCGGCGCAGATCGGGGAAACCGTTTCTCTGATCTATGAAGTAAAGGGACAGTTATATACCACCGATTTTACTCTCTGCGGTTTCTGGGAAACGGACAGCTTGAGCAACATCGGGAGGCTGGTCGTGTCGAAAGCCTTTGTGGACGCCCATTCGGACATTTTGACCTATACCTATCCCGTGGACAATGATTATTCCGGCGTTGTCTCCGCCTATGTGATGTTCAGCGGAACAGGCAACATAGAAGCCCAACTCCATCAACTGCTTTCCGAAACCGGCTATGCCTGCGACACGATGGGTGGCAGCAAGGAGGACGGCAATTATGTGATCGCCCGTGTCAGTCCGGCTTATCAGAGCGTTGCATTAACGGATAATCCTGCCATGCTGGTTTCCGGCATCGTTGGCGTTGCGCTGATTATCGTAACAGGGTATTTGATTATCTACAACATTTTCCAGATTTCCGTCATTCAGGATATTCAGTCCTACGGACAGCTAAAAACGCTGGGTACAACAAAGCGGCAGATTAAGCGTCTAATCAACCGGCAGGCGCTCCGCCTGTCCCTGATTGGTATTCCCATCGGCCTGCTGGTGGGCTTCTTCATTGGCCGGGCCTTGGTGCCTTTCCTGATGAACGGAACGAGTTATACTGCGGACGCCGGTGTTAAAGTAACGGTAAATCCTCTGATTTTCATTGGTTCCGCTGCTTTCGCTCTTTTCACTGTCTTTGTCAGCGTCCGCAAGCCCGCGAAGATTGCCGGTACGGTTTCGGCAATCGAGGCCATCCGCTACACGGAAAATGATACGGCAGCGTTCGGCAAGCACAGGGCCAAGGACAAAAAATCAACCCACGGCGCGAAACTCCACTTTATGGCGCTGGCGAACCTGGGCCGAAACCGCAAGCGTACGGTGCTGGTGATCGTATCCATGACATTGAGTTTGGTGCTGTTCAACACGGTATTCACCCTATCCAGCGGCTTTGATATTGACAAGTATATTGCAAAATTTATGGATACAGACTTTGTGATCTCGAACGCAGACTTCTTTCAATACCAGGTTGAAAAAGGCGAACATGACCTGTCCGAGACCTTCATTGAAGCTGTCAGACAAAACAGCAGTTTTGAGGACGGCGGCAGGCTCTATTCCTCCTGGATGCTGGAAGAACCGTTTTCAACGGAACACAATGCTTTTTTCAGCTATAACAAAGACCTGAACGGAAATCCTTTTGTCAGACTGTATGGCGCGGACGATTTTCTGTTGAATGGCCTGGAAGTCATAGAGGGAACCATCGACCTGGAAAAGCTGAAAACGGGAGAGTATATTCTTCTGAGCGTGGATTGCAACGATGATGGAACGGTCATAGAGAACCCTAATATCAGCGTGGGTGATACAGTACGGATCAACCATCTGAAAGCGGAGGAACTTTCCACCGCCATTACAGATAGCTATGACTTTATCATCATGGCAAAAGTCCGGGCCAACGAGAACACGGCCACCACCCGCAACACAGGCGAAGCCCGTTTCTATCTCCCGACAGAAATCTTCCTGCCGCTGTGTGATAACCCCCATCTGGTCAGTTTCCCCTTTGATGTGAAAGAGGGAACGGAAGCAGAAATGGCAGAGTTTTTGAACAGCTATATCGACAGTGTGGAGCCGAGTATGGATTTTGAATCCAAGGCGACCTATACCAGCTCCTTTGATGACCTCACTTCCCTGATCATTACCATCGGAGGGGCATTGAGTATCATCATCGGAATTATCGGCATCGCAAACTTTGTGAACTCTGTCCTGACAAGCGTTATCACCCGCAAAAAGGAATTTGCCATGCTGCAAAGCATCGGTATGACCGGAAAACAGTTGAAGCGTATGCTCTCCTTTGAGGGATTGTATTATGCTGTGGGAACGATCATCACATCGGTTGTCATGGGCGTTCTGTTTTCCGTGGTAGTCGTGCGGGGAATTTCCAGCGGGATTTGGTTCTTCACCTATCGCTTTGTCATGTGGCCCATGCTGGTGATTGATCCGTTCCTCATCCTCTTGACTGTGGCGATACCGGCGCTGCTGTACCGCCAAATTGCCAAGGCCAGCATTATTGAGCGGCTGCGGCAGTGATGAAAAACAGGTTTTCCTGGAGAAATAATAGATAGGAGGATACCATGAAAAAACTGATGTTGCTTTTTACGGTTATTTTTGCTTTCTTGCTTGCTGGCTGCGGTACTGCAAATAGTAATGTGGTACACCGGGAAGGAAATCTGATCGTTACAAATTATTCGGATTATGAAGTTACGGATATAACAGTCACTCAGTCAGGCAGAGTGATTGACGTTTCGCCTGAAGCAATCAAAAATACTGAAATTTGTTATTTCAAGATGGAGCCTGACAGCAGCTGCGTATATACACTCTCTTTTGTGGATAATAGCGGCGAAGAGCATTTTCGGGAATTTACCGATAAATTTACTGAGAGTAACCAAATTTTACTTGCAATACGGTATGAAGGCAATGTCTGGACCATTGATTATGACAGCTAAGGAGGCAGGGCTATGTTCTATAACGACACACGAAAGCAGATGAAACTGCTTGCAAATAAAATTATGTCAGGAAATGGTCACCGCAATATATTTGTTATTATCGCTATTGCAATGACAACTTTTCTCATCTCCACAATCCTCTGTATTGGCAGCGGATATTTGAAAAGCGCGGATAAACAACAGGAAATGCTCAATGGCACGGCGGCGGACATTATTTTGACCAATCCTACGCAACAGCAGATACAGGCATTGCAGCAGAATGGGGAGATTGTATATATGGGAGTCAGCCGTCAGATCGGCTTTGTCGATACGACGGCCTATCCCCGCATCAACAGTATCCTTCTCCGCTGGTGTGACGAAGTGGAATGGGAGCGGCATATTCTTCCGGCAATCGGTAATGTGAGTGGACATTATCCTGCCTCACGCAGTGAGATCATGTTACCTGTATGGGTTTTGGAACGAATGGGTATCAATGATCCGGTCATGGGCCAGACGATCACGTTTTCATTTCGCTATGGATATACAGATATTCATTGGCAGCCGCTTTCGGAATCGGAAGATTTTTCTTTTACATTGTGCGGCTGGTATGACGATTACAGCGGTAATAAAATGTATGATAATGCTGTTGCCTATATTTCGACGGATTTCTGGAATAACTCTGTTGCAAACGAAACAAATACCAAAAGCGCTCTTGCGCTCACGATTTCAGGTGACGGCGGAAATAGAATTCTCTCGGAGACGGAACCTTTCAATGATCTGCAGGAATTCACGGATTTAACGAAAATCGGAAACAGTCCAAACAACTTTAGCCCAATGATAGTGGTTCTTGGCATGATTGTTACGATTATGGTCTGCGGCTATCTGTTGATATATAACGTCCTTTATATTTCGGTGACCAAGGATATCCGTATGTATGGACAGCTTAAAGCATTGGGGACAACGAAGCGACAAATGAGGAGAATTGTCTACCGACAGATCCAGGTATTGAGCTTTTGGGGAATCCTGTCAGGCCTGGCACTCAGTGCGGCAACCGTGTTTCTGGTCGTACCTTTTGGTATACGGGCTTTAGCCGGTGATATGATTATGGACGGCGCCATATCGTCTTCCTATTCTCCGTGGATTTTCATGGGAGCAGGATCGTTTTCGTTTTTCACGACATGGGTCGGCGGCAGGAAGCCGTCCCAAATAGCAAGTAAGGTATCTCCCATTGAAGCTTTGCGTTTTTCCGAGACAAATGCCTCCAGAAAAAACAGCAGGAAAACTTTTCATGGCAGTCAGGTTTTCAAAATGGCAGTGGGTAATGTATTTCGGAATACAAAAGGCACTGTACTGGTGGTTGCTTCCTTATTTTTAGGAATTAGCCTGTTTATTATTGTAAATGGAATACTGACGGGATTGGATGTCTCCCATTTGGCAGACGAGTATATGGAGGACGATATTGTGATTGAGGTGAGGGGGCAGACAGATATAGACGATACGATTCTTGCCCTGTTACGGAAGATTCCTGACATGGAGGAAATATCTTATACAACCAAGCTCCCGGAACAGTGGTTTATGGATACCGGAAATGTTCTCGAAAAATATGTTGCTGATTTTCGCAGTACCGGTATTGTTCCGCAGGAAGCTGTCCGTCAATACGTTGATGGAAACAAATACCAGACTTATGTATTTGGGATTGGAGAGAAGGACTTTAACGAGGCGGTTTCCCTGATAAAAAGCCATCTGTCCTATGAGGATTTCTGCAATGGTAAGATCGCTTTTTTGGCATCGGCAACCAGTGTGCCTTATGAGGGGGGTTCAGTCAGTGGGGAGATTCAATTACCGTTAATGGGAGAAATCTACTCCTTGAAGATTGCACCAAATTATTTACCTGCCACCTTCCGAGAGGATGGTAAAACGCTCATTGCTCCTAATATTTATGTCAGCCAGGAGTGGCTGGAAAAAATCGACGCTGCCGGACAGATCAACCGGATAACTTTACAAACGGGTCATTCAGAGCAAGCCCTTAACGCCGTTACAGAGATATTTAGCAATATCGGCGGGATTGTAATTACGTCAAAGGTAGAGAAAATCAATGAGTTGAAATCCAGTTTCAGGGGGATAAATTTCTTAGGAAATGCAATCTGCGTGATTTTGCTTGGTATCGGTTTCATGAATTTTGTCAATATGATGTATGCCAGCGTTCATGGCAGGAATAAGGAGCTGGCTGTGCTGGAGAGCATCGGCATGACAAAGAAACAAATCTGTAAGATGCTGCGGATTGAAGGAAGCATTTATGCCGGAATGACGGGAGCTTTCATTTTTACATTGGGAAGTGCGGTATTATACGGAGCATTTCAAATGGTAAAAATTCAGGCGTCTTACGCGGTATTCGCTTATCCGCTGCTACAGATTGCCGTATCTCTGGCTGTTGTTACCGTTATATGTAATCTGGTTCCTGTTTTTGTTTACAAGGCCGAAACCAACCACAGCATTATTCAGCGGCTGAGGCAGTGATAAAGAAGGTCCCTTTTAGGAAAAGTGTTGCCGGGATATAACTTCGGCAGTTTCTATAAAAGCACATTTATATAACAGAAACCATGCGCTATAATCAATTCGACAAATTCCAATTTGCGAAAGGAGCTAATTGATGAATACAGGTTTTATGATGTGCGGCGGAGCATGTTTACTTTGTTTGCTATTAACTTTAATTTTTACAATTTTCAAAGAGAAGTCAGTGATGCTAATAAGTGGCTTTAACACAATGCCAAAAGAAAAAAGAGAATTATATGATAAAGAAAAATTAAGCAAAGACTATAGAAATATATTCTTGATTTGGGCAATCATCCAAGGAATAGGCGCTATTTTAGCATATTACATTTCACAGTATATAGCGGTTATTGCATTTATAATATGGCTAATTGTATTTTTTAAAGATGTACATTTAGACAAAGAGAAAGCATTTGGTAAGTATAAAAATCTGAAAAGGGATTAAAGAAAAGCAGATTTTTTTGGAAAATGAACCATTCAGCAAACAAGGAGTGAATGTAAGATGAAGAAGATATTAGAATGGACGGCGCTATTGGTTGCGCTTTTTGCACTTGCAGGCTGCGCTGAGAAGGAGGCGGCGGAACCCAAGTGGGAGGAATCCCTTTACCGCACAGTGGTCTATAACAGCGGAGAAGATGAAAGCGATGCAAAATATTTGGAAATTGCACAGCGTAGCCAAAAACTGCTGGCTCGGCTGGAGGAAAAAGCAGGGGCGTTTGTCATGGACGCATACAATTATCAGGCTATGGATGATGAGGGTACTCCCCTATATGCCATGAACAGTCCGGAAGTTCCAATCGAGATTGCTCCTGCTGGGATGTCGATACAGGTGAGCCGGGAATATTTCAAATGGAATCCAGTTGAAACAGCGGACGGTTCGGAACTGGCAAAACAGATCGTGCTGGATGACTTGACGCTGAATCTGCTTGTACCGGAGCAGTACCGTGACATGGAGCAGGAAATATTAGCCGCATGGAGGGAATATTTCTATTTTGAAAAGGTGGAGGCCGAGAACGATTACAATGAATTAGCTGGCAGAGAAGAACGGCTGGACATCACAAAAGATCAGCTGACTGTGAACATTATATATGTAAAGGATGGACAACGGTATTTTACCTATCGGAGTGACTGTGCATCTGCTGACGGAAGTTGGATCACCGATCCTCTGGTACAGATTTATACCGGAAATATTCACTGCAACTATGCTCACAGCTTTCTGACACAGTGGACATATATCCCTTCGGAAGCAGGTTCGCCGGAAAAGGCTTACGAGGAAATAGCTCCCTATATTTTGGAGTGTGACGCTCAGGAAAGTTTGAAGGAACTTCGCCCGTTGCAAAATCAGTGAGATAAACAGTGTTTTTGAAGGCAAGACAATATTGGTAATTTAATTATAGAAGTGAAAAAAGAAATCTGCCCAGCGGCGGAAAAGAAAAAAACCGCTGACGGACAGAGGATTTTGTACGCTTTCTTGCACAGCTGATTTTTTCGGCGGTTTTGAGTAATCAAGGCCGCCATTTCTTTTTGCTAAAAAGCAAACCTCCAGATGACCCTCAGTAATCAGCAGGGGCGGTATATAGGAGGATACCGCCATGTCTGCAATATTCATTTGTAATAGCTATGAGATATATCAATTAAAAAAAGCATAGTCCCTCCTCCGGGATATTATAGTTATTTATCGGCACTATCAATCCATATAAATCAGTATAATTATGGTCTTTTTCGTTGCGCCAGTTTCTCATTGCGAGAGGCTGGCGTTTCTTATTGTCGATTTTTAGGGAAACCTCCCGATGTGTACCGTTGCCGGTCCCCGCCTCCATTCGATTCACCCGTCAACCACGCTTGAATCGGAATGGAGGAAAACTATGGGATTTCACTATGGATACGAAAAAAGGAAGTTTGATACAGAATGGACCCGGCTGGAACAGGAATACCGCGCAGCCGGTATGGACGATAGGCAGATCGCGGCGATGAAGGAATATGACTGGACCTGGTTTTGCAGCCAGCGAACCTATCAGAACCGCGTACAGGCCCTTCCCAGCGAACAGTGTGAGGACGAGAGTGAGCAGTCCTGCCTGTTCCGGAAATTTGAATCCCTGTCCTGCACCTGGGACACCGGCGATGTGGATTCCCGGCGGTTTGGCTGGCTGTCCTCCCTGGAGGATGAACTGCTGTACCGGCGGCTCTGCAAATTGCCGGAGGACGATCTGGAACTGCTGACCCTGCTCATTGTGGACGGATACCGGCAGGCCGATGTCGCAAGGCTGTGGAACTGTTCCCGGAGCGCAATCACACAGCGAATAAATAAAATCAAGATTTTTTTGAAAAAGGCTTAACAAATCGCCTTTCCCAATGCCTACACATTGAAGGGACAAGTCCTCTTGCCCCTCGTTGCAGCTTGACAACTGAATATACGGCATAACAGGTACATAACCCGTATCGAAGCGGAAAAGGCGCGCCGCCAGGACGGTTGCTTGCAGGAGGTGATGACAGACAGGCAATCCGAGCGATCTACGTCCAGCCTTAAACCCGGAGATGGCGTTCCGGGCGCGATGATGGTGCGGGGGCTTAAAGATACTTCCTCACGGCCCGCCAAAGACTTGGGGGGAACCCTGCGGCGCGCGAGTAAAACGGCGCTGCGGAGTTATGACAGCTCTGCCGGGAGCGGCCTGTTATGTCCCTATCGTCAGGGGGCGTGGCAAATATGACGAACCATCCAAACAGAATTGCAGCAGCCGTACCGGACGGTATCCAGCGGCAACCGCCGCCCTTATCTTTCGATACGGCTGCTTTTTAACCATAGAGTAAAAACAATTTTTGAACGGAGGTGCGTCTTTATGACCAAACAGACAACCCCGACAAGCTCCTACAAAGAGGTGCGGATCGGGAAAACAATTTATCGTGTCACCAGCTTTTTTTCGGGAGAAAAGGACCTGGGAAAGACGCTGGAACAGCTGGCAGTCAGACGCGCCATGTCGGAAGCCATTCCAGCTGCCAGCGGTTCCAAATAACAGAAAGCCTCGCGGCCTGCCGTATCATTGCGCGGCGGTGGATTCTCCGGTAAGATATTCATGCAGGGTAAAACCTGCGGAGCCATTTTGCCGCACGAGGTATGGATTCTGAGATGGTCGGGAGGTAAAAGAAAGATGATGGATACAACATACAACGTGGGCATCTACTGCCGGTTAAGTAACGACGATGAACGTGATGGGGAATCGGTCAGCATTGAGAACCAGAAGCTGCTGCTTCAAAACTATGTCAGGCAGCGCGGCTGGAATGAGGTCGATGTCTATATCGACGACGGATACTCCGGCACGAATTTCAACCGCCCAGGCGTCAGGCGGTTAATCGAGGACGCAAAGGCAAAGCGGATCAATGTGATTCTGGTGAAGGACCTTTCCCGTTTTGGCCGCAACTACATCGAATTTGGGCAATATACGGATTACCTGTTCCCCTCTCTTGGGTGCCGGTTCATCGCGCTGAACAACGGCATTGACACCATGAGCGACAACGGAAGCACCGATGTCATGTGCTTTTTGAACTTATTTAATGAATTTTACAGCCGGGACACCAGCAAGAAGGTCAAGGCGGTCAAGAGGGCCTGTGCCGAAAACGGAAAATTCATGGGAACCTACCCCGCCTATGGCTACCGGCGCGACCCGCTGGATAAGCACCATCTGGTGATTGACGAGGAAACCGCGCCGGTTGTCCGCCGTATCTTTGAGATGCGGGCATCAGGCATGGGATTTCATGCCATCGCGGTGGCGCTCAATGAAGAAGGGATTCAGCCGCCCGGTGTGCTGTACTACCAGCGCAAGGGCCAGAGCGACCCCCGCAGGGTCAACCACAAGTGGGCCGACCAGACGGTTAAAAACATGGTCCGCAACGAGGTCTACATCGGGAACATGGTACAGGGCAAAAGCGGCACACTCTCCTATAAATCCCGCAAGCTCATCAATAAATCGGAGGACGAGTGGATTCGGGTGGAGGGGACCCACGAGGCCATTATTTCGCGGGAACTGTGGGATACCGTAGCCAGTATCGGAAAAAAGAAGGTGCGAAAAAGCACTCCGTCCGATGGCTGCAAGAGCATCTTCACCGGACTTGTGTACTGCGCCGACTGCGGTTTCAAAATGCGGAACCATATCGAAAAATTCACCTATAAGGATGGCAGGCCGGGACGGTACAGCTCTTTCATCTGCGGCAACTACTCCCGCAGCGGAAGGGGCGCGTGTACCATCCACACCATCTATGAAACGGTGCTGACCCAGCTGGTATTGGAGGACATCCGGGAAAAGGCCCGCTTTGCGGAATATGACCCGGACCGGCTGATGGGCGAGATTCTCCGGCTGAAGGAGAAGGAATCACACACCCGGCTTTTCTCCTATGATCAGGAATTAAAATCCTCCTTAGCCCGTATTTCCGATTTGGAGCGCCTGATGCAGAATCTCTACGAGGACAAATGCACCGGCTCCATCCCCCAGACGGTATTTCAGACACTGATGCAGAAATACGAAGCGGAACGGGCAGAAAAGGCGGAGGCAGTCCCGGAACTGGAAAGGAAAGTCCGGGCGCACCTGGAAAACCAGGTGGATACCGACCGCTGGCTGGAAATTATCCGGCGCTATACCGAAATCTCGGAACTGGACGAAACCATTCTCTTTGAACTGGTAGACCGGATCGAGGTTGGCGATACCCAGAAGGTCAACGGGCAGCGGATTTGTGAGGTCAAGGTCTACTACCGCTATGTCGGGAATGTGGACGGGGCGCTGGCACAGGAAAGGGGGCAGGATTATGGCGAAGCAATATAAAGTCGGTATCTACTGCCGCCTGAGTGTGGATGACGCCTCCAATTCCGCAAAAGCGAAGGGCTATATCCCCAGCGATGAATCGGTGAGCATTGAGAACCAATATGAAATCCTCTCCAAATTCGTCATGCTCAACGGCTGGATAGAGGTCAAGACCTATCAGGACGATGGGTACAGCGGCGGCAATTTTCAGCGGCCCGGATTTTTGGAAATGCTGGAGGACGCAAGGCATGGCCTGATTAACCTGATTCTGGTAAAGGACCTTTCCCGTTTAGGCAGGGATTTTGTGGAGGTGGGCCGTTATACGGATGTCATTTTCCCCTCCCTCGGATGCCGGTTCGTATCGGTTCTGGACTGCCTGGACAGCGAGGGGGACAACACCGATATGCTGCACTTCCGCAGTCTGATGAATGACTACCATCTCAAGGACCTGTCCAGCAAGGTCAAGTCGGTGCTTCATGCCAAGAAGAAAAGCGGCCAGTATCTTGCCGCCTACGCTCCCTACGGATACCGCAAGAGCGAGGAGGACAGACACAAGCTGGTCATTGACGGGGAATCCGCCGCTGTTGTGCGGCAGATATTCCAGATGCGTCAGTCCGGCATGGCCTATGGGAAAATCGCCGCCGCCCTGAATGAGAAAGGGATTCTCCCTCCCCGCTGGTACTGGGCGGTCCATTACGGAAATGGCAGCTGCAAGTATTCCCGGCTGTGGGCTTACGCAACCGTCCGAAGCCTTCTGAACGATGATGTTTATGCCGGTACGCTCACACAGAACTGCACCGGTTCCCGTTCCTATAAGGATAAGACCATGATAAGGAAACCGGAATCGGAATGGATTTCCCATGAGGGCGCGCACGAGGCAATTATCGGGCCGGAGCTGTGGGAGGCTGTCCAGAAAATCAATCAGGCGGCGAAACAGATTTCCGCTAACAATACGCCGCCCCAAGCATCTCTGTTTACCGGAAAGCTGGTCTGCGCGGACTGCGGGCATCCTCTGGTTGCCGCCCGCGAAACACAGCGCCGGAAAAATGGCACTGTCAAGCACTATACTTCTTATTTCTGCTCCCGGTTTGCCACTACCGGACACAGCATCTGCTCCTGGCACCGGATTTTTGAGATCAGCCTGAAAAACCTGGTGCTGAGTGAAATCCGGGCGCATGGAAAAGCGGTTGCAGCCGATGAAGCCGCTGTACTGGATAAGCTGAAACAGCACATACAATCCGCAAGCGCCGCGCAACAAGAGGACAGCCGACAGGAAATCAGCCGTTTGCGGCGGCGTTTGGAGGAGCTGGAACAGATCACCGCAAAACTTTATGAAGATAAGGTAAGCGGGGCAATCAGCGGCGATTCCTTCTCGGTTCTGATTCAAAAGAACGAGCAGGAACGCATCCAGAAATCGGAACGCCTGGACAGTCTGTTAGCCGGGGAACGGAAAGCCCAGCAGGACATCGCCAATATCCACCAGTGGGCCGGAACCATCCGGCAGTATCTGGACTTGCAGGAACTGAACCGGGAAATCATTGAGGAACTGATTGACCGCATTGAAGTTGGAGAACGAACCATCATAGACGGTCAAAGACACCAGGACATTAAAATTTACTACCGTTTTGTTGGGCTGGTGTGATCGGGCAAAAAAAGCACCTGACCGCATCAGCAGCCAGACGGAAACATTCTGTAACAGCAGCGATATTTGATTGTTGCACACTGATTTGTCGAATTGGAGAGAAATTAGCAGTTTACCCCTCCCAAATGCCTCGTGTTCTTGATGATATTGCGGAATGGTGTAATATCCATTTGTGCGTTGTCTATGGAGTCCACCCCGTCATCATAATATTAGACCTCGCCTCATAATCTTCCGGGTTCTGGATTTATCTACGCTACTCGTGCGCCGCCAATGAGCTACTTTAGTGACATACTTCCATGTCAAAAACTTTCATATATGGTTTTTTGCATTTGCATCGACATGCGCATAAAAAAGAAAGGGTATCGCAGCACAGTTTTCACTTCACTACGACACACCTTCCCGCATATAAAAAACAATCGCTGTATTCTGCTATTTCTACCTTACTTGTGTCAGCACTCCCATATCCATCTCATACACGCTGTCACAGAGCTGGTTGATGTCCTCCCGGTTATGACTGATGATAAGAATCAGCTTTCCCTCCTCCTTCATTCCAAGCAGGAGCTTTCGTATCTCCTCCACGCCGTGATTGTCCAGCCCATTCATGGGTTCGTCAAGGATAATCAGACTGGGATTCTCCATGATAGCCTGTGCGATACCCAGCCGCTGGCGCATCCCCAATGAGTATTTCCCTACCCATTTCTTATCATCAGGATTAAGACCAACCATGGTAATACACTCCCTGATGCGCTCCTTTCCGACCACATTCCGAATGGAGGCAAGGTGTCTCAAATTACGAAATCCGGATTCTCTGGGCAAAAAACCCGGTGTCTCGATGATGAAGCCAGTATCCTCAATAAATTCCACATCGCGCCCCACCTGTTTTTCTCCTACCCATATCTCGCCCTCCGTGACAGGCATAAACCCGCACAGACACTTGATCAGCACCGTCTTTCCTGAACCGTTCCTGCCCACAATTCCATAAATCCCCTGCTTGGGTATCTCCAGATTGATATCCTTCAATATTGTCTGATCGCCTATTGTCTTAGAGACATTTTTAAAAAGAATCCTTCTATCATTCATTTTTTCAGTCCCCATTTCTTTACTTTTTTCGTTCCCTGTCCCAAGCATATTAGAATAAAAAACGTGATTGTCACCGCAAAGAACACCACCGCATATTTCAAAGATACGCCATAGGATAAGTTGTTCCCTGACATCACCTTCAATTGTGCCAACGTCACCGGTGAGAAACGATATGCCTTGGGTGTCCATGAATTGTAGATCATCACATCCAAAAATACAAAGAGTGATGCCACCAATATCCCTGTCATCTTTTTTGTGATATAGTTGAACAAATGGACCACCAACCCCATCCATGAGACACATGCCCACTCAAGCAAGAAGCTGATTGCAGTCGCCTCCACTGGCGAAAATACACCGACAATATAAGCAAACACCGTAAACGGGACATCATACTGATTCCCTGCGTTTGTCCTTGCCAATGTCCCCCAGATGATTCCCCCACCGCCACTAAACTTGGTTCGTGAAAGCAGACTGATAACACTCAATACCCATATAAACCCCACAAACAAAAACGAAGATGCCAGAATATACAGTACATTACCCAACTGCCAGGAAAGGCTCCCGGAACGCTGAACGATATAGTAATGAGCATTCCCCTCAAAGGGTGCTGTGCTAAACAGGAAGACTGCACTCACCATAAAGACCATCTGACAAATGTAATCATTCATCAGATGTGGAAAAGCCCACGGGCTCACTTTCTCACCAACCGCCTGTGCCAGATTAGCCACCGGCTCCAGATAGGAATAGATAAACACAGCAAGAATCATGAACAGGATCAGCACCCTGACTTGCACCAATTCCTGCTTTAGCTGAAAACAAAAAACTCGAAGGCCCTTACTCATTCTCCACCCTCCTTTTCAGCTTCTGGTAAAACAGAATACCAAATCCCACAGTCAGTCCCAGCACCACCAACGCAGAACACAAAATGGTGAGCTGATCTGTTCCGGCGGAACTTCTACCCTGTAGCCATAAATCCAACCGAAGTCTGACAGGAATCTTCAAAACCAAATAAGCCCGACCTGTCAAAAAGGATAGAATCAACGGAGACGCCGCCGTCACATAGATATTCGGGAAATATGACGATACCAGCAAAGCTGCCGTTGCCCATAACCCTCCGGTCAAAAACAAAAGGAAGATAACCGCTGTAAAATAGCAGGCAGCATTGCCTTGCAGCAAAAATTCATAATAAGGAAAGGCTTCTGTTTCCGGCAATCTGGACCGATTGAACAACTGAACAAAAAAACTTGCCAGGAGAATAAAAGTAATCCCGCCTGCCGATACCGAAAGAGCTCCCGACAGGAATGTCGTAAGCACCTTGGACATGCAGTATTTCTTCTTTCCTGCTTTCATAAGCAGCATCCTCAGCATATTCGTATTGTATTCCTCGCAAAAACTTACCGCATAGGGAAGCGCCGCCAGCATCGGAACCACATAGATACCATAAAAGCCTCCAAATATAAAAGAATTACACCAATAATAGTATACATCCATCGTTTCAGGAGATGTCCACATAAATGGTATCTGGTTCCAGGTATCCAGACAGATGCACAACACCACGCCGACCGGTACAAGGAGAAATCTCACCGTCAGACTCCTCTTAAATTCAGCACCAAACAGACGGGGCAATGCCCTTTTATTCTCCATAGGATAGATTGCCTCCCGTTATCGCATTGATCCGCTCCGCACTGCTGTTTCCCGAAGGTGAATCTATCTGCACACACCAATAAGGCACCAGCTTATACTGTTCCTGCTCTTCCCAGTCCGGTACAACGACATATTCCATCCATATCCGGGAGATTGTAACCTGCGAGCTCAATATGGTATTCACATAAATTTCCTTTACCGCTTCCAGTGCTGCCTCCGCTGAGATAATCGTCTGCGCCTCTGCTTCCGGTCTGGCGTCAAAAATTCCACCCCTGCTGGCTATATAGCGAATCCCATCCTTATCAAGCATCATAGTGATTCGGGTTTCAGCCGTCCAAAAGGTTTCCACTGCCATGGATATGCCCGGCTCATTGATGCCGCTATAAATTGGCAAACCATCCTTCGTCAGTTCATACTCCATATAATATATCTCATCTGCGTCCGACCAGTCATCGACCGTAGTTTCTTTCCCTGTCTGCGCATCTTCCTGGTATTTCTGAGTCTGCCTGTACTTCTTCTCCAACTCTGTCAGTATTTCCTGATTCAGCGCATAAGCAGCAAGAACCTCCGAATCCTGTCCTGTCAGCTCCTTAATCTTTTCCTTTCCCATCTGAACGGCCTTTTCTGCGTCCAGGAAGGATAAATCCTGTATTTCTTCCTTCTGGAAAGAACAACCGCCAGCATTATAATATGCGGATTCCACCAAATATACGATGTAGTCGTCCCGTTCCTCGTCCTTCGCATATGTAAAATTTCCATAGGGATCCGTACTAAAGTATCCGCCCTCTTCCGTTTCAGCAGAATATGCTCCCACCCATTCTGGGTGAGCCGTTACGGCTGCTTGTGACACTCCGAAAAAAGCATCTAAATCTTCTCTCGGAAACGCTTGTTTTGTTAACGCATACACGCTATATACCTGGTCTTTTGGCAAATCTACCTCCGCATCAATTACCAACTTATCGGACAACTTCTCACTAATATGGTTTGTTCCAGATTCCGCCCCTCCTACACTCCCCTGCATCGCCTCTGTGCTGCTTCCCGTCGGTGTACTCTCCGAAGATCCTGCTGCCGTACCAGAGCAGCCAGTCAACAGCATACCGGCAGACATAATCACGGACAACGCAAACATCTTTTTTGAAACGCTCTTTTTCATAATATCTCCTCTTTCCATCAAATTGGTAGTGTCAAAATCAATACCCCAAATCGCCTCACCCCTGTAAAAATCAAGGGTTCAGCTTCTCGGTGCCTTTCAATGACAATTTCCATTGTCCCTATATTTGCCCTAATTTCAACCTTTCTTGCATGAAACGACATTTTTTGTCCTTTTTTGGTCATTTTACAAATATTCGTTTCCTTTGTTTCAGCCCAAAATCCACCCAAAAATGTCTTTTCATGCAGTTCCTCTGTATTTTCCTAATCTTTATTGTATAATACAAGAGTAACTATGTAGTAAATTGCATGAAAAGAGGTATAAGGTTGAAAGAAAATCTTTCAACCTTGATTTGAGGGTCAAATGAACATGCAAGCATGTTCGCCTGACCCATGGAGGCAAAAATGCGAATACTCATCTGTGACGATGATGCGCTGATCATTGAACAGCTTCAAAAATATATCAGAAACTTTTTTGAAAACATAAGCGTAAAATGCCCCGAACTGGTCTGCTTTTCTGACGGGGAATCCCTGCTGGCAGATAAAGGTGAAAAAGACATTCTATTTCTTGATATAGAAATGCCCGGAATGAATGGTATCTATGTGGGAAAGGAATTAAAAAAGAAGAATGATAAGATTATTATTTTTATTGTGACCTCTTATTCTGAATATCTTGATGATGCAATGCGGTTCCATGTATTCCGATATCTTTCAAAGCCTTTGGCTAAACAACGGTTTTTCCGCAATATGAAAGATGCGGTTGACCTGTATAACACTATGACAGTAAAAATCCCGGTTGAAACAAAACAAGGTGTACATACACTGCCTGCATCTTCCGTCATAGCAGTGGAAGCACAGGGCAGAAAAGTAACGGTACATACCACTTTGTGTGATTTTGAATCCATTCACAATATACAGTACTGGCAGGGACTTCTCCCTAAAAACCGTTTCTTCCAGACACACCGCAGTTTCATTATCAATCTTGAACATGTCACGGATTTTGACCGTAATCTTGTCCATATGTCAGATAATCAGTCTGCTTATCTGACAAAAAGAAAATACAGCGCATTTAAGGAAGCCTATCTCCTTTATTTGGAAAGTACGAGGTAAAGCAAATGATAAATACAATCTGTTATTTTTTCAGTTTTCTTGTAGAAGCAATTATACTCTGGCAATACTCCTCCAATTTATTTCCTGTCAGACACACCCCACGGAGAAAACTTGCCGTGCTATGCGGTTTATATTTTATCCTGTTTTGCGTGTCACTGTCCGAATCGATATGGATCAATATCATTTTATATTTTTTGCTGAATTTCATTTTCCTGCTGACACAATGTTATCTGAATTGGTATACCGCATTATTCCATTCTTCCATACTGGCGGCTGTTATGGCAATGAGTGAATTAGTCGTTTATGGAATTACCAGGCACTTTGCCCCTCGCTTTCTTGATAACGGCAGGAAATTTTATCACCTTTTATTTTTTTCGGTCTTTAGTAAACTCATATTTTTTGCAGTTACTTATATACTGATGCACCTGATGAAAAAAACAAAGAAGGATGCAGGGCAGCATGATCAGTCTGTTTTTCTTCTTGTTTTTATTCCCCTGACCTCAATCTTTATTATGCTTACTTTCGTAAGCATTGGCGAATCTGTTTTGCTCCCATCGTCACTTGACTGGATGGTTACTATGGGTGCTGTTCTTTTGCTGGCAGCAAACCTGCTCATGTTTGAAATCAACCGCTATCATCAGAAAAAAAGCATGGAATTTACAGAAATGCAATTATTGCTTCAAAAAGAATCAGATTCAGCCCAATATTATAAAATGCTGAATGCACAGAATGAAAACCAGCGTATTTTAATCCATGACATAAAAAAACACCTGCAATCCATTGATTTGCTGAATGAGAAAAAAGAGTATGCTAAAATAAGCGCCTATATCCGGCAATTGGTACTTTCTCCAGACCTGAAAGAGTTTTCCAGACTATGTGACCATGAAATGCTGAATTCCATCCTATGCCGCTATATGCAGCGATGCACTGACAGCCATATATCTTTTCATGCCGACATACGAAGTGGGACAACGGATTTTATTGCAGACAATGACCTTACCTCTCTGTTTTGCAATTTGCTGGATAATGCTATAACGGCAGCAGGCATTATTCCTGACTCTTTTATTGAAATTAATACAAGCAAACGTGAAAAAACACCATTTATTGTGATAACGGTTATCAATTCCTGCCGAAAAAATCCTTTTCTCTGTAAGGACAGGCAGCTGACCGTAAATAAAAATGGACATGGATTTGGATTAAAAAGCATTCGTAAAGTGGTCAGCAAATATCATGGCAATTTGCAGATGTATTATAATGATGATATGCTCACTTTTCATACCATTATTACATTAAAGCAATAAGAACTGCGAACGAATGCAGTTCCTATTGCTGACAATTTATACACCCACCCCCGTGACTTATATCTCTTTCACTGTATTTCCTTTCCATCTGTAACGCCTCGCTTTTTCTACATATTGCTTCAATTTTTTTCTGACCACATTTTTCACTTTACCATCGTCTGCCTTTATTACCTCGCCCCTTTATCCTTCTGCCTTGCCTGATGCTCTCGTCTGCTTTCCCTTTCTTTTACCTCGTGCTGTTTCTGTCTAAGCCGTTCTTTTATGCTCATGATATCATTCGCTTTTTCTCACGTTCAAAAATTGCTTTATTCTGCTCTTTGAGCTTACTGTCAATCTCTTTCAGACGGGGATATTTACTTGCGAGTACGGAAGGTTTTGGTTGCAGCGGTCTTTCTGTTTCCAACCTATTTGTTTCGACAGGAACAGATTTTTGTTCTGCTTTTATCTGTTCGATTATAGATTTTTTGACTGCGACAGTATTTTTCTGCTGTGACTGTTCTGCTTTATTCTGCATATCCGTTTCTTGGCGCAGATTAACAGAAAATGGTATCTTTTTCTTTTCCTGCTGAGTCGCCGAACCAGCGGGCCCTCCCGGTCTATGAAGAAAATACGCTTGTAGGATACAATATCTTCCATGCCCGGCTTTTGATTAACCATGCTGAAAATGGCAGGAAATATCTGTATGATATTTTGGCAGTAAAAAAAGAAACGAGCAAGCCGTAACAAGATGTACGGTGAAAACCCATTTCTTATTGTCAGTAATAAGCCATTTTTCAATTCCTGTCAATCCCCAATTTTGATTTTTTCAGAATACCGCCATTGGCATTTTAAATGCAATGGGGGAACTTTGTTCCCCCTTAACCACTCCATAGCATGAGGCGGAGCCAGTGTCTTGACATCATCTGCGCTTCATGCTACAAAACTTAAAGCAAGGCAACACTAAAGGGAATATATCAGATCGTGCAGCACTACTTCCTCCGCCCTGCTCTGGATGCTGTTCATCTTTTGCAGCCAGCAGAGCCAGTCATCGGATTTAAGCTGTTCCGTTACTCCCTCTTTTTTAGCCATCTGCTTTACAAGCCTGTCCATCATCTCATTGGATTCTTCATCAATCTCCGCAAGGTGCTTCAATAAAGTTTCCGACAAAAGCATATGCGAATAAATACCCCTGTGGTTTTCTTCTAAAAACCGCTTTCTCATCCGTCCATACTTCCCGATATGGTACTCCGTTGTGTCCGAAAGCTTGAGGTCTGGAATCAGATAGGCGCCTTCCTGATGATATGTGATTTCCATATACAACCGCCTTTCTTTGTGCTAAACTGTTTATAGATACGAATAAAATATCACATCGCTTCCTGTTCCCACCATAATCAGCACACTTCCCACAGGAGCAATCTCACAGGACGGTTTCTCAAACCGAATATAATACTTCTCCCACGGATCTTCCTCACAATGGACAGAACCGAAGACAGCCTTTGCGTAGTCACAGCAAGAGCCTCCTCCCACTGCCAACAACAGATCTACTAACATTTATACTACATTTCCTGCTTTTTGTTTGCCGTTCTGTGCCATAACGCCCGCAAGGGCATGGGGAACATACAGCTCCTCCAGATAACGGGTCTCGGCTTCCGTCAGTTCCAACTCCGCCGCTTTTACCGCGCCATCCACATGAGAAATCTTTGTCGCTCCCACTACAGGCGCTGTCACCTTCGTCAGAAGCCACGCAAGGGAAACCTCCGTCATGGAAACATCCCTTTTTTCTGCGATTTCTTCTACACGCCGTATAACCTTTCTGTCAGCCTCCGCCGTATCGTCATATTTGAACCGCGCATAAGCATCCTGTTCCAAACGTTTTGAAGTTTCTCCGGGGTGGCGGGATAGCCTTCCGCTTGCCAGCGCACTGTATGGTGTCATGGCAATATTTTCCGAGTAACAAAAAGGCGCCATTTCCCGTTCTTCCTCACGGGCAATCAGGTTATAATGCCCCTGGATGGATACAAACTCTGCAAACCCCTGTGACCTTGCATAGTAATTCGCCTTGGCAAGCTGCCATGCAAAACAATTGGAAATACCAATATAACGAGCCTTTCCTGCCTTGACGGCATTATTAAGTCCCTCCATAATCTCCTCCATCGGGGTATGGTAATCCCACATATGGCAGATGTAGAGATCGACATGATCCATGCCAAGATTTTCAAGGCTCTTATTCAGGTAATTTTCAATGTGCTGCTGCCCGCTGACCCCGGAATCAATTTCTTCCTGTGTACGCGGGGTAAACTTTGTGGCAATCACATATTCATCACGCTTTGCAAAATCCCGGAGCGCCTTCCCGACAAACTGCTCACTGGTTCCATTCTGATAGGCAATCGCCGTATCATAAAAATTGATGCCAAGCTCCAGACCATGCTTTATGATCTCCCTTGTCCGGCTTTCATCCACTGTCCAGCTATGCTGTCCGGCAGCCGCATCGCCAAATCCCATACACCCCATACAAATGCGGGACACTTTCAAATCCGATTTTCCTAAATCTGTATAATTCATTATTTTCCTTTCCGCCGTTGTCAGCTACTGTATTTATAGTATTTTTCCTGATTTTGATGTTTTTCCTCAACAGTTAAAATAACCTGCAATTTCCTGCATCCTTGCCACCTGGTTCACATGGAACGGACATCGGAAAGTACTGTCAAAGCTCCTGGCTTATCCAGGGCATACTGGATACACTGATATTCTGTCAATGCCCTGCCAAAAGGGGAGGTCTTGGCATCCAATAACTGCCCACCGCTGAAAGCCTTCATAACAGAAATGCCCACTCCTTCCGTCTCACAGCAGCGATATAATTCCATACGTTCAGCCACGCTTCCTATTGCATAGCTGTCTGTTTCATAATCCGCTGCATCGGCATAATCATAAGCGGGATTGATGCTGAACATCAGCATATCCAAAATTCCCATATCCATCACTCTACTTACAAGCTCCGGCGTATGGGAAGAAAGACCGATATGCCGTACCACGCCTTTCTCTTTCAGTTCCTCTATATAGCGGATGATCCCGGCTTGCTCTATGCTTCGCAGATCCGCAGGCTCATCAATACAATGTATAAATCCAAAATCAATATAATCGGTCTGCAGTGCTTTCATCTGCCAGTCAACAGAACGCTTGACGGTATCCGGATTTGTTGTCCACCCATAAGCTCCTGTTTCATAGTTCGCCCCAAAATGAATCTGAAAATATACCTTATCCCGCCTGCCCTTTATCGCATGCCCATAGACCGCAAAAGGCTTTGCTTCCGACGATGCCATATCAAAAAAGTTAATGCCGTTCTCAATGGCTGCATCCACGATTTTCTCAATTTCCTCTTCGCCTGAAGCCTGAATAGAACTGGTGCCAATCCCCAAAACACTGATCTGCTCCGCACCTTTCGGCAATTTACGGTATTGCATGAATTTTTCCTACAAGAAAGAAAACACAACCATCGGCGTACTGTACCACCAGATAGGGAAACCGACAAACACCACTTCGTACTGATCCATATCTTCCATTTTCCCGGCAATCACAGGGCGGGATGCGGGATCATTCATTTCCAAACTGCTGTAAGGAATCTCAGGCTTAATCTCATACAACTCTGCGCCTGCCGCCTCTGACAGCTTCCATGCTGCTTCGGCCGTCACGCCGCTTGCTGAAATATATGCTACTAACATTTTTTGCTCATTACAATTACCTCCATAATTTTATGATTCATGACAATAGAAATCTTGCGAAGCATGAATTCTATTGTTTGATCACCTGAAAAGTTTTCCACTTTCCGGTTCTTTCCCTCCAAATAAACAAAACAGCCCTGGCTACCCAGTCACACACCATGGCAAGGGCAATCCCGATCACACCCATCTGCAGGGTGATCCCCAGCAGATACGCCAAAAGCAGACGCACCGCAACCGTAGAAACAACTGACACATACATGGTAAATTTTACGTCCCCTGCTGCACGAAGTCCGTTGCTGAGTGCCCCGGAAAAAGGATAGAAGGCAGCATTGAACACATTATGGATCAGCACCAGCCAGACTACCAGCCGTTTTGTGTCCGGTGACAGCGAATAAAAATGCAGAAACACCGGGGTTAGAATAAAGACCAAAAGGTTCCATACCGCCGAAACGAAAAGCGTCAGCTTTGTAAGTTTCTTAAAGTGATATTCTGCCGCTTCGGTATTTCCGGTTCCCATGCACTGCCCGATCACAGTAAGGAACACCGGCCCCATGGCGACACCGGCTAAAGCTGCCAGCGACCAGATACTTTGTGCCACACCGTTTGCGGCAATCTGATAAGTTCCGAACAATGCCACGATACTGCTCAGTGCTACCTTGACAAGCTGGAAGATGCCGTTTTCTACCCCATTTGGTATAGCCACATTCAGAATACTTTTCATCAAACTGCCATGCCATCTAAAAATCCACTTCCCCCTATACACCACCCTGTTCTTTTCCCGAAAGCAAAGAAAAGTGATGGTCACTGCGGAAAAACACGGGCAAGGAAGGACGGCCATGCAACACCGGCTACCCCGGCTCGAAAAACAAAAACACCGATCACATTGCCAATAACATTGATCAAATTGGACACTACTGAGAGATACATCGTCACATTTGTTTTTCCAAGACTGCGATAAACAGCCGCCCCTGCATTGTAAACGGCAAGAGCCGGATAGGAATAGGCTGAAATTCTCATGTATATCATACATGCCTCCATGACCGGCTGCTCCACTTTTCCAAACAGCAGACACAGCATCGCTTCATTCCCAAGCAGAACGGCCGCCCCAAGCAGTACGGAAAAGCCAAAAGAGAACATCAAAAGCTGGCTTGCGGATTCTCCCGCAAGGTCTGTATCCTGCCTGCCTATATACTGGCTGATCACAACAGCTCCTTCGGAAGCAAGTGCTGTAAACAGGTAAATAAATATGGTATTGAACTGATTGACCAGGGACACCCCGGATACCGCTGATTCCCCGGCATAACTGATAACCAGCGTATCCGCAAGCCCTACAAGCATCACCAGAAGCTGCTCTAAAAACAGGGGTACAATCATTTTTTTCAGTTCCTGACCAGAAAACAAATCATTCCCACCCATTATATCGTTCCTTTTCTGTTTCTTTAAGTCTGTACGGAGAATGCCTTATTATAGGCATTCTCCTGTGTGAGATTTAGAATTTCTCCGCGAAGCAGCCATTGCTGCGAGTGGTTAGAAATTCTTCTCACACTATTCTATCATCCCATTTGTCCTCAGCCATTCTTCCACATGGTTTGCCAGTTCCGGGCGTGCCTGCTCATTCTGATCCCTCTGCGCCTCATCCAGTACGGTGTTATAATCGTTGGAATAAGGATTGACAAGTTCTATTTCAAACAGATCCGCCCCTGTCTGGGACTGAATTTCCTCCGCGATTCCCTTCGTATTACCACCCCATGAGAAAAAAGCAATCAGGACTTTTCCATTACCGCCCGCAACATTCTGTATACCAGTACTGGTCACGCTTTCACTACCGCCTGCAATACCACGGACAAGCCGGATTCCAATGTTAAAGCTGCCTTTATCCTCGGCAAACGTTGCACGGTAAGCACTGCGCATATTCTTAGCGAAATCATTCCAGCCTCCGCCACGGTATACCCGCAGCGTTCCCGTTTCTGCTCCAATCGGGTCTGTCACCGCTTCCGTAGGCAGGCGGTAGCCGTCTGCTCCCCGATTCCATATGCCAGTCTGCCCTTCTATTGTATAAGCCGGCTCAAAGCCTTCTTTTTCACTCCGGGCATTGCAGTAGCGGATGGCATCTAACCATGTTACATTCTCCACCGGAAGATCACTGCCCGAAACGGTGGACGGATTCTTTTCATCGTGAGCTTCCTTCCTTCTCTTCATTTTTCTGCACAGAGTTTTTTGATGTGGGAATACTTGGCTGCTCAAAATCAAAAAACACAAACTGCTGCTTAAGGAACATATAAGAAAAAATATCCTTTCTGCCAAAGAGATACAGCCCGTACATGGCAGGCAAGGCTGCCATCACTCGTAAAATCCATGTAACAGCCTGTGGTCTTTCCCTGCTACCTGTCAATTTCCGGCACATTCCCAAAATCATGCTCCAATGAAGCCCTAAATGCACACTCATCAGCACAAATCCCCAATAGGAGGCCGCCAAATGCAGCATTCTTGCCGTTGCCATCGGACCATGGATAGAAAGCGCCGCAAATACATGGCGCGACATCACGATCCCACTGAATCCCAGGCACAACATTGTAATCATGACACCGAAATTAACGACAGTCTGTATGATACGAGGCAGCCTGTATTTTCCTTTGAATAAATTACCATACCATTTCATATTCAGGATATTATGCAGCAGGAACAGCAGAAGCTCCCCTGCGCCAAACCACTCATGCAGCTCCTGCCCGGTAATCTGATATGCCATTAACAGGAGAAGCAGCACCGTCATCAATAAATCGATTCCTGTTTTTATTTTCATTTTTGTCTGCATAAGTCGCCCCCTCCAGAACAGAATCCGTTTGCCGCCCCAAATCATTCTCCAAAATCCAATCCAAGACCGTTTACCCATTCCATAACCGTATCCTGCGAATCGCTGCCATTCAATCGCTTTCCCGGAAGCCAGTCTGCTCCATCTGTGAGCTGCTCCAAATTTGTTGCGGAAGAACCCACGCCACTGCCTCCGGAAGTGCAGAATGGAACAATCGTCTTTCCTGAAAAATCATAGCTCTCCACGAAAGTGCTGACAATCCTCGGTGCCTCACCCCACCAGATCGGATATCCAATGAACAAAATATCATACTGTTCCATATCCTCCACTGAACCGATAATAGCAGGACGGGCATCCGAATCATTCATTTCAATTGTGGTACGGCTGTTATTGTCATTATAATTCAAGTCTGCATCTGTATATGGTTCTTTCGGAACAATTTCGTAAATATCCGCATTTAATCCGTTTGCTATATGCCCTGCTATCCCTTGCGTTGTATTGGTAGCGGAAAAATAGGCCACCAGCACCTTTGTTCCCTGTTCTTCCAGAATATCCGAATTTTCCGGATTCTCCGATTCGTTCGTCTGTCCTTCAGAAGTGTCCGTGTTTTCTGCATTGGTGCTGTTTTCTGCTGGTTCCTCACTATTCACAGTGCCTGCAGTCGGCTTCTCTTCCGTAGACGGCTGCCCGGTCAGGCTTGCAGAGTTTCCACAAGCTGCCAGACTCAAAATCATCAACAGAGAAATTAAAACAGTAATCACTTTTTAAATACCTCCGATTTTTTATTAGCATAATCCCACTCTCTAAATATGTGGACGCAGCTTTTTACTGTGCCAGCAAAAAGTAATCTCCTCCCGGCTGTCAAGGTTCTCAAATACTACAAGGTTTCTCACTGCCACAGGCAGCAAAGTGGAAAATCAGTAAAGGCACCAACAACAAAGACAAAATTTTTCTCATAAAATGCCTCCATTCGTTCCTATTTTTGTTCTTTCATTTTGCAGATGATATAATCAATGTCGTCAAGGGACTGCTGCTTTCCATGTATTTCATCCAGTAATTGATACCGGCATTTCCGCAGCATCCGTATCTGTATCTCCTTATCATCGCATCTGGTTATTTCTTCAATCCTCTCTTTACTGAAGCCGGCTTTGGAAAGAGCATAGAAATCTGGTTCCATGAAAAAGCATCCCCTCCTAAAACAAAAATGTAAGTGCGATTCCGAAGCTGCCTGCCTCATCCCTGCACTTACATAATAATCATATGCCTGACACATATCAAATACTTAGTTTTTATGTCTCACTCATGCTTAAAAAGCATTTTGCGTATTCTATAAATTTTGTCGCCGCCAGACTAAATGGCTGTTCCCGTTTCCATGCCAAAACGCACGTTGCCATAAGCTCCGGATACAACGGCCGGCAGACAATCTTTGATGAGTCCCAAAAAGGAACCGCACCTTCAATGACCAAAGAATATGCCAGCCCCCTGCTTACCATAACTGCACCATTGGTACTCAGATTACTGGTAAACAAGATATTCAGGTTTTTATAATAGTCCCAAAACCAGCTTGCCAATTCACTCTGCACCTGCATTCTTCGTGGAAGAATCAACGGCAGTTTTGCCAGTTCATCTGCCTTGACATGCTTTTTCCCTACAAGCGGATCATCCGGCGGCATCAAAACTACCCATCTTTCTTTTATATCCAGGCGGATAAACTCATATTTCCCCATTTCAATCGGCTCCAGGAGCAATCCTAAATCAAGCAGTCCCTTATCCATCTGTTCTTTTACCAGATCCGCAGTCGCTGTAAACAGGTCAAACGTAACACGGGGATATTTTTGATGGAAATTCCGAATCAGATCCGAGAGCATCTGCACAGACGCAACTTCCCCGCATCCAATAGCAATCTTTCCCTCTACCTGTTCTTCCTGCTCTACCAATTCTTTTTCTGTTTTATCAACCAGCTGTAGAATTTCCTCCGCCCGGCGCCGGAGCAATAGACCTTCATTCGTCAGCCGGATCTTCCGTGTCCCTCTGTCAAACAGCCGGACACCAATTTCTTCCTCCATCTGTGCAAGTTGGCGGGAAAGCGTCGGCTGTGTAATATGTAAAACTTCTGCGGCTTTTGTAATGCTTTCTTCCCTTACTACGGTAAGAAAATAGCGAAGAACCCTGATTTCCATATGCAAACTCCTCTCAGCTTTATCCATACTTTACAGATTGTATTATTACCTTGGCTATTAAAAATAGTAATTTCTTAATAGCCGAGGTAATATATTGGATTAATCGTTCGTATAAAATTTGTTTCATAGCAGCTCTGCACCTTTCCGTTTCGTCCTTTTACCGTATAGACTTTTCTTGGGTCTGAAAAGTTTCAACAAAGAAAAGTACCAAACATTTTGTCTGATACTTTTTCTGATACTCATTCAGAGGAATCCGGCACATATCGGTTGTAAATTTCCACATGATCGTATATACACCGCCAGCCGCTGGTTGAGCCGGCAGTGACACAGATATACGGCGTCCCGTCCGCAAACGTTTCGTAACTGACAGCACAGTTTTTTGACTGGACAATATAACCCGTCTTGGCGCAGAGCACTTCGCCGCCTGTATCCTTGTCCTCTATCTTACGCAAAAACCAGTTGGAAATTTCAATCCCGTCAGGATGTTCCTCCGTGGGCTTCGTGGTATAAATGTGCTTCGACATCACTTCCCTGCATAAGTCGTTCTCCACTGCCGCCTTCATAATAACCGCCATATCATAAACCGTGCTGTAATGCGCCTCGTCATAAAGCCCCACACAGTTGGTAAAATGCGTGCTGTCCGCTATGCCAAGTTCCACAAGCTTCCGATTCATCATCTCCACAAATGCTTCCTGCGAACCGGCCACATAAATGGCAAGCCCCAGCGCGGCATCACCGCCGGAATGCATGGCTGTCCCGTAGAAAAGATCCCGCACCGGCACCTTTTCCCCATCCAGAAAGCCAACCGAACTACAGTCATTTACATAAGCATAATCCGTAATCTCCAGCGTCATCGTGAATGTATCATCAAGCTTCTCTTCCGGGATATTTTCCGCTGCCACAAGAACCGTCAGAACTTTTGTCATGGATGCCGGCAGGATTCTCTCCCTGGCGCTCTTGGAAGCTATGATCGTATCCGCGCTCTCATCTACCAGAATCGCATGCGTACTGATGACATCTGCACTGTCAATGACCGTCGTTTCCTCTGTCTCATCAAAACAGTAGGACATAAGTTCTTCTTCCGATTCCGCCTCCTCTGTTTCAGACTTCCTGATGTCTTCTTCCATAATGCTTTCTTCTATTTTTTCTATTTGCAGCCAGTCCGGCTGCTCTATAGCTTCCACTGCCTGATCCTGTCCGGCGTTCTCCTCTTCTTTCGCTTTCCTGCCGGATTTTACGGCAGTACCGATCAGAATCACTACCACGCCGAACACGACAAAAAACAGAATCCGCTGGATCATACGCCGTCTTCTCATGCGGCGCTGTCTCTCCAGGCGCATCCGCTGTCTTCTCTCGTAACGGGCTTGGTATTCCCTCTCTTCGTCCGGGTCTGTCTCCTCAAAATAAGGTTCTGTCATTAATGCTGCCTCCTGATACTAAAATTCCTAATCATGCCGGATGCATAGCTTTTATCAGCCATCCCGATACACTATTTATTCCAAAGAATTAGGATACATTGTAAAACCCCCAATTCTCTCAAATTGGGGGTATCATTCAAATTACTGTAAATTTATCTTGTGAGAATATTCTGCCAATCAGCTTTATTATACAAAACTCTAATTATGTATACTACATCATTTTGCATATCATAATAATAAAAAATGTTGTAATTATCAAAGTATGTTATGCGTATCCCCATACGCCCCAGTAATTCATCTCCTACTAAGGGATGTCCTTCGGGATATTCTTCCAGTTTACCCGCTGCATCTAAAATGCCATCGGATATCCTCTGCAGACTCAGTAAATGCCACCCTTTCTGATCAGTTACAGTATAACATATATCTTTATTCTCAACAACAAATTCCGAATATATTTTGCCATCTATATTATATGCTATAAAATGCAATAACACTCATCCGATTAATCATACAAAAAGGAGATTTTTACAATATATATTTAATGCTTATTTATCTGACCATCCCGCACCTCTCGTCTCTTTTTTTCATCAAAAAGCCATCCCTTAACTCCGCCTGCCAGCATCTGCGGGATACACGCCTGCACCGTAGGCGTTTCAAATGCCCCAAGGGCAGAAGTTCGGAAAGCTCCTTTGCGTATTCCGTCCGGATCGAACCGTCACGCTGTCCTTCCTCAATCAGTTCCAGCCCTAAGAGAGTCAGCACCCGCCGGTTCGACTCCACCACAGCCACCAGGATGCGCGGGGCTTTCAAAATAGGAATTGCCTGCGTACTTATTTCTTCCCGTTCTCCATCAGCCCTGTCATGCGATATACCCTTTGGGCATAATCCAACCTCCGCTTCTAAAATGATTCCAAATATTTCTGGAGCATATCCGCAAACTGTCCAATATGTATCCCATCCACAAAAAAATGATGAGCCTGGACAGATACAGGCATGACAATCTTACCGTCCTTCTCATAATATTTCCCCCAGTCAAACAAGGGCGTCGCATTATCCTTTTTTCCGGAATTGGTATGTGAGATATGCGTATAAGTAATCCAGGGCATAGGAGAACACTGGAACACATCATTTCCAAGAGGGCCTGTAAAATATTCCTTCTGCTCCCTTGCAATCCTCCCCGCCGTCTCCACATATTTCTGAATACTGCCCCGGACGTTTTGGCACAGCCCCAAACAGCTTCACAAACGTATCCTTACGGACACCCGGGTTCACCCGGTAAACTCCAGGCCTGTCCAGCTTAGAGCCTTTATCGTTATCCCCGTCCTTCTCCTTGACCGTCAAGATGTACACGCCCCTTTTCAGCACACGTCTGGGATTATAAAAAATCCCCTTTTCTCCCCAGCTCTCCACAAGGATGCTACTTTCCAGATTCTCCAGGCAATACTTCCATATCTCATCCGGCTTCATATCCCATCCCTACACTTTCCAGATTCTTTTTATAAATCTCCAATTCATAAGTTTTCCCACTGCACTGGTCTGTCCTCCGCTCCGAATGCTGATAAGTCAATCCACAGGATAAAGCCAGTGCCCTTGAAGCAAGATTCCCTGCCCGTGTAGAATAATAAAACTTCTTCCCGCCCAAAGAAATACAGTATTCCATCAATAAACGCAGTATCTGTTTCCCATAACCCCTTCCCACATACTCTGGTCCCAAGGCAATACCAGTCTCATGATAAATATGCGGCTCTGTTTCCTCCACTCCGGCGAAACCAATGGCCTGCCCGCTGCCCCTCTCATAGACCAGCCACGCATCATGGGTTTCCTGCCATACGATCGTCCTCTGTATCCTCTCCCTGGCCTCATCCTCATCAGCCGTCACTTTCCATACCATATATTCTGCTGTTTCCGGCCTTGACCAGACATTTCGGTATATCGATCTCCAATCCTCATATTTTGCCTTTCCAAGAATAATATCTTCTGTCTCCATCCTTCCTTCATCCCTCATAAACACCCCCATCACAGCCAGACCGCCCAGTCTCCGTAATCAAAAGTCCCGCTCCCATGATGCAGTTTCCCGCTCTCCCTCAATCCCTGGAAAGCATCTCTCATACGGCCGATAATCTCCGGCTGGATATCCAGGGAATGGTGCGCCGGAAACACCCTTTCCACAGGAAGAAGCGCCATCTTTTCCAGTGAGGAAAGATAATCTCCCGGATCTGTAGATGGATAATATGCGAACAGGGTATCTTTGTAGATCAGATCCCCTGTAAAAAGATACCCCCGCCCCGGTTCCTCTTCATGGGCATAGAAATCCGAAAAATATTTCAGCAGATAACAATGTGTTTCCTCCCAATGCCGGTATTCGCTAATGATATAAGTATCCTCATCTATCCTGTCAACAGTAAACCATTTATCCATCTGTTCCCTCCTGAAAGTCTTTATCCCGCATCTGCCCGCCTCCCGTTTTTCAAATCCTTTGCCATACACAATGATTCCGGCATATCCTCATACGGACCATAATTCGGGATCACCTGAAAACCCAGCTTTTTATATACGGCACAGGATTCAGCCAATAACTCCCCGGTTTCAAGAACCATTTTCTTATATCCCAGTTCTATGGCCCATTCCATCAAAAGGGCGACAAGCCTGCTCCCTATGCCCCGTCCCTGATATTCTGTATGTACAAACACCCGCTTCAATTCTATCGTTTCATCATCATATCTTCTGATGGCTCCGCCGCCAATTACCCGCTTCCCTTCATACACAACGATTGCTTCCTTAATTTCATCCAACTGGTTATATTTTTTGTATTTGTCTCTTTCTATCTTTTTCCCGACACGTCTGTCCAGATCCATATCAAGAAGCCTGCAGTTTTCTATAAACTCTTTATTTTTGCCATCTGTTCTCTGAAATTTCATAATAAAATCCCTCCGAAAATTGAAAGCCTAAAACCCGTACCTTGTCCCATGTGAAAGCAAAAGCCCATCTGTCAATTCCAAACATAAAATAACCGTGTTCTCATCCTCAAGATTGGTATGCCCATTATCAATCCATTCAGAGAACACTTATTTTATTTGAAAATACATAGGTAATAACATAAAACGCTCCATTCTCATAATAAGCATTTACATACTGTACATAAGGAACTCCCTTTTCTACTGTTGCCAGCGCAATCACCATATCTTTTCCAAATCGCTCTGTCATTATTTTTTCAGCTTCTTCACACATTTTTTCATACACATCATCTCCTTTACCACTTCCAGGCCGGAAGACCAGAATTTATATTTCCTCTTTCAACAGAGAATACATTTTCCCTAAAATCCCAGCTTGATTATACACTGGTTTAAGCTATTAAGTGATACAGTCCGAAAATCTTCTTCTGAAATGGTGTAAGTTCTGTGGTGTACCTTTTACGGCTGCCTTGGATACTGACGGTACGTACTGTTTTCATCTCGTTCAGCACCTCCTGCAGGTCGTAATCCTTGAACCAGCCGGCCTCATTCATTACCTGCTTTAATCTGGTCGTTATTAGCAGCGATATAAACTGAATGAAAATCCGCCCTTCCATTGTTGCGGCAGAATGCATCCGTATCCTTTTCATATCGAGGTCGTTTTTAAGGTCGTCGAAACATTTTTCCACGGAATCTTTGTTACGATAGACTTCAAGCGCACGAACCTTATCCCTGATATCGTTCGTGGCAAGCACAAACCAGCCTATCCTGTTGCGCTTGTGCTCTGTAATGGCTTCCTCGTTATATTCGGCTTTGATGCCCCTGACAGGCGTTTCCCTGATGAAGAAAAAATTTTCGTAATAGGATGCGTGCTCCTTAATGCGCTGCCCGCTCAGGATTTCCTGCATACAGCAGTACAGGGTGTGGTCAAATTTCTTCTCATCCAGTGCCGCCTTGCAGCTGTCATAGTAAATATGGACATAAAAACGGTGCCCGTCCCATGTCATTGGTTTTGTGGCTGCATAAAGTTCATCGCCAAATACGGTGCAGAAGTTATGGTGTGACCGGATCGTGTCACGGAACTCTTCTACTGCATCGCGGGCAAAGCCCACGGTAAAAGGAACGCCGATTGTAAATTTTTTATGGTCTGCATAAAAAGCGTCAATGTTCGGCTCACTGTAAAAGCCTTTGACCATGACATAATGGAAAGACACTTTGTCCATGAAAGATATATTCGCAAGGCTGTCCTGTAGTATGTTCACATCCTTGATGCTGCCGGGAATGATGCGGTAGTATATGGGCATATGGCTCTCCACCCCGGTAAGCATGAGCAGATTTATCTGCGGGAGTCCTTCGCCGTCGCGGTTGTAGCCCCAGCGCACGAAATCAATGAATTCACTGTAGGAGGAAACGCTGGTTATGTCCATGGCGTAATAGCTGTCCTGCCTGTTAAACCCGGCCCACATGGAAAAGAAATCCTGCCGGAGCGAAGGCGTGATCCTGGTGATCAGTTCGCTGATCCGCTGGCTTGTAAGTTTTTCCTCATATGGAGAGCTGAATGCCCGCTGCCATCTCTCCACATGAGCAAGCGCCCCGCCCTCGCTGACAAGATAGTAAGCGCAGGCCAGTATGCGTTCCCAGTCATCCGGAAATACCGCCTTGAGCGGAGCATCCAGTTTTATGTCAGAAACTGCCTTGTCAAGGAGCTTCCCGATCCCGGTCGAAGCAACAATGCAGTGATTCGCCGCAGCACCAGATGAGGTTTTCATCTGCTTGTCGCCTTTCTTATAGTTAGGAACAATCTCCCCGGTATCTGGATCAAGATGTCCTATACTTTTTCGGAAGTGTTTGCAGGATTTTGACTCCTTGTCCCAGTAAGTGGTGTTTTCATAAACGTAGGTTTTACCGTTTGGATTTTTAACATAAACGTAGGAAGACATAGGCGGCTCCTTTTTGAAACAGTGTATAAATGATATAATATCTTCTCTCAAATTATATCATTTATACACTGTTTAGTAAAGAAAAAATGTTAAAAATCCAGTATTTTCAATGGTTTAATCCGCTCTCAGCTTCAACCTGTGTATAATTGTTTTGGGAGATTAAGTTACAAGTAAAATCCTTACCATATTAATCTGCCCTTCTTATGTTTTTAAAAAAAAATATATATGAAATAACATTGAGCATCAATGCTCCAATCCATGCCATACCTTCTGCATATATGGTTGCTGCAAATCCAAATACAGGTAATCCAAAATAAACAGCAGGTATACGAATAATCATTTCAACTATTCCAGAACACATAGGTATAGCAGGTTTACCTAATCCTTGAACGCAACTGCGAAAAACAAACAATAAATTCAAGAGAACAATAAATACTGCTAATAATTTTAGAAAGATTGAAGCATAATCAACAGCTTCCTGTCCACTAAGCATTAATTTTGCCAGCAAATCGGAAAAGAAAAATAGTACTATTCCAAGCAATAGTGCTGAAAGAAGCGCCATTATGCCTGCAGTTCTTGTACCACTACGAATTCTTTCAAACTTCTTACCCCCAAAATTCTGACCCGAAAATGAAGATATTGCAAAACCAATAGTTATTCCCGGCAACATAAAAAAATTTAGATATTTATTACAGACAGAATATGCTGATGTATAAACAACGCCATAACCATTTATACAACTTTGAACAAATATGCATCCGACAGAAGTAATTGAATTCATAAATGCCATTGGCAAGCCGTTTTTCAACAATTCCATTACTAATCTAAAGTTGAAAATGAAATCACGTTTGTTAATTTTTAGTTCATTCATTCTATGTAATCTAAAATAACAAATAACAACAGAAATTAATTGTGAAACGATTGTTGCATATGCTGGTCCGAAAACACCAAATTTGAATAAAAAAATCAATAATAAATCCAATATTATGTTTAATGCAGATGAAACACCTATTGCTAATAAGGGAGTTCTGCTGTCACCCATCCCTCTTAAAATTGATGATAGTAAATTGTATGCTACCGTAATGAGCAAACCGCTGAATATAATGTAGCCATAAGTTAAACAATCGTTTAAAAGTTCATCATCCGTTTGTATGATCTGTAAAATTGGTTTTAAAAGTAATAAACCTACCGCTGAAAAAAGAACCCCAAATACAGCAGATATTTTTATAGATGAAGCAATTATTTCTTTCAGCTTACTTAAATCTTGTTCTCCACAGGCTTGAGATATATTAACAGAAAAGCCATTTGTTATGCCCATAATAAACCCTGTTAAGAAAAAAGAAAATGTTGTGAAATTACCGACGGCGGCAAGGGAATTGTCCCCCAATCCCTTCCCGATAATAACCATGTCTGCCAATGAATATACCTGTTGTAATATATTGGAAAATAACATCGGAAAGAAAAAAATTAAGAATGATTTTGTTACTGAACCTTTGGTAAAATCTATTTTATTCATGATTACACCGTCCTCAAACTAATCTTATTTAGTTTTATCATTAATGATATAGAACTCATATCAAAAAGCTTGCTTTTTTGTCAAAATTATGGTGTAATCAAAAATAACTTAAGATTATGCAACCTTATGAATTTAGAATTTGTTATTATATAAAGGAATATAGTGTGAAAGAAAGTAGAGGACAGCCGATAAATGGCACACTTAAACAAGCTATCATAGGGTAGCTTTGCAAAAGAATATATGTTTGGATAAAAATCAGGAAACTAATTGCGAT
>CAJTEY010000012.1 GCA_910575775.1 Lachnospiraceae bacterium | reverse complement strand
ACCTGTTGGAGACCAACTCCACGGCAGGGTAGCCGAGTCCGGCAGGGATAAACGCTGAAGGCATCTAAGCGTGAAGCCCCCCTCAAGATGAGATATCCCAGGAGAAATCCGGAGACCCCCTGGAGAGTACGGGGTAGATAGGCATGAGGTGGAAGCGCAGCAATGTGTGGAGCTGACATGTACTAATAGGTCGGCGGCTTAACCAGAACAAAAGGAGATTCAGTATTTGGTTTTGAGGGTATGTGCCCCATGAAAGACTCTGCAGAAACAGCGGGGGGAATCGCGGAGCGGTTCTCCGGCGGTTAATTTGCGAAGCAGATTTATTGCGATCCTCGATAGCTCAATGGTAGAGCACGCGGCTGTTAACCGCGGGGTTGTAGGTTCGAGCCCTACTCGGGGAGTGGTAACAGCAGTTACAAAAGTCCGCAGACATCAAGGTTTGCGGACTTTTTGCTGTCTGAAAATATTTTGTAAAATATTATAGGCAGAGAGAAAGAAAAAGGTTAAAAGTGGTCGGCATAACAAGAAACTGAAGAATATATTCAGCGAACTCGAGGCACTGGATGTCTTAAACTAATAAAAATGCAAAGTCTAGGTCGGAAGCATTGCGCAGATATCCCGGTTCTTTTGCAGAGACGCTGGTTGCATTGCAGAAGGACAGAAAGCTCTCTAATAAGCAATTGGCAGACCGTTCACTTTGCTATAACACAGTGCAACCTTCGTGATCTGGTGTAAAAAGAAACGTTTTATATTCCATGATGTTTGGGCAAAAATGAAGTAGGAGTAATAGCTATTACTGTAATAACGAAAGCGAGGTGCATCCATGACTATAGAAGAAATTCTTGCCGGTGAATCCAAGAATGTGGAGTTCAAGGAGAAATTGTCGGATAAAAGTATCAAATACATGAAATCGGACTACGGGGTATCAAACAGTGCAGGGCAAGAGAAATTCTTGTCAAAATGGTCGAAAAGAGGTGGCTGAATAAGGAAGGTGCTTCCCGAAGTACTATTTATGTGATTAACATGGAAAGGAAGTAATGACTATGGTGCATCGGCAAGCAGATCTATACAGGAAAAGGCGAGTGTTTTTGCCTTGAATTTAACGGTTGCATATCAATCACAGGTAGAGCACGTGGCTGTTAACCGCAGGGGTGTAGGTTCGAGCCCTACTCGGGAAGACTTGAGAATTGCCGGATGCTGATCCCATGCGAGACGCAGATTTGACGAGGCGGTAAAGGCGTTGCCAAAGGCAAAGCTGAAGGACAGCCGTGCATACCTTGCACTGACCATGATCCAGGCAATCTGCCGGGAAGAAAAACAGTTAAAAGAACTTAGGAATAGTAACCATGTACTGGTAACCGAAAACAGACCGGGACTGCGCTGTACTTCTTATCTCATTTTTTTGTCAGCGGAAGTGGCAGATTGTGTATCAGTAGGGGAAAGGTCAGCCGGATGCGGATCGAACGCCTTGTGAGATAAAAAAGGGCCGATTTTGCTATTGTAGATCATGGGAAAGCCATATATACTTAAAATGCAAGTATCAGCAATGAGTGGTTGAAGAGACAGTGAAATTCCAAACAGGAGGGCAGGATCGTTATGAAGAAACCAATTCTCATTATTATGGCGGCGGGTATGGGAAGCCGTTACGGCAGTTTGAAGCAGATCGACCCGGTGGATGAGCAGGGGCATATCATTATGGACTTTTCCATATATGATGCAGTGAAAGCGGGATTTGAAAAGGTCATATTTATTATTAAAAAAGAACTGGAGCAGGACTTTAAGGAGAAAATCGGAAACCGCATGGAGAAGCGGATTGCGGTGGAATATGTCTATCAGGATATTGCCAATCTGCCGGATGGCTTTAAGGTGCCGGAGGGCAGGGTAAAACCGTGGGGAACGGCACATGCGGTTCTGTCATGTCTGTCGGCAGTGGACGGCCCTTTTGCGGTGATCAATGCGGACGATTATTATGGACAGCAGGCGTTCCGGATGATTTATGATTTCCTGGTGAGCCATGACGATACGGATAAGCTGCAGTATACAATGGTCGGATACTTGTTAAAGAACACAATGACAGAGAACGGCCATGTGGCGCGCGGCGTCTGCCAGATGGATGGGGAAGGAAAGCTGACAGAGATCACAGAGCGGATCCGCATTGAGAACCACGAGGGCGGCATGGCCTACACGGAGGACGATGGAACAACATGGACGGTTCTCCCGGAAGATACGGTAGTGTCCATGAATATGTGGGGATTTACGAAGAGCATGATGGTGGAGATTCAGAACAGATTTGCTGACTTTCTGAACAGAAATCTGGAAAAGAATCCGCTGAAATGTGAATATTTCCTTCCGTTTGTCGTGGATGAGCTGATTCAGGAGAAAAAGGCGGAGGTAACGGTTCTGCAGTCAAAAGACCGCTGGTACGGCGTCACCTACAAGGAAGATAAGCCGACAGTCGTAAAGGCAATCCAGGCGCTGAAGAACCAGGGGCTGTATCCGCAGAATCTCTGGAATTGAGCATTGCTTTAGCCGGTATGGTCGGACAGCGCTTTGATGGAGGAGGCATATTCGGAGGGAGTCATTCCTGTAATCTTTTTAAACTGCCTCGAAAAATAGTGGACGGAAGAAAAACCGATCGCATCCGCAATCTGGGTAAAGTTGTACTGGTCTTCCCGGATCATCTGTTTGGCCAGATCTATTTTCATCCTTGAAAAATACTCGATCGTGCCATAGCCGCTCCTGCTTCGGAACAGTTTCTGGAGCTGGGAGCGTCCTATGGAGTTGCTTCTGCATAGCTGCTCAATGGTCAGCGTCTCACAGATGTGGGATTCCATGTATTCCTCTATCTGCGCAAAGAGAGCGTCGTCTGCTTTCTGTTTCATGGATTTGACATGGGCGGTGCTGACAGACGGCAGGGCGCGGACCATGTTGCGGCGGATCAACTGGATGAGAAGCTGCTCCAGATAAAGCCGTATCAGCTGTTCTCCGGCAAACTGCGGATTTTCATTCCGCACCAGTTCTTCCTGATAGGGGTCATCCATACGTCCTGCAAAGGCATGTCTGGCCTCCTGGATAATCTGCGCCAGAAGAAGCCGCTCCGCATCATTGACCTGAAGAACCTTTCCGTTGAAGAAAGAGATAGCGGGGGAGGTACAGGCAAAGGACATGACGACAAGGTTAGGCGCGATCAGACCGTTGGAGTTGACATCGTGAAATTCATTGGGTTTGTGGAAGATGATATCTCCCTTTTTTAAGTTGTGAAACTTTTCATCGGCATAGACATTCACTTCGCCTTTATCAACACATAAAAACTCCCAGAAATTGTGGGATTCTCCCGGAAAAGAAAAATCACACATATATTCAAAATAGTGGATGGAATAGATCTCCTGTATAGTCAGAACATCTTGAAGCGGAACGCTTTTATAGCTCATAATGAAACTGTCCTTTCAAAAAGTAAAGTGGATCATGCAAATGATGCGTCCTATATTGAACCTATTATAGTGTAAATGTGCAAAAGCAGTAAATAGGAAATTTGGACATTTGCAGGATGCTTTATACAAAACACAAAAATGAAAAGAGAAAAGAATGAAAATATTGTTCAATATTACGAATGAGAAAAGAATGATAATGTAAAAATGAACAATAATAACTATATAAATGAGAATTTAATGTGCAAAATGCACAATAATAGATCCGATAATGCAAAAATGGAAATGGAAAAGACAAAGACATGGGGCGGGTGAATCCCTATAATAGAGGCAACAATCAATAAATGCAGGCACACGGAGGTTCCTGAATGGGTAAAGAGAAGGCGGAATTGATACATATTGCGGAGAGATTTGCAATGGAGGGGGAAATCGGGAGTATTGAGGCTCATGGAAATGGGCACATAAATGATACGTTTCTTGTGACCTGCCAGATGGCGGAGGGGAAGACGCGCAGATATATTTTACAGAGAATGAATCAGGAGGTCTTTAAGAATCCGAAAGAGCTGATGGAGAATGTTACGGGTGTGACCACCTTTTTACAGAATAAGATCAGGGAAAATGGCGGAGATCCGGAACGGGAGGCGCTGAATGTAATCCTGCTTAAAGACGGGGGTTCATACTGGCAGGAGGAGGACAACACGTTCTGGAGGGTTTATCGGTTTGTGGAAGGGGCTGACAGCCTCGATGTGGTGGAACGGCCGGAAGAATTTTATGAAAGCGCATTGGCGTTTGGCCGGTTTCAGAAACTTTTGGCGGATTACCCGGCGGAAAGCCTGCACGAAACCATTCCGAATTTCCACAATACCATAGACCGGGTGGAAAAGTTTCAAAAGGCAGTGGAAGCGGATGTTATGAAACGCGCGGCGGACGTCCGGGAAGAGATTCGGTTTGTGCTGGATCGGGAAGCGGACTGTCACATCCTTTGTGATATGCTGGCGGCCGGTGAAATTCCACTGAGAGTTACGCACAATGATACCAAACTCAACAATATCATGCTGGATCATAAGACGGGAAAAGGCATATGCGTGATTGATCTGGATACGGTTATGCCTGGCTCCGCTCTGTATGATTACGGAGATTCCATCCGCTTCGGAGCGAACACAGGAGCGGAGGATGAGAAAGACCTGTCGAAGATATCCTGCGACCTGGAGCTGTTTGCCTTATATACAAAGGGATTTATTGAGGGCTGTGGCGGCTCGCTGACAGAGAAAGAGATCCGTATGCTGCCGATGGGTGCAAAGCTGATGACGCTGGAGTGCGGCATGCGCTTTCTGACAGATTACCTGGAAGGGGATCACTATTTTAAGATCCACCGCCCGGAGCATAACCTGGACCGCACCAGGACACAGTTCCGTTTGGTAAAAGACATGGAAGATAAATGGGAAAAAATGCAGGAGATTGCCGAGAGCTGCCTGTAACAGATGAAAGAGTGGTGAGGAGCGGTACAAAACGGACATGAAAGTGTCTGTTCTGTGCCGCTCCTTTTCTGGATGTTTTGACTCCCATTTACCGGTATATCTGTTATCGGCGCAGGAATACTGTATATGACGGCACATTTTTGATTCCCGCATCAGTTGTGCAGGATCAGCTCCAGCCATTCTGCGCATAGCGGAAACCAGTTTGCGATATGGGGATCGACAGAGGTCTTCTCCTCCCATGCGGTTTCTTTGTCTGCCAGTGAAAGACCGTGGCGGTTTTTCGGGAATATATGCAGCTCGGCAGATACTCCTGCGCGGATGCACGCCTGAGCGAAAAGGAAGGTTCCTTCTACCGGCACGAACTCATCTTCCTGTGTGTGCCAGATAAATAAAGGGGGAACCTGTTCGGTTACCTGCTCCTCCAGACTGTAGAGACGCAGTTCTTCGGCGGAGGCGTCGCTGCCGAGCAGATGATCAATGGAACCTTTGTGCGCAAAGGAACCGGTGGTGGTGACGGGGTAGGCTAAAATAACGGCATCCGGGCGTATGATCTCGGGTGAAAGTCCGGTTCGCTGATACAGCCAGTCCCGATGCCAGTGGACGGCAAGGCATCCCGCCAGATGGCCCCCGGCGGAAAAGCCTGCCACAGTCAGGCGGCGGGGATCAAGATGCCAGTCTCCGGCATGGTTTCGAATGAGAGCCATAGCTTCTGCAAGTTGCTCGAGCGCGAGAGCATGTATCGGTTTCGTACCGTCTTCGTTGACTGTATAGTTGAGGATAAAGACGTGATATCCCATTCCCAGAAAACGGACGGCGATGCATTCCTGTTCATGATCGACGACGCAGTGGTAGCCGCCTCCGGGAACTAAGAGTATGCCGGGACGGGGAGATCTGTCAGGATTGCGGGACGGTCTGTCGTTTAAAAGATAACATGTGATAGTGGCGCCTTTGGCGCAGGAAAGTTTAAAATGCTGCATATGATCTGCTCCTTATTTTTTGGGTAAAAGCCGTCAGTCCGATTTGCTTTTGGGAATTCGGTTAAATTCAAGCCGCTGCGTATTGTTGTCGAAATTCCGGTTCAAATAGGCAGTATAGAGAATATCTACCATATTGAGCTGGGAAATGCGGGAGGACATGGCGCCGCTTCGAAACAGATTTTCCTCGTTTGCCACGAAGAGGCACTGGGCAGCAAGTCTGGCCAGCGGAGAGTTATAAAAGCGTGTAATCACGATAATGGGAGTTTTCTGCTCGCGAAGCTGCTGGGCACAGTGTATCATCTCTTCCGTGCATCCGGAATAGCTGATGATAATAGCGGCGTCGCTGGGGCGGGCATTCTGGGCATACAAATATTGGGAATGAATGTCCTCGCTGCAATAACAGGGCTTTGCCAGCCGCAGAAATTTCTGGTAGGCGTCCTGTGCCACCAGATAAGAAGCGCCAATGCCGAAAAGCAGAACCATATCGCTGTTGCAGATGATGTTAACACTCTCTTTCAGGATATTCATATCCACAAGGTGCATGGAGTTTTCCAGAGAGGAAATATTTTTGGCTGTGATTTTGTCAACAATTTCCGTGAGCTGGTCATGGGGATCCATATGTTGAAACCGCTGCTGCCTGTCCTGCTTTTGTACGACCAGTTCGCTCAACAGGGAATTTTGCAAGTCTCTGTATCCCTGAAAGCCCAGCTTGCGGCAGAGTCTTACAATCGTGGAGGCGGAACTGTAAGAATACTCGGAAAGCTGGTGGATATTGTGCTGCACGGCCTTATCCGGATTGGCCAGAATATAGTTCAGTACGCCCTGTTCCGCAATGGTCGAATCCGGCAGGTATTGTTTGATTCTGACTAGAACACTTTTCATATCATCCTTCTTTCATATGGATAGTTCACAAAAATATATCTGAAAGTATAGCGAGTTTTGTGGCAAATGTCAAATGGAATAAGAATATTAAGATAATTTTGTGTAAATAGCACAAGAACTATGTCAAGAAATGAAATTTTGTACCGAATAGAGTCGAAATAATTGAAAAAAAATTTAAAACAGATACAATTAGGATTATCAACTTTAAAGGAGGGTCTATATGAAAAGGATGAAAAAAGTAACTGCGATGTTGATTACCGCGTCTATGCTTTTCGGGCTGTGTGCCTGCGGGGACAGCAATGCGGATAATGCCGGGCAGGGAGCGGAGACACAGACACCGGCGCAGGAAAGCGCTGCGGGCGAAGCAGGCAGTGCGGCGGAAGCGGCGGCCGGGACAAAGGATACCGTGATTCTTGCGACTTCCGGCGAGCCATACCGCTTTTTTGCGCAGGGTTCCCAGAGCTGCGCGGGGGATGATAATCTGGCGCTTTCCAATATTTATGACTGTCTGCTGTTTCTGGAGCCGGACGGAAGTTTAAGTCCTGCGCTGGCGGAGAGCTATGATGTTTCCGAAGATGGACTTACTTACACGTTTCATCTGCGCAAGGGCGTAAAGTTCCACAACGGCGAGGAGATGACGGCGGAAGATGTGAAGATGACATTTGATACGGGTGCGGCAGGCCCCATCGGTTCAGCGCTGTTCGTAAACTATGACAGTTGTGATATCGTGGACGACTACACGGTGGATATCCATCTGACAAGCGCCTATGCGGCGTTCCCTTACGGCGTAGCTTCCCGTATCGGCGGTATTTTCTGCAAATCCTACTATGACGAGGTGGGTGAGGAAGGATACTATGCGGCGCCTGTGGGAACCGGTCCTTACAAATTTGTGGAGTATGTGAAGGGTGACCACACTACGCTGGAAGCCAATGAAGATTACTGGCGCGGGACGCCGGCGGTTAAGAAGGTAGTAATCCAGACAGTGGCGGACACCAATACACAGATTCTCGGCTTGCAGAACGGCGACTACGATGTGGTGCGTGATCCCGCGATTGATGTCTGCTTACGGTTAGACGATCCTGGCGTTACATGGGCGAAAGAAAATTCCGTGGGGCGTGTGACAATGTATATGAATTCCTGGAAGGAAGGCCCCGGCAAGGATATCAATTTCAGAAAAGCAATTCAGGCAGCGGTAAATAAAGATGACGTCAACGAAGCAATGTACAGCGGCGAGGCGGAGATTCTGGACATTGACGTCTGCGCAAGCTACGGCGGATGTCCGGATGCAGGAACATATCAGGTCGCGGCGTATGATGTGGAAGCGGCAAAACAGTATCTGGCGGATTCTAATTACGATGGCAGCGAGTGGAAGATTCTGGTACAGTCCGGCAGCCGCTACGAGAACGGTGCGAAAGTGATTCAGGCACAGCTTATGTCGATCGGCATTACCAGTTGTGTGGTGGATGCAAAGGATAATGCTTCTTATATGGAAGAATACAAGGCAAGAGAGTGGGATGCGATCATTGCAGATAATCTCTCCTCCGTAGTGGATGCAGACAGCCTTATGACTTACCACAGTATGGAAAGCTGGTGGGATCCTGCGGTACAGGGAAGTCCCCGCGATCCTGAGATCTGGGAGCTGATTCAGGAAGGACGTGCGACGCAGGGCGATGCCCGCAAGCCGGTTTACGCGAAAATCTGCGATATCATTACAGAAGAAGCCTATGATGTTCCGCTGGTAAACAGCGTTGTGACGGTTGCTTACAACACAAAGTTAAAGGGGATGCAGGCACACTGTCTCGGCAATTATAACTTCTACTATTATTCGTGGGAGTGAAACATAAAACGGCCGGCCAGCACTGGTGCGGCCGTTTCTTACTCCTAAAGAAAATGCAGCATCCTTTGGTGAATGGAGGGTATTGGATTGAGCTGGTTAAAATACACATTAAAAAGATTGCTGATGTTGATACCGGTGATCATATGCGTGACATTTATCCTGTATGTCATTCTGTCCTTTGCGCCTGGCAATGTGGCGTGGCAGATTTTGGGGGAGGATGCCACACAAGAGCAGATCGCACAGTTGGAAGCGGAGATGGGGCTTGATCAGCCGCTTCTGGTGAGATACGGAAAATATATGCTGGGTGTGTGCCGTCTGGATTTCGGCACATCCTGGTTTGGCGGTGAGGATATTGCGAAACTCTTTTTGGGGAGGCTTCCCTTTACGCTTTTGGTTGCAGTGCTTTCGATTCTGTTCGCGGTGGCGTTAGGCTGTCCTCTGGGAATCGGATCTGCAATTAAGCAGTACAGTCTGATGGATTACGGCGTCTCCTTTGTGGCCATGCTTTTGACCTCCATGCCGGCGTTCTGGCTGGGGACTATGTGCCAGATTTTATTCTGTCTGACATTAAAGTGGCTGCCCGTATCGGGTGTGGGGACATGGAAACACTATGTGCTGCCTTCCGTTATTCTGGGGGCGAACACGCTGGCGTCGATGATCCGGATGAGCCGCACCAGTCTGCTGGATGTGATCCGGCAGGACTATATACGGACAGCACGGGCGAAGGGCGCGTCCGAATGGAAAGTGATCATGCATCATGCCATGAGAAACAGCCTGATCCCCATTGTGACACAGATCGGCATTACTTTTGCGGGCGTGATCGCGGGTGCGGTGGTGACGGAAAATATTTTCGCGATACCGGGCGTGGGCGTGCTGCTGATCAATGCGGTGAAGGCCCGCGACGTACCGATTGTGATGGGCACGGTTATTTTTGTGACAATCATTGTCGGCATGATCAATCTGGTAGTTGATATTGTCTGCGCGCTGATTGATCCGCGTATTGATTTCGCGTCTTAGGAAGGAGGAACGAGGATGTTTGTCAGGAAAAGCAAAAAATCTTTGTCAGAATACAGCACAGGCGAACTGGTCATGTTCCGATTCCGCAAGAATAAACTTGCCATGTTCGGCGTGGTGCTTTTGTCGATCATCGTGATCACGATTTTGCTGGCGCCGCTTATTTCATCCTACGATGCGGTGGTGGAAATGAACATGGCGGACAGGTTTCAGTCTCCGAACGCGAAGTATCTGTTCGGCACGGATGAATTTGGACGGGATCTGTTTGCGCGTATCTTATACGGCGGGCGCATTTCCATGTTTGCCTCTCTTGCAGTCATAGGCATTGCCTTTGTGATCGGTGCGATTATGGGCGGTGCGGCCGGTTATCTGGGCGGCAGGGTGGATACGATCCTGATGCGGGCGGTGGACGTTTTGATGGCAGTACCGTCTGTGCTGCTTGCGATGGCGATTATCACTGCGCTTGGAAACGGTGTCTGGAAGCTGATCATTGCGCTTGCGGTATCACAGGTGGCGCGCTTTGCGCGTACCGTGCGGGCTTCCGTGCTGACGCTGCGCAATGTGGAATATGTGGAAGCGGCCAGATGCTTCGGAGCCAGCTCCTTAAAAATTATTTTAAAACATATTCTGCCTAACGGCATTGGCCCGATTATTGTATCTGCGACCATTACCCTTGGTCAGACTATATTGAGTATTTCATCTATGGGGTATCTGGGACTGGGCGTGGCTTCTCCCACACCGGAATGGGGCACCATTATATCGGAAAACAAGATGAACATAGGGACATATCCGTATCTGGGACTGATTCCCGGTATCTGCATCTGTCTGGCAGTTATGGCGGTTAACTTTATCGGCGACGGTCTGCGCGACGCGTTTGATCCGAAGACAAAGAATTGAGGAGGAGGCGCTATTCCATGAGTGAAGAGAGGAAGAACGGGGCACGGGAATCAGATAATCTGCTGGAAATTTCCGACCTCCATGTGCAATACAACACGGACGACGCAGTGGTGCACGCGTTAAACGGGCTGAGCCTGAAAGTAAAAAAAGGCGCCAAGCTGGGGCTGGTCGGAGAGACCGGCGCCGGAAAAACCACGCTGGCATTATCCGTTTTAAGACTTCTGCCGGCAGGCGTCGGCGAGATCACGGAAGGCTCCATCATCTATGACGGGGACGACCTTTTGAAACAGCCGGAGAGTTTTATGCTGGGGCTGAGAGGGGAAAAGATTTCCATGATCTTTCAGGATCCCATGACCAGTCTGAATCCGACGCATACGGTGGGGGATCAGATATTGGAAGTGCTGGATCTGCACTTTCATGAGATGCCAAGGGAGGAAAAGAACAGGAAGGTGGATGATATTCTGACGCTTGTGGGAATCCCGCCTGCGAGGAAAAATGAATTTCCACATCAGTTTTCCGGCGGCATGAAACAGCGGATCGTGATTGCCATGGCGCTTGTGGCGGAGCCGGAACTGCTTCTTGCGGATGAGCCGACGACGGCGCTCGATGTGACGATTCAGGCGCAGATTCTGGAATTGATGCGGGATCTGAAAGAGAAATATAATTCGGCGGTCATTCTGATCACACATGATCTGGGTGTGGTTGCGCAGTTTTGCGACAGCGTTGCGGTGGTTTATGGCGGAAGGGTAGTGGAATACGGAACCGTGGAGCAGATTTACGCCAGAGAAAAAAACCATCCTTACACTGCGGGACTTTTTAACTGTATTCCGGATCTGAGCGTAAAGGCCGAAAGGCTGACGCCCATCGAGGGAAGGATGGCTGACCCGAGAGTGGTGGCGCAGGGGTGCTGTTTTGCGGAGCGCTGTAAGCATTGTACGGAAATCTGTAAGAGCAGGGCGCCATCGGCATACGAGGAAGACGGGCATGGAATTTTATGCCATCTGTTTACGAAAAAGGAGGGAGCATAAATGGCAGTGCCTCTGATAGAAACGGTCAATCTGAAAAAATATTTTAAAACCGGCAAGGGGATGCTTCATGCCGTAGAGGAAGTAAATTTAAAGATCGAAGAGGGGAAAACCCTGGGCGTGGTAGGGGAATCCGGCTGCGGGAAATCGACCCTTGGACGTACCATCCTGCGTTTGCATCCGGCAACCTCGGGACAGGTGCTGTTTAACGGGCAGGATATTCTAAAATGCAATAAAAGAGAGATGAAAAAAGTAAAAGCCGATATGCAGATGGTATTTCAGGATCCCTACAGTTCCCTGGATCCCAGAATGTCTGTGCGCGGGCTGATTTCGGAACCGCTTGAGACCTGCGGGGACATAAGGGATAAGAAGGAGATCAGCAGGCGTGTGGAGGAGATCATGGAGCTGTGCGGTCTGCCCGCCAACCATGCCAATCTCTATCCCCATGAACTGGACGGAGGACTGCGGCAGCGTGTGGGTCTTGCCAGGGCAATGACGCTGGATCCGAAGTTTATCGTATGCGATGAACCGGTGTCCGCGCTGGATGTGTCGATTCAGGCGCAGATCTTAAACCTGCTGATGGACTTGCAGGAGCAAAAGAAGCTGTCTTATATGTTTATCACCCATGACCTGTGTGTGGTTAAGCATATCAGCGACGAAATCATGGTAATGTATATGGGGCAGGTGGTGGAACGGGCGAAGACGGAGGAGCTGTTTGAAAATCCGGCGCATCCCTACACAAAGGCGCTGCTTGCGGCGATTCCGACCATTGACTTATCAAGTCGAAAAAGGGAACGTTTTGTTTTATCAGGGGAAGTGTCTAACCCGATTGATCCGGAACCCGGATGCCGTTTTGCGCACCGATGTCCTTATGCGACGGAAAAATGTAAAAAAGACAACGCAGTGCGGGAGATTGCAGAGGGCCATTTCGTAGCGTGTAATCTCTGCTGAAGGCAGGGGGTGCAACGATGATGAGAGATATGACAGCCGGTGCGCCATGGAAGATCATACTGTCATTTTCTGTCCCGCTTATGGCAGGAAATCTGCTGCAGCAGTTATACCATACGGCCGATACGCTGATTGTCGGAAATCTGGTGGGGGAGCGGGCGCTCTCCGCAGTGGGATCCTGTGCCAGCCTGACGGAGCTTTTTACAGCGCTGGCAATCGGCTTTTCTATCGGAGCGGGTGTGCTGGCGGCCCAGTGCTGCGGGGCAGCGCAGGAGGAGCGGCTTCGGAAATATGCTTCCACTGCGATCTGCCTTATGACGGGAATGGGGATAGCGGTTTCGCTTACTGGTCTGCTTGCCGGGGAATTTATTTTGAAGAATGTATTGCAGGTGCCGGAGCCCATGCTGGGGCTTGCCGCTTCGTATTTCAGGATTTACGCGTTGGGACTGGTATTCCAGTTCGGCTACAATATTTTTGCGGCGATCTTACAGGCGGTTGGGGACAGCAGCTCCATACTGTATTTTCTGCTGCTCTCTTCGGCGGTCAATATTTTGCTTGATTTGTTATTTGTAAGGATATGGGGCGTTGCAGGGGCGGCTGCCGCCACGGGTATTTCCCAGTTATGCGCCTGTGCGGCGGGCGGCATCTATATGAACAGGAAGTACAGGGCGCTCCGCTTTCAACTGCGGGAGTTATCTTTTGAGCCCTGTAAGGCGTTTGACGTGCTGCGGGTGGGAATGCCCATGGCTCTGCAATACAGCGTGATTTCTGTGGGTATTTTAATTTTGCAGAGGTTAGTAAACACCTATGGTCAGGCCATGATTGCTTCTTTTACGGTGGTGGTACGCCTGCAGGGATTTCTTACCATTCCCATCAAAGGGTTTCAGAGTACCATGACGACCTACGCCGGACAGAATATGGGGGCGGGGAAAAAAGAGAGGATTCCTGCCGGGTTATGGCAGGTGGTCGGTATGTCTCTTGGCATTACTATCGCTCTGGCGGCGGCGGTCTATAGTTTTATGGATCCGCTTGTGCAGGGATTTGGCATAGACAGCGCGGCTGCGCAGATCTGCGTCAGGCATTTGCGGGTGATGGTACCGTCGATTCTGATGTATGCGGCGTATTTTCCGATGAACGGCATGTTTCAGGGAGTGGGGGACGGCGCTCATGCGACAGCCTGTGCGCTGTTGGCGCTGGCGCTGCGGATTCTCTTTTCTTACACGCTGTCCACTGTGGAATACTGGGGATATACGGCGGTATGGTGGAGTGAGACATATGCGTGGTTCATTGTACTGGCGGTGTATTACATATATTATTTCAGGGGGAACTGGAGAAACAAAGCGCTGATATCGTAAGCGTTACCAATTGATTCTACACGGAGAATGGAAAGGAAGAACGGCTATGGAAGACTGGAAACAGATAGCTACAGAGGAGAAAAATCGTAATACGGAGAAAATCGATACGCTTTCGACATTGGAGATGGTTCGTCTGATCAACGAGGAGGATAAGAAAGTGGCATATGCCGTGGAGAGGGAGCTTGCGCGCATCGCTGAGGCCATCGACATCATTTCGGTCAAGCTGCGGGAGGGAGGGCGACTGATCTACAGCGGCTGCGGTACCTCCGGCAGACTCGGGGTGCTGGATGCCGCAGAGTGTCCGCCGACTTTTTCCACCGATCCGGGACAGGTGGTCGGCCTGATTGCAGGCGGAAAAGAGGCTATGTTTGAGGCGGTGGAAGGCGCGGAGGACAATGAGAAGCTGGGAGCGGAGGACTTGCAGGAGATCGGCTTTTGCGACAGAGATGTTCTGGTAGGCATCGCGGCGTCCGGCCGCACACCCTATGTGATCGGCGCCATGAGATACGCAAAGTCCTGCGGTGCGCCTGTGATCGGCGTGGCATGTTCGCCCGGTTCGGAGATAGAGAGGGAAGCGCAGGTAGCCATCACGCCCACCCCTGGACCGGAGGTGGTGACGGGATCGACCAGAATGAAGAGCGGTACCGCACAGAAAATGGTGCTGAATATGCTCTCCACGGGAGCTATGATTAAGCTCGGCAAAGTGTACGGCAATCTGATGGTGGACGTGAAACCTTCCAATGAAAAGCTGATACACCGGTGCCAGCGGATTGTCAGTGAAGCCGCCTGTGTCACGGAAGAGGAGGCTAAGACGGTTCTGATCCAATGTGATTACCGTCCGAAGACAGCGATTGTGATGCTTTTGCGGGGTCTTGGAGAGGAGGAGGCCAGAACGCTTTTGGAGAGAAATGACGGCAAAGTATCGGCCGCCATAAAGGAGGAATAGATATGGCACATATAACCTGTACATTCAGTTCGGAATGTTTAAAGATGAACACGTCGCTGACGATTATTCTGCCCGAGCAGGCGCAGATGGATCAGATCAGAGTAGTGTATCTGCTGCACGGACTTATGGACAATTGTACCGGCTGGTCGCGCTATACTTCGGTAGAGCGGTACGCGAGGGAGCATAATGTGGCGGTGGTCATGCCGGAGGTGCAGAGAAGCTTTTATACGGATATGGCGATGGGTGTGCGGTATTTCAGCTATGTATCGGATGAACTGCCCGCCGTGTGCCGCCGGTTTTTCGGATTTTCCAGTGAGAGGCGTTATCATTATATTATGGGACTGTCCATGGGCGGATATGGGGCGCTGAAATGTATGTTTGGGCAGCCGGCGCAGTTTGCCGGATGTGCGGCCTTTTCGGCGGTCACGGATATGCCGGACAGAGTGGCGGCGGCAGGGCCGGAGGAAAAGAAGGAATTTCAGGCTATTTTCGGCATGGAATTGAAGGTGCCGGAGGAAAGTGACCTGTTTGCGCTGGCAAAGAAGGCGGATGCGGGGACGCTGCCAAGGATTTATACGGCCTGCGGTGAGAGTGACGGCCTGTACCCGCAGAACCAGCGGTTTGCCCGGCTTTTAGAAAGGCAGGGTGCAGGAAACCGCTTTGAACACTGGGAAGGCATTCATGACTGGGTGTTCTGGGATCAGGCCTTACAGCGCGGCATGGCGTATCTTTTGGGCGGGGAATGATGTGAGAGGCACTTTTTTAGAACGGGGGTTTTCATGAAATATATAGCCGGAATAGATGGCGGCGGTACGAAGACGATTGTCATTTGCAGCGATCTGGACAGAAATATAGTGAAAGAACAAAGATTTGGCCCGTTTAATGTGAACAGCATCGGAAAAGAGGGATTTGCCGCGCTGCTGGAAGAAATCTGCGCATTTTTGCAGGAGACGGGACAGTGCGCCGCGCTGTGCATCGGTGCGGCGGGCTGCAGCAATCCCGATATGCAGGAGTTGGTAAAAACGGCGATGGAGCAGGCAGGTATTGTCAACTGGAGGCTGGTGGGGGATCATGAAATCGCCCTGAGCGGGGCTTTGGAGGGAAAGTCCGGGATCTGCATCGGAGTTGGGACAGGCACCTTCTGTTTTGGAAAAAATGACAGCGGAGAGAGGCTGCGCACCGGCGGCTGGGGGCATCTGATCGGCGACGAGGGCAGCGGATATGCCCTTGGAAGAGATGCACTGTCAGCCGTAACCCGCGATTGGGACGGATACGGGGAAGCGACGTCACTGACGAAGGCTGTGAAAGAAGAAATGGGGCTTGACACGCATGAAAAGCTGGTGGCCTATGTTTACGGAAACGACAAGAGCGCTGTGGCGGCTTGTTCCCGTATCGTGGAGCGGGAGGCAGCGGCGGGCGATGCCGTGGCCAATGCCATCCTGCGGAAGAATGCAAAGGCGCTTGCCGCCCAGGCGGCGGCGACGGTAAAACGCCTTGGGATGAAGGGCGGCGAGGTGGCCTTGCTTGGCGGTCTGGCCGAGAATGAAACGGTTTACCGCATTCTTCTGCGGGAGGCCGTGGCGGAAGCTATGCCTGATTTTTCCTGCGCTGCACCGAAGCAGTCTGCCGCCATGGGTGCACTGATTATGGCGGCAGAACAATTGTAAAAAGGCGGGGTGCCGTCGCTTTATCTCACCTTATGCGTTGTGTGGGAGTGGACGGTTAGGGCGGCAAACAGCGGAATTTCCATCACATACGCGCCGAGCATTGCGTGCGGCAGCCAGACGGCCAAAGGGCCGATGTTCCAGAAGTTAAAATCTGCGGCGGCATACAGAATGCTCGTCTGCAGGCTGACCGCCCCTGCGGGCAGGACACTATAAAGCCAGACGGAGAGTTCCTCTGGCAGGGCCATGTAGATGATAATTGGCAGAACGCAGAACAGGAGTGCAGTTGACAGGCACGTCACCACATTTCTGATTCGCGAGGAGAGAAACAGGGTAAGACTGGTCGCGGCCAACAGGCCAAGCAGCCCGGACACGGCGACAAATCCCTGTAGCTGCCCGATGTTTTTGTCCGGCAGATTGATAATCGAATACATCATCTGCATGGAAGTTTTGGTGCACTCCCAGCCCCAGAGGCTGTTTGATACGAGGATGTAAATAGCGGCGCAGAGACAGTAGGCAGCGCCGCAGATCAAAAACGCGGCCAGAACTTTTATTACGGCAAATTTCGCCGTGCCGTATCTGGTGCAACGGAAGATATCGTCCGCGCCGGTCTGGTAATCGGAAGTGAAAACAGGGGCGGCGATGACAGTGCAGAAAAGCAGGAGCAAAAAGGCAAGGAGAATCTGATAGTCCATAGCGTCGGTGCTGTAGCCAGGAAAAAATAGATACGGCCTCGAGACTTGACCATATAAGTCAACGGCGGCCTGTCGCGCTGCGGGATGCTTTTTCTGCTCCTGCTTCATCAAAGATACGATACGCTCGCTACACAAATCGTAATAATCGTCCACTTTTTCGGGATCAATTTCCAAAATGGCCGGTGCAATGCCGGAACCGGGATCGGCAAAAACTTCCCGGATCCCGTGCAGCAGCGGGGCATAGGGCAGGATTTCGGCCGCGTAAACGCCGTCGGGAAGATCGTAGGAAGTTTCTGCGCCGTATCTGGCCAGACATGTCTGATAGTCTTCCACGGCCTGCCGCACTTTTTCGGGCGTGACCGTTCCGGCAATATCCGCCTGCAATTCTTTTTCGTAAGCGATGGAGGCAAGCCCCTGCAGCTCAACCGTACGGCCCTGCGCGTCCGTATAGCTGTTGTAGGAAAAAGTGGTGGGCAGCCATGCCATGATGAAGGAGAGAAGCAGGGCGGCGGACAGCAGAATCAGTGTCAGTCTTGTCTTCAAAATTCGTTTCAGTTCCACTTTTAGGAAACGTATGTTGATTTTCATTGGGTTACCTCCTGTCGATGGCTTCCTGTGGAAACAGCCATAAATATAAATCTTCCAGATGGGGTGAAGCCGGTTTGGAATCTTTGGTACAGGGCGCATCGGCCAGATAACGGATGGATATCCGGCCGTTGTCCTCATTGCGGATATTGACGATGGACAGCCTGCGCTCGTACTCCGACAGACGGCTCATCGGAATCTGCGCGGTCCACACTTTTCCGGACACCAGCTTCACCAGTTCATCTGTGGTTCCCTGCGCGATCAGCTCTCCGCCCTTCATAACGGCATTTTGCGTGGCGATATACTCCACATCGGAGACGATATGTGTGGAAATCAGGACAATGCGGTCGTGGGCAAACTCAGAGAGCAGGTTGCGGAAACGCACCCTCTCTCCGGGGTCAAGCCCGCTGGTAGGCTCGTCCAGAATCAGAATTTCCGGCTCGTTTAAGAGAGCCTGGGCGATGCCGACCCGCCGCTTCATTCCCCCGGATAATTTGACGATTTTTTTGTTCCTGACATGGGACAGCGTCATCTGCTCCAGCAGTTCATGAATCCGCCGCTTGCTGTCCCTGTCCGAAAGCCCTTTTAAGACCGCCACGTATTCCAGATAGTCTTTTACGGTAAATTCGGGATAAAAGCCAAATTCCTGCGGCAGGTAGCCGAACACGTCCCGGTAGCTCTCGCCCAGTTCTCTTATGGGAATCCCGTCGTAACAGATTTGTCCGGAAGAGGGATTCATGATTCCGGCGATCATGCGCATAAGCGTAGTTTTGCCTGCGCCGTTTGCGCCCAGAAGGCCCCATACGCCGGGCGTGATCTGCAGGGAAACGTCGTTTACGGCAGTGATATCTTTGAATTGCTTAGAAAGGTGTTCCACACATAATTCCATAGTATCCTCCTTCAGATTTTCAATCAGATGATCTGCAGCTCCCCGTAAGAGGAAGCCTTTATAATATAGCGGAGCTGGCATGCGCAAAAGACAGATAACCAGACGCATAAGATGATCCGCCCCTCCTGATAAGACGGGTGAAACAACAGCGCGCTCTGCCGGAGAGGCACCGAAAACAGAAACAGCAGCGCAAAGCAAAAGAGTGTGCTCCCTGCAAGAAATCGGCCGGGAGGAAAGTGGCCCAGCATAAACAGGCAGCCGCCACACGCCAGAAGAAACGGCAGGCATAAATAAATGACAGCAGTGTCAGCGGGCAAAGCGGTTTTGGCTGTGGCAGTAAAGAGGAGGCCGCCAAGAAGAAAAATATCCCCGATGCCGATGACAATCAGCTTTGCCAGCAGCAGTTTGACCGACGAAAAGCGAGACGCCGCCTCGATTTCCTGCATCTGACAGCGGATGGAACGATAAAGCAGCGGCAGGGCAGTCATAAAAACCACAACGGACAAACAGAACAGCAGTCTGGCAAGACGCGGAGGACTTATCAGATAGCCGGAACAATCAGAGAGGACACGGGATGCCGCCGCGAGGAAAACACCCTGTATGCCCCAGAGCTTCCAGCCGATCAATGGGATCTGCTTTTTTAAAAAGCGGGCAAAGGAAATGCGCTCCCGCGTCTGCATCCGGCAGGCTTCTTTTCTGGCAAGCAGAATCGTGGCCTGCAAGTGGGGATCACCGGTTTCGTATGGGAGCTGATGCAGCGCCCGGCTTAATTCCTGCTTCAGATCTGTTTCCTTATAAAGGGAATTGCTTTTTAACGGTTCATTTTTCATGGCGAAGCTCCTCCTTTAGACTTTTCAAGGCCGAACGCAGCCTGGACTGCACCGTCCGCAGCGGCAGCTTTAACACGTCCGCCGTTTCGCGAAGGGTCAGATCCTGCCCGAACCGCAGCAGAACAATTTCCCGCTGGTTTTCCGGCAGACCGGCCACAAGCTGTCTCAGTACCATATCTGACCGGACGGCCTCGAAAGCCGGTTCAAAATAATAAGGATCGGCCGCAGATTCCTCCAGAGAGATATCGGGACGGCCGTATTTTCTCTGCATATCAATGCAGGTATTCGCGGCGATCCGATAGAGAAAAGACTTAAACTTTCCCCTGTGGGTATAGCGGTCAAAATAGCGCAGCGCTTTTAGAAAGGTTTCCTGCACGGCGTCCTCCGCGAGGGAGCGGTCAGGGGCATGCCAAAGACAGTAGCGGAGAATTTCCGGGTAGTACATGGCGATCAATTCGTCCGCAGCACTGAGATCTCCCTGCTCGATTTTCTGTATCAGTTTATCTTCACGCGTCAAGATGGTTCCTCCCGGGGATGTCCCCTCACTAGTATATAACGAAACCGCCGGTTTCAAATGATTGGCTTTTCGCAAAAAAAATTTTTATCTGTAAAAGATCTGAAAAAGAACGACATTTTCCCTTGCCAAACAGGGCGGAGTATGGTATCATACCTTCGTTGGGGCTCCATGGTCAAGCGGTTAAGACATCGCCCTTTCACGGCGGTAACACGGGTTCGATTCCCGTTGGAGTCATTGTTTTACAGATTTCAGTGTTACGGACCTTTAGCTCAGTTGGTTAGAGCAACCGGCTCATAACCGGTCGGTCCTGGGTTCGAGTCCCCGAAGGTCCATTCTAACGGCCGCAAAAAGGCGGCTGCGGGCAGGTGTTTGTTTTCCCTGCAGCACGAACAGGCAGACGCCCGGTCCGAACGGATGCAGCGCGTGTCTGTGAGCAGAAATAGATGATATCTGGCCCGGTGGCTCAGTTGGTTAGAGCGCCGCCCTGTCACGGCGGAGGTCGTGGGTTCGAGTCCCATCCGGGTCGTTGTATGATATAGGCTGTATGGCGGTTGCAGGCAGCGGTATTCCCGTTCGGCACCTTTTCTTATGTCATACACAGGGTATGCCGGCGTGGCGGAACTGGCAGACGCACAGGACTTAAAATCCTGCGGGACTAACCTCCCGTACCGGTTCGATTCCGGTCGCCGGCATTATCAAAAAGCGGTTAAACTCAGTATTTATGCGGGGTTGACCGCTTTTTCGTTTGGCGCGGGCGTGGTGCAGGGAAGAAGAGAGGGGGATTTGGCAACAGCGCTGACATCAGCGGGAAATCCGTCTGTATACAGAAAAGTAAATTCACCTCTAAAGTCTTACGGAAAATAACCGATACTTATAGTGTAAGATGTTGAAGAGGTGAATTTTTTTGAGAGAAACCTCTGGAGGAAGGAGGAAATTCGTATGCGTATTGAAGCTTATACACAGGTGCAGCAGGTCTACGGCGCGAAGAGCAGGGCCAAGACACAAAACACAGCTAAAAGTGCGAATTCTGACCAGATTCAGATCTCCAGTTTCGGTAAGGATATCCAGATTGCCAAGAACGCGGTTGCTGCGGCAGAGGATATCAGAAGTGAACTGACGGCTCCCATTAGGGCAGGCATCGCGAACGGCACATATCATGTGAGTGGTGAGAGCTTTGCCGAGAAACTGATGAAGCAGTATGAGGAGATTGGAAGTCTATAATTTTTTATTACTACGGGAGGTTTGAGTAGTGGCGAGTCTGATGGAAGCCTTGATCGAGGTTTTGGAGAAAGAAAATCTGGAATATAGGAATCTGTTAGAACTGTCCATGAAAAAAACACCTGTTATTGTATCTGACGATGTGAAAGCTTTAGCCCAGATCACGGATGAGGAGCAAATCATCGTAAGCAGAATCAATCATCTGGATAACCAGAGAAATGAAGCTGTTAATGATATTGCGAACGTACTTAACAAGGATGTTACGAAGCTGAAGATTGCAGATTTGATTAAGATGCTGGCGGCCAGGCCTCAGGAACAGGCGAAACTGGCATCGGTATTTGACGAACTGCGCAGAAATGTCCGTGCGGTAAAACAGGTCAACGAGCGGAACAGAGAGTTGATCGAGAGCGCATTGGAGATGGTGCAGTTTAACATGCGGGTGATACAGTCCATGAATAAAGCGCCGGAGACGGCGAATTATAACAGGGGCGCCTGCAATACCGGTGATGTAATCGGCACAGTCAATAAGGCTTTTGACGCCAAACAATAAATTGTTGAGGACGGTGGAATATGTCATTAATGGGAAGCCTTTATACAGGCGTATCAGGATTACAAACATCAAGCAATGCGCTTAATACCACAGCGCATAACATGTCTAACTTAGACACCAAAGGGTATACCAGGCAGCAGGTGCAGCAGGGTACGCGTAACTATGTCACGCATGCCAGATACACCAATAAAAACTGGATACAGACAGGTCTTGGTGTCAAATATACCCGAACAAGACAGGAAAGAGATGCGATACTGGACAGAAACTACCGCCGCGAATCGGGGCGGCAGGCTTTTTATGATATTTCGGCGGCGACGCTGGAAGAGATAGAGTATATTCTGGGAGAATCCAACGAGGGGCACGAGTTTTCCGAGGCGCTTTCCGGCGAGCAGGGACTCTGGGCTGCGGTACAGGAGCTGTCAAACGATCCGACCGCTTCGGTAAACCAGAATCTGTTCGTGACGAAGGCTTATGAATTTATCACGAAAGCGCAGAAGGTGTACAACAGCCTTTGCGAATATCAGGATAATATGAATAATAAGGTTAAGACGGACGTTAACCTTATTAATAAATACGCGCAGGAAATAGAGGCGCTTAACCGGGCGATTGTGAGAGTCGAGGGCGGTCCGGAGCACGCGAACGATCTGCGCGACCGCAGAAACTATCTTCTGGACGAGTTGGGTAAGCTCGGCAATATCGCTTACTCGGAAGATATCTCAGGCTATGTGAGCGTTCGGTTTGAGCAGGTGGATCTGGTGAAAGGCAGTCTGGTCAATGAGATGTGTATCTATCAGGATACACAGACCGGCTTCTATACGCCTTACTGGAAGATGCTTGCGAAATTTGATAAGTTTGACGCGGACGGCAATCCCATCGTCTCTGAGGAAAACATAGAGGGGGCGAAGGTTTTTGATCTGACGCAGGAGATTTCCTCGCTGTATAATACGGATATCGGTTCCTTGAAGAGTATTTTGCTGGCCAGAGGCGATCACAGGGCAACCCACGGCGAGCTTGACAATATCAACACGGACGGCAAATATGAGGAAAACTGGTATCACGCACATGTGGAGCAGTCCCTTGTGATGAATGTGCAGGCGGAGTTTGATAAGCTCGTGCACATTATCACGACCAAAATCAATTCGGTTCTTGCAGACGGAGCGAAGAGGGCGACGGAACTCAATCCCGATTCCACATATCTGCGGGATGAAAACGGCGATCCGTACCAGCTTTTTAAGCTTATGGTAGATGAGGAAGGCAGGCCGGAGACAGGCTGGACAGTGGGAAATATTATGATCAACGAGGAGCTTCGCCAGAATCCTTCTCTGCTGTCGTTCCGGCTGGATGAGCACTCCGAGGATAAGGAGACGATGGAGGCGTTAAAGAAGGCTTTTGAGGAAACGATATACACGCTGAATCCCAACGTGGCGACGCCGGTCTGCTTTTATGACTATTATAAGAGTCTGGTATCCCAGCTTGCAAACAACGGAGCGGTATTCCGGGCGGTGCAGGAAAATCAGGATGTAGCTACAGACGCGCTGCTGTATGCGAGAGAACAGATCGTGGGTGTATCCTCCGATGAGGAGCTGACCAATATGATTATGTATCAGAACGCTTACAATGCATCCAGCAGATATATCAATGTCATCAGCGAGATGTTGGATCATCTTCTTTCCACATTGGGACGCTGATCGGTTGAAGAAGAATAAGAGGTAATGATATGGCATCTACATTTTTTGGACTGACAATAGCATCATCGGGGCTTCGGGCAGCCAATGCTGCGCTGAACACCACGGGCAATAATATCAGTAACGTGCAGACAGTGGGCTACAGCAGGCAGGAGGTGCAGACCGAGGCGGCTAACGCACTGCGTGTCTTTGCTACATACGGCTGTGCGGGCGCGGGCGTGGAGACGCTGGCAATCGAGCGGGTGAGGGATCTCTTCTACGACCAGAAATATTGGGCGAACGAGACCAAACTTGGCGAGTACGACGCGAAGGTCTATTACTGCAAGATGATTGAGGAGTATCTTAAGGACGACAATAAGACGGGATTTAAGACGCTCTTTAACAAAATGAGCGATACCTTGCAGGAAATCACGAAAAACGCCAGCAGCACCGAGACGAAGGCACAGTTTCTGGGCGCGGCGAAGGCGCTGACGGATTATTTCAATAATATGTACGGGGATCTCAGGGATCTCCAGTCGGATGTGAACGACGAGATTAAGATTCGTGCGGATCAGATCAATTCCATCGCGCAGGATCTGGCAACGGTAAACAAACAGATCAATACCATCGAGCTGACAGGCAGCATCGCAAACGAGCTGAGGGATAAGAGAGATCTGCTGCTCGACGAGCTTTCTACGCTTGTCGACGTGAAGACGCAGGAATTTCCGATTCTGGATCAAGAGGGTAATCCGACAGCGGCGCACAGATTTGTGGTAAAGATTGCCGGAGGGCAGACACTGGTGGATATGGACCAGTACAGAACACTGAACTGCGTGGCGCGCAAGGAGGAGGAGAAGGTAAACCAGACGGACGTGGACGGCCTTTATGACATCATGTGGAACGACGGGGTAGAATTTAGTCTTTACAACGCTTCCATGGGCGGTGAGCTGCGCGGTCTGATTGAGATGCGCGACGGAAATAACGGCGAGTATTTCAAGGGAACGGCGACCAACGTGGCTTTTCACAAGAGCATTTCCACGGTGACCATCAAGACGACAGAGGCGCACTTACAGAGCATGACGAAGTGTAATCTTTCCGACACGGGCGGCGTCATCAATATCGGAAACCAGCTCTATTATTATACGGGTTGGAAATACAACGGCAACGGTGAATACACCTTTACCATTGACAATGAAAAGAGCGACATGCCGCTGACACAGGAAAAGACCTGGACGGATGTTTCCATTGGCGGTGCGATTGATTATCAGGGCGTGCCTTATTATCTGAAACAGATGAACGAGTGGGTGCGTGACTTTACGAAAAAGGTAAATGACATTTTCAAGGAAGGCCTGACGGCGGAAGACCCGCCGAAGAAAGCGGATATTCTCTTTACGGCGAATTATGTCAGGAAGGACGGACAGTATACGCAGAGCGAGCTGGACATGTCCGCGCCGAACGGGGAAAATACCGGCTACTATGATATTACCGCAGGCAATATAACCCTTTGGGATGCGGTGATGAAAAATCCTGACCTTCTGGGAACGAGAAAGGACATCGACGAGGACAGCGGTGTCGGCACAAAGCCGCCGGAAGGGGACGGTGTTGACGAGATAGAGGGTAAGGAGCAGTGCGAACAGGTATGGGCTGTGATTTCCATGCTGACCGACAAGAACCAGTTCAGCTTCCGAGGCAGGGATGCGGGCGGTTTCCTGGAGTGCGTGCTGTCGGATGCGACCCTGAATGCCAGCAATGCCGAGACTTTCTATAAGACTTATTATAGTCTGGAGACGAATATTGACAACCAGAGAACTTCCATCTCCGGCGTCGACGAGGACGAAGAGGCTATGAATCTGGTGAAATATGAGAATGCATATACGCTGGCATCCAAGATGATCAACGTGTTGACGGAAGTGTATGACAGACTGATACTGCAGACTGGCGTATAGCATTGAGTCATGACGATAAACAATATGACAGAAAGAGGGCTGTAACATATGAGAATGACCAATAAGATTATGCGGAACAACTCCGCATACAATATCAACCAGAATAAGATCCTGCGGGATAAGCTCACCAACCAGATGACCAGCCAGAGTAAGATCGTGCGTCCCTCTGATGACCCGGTGGTGGCGATCAGAGCGCTTCGCCTGCGGAGCAATGTGACTACGGTAACGCAGTATAACGACAGGAATGCGAAGGACGCGGATCAGTGGCTTTCCTTGACGGCGGATGCCATGAACACGGTGGATGAAGTGCTGAATGGGCTTTACAAGCAGGTTAATATTTCGGCGGATAAATATGAGACGGCGGACGATCTGCGGATTATTATGTCCCAGATCAAGCAGCTCACGGCAGAGTTTTATTCCTGCGCAAACGTGGACTACGCAGGCCGCTTTGTCTTTTCCGGCTTTCGGACGGATCTCCCGGTAACCTTCACTGAGGAGGACATGAAGGCCATGAAGGAACATCCGGTTTCCTACAATATCGACCAGAAATTTGGCTTTCAGGATATCAGCAGAGTCAACTATACCGAATATGACACGGCGAAGAATATAGATGTTGGCACATTTCCGACACCTCCGGCAGGTATAGACGACGAGAACTCTTATGAACAGACCGTTACAAATTCGACTATGTACCGTTTCCGCATTTCCTACAACGATCTGGATTCCCTGGGAACGGAGATGACAGATGAGAATGGCAATACGGTATCGGCCGGAAGGAAACTTACGTTTACAATGCCGGACGGCACGGTAGTGACGGCTGAGGCACAGACGGACGCGAACGGTGCTGTGCAGAAAGATGCGGACGGCAATCCGATGGTGAGTACCACGGCAGTGGATGCGGCCGGTAATCCGGTTGTCCCTGCGCCCCAGGTGATGGAGTTCGCTGATCAGGAAGCCGCCTACAAGGCGATTGCAGACGGTACCTGTACGGGGATCGCTTATATTCCGACCAGCGGGGAAATGGTATTTTCAAAGGATTTTTACGATAAGAATTTCAACGAGGCGGCTTTTAACGCAAGCTCGACAGGTTTTCAGGTAAACTACGACAAGTCCTCCTGGAAAAACGGTGACATCAATCCGGTGCACTACTTCAAATGTGTCGAGACAAAGAATATGGCTGCTCCGGGCGAAACGCCGGATCTGAGAAAAACCGCTTACAATACCCAGCGCGACGAGGGAAGAAATCAGGATATTTACTATGATGTGGGCTACAACCAGCAGATTCAGGTGAATACCCGGGCAGACGAGATTTTTACCCACGATGTGCAGAGGGATCTGGATGATTTCCAGTATTATCTCAAGCAGCTTGAGGACGTTGAAGCTGTGATAGCGGATCTTGAGAAGAAGCAGGAGGACTGGCCGGAGGACAGCGTGGAGTATAAGGATCTGGCTCTGCGTCTGAAAGGTGCAAACAAGGCTTTGGCATATATCCGCGAAGATATACACACCAAGTTTGAGAATCAGATTACAAAATATAAGAAGTACATGGATGATTCGCGGGTAGCCATGACGGATAACGCTACGAGGGGAAGCCGTCTGGATCTGATTTCTACCAGACTGACGAACCAGAAGCTGACCTTTAAGGAGCTGCAGCAGGACAACGAGGGTATTGATATCACGGAGGTGGCCGTGGAATTGACAGCCTCCGAACTCACCTACAACGCCGCGCTCATGGCCACAGGAAAAATCATGCAGACAAATCTGATGAACTTTATTTGATAAGCAATGAGCCATGCAGAGACACGAGAAACAGGTTGCGGGAGCTTGCTCACGGCAGACTGTTTCGAAGTGGATCTATGTGGCGAATGCCACATAATGAGCAAAAGAAAGCAGCGTAGCTGCGGTTTTGCGAATGCAGCATGGTGGGGCCGGAAGCGGCACGAGAAACAGGTTGCGGGAGCTTGCTCACGGCAGACTGTTTGCGGAGTACAGTTCAAAAGGAAGTCTGTGACAGAAAGGACGAGGGTATGCAGATTACAACGAGAGTATTCGGAGAGATTACGATTGATGATGAGAAAACCATACATTTTCCCAGCGGAATCATTGGGTTTCCGGAACTTCAGGACTTTGCGCTGATACACGATGAGGAGAAGAGCACGGATACGATTCATTGGCTGCAGTCCCTGCAGGAACCCGCTTTTGCGATGCCTGTGATGGATCCGCTGATCGTGCGTCCGGATTATAACCCGGAGGTGGACGACGAGCTTTTAAAAAACATTGGCGATCTGCAGCCGGAGGAGCTTCTGGTGATGGTGACAGTGACGGTGCCTAAGGATATTAAGCAGATGAGCGTGAACTTAAAGGGCCCCATCGTAATCAACGCGGCTCAGAGACTGGCGACACAGGTGATCGTGGAGGGGGATGAGTATCTGGTTAAATTCCCGATTTATGATATCCTGAATGCGAATAAAAAGAAGGCGGGTGAGTAAATGTTAGCTTTATCCAGAAAGAAGAATGAAGCGCTTGTGATTAACAACAATGTGGAGATCACGGTACTTGAAATCAAGGGAGAGCAGGTAAAGCTTGGCATTAGCGCACCGAGGGAAGTGCCTGTTTACCGCAAAGAGGTTTATGTGCAGATTCAGAACGCAAACAAGGAAGCAGGAGATGTGGGCGGCATGGAGGCACTGAAGAATTTGTTGGGATAAGAAAGGTGTTGAAAAGGGATATACATGACATGTGCGTCATGTATATCCCTTTTGTGATGCACAGGGGAAAATTAAGATGTGATACCGTCTGCAAGCACTTTAATCATCTGGGCAAGCCGGATTTCGTATGTGTGATGGGCAGCCATTTTCTCATATCCGTTAATGGCAATCTCCACACGTTCTTCCTCGTGGGAAAGATAATAGCGCACTTTTTCCACCAGCTCGTCCATAGACTCGTAGGTTTCCAGATCCCGTCCGATTTCGAAGAAGTCGGGGATTTCCGCCTGGTAGTTGGTGAGGAGGAAGCCGCCGCATCCGAGAATGTCCCAGATGCGCAGGGACAAGCCGGTTTTAATGGCTCTCATGGTGATATTCAGGTTGATTTTGCTTGCCTGGAATACTTTTGGCATTTCGGTAAGGGTGTTTACACCGCCAAGGCATCGGATATCCGGCAGGTGGGAGGTGTCGCTTCTGGTATAGAGACTTACGGGAAACTGCCCGGAGAGCCGGCTGAGAATGCGTTCCCGCTCCACGGCAGCCAGCTTCATGCCAATATACTGGTGCGCTACAAGGTAACGTGACATACCCGCATAAACATCGTCGCTTTTATAAAAGGAGGGATCGGCTTTCTCAATCTCGCGGATCACCTCGTCCGACAGGCTTTCAGAAATAAAATTACAACCGTATACCTTGAGCTGTGCCTCGATCAGTCCGTCCACGAAGCCGCGGGTGCGGTCGGAGAGCGTCAGGTTGTCATATTTGCATTTTTCCGTGTACAGGGAGCCTACAAACGACACATCCGCCCCATAGGAATCATAATCGCTATCGGTCATGGCCAGTATGGTTTTTTCCCAGCGTTTCACGTTCGTGGCCAGAGGAAGATAGAAAATACAGTCAGGATTGACCGGGGAAAAGAAGTTATACTGTGCTTTGTCAAATAGAAATATACGGTTATAGGTATTTTTCAAGGCTCTGGAAAACAGCTCGGGTACCGGGGAATCCACGCTCCAGCAGACATAAGGAACTTTTAGCTTCTCGCAGGTATAGGAGATGGCCGGGAAAAAATTAATGCTGAACACAAAGGCGAGAGGTCTTTGCAGAATCCATTCGGACACTTTTCCGGCACATTCCCGGGGCGTGACATTTTTCTTATGTACTTCAAGCTCCTCCGTGTGTACCGTGATGCCGAAATTTCTAAAGACCTGCAGGATATCCGGCTCACATATGCTGTTGTAGCGGTAAAATAAGATTTCCATGAATACCTCTTTCTCTTTTATGTCAGAAATTCCTGTTCGACAGCGGTGAAAAATAGTTCTGACGATTGTGTCAGTTTATCCCGGAAGGCGGTTAGGCCGCAAGGACGGCACATTTCCACATAACAGTTCAGAACAGCCTCTTTCAAGGCGTTTGCGTGAACCGGCAGCTCGTCGTTCTCCAGATAGTCATACAGAGAGAGAAGGAGCTCTTCCGTCTGCTGCAGGATTGTCACAGCGATGAACCAGGCGTCGTCCGGCAGGGCCGTGTCGGCAAGCATGGCCTGCACCAGATTTTGCAGGTCGTCTGCCCGTCTGGTGATTTCGGATGCACGTGCGAGGACGAAAGCCTCGGAGCCGTTTTCATGTGCGAAATCCATGACAGCTTCGTCGACGGTCAGGGAATAGAGCGTACAGGGGCCGAAGCTGTCCTTTTTTGCCTTTGCACACAGAGCAGCCAGATCCGCAGGTACGGTTTCCTTTACTGTGTAGAGAAGGAGCAGGCCACCTGATTTTATCCTGTTTATGGCGTCGCAGACTGCGGCGGGCGCAGGAAAGGTGTCCAGCCGGTAGAGCAGCGCAGCGCAGGAACCGGGACTTACCGCCGTGAGGGAAAAGGGACTGGGAGCCAGTGCCGTCAGCGCGCTGCCTGTATGCAGAAAGGTCATAAAATCCTGTATGACCCGATAGGCCATGCAGTCTGTGCCGGCGCCGTAGGCCGCCAGATTTTTCGCGCGGTTATCCGAGAGCAGCATGGGATACAGGCGGCGCAGAATCAGGCCATAGCAGCCAAGATACGGGTCGTCCCGGCAAAAATCCGCGAATTTTGCCATACTGCAGGAAAGGCGTTCCCAGACGGTTTCGCCTTCGCTGTAGTAGACTGAGAAATAAGGTCTTTTCGTTATGTTGGAATAGTCGGGAAGCGCCGGCTTTTCCAAAAGTGTAAAAACCTGTCCGTCCTCTTCCAGAGAGACGCAGGTGTCGGTGGTTATTATTCTCATGACCTTCTCCTTTTCAGCGATTGCAGCTCGACGAGACTCCGAAGCCTGCCGGCAAGCCGTTCATAGTCGAAATACGCCCGCATATAGGAGCGTATCTCGTGAAAATTGCGGGCAAGATAATCGGGATCCTGGCAGAGTGATAAAAGCTCCTTGGAAAAACCTTTCACGTCCTCCGGATCCGGGGATATTCTGCCTACCCGGCCGTTGTCGGTCATATCGGGAGCGGCGTCCACGCCGGTGGTGAGCACGGTACAGCCGAAAATAGCGGCTTCCGAAAATACATTGGGGCTGCCGCCTTCCCCGCGGGAGGGAAGGGCAAAGATTCTGGCCTTTTTATAATATTGATAAAGCGTCTGCTTGTCGGAGATATGTCCGGTCAGATGTATGTGCGGCGCAAGCGGCGGAAACTCCTTGCAGAAACGGTCATATTCCGCCTGAAATTCAGGGGTGACGCTTCCTGTCATGACAAGCTCCCACGGTTCTTTGAGAGAGGGGAAAGCCAGGGCATAGGCATAGAGAAGCATCATGGAATTTTTCTGGGCGGTGCCGAGTCGTCCCACGGTGAGTATCATATTTTCCTTGTCCGCGAACTGCACGTCACCGGCCTCCGGATAGAGCGGGTACCAGACTCCGTTTGGGATATATTCCACGGGCCGCAGCCATTTTTTATAGAGAAAGGATTGAAGCTTTCTTGTCTCGCAGCTTATGATGTCGCAGTCCTCCAAAAAGACGGAAAAATTTTGGTCATGGAGCGGATATGCGTTAGCCCAGTCGATATTGGTGTCCAGCTTCAGATAAATGACGCCGTCGGGGCGCAGGGACTTGTAAGTGTGCGCCAGTTCCATATATTCGCCTCTCGCGCCGAAGAGAAAGAGCAGGTCGATATCCTGGCTGTGGCCGGATACATAGCTGACAGCCGCCTCCATATGCGGCTGTTCTTCCGGCAGAGAGATAAAATCCGTTCCCTCCAGATAGGACAGGTAGGGGTAATCCCCTGTGCTCTGTGTTACGATCGAAAAGCTTTCCCCGAAGAGGCGGTAGCAGACGTAGGGCAGGAGCACGCGGTCTTTTAGGAGCTGCACATTTTCTAACGGTGAAGCCGGGATCATGCACATTTTATATTTTTTCATGGAATTTAAGTCTCCAATCGGTTGGTTTGGTTTGATGGGATTATTATATAGGAAACAGGGAACGATTTCAAATTTTTAAAGATATTTCATTATTTTCCGTGGTAATTCTAAATTTTTGTAGGTTTTTTCCGATATAAAATACAAGAGATTGCGTCTGTCTGCACGCCTGCGGCGGACGTTATCGTGAGACGATTCCATTTTTTTTACAATATCACACGGAGGTGATTGACGATGGCAACAATTGAACCATTAAACAGCGCCATGACCTATCAGGCACAGGCAGCGGCAAAACCCCAGGCAGTGGCACCGGTGAACACGGAAGTTCCGGAAGATGGGCAGACGGTCAATGTAGATGAGACGACCGCGTCCGTGACAAGATCGCAGCCGGAGGACGAGAAGAGCGGCGGAGAGGCCGGGAGTCAGCAGCAATCCGCGAATGCGAAGACACAGCAGCAGGCGAACATCAGGCAGGCCAGAGAGCAGCAGCAGTCCGAACAGCTTAAAAAGGCGATTATGGAGATGAACAGAAGGATCAACAACAGCAATGAAGAGGCTGTTTTTGGCGTTCACGAGGACACAAACCGGATCATGATCAAGATCATGGATAAGGAGACCAAGGAAGTGATCAAGGAATTCCCTCCGGAGAAGACGCTTGACATGATCGCCCGGATCTGGGAGATGGCTGGTATTCTTGTGGACGAAAAGATGTAGGCAGTTAGGAGGAGACGACAATGGCTATCAGAATTACAGGTATGTACTCGGGGCTTGACACCGAGAGTATCATCAGTGAGCTTGTTTCGGCTCAGAGCTATAAGAAAAACAAACTGGTAAAGGAACAGAAGAAGCTGTCGTGGAAACAGGACGCGTGGAAATCTTTGAACACAAAGATTTACAGCTTCTATCAGAAACTGGACGATATGCGGCTGCAGTCTTCTTATTTAAAGAAGAAAACGGTGGTGTCCAATTCCAATGCCATTAAGGTAGTGGGAGGCAATATGGACGGCACCCATAAGGTGTCGGTGGAGCAGTTGTCCAAGACCGCGTCTATGACCAGCGGCAGTCTGGCGAATGGAAATACGCATTACACAGGAAATGCGACTCTGAAACAGCTTGGTTTCAGCGGATCCGGCAGCATCCGTCTCAGCGACGCTGCGGGCAATTTTGTGAATATCGACGTCGATGAAAACATGAAGATCAACGACTTTGTGAAGGCAGTCAACGACAATACGGCGCTGAAAGCCAGCTTTGACCAGGATAACCAGCGTATTTACCTCAGCTCCTGGGCTTCCGGGGAGGAGGGAAATTTCTATCTGTCCGGAAACGATGCGGGCGGCATGGCGGCTTTGAAGACATTGAAGCTTCTGTCCGCAACCGATATTGACAAACTGACGGCGCCGGGCGGCGAGTATGACGTATGGTCTAAGTATGTGAATGTTGATATCACAGGGGCTTCGCCGAGCTATTCTTCCGCGAACTATACAGCGGATTATAAGAAGCTGATAGAAGAGGAGACGCTGAGACGCCTGAAAGCGCTGAAAGAAGAGAACGATAAGCTGAACAAGGCGAACGAGAACTGCGACAAGGCGAACCAGAAGAATCTGGATACGCTGAAAGAAATCTTTGAAAACAAGGATGGCAAATACGACGCTTATCAGGCGTATATGACCGATTATAATCCTGCTTGGGATAAGGATACCGATCAGGCGGCGATCAAGGCGGCCGGCGAGGCTCTCTATGACAAGATTTACGGCGAAGAGAAGCAGGCTATGGAGGACGACGGGACAACGCCCAAGGTGGATGAGGACGGCAATCCGGTCATGGAGCGCACCGGCGGTTTGACGGGCGAATTGAAAGATCTGCAGGATGACCTCAAGGCGAAGCAGGATGCGCTGAAGGAGGCTAAGGAAAATTTCGCGAGCGGCAGCGGGTCGCAGGCTGACGTGGATGCGGCAGAGGCGGCTGTCACGGCGGCTTCCGAGGCAGTCAGCAAGAAGCAGTCCGAGATCGATAAAGCAAAAGAGGTTTACAGCGTATACAATGCGTTTGACCAAAACGCGGCGGAGAAGGCAGCCAATCAGGCTAAGATCGATGCAAACGACGCCAAGTTCAGCTATAGCAAGGATGCCGACGGGAAGGAAACCTATCTGGAGAAGGATGCGTCCGGCAATCCGGTTGCTATCGGAGAGGGCGTAGTGGCGAAAGAGGTAGCCGCAGAGTTTGACAAGAAGGTAGCCGCAGCGCAGGATGTGATGAATAACGCAGCCACGTGGAAGGGCATGGCATCCGGTACCAAGGTGGACGGGGAGAATGCGAAGATCAAAGTGGACGGCGTTACCTACGAGTCCGGCACCGACACGCTGACTGTGAACGGCATGACCATCACGGCTCTCGAGGAGACGGATAAAGATGTGACCATATCGACCAAGACGGATACGGAAGGAATCTACGATATGATCAAGGATTTCATCAAGTCGTACAGCGAGTTGATGAACGAGATGGACTCGCTTTATAACGCAGAGTCTTCCAAGGGGTATGACCCGCTTCTCGCAGAGGAGAAGGAGGCGCTTTCCGACAGTGAGATCGAGGAGTGGGAGAAGAAGATCAAGGATTCTCTGCTGCGCAGAGACTCTACGCTGAGCGGTGTGTCATCCGCCATGAGAATGGATATGATGATGACCATGGAGATTGGCGGACGGACCATGTCCCTCGCGGATTTCGGTATCGAGACGCTGAGTTACTTCAAGGCGAAGGACAATGAGAGAAACGCTTACCATATTCTTGGAGATAAGGACGATCCGCTCAGCTGGGAGCAGGAGCCAGGAAAGCCTACCTTGAGTGGTATGATTGAAAACGAGCCGGAAAAGGTGATGGAGTTCTTTAAAGGTCTGACTGACCAACTGCACGACACGATTGCGGATAAGATGTCCCCGACGAAGATGAGCAGCGCGCTCACTGTCTACAATGACAAGAAGATGAAAGAGGAATATGACGAGTATACCAGTCTGATCAAGAAGCAGGAAGACAAACTGAATGCTTATATGGATAAGTGGTATGCGAAATTTTCGGCCATGGAGACGGCGCTTGCAAAGCTGGAATCCAAGAACAGCTCGCTTTCGAGCCTGTTCGGAGGCTGATGCGTATAACAAAGGCAGGTAGGATCAAGGAGGAGAAAAGCTATGCCGGCACGTAATCCATTCGCGGAATACACAACAAATAAAATCCTGACAGCGTCCCCGGCGGAGGTGACACTGATGCTCTATGAGGGGGCGATCAAGTTCTGTAATATCGCAATCGTCTCAATCGAGCACGGTGAAATCGAGAAGGCGCATTTAAACATTAAGAAGACGCAGCGCATTATCGAGGAGTTTCGCAATACGCTGGATCACAAGTACCCGGTAGCGGAAGACTTTGATCGGATTTATGTGTATCTGCTCCAGCGGCTGCTTCAGGCAAATATCAAGAAAGACACGGCGATTTTGGAGGAAGTGAACACACATTTAAGAAGCGTTCGCGATACATGGAAGGAAGTCATGCGACAAAACAATCAGCGTGCGTAGAGAGGTGGCGGTATGGGTCTGAGCAGTGCACAGATTCTCGTGGAGAGTCTGGAGAAAAAGAGCCGGATTCTCGATGAGATCATAAAAGAGAACGAGGCGCAGGAAATTCTGTTTAAACAGGATCAACTGGATATGGAGGCGCTGGACGCTTCCGCAGACAGGATGGGCGAGCTGGCGGAGAAGCTGGAGCTTCTGGATGAGGGATTTGAGGCGGTATATGACAGGATCAGACAGGAGCTGATTGACAACAAGTCGGCATACCGCCAGGAGATCAGACGGATGCAGGAGCTGATTGCCGTGATCACGGAGAAAGTGGTAGGCATCAATGCTGCCAGAATGCGCAATAAGACGCAGGCGGAGAAGCAGTTTAAGAAGAGCAGACAGCAGATTGGCAGAGCCACTTCCAAGATGAAGGCGAGCCAGAACTACTATAATAGTATGAATCGCTTAAACTTTGTAGATCCGCAGTTTTACGATAACAAGAAGTAAAAAAGAACCTTAGAAAAAAATTAGAAAAAATTTTTCTAAGGGACTAAAGTATATCGGATTCCCACCGATATATAATACAAGTAAAGTAAAACATTTACTTGAAGGCAGTGGCAAAGCCGATGTCAGCGGACGGGACGGAGGATGAGCCACACAAACAGAAAGGCGGCAAGGATGCCGCAATAAATTCAAGGAGGAATATAGTATGATAGTAAAACACAACATTACAGCGATGAACTCTAACAGAATGTTAGGACTGACCACTTCTTCTCAGGCTAAGTCCACAGAGAAGTTATCTTCCGGTTACAAGATCAACCGTGCAGCAGATGATGCAGCAGGTCTCTCCATTTCCGAGAAGATGAGAAGACAGGTTAGAGGTCTGACACAGGCTTCCGCTAACGCACAGGATGGTATCAGCGTAGTACAGACCGCTGAGGGCGCTCTCAACGAAGTTGAGGATATGCTCCAGAGAATGAACGAGTTGGCAGTTAAGGGTGAGAACGGAACCCTGACCACTTCTGATCGTGCTTCCATCCAGGCTGAGATCGGTCAGTTGATGAGTGAGGTTGACCGTGTACAGAGTACCACGACCTTCAACGAGATGAACCTGTTAGACGGTAAGTTCATCAAGGGTATCCAGGTAGGTGCAGAGGCAGGTCAGCACATCGACATCTCCATCAAGAACATGAGTATGGTAGGTCTGGCAAGCTACATCGGTACTTGGAAAAATGGTGCATCCACTGACAGTAAACTGTATGGTGCAGTTACTTTCAATGCACTGACATCCGGTACTTCGAACGTGCAGGTTACATCTTACCAGGTTCAGGGCGGAGCTAATACCATTCAGGGTTCAGTTGCTTCGAAGCCTGTTACTTCCTTCAGCACGACAGATGGTAAGACCTACAACATGAAGGCTATGGATTCTACTATGGCTAAGAAGCTGGTTACAACCTTCCAGAACCTTGTAGGCGGTAAGGCAGCGAGCGTTGCTTCCACCAAGGACTTCAACTCCCTTAATGCATTCATCAAGGGTGCTCTGCAGATCGTATCTTCTCAGAGATCTGACCTTGGTGCTATCCAGAACCGTCTGGAGCACACCATCAACAACCTGAACAACATCGTAGAGAACACCCAGTCCGCAGAGGCTGCTATCCGCGATACAGATATTGCTACGGAGATGGTTCAGTACTCCAACAACAATATCCTTCAGCAGGCAGGTACCTCTATGCTGTCTCAGGCAAATCAGGGCAACCAGTTGGCACTGTCCTTACTTGGCTAATCGCTGTAACAGGATTACGAGTGAAACTATCAAAATCCCCCATCCGAAAGGATGGGGGATTTTTTGCGCGCTAAGCAGAGTCAAAAAGTGGCTTGGACAGGACGTATGCTTGCATACAGGACTGACCAAGCTGCTTTTTGACGAGCAACGCGAACGAAAGATGAGAAGCATCTTGAGTCTCTGCTTATCGCGCAGCGGCAGACGTTTATTCCGCGTCCAGTCGTTTCAACGCCTCCACAGCGGGCGGGTAATCTCTGCAGTTTTCATAGTGGGTGCGGGCAATGTCCCGCTTGCCGAACATTTCATAGATGAAGCCGATATGATAGCTGGGCGAATAGGGATTCACGAGACTGTATCTGGGGGCGCTCAGAGCCTGTACAAACTCGGGGAGAGCCTTTAGGGGCTGGCCCATACAAAGGTAGATGCGCCCGGACAGACAGAGAAAATCTTTGTTGTCCGCGAAGGAGTCCCGATAGGGAAGGACTTTCGCGGCTTCTTCCACTTGACCATTGTCCAGAAGAATACCCGCGTAATTACAGAGGAGAACGAGGGTGTAATCCGCTCCGGGCAGGGGCTGCAGCTCCATGGCTTTGCGAAACCAGAGGAGGGCGTTTTCGTGATCCCGCATCAGCATATAGCTCTGTCCTAACTGGAAATGCAGGTAGGGATTTTGGGGATCGGCTTCGAGCTCACCGCGAATCAGCGTGATATCGCGCTCCGCTTTTTTTCGCAGCTTTTCCGGCGATCCTTGATATCCCACATGATCTACCGAGACAGGGGCGTCGTAGGAAACAGCTTCCATCGTCCCGGTGGGTACCAGAACCTCATGGATCGGGTTCTGAAAATGATAATGGCATCTGTCAAAGAGACGTTCCAAACGCACGACCTGCTGTCTGGTTTCCCCATCCACATCGAAGTGGCTGAACAGTTCGATGGCGCCGAGGCATTTCGGATGCTCTGCCAAAGCCTTTTGCAGGGCTTCCCAGTCGAGAGGACGGAGAAACTCGTCGGTGTCCAGAGAGAGGATGATATCGTGCGTGGCATGACTGATACAGAAATTTCTGGCGGCGGAGAAATCGTTTATCCACGAAAATTCATAGACATGCTCTGTATACCGCCTTGCAATTTCCAGAGAGTTATCGGTTGATCCGGTGTCCGTCACCACGACTTCAAAAGGATAGGGCTTCAATGCCTCCAGACACTTTATAAGATTTTCTGCTTCGTTTTTGGTAATGATACAAACTGAAATCGGAATCATGGCAGTTTCCTTTCTTCTCACTGATTGGCCAGTTTCTCGAGCGCCAGAGGATAGCCCTTGGCGGCTGACTTCTCATAGAAAGAGGCGGCCGCAGGGAAATTTCCGAGAAGCTCATTGGAAAACCCCATGCTGTAGAGAGCCATGCCGCTGTAGTCTTCCGATTCCGAAGCGGGAGAATACTGCAATGCCTTCACGAACTCCATCATGGCCTTTAGAGGCTGGGGCGGGTTCTGATTCAGATAGAGGGCTCCCATGCTGCACAGGAACTGCTGGTTCTTGGCATAATCATCATAAACAGGGGTGTAGAGTGCCAGCGCCTCAGCGGCTCTTCCGGTCTGCACCATCACGTTGATAAAGTTGTTGGCCATCACGTGAACCCAGAGATTATCCAGGTTCAGGGGCAGCTCAAAGGCTTTTTTGTAATAAATATATGCATTTTCATAGTCGTTGATCAGGTTGTAGGACTGTGCGACCTGAAAATAGAAATAGGGCTCTGTAGGATTCTGCTCGATCTCCTTGAAGAGGAGGGCGTTGTTGCGCTCCGCCTTAATGCGCTTTTCATCATCAGTTCCTACATAACCGACATGATCTACAACTGCAGGTATGTCATAGTGTTCAAATTCGGTGCTGTCCGTGCGGATATCGGCTACCTGCTCGTGTATCAGATAAATATAGTGGAAATTCCGCTTGTGGAAGAGCCGGTCAATTCTTTCCTCGGAGTAACTTTTGGCATACTGGGAGTCCACATAGCTTTTTCGCATAAGCTGCCCCACGCTTTTGCTGGGATGAGATTCAATCGCTTCACATAAGCCGTCCCAGTCAAGCTCGATCAGATACTCGTCGCAGTCAAGGACCAGCACATAGTTATGGCTGGCCTTGCTCAGAGAGTAGTTTCTGGCTGCGGAAAAATCGCCGATCCACTCGAAATCATAGATTTTGTCCGTATATTTAGCTGCCAGCTCTCTGGTGCGGTCCGTGGAGCCGGTGTCCACATAGATGATCTCAAAGGGATAGTGGGTGAGCGGTTCCAGACATTTCTCAATATTCTTTTCTTCGTTTTTTCCTATGATACATACGGAAATAGGAATCATGTGTTTCATCCTCGTTTCTGCGCAGGGAATGCGCGTTTTTTGTTTCGATTAGAGCGGATCGGCGCTTAGGAGCCGCCTAGTTCGCTTAGCCTTTCTAAAGCCGGTGAAAAGCCAAAGTCGGCAGCCTTTTGATAAAAGCGGAGGGCAGAATCACGGCTGCCCAGCATCTCGTTTACCAGCCCGATATTGTAGTAGGGAATGAAGCTGTTGGCGCCTTCCTCCCTTGCGTTCTGGCATTGCAGTGCCTTGACATACTCCGCCATGGCTCTGAGGGGCTGGGGCGCCTCCAGATTCAGATAGATGTTGCCCATGCTACAATAAAAATTGGCGTCTCCGGAAAAGTGTTCGTAGAGCGGTTCGAAAAAGACCCGCGCTTCTTCGGAGCGACCGGTATGGTTCATGGCGTTGATGTAGGCGGTCGCCATGATCTGCACCCAGGGCTCTTGGAAATGTAAGGGGAGCGCAAAGGACTTTTTATAGTATATATAAGCGTTTTCGTAATCATAGATGCCGTTGTAGGACTGCCCCACCTGAAAATAGAGGTAGGGATCCCTGGGATGTTTTTGGATTTCCCGGAAGAGAAGGGTATTGTTGCGCTCTGCTTTTTGGCGCATGGCATCCATACCGCCACTGTAGCCCGCGTGATCCACGGTCAGGGGGATTTCGTAGCTCTCGTAGAGCGGACTGTCTGTGCCCCGCGTTACCACCTGTTCATGGATGATGCCCTTATAATGAAAGCGTTTTTTGGAAAAAAGGCGTTCCACCCGGTCGGGATAGTTGGTTCGTGTGCCGTTGGCCTCATAATAGTTATTGCGAAGCAAAAGCCCCACGCCCTGCGGATGGGCTTCGACCCCGTCTAAAAGCGTTTCCAGGTCAAGCGACGTCAAATACTCGTCGCAGTCTATGAAAAGCACATACTCGTGGGACGCTTTTTCCAGCGCGAAATTTCTGGCGGCGGAAAAGTCGTCGATCCATTTAAAATCATAAATTCTGGCGCCATGCTTTCCGGCGAGTTCTTTCGTGCGGTCTGTGGAGCCGGTGTCCACGTAGACGATCTCGAAGGGAAAGGGCGCGAGGGGAGTCAGACAGTGTTCGATATGCTGCTCCTCGTTTTTGCCGATGATACATACGGATATAGGGGGCATGGGATTCCTCCGTTTTTTAGCTTTTTTAAATGACTGCCTATGGTATGCGTCTGCCAACGGCTGTCCGGTTCTGTGAACGCCGTCTGCCGGCTGATCTATGGCCGGAGCGCGGCCAGACGCTGCATGGCGGGTAGGAAATCTCCGCATTGTGCATAGAGTGCGCGGGCCGATTCTGTGTCTCCGATCCGCTCGAAGATTTCCCCGCACTGGTAAAGCGGCAGGAAGGAGTTGGCGCCGCTTTGCCTGCCGTCCGGCATCTGCAATGCTTTCTGGTATTGCTCCAATGCCTGCTCAAACATGCCGTTGTTTTTATAAATATTCCCCATCAGATAGACGAAGTCCGTGACGGATGAAAATTCGCCGTAGATGCCTTCGAAGCCGAGAGCGGTTTCGGATTGTCCCGTGTGCAGCAGCGCATTGCCGTAGGAGACCACCATAGCCTGTACATAGGCAAGTTCCGGGTCCAGGTCAAAGGTGAGGCCTTTGTCATAATAGGTACAGGCACGGGAAAAGTCTTCCAGAATCTCACAGGTTTTCCCGAGCTGATAGTAGAGATAAGGGTTGTCGGGATCCAGTCCGGCCTGCTTTTCGAGCAGGGTGAAATTGCGTCTGTACTTGGCTGCCTGCTCTTCCGGGGTCATGTCGTAGCCGGTGTGGAGAAGGGTGGTGTGGAGCAGCAGGTTTGGTATTTCCTTTCCGCGGATGGGCGTGAGCTGCTCATGGATCAGCCCCGTATAGTGGTAGAGCTTTTTGTTAAAGAAACGCTCTGTGTAGTCCACATTATTCAGGGTCAGTACGCCGTTTTCCGTCACCAGATTTTCGCGGGAAACACTGCCGACTTTGTCCGACAGGCGCTTGCGGAAATAGTTCAGCTCCTCCACGTCGATTTCCTTCACGGTCTCGTCACAGTCAATCATAAAGATCCAGTTGTTGGACGCTTCCCGCAGGGAGAAGTTTCTGGCGGCGGAGAAATCGTCGCACCATGTAAAGTCAAGCACTTTATCCGCATATCCGGCTGCAATTTCCTTTGTCCTGTCCGTGGAGCCCGTGTCCACGACCACGATCTCAAAGCCACAGGGTTTGATGGACTTTAAACACTGTTCTATGCGCGATTCTTCATTTTTGGCGATAATGCATACGGATATGGGATGCATGGAAAACTCCTTGTAATAGTCTGTGTTTGTCGCTGCTTATGTGGATATTTTAGCATATTTGGGGGAGACAGGCAAATTTCTATCAAATGAGGAATAACTTTATCGGGAATCACAAATGAAGTGCTTTTTATGGAAAAGAGCATATTTATATGGTAGTATATATAATAAAAGTAATGACATGAACATTGTATTTCACAAGCTGTCCCCTCTGTATCCTATTCTTATTTCTCCTCTCTGCCAACACGCCAGTTAAAACTACTTTGAAATCAGTTTTTACCAGATTATGTGAAACTGGATGTTCTGATACACATCGGACATGATGCGCATATTCAGAAAAATGCAGAGCTGACAGCGGGAGCTATTGTCGGGGGATTTGACCAGATCGGGGAGCGCGCCTACTGCGGCTTAAATGCGGTTATCCGTAACAGGGTGTCGGTAGGAGCGGACGGGTTTATCGGTATGGGTGCCGTCGTGACCAAAAGTGTGGAGCCGGGAATGACGGTAGTCGGAAATCCGGCCCGGAAATTTGAGCGTGCGAAATAAATTATAATCCGGACAGCATTTCCCGCACACGGTCACGATAGGTATGGGCAGCGGCCACCTGATCGTGGCCGTTTTTAGCGATCGCGATTCTCTCGTCCTCGTGATTCAGATAGTAATTGATTTTTTGCAGCAAGTCTTCTTCACTTTCATAATACACAAAGTCTATCCCCGGGGTAAAGTTTTCAAAAAAGTCTTCCTGATAATTACTCAGCAGAAAACCGCCGCTCCCCATGATATCGAAAGCGCGCAGAGGCATGCCGCTTTTGATGCTGCGCAGGGAAATATTCAGATTGATCCGGCTCTTTTTAAAAACCAGAGGCATCTCGGCGTAGTAGTCCGCAGTGCCGTGATTGCGCAGGTTCGGCAGGGAAAATGCGGGGTCTAAGGTAAACAGATCCATTGTATGTTTCTGCGTGACAGCAGTCAGCAGACGCAGCCGCTCCAGACCCGTGAGTTTGCGGTTGATGACATATTGGGCGTAAAGATACTCCCGCGTTTCCACGCCGTCCGGGTTTGGATCCATGGGAAGTGCCCGATACAACTCTTCCATTACAGGAGACAATGACTCCTGGATAAAGTTATAGCCCTGTACATGCATCTGGGCCTGCATCAGTCCTTCCAGATAGCCTCTCGCGTATTCGGAGAGGTTCTCCATACGGTCATAAAAATTGTGGGACTCGTTGTAAAGAGAGCCTACAAAGGAAACGTCATAAACAGGATCGGGGGAACCGAGAGCGTCCAGCCGCTGCGTGTTTGCGGCCATGGGCAGATAGTGGACGGTTTTTATGCCGGCTCCATTAAATTCCTGGCACAGCGCCCGGTCGAATACATAGATGGTATTGCAGGGGTTAATGGCTGTGTATGAATACAGCATGACGTAGGGACTGTCATAAACCCATGAAATGTAGGGCAGATCTTCGCGCTTGCACACGTTGGAAACCAGAGGAAAATAATTAAAGGAAAAGACTGCGTCCGGGCCTGACTCGCGGAGTTTCATCGTGAGTGCGGACTCAATCTCGGCATCCCTGCGGGCGTCCTTATTGGAGAAAGGAAAACAGACGACCTGATGTCCCTCTTCGGTGAAGGCGTTCTTGATATCGGCATTGCCGAAGCTTGCCCATTCAATAAAAAGTATTTTCATGAAATTTTCCTCCAAACTGTGGCTGCCGGGCGGCGGCTTTTCATAATCTGTGTCGAGTATATCACAAATCATCATAAATGCATACGAAATCCGGCGCGTGTATGAGTGGTAACAACATCTATGCCTGGATGAAAATAGAAGAAAAATATGTTGTGGTTCTTGCGGATTTATATTATAATAAATATAAAATATAGTTTTGAAAGAATGAAATAAGTTTTGGGAGGAGACGGATGTCGTTCACAGAGCAGAAGAGAGCGGAAATAGAAAAATATATTCTTCGTAAGATAGCGGTTGACGATGAGAAACTGATAGAAAAGACCATGGACAGCTTTGGCGTTTCCATAACTTCCGCGAAGCGTTATCTGAAAAAGATGGCGGATGAAGGAAACGTTATGAAACAGGAGGATCAGGCGTGCGGCTATGCGCTGTGTGAGGAGACGTTTGAAGAGTGCGTTCAGATTGATGAAAGAGGACAACAGGAGGATGAGATCTACGACCTGTTAATTCGGGAGAGATTGAACGGCTGCGGGAAGAAGGCACAGCGGATCTGGCAGTATGTCTGTGTGGAGATGCTGAATAACGCGCTGGAACATTCGAGAGGGACGCAGATTCGAATGATTGTGAGAAGGAACGTTCTATATACCACCGTTTTGGTCGTGGATGACGGCGTGGGCGTGTTTCGGACGCTGATGGATTATATGGCGGGGCACGGCTGGGACGAGCCGGACGAGAAAGACGCGTTGGTGGAGTTATATAAAGGAAAGATTACAAGTGCGGCCAGCGCCCATTCCGGGGAAGGGATATTTTTCTCTTCGAAGGCGGTGGACACTTTTGCGATCTGGTCTGGAGGGAAAGTGTACAAATGCTATGGCGGAAGAGATCATACGGTATTGGAGAACCGGCTTCTGGCATATGTGTCGCGGTTTCAGAATATCGGCACGCTTGTTATGATGACACTGGAAAACGAGACAGCGAGAGACTTGGCGGAGGTGTTTGATGTGTTTGCAGATGTGGATGAGGGATTGATCCGTACGAGGATACCAGTCAGGGAAGCCTGTATTTCGGGGGAGCCGGTGGCGCGCTCACAGGCCAGAAGAATCTGCCGCCGTCTGGAGGAGTTTAAGGAGGTCATATTGGATTTTGACGGTGTGGAATTTATGGGGCAGGGGTTTGCCGACGAGATTTTCCGTGTGTTTGCGACGGCATGTCCAGAGGTTCTGCTATGTCCGGTACACATGGAAAAGGGGGTATATCGCATGATACGGCACGTCGGAAGGGGACAGCTTGCGGCAAATGTGCGTATGGAAGCGGAGGGTATAGTACTTGAAAATAATTGTTGACATAGGAAAAAAATGGGTGTATCATCTATTTCATACTAATCATATAGATACAGTATGAAATAAAGACATCCGAATCCTATATAGATAAAATCAGGACGATGAAAGGGTACAAATCGGCGCGTGAATAACAGGACAGGGTGTGTAAAAGGGAGGGAAAGACAATGGCAGACATTAAAAAGAGAGCATCGGAACTAATCGGGCATACGCCTCTTATGGAGGTGACCCGCTACGAAGAGAAAAACGGCATCACGGACGCGGTGATTCTGGTGAAGCTGGAGTATTTTAACCCGGCGGGATCGGTAAAAGACCGCATTGCCCTGCATCTGATTGAGACGGCGGAGCGGGAAGGCACGTTAAAACCGGGCGGCACAATCATTGAACCGACCAGCGGAAACACGGGGATCGGGCTTGCGTCTGTGGCGGCGGCCAAGGGCTATCGGGTGGTGCTGACCCTGCCGGAGACGATGAGTGTGGAACGGCGCAGGCTCTTGCAGGCGTATGGCGCGGAGCTTGTACTGACGGACGGTGAGCAGGGGATGCAGGGCGCCATCGACAAGGCAGAGGAACTGCGGGCGCAGACGCCCGGCTCCATCATTCTGGGACAGTTTGACAACCCTGCCAATCCTGAGATTCATAAGATGACCACCGGGCCGGAGATCTGGGAGGACACGGACGGAAAGGTGGACATTTTCGTGGCGGGTGTGGGTACCGGCGGCACCATAACAGGCGTTGGCTCTTACTTAAAGGAAAAGAATCCTGCCGTGAAGGTGGTGGCGGTAGAGCCGGAGAGCAGCCCGGTTCTTTCCGGTGGACAGCCGGGGGCGCATAAGATACAGGGAATCGGTGCGAACTTTGTGCCGGAAATTCTGGATACCGATATTTACGATGAGATCATAAAGGTTTCCAACGAGGATGCGTTCACAGCGGGCAGGGCCATTGCCAGGCAGGAGGGCGTGCTGGTTGGAATTTCCTCGGGAGCCGCGCTCCATGCGGCGGCACAGCTTGCGAGGCGGCCGGAGAATAAGGGGAAGGTGATCGTGGCGCTTCTACCCGATTCGGGGGACAGATATCTGTCCACACCGCTGTTTTCGTGATGGTTTTCAGATTTTCATCTGGCTGAACCGTCACAGAAACCTTGACATTTTGCGGGATTCATACTATAGTGAGCAAGGATGTAAAACCGAGAGGAAAGTGCGGAAAATTGCGGAGACGGCATCGGTTCTGTACGGGCAGGGCGGCGGATGCTTTGAAGTGAGGATAAACGGGATGGCTGAAATGATCGAGGTGCGGGATTTAAGCAAAACCTTTGAGACCGATGACGGGAAAGTGGAAGCGCTGCAGCATATCACATTGTCCATTCAGGCGGGTGATATCTATGGTATCATCGGTATGTCAGGGGCGGGGAAAAGTACGCTGGTGCGGTGTTTAAACTTTTTGGAACGGCCCACATCGGGAACGGTGGAGATTGAGGGAAAGGATCTGGGAGCGATGACGGAAGCGCAGCTTCGGGCGACCCGCAGAGAAATTTCCATGATATTCCAGCACTTTAATCTGCTGATGCAGAAGAACGTGATCGACAATATCTGTTTTCCGCTTGTGATCGGCGGTATGAAGAAAAAGGATGCGAAAAGGCGTGCCCAGGAGCTGCTGGAGATTGTGGAGCTTTCGGATAAGGCGCTGGCCTATCCGTCCCAGCTTTCCGGCGGGCAGAAGCAGAGGGTGGCGATTGCCAGGGCATTGGCGGCTAATCCCAAGATTCTGCTCTGTGATGAGGCCACAAGCGCCCTGGATCCGCGGACAACGCAGTCCATATTACAGCTTCTGAAGGAAATCAATCAAAAATACGGCATCACCATAGTCATCATTACCCACGAGATGTCGGTGGTGAGGGAGATCTGTTCCCATGTGGCCATCATTGGCGACGGGCATCTGGTGGAGCAGGGACGCGTTTCGGATATTTTTGCCCACCCGAAGACGGCGGAGGCGAAGGAACTGATCTTAAAGGGCAGCGGTACGGACCGCCGGACGCTGGAAAACCAGCAGAGGGAGATGATGAAAGGCAAATGCTGCATTCGCATTGTGTTTTCCGTGAACTCTTCCTTTGAGCCGGTGATTGCGAATATGGTATTGAAGTTTGGGCAGCCCATCAACATTTTGCGGGCGGACACCAAGAACGTGGAAGGAATCGCCAGGGGCGAGATGATTTTGAGCCTTCCCGATGATTTGAAGATACAGACACAGATGAAAGCTTATCTCGCGGAGAGAGGGCTGGCGGTGGAGGAGGTGAACGGCTATGTGGACGAGTGATCTGACGTTTATGATGCTGGAAGGCGTTCGGGACACCTTACTTATGACACTGCTGTCAACTTTCTTCGGCTATCTGCTTGGACTTCCCTGGGGAATTGTCCTTGCCGTGACGGATAAGACGGGGATTCGGCCAAATGCCGTGGTGTATAAGGCACTGGATGTGCTGGCCAACATTTTGCGAAGCGTTCCGTTTCTGATCCTGCTGATTCTGGTGATGCCTCTGACAAGGGCGATCGTGGGAAAAACTACGGGATCGGCGGCGACCATCGTGCCGCTTACCATTGCGGCGGCGCCCTTCATCGGGCGTATGATAGAATCTTCCATCAAGGAAGTGGATCACGGCGTGGTGGAGGCTGCGCAGAGTATGGGCGCAGATACGTTTACGATTATATGGAAGGTGCTGCTGGTGGAGGCAAGAACCTCCATTCTGGTTGGCGTAACCATTGCCATCGGCACGATTCTCGGCTACTCCGCGATGGCGGGCGTGGTCGGCGGCGGCGGACTGGGCGATATCGCCATGCGTTACGGTTATTACCGTTACGAGACGCTGATTATGATTGTATCGGTGGTGCTTCTGGTGGTGTTGGTGCAGATTTTCCAGACGCTGGGGATGCGGCTGTCTGTGAAACTGGATAAGAGGAAGTGAGAAAGGGCAGAAAACGGCTCTGACGAAGGAGGAGAAAATTATGAAAAAGAAAGTGGCAGTAACCATTGTAGCTGCGGCGCTTGCGCTTAGCGCGCTGACAGGCTGCGGCGGGAAGAAGGATGACGGCACGATCACCGTGGCGGCTTCAGCAACGCCCCACGCGGAGATTCTGGAACAGGTGAAGCCGATTCTGGCGGAACAGGGATATACGCTTGAGGTGACGGTGTTCAACGATTATGTGCAGCCAAACCAGGTAGTGGAGAGCGGCGAGTTTGACGCCAACTACTTCCAGCACATTCCTTATCTTGATTCTTTCAACGAGGAGCAGGGGACGCATCTGGTGAATGCAGGGGGCATCCATTACGAGCCGTTTGGCATTTATCCGGGTACCAAGAGCGACCTTTCCGCCATTGCGGAGGGGGATGTGATCGCGGTTCCCAACGATACCACCAATGAGGCGAGGGCGCTTTTGCTTTTACAGGATAACGGCATTCTGACCTTAAAGGAGGGAGTAGGACTGGAGGCAACTGTCCGCGACATCGAGGAGAATCCTCACAATGTGGAGATCCAGGAGCTGGAGGCAGCCCAGGTTCCGCGCGTCAAGGATGAGGTGGCGTTTGTCGTATTAAACGGCAACTACGCGATGGAGGCAGGCTTCTCTGTGGCAAAGGATGCGGTGTCTTACGAGCAGTCCGATTCCGAGGCGGCGCAGACCTATGTGAACGTGATTGCGGTGAAGGAAGGCAATGAGAACGAGGCCGGGATCAAGGCTCTTGTGGAGGCGCTGAAATCCGATACGGTGAAGGAGTTCATCAACAATACATACGATGGCGGCGTGATTCCGTTTGAATAAAAAGTGAGAGGTACTTCTTGGCGTCCCGCCCTATGGCGGGGCGTTTTTAGAAGTACCTCTCATTCTGCTCATTCTTTGATTTTATCGATATCTGCAAGATTAACGCCGGAAACCTGTAAGATGGCTTTTAACGAGAGATATTCGTCCTTTAACTCAGCATATGTTTTTACGGCATTTTCTTCTTTGGCTAATATCATGTATTTCTGGATTTTTTTAAAATCGTCAATGGCAGCTTTTATTACTTCAAGACTAGTCGGCATATAATCACCCGCTTTCTTTATATTTTATATTCATGCTATAATATTATAATAAAAGCTTTCCTGTGAGGTGTAAAGCTTGTTTTGTGATAACAATGTGTCATAACGAAGAGGAAAGATAACCCATGTCCCTACAATTTTACTTTGGCGCTTCCGGCGCCGGAAAGAGCAGAAAACTGCATGACTATATCATTGAGGAATCCATCCGCTGCCCGGAGAAAAACTATCTGCTGATCGTGCCCGACCAGTTCACCATGCAGACCCAGATGGACCTTGTGGTGGAGCATCCGCGCCATGCGATTATGAATATTGACGTGCTGAGTTTCGGAAGACTGACTCACCGGGTCATTGAAGAGGTGGGCGGAGAGGAACTGCCGGTTCTGGATGACACAGGAAAAAGTCTGGTGCTTCGCAAGGTGGCCGGACAGGAAAAGGAGAAGCTTACGGTTCTCGGCAGCCACCTGCACAAGATCGGTTATATTCACGAGGTGAAATCAGCCCTCTCCGAGTTTATGCAGTACGGTGTCGGAGAGAAGGAGCTGGAGACGCTGATTTCCTACGCGAAGGAACGGGGGGCGCTCTATTATAAGCTGCAGGACCTGCGCTTACTGTACCGGGCTTTCGGGGAATATATACATGACCGTTTTATTACGACGGAAGGGACGCTGGACAGGCTGCGGGCGGCATTGCCGGAATCCGAAATTGTGAGGGGCAGTGTGATCGCCTTTGACGGTTTCACTGGATTTACGCCGATCCAGAACCGTGTGATCCAGGATCTGCTGAGATTGAGTGATAAGGTCATTGTCACCCTGACGATGGATGAGCGGGAAAATCCTTACCGGGTGGAGGGGGAACAGAGGCTGTTTTATCTGAGCCAGAAGACGGTGGCGGCACTGAAAAGGCTGGCGGCGGAGGCCGGTATTGAGGAGGAGAAGGCTGTCTGGTGCAGGGAGAAGGTGGAGGGGCGGCTGCCCCGTTTTGCGAAAAACCCGGAGTTAGCCCATCTGGAGCGGAATCTGTTCCGCTATCCGCCCTGCGCCTACGGAACGGAGGCGGAAAGGATTCATCTGATTGAGGCATCCACGCCCGCCCAGGAGCTGCGCCAGACCTGCATCACCATCCGCAGGATGCTTCTGGAATCGGAAGAGCTGTGTTACCGCGACATCGCTGTGGTGACGGGAAACATGGGAGTGTACGGAAAAGAGGTCCAGGAGGTGTTCGACCGTTTTGACATTCCCATTTATATGGACCAGACGAGGGGCATTCTGGGGAATCCCTTCACCTCTTATCTGCGAAGCGCGCTGCAGATTCTGCTGCAGGATTTCAGCTTTGAAGCGGTTTTCCACTATCTTCGCACGGGACTTGCAGGTTTTACCTGGGAGGAAGTGGACAGGCTGGAGAATTATATCCGCCGCTTTGGAATCAGAGGGCGGAGACGCTGGAGCAAAGCCTTTACTTACCGGGAAGAGGAGCCGGAGGGCGAGGAGGTTTCTCTGGCGGCCCTCGATGCCTGCAATGAGATGCGGATCCGCCTGATGGACCAGATTGCGCCTTTTCTTACGCCGATGAAGACGGCGGGCGAGATGGTGCGCGCGCTCTATGCGTTTCTGGTGGCAAACGAGGTACAGCGGAAGCTGGCGGATTTCGAGCAGGCATTTCAGGAGGAAGGGGAGCTGGCCAGAGCCAAAGAGTACGGCCAGATTTATCCGCTGGTGATTGACCTGCTGGACCAGATCGAGGGACTGCTTGCGGGGGAGGAGCTGACGCTTAAGGAGTTTGCGGATATTCTCGATTCGGGACTTGCGGAGATCACGGTGGGAACGATCCCCCAGAATGTGGACAGGATTTTGGTGGGCGATATCGAGAGAACCCGTCTAAAGCAGGTGAAGGTGCTCTTCTTTCTTGGCGTGAACGACGGCAACATCCCGAAAAGTTCCGGCGGCGGGATTATTTCGGATCTGGACCGGGAATTTCTGCGGGAGTCGGACATTGAGCTGGCGCCTTCGCCCAGGGAACAGATGTACATCCAGCGGCTCTATCTGTATCTGAATATGACCAAGCCGTCGGAGGCCCTTATCCTCTCCTACGCAAGGGTGGGGGAGGACGGCAGATCCCTGCGCCCCGCTTATCTGGTGGAGCTTCTGCAGGGGCTGTTTCCCGGACTTACAGCGGAAGCGCCGGAGCGTGAGGCAGTGGAGGAGCAGCTGATGAGCGGTGCGGACGGCGTGGGATTTTTTACGGATATTCTGCGCGAGTACGCGGCGGGGCGTCTGGATGAGGAGGAGCGCAGGACGCTGGTTACCTTTTACCGCTGTTACGAAAACAATCCGCAGTACCGTGGACAGATCGGGAATCTGGTGGAGACGGCGTTTGCGAGACATGAGGACAGGCCGCTTTCCCGGGCGGCGGCTGCGGCTCTTTACGGCGCATCGCTCTTAAACAGCGTCAGCCGCCTGGAAAAATATGCCGCCTGCGCTTACGCCCATTTTCTGCAGTACGGTCTTTGTCTGCGGGAGCGGGGCGAGTACAGTTTTGAGGCGTCCGATATGGGAAATCTGTTTCACGGTGTGCTGGAAGGATTTTCCGGGCGATTGAAAGAACAGGGCTATACCTGGTTTGACTTTCCGAAGGAGGTGGGACGCCGGCTTGTGGCGGAGACGCTTCATGCCTGCGCGGCGGCCTACGGGGAAACGATTCTCTACAGCAGTGCGCGGAACCGCCATCTGCTGGCACGGATCGAACGGATTTTGAACCGCACGGTGGACACGCTCCAGATACAGCTCAGGAAAGGGGAGTTTCTGCCTGAGGCGTTTGAGGTTTCCTTCGATGTGCTGGAGAATCTGGATTCGTTGAACATTGCCCTCAGCGAAAAGGAAAAGATGCGCCTGCGCGGCAGAATTGACCGGGTGGATATCGGTGAAACCGAAGAAAAAGTCTATGTGAAGGTGATTGACTACAAATCCGGGAACAGAAGGTTTGATCTGGCTGCGCTCTACTACGGCCTGCAGCTGCAGCTTGTGGTGTATATGAATGCGGCGGTGGAACTCGTGCAAAAAAAATATCCCGACAAGGAAGCTGTGCCTGCGGCTATGCTCTATTACCGGGTGGCTGACCCGATGGTGGAGGGAGAGACCCTCTCGGAGGAGGAGATCAACGGGCGCATTTTGCAGGAATTGAAGATGACTGGAATAGTCAATGAAAATGACGAAGCCGTCAGAATGCTGGACGGCGAATTTACGGATAAGTCCGATATTCTGCCGCTGGAGCGGAAAAAGGACGGCAGTTTCTCGGCTGTCTCCAGTGTCATAACGGAGGAGGACATGCGCACGGTTTCTAATTATGTAAACCGCAAGATCCGTAGCATCGGGAGGGAGATCCTGGATGGAAACATATCGGTCAATCCCTGCGAACTGGGAGCGGAGAAAGCTTGTACTTACTGCGTATACAGGCATGTCTGCGGTTTTGAGGCCGGAGCTGAGGGGTATCAGCCGAGGAAGCTTGCAAAGTTAAAGGCGGAGGAAGCGTTGGAGAGGATGCGTGAAGAAACGTGAAAATCACATTTACAGAAACACAGAGACAGGTCATAGAGATAAGGGACTGTAATCTTCTTGTTGCTGCGGCGGCGGGATCCGGCAAGACGGCGGTTCTGGTGGAACGGATCGTGGAGATGGTCTGCGATGAGGAGAACCCGGTGGATATCGACAGACTGCTGGTGGTGACTTTTACCAATGCGGCGGCTGCCCAGATGAGGGAGCGGGTCAGCCGTGCCCTGAACGACAGGCTGGCCCTGGATCCCGGCAACGAGCATCTGCAGCGGCAGACCACACTGCTGTATAATGCCCAGATCACGACCATAGACAGTTTCTGCCTTTTCGTTCTGCGAAACCAGTTTCACACCATCGGCCTGGATCCCGGTTTTCGGATTGCGGAGGAAGGGGAACTTAAACTTTTGCGGGCAGATGTGCTGGCGGACGTGATAGAGGACGCTTACGCGAAAGAAGATCCGGCTTTCCTGCACTGTATGGAATATTTCAGCGTGGGCAGCAGGGATGACGCGGTGGAAAAGGAGGCGTTGAAACTCTATGATTTTGCCATGAGTATGCCTTTCCCGGAAGAGTGGCTTGCGGAACGGAAGGAGGATTACCGGCTCGATGTGCCAGGAGAGCCGGGACATGTCCGCAGGACGGCGGCTTTTGAGGAGGCGGACGAAGGGCGGGACGAGGGATTCTGCGATCCCCTGCGTCTTCCGTGGGCGGCTCTGTTCATGGATCATGTGCGGTTTGTGCTGAAAGGCTGTGCGGACAGGCTGGAGGAAGCGGTCCGGCTGTGTGAGGAACCTGACGGGCCGTATTTTTATGGGGAGCTGTTGGAGACAGAGCGGGAAATGATGGAGCGTCTGCTGCGTCTGTGCGGCGGCATGGAGAAAGATGCCGGACCTGTGAATGCTGCCGATTACGACAGTCTCTGTGCCGCTTTTGCGGCGGTGGTTTTTGGCAGACTGCCATCCAAGCGGGACGCTTCTGTCCAGACGGCAAAGCGTGAGGCGGCGAAAGCGCTCAGGGACAGCGTGAAGGAGGCAGTCTCCGAGCTGAGGGCACAGTTCTTCGGCGGGTCGGCCGGGCAGGTGTGCAGGCAGATGGAAGCCTGCCAGGCTGCTTTGACTGCGCTTGTGGATCTGACGCTTGCTTTTAAGGAGGCTTTCGACAGGGCCAAGCGGGAAAAAAATATTCTTGACTTTGACGATATTGAGCATTTTGCCCTGCAGACGCTTCTGCGCAGGGAGGGAGACAGCTATGTGCCCACGGAGACTGCGCTCGCTTACCGAAGCCGGTTCCATGAAATTATGATAGACGAGTATCAGGACAGCAATCTGGTGCAGGAGTATCTGCTTTCCTGCATCAGCGGGGAGTCCGAGGGACGGTACAACCGCTTTATGGTGGGGGATGTGAAGCAGAGCATTTATAAATTCCGTCTGGCAAGGCCGGAGCTGTTTCTGGAAAAACAGGAGGTTTACGGGAGCGGCGCAGAAAACGCCAGACGGATAGACCTGCATCAGAATTTCAGGAGCCGAAGGGAAGTCATTGACAGTGTGAATGCCGTCTTTGCGCGGATTATGGGAAGGGAAATGGGCGGCATTGCGTACGATGAGAAGGCGGCCCTGCATCCCGGCGCTTCCTACCCCGGGCAGGCGGAAGGGCTTTCGGAAGAGACATCCAATGTGACGGAGCTGATTTTGTTCCAGGAGGAAAAAGCGGACGCGGCGTCTGCCGGGAAGGAAGGGGCGGCATCTGGAGCTGCCCGGCAGATGTTTGGCGAGGGAACGGCTCCGGCGGAAGTTTCTGCTAAAGAACAGGAAGCTTACGGCGTGGCGGCGCGGATCAAGGAACTACTCCGGGACTTTAGGGTTACAGACCGGGAAACGGGAATGTTGCGAAAGGCATCTTTCAGGGACATCGTGATTTTGCTGCGCACCCTGTCCGGCTGGGACGAGGTCTTTAAGCGGGTGCTGGAGGAGGAGGGGATTCCGGTCCATGTGACTTCCAGAACCGGGTATTTCGCGGCTTCGGAAGTACAGGAACTTCTGCACTTTCTGCGGATTCTGGACAATCCTTTACAGGATATTCCCCTCTACGGGGTGCTGCACACTTATCTGGGAGGCTTTTCGGAGGATGAGATTGCGCTGGTGCGGGCGGCCTGTCCGAAGAAGAGATATCTGTATGATGCGCTGACAGCCTGCGCAGGACGGAAAATGACCAAGGAAGTTAATGAAATGACGCCGGACACAGACCAGGCGGAGAGCGCAGACCGGGCGGGAGGCGAAGCTCAGGCGGAGAGCGCAGGCCGGGCGGGCGGCGAAACCCGGGCGGACCGTGGGCAGCAGGGAATCAGCGCAGCGTTGCAAGCCAAAATCAGACAGTTTCTTGAGAAAATCGCCGCATACAGGGAGATGTCAGTGTATCTCTCCGTACACGAGCTTCTGCAGATCATTCTGAGGGATACCGGGTATGCGCATTATGTGGCGGCCAGACCCGAGGGGGGCAGGCGGCGCGCCAATGTGGAGATGCTTCTGGTGAAGGCGGCAGACTACGAGAAGACGAGTTATTTCGGGCTCTATCACTTTCTTCGCTATATGGAGCAACTGGAAAAATATGAGGTGGATTACGGCGAGGCCGCCATGCAGGATGAGAACGCGGATGTAGTCCGGATTATGAGCATCCATAAGAGCAAGGGGCTGGAGTTTCCCGTCTGCTTTGTGTCGGGACTGGCGGCAGGTTTCCGCAAAAAGGAGGGAAGCGGTATTCTGGCGGTGGACGTGGATGCCGGGATCGGTGTGGACTATGTGGATCCCCAAAGGCGGGTGAAAGGCAAAAACCTGAGAAAAAGCGCCGTTGCGCTGAAACTGAAACGGGACAGTCTGGCGGAGGAGCTTCGCATTCTCTATGTGGCCATGACGAGGGCGGAGGAAAAACTGATTCTGACCGGGATAGTGAAAAACCCGGAAAAGACAGCGGCATCCCTTCTTCCGCTGCGGCGGCGGAGGAGAAGCCTGCTCTCCTATGATGTTCTGCTCGGGCAGGACAGCTATATGACCCTTCTGCTTGCCGCCCTTTCCGGCAATCAGTGTCTGGACGGTTTCTATGAGGCGTGCGGGCTTGCGCCGGAGCCGGATGCCCCGGAATATCATTCCGACATGGCGTTTGCGGTAAAATTGACCGGCTGGGATCATGTGGTGGAGGAAAAGATCGTGGAGACGGTTTTGGGCATGGAGGCGAAGAGAAGGCTTCTGGCTGCAGGTTCTGCGAAAGAGGCGGACGAAGTTCTTATGACGGAACTGTCCAGGAGGTTTTCCTATGAGTATCCGCATGAAAATCTGCGCGATCTTTACACAAAGACTACCGTATCGGAATTGAAGATGGCCGGCATGAGGGAAAAGGACGAAGCCGCCGCAGAGCTGTTTCAGGAGAAGCCGGTGGTTCCGTATGTGCCGAGATTCCTGAGAACTGACGAAAATGTCAGCGGTTCCATGCGGGGAAGCGCCTTCCACAAGGTGATGGAGCTGTTTGATTTCCGCAAATTGACTTATGAGATCAACAATGACAGGCAGGCGGCGGAGGCGCTCCTTGCGGAGCAGATCGCGTGGATGCGGCAGACAGGCCGTCTGGCGCAGGATTTCTACGAGGCAGTGTCTGTGCCGAAACTGGTGGGCTTTCTGACGGGAAAGGCGGCTTTTCGCATGGGGGAGGCTGCCAGGGCCGGGAAGCTCTTTAAGGAGCAGCCGTTCGTGATGGGGATTCCGGCCAGTCGTCTGGGGGATGGTTTTCCGGCGGAGGAGACGGTGCTGATTCAAGGTATCATCGACGTGTTTTTTGAGGAGGAGGACGGTTTTGTGGTGCTGGACTACAAAACCGACGCGGTGTCTGCGGCGGCAGAGCTGGTAAAACGTTATCAGGTGCAGCTTTCCTACTACAGCGAGGCTCTTGATCAGATCTTCGGCTATGAGGCGGGGGCGGACAAAAAGCCCGTGAAGGAGCGGATTATCTATTCTTTTAAGCTGGGGGAGGAGATCTGGCTGTGAGGAGTGTTTCCACCGGGAAAAGGCAGAATCTTTTTCTTGAAATGCGGGGGGCTATCCATTATAATTTACTGTAGTATGAGGCATAAACTTTGGAATAGGAGAAAAGCGATGAGATTAGTGACACGATCTGATTTTGACGGGCTGGCATGCGGCGCTCTCTTAAAGGAGGTTGGCCTGATTGACAGCTGGAAATTTGCGCATCCGAAGGACTTACAGGATGGCCTTGTGGAAATTACGGAGAATGATGTACTGGCGAATGTGCCCTTTGTGGAAGGATGCGGGCTCTGGTTTGACCATCACTCCAGCGAGCACGAGCGCAATGAATTAAAGGGCAAGTATAAAGGAGAAAGCCGCATCACGCCTTCCTGTGCGCGTATCATTTATGAGTATTATGGCGGACAGGAACGTTTTTCTCATTTTGACGATATGATGGCGGCAGTAGATAAGGTGGATTCCGGCAATCTGACCATAGACGAGATCCAGAATCCGCAGGGCTGGATTCTTGTGGGATTTTTGATGGATCCCCGCACAGGGCTTGGCAGATGGCGCAGCTTTACGATCTCCAACTATCAGCTGATGGAGAAACTGATGGAGTGCTGCCGCACCATGAGCACGGAAGAAATTCTGGCTCTGCCCGATGTGCAGGAGCGCATTGCCGTTTACCGCGAGCAGGATGAGAAGTTCAGGGAGATGGTGAAGGCGCACACAAGGGTGGAGAAAGACGTTATCATTTCGGATCTGCGGGGCGTTGACCCGATTTATTCCGGCAATCGCTTTCTGATCTACAGCATGTATCCTGAGCAGAATATCTCCGCATGGATCGTCAATGGCCGCGGCGGCCTTGGATGTTCGGCGGCGGTGGGTTACAGTGTATTGAACCGCACCTCCAATGTCAATGTGGGAAGCCTGATGCTTAAGTACGGCGGCGGCGGACACAAGGCGGTGGGAACCTGCCAGTTCCCGGACGAGACCATGGACGAACAGCTTCCGAAACTTTTGGATGAACTTGTGAACTACGATACATATTATAAAAATTAGAGGGATGGGAGTATGCATGGAAGATGTGAGCGTGTTTAAGAGTTACTTAAGACGTTTGCTTCAGGATTTGAAGGATCTTCAGGAAGCTTTGAAGAATAAGGAGTATGAAAAAGCGTCACAGATGACGGAAAAATTGATTGATGACACGCAGAAAGGCATTGAAGATAATTAAGAATAGGAAGCAATTACATGCTGGAACAGAGGCCCCGGAAAGAAAACTTTCGGGGCTTACGTTTCTGCCCGTATTTCTGACGACAGTCTGCATCCTGTTTACGGTATTTATGGCGGGCTATATCCTGTGGTTTTACACAGGCAGTTTCCAGGAGGAGACGGCCGGGAGCATCTACGACAGATATTATATTATGATTACCCGGGAAGGCAAATCTGTTTTCTGGCAGTCCGTCTATCAGGGCGCCTATGAGCGGGCGCTGCAGGAGAACGTCTATGTGGACTGGCTGGGAAATGAGCGTTTCTGGGATTACAGCGTGGAGGAGCAGATGGAGATTGCCATTGCCTCCGGGGTGGACGGGATCATTGTGACGGCCAGTGAAGAGGAGGGAATGACGGACTTAATTGACCGGGCGGACGCGGCGGGGATTCCCGTGGTGACGCTTTACGGGGACAATACCCAGAGTAAGCGGTGCAGTTTTGTGGGCGTGGGAAGCTACAATCTTGGCAGGGAATATGGCCGGCAGGCGCTTCGGATTATGAGGGAGCGGCTGACGGGCACAAGGGAAACGCAGATGATGGTAGAAGAGGGGGAAAACCTGGGAGAGACAGAGACGGGAGACAGAGAAAACGTGGTACTGGGCACAGCCGGCGGGAAGGACATGGCGGCGGAATGGAAGGAAGTGGAGGTTGGTTCCCCGGACCGGCCTGTCCGTGTGACTCTTCTGGTCAATTCCTATGCGAACAGTATGGATCAGAATATCCTCTATTCCGGCATACAGGACACGATAGAACAGGAGCGGGGGGACACGGCGGTGGCGCTTTCCCTGCTGTCCGTGGATGACACCAACGCTTTTTCTGTGGAGGAGTCCATCCGTGACATTTTTATGGGCGGGGATATCCCGGATATCCTGATCTGCCTGAATGAGCTGAATACGACCTGCGCCTACCAGGCGGTGGTGGACTACAATAAGGTAGGTGAGGTAAGCATTCTGGGCCATTATGTTTCCGACACGATCATCAACGCCATCGACAGGAACGTGATCTATGCCACTGTGGACATCGACACGGCGCAGATGGGAGGCTTCTGCATTGATGCGCTGCAGGAGTACCATGATCTGGGCTATACCAGCCAGTACTTTACGGCGGACATCAGTCTGATATCCAAGGATAATGTGGACGAATATCTGAGGAGGGAGGAGCCGGAAAATGATGGGTAAAGTACGGAATTTCTCCCTGCAGTTTAAGATCAGCAGCATTTATATTGTGACCAACCTGCTGGTGGTGATGGTTAATATTTTTCTCATCATCGGCATCAACAGCATGTCCGGGCGGCTGGATATGGTGTATCAGGACAACCGTCATCTGAACGACTTTTCCGATATCATAAACGCCCTGCAGGATGACATGACGGATTATCTGAATGTGAAGACCAGTGATTCTCTGGAGAATTATTATCGAAGCGAGCAGTTGTGCCGGAATATGGCGGCGGATCTGAATGAGGAGGTGACCGGCCGTTCTTTTGATCGGATGGAGCGCAACATCAGGCATATGACAGAGCGTTATCTGGAGGAGGTGGCGAAGACCATAGAGTCCAAGCGTGGACGGAATGTGGAAAAATACCGACTTCATTATGAGAATGCCACAAGAATGTATGGCTATATCGACACCTATCTTTCTAACCTGAACATGGAGCAGTTTCGCAGCAACTCCGAGCGTTACAGCGAATTGCAGCAGCGGTTCCGGCTCTTTGAGGCGGTGTCCGTCATCGCTATCATTCTGGTGATGATAAGCAACGTGTGCATCATTATCAGCTTTGTGGGCGCGCTGATCCGGCCGTTGAAAAAGCTGTCGAGCCAGGCGGATGAGGTGGCGAAGGGCAATTTCGAGATCGACCTTCTGCCGGTGGAATCACAGGACGAGGTTGGTGTGGTGACGGGCGCTTTCAATTCTATGGTGGTCAGCATCGGCAGATACATTGAGCGGATCAGGGAGAGCATGGAGGCGGAGCGGGCGTTAAAAGAGCGTGAGCTTCTCATGGAAGGCCACTTAAAGGATGCCAGGCTCAAATATCTGCAGGCCCAGATCAATCCACACTTTCTGTTTAACACCTTGAACGCGGGCGCGCAGCTTGCCATGATGGAGAGCGCGGACAGAACCTACGACTATATCCAGAAGGTGGCTCAGTTTTACAGATATAATATGAAGAAAAGCGAGGAGACGGTGACCGTGGCTGAGGAAGTGGAGATGGTGGATTCCTACATCTATATTCTGAACGTGCGGTTCGCCGGGGATATCCATTATGAAAAGCATATTGATGAGTCTCTTCTGTACACGGAGATGCCGGGTATGATCCTGCAGCCTATTGTGGAAAACTGCGTCAATCACGGCATACGGGAGATGGGAGACCGGGGCGTCATCCTTTTGTCCCTCTATGAAAAGGAGGGCAGAGTCTGTATCAGCGTGAAGGACAACGGCGTCGGTATGAGTGAGGAAATCATCGACAAGGTGATGAGCGGTACCTACAGGGAAGAAGATATGGCATCCGGGGGAAACGGCGTCGGTATGGACAACGTGATCTCCCGCATGCGGCTTTTTACAGGTAACGAAAATGTGATGACGGTGCAAAGCCGGGGAAAAGATATGGGCACGGAAGTATGCCTTTATCTGGAGCGGTACGGTCAGGCACCAGGGAGCAGCGGGGAGGCGTCTTGCGGCGCTTCGGAATGGGAGGAGAGATGAGCCGTTATAAGATCATGCTTGCGGACGATGAGGGAATCGTGATTGATTCTCTGAAATTTATCATAGAGAAGGAGTTTGGCGAGCTGTGCAGCATCGAGTTTGCCAAGACGGGAAGAAGCGTGATTGAGCTCGCGGAGAATTTCCGCCCGGATATCGCCATTATGGACATCCAGATGCCCGGCATCAACGGAATCGAGGCCATGCGGGAGATCCGGGAGACGAACAGGAACGTGATCTTTATTGTGATGAGCGCCTATGACAAGTTTGATTATGCCAAGGAAGCCATTAAGCTTGGCGTGCTGGAATACATCACCAAACCTATGGAAAAGACCCGGATTATTGCGGCGCTGGGGAAAGCTATGGATCAGATTGACAGGGAGCGGAACAAGCGCAGCAACGATCTGCTGATCCGGGAAAAGCTGGAGACGGTCATGCCCATCATAGAGAGCGGCCTTCTCTACAATCTGCTCTTCCAGGAGCATTTCACGGAGGACATTGAAAATTATAAACAGCTTCTGGGAATCAACCAGAATTATGCCTATGTCCTGGCGGTGGTCTGCGGGGAAACCCAGGAGGGGAACCACATGACCAATGCGGTGGGAAGCAGCGTAAAAATGCAGCAGTACGGCGACCTGCTCCGGGAATATTTGAAGGAGGCTTACCCCGGGATGATTCTTGGGATGTCTATGGCGAACAAGCTGCCGGGGCTTGTGCCCTGTGAAGAGACGCAGATCTCTTACGAGGATCGGATATCCATGATCGAGAAATCGAGGGAGCTTGTCCGGGAGCTGAAAAAGCGGACCCAGATCAGTTTCCGCATCGGCATCAGCGCCATCGCGCCTCTCGAAGAGGCCAGAGCGGCTTACAAGGAGGCGATAAATGCCCTGATTATGACAAACGGCAGCGTAGCCCATGCGGACGATCTGCCCATCGGCTGCGCCCATGAGGAAACCTATCCCGTGGATCTGGAAAAGAAGCTTTTTGCGGAGGTGAAAAACGGGGATGCGGATCATGCCGTGGCCACGGCGGAAACCTATTTTGACCTGATTGTGCAGATGCACAGCGAATGGCTGATGAATATCCGCCTGAAAGTTTTGGAGTTTGTGCTCTATGCCGAGTATCTGGCCTACAATTCCGGCGGCATGACCTACGAGTTCCGGGATCGGGCGGACTATCTTCCGACGATCATGGGAATGGATGATATGGCGGATATCAAAAAATGGTTTACGGACAAGATCGGTGAGGCGTGCCGCAATGTGAGCACCAAGGCATCAGAGAAATCCCTGGGGGCCGTTGAGGCGGCGAAGGCCTATATCCAGAATAATTACAGCAAGGATATTTCCCTGGATGAAGTGTCACAGACGGTCAACATCAGTCCGTACTATTTCAGCAAGATATTTAAGGAGGACGTGGGGGAAGGGTTTGTGGAGTATCTGACCAAGATCCGCATGGATAAGGCCAAGGAGCTGCTCACCACCACGGAGTATTCCATGAAGGAAATCTGTTCTATGGTGGGGTATGCGGATCCCAATTACTTCAGCCGTTCCTTTAAGAAAAATGTGGGCGTGACGCCCACAGAATATAAATGCGAGAATTAAGAGGATTAAGAATGATGAAAAGACAGATAAGCTGCCTGCTGCTGGCAGTTCTTCTGCTTCTGACAGCGGCGGGCTGTGGGAAGGTGGAGAGCGGCAGGGAGAAGGAAGACGGCGAGGAGGAAAAAATCCAGATCGGCATGAGTTTTGACTCCTTTGTCATTGAGAGATGGCAGAGGGACCGGGACATCTTTGTCTCGGTGGCAAAGGAGCTTGGGGCGGAGGTTAATGTGCAGAACGCCAACGGCGTGGTGGAGGAGCAGAAAAAGCAGATTGACTACTTTATTCAAAAGGGAATGGATGTGATCGTCATTATTGCGATTGATCCGGCATCCCTGCGGGAGTCGGTGGCCAAAGCGAAAGATGCGGGAATTGAAGTGGTTTCCTATGACCGCCTGGTGGACAATGCGGACGTGGATCTGTATATTTCCTTTGACAATGAGATGGTGGGGGAGATGATGGCGCGGGCGCTGATTGAAGCCGGTATTGGAAACGGAAACAATGTGGTGATGATCGGCGGTTCCCCCACGGACAATAACGTGCCTCTGGTGGAGGGAGCGTTTAAGCGGCTGATGGCAAAACACAGGGTGACTATTCTTGACTCCATTCACGCGGAAAACTGGCGGGCGGAGGAGGCGGCGGCTTATATTTATGCCAATCCGCTTGTCATTGCCAAGGCGGATGCCATCATGTGCGGCAATGACGATCTGGCGACCCAGGCTGTCCGTGCGCTGGCGGAGACAAGGCAGGCAGGAAATATGCTGGTGGCCGGGCAGGATGCGGATCTGGCGGCCTGCCAGAGAATCGTGGAAGGCACCCAGGTTATGACGGTGTACAAGCCTGTGGAGCGTCTGGCGACCCGGGCGGCGGAGGAAGCGGTGGCGCTCGCGAAAGGCGAGAAAATTGAAGGAGAGGACGTGACACTGATTGACAGCGGTGCCTACAGGGTGCCTTATATCGGGCTGGAGCCGATCAGCGTGAACAGGGACAACATTGATGAAGTCATTATCGGAAGCGGCTTTCATCTGAAAGAGGATGTGTACCTGAATGTGCCGGGGCAGATGCCGGAATAGCACTTTATTGCATGATAAAGATGGAAAATCACAAAAATGTGCTAGAACGATTGCCGTATAAATTATGGATATGGTGAAAATGTACAGAATGTCATAAATTATTCCTATTTTCTTTGTGGTATATTGGAAGTGCGAAAGAAATTCGCAAAATATTTATTATTTAGAAAAGGGAGGAAAACTAAGACATGAAAAGAAAAGTATTAGGCATGGTACTTGCAACTTCTATGGTTGCAGCTACACTGGTTGGCTGTGGCGGAGGCGACGCGGCTCCGGCAGCTACAGAGCCCGCAGCAGAGACGGAGGCTCCTGCAGCAGAGGCTGAGGCAGAGGCAGAGGCTCCGGCAGCGGACGCAGAGGCAGAGGCTCCCGCAGCGGACGCAGCAGCTCCCAGCGGCAATAAGGTTGGTGTGGCAATGCCCACAAAGGATCTGCAGAGATGGAATCAGGACGGTTCCAACATGCAGGCAGAGCTTGAGGCAGCAGGTTATGAGGTAGACCTTCAGTACGCTTCCAACGACGTAGCTACTCAGGTTTCCCAGATCGAGAACATGATCAACGGCGGCTGCTCCGTACTGGTTATCGCTTCTATCGACGGCGAGTCCCTGACCACCGTTCTGGAAGGCGCAAAGAGCAAAAACATCCCGGTTATCGCATATGACCGTCTGATCAAGAACACCGATGCGATTTCCTACTACGCTACCTTCGACAACTACAAAGTAGGACAGACACAGGGTCAGTACATTGTAGACGCACTGGATCTGGACAACGCGGAAGGTCCTTTCAACATGGAGATCACCGGCGGTTCCCCGGATGACAACAACGCAACCTTCTTCTACAACGGCGCAATTGACGTGTTAAAGCCTTACATGGACGCCGGAAAGATCGTTGTTCCCTCCGGCCAGATTGATTTCGCAACCGTTGGTACGCCTGCATGGGCTACCGAGACTGCACAGGCAAGAATGGAGAACATCCTTTCTTCCAACTACTCTGACGGTACGACTCTTCACATTGCGCTTTGCTCCAACGACTCCACCGCTCTCGGTGTTGAGAACGCTCTGGCAGCAAACTACACAGGCGATTACCCTGTTGTTACAGGTCAGGACTGTGATATCGCAAACGTAAAGAACATGATCGACGGCAAGCAGTCCATGTCCGTATTCAAGGATACCCGTACTCTGGCATCTCAGGTAGTTAAGATGGTTGGCCAGATCCTGAAGGGTGAGACTGTTGAAGTAAACGATACCACGACTTACGACAACGGCACAGGCGTGATTCCTTCTTACCTTTGTGAGCCTGTATTCGCAGATGCGAACAACTACAAAGAGCTGCTGATCGATTCCGGTTACTATACAGAGGCGGATCTCCAGTAACAATGTGAAGGAAATCACTAAGTTCGGAAGAACCTCACTAAGTGATTTCAGACTTCACATGAGAGAATGCAAAAAGCGCATTCTCTGCGGGTTGAGAAAGCATCACATGAGAGAATGCAAAAAGCGCATTCTCTGTGGGTTGAGAAAGAGTTTCGTCAAGAAATTCTAAGTCTCAGACAAGAGAATGCAAAGAACGCATTCTCCGCATATCAGAAATATGATAGAATAGTAGTAAGTGAAACCGGCAGGCGGGTTTTCCCGCCTGCTGATTTTAGAGAGAGAAGTGGGTAGCAGATACAAAAAATGTTGGGAGGAATACACTTTGGCTAAAGTTTTACTGGAAATGAAAAATATTACCAAAACGTTCCCCGGTGTCAAGGCGCTCGACAATGTAAACCTGAAGGTGGAGGAAGGGGAGATCCACGCGCTGGTCGGTGAGAACGGCGCGGGAAAATCCACGCTGATGAATGTCCTGAGCGGCATTTATCCCTATGGTACATATGAGGGCGACATCGTCTACAACGGTGAAGTGTGTAAGTTTGGTAAGATCAAGGACTCCGAGGAGAAGGGAATCGTCATCATCCATCAGGAGCTGGCGCTGATCCCTTACATGACCATCGGAGAGAATATGTTCCTTGGGAACGAGCGGGGAAAAAGCGCGGCGATCGACTGGAACGAAACTTATGGGGAAGCTGACAAATATCTGAAGATGGTAGGTCTTTCGGAATCGTCCAAGGTGCTGGTCAAAGATATCGGTACCGGAAAACAGCAGCTTGTGGAGATCGCCAAGGCGATGGCCAAACATGCGAAGCTTTTGATTCTGGATGAGCCGACATCCTCATTGAATGAGAAGGATTCCCAGGCGCTGCTCGATCTTATGTTAAAGTTTAAGAAAGAGGGCATGACTTCGATTATTATATCTCATAAGTTAAACGAGGTTGCTTATGTGGCGGATAAGATTACGGTTATCCGTGACGGTTCCACCATCGAAACGATGGATAAGCATACCACGGAGATTTCAGAGGATAGAATTATTCAGGGGATGGTTGGCCGTGAACTGACTGACCGTTTCCCGAAGCGTCACAATGTAAAGATCGGTGACGTGAATATGGAAGTGAAGAACTGGACGGTGCATCATCCGCTCTACCCGGAGAGGAAGGTGTGCGACAACGTGTCCATCAAGGTGAGAAAGGGTGAGGTGGTAGGTATCTCCGGCCTGATGGGCGCGGGGCGTACCGAGCTTGCCATGAGTATTTTCGGGCAGTCCTACGGCACCAATATCAGCGGACAGCTCTATCTGGACGGAAAAGAAGTGCACTTAAAGACCATCAAACAGGCCATCAAGAATAAGCTCGCCTATGTGACGGAGGATCGGAAGGGCAACGGGCTTGTCCTTACCAACCCGATTAAGATCAACACCACTCTGGCAAATCTGGACAGCATCAGTCCTCGGATGATCATTGACAAGGATAAGGAGTACCAGGTTGCGGAAGAATACCGGGGGAAACTTAAGACCAAGTGTCCTACCGTGGAGCAGAACGTGGGCAATCTTTCCGGCGGAAACCAGCAGAAGGTTCTTCTGGCTAAGTGGATGTTTACGGATCCCGATGTATTGATTCTGGATGAGCCTACCAGAGGTATCGATGTGGGCGCAAAGTACGAGATTTACTGTATCATCAACGATCTGGTGGCGGCGGGCAAGTCCGTGGTGATGATCTCTTCCGAGCTGCCTGAGGTGCTCGGCATGAGCGACAGGATTTATGTGATGAACGAGGGTAAGATTGCCGGGGAACTCTCCGCTGAGGAGGCATCCCAGGAGAAGATCATGTCCATCATTGTAACATCCGGAAAGGGGGCGTAAGGGGATGGAAAAGACGAATGCTTCTACATTCTTAAGAAAATATACCATGATTATCGCCCTTGTTCTGGTGGTGATTTTCTTTAGTATCACGACAGAGGGAAAAATCCTTTTCCCGCAGAATATCAATAACCTGATCTCCCAGAACGCGTATGTGTTCGTGCTGGCGACAGGTATGCTGCTCTGTATTCTGACAGGCGGCAACATCGACCTTTCCGTGGGTTCCGTGGTCTGCTTTGCGGGCGCGGTGGGCGCGATGATGATGGATAAAAAGGTGAATGTTGTGGCGGCGGTTCTTGCCATGCTGGTAATAGGTATTCTGATCGGTATGTGGCAGGGATTCTGGATCGCTTATGTGAAGGTGCCGCCCTTTATTGCAACGCTGGCTGGTATGTACGCATTCCGCGGACTTTCCAATGCGGTGCTGCAGGGTATGACGGTTTCCATCAAGAGCGAGGCTTTCATCAAGGTGTTCGGCGGCGGCGCAGACTGTTATGTGCCGGATCTTTTTGGCGGCGAAGACTTCAATATGACCTGTATGATCGCCGGCTGTATTGCGGTTGCCGTTCTGATCGCGGTGCAGTTAAAGAACCGCATCAACAATAAAAGCAGAGGTTATGAGACAGCGCCTCTCGGCAGTACCATAGCAAAGCTGGCTGTAATCAGTGCCGTTATTTTATGGATCAGCTATAAGCTGTCATCCCACAAGGGAATCCCCACAGCGCTCATCTGGATTCTTCTGGTACTGCTTGTTTACGGTTACTTGACCACGAAGACCAGAATCGGCCGTTATCTGTACGCGGTGGGCGGCAATGAGAAGGCGACCAGACTTTCCGGTATCAATACGAAAAAAGTGTACTTTATCGCTTATGTGAATATGGGATTCCTCGCCGCTCTGGCAGGTATCCTCACGATCGCGAGACTGACCTCATCACAGCCCACTTACGGGCAGGGGTATGAGATGGACGCCATCGGCGCATGCTTTATCGGCGGTGCATCCGCATATGGCGGCGTCGGCTCCGTGGCCGGCGTGGTGGTCGGTGCAACTCTGATGGGTGTAATCAACCAGGGTATGAGTATCATGGGTATGGACGCAAACTACCAGAAGGTGGTTAAGGGTCTTGTGCTCTTAATAGCGGTTGCCTTTGACGTACTGTCCAAGAGAGAGAAGAAATAAAGGGGGAGGATGAAAATGAATAAAGCAATGGAAATATTTAGAAAACATACCATGAAAATAGTCCTTGTCCTGATCGTGATATTCTTCTCGGTGATGACAGAGGGACAGATGTTTGCGGCATCCAGTTTTCAGGCGCTGATCGCGCAGAACGCTTATGTGTTCGTGCTGGCAACAGGTATGTTAATGTGTATGCTGACAGGCGGTAACATCGACCTTTCCGTTGGTTCCTTTGTCTGCTTTGTCGGCGCAATCGGCGGACACATGATGGTGCGTGGCGGCATGTCGGTGCCGGTGGCAATGCTTCTCATGGTAGGTGCAGGCGTGATCTACGGCGTTGTGGAAGGTTTTCTCATCGCTTATATCAACATTCCGCCCTGGATTGCAACGCTGGCAGGCTATCTTGCTTTCAGAGGCTGGGGTACGGCGCTCTTAAACGGCGCGACGATCGCGCCTATGCCGGAAGGCTTTATCAAAATGTTTAACGGCAGCATCCCCGATGTCTTTGGCGGTGCAGCGCTGAATATTACCTGCCTGCTTGTGGGTGTGATCGCGTGCGTGCTGTTCGTGGTTTTACAGTTAAAAGGCAGAAATGACAAGGTGAAAAAGGGGTATGAGGCGGAGACTATGACCAGCGTGATCGTGCGCTGTGTGCTTGTCAGCGTGGTGATCCTGCTGTTTGCGTGGAAGCTGGCACAGGCGGGCGGCATCCCGAATAATCTGGTCTGGGTGGCAGTGATCGTTCTGATTTATAATTTCATCACCTCCAAGACGACCATCGGCCGTTATTTCTACACCATCGGCGGCAACGTGGAAGCTACCAGACTTTCCGGTATTGACACAAAGAGGATTTTCTTCCTGGCGTATCTGAATATGGCGGTGCTCACTGTGATCAGTGGGTGGATGACGATGGCGAGACTGTCTGCGGCGACTCCCACAGCCGGAACCAACTATGAGATGGATGCGATTTCCGCCTGCGTGGTGGGCGGCGTGTCCGCATACGGCGGTTCTGGTACCGTGTTCGGTATGGTAATCGGCGCAACACTGATCGGTGTTATCAACCTGGGCATGAGCCTTATGGGTATCGATGCGAACTGGCAGAAGGTGGTTAAGGGCGTTGTGCTTCTGGCGGCGGTTGTGTTCGAGATTATGAACAATAAAGAGAAGACGAAAGACTGACAGAATGTTACAGCAGTAATAAGAGGGAGGGCTGCCCGGGAGGCAGCCCTCTTTTGTACTGCAGAGGCTGGAAACGTTTATGTATGGAAATCGTTTATCACCTCAAAAAATTCATTCATGTTGGATGCCTTTCTTCCAAGCTTTTCCCAATCATAAGTAGTGGAAACTTTCATTTCATATTGCTTTTTGTTGATCGAGTATTTGTTGATCACAAAGCAGTTTTCGCTTTTTAATTGTGAAAGCATCTGCTCATAAGAGTTTCCGTTGGTGTTAAGGACATGATAAACTTTTTTGTCTGCCTTAAAAGCATCGATGCTTTTGTAGCCCAATTCCCTGAGCAGATACTGAGCGGCGTTCTGACCGTTATATCTTGGCGTATGCAGACACGCAAGGTATTCAAAATCGGGATCATTGACAATTAGAAAATGTGGAATCCTCCCGTTTTTGTTTTGCAGGATGCAGTATTTTAAAAGCTCATCCAGATTTTTCTTTTCGCCTTCTTCCGAAATCGCCCGGTCGCCGTCAATAATGATAAACTTTGCAAGACAGTTTGTGGTACCATCGGCTCTCACCTGCTCCAGAAAATTGCGGTAACCGCCGCCCTCCATATTCACGAGTTTCAGGGTGATCGACAGTTTTTTCTGGCGACGCAGTTCGTCTATATAATGATGTTCCGTGCCTCCTTCACAAAAAACTTTGAAGATTTTTTGTGGTTGGCGTATTTTTCTACTCAATCGCTGTACCTCCCAAAATACCTTTCATGTAAAATTCGTATATTTTAGTCGTTTCGTACCGTATTTCGGGAAAATCTGCTAAGGAATACAATTCTGAATCCAAGGTTTCCACGTCTTTTGTGATGAAGTAAATCTGTTCCTTCATATAGTTTTTTAAGTCGAGATGTAAAACATTATGTGTCGTGAAAACGAACTGACCGTGATGCTCCTTCCCACAGATGAAGGAAATGACTCTGTCGGATAAGACAGGGTTTAATACACGGTCCATTTCATCTGCAAAGACTATTTTGTCTTCATATACCACTCTAAAAATCTGCACAGCCCATGCAAAAAATTCGCGGACACCGCTGGAATCCTGTGAAAGTTCCCGGGAAAATGTGCTGCCGTCCTTTTTTTGTCTGACAATCATCGTTTTTGAAAAAGGATTTTCTGCATCTATTTTACAATCGATCATACTGGAGTCAATCATCCGGAAGATCTCTAAATATCTTGGATCGTGTAAAATCCGCAGATCATCTTCTTCGCTTCTCATGGATTTATAGATGTCATAATTAATCCTATTAGTTTCCGGACACAAGTCATTTTTGACCCGGTTTGTAAAAGCAATCGCGTGTTCGTAGCCTAACAGGGCGAGCTTTATGACTGTTAATCCGTTTGCGGTATCTGCATCGACTGCTTTTGCAAGTGCTCTTTCTATCGCCTGATCAGGTAGCTGCATATCCAAATGATATGTAACTACGGATTCGGTTTGGCAGTTGTTACTGTCTGCACAGTCGTTCTTGTTTTTGCACTCTGTTGTACATTCGCTTCTTTCCAGAGCGAATATTTTTCTATATTTGTTTTTAACGTGACTTTTGATAGAAAAGGATTCGTTTACAATTCCAACGAAGTCTATTTCTAAATGATAAAGATACAGGGTACTTTCGCTTACGCAGATTTCGAGTTCAAAGGACTGCAAGGTCTGGCTCTTTTTTGGACAATAGCCCGGTTCATTATTGGTGTTTATCGCATTTTTATATGATTTGGGCGTTTCAGCTCCTGTAAAAAATGCCTGTAAATAGGACAGACTTCTGACAAAATTTGACTTTCCGCCTGCATTTTCGCCTACAATCACAGCGGTTTTCAGCAAGTCTGCGCCAGTGCCGGAAGTAATATAATTATTGGGAAATCTGTTTTTCACTTTTGATTTCGGGGCCTGCATCGAAAACTCTGCATTTTCCCGGAAGGACATAAAGTTTTTGAACTTATAATTAAGTATCATGGAATCCTCCAAAACGAGATTTTGATTTAGAGTGTTTGTTTCTATTATTATAACGCAAGTATAGAGGGCGGTCAAACCAAAAAAATGTTTTGCTTAGTATATCCCGATTTGCAAAAAATATGAATAGTAATGCGTATTTTTTATATGGTACACGACAGAATCATGTGGGGGGTCTGTGAACATTTTGTGAAAAATTATGAAAAGTTCGGAAAGCCGTTGACATTAATTTTTTAATGTAGAAAAATAGAAAAAGACAACAATAAGGGAGGAATGACAATGATTAAAACCCTTGCGGCACAAATCAAAGAATATAAGAAGGTGTCTGTCATGACGCCGGTCTTTATGGTTCTGGAGGTCGTTTTTGAGATGCTGATCCCGTTTCTGATGGCGTCCATCATAGACGATGGCGTGGAGGCAGGGAACATGCAGCACGTTTATGCAGTGGGCGCGGTAATGATTGCGGCGGCCCTCTGCGGGCTTTTCTGCGGTGTGCTGGGCGGCAAGTACGGGGCGAGGGCGTCCACGGGCTTTGCGAAAAATTTAAGGCAGGCCATGTTTGAAAACATACAGACCTTCTCGTTTGCCAGCATCGACAAGTTCAGCACGGCGGGACTTATCACCAGACTGACCACGGATGTGACGAATATGCAGATGTCGTACCAGATGATCCTGCGGATCTGCTTCCGCGCCCCGGTCAGCATGGTCTGTGCGATGGCGATGGCTTTTCTGATCAACGCGGAACTTGCCGGGATTTATCTGGTGGCGGTGATTCTGCTAGGAGCGGTACTGTTTTTCATCATCAGAGGAGCCATGAAATACTTCAAGCAGGCTTTTCCGAAATATGACGAGCTGAACGCTTCCGTGCAGGAGAACGTGAGCGCGATCCGCGTGGTGAAGGCTTACGTCAGGGAAGCGCATGAGACGGAGAAATTTAAGAAAGCCAGCCAGGGCATTTACGATATTTTCAGCAAGGCCGAGCGGCATGTGGTGCTGAATATGCCGGTTATGATGTTCACCGTTTACGGCTGTATCCTGTTAATCAGCTGGCTGGGCGCAAAACAGATCGTGCAGGACACGCTGACCACGGGCGAGCTGATGAGCCTGCTTACATACTGCATGAATATTCTGATGAGCCTGATGATGGTGGCCATGATATTTGTGATGCTGAGCATGAGTATCGCCAGCGCGGAGCGTATCTGTGAGGTGCTCAATGAAAAGAGCAATTTGACCAATCCAGTCGATCCTGTTTACGAAGTGGCGAGCGGGGACATCGAGTTTCAGCATGTTCGCTTCTCCTACCACAAGGAGAGCAGTGAGGCGGTTTTACACGATATTAACCTGAAAATAAAGGCCGGGGAGACCATCGGCATCATCGGCGGAACCGGCAGTGCAAAGACAAGTCTGGTCAATCTGATCAGCCGTCTCTACGATGTGACGGATGGCAGGGTGCTTGTAGGTGACAGGGATGTCAGGGAATATGACATTGTGACACTGAGAAACCAGGTGGCGGTAGTTTTGCAGAAAAATGTACTTTTCTCAGGCACGATTCTGGATAACCTGCGCTGGGGTGATGCGGATGCCACGGAGGAGGAGTGCAGGAGGGTATGCAGGCTCGCCTGTGCGGATGAATTTATCGAGAAGATGCCGGAGGGGTATCACACGTATATAGAACAGGGCGGCACAAATGTTTCCGGCGGGCAGAGGCAGAGGCTTACCATAGCGCGGGCCCTTCTCAAGAAACCGAAAGTGTTGATTCTGGATGACTCCACCAGCGCGGTGGATACGGCCACGGACGCGAAGATCAGAAAGGCTTTCGCGGAGGAGATTCCCGACACCACGAAGCTGATCATTGCCCAGCGTGTGGCCAGTGTGATGAACGCGGACCGCATTATCGTAATGGATGACGGGCGGGTGCACGGGTTTGGAACCCACGAGGAACTGCTGCGCGACAATGAGATTTACAGGGAAGTTTACGAGTCGCAGACAAACGGAGGCGGAGACTTCGACGAATAATGTGAGAAGAGCTTCTAAAACTCAGCAGCACAGGCTGCCTCGTTAAGAAGCGCTAAGTCTCACATGGGAGTTCGTGTCTGCATGGCAGCCACAAACTCCGTATATTATGGACAGAGAGGTAACAGATTGAGAAATCACACTGATGTGCTGATTTCTCAATCGGGAGTTTGTGCCGGAGCGTCACAAACTCCTTGAGCGCAGAGCAGAAACGGAGTATTCCTTCGGAAAACTCCAGATTCTGCCCGCGTTCCTTGGAGTATGCCTGTCGGCAAACTCCGCAAAGAACGCTTCGGAATGGAGGAAATTATGCCGGGACCACATGGAAGAATGAAGAGCGGAAAGAGAATAGAGAATCCAGGGAAAGTGTTTAAGCGTCTGATGCAGTATGTGATGAAAAGCTACGGGCCCCATCTGGTGATCGTGGCGGTGCTGATTTTTGTGAGTGTGCTGGCCAACGTGCAGGGCACCATGTTTATTCAGCGACTGATAGATGACTATATCGTCCCGATGCTGACACAGGACGTGCCGGACTTTTCCCCGCTGGCGGGCGCCATCGCGAAAGTGGCGTGCCTGTATCTGGTAGGTGTGCTGGCATCCTATGCGTGGAACCGCATTATGATCAATGTGACCCAGGGAACTTTGCGAAATGTACGGGATGACCTGTTTTCCCATATGGAGGCGCTCCCGGTCAAATACTTTGACACCCATGCGCATGGGGATATTATGTCAACCTATACAAACGACACAGAAACGCTGAGGCAGATGATCAGCCAGAGTATGCCCCAGGTGTTCAACAGCGCGATTACCATTGTGAGTGTGCTCATCAGCATGATTATCCTGAGTGTGCCGCTGACCGCAGTGACGCTCCTTATGGTGGGGATTATGCTCTTTGTAACCCAGAAGGTGGCGGGACTGAGCGGCCGGTATTTTCTGGAACAGCAGAGTAATCTGGGCAAGGTCAACGGTTTTATTGAAGAGATGATGAACGGACAGAAGGTGGTCAAGGTATTCAACCACGAGGAAAAGAATATCCAGGACTTCCGGGCGCTCAACGATGCCCTGTTTGAGAGTGCGGACAAGGCAAACTATCTGGTCAACGTGGTGGGGCCGGTGAACCAGCAGCTCGGCAATGTGAGTTATGTGGTCTGCGCCATCGTGGGCGGTGTGCTGGCGCTTTCCGGGGCAACAGGGTTAACCCTTGGTAAACTGGCGAGTTTTCTGACCTTCAACAGAAGCTTTAACATGCCGATCAATCAGGTGAGCCAGCAGTTCAACGCGATTGTCATGGCGATGGCGGGTGCGGAGCGCATCTTTAAAATGCTGGATGAGTCTGCGGAGACGGACGACGGTTATGTGACACTGGTCAATGTGAAAGAGGAGAATGGCGCCCTTGTGGAGACGCCGGAGCGCACAGGCCGCTGGGCATGGCGGCACGAACATCAGGCGGATCATTCCGTAGATTATGTGGAACTTAAAGGAGATGTGGTTTTCGACGGCGTGGATTTCGGGTATAATGATGATAAGATGGTGCTCCATGATGTGAAGCTTTATGCGGAGCCGGGGCAGAAGATCGCCTTTGTGGGTTCCACGGGAGCGGGCAAAACAACCATTACCAATCTGATTAACCGCTTTTATGATATCCAGGACGGAAAGATCCGCTATGACGGCATCAATGTGAACAAGATTAAGAAAGCGGATCTGCGCCGTTCGCTCGGAATTGTGCTGCAGGATACGCACCTCTTTACGGGAACAGTGATGGAAAACATCCGCTATGGGAAGCTGGACGCCACCGATGAGGAGGTGAAAGCAGCGGCGAAACTGGCAAATGCGGACAGTTTTATCAGAAGGCTGCCGGAAGGGTACGACACCGTGCTCTCCGGGGACGGGGCAAACTTAAGCCAGGGGCAGAGGCAGCTTCTGGCCATTGCGAGAGCAGCCGTGGCCGATCCTCCGGTGCTGATTCTGGATGAGGCGACAAGCTCCATCGACACCCGTACCGAGCGCATTGTACAGGACGGCATGGATAAGCTGATGCGGGGCAGAACCACCTTTGTGATTGCCCACAGACTCTCCACGGTCAGAAATTCCGACTGCATTATGGTGCTGGAGCAGGGACGCATCATAGAGCGCGGGACCCACAACCAGTTGATCGATGAGCGTGGAAAATACTACATTTTGTATACCGGAAATGCAATTACTGCATAAATTCAATTTAATTTGTAGTATAAAGTTGACATTTGGCGCAAAAGATTATATATTAAAATAGACTACAAAACCTAGTCTTGTAGTCGGAAAGATACGAGATGAAGTGTATGAAAAGAGTATATGATATATCCGATGCAGAAATGGAGGTTATGGAAAAGCTGTGGGAACAAAGCGACGGAATTAAGCAGTCCGAATTGCTTGCTTTGTTCGAAGCGGATGGGAAGGAGTGGAAAAGGCAGACACTCAATACTTTTCTGGTTCGCTTAGAGGGTAAGGGATTAGTGAAACGGGAAAACAGGATAGTGAAAGTTGTGCATAATCGGGAAGAGTACAACGGCATGCAGATGAAGACAGTAATTGATCATGTGTATGGGGGAAGATTAAGCAATTTCGTCGCATCGTTCGTGAAGGAAAATTCAATAGCGGATAGCGATGCGAAGGATTTGATAGACTTTCTGGAGAACAACTAGGAGAAAGAGAGATGGAATATCTGTTGGTCATGTCTCTTTCGGGAAGTACGATGACCGGTATTCATCTGCTATTGTGGTACCTGTTAAAAGATAAGATATGTGCAAGATTTTATAATCTGCTCGCCAGAGTGGCGATTCTATATTATCTGATTCCATTACCTTACTTGAAGAAATATTATATTGCGGTGTTCCGCGATCTCTGGCCGGAAAGTTCGCTGGAGATTTCGCGGGTACCGCTGACATGGAGAAATCATATTGTTCACGCTGAAGGAGCCATGCATGTGAACATCTTTGCCAGTATTCAGACGATGATAACTGCCGTATGGCTGTTGGGAGTTTGTATTCTGATGGCCGGGCAAGTGGCAGAGTATGTGTGGCTGGCCCGCAAGGCGGCCGAATATGCAGATCGGGCGATGACGCCGGAACAGAGAGCTTTTCTCGACGGATTGAAGGATCAATACGGAATCCGGCGGCGCGTATTTCTGTATGAGACGACGGCAGAGAAGCGCACCATGACCTTTGGATTTTTCAGTCCCGTGATTGTCTGCAGCAGACATACGACAAGCCGGGAGGCGGAGCTGCTTGTACGGCATGAACTGGTACATATCAAACGCATGGATGTGTTGTGGAAACTGTTCATGCACCTGGCGGTGATGTTACACTGGTGTAATCCGATGGTATGGATACTGCACCGTGGTTTCGACCAGATTTGTGAGTGCTCCTGTGACGAGATCGTGATGCAGAACAAGTCGAAGGAGGAGGTGAAAGAGTATCTGCGCCTGATGATTGAGGAGGCGCGGGAAAAGAAAACAGAGAAAGTTTCCATGCGGTGGAAGTCCGGCTTTGGAGACGACGTACGAAAGATAAAGGAAAGGATGGAAAATTTAATGAAAAGGAAGAAGTGGAACCGTGTTGCGGCGATAACGCTGGTGGCAGCATTGGCCCTGGCAAATTCGATTACGGTGTTAGCGTACAGGGATGTGTTTGAAAGAGAAGTAGTTGAGGAGACTTCGGAAGAACAGATAGAAAAGATGGCGCAGAGTGATACTTTCCTGTTTGCTCCCGGAGGAACAGAAGGAGAAACTTGGCAGGAATTTGAATCTGTGGAAACGAATGAGACAGCACAGGAGTTTTTATATGATAGACAGTTTGTAGACGAAGAGGGCAATATTTATCCTATTGCTGAGGATAATGATATGATTGAACCGTACTGCAACCATACCTTTGTATCGGGAGTAGGGGCGGATCATATCAAAAATTCGTCTGGCGGTTGTGAAATAATAGAATTTAAAGCGCAGAGATGCAGTAAATGTGGCTATGTGTTACAGGGCGCTGAGATTAGTCGGCATATTTATGTGGAATGCCCGCACTAAGCAGGAAGATTTTATTTAGAGATGGTTTCATCTTGACTGACAAATCGGTGTTCCCGGACGGATCGGAAACATCGGACACAAAAAGGATAATGCCGCAGCAAGAAAACGGACGGAACAAAGGTCACGGGTTTTCTTCTGCGATCATTATAGCACTGGATACAGTGTAAAAGGGGATAGGATACAGGCGGCTATGCAGATAGCCGCCTGGCCTGGTTTTTGGGGAGAAATTGATGACGGGATGGAGAGAACGCATGAGGGAAATACGGCGAGGGAGTATCTATTTGAGAAACGAAATTTCGTAGAAAAAAGATTTTGAATTTTCACAGAAAATATTTACAATTCCGTATTATGTGTGCTATAGTAATGGAAAGCATATTTTCTATATAACAGATCAGTTAGTTCATCTTTTATTTCTAAGTTTCAGAAAATCCATGCTTTGATTCCAAGTAACCATTGTAAAAGCAGGAGAATCTGAAACGGTTCTCCTGTGCAGGCGACATGAACTTTACAGAAGACATGCCGTCACCATCAAGGAGGACATGCAAATGAACGAAACACGAACAAATGGAACAACTCTGCGTAATGCAGGGGTACAGCGCAACTACAAAGATACCGTATTCCGAATGTTATTTCGTGAAAAGAAAAATCTGTTGAGCCTGTACAACGCACTGAATGGCACGAACTATACGGATGTGGACGATCTGGAAATCACTACGCTGGAAAATGCGGTCTATATGAATTATAAGAACGACATTTCCTTCGTATTTGATTTTGAACTGCTGCTCTATGAACATCAGTCCACATGCAACCCGAATATGCCGCTGAGGGATCTGCTCTATGTATCAAGAGTGCTGCAGAACCGAATCAGGAACGAAAATCTGTACAGCAAGTCACTGGTTCGGATTCCGGCACCCCGGTTTGCCATATTTTACAACGGGACAGATGTTCAGCCTGAACAGCACACCCTGTGTCTGTCGGACGCTTTTGAAAAAAGACAGGAGGAACCGTCACTGGAGCTGTCGGTGACCGTTTATAACATCAATCCAGGATATAACCGGGAACTCTTAGAAGCGTGCCGTCTGTTAAGAGAGTATGTACGGTATGTGGAACATGTAAGGTCATATACGGAAGAGCTGCCTTTATCAGAGGCGGTTGAAAAAGCGGTAGATGACTGCATCAGAAATGGAATCTTAAACGAATTTTTATCAAGGAACCGTGCGGAGGCGATCGAAGTGAGTATTTTTGAATATGACGAAGAAAAGCATATGAGGAGTGAGCGGAAGGAATGGCGTGAGATCGGGCGGGAAGAGGGACGCGCGGAGGGGCTCAAAGAAGGCCATGCGGAGGGGCAAAGAGTAGGCCAGGCCGAGGGCTTGAAGAAAGGGTATGCGGAGGGCCTTAAAGCAAGTTTTGATATGTTGAAAACGCTGATGGAGGAAGGAAATACGGAGGAGATAAAGCGCGCCCTGTCGGACAGTGATTATCAGGAACAACTGTGCCAGAAATATTTTTCAGAGCACGAGTAGTTCAGACATCCCAGCAGAAAACGTGAAAAAGCCAGTGAATCCATCCCGGGGACACTGGCTTTTTATAAATGATGGGGGAGGAGATTTCTGGAAACGGTGATCTGTGCCATATTAGGGCTTGCAGTTTTTGGCAGGCTTGTTATAATGTTTAATAGAATAGTAATTCGATAGGAATTATATGAAAGTAAATATCTTTCTGATAACAGAAGCAAATAGAAACAAAAATAGGGAGATGGCAGAATGGCGGATAAGAGGATTTACTTAGACAATGCGGCCACCACGAGAGTGGCCGAGGAGGTATTGCAGGAGATGTTGCCCTGTTTCCGGGAATCCTACGCAAACCCTTCGGCAATTTACGGCTTCGCGGGAGAGGCAAAAAAGGCGGTAGGGATTGCCAGAGAGCGGGCGGCATCGCTGATCGGGGCGAAGCCGAACGAGATTTATTTCACGGCGGGAGGCAGTGAATCCGACAACTGGGCCGTCCGCGCTGTGGCGGAGGGACTTGGCGGCAAAGGCAGACATATCATCACAAGTAAGATCGAGCATCACGCTGTACTGCACACCTGCCAGTATCTGGAAAAGCAGGGGTACGAGGTGACTTATCTGGATCCGGACGAAGAGGGGAAGGTTTCGCCGGAGGCGCTGGAAAAAGCGATCCGCCCGGACACCATACTGATTTCCGTGATGGCGGCGAACAATGAGATCGGCACCATAGAGCCGATTGCAAAGATTGGGGAAATTGCCCATGAGAGGGGTGTTCTTTTTCATACGGACGCGGTGCAGGCCTATGGGCATATTCCGCTTCATGTGGAGGAGATGCACATTGACCTGTTGTCCGCCAGCGGGCACAAGCTGTACGGGCCAAAGGGGGTGGGAATCCTCTACTGCCGGGAGAATCTGCGGCTTGCACCGCTGCTTCACGGCGGCGCGCAGGAGAGAGGCCGCAGGGCGGGCACCTTAAATGTGCCGGGGATTGTAGGTTTCGGAAAGGCGGCTGCCCTGGCGGGAGAAACCATGCAGGAGAGAGGGGCCAGGGAAATGGCTCTGCGGAATTATCTGATTGACAGGGTGCTGGCGGAGATTCCTTATGCCAGACTGAACGGGCCGAGACAGGACAGGCTGCCGGGCAGCGCCCATTTTTGCTTCCGATTTATAGAGGGAGAATCTCTGTTGATCTTATTAGATCAGAAGGGGATCTGCGGTTCCAGCGGGTCGGCCTGCACCTCGGGGGCGCTGGATCCGTCCCATGTGCTCCTTGCGATCGGCCTGCCCCATGAGATCGCCCACGGGTCGCTCAGGCTGACGCTGTCGGCGGAAAACACAAGGGAGGAAATAGACAGGACTGTGGAAACGCTGAAGGAGATTGTGGGGCGGCTGCGGGATATGTCTCCGCTGTATGAGGATTTTGTGCGGAAGGCATAGTGTGAGAAGAGTTTCTTTGTAGTTTTCTCTCACACAAGAGAATGCCCAAAATACGGGCATTCTCTGTACGGATTTGAAATTTTGAGAAGCGGAATGAAGCTGCACTGCGGCACGGATATAAGATGATAAAATGGACAGGAGGCAAAAATGTACAGCGAAAAAGTGATGGATCATTTTAACAATCCCCGAAATATGGGTGAAATAGAAAATCCCAGCGGTGTCGGTACCGTGGGCAATGCCAAATGCGGCGACATCATGCGCATCTATCTGGATGTGGATGAGGCGGGGATCATACGCGACGTGAAGTTCAAGACTTTCGGCTGCGGCGCGGCGGTGGCGACCAGCAGCATGGCGACAGAACTGGTGAAGGGAAAGACGGTGGAGGAGGCTTTACAGGTGACGAACAAAGCGGTGATGGAGGCGCTGGACGGCCTCCCGCCTGTGAAGGTGCACTGCTCTCTTCTGGCGGAAGAGGCCATCCATGCGGCGCTCTGGGATTACGCGAACAGGCAGGGGATCGTGATCGAAGGGCTGAAGGAGCCCGTGGCGGATATCACGGCGTGAGGAGAACGCCGGATGCTCACAGCGGGGCAGCTTCGTGAAGAAGTCTCTGAGCTGTCCCGCAAATTCGGTTCACGCATCCATTACTTCACACCGCAGGCACGTTCCGCTTCCCGCACCGTGGTGACCTGCCGCACGCCGGGCAGCTGGCTGATGCGGTCGCGCACAGCCTGTGTGTCGGCGTTCATGCGGACGCGCACCCGGTAGTTGAAAGAGTCCGCCAGCGGATTTTCGCTAAAAGCTTCGGTCAGTTCCGTCATCTCCTCGCCGTTCTCGTCCGTAAAATAGGCGGCCTTAAACTCTTCCCAGGCCTTGTCACCGCTGACATACTGCAGAGAGACAGACTGGCAGTCAGAAATCTCACATATCCCGGAAATTTCCTGACCTATACGGTCAATATCCTTCTGGGACAAATCCGCATCCATAAAGACCGCAAGCTGCTTTTCCTGATAGATATTGTAGGCAAGGGAAGTGGAGCCGACTGCGCAGATACAGAGGAGCGCAGCGGCGGCGGCGCAGAGCCTGCGGCAGCGGCCATAGCGGCTGATCTGTCTTTTCGAGGGGCGCATACAGTTTTCGCTCAGGGCGTCCGCCATTTCGGACGGCATGGTGAGGGCTGTTTTTATTTGTAACATATCTTTTTCATTCATTGTGTGACCTCCTGTTATTATTCATGTCTGATTTTACGGTTCTTTTGAAACAATTTCCCGGCAGGACTTCAGCTCGAGTTTCAGCGCGTCCCTGGCCCGCTGCAGCCTCTTTTTGACGGCGCTTTCCGATAATCCAAGGATTTCCCCGGTTTCTTTCACCGAATACCCTTCAAAGTAGTGCAGGATCAGCACGGTTTTCCATTTGGCGGGCAGGGCGTACAGCTCCTGTATGTGCGGTTTTTCCGGCGCAGACAGGTATTCCCGGAACGGTTCCAGTTCCATGTAAGCGTTCCGCTTCCGAAAGCGCAGGCAGTCCCTGCAGCAGTTCGTGGTGACCCGCAGAAGCCAGGCTTTTTCGTGCTCCCCGGATGCAAAGGCAGGCGCTTTTTCCAGATAACGCAGCAGCGTTTTGTGCAGAAACCGTTAACATGTGCCGGAAAAGCACTCTTGCAATGCATGTCCCGGGAGATATATGATATAGTAGAGACAAGAGAAAACAATGGGATGGGGGGAATGGAATGTTTCCTTATGTATGTTGCAGTATCAAGAGAAGGAAGACGCAAAATCTGGTCACTGTCGGGATCAGCGTTATGCTGGTGCTTCTGCTGAACCTGTATTTCGGGAGCATCCGCAGTTACCAGACACAGTTGGCGGATCTTTCGGAGAATGTGCCGATCTTTTGTCAGATTACCAATCTGAACGGCACGATGGGGAACGAACTGTTTATTTCGGAACAGATCGTGGAGGCGTTGGAGCAGTCCGCCTATGTGAAAGATCTGTCCTACATGACTGTCGTTATGGCGGGTGAGGGAGATTTTAAGGAAATCGAATATTCCAAATATCTGAATCTCTATGTGGTCGGCGCGAACGACGTGGAGGCGGTCGGGGAGATGACAGCCGACATGTTCAGTCTGGATGAGCAGAGTCTGGACGAGCTGCTTGCCTCGGACAGGATGGAGTGTATCGTGAACGAGGAGGCGCTCATAAAACGCGGATGGGAGATCGGGGACAGGATTACTTTGAAATGTTATTACTACGATCCTGCCAGCGAGTTTCAAAAAATACAACTGCATTCTATGGGCGGGACGGTGGAAGTGACCATTGCGGGCACGATGAAGGAAACGGAGGGAAAGACCAATGCCATCCAGACGGATATCATCATTCCGGGCAAGGCATCGAGGAATCTCTTCGCGCAGTTTGGACTGAAGTTTTTTGCGGATACGGTTACCTTCCATGTGAACAATCCTCTGGATCTGAATGGATTTAAGGAGGAGATGCAGGATATCGGGCTGATGGAGATTGTCCCAGAGGCGGGGAACTCCTACACAGGGTATGCGCTGGTTGTACGAGATGCCGACTTTATCGCCAGCGCCACGCATCTGCGGCATTCCACGGAGTTGATGCAGTCGTTTCTGCCGGTGGTGTGCATACTGGTGCTGCTGATCGGCTATGTGGTGAGTTATCTGGCCGGCAACAGCAGGCGGGAGGAATTTGCACTGATGCGCCTGCAGGGTGTGAAGAAGCTTTCGGCGGCGTTTCTGTTCCTGACAGAGCAGATGATTCTGGTTCTGATCGGGAATGTGGCGGGAGATGTGCTGGTGCTGCCGGCATCATCGTCGGTATCGGGGATACTTACCGTAAACGGTGTGTTATTGACCGCCTATCTGATCGGCGCGGCGGCGGCCTACGGGCGGATGAGCATGGGAAGTGTGGTGTATCTGCTGTCGGTGCAGCAGTAAAAAGGGGGAGAAACAAATGGGGAAAATAAGAACAGCGGATGTGGTCTGTGGGATGATAGACGGACGCTTGGAGGTGGTGCGCAGATGAGAAACAGTTTGAAGCAGATGATGCGCACCCCTGTACGCACAGTATTTTTTTTGGGGCTGATGGTATTTGCGGCTCTTCTGATGACGCTCGGCGCCAGTATCTGGATGAAAGGGACGCAGACGATGGCGCAGTACGAGGATCGTTTTATGACCATCGGGACCGTGCGGCAGATACCGGATTCTTTTGAGCAGCAGATGATCTGGAACGCGGAGACGAAGGATTATGATGTGCGGAAACGTGGACAGTACAGCGATTACTATGCGCCGGAAGATCTGCTTTTTCCCGGAGCGGAATATCTTGCCGAGCCGGAGCAGCGGGCGTTTTATATCTCTTACCAGCCGGATTATCTGACGACATATGTGAGTATGAATCCGAATGCGATCGGCTGGGCTGCTTTTATTGCGGAGTTTTCTCCTATGGAGGATGCGATGCTGGACGAGTCGGTGCCGATCCAGATCACGAAAGTGATCGGCGGCGATCCCCAATTGGAGGGCATTGTGGATTACTTATGTGACCACCGCAATCCCAATCCGGGGATGATTTATAAGGATAAGACTTATGTGGCGATGCTGGGGCATCAGGCTACTTATATACACGGCAAAGTCTATGAGGAGAAGATGCAGTCAAAAAGCGAGGTGTATATCGGTCTGGAAATGGTGCCGTATTCGCTGGAATCTGAAATTCTTCTGCCGGACGGAAGCCAGCCTGAGGATGCATACCGGGACGGGGCGAAGATCTTTGAAGTCACCGACGGTTTTTACGAGACGGAGGCGGGACGCAGAATTTTAAATCTGGCGCAGACGGGACAGATCTACAAGTACTGTCAGCCGGTTACGGGCACGAACAAGACTTCTCTTCTGATGCCGTTCTATAACGGGCAGTGTTTTCTCACCGAAGGCAGGGATATCAGCGAGGAGGAATATGCGGACGGCAGTAAGGTGTGCCTTGCGCCCAAAACTTTTATGGAGAACAACGGGTTGTCCCTTGGCGATGCGGTGAAGGTGCAGCTTCTGTATACGGACAGGCGGTTGAATGCAGGGCAGCGGTTTACACTGGACGGAGGTATCGGTTTTTATTCCGGGCTGGTGTCACCCGACGGCAGTTCCCTCGAAGCCTTTGAGACTTCAGAGTATACGGTGGTCGGGATTTATGACGTCACTTTCAGCGGCACGGACAGTATATTTGATCCGGGGGCGGATGAGCTGATCGTGCCGCTGGAATCCATCGAGGCGCGCCACGGTATGAATCTGGTAGACTGCGGCCCCATGACGGACGCCACCGCCTCCTTTCAGATACCAAACGGCGGCATCGACGACTTCCTGAAAGGCTGGGCGGAGCACGGCACGGACAAGCTGGTGTTTACGTTCTATGACAAGGGGTATTCCAGGCTCAAGGAGGGAATCGACAATATGAAAGTCATCTCCTTTGTACTGCTTGCGGCGGGCGTGGTTTTGACAGCGCTTTTACTGTTCTTTTTCAGCCACCTCTTTATCACGAAACAGGCGCAGCGGACGGCCATTGAGCGGTCTCTCGGCATGCGTAAGGAGGCTTGCCGTTTATCTATGCTCTCGGGCTTCGCCCTGTTAGTTCTGCTGGGGAGCATTGCAGGTGCGGCGGCAGGCTATCGGATCTCCGACAGGATTTCTGCGGCAAGTGCGGGGGAGACGTACTATGAGACGACCTATACGGCGGGTCTGACTAATACGATCAATAATGTCGAGGTGGAGGAGGCTGCGGTCAGCGGTATGCCGGCGTTATTCTGCACCCTGTCGATTGTGGCAGCAGGCGTGGGGATTGCATGGGTCAAGATGAATAAGAGCCTGAAGCGGGAGCCGATGCGGCTGTTAGCGGAACGGGCGGAGGAATAGAGCGATAATGTGAAGGAAAGGAAGGAAAAGACAATGGGGCTGCATGAGATGTCTGGGGACACTTACTGGATTCTTGATCCCATAGACGGCACGACCAACCTGATCCATGACTATCAGCACAGCATGGTTTCGCTGGCGCTTTATGAAAAAGGGGAGATTACGCTTGGCATTGTTTACGATCCCTTCCGGGAGGAGGTCTATCACGCGCAGAAAGGGAAGGGCAGCTTTCAAAATGGCCTCCCCATTCATGTCTTGGAGGCCGAAACGCTGAGCGAGACGATGATTGCGGCAGGCACTTCTTGATATGGAGACTGGTTTGACAGGAAAACATGGGAATTTGCTTATAAATAACAAGCGTTTCTCTATAAAAAAGGAAGGGAAAGAGAGGAGAACAGAGTCATATGACGAGCAGAGCATGGTGGAAGGAAGCGGTTATTTATCAGGTTTACCCGCGCAGCTTTATGGACAGCAACGGGGACGGGATCGGGGATCTGCAGGGGATCATAAGCAGGCTGGACTACTTGAAATATCTGGGGATTGATGTGATCTGGCTTTCACCGGTCTATCAGTCTCCCAATGATGACAACGGTTATGATATCAGCGATTACCGCGCGATTATGAAAGAGTTTGGCACGATGGAGAACTTTGACGCCCTTCTTTTCAAAGCCCATGAGCGGGGCATCCGCATTGTCATGGATCTGGTGGTGAACCACACTTCCGACGAGCACCGCTGGTTCGTGGAGAGCCGGAAATCCAAGGATAATCCTTACCGGGATTACTATATCTGGCGCGAGGGGAAGGACACTCAGACGCCTCCCAACAACTGGGGTTCCTGTTTTGGCGGCTCCGCCTGGCAGTATGATGGGGAGACGGGCATGTATTATCTGCATCTCTTTTCAAAGAAGCAGCCGGACTTAAACTGGGATAACCAGAAGGTGCGGGAGGAGATTTTTGACATGATGCGGTGGTGGTGTGAGAAGGGCATTGACGGTTTTCGCATGGATGTGATCAGCATGATCTCCAAGACGGCCGAGATGCCGGATGGGGAAGTGAATGGCCTGTACGGGGATTTTGGACCATACTGCGTACACGGACCCAATGTGCACAACTATCTCCGGGAGATGAATGAGAGCGTGCTCTCCCGGTATGATATCATGTCCGTGGGCGAGACCGCAGGTGTGACGACAGAACTGGCGAAGCAGTATGCCGGGGAAAACGCACAGGAACTGAACATGGTGTTCCAGTTTGAGCATGTGGAGAGCGACGGCAAGTATGGAAAGTGGACGGATGAAAAAATACCACTTGTTACGTTAAAGGAAATTCTGTCCCGCTGGCAGACAGAGCTGTACGGGAAAGCTTGGAACAGCCTGTTTTGGGATAATCACGACCAGCCCCGCGCGGTCTCCCGTTTCGGGGACGACCGGCCAGCGTTCCGGGAGCTTTCCGCAAAGATGCTGGCGACCTGCCTGCACATGATGCAGGGAACCCCTTACATTTATCAGGGGGAGGAGCTTGGCATGACGAACTATCCCTTCGCGTCGTCCGATGAGTTCCGGGATATCGAGAGCATCAACGCTTACAGGGAGTGGTGCGCCGAGGGGAAACTTTCCCACGAAACCTTCTGGCCATGCCTGGTTTTCAAGAGCCGTGACAACGCGAGGACGCCCATGCAGTGGGATGACAGCGCGAACGCAGGATTCACGGAAGGAACGCCCTGGATTGCGGTGAATCCCAACTATAAGGAGATCAATGCGAAGGCGGAGACGGCGGACCCGGATTCCGTGTTTCATTATTATAAGAAGCTGATTGCGCTGAGAAAGCAGAATCCCATTATGGTATATGGCAAATATGAGCCGCTTGTGCCGGAGAGCGAGGAGCTTTTCGTCTACACGAGGATACTGGAGGAGGAAAAGCTGCTTGTGGTGTGCAGCTTTTGTGACTATGAGACGAATTTTACCGTTCCAGATGAATTTGTGGGGACGCCATGCCTGATTTCCAACACAAATCAAAGCTATGGCGGGAAGGAGATCCGGCTGGGGGCATACGAGGCATTTGTGCTGCGGAAGGGATAGGGCGGCATCGGCGGTCAGATGCTGATAGACAAAATAAACGGATCTTCAATGCGGGGCAGTCATTTCTGGCTGCCCTTTTCTATGATATTTAAAGTCCTTTTGAAGTATTATGTCATAGTTTTAACATTTTCTATATTTTTCTGATATAACATTCCCGAAGAAATAAATAGTATCTAATTTAAGCTATTGTCTGATTCAAGGATAGGAGGACGTCAGGTATGGAAACAATTCGTTTTCAAAACAATAATGGTGTTTTTCAGATGGAGCAGCCGGAGAATTACAGCTATCTGTACTTCCCGATTGCTGGAGAAAAGGGACTGAAAAGCTGTGTTACGCCGAATTTTGGAGGAGACAGCAAAATCGATCAGGAATCTTTTCTGCTAGAACCGGTAAGCTCGGAGAATCTGCACAACAACAGGTCTACGAGGAACTTCTGGTGCATCGTGGAGGGTGTCGGATGCTGGTCTGCCACAGGGACGTCGGCGGAGGCGGAAGATAAGAAATTTACAGAAGCTCAGGATGAAAGTATATTGACGGCTGGCTTCATGTGGCAGACGGTGAAGAGAAGTTCAAAGAAATATAAGCTGGAGGCGGAGATCACCTCTTTTGCCGCGCTTAGTGATAATGTGGAAGTTATGTGTGTGACGCTTCGCAATACGGCGGAGGCGGAACAGAAAATCACCCCTGTTGCGGCTGTTCCGATTTACGGAAGAAGCGCCGATAACATCAGAGATCACAGAAATGTTACATCAATGCTGCACAGGATACATACGAAACAGTACGGTGTCATGGTAAAGCCGACCATGTCTTTTGACGAGAAAGGACATCGGAGGAACCATCTGACCTATTTTGTTGCGGGAGCGGAGGGGAGCGGTGCGAAACCGGCCGCCTTCTATCCTACGGTGGACTCCTTTATCGGGGAGGGAGGAACCTATACGCATCCGAAGGCGGTATACCGGGACAGAGAAGGCGTACCGGCGGGAATGGAGACCGCAGGAAAAGAGGCGGTGGGAGGCATCCGCTTTGGGCGGATAACGCTGAAACCGGATGAGACTGCGGAATATGTGATTGTTATGGGAATTGTCGGGCAGGAGGAGGAAGCGGAGCGGCTTATTTTAAACTATAATTCCTCTGTCAAGGCGAGGCAGGAGCTTGAGCGGGTAAAAGAATACTGGCAAAAAAAGGTAAATGTCAGATACCATACCGGCGACGAACGCTTTGACCTTTTCATGCGCTGGGTGAGTTTTCAGCCCTTTTTGAGGCGCGTTTACGGGTGCTCTTTTCTGCCTCATCACGATTACGGGAGAGGGGGAAGAGGATGGCGGGATCTGTGGCAGGACTGCCTGTCCCTTCTGTTGATGGATCCCGGAGACGTGCGTCGGATGATAGTCGACAATTATGGCGGGGTACGGATTGACGGAACCAATGCCACAATCATAGGAAGTAAACAGGGAGAATTTATTGCTGACAGGAACGGTATCAGTCGTGTCTGGATGGATCATGCTGTCTGGCCTTTTATGACAACGAGGCTGTATCTTGATCAGACGGGCGATCTGGAAATTCTGCTGGAAAACGCGCCGTACTTTAAGGATGCACAGGCGGGACGGGGAACCGGAATCGACAATGACTGGAATGAAGAATATGGTATGCAGCAGAAAATATCAGGCGGCGGCGCGTATACAGGGACGATTCTGGAGCATCTTCTGGTAGAACATCTGTGCGCTTTCTACGAGGTGGGAGAACATAATGTAATGCGTCTGCGCGGCGCAGACTGGAACGATGCGCTGGATATGGCAGCGGAAAACGGGGAGAGTGTGGCGTTTACCTGTGCCTATGCGGGAAATTTAAAACAGCTTGCCGACTGTCTGGGAATGATGAGAGAGAGATTGTCCTGTACGGAAATTGAACTGTTGGAAGAAGCGGATGTTTTGCTGAAAGATGACAGGGAACTTTATGATAGCATAGAGACGAAACAAGCAGTCCTGAAGGAATATACGGATCTGTGCAGACATGACATCAGCGGCAGAAAAATAAAGGTGTCAACCGACAGCCTGATCGATAATCTCACCAATAAGGCCGACTGGCTGATGGAGCATATCCGCAAGAGGGAATGGATTCAGGGAGAATCCGGGGAAGGCTGGTTTAACGGCTATTATGATGATCATAAAAATGCGGTTGAGGGCATTTCCGAAGACGGCGTCCGGATGATGCTGACCGGTCAGGTATTTGCCATTATGAGTGGAACGGCAACAAATGACCAGATAAGTCAAATTTGTAAAAGCGCCGACCAGTATCTGTATGATGCGGCAATCGGCGGCTATCGTTTGAATACGGATTTTAAAGAGCTTAAGTTTGATATGGGAAGGATGTTTGGGTTTGCCTATGGAGAGAAAGAAAACGGAGCCGTATTTTCCCATATGACAGTGATGTATGCGAACGCTCTCTATAAGAGGGGATATGTAAGGGAAGGGCATAAGGCACTTCAAACATTGGCTGATACGGCGCTTCGTTTTGACACGAGCAAAATTTATCCCGGCATTCCCGAGTATTTCAACAGTGAAGGGCGGGGAATGTATCACTATCTTACAGGCGCTGCAAGCTGGTATATGATGACCATGATTACAGAAGTATTTGGAGTACGCGGGGAAACGGGCGATCTGGTGATCAGACCGAAGCTTTTGAAAAGTCAGTTTGATGAAAACGGAACGGCTTCCATCAGACTATATTTTGCGGGGAGAGAGTTTGAAGTTTCTTATAAAAACAGGGAAGGACTGGAGTACGGCGCTTATAAAATAGGCAGGGCGGCATGTGACGGAAAAGCGGTACACATTGTTGACGGCATACATGCGCTGATCGAGCGCAATTACGTGACATCTATGGAGGAATGTCTGCATCGGATAGAAGTTGAGCTTGTTCCTGATGAAGGCGGTTACCAGGAAGTACGATAATAGTGATCCCGGTATTTTTTTGGAGTCACGCCGATCAGCTTTTTAAAAGTCTGGATAAAATGGCTCTGGGAAGAAAATGCCAGATAATTTGCAATGTCAACCATACTGTAATCGGAATACTTTAACAGATGCTGGGCCTTTTCAATTTTCGTTTCGCAAATGTAATCGCTGATGGAAATGGAGAGCTCTTTCTTAAAAAGCCGGGAGAGATAGCTGGGAGAGAGCGAGGCATGTTCGGCAAGATCTTCCACCGTGATTCTGCGATTGATATGGCTGTATATATAGTCCATGCAGAGGACAACCGGCTTTGACAGGGCATTGCTCTTTTTGACCAGAAGCATTTTTCTGGTATAGTCGAGAACCATCTGGCTGTGGAGTTTTGAGACAGCCTCGATGGAAGAGTAGGAATCCATTTTCAAAATATAGAAGTCGCTGAGCCGGAATGCCTGTTCTAATTCCATACCGGCTTCTACACAGCGCCGTGTAATCATGGCGACTGTGACAACAAAATGATATTTTATATTGGTCAGAGAGTTTGTAGAGAGGATGCCCATGCCCTCAGGGTTGGTAAAAATATTCTCTCTACAATTTTTTTGCACGAAGTCTATATCGCCGGAAGTGACGGCCTGATAAAAAGAATACTCCTCTTCCAGTGGACGGTGGGGGACAGATTCCTCACTCTTTTGCAGTTCTGATTGAAACCATTCGTTTCGTAAATTCATATACGTTTTCCTTATGCTGCCTTTGTGGTGCTTTCCGGCAGTGTTTATGGATGTTGCATTGCCAGGGCATGTTCTCAGAAGCGCAAACAATTCTTTGGCGCAGACTGTTGCGGCTATTATAGCATGAATCTGACATTTTTGTATATAGCATTGTATATCGGAATCCCATAATTGCCTATACTTGTGAAAAAAGTGACAGGAGGTTATGTATGAAGTTTGGCTATTTTGATGATACGAAACGGGAATATGTGATTGAGCGGCCGGATACGCCGGCACCTTGGGCAAACTATCTCGGTTCCCCGGAGTATGGCGCTGTCATTTCCAATAATGCCGGTGGGTACAGTTTTGCCAAATCTGGTGCAAACGGAAGGATTCTGCGCTATATTTTCAATCATTTTGATCAGCCGGGGCGTTACATTTATATCCGAGACAATGAAAGTAAAGATTATTGGTCCGCTTCCTGGCAGCCGGTGGGAAAGGAGCTTGCAGATTATAAAAGCGAGTGCCGCCACGGGACGGCATACACAAAAATGACGGCGGATTACGGAGGGATTCATTCCGAGGCGCTATATTATGTGCCGCTTGACAGGGCCTATGAAGTCTGGAATTTGCAGGTGACGAATCGATCCGGGATTACGAGAAATCTGACGATTACAGGATATGCGGAATTTACAAATGTCAATAATTATGAGCATGATCAGGTAAATCTGCAATATTCTCAGTTTATCACCAGAACTCTTTTTAACGGCAACCGGATCTGCCAGCGGATTCATGGAAATCTGGACACTCTTGGGGAAGGAGAGAACATAGACGACAAGATTGTAATTGAGCGCTTTTTTGGTTTGGCAGGGGCAGAGGTTTCTTCGTACTGCGGAGACAGAGAAGCTTTTTTAGGAAGATATCATGGTTACAATAATCCTGTCGGTGTGGCGTCCGGGGATCTCGGAGGAGAGCTCAATTACAATGAAAACGGCTGCGGGGCTCTTGCCGCCCGGATTGCTCTGGCGCCGGGAGAGACGAAACATATAGCATTTATTCTTGGCATGAAGAAAGACGCCGAGGCCGGAAAGATTTTGGAGCGTTATCAAAGGCCGGAGGAAAGCTGTCGGAAGGAATGGGAGGAGCTGATTGCTTATTGGCATGAAAAACTTTCCCACTTTCAGGTCAAAACGCCAAGTCCGGAGTTTAATACCATGATCAATACATGGAATGCTTACAACTGTTTTATGACTTTTATCTGGTCACGGGCGGCTTCCTTTACTTATTGCGGTCTTCGGAACGGGTATGGATATCGAGATACTGTGCAGGATATTCAGGGTGTAATCCATCTGGCGCCGGAGATGGCAGTGGAAAAAATCCGCTTTATGCTTTCCGCACAGGTGGATAACGGCGGCGGTCTGCCTCTTGTCAAATTTACCCACAGGGCAGGCAGGGAGGACACACCGGATGATCCGTCTTATGTGCAGGCGACCGGGCATCCGGCATATCGTGCGGACGATGCATTATGGCTGTTTCCTACTGTCTATAAATACGTTTCCGAGACAGGAGATCTTTCGTTTGTCGACGAGGTGATCCCCTTTGCCAACAGGGATGAGGGGACAGTATATGAACATCTGAAACGGGCGGTTGACTTTTCTGCAAGTCATTTGGGACCTCATGGTATGCCGGCAGGACTGTACGCAGATTGGAATGACTGCTTAAGGCTCGGCAAAGACGGGGAGTCTGTTTTTGTGGCACTGCAGTTCTATCTCGCCATGTCAATTATGAAGCAGTTTGCGATCTATAAAGAGGATGGAGACTACATCGGGTATTTGGACGAGGAGCGGGAAAAGCTGGGCGCGGTCATACAGGATTTGTGCTGGAACGAGGACAGATTCATCCGCGGATTTACGGAAAAGGGAGAGATCATCGGAAAGCGTTCGGATCCTGAAGCAAATATGTGGCTGAATCCTCAGAGCTGGGCGGTCATCAGCGGGTTCGCTTCGGAAGAGCAGGCAGATGCGGCGCTGAATACGGTGTTCGAGCGGCTGAATACGGAATATGGCGCGCTATTGATGGATCCGCCTTACCATAAGCATGCTTTTGATGGTGCGCTTGCCGTGATTTACAATGCGGGAACCAAGGAGAATGCAGGTATTTTTTCGCAGTCACAGGGGTGGATTATCCTTGCAGAGGCGCTGAGGGGACATGGAGAGCGGGCTTTCACATACTTTATGGAAAACGCACCGGCAGCTCAAAATGACCGGGCGCAGATCCGCAGATTGGAACCTTATTGTTATGGACAGTTTACGGAAGGAAAGGACAGCCCGCATTTTGGACGATCTCATGTGCACTGGCTGACAGGAACCGCTTCCACGGTTATGGTGGGATGCGTGGAGGGAATATTGGGGATGCGCCCTGATTTTAAGGGACTTAAGATTGCACCCGCTGTTCCGAAGGAATGGGAATATTTTGAGATTGAGAAAGATTTCAGGGGAAACCATCTGCATATCGTGGTCAGGAATCCGGGACATGTCGAGTCGGGGTGTAAGAGGCTCACGGTCAACGGAAGGGAAATGAAAGAGAATTATATCCCGGCGGAGCTGTTGGAAAAACAGTCAGAAATTGAATTGCTTATGTCGTAAATGCAGCTTTTATAAAATGAGAAACAGCGTCGGGGTGACAGAAATGATGAAATTCATTCCTCATCGCGGCAGATAGTACATTCCATTGAAGTTATCCACAGGTATGATATAATTATCTCGTTGGGGGTGGGCACAGTGAAACAAAAGATTTTCGTCATTGAGGACGATCCTGTTATCCGGGCAGAACTTATCACGCTTTTAGAGGGGAACAGTTATGAGGCTTTTGCCGCTATAGACTTTTTTTCCGTTATCAAGAAAGTCAAGGATGTTCAGCCCCACCTGATACTGTTGGACATTAAACTGCCGCAAACCGATGGCTTTACCCTCTGTTCTCAAATACGCAGTTTTTCCAATGTGCCGATCATTTTTGTGACAAGCTGCGCCACAGACATGGACGAGTTGAAAAGCATTATGCTGGGTGGTGACGCTTTTATCACAAAGCCCTATAACACGGCAATCCTGCTGGCAAAAATTGCATCCCTACTAAAGCGGGCTTATCCTGCGGCAACCCAATCCGACCTCTCCTGTCAGGGGGCGGTTCTTCATCTGGACAGCGGCAAATTGGAATATGCGGGCCGACAAGTTGATTTGACAAAGAATGAGCTGAAAATTCTGTGCTATCTTTTCAAACACGCCGGGAGGATCTGCCCCCGCGCCGACATCGTAGAATATCTGTGGGACAATCAGGTTTATGTGGATGATAACGCACTGAGCGTCAACATTAACCGCATCCGTGAGAAGCTGGCATCTATCGGTCTGACAGATTTTATCAGGACAAAGCACCGGCAGGGGTACACACTATGAATGGCAAAATCTATTGGAAGCAGAAAACACCTCTTTTGTTCCTGAATTTTCTCTGCATGATTGCTTTGGCTGTGTTTTTGTGGGTAAACGGGAACAGTCTTGATAGTATTTTTCTCGTTTTAACAATCTGGCTGCTCGTTTTAGCGGCGTGGCTCTGGAAGTCCTACCGTGACCGCAAAGCGGTATTGGACGAACTGCTGCATATAGCGGAGCAATTAGAAGAACGATACCTGATTGCCGAAGTCATGGACAAGCCGGAACAGGCTGACGACCAGGTGTATTATCAGATTTTGAAAATGGCCGGGAAATCCATGCTGGAGCAAATCAGTGCAGTCAAGCGGGAGCGTGTAGAGTACAAAGACAACATAGAACAGTGGGTACATGAAATCAAAACACCCATTACCGCTATGAGGCTTCTTTGCGAAAATCACCGTTCCAGCCTGACAAAAGAATTGTTGGTGGAACTTGAAGCAATAAACCGCTTTACGGAGCAGGCTCTTTACTACGCCCGCAGCGAACATACGGAAAAGGACTACTCTGTGCGGGAAATTCGATTGTTTGATGTTGTCCATCAGGCAATCGCTGAAAACAAGTATATGCTCCTGCAAAATGGCATCAACATTGATTTGCAAGAAACAGATGATACCGTTTACTCTGATGAAAAGTGGCTGTGCTTTATTCTCAACCAGCTTATTGTAAATTCGGTCAAGTATCGAACAGAGCAGCCCGTCATAAGTTTCTTTACTGCGCGGCAAGGGACTGACACTGTTTTATGCGTTCAGGACAATGGCATCGGCATTGAGGCCGGCGACCTCCCCCGCATTTTTGAAAAGGGATTCACTGGAAAAAACGGGAGAAATGCTGCCCGGAATGCAACCGGCATCGGCCTATATCTGTGCAAGCGGCTATGCGATAAGCTGGACATTGGGTTGTGTGCTGATTCCACGGGACAAGGCACAGCCATCCGGCTTTCTTTTCATATCAATGATTTCATCCATCAGGTGCAGGGCTGACCGGCCCTGCACTTCTTACAATTCTGTAAGAGTTTTGTAAGAAAACTTGATACAAATGCAAGCCGGTTTCGTTTACAATGGCTTTGGAGGTGAACCCAATGAATGAAATTTTGAAGCTGGATCATATCCAGAAATTCTACGGAAATCAGGGGAATATCACAAAGGCGATCAATGACATTAGTTTTTCTGTGAACGAGGGTGAATTTGTCGGCATTATGGGTGCGTCTGGCTCCGGCAAGACAACGCTGCTGAACTGCATCTCCACGATTGATACGGTCAGTGCGGGGCACATCTATCTGGACAGAACCGATGTAACCGAAATCAAGGAAAAGGCATTGGCCCGGTTTCGCAGGGAAAACCTCGGCTTTGTCTTTCAAGACTTTAATCTTCTGGACACGCTGACAATTTCCGAAAATATTGCGCTGGCCCTGACGATCAACAATGTGCCAGTGGAGCAGATTGACGGAAAAGTGCGGGAGATGGCAGAGACGCTCAACATTACGGACATTCTGGACAAATACCCCTATCAGGTGTCAGGCGGACAAAAGCAACGCTGCGCCTGTGCCAGAGCCATCATCAATAAACCCAGGCTGATTCTGGCCGATGAACCTACCGGGGCTTTAGACAGTCATTCCTCTCAAATGCTGCTCAGTACCATGCAGAGTATCAACGGGCAGCTGGGGGCAACGATTTTGATGGTAACGCATGACGCCTTTTCTGCCAGCTACGCCAACCGTATCCTGTTCTTGCGGGATGGGGTAATTTTTACCGAGATTTTGAAGGGTCAGGATTCCCGCAAGGTGTTCTTTGAAAAGATTCTGGACGTTCTCACCATGATGGGGGGAGGACAGACGAATGTATGATAAACTGTTCCGAAATAATATCAAAAAGGCATTGCGTGACTATTTGATTTACTTCTTTACCCTGGTTATCAGCAGCACTTTGTTCTTTGCCTTTCTCTCCCTGACCAGCAGATACAATGACATTTTGGGGAGTGACGGCAATTACTCTCTTGCCCTGTTCCAAAATACAATCCGCTATGCGGTGCTGGCAATTTCGGTTATCTTTGTTGCACTGATTCGCTATATCAACAATTATATGCTGAAACAGCGTAGCCGGGAATTTTCGGTCTATATGATTCTCGGTATGGAGCAGCGCACCGTTGCAAAACACTTCTTTGGAGAAACCTTTGTGTTTGGCATGGCGGCTGTGGCCGCTGGGTGCATTGTGGGAACAGTTCTGTCCGGGATTATAACAACATTTGTCATGCGGACGATCACCGCCACAGCCTCTTTCCGGCTGGGTTTTTATCCTGACACGATATTTGTGACGCTGTTGTTCTTCGCCGCCTCTTTTCTCCTTGTAGGCGTGTGGAACGTCCGCAGGATTTATAAAATCAAGCTCATAGACTTGCTGAACGAAAAGAGGATCAACGAGGGTCAGAACAAGAAAAAACGATATTACATCGTTTCACTTCTCATAGCTGTGCTCTGTTATGGTATTGTGGGCGTGGTGCTTTATCAGTTCACAAGCATGAGCGGTATTTATGCCAGGAGTATTCCGGAAGAAATCAGTAACCGCTATCAGACAGTTGCTGTCGTGGCAGCGATTGTTGGCATATTTGCCCTGTATCATGCGGTTACATTCATCATAATTGCAATCCGGCGGTGCAAAAGGTGGAAGAACCGCAACATTAATTCCGTTCTGCTGGGCAACCTGTTTCAAAAGGTGTCCTCAACCGCCAAAGTACTTTCCATCTCAACTTTGGCAATCACGATTGCTCTTGTGGCCTTTGTCATCCTGCCCATGCTGGCGGAGATCACCACGGGCTATCTGGACTACCGTATGCCTTACGATGTTATGATCTACAACACCTATATGTATATTGACGAGATAGACGATATTCCGCAGATCGACTTCTCCTTTGTAAATGAAATCCTGCAAGAGCATGATATTACTGTGTCGGAAGATGTGTCCCAGCGCAGTTACTTTGTGTGGGAGAGTGATTTTAACACCGTTGATACCAGAGAATATTGGTGCGATCTGCCAAGGCTGGCTATGCGGATTTCCGATTATAACGATATGCGGAGAATGGCAGGAATGGAGCCGGTTCAGTTGGCAGAGAACGAATTTTTCATGCATCTGGACTATGAGATGGACATGGAAAATGTCGCGGGCAGCATCGGCAGCGAAAGGCGGTCTATCAGGCTGGACGATGGGATAATCCTTGAACTGGCAGATAGGGCGATTTGCAATGACCCGTTGGGAACCTACCTGTTCCATCACGACGATTCTATCCTTGTGTTCCCCGATTCCGTGTGCGACAATCTCCATCTTGCGCGAACCTGCTATTATGCAAATACAGAAACAACAGTCCCGTACAATCTTTGCGATACAGCCCGGGATGAAATTGCAGCTTCTTTCAAGAACCGCTATCCTTATCTGTTTGAGCAATATGAAACCAAGTATCAGTCAGACCGACATTACATCAGCTTTATTGATCCGATTCGCTTTCGGACGCAGGAGAACAACGATGTTGTTTTGACTGCAACCAGCGTCCGGCTGCTTGGCATTTATTCCGGGATTATTTTCTTCATCATCTGCATGACCGTTTTGGCTCTGCATCTCACAACGGATTCTATTGACCAGCATACGCAGTATAGAATTTTGTATCAGATGGGAACAGACCGGGACGACATTGTAAAGATGGTGGGCAGGCAAAGTCAGTGCTATTTCTTTGCCCCGTGTCTTGTTGCGTTTGTCATTGCATTGCTGCTGATTTATTCGTTTGTTGTACGATATGGATACAAGGTATTCACTTATATGAGCAGTATCGGATTCCAATTTGGCGTATTGATTCCCAGTCTGTTGGTGGTGCTGATTTTGGCGTGTTACTACGGAGCAACAATCTATACAATTAAAAAAGGAATAGCAAGCACACTCGATAATATGGCAAAAGCACCTTGAGCAAAGCTCTTGACTATATCGAAACTCCGGACAAGACGGACGGCACACATGGTATATCGGAGGAGCTGCTGATATTCCATTGCTCACCGACAATGGCAGGGTTAAAAACAGGGAATCTGTTTAATTGTTCCGTTGAAAAATATGGGACAAAGCGTGTTGGTTTACATGTGCCGCCTGAAGGATGGGGAAGCATTTCAGCATGAGATTGGACTGTTTCTTGGCATCCGCTGTTTATTTACACAAAACAATACATATAGGGAAAGGATGGATGCGAAGCCGGGAGGATACCGGCCGGTCTGACGGCGCGGTATTGGCGTAAGAACTATGGATATTTTGCACAAAATAATGAGTTAGCAATTCCTAACATATTGGTTAGTATGATGAAACTTGTTAAAGTTGTAAAAATAACATTGACAAGAATTAAGGGAAGCCATATCATAATATATGGTTAGCGAGTGCTAACCACCATAAAACATAAGGATGTCTGACAAGAGGGGCTGGCATCCATTGTTTTTCACATTGGGTTAGTAAAAACTAATACATATTTAAAAGAAGGTGAATGCATGATGCCGCTTACATTAGCAGAAGTCGGGGAGGAAAACATCATCAGGAAAATCGGGGGAAAGCAGGAGGTTAAGGCACATTTGGAAAACCTCGGTTTTGTCGTGGGAGGGGCAGTCACAGTGGTCAGTGCTATCGGGGGCAATGTTATCGTGAATGTGAAGGATTCCCGTATCGCAGTCAGCAAAGAAATGGCGCAGAAGATTATGGTCTGAGCAGAGCATTAAAAAAACTTTTGCGGTAAAGAATACTGCAAGGGTTTACTAAGTGTTTCTAATATCATGGAATCCAAGACAGGATTCTATGATTGAAAGTCTAATATGAAATGAGGAGGAAAAATGGAATGAAGACACTGAGAGAAGCAAAGGTCGGCGATACCGTCCGGGTCGTAAAGCTTCATGGCGAGGGCGCGGTCAAACGCCGGATCATGGACATGGGCCTGACAAAAGGCGTGGATGTGCAGATCCGCAAGGTGGCGCCCCTTGGCGATCCGATTGAGGTGACTGTCCGCGGCTATGAACTTTCCATCAGGAAAGCAGATGCGGAAATGATTGAAGTCGAAAGTGCATAAGGCGAAAGAATGACGCGCAGGGGGTATCCCCCCTTTATTTTCAAACCAATGGTTAGAGATAACTAATAAGAAGGAGAGGAAAAATTATGAGTATGCGAATTGCCCTTGCGGGCAACCCGAACTGCGGGAAGACGACATTATTTAATGCCCTGACGGGTTCCAATCAGTTTGTCGGGAACTGGCCGGGCGTTACGGTGGAAAAGAAGGAAGGAAAGTTAAAGAGGCATGACGGCGTGACCATCACCGACCTTCCGGGAATTTATTCCCTTTCCCCTTATACGCTGGAGGAAGTAGTGGCTAGAAACTATCTCATCAGCGAGCGCCCTGATGCCATCTTAAATATTATCGACGGCACGAATCTGGAGAGAAACCTGTACCTGACCACACAGCTTACCGAGCTTGGAATCCCTGTTGTCGTTGCCATCAACATGATGGACGTGGTGGAGAAAAACGGCGATAAGATCAACACAGGGGAATTATCAAGGGCGTTAGGGTGTAAGGTGGTAGAAATATCCGCCTTAAAAGGGAACGGCATCATGGAAGCTGCGGAGGCTGCAATCAATGCGGCAAAGAACGGGAAGACGGTTCCCATGCACACCTTTACGGGAACGGTGGAACATGCTCTTGCCCATATCGAAGAGGCTGCGGTACACGGACTGCCGGAGGAACAACAGCGTTTTTACGCCATCAAGCTGTTTGAGCGGGACGATAAGGTTTTGGAGCAGATGAACCTGAGCGAGTCTGTGCTTTCCCATATTGAAACGGACATTAAGGCGGCCGAGGAGGAGATGGATGACGACGCGGAATCCATCATCACCAACGAGCGTTATATTTATATCGGGAGTATCATCAAGGGATGCTTAAAGAAAAAATCAGCGGGAAAGATGACAAATTCCGATAAGATTGACAGGATTGTGACAAACCGTTTTCTGGGGCTTCCGATTTTTGCGGCGATTATGTTCCTTGTGTATTACATCTCCATGGTGACAGTGGGGGCAAACGCTACGGACTGGGCAAATGACGGACTGTTCGGCGACGGGTGGCATCTGCTTGGCATCGGATCCTCCGCTTATGAAGAGGCGGCAGGGGAATATGGCGACGCGGCGCTGATCGTGGACGGTTATGACGCCTATGTGGAAGAAAACGGCGTGGCTCCTACAGGCGACTTCCCTTATGAAGTGGCGGATGATGAAACATTGGAGGTGACGGTGGAAACGGCGTCCCTTGCGGATTATGAAGATGCGCTTGCGGTGATGGAACAGTATGGCGATGAGCCTGATCCGGCAGCTTACGGCGTATGGGTTCCCGGTATTCCGGTGTTTGTCGGGAACGCACTGGAAGCTGTGGGTGCGGCAGACTGGCTTGCGGGATTGATCAATGACGGTATTGTGGCAGGCGTGGGTGCGGTGCTTGGCTTTGTGCCGCAGATGCTTGTATTGTTCCTGCTTCTTGCCTTTCTGGAGGCGTGCGGTTATATGGCGCGTATCGCGTTTGTACTGGACCGTATCTTCCGCAAGTTCGGACTGTCCGGCAAGTCCTTCATTCCGATGCTTATCGGTACCGGCTGCGGCATTCCGGGTATCATGGCGTCGAGGACGATTGAGAACGAGCGTGACCGCCGTATGACGATTATGACGACAACCTTTATTCCCTGTGGCGCGAAGGTGCCGTTTATCTCCATGGTTGCGGGCGCAATCTTCGGCGGTTCCGCGTGGGTTGCAACGAGCGCGTACTTTGTCGGTATGGCGGCGATTATTATTTCAGGTATTATGTTAAAGAAAACGAGGATGTTCTCCGGCGACCCGGCTCCTTTCGTTATGGAGCTTCCGGCTTACCATATGCCCACGGTGGGTAATGTGCTGCGTTCCATGTGGGAGCGCGGATGGTCCTTCATTAAGAAGGCGGGCACGATCATCCTGCTTTCCACTATCGTGATATGGTTTACGACTTATTTTGGATTTACTGCGGAAGGCTTCCGGATGCTTGGTGAGGAGGAGATGGATCAGTCGCTCCTTGCGGCGGTCGGCAGTGCGATTGCGTGGATTTTCATACCGCTTGGATGGGGAAACTGGCAGGCGGCAGTGGCTTCCATCACGGGACTTGTGGCAAAGGAAAATATCGTCGGCACCATGGGTATCCTCTATCCGGGTGGATGGCCTGAAATTGGTGCAAACTTCAGTCAGGTTGCGGGCTATTCCTTCCTGGTGTTCAACCTTCTGTGTGCGCCCTGCTTTGCGGCAATCGGCGCCATCAAGCGGGAGATGAACAATGCGAAATGGACATGGTTTGCGATTCTGTATCAGTGCGGACTGGCTTATGCGGTGGCGCTGATGGTTTACCAGATTGGATTGGCATTTACAGGAAACCTGAATGTCATTGGTCTGCTTGCAGCTATCGTAATCCTTGGCGGCATGATTTATATGCTGTTCAGACCGTATAAAGAGGCAACAAAACTGACAACAAATATGAAACTGAAAATGGCGAAGTAATGACGCGGAAAGCGTTTCTAAAGGCGTCCCGCCATAATACGGGGCGCCGGGTTTCGTTTTTAGATTTGTAACAGGGAAACAGGAGGGATTTCGATGCTTACATGGCTTATGGAAAATATGGCGACAATCATCATCAGTGCGGTTTTGGTTCTCGTGGCGGCGGCGATTCTTGTCAGTATGATACGCGGTAAGAGAAAAGGAAAATCATCCTGTGGCTGTGGGTGCGCGGGCTGCGCCATGAATGGAGCCTGCCATCCGGCAAAGCCGGAAACTTTGCGAAAATAAGGACTTAAAGATAAAGGAAGGTTTATAAATATGAAGAAACACTGATTCTGGGCACGGGCGATGGCGGCCTGCCTTTTTATGGCGAACCGGCTGGTGGACTTTTCCTGTGCGTTAAAGCTGGCGATGCCGATTTCCGTGCTTTAGCCACGCCCTAAAATGGACAGGATGCATTTTTTCATTGCTTCATAGCTTTCCGGTGTGATGTCATGCTCCATTTTGCAGGCATCGCCCGCCGCGATTACGGGGTCAACGCCGAGATGGACCAGCCAGTCCGTCAGCAGGGTGTGGCGTTCATAGACGCTTTCCGCGATTTTTCGTCCGTCTTCCGTCAGATGGAGAAACCCTTCTTCTGAAACGGTGATGTATCCGCGGTTTTTCAGGTTTTTCACGGCGACGCTCACGCTCGGCTTTGAAAAATTCAGCTCGGTCGCCACGTCGATGGAGCGCACCACAGAGAGGCGGCTGCTCAAAATCAGTATTGTTTCGAGGTAATCCTCAAGGGATTCCTCGGCTTTGTGCCGGATATAACTCATGGTATTACTGTACTCCTTTCCGGAACGGAATCCCGCCCGTGAGCTATAGTAAACGACATAACAAATTTCTGTTTCTGCCTCTTGCAGAATTCATATACGGTAGCTTCCGCAAGGCCGAAAACGAAATTTCTAATGTCGTTAACTATCATCCTAACACTTTAGGGAGGGCGGCGCAAGGTCTGACGGCAAAAAGGGTGTTATCAAATTTTATCAGCGGCCACTGACAGGTGCGCCGCATTTTTGAAAATCAATGGTTAGATTTTACTAACCAGAGAGAAGAGAGGGATGTTTTATGGTTAAGATCACAGTGGGTATTGACGGGATGGCGTGCGGTATGTGTGAGGCGCATATCAATGAGGCGGTGCGTAAAGTCATTGCGGAGGCAGGGTATGATGTAATGAGCGTGAACTGGGCGCCGTATGAGAAAAAGGGGCTGTTTGCAAGACGGGAGAAGAATGAAAACTGAAATTTGAGATGCGCAAAAACCCGCACAGAAATGGGGAAAATAACGGGTTCTGAATGGTTGATAACGTTACAGTTTGGCAAGGCTGAACTGCAACATAATAACATGGAAGAAAGAGAATATTTTTGACATAGAGAAAACAGGACAGAAGGAGGTGGAGGCTTGAAACAGAAAAAATCGGTGGAGGATTATCTGAAAACAATCTATATCCTTTCCCAAAATAAGGACGTGCACGGGGCGGATATTGCAAGGGCGATCGGCGTTTCACGGCCGACTGTCTGCGTGTCCTTGAAGGCGCTGGAGGAGGAAGGCTATATCCTCATGGGTGATGCGCGAGAAGTCCACCTGACGGAAAAGGGTATGCGGATTGCGGAAGAAACCTATGAACGGCACAATACGTTCTGCCAGCTTTTGACGGAACTTGGCGTGGACGCGAAAACGGCATCGTCAGATGCCTGTGAGATGGAGCATGCGGTCAGCAATGAAAGCTATCAGGCGCTGAAGACGCTTGTGGCGGAAGGAAGCGGAGGAACATAAGGATGAATACGTTACAGAGTGTGGCTATTGCAGTTGCAACGGCTTTTCTGGTACTGGCTTTCTGCACTGGAATTAAGGCAGCATGCCGTAAAAAGCTGAAGCGGTACAAAAAAAGCTAAGGTAACATATGACGGATTTGGGAAAAAGAGCTATCCCAAAGCTGTCGGAAAACTTTTACGTTATATGGTTGCTCCTTGGGTGGCACACTCGCCGCCATGCTGGCGGAGCGGGGAAATGTCCGAATCAGTGGGGGCAGAGTATCAAAGAGAGCGCGGTCGAAGTAGAAAAGGCGCTGGCTTTTCCGGGAATCATCTTATACGGTGTCGCGCTTTTTGCCTTGGAAGATTTCATGCGGTCAGAAAAGGAACGGAAGGTATATCGCACGCTGAACGCTTTCGGATTGACTCCGTGGATCGCGCTGCACTTGTTTTATATTATGATATTATACATATTTTCATGGTTGAGCACGGACAGCTATGCGGAGGCGGCACTGCCTCTTGGCGAAGCCCTGTTTGCCCATTTTTCATGGGCTCCGCTTGTCAGTGAGATTTTGATGCTGCCGCCTTTTCTGCACTGGCTTTATCTTCAGATCATGTTGGCGTGGAATCTATGCGGGAAACGGGATGCGGGACAGGAGAAACAGGTGGCAGAGGATAAAGCGGAAAATCGCGGGAAAGGCAAAGAAAATAGGATGATGAAAATTCCCCTTTGACAAAATACAAAAATGCAAATATAATCCCATCTTTGACTGTTGGAGATTTAAAAAATCGCTGTATCCCTTGTATTTGCTGGAGTGCAGCGATTTTTGCCGTTGTCATGAAGTATAGTAATTTATTCTTT
>CAJTEY010000011.1 GCA_910575775.1 Lachnospiraceae bacterium | reverse complement strand
ACCATTCCTTAAGGATTGGAGAACTTCTCAATAAGCAGGCAAAAATATATGAGGCTCTCGGAGTGAAGGTACCAACCTCGTCATGTTAACTCCGAGAATCCAGGAAGTATCCCAAAGCCTCATTTCGTTAAGCCCTTGAATTGCAGAAGCAGCCGCCGTTCCAATCGCCAAACTTCTTCCATGGCAAGTTTAATCTCGTCCATATCGTCTGCGTAAATTCGTCCGGTTTCGTTGATACGCTTTGCAATCTGATTGATGTTCACGCCGATTTTCTGAAGCTGCGCCGTATGCCCTTTGACTTCCTGCAAATCAAGCGTGAAGATGTACCCGTCAATGAGCATTTTTCGAGCGTAGGCAGAAAGATTGAGCGTCGGTATCTGCCGCATTTTTTCTTCAATCAACGCCCGTTCTTCTTCTATTACCCGAATAATGATTTGCGCGTTTCGTTTCCTGTTTTCCATGAGTAGCCCCCTTTCGCTAACAAGACGTTTGCAAGCGGTTTTCCTACCCGCTTTACGATTTTTTTCTTTCACTACCTACTACACCAGACAAGGCGATTTTGCCGAAGATTTTAGAAAAGTTTAAGAAATAATTTTCCTACTTCCTACTACGGAGGATTTTGAAAAATACCAAACCTACACCGAAAAAATGTTCCATATTTTTAATTGCGCTATATCAAAGTGTCGATTGACTTTTTAGTATCAAAATGATAATATTTTCATATATCAACGCAGGAGGGTGAAAGATGACAGATAGGCTTATGGATTGCATTACAAATCCGGTGAAATGTAAATTACTGCTTGAAATACATTCACAGGGAAAAGCAACTGCGAAACAGTTAGCCGATATTTATACCGACATTCCCCAAGCTACCTTATACCGGCATCTTAAAAAAATGTTAAGCGACGGTATTTTACAGGTGGTGGAAGAAACACAGGTACGCGGTACGGTAGAAAAAACTTATTCGTTGGCACACAACCTCAGCAGCGATATAGAAACAATCGTCGAGAAAAATTCCGGCGAACTTTATATGCAGTATTTCATGCAATATTTCATTGGGTTTGCAAAACAGTTTCAGGAATATTGCCACTCTCCGAATATTAATATCAAAAAAGATATGACGGGATTTTCTCTTTCCCCACTATATCTTTCTGATGATGAATTGACTTCTCTTATAACAAGTATTTCTCAAATAATCAGCGCAGTAAAAAGAAATGAACCCAACTCGGAGCGCAAGCTGCGGACGATAGGCGTAATCGTATCTCCGGCAGAAAATACAGATAAATGAACCACCCCGATGTAAGCATACGGGGTATCCGATCCTGGCTTCCTTTTTCAGAACGATGCAAGCATCGGGGTATTAAACCCGTGAGGGAATAAAATGACCGTCCCAAATCAGAGGGACGGTTTCTATTGACTTTATATTATCATTATGATAATATTATTGAAACGATAAGATAGGAGGTAAAAATATTGAACACGCTATTTGAAATTCTGCCATTACTTGTTCCCGTTCTGCTGATAGACATTGCTCTTGCAGTAGCAGCAGTAAGACACATTCTACGACACCCACACTATCGCTTTGGAAACAAAACCATGTGGCTTGTAATTGTTGTAGTCCTTTTGCTCTTTGGACCGATTATTTATTTTGTCTTTGGAAAGGGGGAGAACGAATGAACGTCCTCACAATACAAAATTTATCAAAAAGTTTTGGAAAGCAGAAAATCATTGACAATCTTAATCTGTCTGTTCCAGAGAGAAGTATCTTTGGCTTCATAGGAAAAAATGGTGCTGGCAAAACAACGACTATGAAAATGGTGTTGGGACTATTACAGCCCGACAAGGGAGAAATCCATGTCTGCAATGAGCCTGTTTGTTTTGGACAGACAAGAACAAATCAATATATTGGATATTTGCCGGACGTTCCAGAATTTTATAACTATATGACGCCGATACAGTATCTAAAGCTATGCGGAGAAGTCATTAGTCTATCAAAAACCGAAATTTCAAAAAGAAGTGATGAACTCCTTTCCCTTGTCGGGCTAAACAGTGCAACAAAGCAAATCGGCGGATTTTCTCGCGGTATGAAACAACGATTAGGAATTGCACAGGCATTGCTCACACAGCCCAAATTACTGATTTGTGATGAACCGACAAGCGCGCTTGACCCCGTAGGAAGAAAAGAGATTTTGGATATTCTTTATAAAATCAGCGGAACGACAACGGTGTTATTTTCCACGCATATTCTTTCTGATGTGGAGCGCGTTTGCGGCCATGCAGCCTTTTTGAATGAGGGAAAAATCGCTATTACTGGAACACTTGCAGAAATTAAGGCTTTACATGGACATGACAGCTTGCTTTTAGAATTTTCGGCGGATCAAGATTTACGGCTTTTCAAAAAACAAAAATCCATAGAGCCATTGCTGCTTCATTCCGAAGAAAATAACAGGGAACTTATTTTACATAGCCGAGATATGGTAAGTGTGCAAAAATTATTGTTTCGCGTACTTGCGGAAACAGGGATTTATCCCGTAAAAATAGAACTTATGGAGCCGTCCCTTGAAAGTCTGTTTTTGGAGGTAGTGAAATGAGTGGATATATTGCTTTTATAAAAAAAGAGTTTACGGAAAATATGAAGAACTATCGTTTCCTTATTCTGTTCACAGTTTTTCTGACTTTTGGTATTATGAGTGCGTTTCTCGCAAAGTTTATGCCGGAAATATTATCGGCTTTAGCCGCAGATATGGAAATGACCTCTGAACCAGTCGCTTTGGACGCATGGAAGCAATTTTACAAGAACATTTCCGGCGTTGGTTTCAGTGCATTTATCATTTTGTTTGGGAGTTGTCTGTCAAATGAATATTCCAAAGGAACCTTAGTTTTAATGGTTACGAAGGGATTATCCCGTAAAGCTGTTATCCTTGCAAAATATACGGTAGCCGCCGCGCTTATGACAATCAGTTATTGGATTGGATATGCTGCGACATACGGTTATACAGCCCTTTTATGGAATGATAACCGCCTTTCAAATGTTGCTTTCGCGGCAGTTTCCCTTTGGATAGTCGGCTTTTTGTACTTGAGTATTTTAATGATTGGGTGCGTGATATTCAGACAGACTTTCACAAGCATACTCTTTACAGGCGGCATTGTCGCCATAATATCCCTGCTCGGAATGATAGAACCGATTGCGAAATTCAATCCATTCATTTTAACTTCAAAAAATATAGATTTGATTTCCGGCGAAGCTGTTCCGGCAGAATTTATGATACCTGCTGTTATTTCCATTGCCTTATCCATTTTAGGGGTGCTGATTGCCATTCGCCTTTTCAATAAAAAACAGCTTTAATTGTCGAATTTACAACGATTTGAAGAAATACTCTTATGTATAAACAATTTAACATCTGCGTAAATCTGCCGGACGACGGCAAAAGAAAAAAAGCCGTCGTACAGCAGACGTACTTCTATGCTCTTAATGCGGCGGCTTAGACTAAGCCGCTGTTTTATTATGGCGGCTTCGGGAGGTAGCCGTCATGTTGATTACAGTTATCACGAATAGCAGATTGTCAAAAAAATCCTGTTTTCTGCAACGGTATATTCCGGTCATAGAGATGAACACACAAATCATCGTAATTACTTAAATAACTCATATTACCAAACGCCTATGCGGTTTTATGCCTGCATGGGCGTTTGTTGTAATAGCCCCCTACTGGGAAGAAAGGGGGGAGTTATGATGAAGTATTCTGAACAATTCATGGAGCATATCGAATATGCCTTTGCCGCGTTCTGTAAAATCGTTCTCCGCAACGCGGCAATCAGCGCATACCGCGATTTGAGGCGGAAACTGAAGCATGAAGTATCACTTGACTATCTGATGTCAGAAACGTCTTTTGAACTGTTTGCAACCGACAACAATTTTGAGCAGTATGTTTATGAGAAGCCGACTGTTTTTGTCGTGCAAGGGAAAGAAGTTGTCGTTACAAGTAAACGATTAGCCGATGCATTAGCGAATCTGTCAGAACAAAGGCGTACTGTTCTGCTGATGAATTTCTTCCTCGGTTACAGCGAAAGAAAAATCGGGAATGAGTACGGAAGAAGCAGAAGTACAGTCAATTACTGGAAACTGGCGGCATTGAAGCAGTTAAGAAAAGAACTGAAGGAAACAAAACATGAGGAATAAGAAACTGATACCTTTTGAAACCATTGAGAAAGCTGTTGCCGGCGAGCCGGAAGCCATAGACGCGGTACTGCGACATTACACAGCGCGGATTAAATATCTGTCTACTTATCGCGGACATATTAACGACGATATTCAAGACCGTTTGAAAGCACAGCTTATCAAAGCTATCCTGCAATTACGTTTTGACAGGTAGTAGCAAAGCCAAGAGAGCGCAATCGGATAAAACGCTTACGCTCTTTATCCATTATGGAATGTTACGCAATAAAGTGTGTTTCTCGCTTGATTTAAGCGGCATTACAGCGGTAATAAGGGCAGGGGTAAGGTATTACTCCCACCCTTAAAAATGAGGTTCTACTGCGTAACATAACAAACGATCTTTTTATATTGCCGTTTCCGTTCCGTTCTTTTCCATTCCGGTGGCTCTGCCGCTTTGCCTTGCCCAAAAGGAGAGGGGTTAGGGAACGGATAGGAAGGGAATGGGTATTTGATTAAATCCGTATTTGGTATTTCTTTAGTTATTTATATTTTTATTTAATTGCGTTGGATTTTCCAACGTAGGCTTTTCCAACATAGGGAAATCCAAGATAGGCGGTTTATGCTCTCTCGGATAATTACCACAGGTTTGTTACGCAGTAGAAAGGCGCTTTTTGAGGGAAAAGGTATAAAACCCTTGCCGCGCGGAAAACGCACCCGCAAAGCCGCTTATATCAATGCTTTTTCAGCCCCTATTGCGTAACAAGGAGCATGAAAACCTGCTAAAAAGTCTTGACTTTTGTTAGCAGGTTTCCATGCCAAAAATAGAAGTCCTTCCAAACCTGTTTCAAGTTTGGAGGGATTTTTATTGCCTGCAAATAGCAATTTTCGTTTATATATATCATATCGGGGATGGGTGGACAGCCTGTTAAAAAAATCCTTGTCAGTGCAAGGGGGCTTTCTACCCAAGAAGTAGAAGTTAAATCTCTATATATAAGAACCAATATATCTATAAACCATGAGGGCGTGACAGCCTTTGCGGTTTTTCTTTTGTCGTTTTTTGTTAGAACATGCCGCAGGGCTATTTTTAACGTGGGATGCCGTTCTACGCCTTTCAATCTGGATTTTCAAAAAATTCAGATTGATTGGAGGAAATTACAATGCTTAAAAAGCATCCAAACCGAAAAAAGGACAAGTATAACCCGTACACTTTGACGATAACCGAGGGACATTATTTGCAGACTTTTAAGGACGGGCGTGGAAAGCAGCAGAATATTGAGATTGATGAAATGCTGTACCAGACGTTTGACAGATTTGAGCTTGAGGACATATCCCATCTGAACAGGGTGAGCAGGCACATTGAACACTCCGAGCTGACTGATGAAACGCTGAATGACAAAGCTTTTTATAAAGCAGAACGGATTGAGGATATTGTTTCAGAGAGCATCGAATACGAGCAGCTACATAGGGCGGTTTCCGAACTTCCCGAAGTGCAGCGGCGCAGGCTGAAGCTGTACTTTTTCGGGGAGCTGACCTATGAGCAGATTGTGAAGTTGGAGGGCTGCAAATATCAAGCTGTCCAGTGTTCTGTAAAAGCGGCATTAAAAGCGATAAAAAAATTTATGAAATAATTGCTTTGTGTTGTGGCGGTTAAGTGAGCAAACAGGTGAAGGGGTTTAAAAATCCTTTTACCTGTTTTCCTTTATGGCAAAAATGGGACGGCTCTTTGACAACCGAATAACCATTCACCAAATACATTCTCTTTGTGACTGAAATAAGCATAAGCGTGTACAGCGGTACGCCATGACCCGCCGAAAGACGGCAAGCGGAAAATACCGACTGAAAATATCGGGCAGCTCCCGATTCCGCCAAGACACACAAAGAGGACAATGATACTCCCGTCCAGCCACAGTCCGAGCGGTAACCAATCCGCCGCAGGCAATGGGGCGGCTCTGTCAGACCGACAGTTGGGGTGCAACTCCCGTGGCGTCAGTTCGCTGCTGACCGTTTGGTGATTTTCCTTGCGTAATCACACATCAGCATTTTCGGGGTGTCGGGGACAAATAGAAAATGCTTTCTATCATAAAGCCAGATGCAGGGCGGTCTATTGGAGCAGGGCGGCATATGACCCGTACTTATCATTTCTAATGATAATGCCCGATGAAGCAGGGCAGGCTCTCGGCTTCTTTACCTGCTCATGAATGTTTTCCGCTGCATGATGACAGCGTTCAAAAAAAGGATTAGCCCCCTCGTTATATGGTACAATCATTCGCTCATACATTGAGAATGAGGGAGGTGCTGCCTGTTGGAGCATAGAGAATTTAGGTATGTTGGTGAGCCTGTTCCAGAATTGAATGAGCAGGAACACGCAGCATTTCTTATGAATTTTCAAAGGTCAATCCTTTTATCATTAGAAAAACGGAATCTGTTGACCGCATCACAGCGGGAACGCTGTTTGCTTGAGCTTGAAAAACAATATCGTCTAAATTAGAAAAAAGCAACGTCAGGCATAACCGCTTGACGTTTTTACATAGTCAAGTGTGAGAAAGCAGAGGATATTCGCATTGCCCGATAAAACGGGGCAGGATCTCCACTCTCGTTACTTGCTCATGAATACAGTTGTAATTTACAGAAATGTGTAATTTATGTTCTGTATTCAAATTTGTACATTCGACATACCATTTTCAACTAACTATACTGAAAATACGGCAAGGGATTGTCGGGAAAGGAGATATTCTTATGTCAATAGATAAATACAAAACGCTAAATCAAGAAAGGAAGATACAGCACACAAAGAAAAAGGTTGCCGCATACTGCCGTGTATCTACGGACAATGAAGACCAGGCAAATTCATTTGAAAGCCAGCAGCGTTATTTCAGACAGTATATAGAGCGTAATCCCGATTGGGAGCTTTATGAAGTGTTCGCAGATGAAGGAATCTCTGGTACAAATACGAAAAAACGGAAAGAGTTTAACCGCATGATTGCATGTGCAAAGAACGGTGATTTTGATTTGATTGTAACAAAAGAAATCTCCCGTTTTGCGAGGAATACCCTTGATAGTATATTCTATACCCGCGACCTCAAAAAGCACGGCGTGGGTGTTATCTTTCTAAACGATAACATCAACACTTTAGACGGCGATGCAGAGCTTCGCCTTGCCATTATGTCCTCGATTGCACAGGAGGAAAGCCGTAAGACTTCCGAGCGTGTGAAATGGGGGCAGAAACGCCAGATGGAGCAGGGAGTTGTGTTTGGGCGGAGTATGCTTGGCTACGATGTGAAAGACGGCAAAATGTATATTAATGAGGATGGGGCAAAAGTTGTCCGTCTGATCTTCCATAAGTTTGTAAATGAGGGGAAAGGAACTCATGTGATTGCCCGTGAGCTTCGGGAGGAGGGCATTAAGCCCATGCGTGTAAAAGAATGGCAGAACACAGTCATTCTCCGTGTTATCCGCAATGAAAAATACTGTGGTGATTTGGTGCAGAAGAAAACCTATACGCCAGACTTTTTATCCCATGAGAAGAAAGTAAACCTCGGGCAAGAGGAATTTGTGATTATCAAAGACCATCATGAGCCGATTATCTCCCGTGAGCTTTTCGATAAGGCAAACCGCATTTTGGATGAAAAATCGCTTTCACAGGAGGGAAAAGCGAAACACAGCAACCGTTATCCATTTTCTGGGAAAATCAAATGCGGATGCTGCGGTTCAAGTTATGTGGCGAGATATAAAACCCGAAAAAATGGAAGCCGCTATAAGGCGTGGCGGTGTCTTGAAGCTGCAAGGCATGGAAGCCCTCATGTGGACAAAGCAGGGAATCAAGTTGGATGCAGTGGACTTAGTATACGCAACGAAGATGCAACCCACATCATGTACCTTGTCACGAGCAGCTTAAAATACAATAAGGAGAAAATCACTAATAATCTGCTTGCTATTATCCAGTCTATTATCGCAATGGATACCGCAGGTACAGATAGTGAGAAACTAAAATCGCAGATAAAAGCCATTGAACAAAAGCGCACAAACCTCATTGACCTTTATACATCTGGCGATATTACCAGAGATGAATTTTCAGCAGCAAAAGCAAAATGTGAGAATGAGATTGCTGAACTGCAATCCGTGATAGGTAGCATAGACAAACAAAGGGAGATGATAGAAAAACAGCAAGAGCTTGTTGATGAAATTACAGAAGCCATGAATGAGCTTATCAATGGTGTGGAATATGAAGATGATTTTTACAAAGAAATCTTAGATAAAATGGTTGTGAATGACAAAGACCATATTGACGTGTATTTGAACCTGCTCCCCCTCAAATGGAGCTACACGGTTGCAAAAAGCGTAAACTGTCCGCAGGGTAAACCGCTAAAAAAAGCTGGGGCCCCTGAGATGGAACATTTCAGGGGCTTCTCTACCGATGTCCGTAAGCACTCCCGCCACCTCCCGGTAAGGGCACGCGTACCTCTGGGACAGATAGCGCATGGAAGCGCCCATCTCTCCGTCAGGGCCGCCGTACTGGCTGATGATGGCCTGTGCGATATCCGCGTTGGCCTCCTTGATGTTTACGGGAAACTCTAATCTTCTCTCATAATTCCACATTAATTACAGCCTCCTTCCCAGGGCATAGGCGCCAATGCCCATTTCCAGTCGTCACACGCCGACACATCTGCACAGGAAATGGTGAGAGGTGTAAACTTGGCGGAGTATTCCTGTCTGGCCTGGTTTGCCAGACGATTATAATGGTTAAAATATTTTAAGGCGTTCTGGTCGGTGGGATGGGTGTCCAGATAGAGGGACAGTTCGATAACAACGAAGCTTAAGATTCCGATATCGTGGAGCAGCTTTTCCTGCTCACCTGTAAATTGTGTATTCATCCGTTACAACATCTCCTTCCTGTAAAAGGTTTGTCAAGTTCAGGAAAGACGGTGCCGTCACAATACCCTTTTTCCAGATTTTCGCAGATCCCATTGAAGCGCTGCCAGGGGACATAGGCCATTGCGATAGGGAAATCATCGCAGGGTTCCCTGTAAAGATAATCCTTCATAATGCATCCTTTCTAATGGTGCGCCGGAAGAACAGGCACACAAATTTCATGTATTTTTTAATAATATAGTATGTTATAATCACATATGTGTGTAGTGTGGGAAGACACAGAATATTCACAATTTGATACGAATAGAGACACATTTTACCAGTATATTAGTGTGAGAAGTACTTCTAAAACTCAGCAGCAGAGGCTACTTCGTTAAGAAGTACTAGGTCTGCTTTGCAGACTTTTCTCACACAGGAGAATGCCTGAAATACGGCATTCCTCGTATGGAGGATTCGAAAAAGGGAGGAGTATGCTTTGATACAGGTAGAGAATTTAGTCAAGCGGTATGGCGGCCATGTGGCGGTAGACGGTATGTCGTTTACAGTGGAGGAAGGGAAAATCTATGGTTTCCTTGGTCCAAACGGCGCAGGCAAGACAACAACGATGAATGTGATGACAGGATATATTGCGGCTGACGGTGGATCGGTTGTGATCGACGGGCATGATATTTTGAAGGAGGCGATTGCAGCGAAAGCCTGTATCGGGTATCTGCCGGAGGTTCCGCCGCTTTATCCGGATATGACGGTGCGGGAGTTTTTGCTCTTTGCGGCGGAATTGAAAAAGGTGCCGAAGGCGGAGCGGAAGGAGCGGGTGGCAGCGTTGGAGGAACGGCTTTCGTTATCGGATATGAGCCGCCGGCTGATCAAAAATCTCTCCAAAGGGTATAAGCAGAGAGTGGGGCTTGCGCAGGCACTTGTGGGAAATCCGAAGGTGCTGATTCTGGATGAGCCTATGGTGGGGCTTGACCCGAAGCAGATCATAGAGATGAGGGATCTGATAAAGGGGCTTGCGGGGGAGCATACCGTGATTTTAAGCTCCCATATTCTTTCCGAGATCAGTGCGGTATGTGATCACATTCTGATTATATCTAAGGGCAGGCTGGCAGCCAGCGGTTCTCCTGAAGAATTACAGAAAATGATGCAGGGTACGGCGGAGCTTGCGGTGACGGTGATCGGGGAGCGCGGGCAGGCGGAAGCTGTACTGGAACAGATGGAGGAAATAGAACAGTACATGTTTGAGAATGGCAGCGAAGAAGGCAGTATTTTAATTCATATAGAGACGAAGGAGGACACGGATATCCGAAAGTCACTGTCAGTCGCGCTGGCTGGGGCAGGCATGCCGATCCTGTCCATGCATCGGTCGGAGAAATCGTTGGAAGATATTTTCCTGGAGCTGACGGAGAACGAAGAGACACCGGAGGAAGAAGAGGAAAGCGGAGAGGAGGAGACCGATGAGAGCAATTTATAAAAGAGAGTTAAGATCCTATTTCTGTTCCTTCACGGGTTGGCTTTTCGTGGCGGTCAATCTCTTTGTGATGGGACTGTATTTTATTGTTTATAACATGCTCATGGGTTATCCGACCATAGCTTATGTGCTGCAGAGCATTGTGTTTACGTTTATTGTGACGATACCGATCCTCACCATGAGAACGCTCTCAGAGGAACGGAAAAATAAGACGGATCAGCTGATTTTGACAGCGCCTGTCTCGGTGGGAAAGATAGTACTTGGAAAATATCTGGCGCTTGCGACGGTGCTCTTTCTGCCGACGGCGTTTATGGGGATTTTGCCACTCTTTCTTATGCAGGGCGGGGATTTTCAGCTGGGTGTTTCCTACGCTTCGCTTCTTGGCTTTTTTCTGTACGGGTGTCTTGCGCTGGCTGTGGGACTTTTTCTGTCGTCCTTGACGGAGAGCGTGGTGATTGCTGCGGTGCTTTCCTTTGGCGCGCTGTTTCTCGGCTATATTATGCCGGGCATATCGAATCTGCTTACCAGCACGGGCACTTCTGCGGTAACCACGGTGATCGGGAAGATTTTGTCCTGCTTTGATATGGTCAGTCGGTTTGACACACTTTCCTCCGGCTATTTTGAACTGGAGGCGGTGGTCTATTATCTGACAGCCATAAGTCTTGCGCTGTTTTGTACGGCTCAGACCATTCAGAAACGCCGCTATAATATTTCCGGCGGCGGCTTGAAAGTGGGAGCGTACAGTGTCACGGGAATTTTGCTGGCCATTGCGGCAGTCGTAGCGGTCAATCTCGGGCTGAATTATGTGCCGGAGCAGTATTCTTCTTTTGATCTGACAGAAAACAGGCTTTATGCGCTTACGGATGAGACGAAGGCGTTTCTTTCCGGGTTGTCCGAGGACATCACGATTTATGTGCTGGCGGAGGAAGGCGCTGGGGATGCAGATTTTTCAAAAACGCTTGAGCGGATGGCGGATCAGTCGACACATATTAAGATCAAGTATGTCAGCCCGGCAAAGAATCCGAATTTTTATCAGAATTACACGGATGTGCAGCCGTCCTCCGGCAGTCTGATCGTTGAGGGAGATCGGCGCAGCACAGTGGTGGATTATGGGGATATTTACACTTATGAAATGGACTATTCCACTTACAGTTACCAGACTACGGGCTACGACGGAGAAGGGCAGACCGTCTCGGCACTGGCCTATGTCACCACGGAAGACATGCCGGTCTTTTATGCCATTGGCGGACACGGCGAGCTGGAACTGGAGGAAAAGTTTGTCAATACCATAACAAAGGAAAATGCAGCCTGCGAAACGTTGATGCTTTACTCGGTGGATGAAATCCCGGAGGATGCGCAGGGTGTTATTTTGAATGCCCCTACCAGCGACTACTCGAAGGAGGATGCCGAAAAGGTAATTGCCTATCTGCAAAAGGGCGGCAATGCACTGATCATCTCGACCATGGCAGAGGGAGAGATGGCAAACTTTAAAAGCATTCTGGATTTTTACGGGATAACGGAGGTGGACGGCACAATCGTGGAGGAGGACCGCAATTATTATTACCAGAATCCGTATTATCTGTTCCCGGAGATTGTCTCTGCGGAAGTAACGGCTCCGCTGGCGGACGGACTGGTATTTGCTCCTTTTTCCAAGGGACTTTCCTATGATGAAGAGAAGGACGACATCCATTATACGCCGCTCTTAACCACAAGCAGCAGCGCATTTTCCAAGGTAGATATCACGGACAACAGCGATTACAGCAAAGGCGCGAACGATATTGACGGTCCCTTTACCGTCAGCGTGGAGGTGGAAAAAAGCACGGAGAACGGCGGTGTTTCCCATGCCTATGTAGTAGGAGGAGAGAGCCTGTTTACCAGCCTTGCGGACGATATGGCGCCGGGCAATAATGTGAAGCTTTTCAGTAGTATGATAAGTATGCTGGCGGAACATGAATCTTCGGTAGCGGTACCTGTCAAGAGCCTTTCCATGCCGAATCTGGTATTTAATGCGCAGACAGCTTATCTTGCGGCTGTTCTCTGCGTGATTGTGATTCCGCTGGCGACCCTTGCAGCAGGGCTTGTGGTCTGGCTGAGAAGGAGACGGCGCTGATCTTCCCTGTTCAGAGACTCTCTCCGGGATTTTCCTCAGAATGATTGACTTCCGTAAGACTTTGTGGGAAAATATCCGTGATGGCAATGAGCAGTGCGCAGGCAAAAAAAGGAAAAAGAAGGTTTTTTTAGTCTGCACTGCGGGGATTGTATGAACGGAGGCATTATGAGAGGAATTGATACGCAGGTTCGGAAGAACAGAAGACGTATTTTTAAAGAGGTGGCGCACCTTGCCTATGAATCGGAGAATCTAAAGGATGATATTGAGGCGCTGCCCTATAAGATTGTGGACTATGAAGAGTCCGAGTATGAGAACATTTACAGGGATCGAGCAATTGTGAGAGAGAGAATCCGTCTGGCCATGGGACTTTCCCTGCGGCCGGAAAATGTGCCGGTGCATCTGACGCAGGGGCTGGAGGAGAGTAATATTTCCGAAAAGTATTATGAGCCGCCGCTGATGCAGGTGATTCCTTCGGCCTGCAATGCCTGCCCGGAAAACAGCTATTATGTGACGGATCGCTGTATGGGATGCGTGGCGCATCCCTGCCGTGAGGTCTGCCCGAGAGGTGCGGTCTCCATGATAAACGGCAGGTCGGTGATCGACCCGGAAAAGTGTATCAAATGCGGTAAATGTAAGGCTGTCTGCCCTTATGACGCGATTGCCCATCAAGTGCGGCCCTGCGCGGGTGCCTGCGGTGTAAACGCGATCAAAAATGACGAGAAGGGGCGCGCGGTGATTGATAACGAGCTGTGTGTTTCCTGCGGGCAGTGTATGGTAAACTGTCCTTTCGGCGCGATTGCGGATAAGTCGCAGATTTTCCAGTTAATTCGCGCACTGCAGACGGGGGAGAAGATTATCGCTCAGGTGGCGCCTGCTTTTGCCGGGCAGTTTGGGCCGGACGTGACGCCGGATATGTTGAAAACAGCGTTGAAAGAGCTGGGATTTTATGATGTGTATGAGACGGCCTTAGGTGCGGATATGGGAGCAATTGCGGAGGCTGAGCACTATGCGAAAGAGGTTGCGACGGGAAAGCTGCCGTTTAGCCTGACTTCCTGCTGTCCTTCCTGGTCGGTGCTTGCCAAGAAGTTCTTCCCGGAAACTATTGATAAGATATCAAACGCGCTGACGCCTATGGTGGCGACGGCGAGGGTGATCAAGGAGGAGCATCCCGATGCCAGAGTGGTATTTATCGGCCCCTGTGCGTCTAAGAAGCTGGAAGCTTCCCGCAGGACGATCCGCTCGGATGTGGACTTTGTTATCACCTTTGAGGAACTGACGGGAATCTTTGAGGCAAAGGGCATCCTGTTAGACGAGATCAGGGCGATGGATGAGCTGAAGGGCGCAACCGGCGCAGGAAGAGGTTACGGTGTGGCAGGCGGCGTGGCAAGCGCCATTGAGGAGTGCGTGAGAGAGTATTACCCGGATGTTGAGGTACACATCGAGCATGCGGAGAGTCTTTCCGAGTGCAGAAAAATGCTGATGCTGGCCAAGGCCGGAAAGAAAAACGGCTGTCTGATCGAGGGTATGGCGTGTCCCGGCGGCTGTGTGGCCGGTGCGGGTACGAACATTGCGATTCCTGTGGCGGCGAAGGCGGTTGCTTCCTTTAAGGAAGCGGCTCCCGAGAAGATTCCCGATCCGAGTATGCACCAGAACCGTGTCGAACAGAGTGAAAAGAACTTCTAAAACTCGACAGCAAAGGCTGTCTCGTTAAGAAGTTCTAGGAGTTGCGCCGCAACTCCGTTTCACTCGAGAGAATGCCTAAGAAACGGCATTCTTTGCATAGACGGATCGAATTGCGATAAAAAATTGTAGAAGATAGAGGAAATTGACAACAATGGAAAAAATAAGAACAAGATACGCCCCCAGCCCGACGGGACGGATGCATGTGGGAAATTTAAGGACGGCGCTTTACGCCTATCTGATTGCGAAGCACGAGGGCGGGGATTTTATCCTTCGCATTGAGGATACGGATCAGGAGCGGTATGTGGAGGGAGCGGTGGACATCATTTACCGCACGCTGGAGAACACGGGGCTTTTGCACGACGAAGGTCCTGACAAGGACGGCGGTGTAGGTCCCTATGTGCAGAGCGACCGCCAGAAGCAGGGTATTTATCTGGAATACGCGAAAAAGCTGATCGAGAAAGGCGAGGCATATTATTGCTTTTGTGATAAGGAGAGACTGGCATCGCTGACGCAGACGGTGGCGGGCAAGGAGATCAACGTCTACGACAAGCACTGTCTGCATCTGTCTAAAGAGGAAGTGGAGGCGAATCTTGCCGCAGGCAAGCCCTATGTAATTCGTCAGAATAACCCGACTGAGGGACAGACTACCTTCCACGACGATATCTACGGAGATATCACGGTGGATAACGCGGAGCTTGACGATATGATTCTGATTAAGTCGGACGGCTATCCCACTTATAATTTTGCCAATGTGGTGGACGACCATCTGATGGGAATCACCCATGTGGTGCGGGGCAACGAGTATCTGTCCTCCTCACCGAAATATAACCGGCTTTACGACGCTTTTGGCTGGGAGGTGCCGGAGTATGTGCACTGTCCCTTGATTACGGACGAGTCTCACCAGAAGCTCTCTAAGAGGTGCGGGCATTCTTCCTACGAGGATCTGATCGAGCAGGGCTTTCTCTCGGAGGCCATTGTCAATTTCGTTGCACTGCTTGGCTGGAGTCCCGAGGATAACGAAGAAATTTTTACCTTGAAGGAATTAACCGATCGGTTTGACTATCACCATCTTTCCAAGTCTCCGGCAGTGTTTGACTACACGAAGCTGAAGTGGATGAATGGGGAATATTTAAAAGCGATGGATTTTGACCGCTTTTATGAGATGGCGGAACCTTATCTGAAAGATGCGGTGAAGAAGGAATATGACTTGAAAAAGATTGCCGCCATGGTGAAGACGCGAATTGAGATTTTCCCGGATATCAAGGAGCATGTGGACTTTTTTGATATGCTTCCAGACTATGATGTGGCGATGTATACGCATAAGAAGATGAAGACAAACGCGGAGACCTCGCTCGCCGTCTTAAAAGATCTTCTGCCGCGTCTGGAGGCACAGGAAGATTACTCAAACGATGCGCTTTATGCAGTTCTTTCTGCTTATGTGGAAGAAAAAGGATATAAAAACGGATATGTGATGTGGCCTGTAAGAACCGCTGTTTCCGGCAAGCAGATGACGCCGGGCGGAGCGACGGAGCTTATGGAGGTTCTTGGAAAGGAAGAGTCTCTTGCGAGAATCCGCAGAGGAATCGAATTGCTTGAGAAGGCGTGAGCCTTCCTGCACACTGAGGCAGGAGGAAGCCATAGAGCATGCTGACGGCCCGGCTATGGTGTTGGCCGGGCCCGGCAGCGGAAAAACCTTTGTCACAGTACACCGCATTCAGAGACTTCTCACATCACAGGGCGTCAATCCCGCCCATATTCTTGTTATCACATTCACAAAGGCTGCCGCGCTTGAAATGCAGGAACGCTTTTTCCGATTGATGGGAAAAGAAAACCTTCCAGTACGGTTTGGCACGTTTCACGCAGTATTCTATCATATCTTGAAACAATCGGCGCAGTATCGCGGGTATACCATTATTACGGAAACAGAAAAAAGAAAGCTGATTCGGGATATCATACACCATCATAAGAGATTTGCTTATTTACAGGAGGAGGACATAGAAGAAATCTTAACGGCTGTCAGCAGGTATAAAATTAAGGCGGCGGAGAGAGAACTGTCAGGGCACAACGGAGGCACAGAGGGAGCGGAAAAGCCTGGAACAGAGAATACATCGGAGTTCCTAAAGATGGAGCAGGCAGATTTTCAGTTCTTATATAAGGAATACGAGGACTGGCTTATCGAAATTTCCAAATTAGACTTCGATGATTTAATGACGGCTTGTGTTCGGCTTTTGCGAAAGGACAAGGAAATCTTGTCAGCGTGGCAGGCGCAGTTTCGCTATATACTGGTGGATGAATTTCAAGATATTTCCCCGATTCAGTATGAAATAATCCGGCTGCTTGCCGCACCAGAGAACAATCTTTTTGTGGTAGGGGACGACGATCAGTCCATTTATGGATTCCGGGGTGCAAGTCCCGCCAGCATGAAACGGTTTCTCGTGGATTACATGCAGGCGAAGCAGATTCTTCTGGATGTGAATTTCCGCTGTCATGGGGATATCGTGAAAGCGGCGGCGAAAGTAATAGGGGAGAATGAAAGCCGCATTCCTAAAGCGATTTTTTCAGCCCATGAGGACGGAACGGGGATGCAGATCTGCCGGGCGGAGTCGGAGGATACGCTCAGAAAAACGGTTGTGGAAATGCTTGAGAAAGAACACAGGGACGGGAAACTTGCGTCGTGTGCCATGATCTGCCGGACGAATCTGGAATGCGGTTTCTGGGCGCAGACACTGCGGGAAGCAGGTATTCCTTACACGATGAGAGAACGGCCGAAAAACCGTTTCAGCCATTTTGTGATTCGGGATATCTGCGCGTATCTGGCACTTGGTCAGGGAGATCATGTAAGACGGCATTTTCTGCGCGTGATGAATCGGCCCGTCAGATATATGAAGCGGGAAAGCCTGCCGGAGACCAGAGTGGAGCGGGAGGCGTTGATTGGCTATTATGGGGCTGCGCCCCTGATACAGGAACGTGTGAAAAAGTTTTACCGGGATATAGACAATCTGGCCGGAAAACGAGTGCATTTACAGATTCATTACATACGAAAAGTAATCGGATACGAGACTTTCCTGCGGGAGAAATACGGATCGGAAAAGGCAGGAGAGTTGATACGGATCGGGGAAGAATTTGAAGCGTTTTCCAGAAACTTTTCCTCGGTGCAGGAGATGAAAATATATATGGATCAGTATGCGGAGGCAATAAAAGAGCCGCAAAAAAACGCGGAGGGACTGCAGCTTATGACCATGCATGCCTCCAAGGGGCTGGAGTTTCAAACGGTTATCGTGCCGGAGTGCAACGAGGGGAAAATCCCTTCCGACAAATCAAAAACACAGGCTGAGATTGAGGAGGAGAGGCGGATGTTTTATGTGGCAATGACTAGAGCGAAGCATAAACTTTGTCTTGTTTACCATGACAAAAAAACCGGGAAGGATGCGCCCTCCCGGTTTCTGAACCCGTTGTTATCTTCGCTTTAGTCGACAATTTCATCAAACTCGGCGGCGTCCAGAAATTCATCAAATGCGTCCGCAACGGCTTCGTATTCCTCGTCGTCCTCGATGTAGCCGAGTTCTGGTTCTTCCTCGGGATCTTTCGGATTTTCGCTGTAGCGGTAGAACCATACCTCGCCATCCGCATTCTCGCCGGTTTCGTCAAGCGGCAGGAGAGCGATATAATCTCTGTCTGCTACGGTCAGAATCGTGACTACGGCGCAGGTAACCTGAGAACCGTCGTCGAGTTCCAGATCTACAGTCATTTCTTCCTTATCAAGTTCTTCCTGTGTGGTGTTTTTTTCGTTTTTGTCCATAATTTCCCTCCGTGCGGTTTAGCAGTGCATGTTCGAAAAGACATGCCGGGTTCCAATGTCTGTGCATTGCTCTTTATACCAATCATAATATAGATCGGCGTCTTAGGCAATGATAAATTGTTCGGTAAACCGTTGAATTAGATTGAAAAGCCTTCTTCTATTATGTATAATATAGAATGACTTGAATTTTGATTCCCGAAAGAGCGGTATAACGGGAAATAGGCTTGATTGAACGGAGGCTTTGATGCAGAAAACATTTCGTATAAAAAGTGTGGACAGGACGCAAATCTATCCGCTTGGCGTATCCTTTGAGGAAGAGGGACTGCGTATTTCGGCGGTGTGCGAAGGTGTCGGGGAGGCGGGAATTCTTCTCTATGACAGAAGACACCGAGATGGCGTGCGTATTCCGTTTCCGGAAAATGTCCGGGTGGGAGCGGTTTATTCCATGCTGCTTTCAGGCTATCATGACAGGACATGCAGTTATCTTTTTTACAGAGGGGAAGAGGTATATCAGGATCCTTTCTGCAAACGGGTCTGCAATCCTTACGGATATGGTATGCCGAAATCAGATCTGCCCCGGTGTCAGCCTGATTCTGGGGCGTACGATTGGGCGGATGACAAGAATATGCACATTCCCTTTGAGGAGATGCTTCTTTATGCCCTTCATGTGAGAGGGTTTACCAGACATCGTTCGTCCGGCGTGAAATGGAAGGGCACCTACGCGGGTGTGGAGGAGAAAATTCCGTATATGCAGGAACTCGGCATTAATATGGCACTTCTCATGCCCTGTTATGAGTTCGACGAGATTATGCCGGAAAACACGGCGCAGACAATGGAGCAGGCGATTCTTTCCTACAAGCAGGAGCTGCCTTCTGATGAGGAGAAGGAAAAGAAAAAACCGCGCGTCAATTATTGGGGATATCAGCCGGGACTTTATTATGTGCCGAAGAGCGCCTACGCCCACAGTAAGGATGCGGCGGGAGAGTTTAAAGACATGGTGCGGGCTTTTCACAGGGCTGGTATCGGCGTGGCGATGCAGTTCTATTTTCCGCCGGAGATACGAGCGGTAGAGATTCTGGATATCTTGAAATACTGGGTGCTGGAGTACCACATCGACGGTTTTCATCTGATGAGTGCGGTGCTGCCCATGAATCTGATAGCGGGGGAGCCGCTGCTTTCAGAGACGATGCTGCTTACGGGAGACTGCTGTGCCTGTGCGGGAAACGCAAAGAAGCGCAATCAGGGATTCTTAAGCGACGGTTTTTTGTATGATATGCGACGGTTTATCAAGGGTGACGATAACATGATCAATTCGTTTCTGTTTCATCTGCGCGAAAGCAAAGACGAGGTCGGTGTGGTCAACAGTATTGCCCGCTGGGACGGATTCCGTCTGGTTGATCTGGTGTCCTATGACCGCAAGCATAACGAAGAAAACGGGGAAAACAATCAGGACGGTGTGGATTATAATTGCAGCTGGAACTGCGGGGTGGAGGGAAAGAGCCGAAAGAAAAGCATTCAGGAGCTCCGCCTCCGGCAGATGAAAAACGCGGTTACGATTCTCTTGATGTCACAGGGGACGCCGCTTCTTTACAGCGGAGATGAATTTGCAAATACGCAGGGAGGAAATAATAACCCTTATTGTCAGGATAACGATACGGCATGGATCAAGTGGAACCATACGGAGACAGGAAAGGAACTTCTTGCCTATACGAAGTTTATGATCGATATGCGCAAGGAGCACCGTATTCTGCACGGCAGGACGCCTCTTCGAAGAATAGACACTCTCTCCTGCGGCTTTCCGGATATTTCTTTTCACGGGAGAGAGGCGTGGAGGCCAGATACCAGTTCGGCCAGCCGGTGTATGGGAATCATGTATTGCGGATTCTATGCGGGGGAAGACGGACAGGAGAATGAACGCTTTTTCTATATTGCGGTTAATATGCACTGGCAGGCAGCCTATCTGGGACTGCCGAAACTTCCGAAGGGTAAGCTGTGGACATATGCGGCTTCTACGGGAAAGGAGATACCTGAGATAGAGGAGACGGCAGCTTCCTCACAGGAAATCTGTGTGCCAGGCCGCACGATTGTGCTGTGCGCAACGAAGGATGTGCCTGTGGAGACAGAAAAAAATAGCCGGAAAAAGAGTAAAAAGAATAGAGGGGATGAGCAGGGGTAATGAATAAGGCATGGGAACATTTTAAGACAATCACACATCATAAAATTCTGGTTATGGAAGGGTGTTTTCGTGTGGGGCTTTACAGACAGGGACTCCTTCATGATCTGTCAAAATACAGCCCGACAGAGTTCATGGTGGGTGCGAAATATTACCAGGGAGACAGAAGCCCCAACAACGCGGAACGGGAAGATATCGGTTATTCTTCCGCATGGCTCCACCATAAGGGACGCAACAAGCACCATTATGAGTACTGGATTGATTACAGCTCGAAAGAGATTGAGGGAGGAATGGCGCCAGCGCCGATGCCTGTGCGTTATGTGGCTGAGATGTTTATGGACCGGGTTGCGGCCTGCAAGGTTTACCACGGGGACGCGTACAAAGACCAGGATCCGCTGGCCTACTATGAGTCTTCCAAGACGCCGCCTCCGCTTCATAAAAGGACGAAGCGTCTATTGGAATTTCTGCTTCATATGCTGGCCGAGCAGGGGGAGGAAAAAACCTTCCGCTATATCCGCAAAAAAATTTTAAAGAAGTAACCACCCTTTTTTTCTCGCATAGGATATGGTATGAGAGAAAAAGGAGATGAAACATTATGAATTGTTGCTGGCTTATACTTCTGTTACTTTTCTGCGGCGGGAACAATGGCCGAAGCGGCTGTGGCTGTGAGGAACCCGCAAGACCGAAATCGCCTTGTGCAAGGCCGGAGCCACCCTGCGGCAGACCGGAGCCGGAACCCTGCCCTTGCGAGGATTCCCGTTTTGAACCCCGCTTCGACCAGAGACCTTTCAGCGGCAACGGCGCTACCTGTGGCTGTGAGAATGAATGTAACTGAAAGTAAAACCTGTAGAAACTCGGAAGGGATCGCGTCAGCGGTCCTTTTCTTTTGCACGCATCAACAGAGCCAGAAGACGCGATAAGCGCTGACACACCAACCGTTTTCTTGACGGAAGCAGAGGGCGGTGATATATTATTTAAGTATGGGAGGAAAATGATTATGTTAAATGGAGATAAGGTTCTATTCAGCGGTATGCAGGCGACCGGGAATCTGACGCTTGGAAATTATCTGGGGGCGTTGAAAAACTGGGTGACGCTCTGTGATGAATATCAGTGTTTCTATTCGGTGGTGGATCTGCATTCGATTACCGTAAGGCAGGATCCGGCGGAACTCAGAAAGCGGGCGAGAAACCTCTTGACGCTCTATATCGCGGCTGGGATTGATCCCGAAAGAAACTGTCTTTATTATCAGTCCCATGTGTCGGGACACGCGGAGCTTGCCTGGATACTAAACTGTTTTACTTATATGGGTGAATTAAACCGTATGACCCAGTTTAAGGATAAGGCAGCGAAGCATGCGGATAATATCAACGCGGGACTTTTTACTTATCCTGTGCTTATGGCGGCGGATATTCTGCTCTATCAGGCGGATGTGGTGCCTGTGGGCAAGGATCAGTTACAGCACTTGGAAATTACCAGAGATATCGCGCAGCGGTTTAATGCGGTTTACGGAGATGTGTTTACAATTCCTGAGCCTTATATCGGGAAAGCGGGGGCTAAGATCAGAAGTCTCCAGAACCCGGAGAAAAAGATGTCCAAGTCGGATGAAAATCCGAATGCCAGCATTTATCTGATGGATGACCCGGACACGATTGTCCGCAAATTCAAACGTGCGGTGACAGATTCGGAAGGCTGTGTGCGATACAGTGAGGAGCAGCCGGGTATCCGTAATCTGATCGACATTTATTGTGCATGCACGGGAAAGACGCCGGAGGAGACAGAGAGAGAGTTTGACGGCAAGGGCTACGGTGATTTCAAGATGGCCGTAGGGGAAGCTGTGGTGGCTGTCTTAAAACCTTTGCAGGAGAGATATGAAGAACTCGGAAAGAACAAGGATTACATCGACAAGGTGATCAAAGAAAACGGGGAGAAGGCGGCGTACTTTGCGGGAAAAACCTTGCGTAAGGTGCAGAAGAAGGTGGGGTTTCCTGAGAAGATCCGCTGACAGAAAAGGCGAAAACAAAACTGACAGGCTAAGAGGGCCGGAAGGGAAGATATGGACAATCAATTTAATCAGCAGCCGGGTTCAGACCCTAATCAACAGGGAAATTATTATCAACAAGGGAATTTTTACCAGCAGGGAAATTACAGTCAGCAGGGAAATCTATATCAGCAGGGAAATTACAGTAGCGGCGGCAATTTTGAACCACAGAAAGCGCCCAATATTTTTCAGCAGTTTGCCTTTTCTTTTGTGCCGCCTTTGTATGAACGGCTGACGAGGGTGAAGACCGGAAGCATGATCGGGTTCGTGACGCTTCTGGTGTTGGCGGCAACGCTGCTTTCGTTTGCTTCAACCATGGCAGCATTTTCATCCATAAATATGAAAGAACTGGCGGAAGAGCTGCCGGACTTCGAACTGACAGGTGGCCAGTTGCATATGGGGGAAGAGTTTTTGTTTGATGAGGGAAATGTATTTGTATACATTACGGATGAGATCGACAGCTTTTCCTATGAGGATGCAGCGATGATGGCAGATGAAGGGTATAAGGATATTTTGCTGGTGGGACGGGACAGACTTTCAATCATGCAGAATTGGGAGTACCAACAGCTTGATTTCAGCGATTTAGGGGACAGCTTCGAAATCAGCAGAGAGTGGATTGCTACCAAACTGATGCCATTTATCATGGTTTTTCTGTGTGTGGCATATATTGTTTACTTTTTGTGGAGAGTTCTCTGGTATTTCCTGTGTGCGGCAGTTTATCTGCTGTTTGCAATGCTTATTGCTTCTGTTCTGAAGAAACAGGTACCGGGAGAAGCGCTGTTCCGAACGGCTGTATACGCGAAAGTGCTGATGTTTGCGGTGGCGACAGTTCTTGATCTGATACCTTTGGTCGATCTTTCTGTGCCGTTTCTTTTCCGGGTTGCCATTACGACCGTATTCATGGGTTTTGCGATAGCGAAGCTGCCGGACAACCGTCCGACCCCTGCGCCCATGACGATGGGACAGGGGTGGTAGAACCTTTCGCTCCGGGTTAGCCTTGAAAAGGATCGGTAAAATACCCGGCTTTGGAAACAGGCTCCCCGCCGGTGAGTAGATGGGTCACGTCACCCATCACCTGCACACGGAAAATGGCGTCGTTTTCCATCCGTTCCTCACTTGCCACGACAGTGACCGAGGTGGGAGCAAGGAAGAAGCCGTGCAGAAGAAGAACCGGCGAAATGTTCAGAAGGTGACTCAGCATCATACAGGTGACGCCCAGATGGCAGAAGATAACGATGGTGTCTTCTGTCTCTGTGCCGCTGTCTTTTTTCATGGTATTTGTGTGATAGTAGTTGTTATGTCTGGTATAGCCATAGGAGGACAGAAGACTGTCCAGTCCGTCGCAGACTTCTTGGTAAGCTGGCAGGATTGTTTCGTTGGAACGGTAAAGTTCTGTGGTGTGCCAACCGTCCCTGTCATACATTTCGGGAATTTCCGTCCAGTACGCAGGCATGAGATCCCACGGCACGCCGTGCCGTCCCGTCACAGGATCGTCAATAAAATAAGCAAATTCCTTCATCCAGTCAAAGGTAACCGCTTCGCGGCCGACTGCTTCCAGAGAGTAGGAAGCGGTTTTTTTTGCCCGTCCCAGGGGAGAGCAGTAAAATTGCGTAATATTGTCCCACTTTGCCACCCGCTTCGCCAGAAGCTCCGCTTCCCGGATGCCTTTTTCTGTCAGGGAGTCATTCACATAATCGGGGTCTCCGTGTCTGATAAAGATGATTCTCATAAAAGCCGCCTTTCCTCAAAAAATATTTTCTAAAGTTTTCATATTTATTTCTTCCTAACATGATATAATATACCAGATGCAAAAGAAAAACAAGCGACGCGGAGCGGCATTTGTTTTTCTTGCATCGGTAACGAGCAAACGTCCGACGAAGTCGGACAAGAAGCGCGGAGCGCGGGTTTGCGAGTGAAACGCAGTTCAAAGGTAACCGTCCGACGAAGTCGGACAAGAGAGCGCGGAGCGCGTGTTTGCGAGTGCAACGCAGGGTAAAAAAGCGCGTAGCGTATGTCTGTGCATAAGCGGCAGAAAGGCTAAGGTAGGTATATGTTTGGAAAAAACAGAGAGAAAAAAATCGGCATTCCGGGCGGGAAGAGTCTGACGGCAGCAAAGATCGTGCTGGCGGTCTGTGTACTCGCCGTACTGGCCGGAAATTCCTATTATTCGATTCAGGAGGAGGAACAGGCTGTGGTCTGCACCTTTGGCTCGCCCAAGGCGGTTACCACGCCGGGCCTGCATTTTAAGGTTCCATTTATACAGAATGTGACTAAGGTGAACACCACGATTCAGGGTTTCAATATCGGCTACCGGGACGGGACGGATGCCGACGGCGTGGCGGATGATACCATTGAAGATGCGCTGATGATTACGTCCGATTATAATTTTATTTATGTGGATTTTTATGCAGAATACAGAGTGACTGACCCGGTCAAGGCGCTTTATGCATCGGAAAATCCGGCGCTGATTTTAAAAAATATTGCCCAGAACTGCATACGGACTACCATCGGCTCTTACAGTGTGGACAGTGTACTTACCACGGGGAAAAATGAAATCCAGTCCAACATCAAGCAGATGATTCTGGACAAGCTGGAGACTTACGATATTGGTATTCAGCTCGTCAATATCACGATTCAGGACGCGACTCCGCCAACTGCGGAGGTGGAGAACGCTTTCAAGGAAGTGGAGACAGCCAAGCAGGGTAAGGAAACTGCCTTAAACAACGCCAACAAATACAGAAATGAGCAGATCCCCAATGCGGAGGCAGAGTCCGACAAAATTTTACAGGATGCGGAGGCCAAAAAGCAGGAGCGGATTAACGAAGCAAGCGGACAGGCGGCGCGTTTCAATTCCATGTATCAGGAGTACGCCAAGTACCCTGAGGTGACGAAGAAGCGGATGTTTTATGAGGCCATAGAGGATGTGCTTCCTGATGTGAAAGTAGTGATTGAGGGAGAGGGCGGAAAGACGACTACCATGTTGCCGCTTGACAGCTTTGTGAAGCAGGAGGCGTCTTCCATCGAGGGAAACGAAAGCGCCTTGCAAGAGGAGCCGGAAGAAATGCAGGAGGAGGAATAAAAGATGTATGATGATACACAGAATTCCAATGTTCAGAATTTTGAACGATATAGTTCCGACGGGACAAAGAAAGAGGAAAAGAAAAGCAGAAAAGGCGGAAAGAAATTTGGGGTTGTATTTGGTCTGCTGATTGTTATCTGCGTCTTTTTGCTGGCAAACTGTATGGTGGTGACAAAACAGAACCAGTTTAAACTGATCCGTCAGTTTGGCCGTGTGGACAGGGTAGTATCTGTGCCGGGACTCAGCTTTAAGCTGCCTTTTGTGGAATCCGTGGACACCGTGCCGAAGGAGCTTTTGATTTATGATCTGCCGGCATCGGACGTCATTACATCCGATAAAAAAACGATGATCGTGGACAGCTATGTGCTCTGGCGCGTGACAGATCCGCTGCGGTTTGCCCAGACCTTAAGCTGCTCCGTGCAGAATGCGGAGAGCCGTATCGACGCCATCGTCTATAACGCTACCAAAAATACCATTTCAAACATGAAGCAGGACGAGGTGATCAGAAGCCGGGACGGCAAAATGACGATCACCGTCGACGAGGAGGGAATGGAGCTTTCCGGGAATGATCTGGATCTGTCTGAGGGCAAAGAGGAAGTGATTGAGATTACTTCTCTGACCGAAGAGGTGATGGGGCAGATCAACCATGTGGAGGATCAGTACGGTATTGAGCTGGTGGCAGTCGAGGTCAAAAAGCTGGATCTGCCGGATGACAACAAACAGGCCGTCTACACGCGTATGATTTCCGAGCGGGGTAATATTGCGGCACAGTACACGGCGGAAGGCAAATCCGAGGCGAAAATGATCGAAAATACGACGGATAAAGAGGTTTCCATCATGCTCTCCGACGCGAGAGCGAAGGCGGAGGCTACCGTTGCGGAGGGTGAGGCTGAGTACATGCGGATTTTGTCGGGCGCATACGCAGACCCTGAGAAGACGGACTTTTATTCCTTTGTGCGCGCGCTTGACGCGTTGAAGGAGAGCGTGGTGGGAGACAATAAAACGGTGATTCTGAACGAGGATTCTCCTATTACGCAGATTTTTAACGGACGATATTAAAGGAAGAAGTACTCCTGAAGATATTCCGCCATTGGAAGGGATGTCAGGAAGTGCGAAGTCTGCGCGGCAGTCTTTTTTCGCGAAGGAGAATGCCTGAAAGGCAGCATTCCTGGCACGGGATGGAGAATAAAAACTGGCATGGATAAATACGAAGTTTTAGAAAAATATTACGGCTATCATGCCTTCCGGGAAGGGCAGGAAATGCTGATTGACCATATTCTTGCAGGGCAGGATGTGCTCGGCATTATGCCGACAGGTGCGGGAAAATCTGTCTGCTATCAGGTGCCGGCGCTGCTTCTTCCGGGGATTACGCTGGTGATTTCACCACTGATTTCGCTGATGAAGGATCAGGTGCAGGCGCTCAATCAGGCGGGGATCCATGCGGCTTATATCAACAGCTCTCTCTCGGAAGGACAGATCACGAAGGCATTGACATTTGCGGAGCAGGGGCGGTATAAAATTATCTATGTGGCTCCCGAGAGACTGGAGACAGACCGTTTCCTGCGTTTTGCAGGGGCGGTGGAGATCAGCATGGTAGCCGTGGACGAGGCGCACTGTATTTCCCAGTGGGGACAGGATTTCCGCCCCAGCTATTTACATATTGTACAGTTCGTGAGAAGGCTCCCGAGACGGCCTATATTAAGTGCGTTTACTGCCACAGCCACCGATGAGGTCAGGGAGGATATTGTCTCTGTGCTGGGACTGGAAAATCCCAAGACGCTTGTGACAGGCTTTGACAGGCAGAATCTTTTCTTTGCGGTGGAGCATACGAAGAGCCGCACGCGCTATTTGCAGCATTATGTGGCGGATCGGGGGAAGGAGAGCGGCATCATATACTGCGCTACCAGAAAAAATGTGGAGAAAGTGCACGAACAGCTTAGGAAAGAAGGCATAGCGGTCACAAGATACCACGCGGGACTGTCCCCGGAGGAGCGGCGGAATAATCAGGATGATTTTATCTATGACAGAAAACCCGTGATCGTGGCAACCAACGCTTTCGGAATGGGGATTGATAAATCCAATGTGCGCTACGTACTGCATTATAACATGCCCCAGAGCATGGAAAACTACTATCAGGAAGCGGGTCGCGCCGGAAGAGACGGCGAACCTTCCGATTGTATTCTTCTGTATTCGGCGCAGGACATTATGATTAACCGATTTCTGCTGGAAAATAAGGAAAACAGCGCTGACTTTACATTGGATGAACAGCGTATCATTCGGGAGCGGGATGAGAAACGGCTCCAGGCCATGATTTTTTACTGTAATACCAAGGCGTGCCTGCGCACTTGTATTTTGCGCTATTTTGGGGAGAGAGACGCGAACGCCTGCGGTAAATGCGGGAACTGTCTGAAGCATTATGTGGAAAAAGATATGACGGCGGAAGCGGAAAAAGTCATTCAGTGTCTGGAAGAGCAAGGGGAAAGATACGGCGTACAGGTAGTTATCGGCACACTCCTTGGCGGAAAAAGCGCGAAATTGCGGGAATACCGGGTACAGCAGTATCCTTCTTACGGTACATTGGGGAAATGGCGTGAACATGAACTGAAGGATCTGATCGGACAGATGATACAGGAAGGGTATCTGCGGCAGACGCAGGATAAGTACGGGCTTCTGCAGACGACCGGGAAGGCACAGGACATTGTTGACGGCCTTTGCACGGTAATGGTGAAGCTGGAACCGAGAAGCAGCCGGATGGCGGAAGCCGATGACAGAATAAAAGGCAGTACAAACCGAAAATCGGATATTCTCAATACCAGAGGACTCGCTTTCTTTGAAGAACTGCGGGAGCTGCGCAGGGAGATTGCCAGAGAGAAAGGGATTCCCCCCTACCTTGTTTTTTCGGACAAGACATTGGTGGATATGTGCGTGCGTCTGCCTATGAACCGGGAGGAAATGATGGCGGTGAACGGGATGGGCGCCTTTAAGTATGAACAGTACGGGGAGCGGTTTCTGTCCTGTATTATGGAGTATACAGGAGGGATCCGCGAGAAGTTTTATTTTGGGGAATAGACATGAAAACAATTAAAGTAGCTGCCGCCGTCATCACCCACAACAACCAGATTTTTGCCACCCAGCGGGGATACGGCGAGTTTAAGGACGGATGGGAATTTCCAGGCGGTAAGGTAGAAGCGGGAGAGACGCCGCAGGAAGCGCTGATCCGGGAGATACGGGAAGAACTGGACACAGAGATCGAGGTGGGAGAGTTGTTCGACACAGTGGAATATGATTATCCCGCATTCCATCTGTCTATGGACTGCTTTTTCTGCACGGTTAAATCCGGCAGTCTGGTATTGAAAGAGCACGAAGCGGCGAAATGGCTGACCCGAGAGAGCCTCGACAGTGTGGCGTGGCTGCCGGCGGATCTGGGGCTGATTGAAAAACTGAAACGCAGCAGCCCGGAAACTTTGCCCCGGGTTATGGAAGGAACAAAGTGCTTTATTGCGGATGCGGTCTGGTACAGACAGTTAGGAGAAAGGGAACTGAATCTGGAATTGTTTGCAAACTTTGTCCGTCATCAAAAAGTGGACATGTGCAGAAGAAAAATAGACGGCGAGTGGAAGACGGTGGCAGATCCGTTTACGGATGACTGGACGCAGGAAGAGTACCAAATGCTTGTCAGATGTCTTAAAAATACCGTTCTGACGGGCGGGTTTGTCTGCGGAGCTTTTTACCGGGGAGCGCTCAAGGGGTTTGTCTCTGTGGAAGCCGCACTTTTTGGAGGAGGGCATCGCTATATGGATCTGTCCAGCATCCATGTTTCTGAGGACATGCGCGGAAAGGGAATCGGCAGGAGTTTGTTTGAAAAGGCATCGGCTTTTGCAAAACAAAAAGGGGCCGGCAGACTTTACATATCGGCTCATTCGGCGGTGGAGACGCAGGCATTTTATCAGTCTATGGGATGCGTGGAGGCGCAGTGGTATCACAGGGAGCATGTGGAACGGGAACCGTATGACTGTCAATTAGAATACAGGTTAAGGGTAGAATAATGGAAACGAAGGAGAAACAAAACGGCATATTGGAGGGTGTCATCTGGAAGCAGCTTTTGCTTTTTTTCTTCCCGATTTTGATTGGCACTTTCTTTCAACAGTTATACAATACAGTAGATACAGTGATTGTGGGTCAGTTTGCAGGCAAGGAGGCGTTGTCCAGCGTGGGCGGTTCCTCCGCCCAGATCATCAATATGGTAGTCGGCTTTTTTACGGGCCTTACGGCTGGTGGAACGGTTTTGATTTCCCAGGCGTACGGGGCGTCCCACAGGAAGAGGCTGGAAGATGCCCTGCATACGTCCTATGCGTTTGGGGTCCTTGGCGGAATCGGTCTGGGGGTGGTTGGCGTGGCGGCGGCGCCGCTGATTCTGGAAGCCATGAACACACCGGCCGAGCTGATGGAAATGTCCACTCTGTATATACGGGTTTATTTTTCCGGGCTGGTATTTGTGTTTATTTATAATATGGGTGCGGCCATTCTGCGGGCCATCGGTGACTCCAAAAGACCGTTGTATTATCTGGTGGTGTGCTGTATTGTAAATATTGTACTGGATCTGCTTCTGGTGCTCTACTTTGGACTGGGGGTTCTCGGCGTGGCGGTGGCAACCCTGGTTTCCCAGGCAATCAGTGCGGCGCTGGTGACCTGGGCGCTGATGTACAAGGTGGACAGTATGGTGTTGTCAGTCCGCAAAATCAGGATTCACCGGGAAGTATTAAAGAATATGCTGCAGATTGGATTTCCGTCCGGCCTGCAGGCATCTATGTACAGCATTTCCAACATGATCGTGCAGGCAGCCCTGAACCTCCTGGGTGTGGATACAATGGCGGCGTGGACAGCTTATGGCAAGATCGACAGCATTTTCTGGATGATTAATTCGTCTTTCGGCATTGCACTGACTACGTTTGTAGGCCAGAACTTCGGGGCCGGCAAATGGGACCGGGTGCGGAAAGGCACAAGGGTCTGTCTGGGCATGGCGGTCGGTACGGCTGTCTGTCTGACGGCGCTTCTGATGATGACGGGGCGTTATCTGCTTGGTATTTTTACGGGGGACGCTGCGGTGGTGGAAATCGGGATGACTATGATGTACAGCATTGCGCCCGCTTTTGTCATGTTTGTCTTCATTGAAATATTTTCCGGGTCGCTCCGGGCGCAGGGGTATACTTTTGTGACCACCGTTATATCCGTGCTCGGGATATGTGTGTTCCGTATCATCTGGGTGGGACTGATTACACCGGGAAAGGGACTGCGGTGGATTGTGGCCTGCTATCCGATCAGCTGGGTCATGTGTGCAGCGCTGGTGAGCGGTTACTATTTTTATAAACAGAACAGAATCATTGCGCGGATGGAGGGTTAACACGGAAAGGAGTGGAGATTTCTATGAATATGGATGCATTTTTTGAGGAACTGGATTCCTATTTTGAAAAAAATCAGGTGGAGAAGATTGACGGCTTTCTGACGGCCTCTCTGGAGCAGGCGAAGGAGGAAGAGGATTATGCGGCCTATATTTCGATCTGTAATGAGATGATCGGCTTTTATCGGAGTGTTTCAGCGTTTCAGAAAGCCTATGTGGCGGCGGAGGATGTGCTTCTTCTGATGGAGGAGTTGAAGCTGGAAGACACGGAGCACTTTGCCACCACCTTATTAAATACGGCTACCGCCTACAGTGCGGCAGGCGATTATGCGCAGGCTCTGCGGTTTTACCGGCAGGCTGTACAGATTTATGAAAGACTTCTGCCGGCGGAGGACTACCGATGGGCAGGGCTTTATAATAACATGAGTATTATGCTGGAAAAAGCAGGGGAGAACAGGGAAGCGGTGGACTGCGCGAAAAAAGCGCTTGCGATCATAGAGAAGCAGGAAGGAAATGAGGCGCAGACAGCCACCACCCTTACCAATCTGGCGCTGGTTTACTTTAAGCTTTCTGAAAACGAGGAGGCAAAGAACTGCCTTTCGCGCGCCATTGCACTCTTTGAGCAGGGAGAAGGGGCGCCGAACGAGCACTACAGCGGCGCACTGGCCGGAATGGGGGAAGCTTATTTCCGTGACGGTGAATATGAAAAATCCCTGGATATTTATGAACGCGCCCTGGAGGATGTGAAGCAGCACTACGGGGAAAACATGAGCTATGGTATTCTCTGTGAAAACTGTGCCGCAGTGTGCGGGGCGATGGGAGATGAGAAAAAACAAAAAGAGTATGCGGATAGGGCGCGTGAAGTGATCGGGCGGCTGCAGAGGAAAGAAGAGAAGGCATGAAAGGTTTAGAGACGGCAAAACAATATTATGAGATATATGGCAGACAGATGATACGCGGACAGTTCCCGGAGCGTGCAGATCAGACGGCTGCGGGTCTTGTGGGATATGGCTCCGAGTGCCTTGGCTTTGACGATGAAATTTCGACGGATCACGATTACGGCCCGTCTTTCTGCATCTGGCTGCCACGGGAGCTTTATCAGCAGTGCGGAAAGGAGATGCAGGCTGCCTATGACGCGCTGCCGAAAGAGTTTATGGGTTGCAGCGCCCGGGTGGAAGAAGAGCAGGGAAAAGGACGTGTGGGCGTGCTCTGTCTGGAAGACTTTTATCTGGAAATTTTAGGCACGGACCGTGTGCCGGAGACGGAGGCAGAGTGGTTTTCTCTTTCGGAGGCTTCACTGTCCACAGCGACAAACGGGGCGGTTTTTGAGGATCCGTGCGGAAAATTCACCAGAATACGGGAAGGGCTTCTGTCTTACTATCCGCAGGAAGTGTGGCGGAAAAAGCTGGCGGAAAGTCTGGCGAGGGCGGCGCAGGCGGGGCAGTATAATTATGCCCGCGCCATGAAACGGGGAGAGCGCATTGCGGCGGAGATTGCCCTGACGGAGTTTGTGAAAGAGACCATGCAGATTGTTTATCTGCTGAATAAAAAATATGCACCTTTTTATAAGTGGATGCACAGAGGAATGAAGGAGCTTGTCGTCTGCAGCGAGATTGGGGATATGCTTGCGCTTCTCTATCAGATTCCCGATCCCGCAGCGGCTTGGGAAGGTGTGGGAGCCGGGGATTTTTTGTACCATTTAAACACCGATGACGGCAGGGTGCTGGTGATTGAAGCAGTCTGCAATGTACTGGTGCAGACACTGAATGAGATGGAGCTGTCCGGCAGACAGGATAATTTCCTGCAGAATCATGTGGCGGAGATTTTGGGGAGAGAGACGGAATGGCGCGCAAAATGAATCTAAACAACAACAGCGGCAAAACCTTTATGATGCAGCTTTTGTATGGTGTGCTAAACGAATTTTCAGATAGCAGAATCATTATTATGACAAAGGCAGCTGTCCGTAGAGGCGGCAGCCTTTTTTGTGGGTGTAATATTGAAAAAACGGAAGAATTATGCTACAATATATAAAGATTGTATCCGATATATATCAATATATAGTAGATCGTAATCGGAATTGCCAGACGTTTACTTTCAGAATAAGCGAAACAGGGGAAGAAAGAAGGAATGAGCAGTGATGAAAAGAAGTAGGTTTTATCGGGTCGGTGCAGCGCTGATTGCGGCGGCTATGGTGTTTACCGGTATGCCGCAGGGACAGATGTATGTATCGGCTCAGGAGAGCGGAATCCCGACGGTGGAAGAAGAACAGGAACAGGATCAGCCCCAGACAGCGTCTGAGGAAGAAAATGTGATACAGGAAAAGCAGGAGGATGACTTTCCGTCTGAAGAGGAAGGTGCTGGTGACGAGCCGGATGAGGAAAATTCGTTGGAACCGGGCGAAGCGGATCATGAGGACGATATGAACATGTCCGATGGAGATGGAGTTAACCTGGAAGGATCTGGAACGGACAGGGATGAAACGTCGGGAGAGGCAGAGGAGGAAGAGCCATCGGATGAGTCTGCCGTTGCACCGCTGGCAGATCCGATAACATATTCGTTTAAAGGCCCGACGAAGACAACTTATCTTAAGGGTGAGAGTGTTGATATAGCGGGTGCCGCGATTACCTATACGTCAGCGGATGGTAAAATTATACAGGTTGATGTGAAAAATGCGCAGGTGGCGTTTGATTCCAATAGCGTGGGAATTGGCCAGATGACCATCTCATATGATGGACAGTCGAAAAACTTTGACATACTCGTGATTGAAGCGCCAAGTCTGACTGCTGAGTACGGGCAGAGCCTTTCTGAGATTACGCTGCCTGCAAATACTGAGGGTAGTTGGAGCTGGAAGGATAGTTCGCAGCAGATGAATAAGGTGGGGAAACAGACGTATCAGGCGGATTTTACCCCCACAAATTCTAAGTATCAGACACGCAGCGGTGTCAGTGCCACGGTGACGGTAACTTGTGATTTGGAACAACATGCATTTGTAGAGATTCAGGTGCCACAGAAGGGTTATACCTATGACGGAACGGAGAAAAAACCTGATGTGACCGTTTCTGTCGGTAACAATAATCTGTTGCCTGGCAAAGATTATACCGTGTCCTATCAGGATAACAAAAATGCGGGAGACGCATCTGTTATTGTGACGGGGAAGGGTGATTATAAGGGAGAGAAGAAAGAGACTTTTACAATTTCGAAGGCGAAGCTGATCGTCAGGGTGACAGACAAGACGGTTTCCTTTTCCCCCGACAGAGATGATGCTGGAAAGGCTGAGGACTGGGCGGAGGCACAGAAGTATGATTATACAGTTTCCGGCCTGGCGGAAGGGGATACATGGGAAACAGAACCGCAGCTGACATGTCTTATTACACAAGATGACATCTATAAGCCGGCCACTTATGCGATTACAGTTGCCGCTGGAAAGATAGATGACTCTGTAAAAGACAATTACGAAGAAGAGATTACTTATATAAATGGAACACTTACGGTTGAAGCATTCGAACCGCAGCCGGTAGTTATCGCGGGGATGCCTGTGGAACTGGATACCACCTATGATAAAAAAGCGTGGTCAAATGCTGACAGGGCGGTCGTGCGGATTGCCGGAGGGACAGGGAATGCTACGAACGTGACGGCAGTGCCGTCATATATCGGAACTACAGCCGGCGGTGTTGCGTATGATTCTGCTGATGCACCGACGGAGGCGGGCGAGTATGAACTGACCTTTACTTTGAGTGGTACGGATAAGTGGAAGTATGCACTTCGCGAAGGTTCCGACGTCTTTCAGTTTAAGATCAAACAGCAGATCATTACGGTTACTGCACCTTCGAAAACGGTTGCGGCCGGAGAGTCTGTGCCGGCGGCCGATTCATTGAAGGGTGATATTCAGGTGACCGGCCTCCTGAAGGGTGACGGGCAGGATGATGTGCTGCAAGGTGAACTTACCCTGAAGTACAGTGATGAAAATATATCGGCAGCCAAAGCGGGCACATATGATATCATACCGGACGGCGTAACGGTAATAAATAGTAATTATGCTTTAAATAGAGTGAACGGCACGCTGACAGTGGAGGGCAGAAAGGAAATTGAGGTTGATTTTACTTCCATCAAGGTGAAAGATAAAACCTATGACGGCCAGCCCCACAGCATTAGCGGTTATGCATCCGACGAGAGTAACGGTTCCTTTCTCTATACGATTCAGGTGACGGATGAGACGAGAAAACGAGAGGTGGAAAAAGAGGAGGGGGCTAAAGAAGAGAAAACTGACGGAGGGGATACCCCTGATTATATTAAGACGGTGAAGAATGTCCCGATTACGGAGATCGTGAAAAAATACAGTGAGGTAGCTCCTGTTGATGTGGGACGGTATACGCTGGAAATCTTTTTGGAGGCTGACAAGGATATATATGCGTATGACGGTGAAGCGCTCTTTAAGAGTGTGTTTTATGTTACGCTTCTTCAAAAAAATGAGATGCAGCTTGCCGGTATGACGGGTATAACGGATAAAGAGTATGACGGTGAGAAGGTAGATCTGTCCAACCAGATCAGCAGCGTGAGGCTGCTGACGGGCGGGGGCGTGGACATTACAGATAAGGCGGAACTGGCATTCACGATAACGGGAACGACCGTGCACAGCACGGATGGCTATTCGGATTACAACGAAACAATTGATCCGCAAAATCCGTCTGCCGGTCTGCCTGATAAGGCAGGAGAATATGTACTGCATGTAAAACTTAACAGGCGGGAACCGCATAATTATGTGGAGAATGAATGGAAGTATCCTTTTGCGGTCAAGAAGAAAAAGCTGTCGATTACTGTAAACGGGCAGGAAATGTACGTTGGTGATGAAAGGCTGGAAGCTGAAAAAGAACTGCCGGATCGTTTCAAAAACCAGTATACAGTGGAAGGCGTTCTTGATGCCGACAGCGAGAAGCTGGCAGAAAAGCTGACGGTTGTACCCGGGCAGACTGTGGAGGCTGATGAACCCGGTATTTATGATTTGCTGCTGTGGGGGCTTGTGGAAGCCGAATGGGCTGATTATGAGATAACATGGAATAATGCCAAACTGACCGTGAAGGGTCAGCTTCACAAAATAAAAGAGGAACTGAAGGCGGTTACGAATGTTCCGAATGGGAAGACTCTGGAGGAAATAGCGGAGAGTTATTTGCCTAAGAAGACGACTATTTATCTGTACAGCGGCGGCAAAGCGCCTGCACCGGGAACATCTGCCGGAGAGGATGTTGAGGATACGGCGGAAATCGTATGGAATACTGCGAAAACGGCGCAGGGTACTTCATACAGCAGCAATATAAAAGTAGCGCAGACCTTTAAAATGGAAGGCGAAGTGCAGCTGCCGGAATTGGTATATGCAGACGGAAACACACCGTTGACTGTGATAGTCAGCGTGAGCGTGCGCGAGGCGTATGAGGGGCAGGCATTAAAACCTACGGCAAATGTTGCGGCCGGAAGGGTGGCGCTGGGAACGAAGGTGCAGCTTTCCACTACAGAGGAAAATGCGGAAATTATATATACGGTAGAGGCGGATAACCCGGCTGTCTCTGTCATGAATAGGCGATATGCAGAGCCTATTGAGATCAGAAGTACGATGACAATCCGGGCAATCACAAGGGTTTTTGGCAAACAGGACAGTGAGGAGCTGCGTATCACCTATTATTTGGATAAGACATTAGATCCGGGCGGGGATGATAACCCGGATGACCCGGATAATCCGCAGGTGCCGGAGGAGGATATCCCCAAGGATGAAAATGGCAATAAACTGCCGATCCCGGATGATCTCTGGGTTACGGATGTGACCGGGTATGTCTATACAGGAACGGCGATTAAGCCGGAAGTGAGAGTTTACGACTATAAGAAACGGCTGGAAGAGAAGAAGGATTATACCATATCTTACAAGAACAATATCAATGCCGCAGATAAGAATCACCCGACCAAAGCACCGACCATCACGATCACCGGGAAGGGCAATTATGAGGGTAAGCTTATCAAGACTTTCACGATTGCACCCAAGGATATCGGTGAGGCGGATGTATGGACTGACAATCTTACGGTGGCTTTCAACGGTAAGGAGCAGAAGCCGGTTCCAGTAGTTACCTGGAAGGGGAAAAAGCTTTCGGCTAAGAAGGATTACAGCTTTAATGTGTCCCCGCAGATAACCATAGCCGCAGGTGATTATAAAGTTACGCTGACAGGAACCGGGAACTATACGGGAAAGAAGGAGATCGGTTTTACGATCACGGATGGAAAACCTGTGCCGAAACTGACAGTCAGCAAAATCCCGGACTGTACCTACACGGGTGAAACATTTGAGCCGAAACCCACGGTGAAGGACGGTAAGGATATACTCAAAGAGGGTACGGATTATACGCTGGAATACCCGGATCCCAAAACCGGCGTGAATACGGAAGTGGGAACAGGTTACGTCATAATTAAGGGTATGGGTCCAAGATCTGGCAAATATTGTGGGGAGAAGCGCGTGACCTTCCAGATCAAGGCCGCTGCGATGATGAATAAGGCGAAGGTGGCATTTGGTCCGGCTGTTTACACGGGAAGCGCTGTGGAGCCTGCTTGCACGGTGACAATAGACGTGAAGGAAAACGGTGTCACTGTGAACCGCATGCTGGTTAAAGATACGGACTATACCGTAACCTATCAGAACAATGTGAAGGCCGGGAAAGCTACGGCGGTCTTTGTGGGGAAAGGCTCTTACGGCGGTACCTTGAAAAAGACCTTTAAGATCACAGGATATGATCTGCAGATAGATATAAATAAGAAGTTAAGTATCCAGACAGCGGATTCTTATCCTTATATGAAAGGCGGCAGCGCCCCGAAACCAGTGATCAAATATGACGGAAAAACGCTGAAAGAGGGTACGGATTATACGGTTTCCTACAAAAACAACACGGCTGTGGGCAATGCGGCATCCATGACGATCAAGGGTAAGGGTAACTTTACCGGGAGCGTCGTGAAAGGCTATCTGGTGGATATACAGAATTTGTCTAATGTGACGGTGTCGCCTGCAGATAAAGTATATCAGGCGAAGGCTGGCGTTTATAAGACGAAGGTTCGTGTGTACGACACCAATGGAAAGCAGCTCTCTGCGGGAAAAGATTATGACAAGAATGTGGTCTACACTTACGCGGTATTGCCGAGAGGCCAGAAAGTCGTGACGGTTGACGGTACGGAGAGGGAAGTGGGGGATCCTGTGGATCCCAAGGACATTATTCCCAGTGGCGCCAAAATCAAGGTGACAGTAAACGCTGTCGGCGGTAACTATACAGGTTCCGCAGAGGGTGTCTACTCCATCACGGGAGCGGATATCGCCAAGGCGAAAGTAACGGTACCCCAGCAGACTTATACGGGAAAAGCAATTGAACCGACTAAGAAGGAAATTTCCGTATTAATGAACGGTATGCCCGTGTCTGCGGATGAATATGAGATCATAAGCTATACAAACAATATAAATAAGGGTACCGCGAAGCTTACGATTCAGGGACAGGGGAATTATGGCGGTACTAAGACGGTGTCCTTTAAGATCAAAGGGAAGAGTCTGTTTAAATTGTTTGGGTGATTCTTGTAAAATACTTGCATAATTTTCATAATTGAGTAAAATAGAAGTGTATGCATGTGTATGATAAACATGCTGGACGAAAAATTTTGCGACTATATGTAGTATGTTGTGAAGGAGCGATCCCTATATGACGGGATTTCAAGTTGCAGGGAGAAGACTGAGAACGGAGGCGGAATATAAAGCCGCTCTCCGTGATCAGGAACGCATTCAGAAGATTCGTTCCCAGGTTGACATGGAGCAGCCTGGTGAGGTCATTACCCTGTATTCTGATATGCAGGCTGGCAAATATCGTTTTGAGACGGTGGTCGGGAACGATTTTGATGATGAAATTTTTGAGCTTGCTGAAAGATACAAAAAAGAGGGTTATAATAAGAACAGCAGAATTTCGGCAGGGAAAAAGCGAAAGCAAAAGGCAAAAAAGAAGCAGGTAAAGTCAAAACAGAGCAAAAAGGGGAAACAGAAGCCGGAGAAGGTCTCTTTGGAAGATTATGATGCCGATATGCAGAAGGCGATTCGTGCGCAGATAAAAAAGCGGGACAGACGCCGAAAACTTCTGGTTATTCTTTGTAGTGTTGTTGCAGTGGGCTGTTTTGGCTATTTCGGTGTGTATTCGTATTATGCAGAAAAGAATAAGATGGATTATACGGATCTTGCCCAGCTTAAGGGGGACAGTTCCTTGACGGGAAGCCTCTTCCAGGGTGTGATTATTCATTATACAGAAGAAGAGGAGATCGAACTGGAAGTGCTGGAAGAATACCAGACATTGTATCATAAGAACAAAAGACTAATCGGATGGCTCAAAATTGACGATACAGTTATTGACTATCCGGTAATGCAGACGACCAACAACGAGTATTATCTGGATCACAATTTTAACCAGGAGTATGACAAAAACGGAAGTCTGTTCCTTGATAAAGATTGCGACGTGGTACGCAGGAATACCAATCTGATCATATACGGGCATCATATGAAGTCAGGAAAGATGTTTGGCAACTTAAACAGTTATAGCAGTAAAGAGTATGCGCAGAAGCATTCCATAATCCAGTTTGACACAATTTATGAGAAAGGCACATATGAAGTAATGTATGTGTTCCGTTCCAGAATTTACAATGAAGATGAAGTGGTGTTTAAGTATTATCAGTTTCTGGATGCCGCTTCCGAAACTGAGTTTAACTCCTATATGCAGGAGATGGCGGCATTGTCTCTGTATGATACAGGTGTGACGGCTAGCTACGGGGATGAGCTTTTAACTTTGTCCACCTGTGACAGCTCTGAGGCCGATGGCAGGTTTGTGGTAGTGGCGAAGAAGGTCGGCTGACAGATAAAAGCCGGTCAATACAGATAAAATCAGAATGTGTAAAGAAAATGGGGAGAGACACCATGGCAAAGAAAACGACAGTGAAAAAGCCTAAGAGAAGATTAAAAAAGACGGTCCGGCGGAGTATCGCAACGGTATTGATGATGACGGCGGTCGTTGTTGCGGCGATTCCCGTGCCGGAGAACCTGGCGGTGAATCCTGGGGCGAAGGCGGATTCGGATCCGATGGTATCGCCTGTGGCATATGAGGAAGGTACGCTGACGGGTTCCACAAATAACCCATACGTTCTGCCTAAGCCTGAGTCAGAGTATAAGAATCCGGACGGCTCGGCGGATGACGCTGGGCTGGCGGCGGACAGGGCAAAGGCTGAAGCGAATATTATGGCTGATATCACCAATCCTTCGAAGCTGGTGCCCACGGAGATTGTGACCAGTTATGGCGGGAACCTCTATCTCACATGGCAGTTTCTGTATACGCCTACTGGCAATAAAACGGGCAAGCTGTTAAAATACAATGATGAGTTCCCGGTGGATTTGGTAAATCTGGGTCTGCAGCCGAACAGTTCTTACTTTATTGTACACCAGAATGCGTTCAAGCTGTATTTTAATAATCCGGACTATTTAAATACAAATCAGGGACCGAATGGAGAACCGAAAGAGACGATCAGACTGTCTGGTATGGATAATCTGAGTGCATCAGGCATGTTCTATCCGACGAATAAGATCCGGTATACATATAGAGATGTGAGTAAGACGACTGGTGAAGTCACTTTAGATGAGGATACCATTCATTTTTTTGAGACTTATTTTGGCGGGGATTATAATACCTATACAAATGAGTTTAAGAAGTATTGGGAAGAGTATAATAAGCTGGAGAAGGATGGTCAGAAGGATGCGGCGGATGCCCTGACAAAGCCTGCTGCGCTGGAGAGGGCAGCTTCCGACATCACTGATGAAACAGACCGTAAAAAATATTTCTGTGAGCACAACAGGACGCTGAGCAGACTGCCAAATTACAGTCTGGAGCTTGCCTCGGACAGAAGACTGACCGCTGGTGTTGACAGTGACAGTGTGTATGTGGCTCATGGCGACGGCAGTGTGCCGGCGGATTCTGAATATAAGGATGTGAACGGCTATCTGGTAGAGCTGGATGACACGCTTATTACAACCATCGCTTACAGGGCTTTTGCTGATGTGCATAATGTCGCGAATATCCAAATTGACCAGTATGTAAGAACGATCGAGCGCAGCGCGTTCCAGGGAGCTGATATTGCCAGTGTGGATATCGGTAATGCCACGACGATAGGAGATCGGGCGTTTTATGGCTGTAAGACCTTGAAAGAGGTTACTTTCACTGACAGCTCACCTACGGCTACCATCGGCGTGGAGGCTTTTTACGGGTCGGGAATCAACACGAATCTGAAGCTGCCAAAGCATATCAGTTCGATCGGGCACGGCGCTTTTGCGTACTGTCTGGATTTGAGCGAGGTGCAGTTCTTTGAGACGGGGGATAGCTGTACGATCGGGAATTTTGCCTTTTACGGGGACACCAGACTAACTGCCGTGAATTTTGCCAGAACCGTGTTCCAGAAAATTGGTAAGTGTGCTTTTGCAATTCCTGCGCCAAGCGGTGATACGATGACGGATTTCCACTTTCCGAGTGAGGGATTGGAGGCAATGGATGATTATGTCCTTGCCAATCGTCGGGGACTGCAGAATGTCTATATTGAAAACTTCACGAGAAAAGTGCCTGTCAATACGTTCTATAACTGTTTTGGCCTAAAGAAGGTAGAGTTCTCTGATAAGTGCGGCTCCGCTTCTTTTGACAGTGAGCTTTTTAAGGATGTGGCGGAGGATGATTTCCGGGTGTATGGGCCGGAGCTTTATGCCGGGCAGCCGGCAGGGCCGAGAACCAGCACATGGGAGGCTGTTCGTACGGATGGCAAGGGAATTCCCTATGTCTATGAGAAGAACGGACAAAAGTATTATGAGATGGCGTTGGAGAGTGACGATGGCACGAAATACCGCTATGCAGCCAACGAGGACGGCTCCTTGATTTCCTGTGCCCTGATTACCAAAAATGTGGGCATGGTGGATCTGGTGATTCCTGAGAAGATTGGCGATATCCAGATCAAGGATATCGGTACAGGCTGCTTTGAAGATGCTGAGCTGAGAGCTGTGATCCGCAGCATTACGATTAAGAATAATTCGATCAGCACCATAGGCGACAGTGTGTTCCGTGGCCTGAAAAAACTGAAGAAAGTACGGATTGGCGACTCTGTGACCAGCATTGGGGCGAATGCTTTTGCTGATTGTCCTGCTCTGTATGATGTGTATTTCACTACACCGGCTGCAGGTCATAGCGCATTAAGTATTGGGGACAGCGCTTTTGTTACGACAGGTGATCATCTTACCTTCCATGGCGATATTGTAGAGGGATATGCGCCCTTTGTGTATGCCATGGATTCGGATCATGTGCTGAGAGATCCTGACCGTCCGAGTTTCCCTGGAGTGAATATATGTTACCAAAGTCTCTGGGATAGCGAGCAGGGGACGCGTCTGACGGTGATGCCGGATCAGAATACGGATGAAGTGACGCTGCTTGATTATCCGAAATTCAAGGATCTGGAGAATATTGCCGGGGACGATGAACTGCAGGATTACTGTGCAGATATGGAGGAGTACTATTATTATACGGTTTATAATACGGATAGCGAAGCGGTTGAGACCATGCGGCGGGAGTATGCAATCATTCATGATGCATGGCGTATGGCAGACCCTTCCGTGACACTGCCCAGCGGGGAGACGATAGCGCTTGCCGACATGGAGGATGCGATGGAACTGCGGTATGGGCCGTGGATTAACCCAACTTATTGTGACGAGGGCTGGAAAACCTATCTGTCTAACGGCGGTGAAACGGCAAAGGCTTCGGCGGCGGATTTCTTATTTAAGCCGATGATCGTGGAGGCGGCTACGGATCCGATTCCTTATTTTGACAAGTATCCGTATAATTTCATGGATAATTATCAGAATTATCTGACTATGGATACTGCCGCTTACAATGCCCTGCCGGAATATAAGAAGGTGCCGCAGAAGGTATGGGATTTCATCAACGGGACACAGGATATTTATGTGCCGGCGGGTGTAGATTCTATTGACGTGATTTCTTATATGAAGCAGAACAGCGACAACTATAACAAATACATCAAGGATCGTCCGGCGGATACCATGTATACCTCAACTCTTGGTGGAGCGAAACCGGGTCTGTTCAGCGGATATTATAAAGATTATGAAGACGAGGATGATGATAGGGAGACAGATGTAAGAGGCAACGATACGATCAAGAGCGTGGTTCTTACTTCCGTAAAAGAGATACCGGAGCTGGCCTTTGACAGCTGTGAACAGTTATCAAGGGTGGAGATGCCTGCGGCGGAGAAGGTCGGGAAACTGCCATTCAGGGGCTGTGTCAATCTGGTTGATCTGGTGGGCAGCGCGGCTTATCCTGCGGAGAGAGGTATTCTCTATGAGAAACATAAGGATGCGGACGGTAATGACCGATATCGGATCATTGAGTGCCTGCTTGCGAGGGGAAGGTCAAACAGCGGCAATGTGGAGCTTACTGTCAATACAGTATCCTCAGCGACAGACAGCCTGCTTCCATTCCTTTGCGAGGTATGTGAGACAGATACGATAGGGGATGGCGTAACGCCTCTTCCGGCTATTGCGGAAGGCGCTTTTGAAGGGTGTAACGATATTCTATCCGTTAATCTTTCGGACGCACAGTGGCTGAAGACGATTTCAAAGAATGCCTTTAAGGACTGTAATGGGATTAGCCAGATGGTTCTGCCGGGGTCTGTGAATAAGATTGCGGACGATGCATTTCTTCGGACGGATCCGGAAAATGCGGCTCTCATGAATGTGACAATTTACGGCAGAGAGGTAGATATTGCGGATAGTGCGTTTATGCCGAGGGATAAATTTATCATCTATTCCTATGAAGATTCGGCGTCGAAACGGTATGCGGATAGACATGGCATCAGATTCGAGCCGTTGGATGCGTTCCGTGTATGGTTTTATGACTATGACGGTACACCGCTTGGCGATTCAATAACGGTGGATAAGGGATACAGATTTACGGAGGAGACGATTCCTGCGGCTGCTAAGGTAGTGTACGAGAAGAACCATCGGCCGGGCTATAACTTCGACAAGTGGATGAGCGACAACGGAAAGACGACGGATGATCCGATTGAGAACGATATGACTGTTTTCGTTGCGCAGTATACCAGTGACGGTACGCTTGTTGACGGCAAATGCAGTGTACAGTTTGTTCATGGTCGTACGGGTCAGGCTTTGACCGGATACGGTATGGACGAGAGCGGCAGATACATGATTGTTCCCGGCACGAAGTTTTCCGATCCTTTGAATAATACGTCGGACGGTAAGACGCTTCAGCCTCCGGCAGCTGTGCCGAACCCGACAGAGGATGGCTATATCTTCCTGAATGAGTTTAGGACTGATGCAGGTGAAGTGTGGACGCCTGAGACGATTATCAGCCGTAATATGACAGTGCTTGCTCTCTTCGGGCAGAACGGTAGCAACGGAAATACAAGCGGCGGCAGTACCAGTAACGGCAGCACCAGTAACGGCAGCACTAGTGGCGGATCGACCACGAGCAGGGGAAGCAGCAGTAGTAGTAAGAAGAGCAGCAGCACAAGCAGCAGTTCTACCTCCAGCAGTTCTACCAGCACTACGTCGACCACCTCAAGCGGTGTAGGACAGTACACAGTATTTGTGGAAGGCGGAAGCGGTTCCGGCAGTTATGCGCCGGGTACGGTGGTTATTATCTCCTGCTATATGCCGGCAGACGGTATGAAGTTCGAGAAATGGACAACAGGATCGAATGGAGTAGCTCTTGCAAGCACGACCATGACAACAACGACATTTACAATGCCGGCCAACAACGTGACGGTTAAAGCGAATTACGTGGAGGCGCCTACAGCGCCCACGGTGGCCGTAAATACCGGCGGCGGCGGTGGCGGTGGCGGTGGTAACGGAAATACCGGCAATAGCGGTAATACGACCAGCGGCAACGGAAATACCCAGGTAGATATTGAGAAGCCGGGTATTTCTAACAGAGATTTAGCAACGGCAAATACGAACGGTTCCTCGGATAACTTCATTGTGAAGATTTCCGAGACGGATGAAGCAACCCGTGCTGTGGCTGCAGCCCTCACGAACAAGTACGGTACACTGGACAATATCCTGTACTATGCAATGGATATCAGTCTATATGATTCTACCGGAACAACAAAGATTACGGATACTACGGGATTATCTGTAGATATTACGATCCCGATTCCGGATTCACTGGTGGCTTACGGCGGTAACAATATGGCGGGTGCGGTTATTAACGGTGATCAGTTAGAAAGCCTGAATGAGAGCTTTACCACGATCAATGGCGTGCCTTGTATCCGCTTCCGTGCGACGCACTTCTCGCCTTATACAGTTTATGTGGACACTGGAAATCTGGTGGAGGGTATGCTTGATGTAACGCCCAAGACAGGTGACCCGATTCATCCGAAGTGGTTCTTATCGCTCGGTCTTGCCTGCCTGTCGATCATATTGTTCTTGAAGAAGGACAAAAGGGTGAAGGCAAAGGCATAATGGATTTATAATTCCGAGGGGAAATCTTATGAGGAGACGAATAAGAAAGCTGATCGGCACGCTGCTCTTAGTGACAGCGATTGTCGTGACACAGATTCCTGTTTCAGATGTGGAGGCGGAGGATTCCTCCGCCGCATCTGATTTTAATATGGATGGAACTACATTAGTGAAGTATAACGGCACGGCTGAGAACGTGTCTCTTTCTAATCAGGTAAAAAGGATAGAGGCGGAAGCCTTTGCAGGGAATGACTATGTGCGCAGCGTTACTCTGGGTGAGGCTGTGGAGATCATCGGTGCAAGGGCTTTTTCCGATTGCGATAATCTGGAGAGTGTGACAGTGCCGGACAGTGTGAAAATAATTGAAAATGCGGCATTTTCCAGTTGTCCTTCTTTAAAAAAAGTTTCTGTCGGAAAAGGGCTTGAGAATCTTGGAAACGGTGTTTTTGCGGGGGACTACAGCTTATCCTCAGTAAATATTTCCAGTGATAATCCTTATTTTGTCTGCGATGACGGTGCAATTTACAACAAAAAGGGGTGGGATGTGCTGTATCAGGTGCTCGCGGGCAGAAAAGCAGATTCCTACAGTATGCCTTCCTCAGTAAATAAAATCAGGGCTTATGCTTTTTGGGGGGATTATAATTTGAGGTCTGTCGCTATCAGCGGCAATGTGTCGGAGATAACAGGTTATGCGTTTTCTAACTGTAAGAACCTGAAAGAGGTGAATGTTCCGTATTCCGTGAAAAGCATTGACATGAAGGCGTTTGAAGATTGTGTGAGGCTCCGTGATATCACGATTCCGATTTCGGTCAGCAAGATTCACTCAACGGCTTTTGACGGTTGTACGAAACTGGAAATTCATGCGGAGGCTGGTTCCTATGCGAAGAGTTTTGCGGAGACGCTCGTTCTCAATGATATAGATGTTTCCGAGTATGAAGAGGCGCCTATTCCCAAAAGTGTCAGTGAGAATAGTGAGGAAGCGCCGATTGTGGGACCAGTGGATTATTACCATGAGGTAACACATATGAACGCGATGGAGGAAGAGGAAGATGATTCCCGCGTGAAAGCCAAATCCCGTGTAGTCGGGCAGGAGGTTTATGTACTGATAGACAATGCCAGGGCGACCGTGAATGTGGGCGGCACCGGGGAGATTCTGGGCGGTGAGCCTGTGGTGGAAGAACCTGAACTGGATACGGTTCCCGGCCTTGCGGGATCGGAGGATGTGAAGGGTGGTTCTTTCCCCAAATATACGGTAGTGAACGGTGAAATCATAGCGGCACAGGCCTATTATGACGAAAATATGACATCATGCGAGATACCAGGCGGTGTCCGCCGTATCGGAGAGTTTGCCTATGCAAGGTCAGCGCTGAACAGCGCAAAGATTCCCGATGGTGTGGAGGAGATCGGCTATGCGGCATTTTATCACTGCGATGGATTGACTAATGTGGTCATCCCCTCCAGTGTGAAGGAAATCGGTGTTTCTGCTTTTGACAAGACACCATGGCTTTCCGGCTGGAAAGCGAATGTGGGCGAGGCCGGGGAATTTCTGATTGTGGGAGACGGCATTTTGCTGGCTTACAGAGGGAATGGCGGAGTGGTGTCGATTCCGAATTCCGTGAAAGTGATTGGCCCGGAAGTGTTTAAGGGATTAAGCAGTGTGGAAGGTGTATCTATTCCCGACAGCGTTTCTGTGATCGGGGAGGGTGCGTTTGAGGATTGTGTGAATCTGACATCGATTCGTGGGGCGGAAGGTGTGCAGCAGATCCGTGACAGGGCATTTGCGGGATGTCCCATTCGGACGGTTACCATTCCCGCTTCGGTGGAGCAGATTGGTCTTCGCGCTTTTGATAATGAAAAAATAAAAGATGGCGTGATCTATTTTGCAGGGAACCGGCTTCCTGCCCGTTCCTATGAAAATGCATCTACGAAGCTTTACCGGGATAGCTACAGAGGACAGGTGTTTACAGGAACCCGTGTCGCCGTGATTCCGGTGGGCGTAACGGATCTGACAGGCACCTGCCTGTCGAAGGCGGGTGGCGAATTTACGGGGGTAATTTGTAGAAAACAAACGGCTGCGGCTGGTCAGGCGGAGGAGGCATCCTCTGACGAGGATGCAGAGAACACGGATGCGACTGAGGAAGATGCCGGAACCGCAGACAGAGAAGCGCGCACAGAAACAGGGGATGCGTCGGACGAGACCGACAGGGCGAATCGGAAAGATAAAAGCACTAAGACAGAATCAGCAGATCAGCCGGAAGAAGAGGGCGGTGTGCTCACCATCCTTGCAAGACGCGGAGGAGGCCCAGGTCCTGGAGAGACCGTGGAGATAGACGGCCGTTCCTATACGCTGGAAGAGGGACAGGATAAGCTTTTGGATGTGGAAAGCGAAAAACCGCAGACTGGCATTACCGTAAAGAATAGCAGTTATTCCATACCGCAGGACAGTATTGTGACGGCGGTTATGGAAGGAAGCGAGGGCTGCTACCGTATAGATCTGGCTGACAGCGAAGAGGCGAAGGTGAAGATCGGGGATGTATATAAGTCGATTTACGGCAGTAAACTTCCCCATTCTCTGCACGCCTATGAGATCACCATGACGGACACGACGACAAATGTGCCGATTACGGGACTGGGCAAACAGCGGGTGGAGATTACCATGCCGCTTCCGTCGGGCGTATTGCAGGAAAATCTGCATGTGGTATGTCTGGATGAGGACGGACAGATGGAGGAAGTGGACAGCCGGATCGTTTCCCTGGACGGCAGGGACGCGGTGGCATTCCAGGCGGCACACTTCTCGGCCTACGGTATCTACAATTACGGTACAGGCCCGGCAGTGGCGGATGTGAAGGACGGGCAGGCAGTATTTGTCTCTCTTGGCAAAAAGGACGCCTCTCCCGACACAGGAGACTACAGTATACATCCGAAATATGTCTTAGGCGCAGGATTGTTCTTTGCGGCAATGGCCATGTTCTTCTATCGGAAGACAACGTGGATAAAGTGGAGAAGAAAGCTGCGCAGGATTGGAAAAAGGAAATAAAAAACGGCAAAATGCGCATAAAATGACTCCCGGCATACTATATATGTAAAGCCGGGAGTTTTTTTGTTCGATGGACAGGGTAAAGAGACAGCTTGGATGCAGTGAAGAGTTACAGTACAGTGTGGTCACGGAGGAAGTCTGCGTGGCCGTTTTAGATACAGGGATTGGCAGTCACCCGGACTTTGAGGATCGTGTGATTGCCTTTCGGGATTTTGTGAATGGCAGACAGGGCTTCTATGATGACAGCGGACACGGAACCCATGTGGCCGGATGCATCGGCGGGAGCGGACGCCTCTCCAATGGCCGGTTCAGCGGGATTGCTCCCACATGCAGACTCTGTGTGGGGAAAGTTCTCGATGAGAAGGGAGAGGGAAGCATAGAGAGTATGTATCATGGTCTTCTCTGGGTTTTGGAGAACCGTCTGCGGTATCGGATCCGGGTGCTCAATATTTCTGTCGGTATCGGAGAGGACGGGAACAGGGAGCGGGTGGAGGAGCTTTCAGGATTATTGGAGACGGTCTGTGAGCAGGGGGTAGTGGTCGTCTGCGCCGCCGGAAACAAAGGCCCTGGGGAGGGAACGCTGTCTCCGCTTGGGGAAAGCCGCAGTGTCATTACCGTAGGCTGCAACGAGGGCGGGTATTTCGGTTTGAGAAAGGATCTGTGTGAGAACTATTCGGGCAGGGTGCGCGAGGGTTTTCCCTACAGAAAGCCGGATCTGGTAGCGCCGGGTACGGATGTGGTTTCCTGTAACCTGACGTGGCGAAAGAACAGGAGGGGCGTATACCGGGATCCGTACACGAAGAAGAGCGGAACCTCTATGGCTACGCCCATTGTATCGGGCGCGGCGGCGCTGTATCTGCAGAAATATCCATACAGCAACAGCGCCCAGGTGAAGAGACAGATGGTTTACACGGCCAGAGACCTGGGGGAAGCGTGGTACAGGCAGGGATGGGGGATGCTGGATATAGAAAAATTGTGCAGTTATTATTGACAGAGGAAGGTATATTGTATACAATTATACGAGGTAAAAAGAAAAACGGGCGTTGTGTTCACGATCCCGTTCATGCGCCGTTAAGAAAAGAAAAATAAGGCGGTGCAGAAGTGAGGAATGAGATGACGAACTATGACAAGAAATATGAGTCAACAGATAAGTATTCCCTGCGCGGACGCGTGTTCCAGAGGCTGAGGGAAGATATCCTGAGCGGCAAGTACAAGGAGCACGAGGAATTAAAGGAAGTGGCCATCGGTGAGGAGCTTGGCGTGAGCCGTACCCCGGTCAGAGAGGCATTCCGGCAGTTGGAGCTGGAGGGGCTGATTCGGATTGTCCCCAACAAAGGCGCTTATGTGACGGGAATCACAGCCAAGGATGTGAAGGACATTTATATGATCCGCTCTCTGCTGGAAGGGCTGTGCGCCCGTCTGGCGACAGAGAAGATATCGAAGGAACAGATGGAGGAGATGGAGGAGAACATCTATCTCGCCGATTTCCACGAGGAGAAGGGACATTTAGACCAGATCGCGGAGCTGGACAACCGTTTTCACGATATCCTGTATGAAGCCTGTGATTCCAAGCTTTTGGAGCATACTCTGAAGGACTTCCACCGCTATGTGCTGCGCGTCAGACAGAAGACGCTGGCGACCAATACGAGAGGACGGGCCTCCAACGATGAGCACAGGCACATCATGGAGGCGATAAAGGCGGGGGACGCCGCACTTGCGGAGAAGCTGGCAAACCAGCATATGATTAACGCCTACGACAATATGGTGAAAAACGGCCTGAAGGAAATTTACGGGGAAAATATGGGCGAAACTGCGGAAGATAGCAGCGACAGTAAATAATCGGTGAAAAAGGCAGCAAATGGATCGGATGGAAAACGTATGTAACTGGCAAAAAAATATAGACGGCGCAAAGCAGGCGGCGGGAAAGGCGGAATGCAGATGGAAAAAATCAAAATGACAACACCTCTGGTGGAGATGGACGGGGATGAGATGACGAGAATCCTCTGGAAAATGATTAAGGAGGAGCTGCTGATTCCCTATATCGACTTGAAGACGGAATATTATGATCTGGGGCTCGCCTGCCGCAATGAGACGGACGATCAGGTGACCATTGATTCCGCAGAGGCCACAAAAAAATACGGTGTAGCCGTAAAGTGCGCCACCATCACGCCGAACGCGGCAAGAATGACGGAGTACCATCTGAAAGAAATGTGGAAAAGTCCCAACGGTACGATCCGCGCCGCCCTTGACGGCACGGTATTCCGCGCGCCGATTGTCGTAAAGGGCATTGAGCCGTGCGTGAAGAATTGGAAAAAGCCTATCACACTGGCCAGACATGCCTATGGAGACGTCTACAAGAACACGGAGATCAAAGTGCCTGGCGCGGGTAAGGCAGAGCTTTTGTTTACCGCCGCAGACGGAACCGAGATGAGGGAGACGATTCACGAGTTTACCGGCCCCGGCATCCTGCAGGGCATTCACAATACGGACAAGTCCATTGCCAGCTTTGCGAAGGCATGCTTCAACTATGCGCTGGATACGAAGCAGGATCTCTGGTTTGCCACGAAGGATACGATTTCCAAGAAGTATGACCACAACTTTAAGGATATTTTCCAGGAGATTTACGACGAAGAGTATAAGGAGAAATTTGAGGCTGCGGGTATCGAGTATTTCTATACGCTGATTGACGATGCGGTTGCGCGCGTGATGAAGGCAAAGGGCGGCTTTATCTGGGCATGCAAGAACTATGACGGCGATGTGATGAGTGATATGGTGTCCTCCGCATTTGGTTCCCTGGCTATGATGACTTCTGTCCTTGTATCTCCCGACGGCGTGTACGAGTACGAAGCGGCGCACGGCACGGTGCAGAGACACTATTATAAACATCTGGCGGGAGAGGAGACCTCCACCAATTCTGTGGCCACCATCTTCGCATGGACGGGAGCACTCAGAAAGCGCGGTGAGCTGGATGGAAACAAGGAGCTGATGGCTTTTGCGGATAAGCTGGAAAAGGCCACGATTGCCACCATTGAAAGCGGAAGGATGACGAAAGACCTCGCGCTGATTACGTCTCTGAAGGATGTGACGGTTTTAAACAGTGAGGACTTTATCAAGGAGATCAAAAAGACATTTGAGACGTTATGAAATAGTGTGAATGACGGGGCGCGAATGAATCTGCACAGCGTCCCGTCCCTCATTTCTATTTTCTATAGAATTTATTCTTCCAGCGACAACTCCTCCCACTTCTCATACAGCGCCAAAAGCTCCTCCTCGTTCCCTTCTTTCTCGCGATTCAGCTCCTGCAGCTTCGCCACATTCGTACATACATCGGGAGAGACCATAAGCCCGTCTATCTCTTCGTTGCGCTGTTCCAGCGTCTCAATCCGTTCCTCGCACTTTTTCAGAGTGTTTTCCCGCTTGCGCTGAGCGGCCTGCTGTTCCTTCATGGCTTTCCAATCCTGCTTAGCCCCGGAGGGCGCATCACCTGTTCCATGTTCTGTGACAGATGCTGTCCCCTGTCGGGAATCCGTAAAGGCGGCGTCGATTTTGGCGAGCTGTTCTTCCTTTTTCTCCAGATAGTAATCATAATTACCCAGATAGTTTGTCAGCGTCCGGCGGTTCAGGTCAAGAATCCGATGGGCCGTTCTGTTTATGAAATAGCGGTCGTGGGAGACATAGAGCACGGTTCCTGTGTAAGCGGACAGGGCGTCTTCCAGTATTTCCTTGGACATAATGTCCAGATGGTTGGTAGGCTCATCCAGAATCAGAAAATTGGCTTCGGATAGCATGAGTTTGGCAAGGGAAAGTCTGCCCCGTTCCCCGCCGCTTAAGGTGCTGATCGTCTTAAAGACGTCCTCCCCTGTAAAGAGAAAGGCAGCAAGCGTGTTTCGGATCTCCGTGTTATTCAGATTCGGATAGTCGTCCGATATTTCCTGAAACAGTGTCTTTTCGGGGTGGAGCACATGGTGTTCCTGGTCGTAGTAGCCGACTGCCACATTTGCGCCCAGACGAACCGTTCCGCAGTCAGGCGCCAGAAGCTCGTTGATGATTTTCAGGATGGTCGTTTTTCCCGTGCCGTTGTCTCCGATGATGGCCACATGTTCCCCTTTTTTCAGCTCGAAGGAAAGACGGTCGAAGAGGGAGAGCTGACCGAAAGACTTGGACAGTCCGTCCACCTGCAGCACGTCGTTGCCGCTCTGGAATTTGGGCTCCAGCGTCAAATGCATATCAGCCCGAACTTGTGCCGGCTTTTCCAAAACTTCTATCTTTTGCAGCATTTTTTCACGGCTCTCCGCCCGTTTGATAGATTTTTCCCGGTTAAAGGATCTGAGCTTCTCAATCACCGCTTCCTGATGTTTGATTTCCTGCTGCTGTTTCATATAGGCATTGTAGGCGGCAGCGCGGAGCCTCTCCTTCCCGGCGGCATAGGAGGAATAATTGCCGGAAAAGACAGTGGCTGCCGTATTGTCCAGTTCGATCACCTTGTTGGCGATCCGATCAAGGAAATAGCGGTCGTGGGAGACGATAATCACCGCACCCTTATAATTCAGAAGGTACGTTTCCAGCCATGCGATGGACTGCAGATCCAGATGGTTGGTAGGCTCATCCAGAATGATCAGATTGGGTTTCAGCAGAAGGAGTTTTCCAAGTGCAACCCTTGTTTTCTGTCCGCCGGACAGGGTGGACACGGATTTATTAAACTCGTCTTCCGAAAAACCGAGTCCCTTCAATACACCCACAAGCTCGCTTTTATAGGCGTAACCGTTGGCAGACTCGTAAGCGTGGGTCAGGGAAGCATAGCTGTTCATAAGCTTATCCAGGAGCCCGCCGGATGCGGTCTTCATCTGTAACTCTATCGTATGCATCTGCTGCTCCATATCCAGAATCTCCTGCTTGACGGAGAGGAGTTCCTGATAGATGGTGTTTTCCCCGGACACAGCTTCATGCTGGGAGAGATACCCGACGGTTTTATCCTTTGCAAAGGTCACAAGGCCCTCATCTGCGGACAGTTCACCCATGATGATGCGCAAAAGCGTGGTTTTCCCCGCGCCGTTTATGCCTACGATCGCGGCTTTTTCGTTGTCCTCTATGTGAAACGATACATTCCTGAGTACGGGAACCTCGTTAAATGATTTATGGATATTGCTGACAGAAAGAATCATCTTAAGTTTACCTGGCCTTTCCTGGATCATATACATTGTTCAGTTTACAGACCGGGGCGCCCCCTGTCAATCTTTTAAATGAATTGACGTGACCATTTTCTAAGGGATATGGCATTTCGGATGAGACCGTAAGAGCCTCAGGCAGGAATTGACAAAAATTTAACATAAGCGTAAGATGTAAGAAGAATTTAACGGAGGATATGGTCGTGGAAGAAAAAGAAATTTCACAGGCTGTTGTGGGGCGTCTGCCCAGATATCTGCGATATCTGGGAGAACTCCGGGATGAAGGGATCGAGCGTGTTTCCTCCCAGGAACTATCTGATATTATGCAGGTGACGGCTTCACAGATCAGGCAGGATTTGAATACCTTCGGTGGTTTCGGGCAACAGGGATATGGTTACAATGTCGGGCATCTTTACGACGAGATCGGAAAGATACTGGGTTTAAACAGAGAACACAGACTGATTATCGTGGGCGCAGGGCATCTGGGGCAGGCGCTCGTCAATTACTCTAATTTTGAACGGCGGGGTTTTCTTTTCTGCGGACTGTTTGACAGTGATCCGAAGGTCTGCGGGAAAAAGATCCGCAGCATTGCGGTGCGTCCGATGGAAGAAATGGCGGGTTTTATCCGGGATCATAATATTGATATTGCGGTGCTTACCATACCCAAGAATGCGGCGGTGGAGACGGCCGAGCAGCTTGCCGCCTGCGGTATCAAGGGTATCTGGAATTTTGCGCATGTGGATCTGCGTCTTCCGGGACATATTCAGGTAGAAAACGTGCATCTGTCAGACAGTTTGATGAAACTGTCCTACAATCTCTCCTCGTCGGAGGAGGCGACATAATGCGGCAGGCAGAAAGAGGTGGTGGCTATGGCCAGATCGGATGAGGTATTTAAGCCGGCGCTTGTGGGAAAGAAAATCCCGATACTGACGCTGGACAATAAGTGGCACAAGCTCTTTACGCAGTCTGAGTTTACCCCGGAACTGAAAGGGCTGGAAAAGAATTTAAATGATCTCTTAAAACGGCAGGCGAAGGTCAACACGGAGAGCAAAGAGGTAAAAAAACTCAAAAAGAAGCTGATGGATGAGGTGGTGATACTGGCTGACGAGATGGGAGAACATCCTACGAAAAAACAGGATAAGGAGATGGCAGACCACAAACGTCTCATTGAAGAGTGCAACGAAAAGATGGACGCCTGCGAAGAGGAGATGGTAGAGCTACCCAGACAGATCAACCAGATCAACAATCAGCTCATGCTCATCACGATGGATGTCTGTTACCGAAAGCTGCAGCAGAATACAAAGGAGCTTGCGGAGATTGAGGAGTGGATCAGCGGCATACGGCGGGAACTCAAAAAAAAGGTGGTGCGCAAGCAGGAAAAAGAGGCGGTCAATAACAGGCTTTACGCATATATGCACGATATTTTCGGTGCGGAGGTGATCGAGCTTTTTGATATGCAGTATGACCCGGAGGAAAAATACCGCAGAAAAGAGACTGCCGCGCAGGCGGTAAGCCCGGAAAAGCAGCCGGAAGGGCAGGGGAATCCGGCGGAAAAGAGGGAGAAAACGGAATCGGCAGAACCGCCGGAAAAGAGCGTGGAGCCGGAAGGCGGGAATACATAGACGCTGAAGTCTCAAGACTTTGGCGTTTTTGCCGGATGTGAATAAGATAGAGTAAGGGGAGGGTTTGTCGGTATGTTGGAAAACTATCAGAGGGTGTATGCGGCGGTAGACCTTTCCGCAGTTCTTTACAATATGGAGCGGATGCACGAAACGCTTTCACCGCAGACGGAGATGATCGGCGTGATAAAGACGGACGGCTACGGCCACGGCGCTGTGCCGATCGGCAGGGAATTGGAGAAGCTGTCCTATGTGTTCGGCTATGCGACGGCCACGGCGGAAGAGGCCTTTATTCTGCGGCGGGCAGGACTGGAAAAGCCGGTACTGGTTTTGGGCTATACGTTTCCCTATTCTTATGAGAAGCTGATTTTGCAAAAGATCCGTCCCGCAGTTTTCAGCAAGGAAGCGATGGAGGCTTTGGATGCCTGTGCCGCCAGGCTTAACAAAAAGGCACCGGTGCACGTGAAGGTGGACACGGGCATGTCACGGATCGGCATCAGGCCGGATGAAGAAGGGCTGGCCTTTATGGAATGGATCTCCAGTCTTTCACACATTGAGGTGGAGGGCATTTTTACGCATTTTGCGAGGGCTGATGAGAGGGATCAGAAAGCGTCTCTTTCGCAGCTTGCACGGTTTACGTCGTTTGCGAAGGAGGCGGAGCGGCGGATGGGGAGACGGATTCCGCTGAAACACTGTTCCAACAGCGCGGCAATTCTCACGCTGACGCAGGCAAATCTTTCTCTGGTGCGCGTGGGCATAACCATGTACGGCCTTTCCCCTTCCGGGGAAGTGAAAAGGGACATTCTCGCCCTGCGTCCTGTTCTTTCTCTGAAAAGCCGCCTGGTTTATGTGAAGGAGATCGATGCGGGAACGCCCGTCAGTTACGGGGGCACTTTTGTGTCGAAGGAGCGGATGCGGATTGGCACTGTGCCGGTTGGCTACGGGGACGGGTATCCGAGAAGCTTATCCAATAAGGGCAGCGTGCTGATCCGCGGGAAACGGGCGCCCATCCTGGGGAGAATCTGCATGGATCAGTTTATGGTGGATATATCGGATATTCCAGAGGCGCATGAGGGGGAGGAAATCACCCTGATCGGCACAGACGGCGCGGATGAGATCACAATGGAAGAGATCGGGGAACTTTCGGGAAGATTTAACTATGAGCTTGCCTGCGGTCTCGGGAAGCGGATCCCGAGAGTGTATGTGAAAGAAGGCAGAGTTGTCTGCGCGAAAGATGATTATGGGGAGAGCCTGTAGAGGCGCCGTGCGGAAAAAGCATCATTATCCTGTATACGACCGAAAAAGACGGCAATACTATTGCTGGTAACAGGAAAACAGTGAGAGTAGTGAAAAGTCAAAGGAAGTGTAAGGAAATGAAAAGAGGAGATATTTATTATGCGGATCTGCGCCCGGTAGTTGGATCTGAGCAGGGCGGGGTGCGCCCGGTGCTGATCATACAGAACGATGTGGGAAACCGGCACAGCCCGACGGTGATCTGTGCGGCGATCACATCGAAGATGAACAAGGCGAAGCTCCCCACCCACATAGAACTGAGTGCGGGAAAATACGATATGGTGAAAGACTCGGTGATTCTCTTAGAGCAGCTGCGCACGATAGATAAGCAGCGGCTCAAAGACAGGGTATGCCATCTGGATTCAGATATCATGCGGGCGGTGAACGAAGGTCTGATGATCAGTCTGGAACTGGGTACATAGGATAAGAGGGGGATTTGACACAAAGGACAATACTTGATATGATATCTAGGTCAAATTTTATTTATAAAGAAGGAGAAAAATAAATACTATGGAAGACGGAGGCTCGGGCAGTAACGGCATCCTGTGGTTTGTGGTCATGCTGATTCTGGAGATGGCTTTTTACGGTTTCAGCACGGCAATGCAGAACCGCAGGGGAATGGACAGAGAGGACGGCACAGCAGGCGGAGAGGAAGCCGAAGAGCAGACGGCAAAACAAAAAAAGAAGCAGGCCAGGCTGGCTTATATGATGGAACAGCACGCGGCCTATGCCACGGCCACACAGCTGGGCGTGGTGACCATCAATTTATTGCTGGGGGCATTTATCCTGTATCGGCTGAACAGTTATTTTTCGTTTCTGATATCGGATCAGGTGCGCGTCCGCTTTGGTGCGTCGGCCGGGTGGCAGATGCGGACGCTGGCATTGGCAGTGCCGTTTCTTGTAACTGCTTTTCTTTTGTACATAATTATGACAATCGGCGTTATGGTGCCGAAAAAGGCGGCGGCGAAACACCCAGATAAATGGCTCCTTGCGCTGGTTACCCCGTTTTACTACTATGTGCGGATCATTTCCCCCTTCAGCAGTCTGATTTTTGTCACGTCAAAGATGGTATTGCATCTGCTTGGCGTGCGGGATGCAGATGACAGGGAGGATGTGACGGAGGAGGAAATCCTCTCTATGGTGAGCGTGGGGCATGAGCAGGGAATCCTGCATGCCAGCGAGGCGGAGATGATTACGAATATCTTTGAGTATGGGGACAAAGAGGCCAAAGATATTATGATTAACCGCAACAATCTGATCGCCATAGACTGCACCATGACGTTACAGGAGGCTGCGGCCTTCATTGTGGAGGCGCACAACAGCCGTTTTCCCGTCTATGATGAAACCATAGACCATATTATCGGCATTCTGCATCTGAAGGACGTGATGCGGATGCAGATGAATGAGAAGATGCGAAGCCGGCCCATCGGAAAAATCAAAGGGCTTCTGCGGGAGCCGCGGTTTATCACCGAGAAAAGAAAGATAAACGATCTCTTTCAGGTGATGCAGAAGGAGAAAATCCAGATGGTCATTGTCATAGATGAGTACGGACAGACGGCAGGTCTGGTGGCGCTGGAGGACATTCTGGAGGAGATCGTCGGCAATATTCAGGACGAGTACGACGAGGATGAAACTTATATCAGGGAGAGCGGCGCGGATCATTATGTGATTCAGGGAATGATGCCGCTGGAGGAACTGGAGGAAAAACTGCAGGTTTCCTTTGAGGATGAGCCATTCGACACGGTTAACGGTTTTGTGATCTCACGACTGGAGCATATCCCCGAGGAGGGTGAGGACTTCGAGTTTGAGTACGGGGGATATACGTTCCGTATTATGGAAGTGAAGGACCGCATGATCCAGACCGTGTCTGCAAGGAAAAACAGAGAAGAAACATAAAAGTACAGAAAAACGACGCATAAAGAAAGGACAAAGAGAGATGTCAGGACATTCAAAATTTGCAAATATCAAACATAAGAAAGAAAAGAACGATGCGGCGAAAGGGAAAATCTTTACAATCATCGGCAGGGAAATTGCGGTGGCGGTGAAGGAGGGCGGTCCCGATCCGGCGAACAACTTTAAGCTGGCCCAGGTGATCGCCAAGGCGAAAGCCAACAACATGCCCAACGATACCATCGACAGGGGCATCAAGAAGGCAGCCGGCGAAGGCGGAAACGTGGATTACAAGTATGTCACCTACGAGGGATATGGTCCAAGCGGCGTGGCAATTATTGTGGATGCGCTGACGGATAACATTAACCGTACAGCCGCCAACGTGAGAAGCGCCTTTACCAAGGGTAACGGCAGCATCGGCACACAGGGCTGCGTCTCCTTCATGTTTGACAAGAAAGGCCTTATCATCATCGACAAGGAAGAGTGCGACATGGATGCGGACGATCTGATGATGACCGCTCTGGACGCAGGCGCGGAGGATTTTTCCGAGGAGGAGGACAGCTACGAAGTCTATACGGATCCCGACCAGTGGAGCGGTGTGGACGCGGCATTGAAAGAGGCGGGTGTGATGCCTGTTTCCTCCGAGGTGACCATGATTCCGCAGACGTGGGTGGAGCTGACTGACGAGGGTGCGGTCAAGAACCTGCAGAAGACGCTGGATCTTCTCGACGATGACGATGATGTGCAGGCGGTATACCATAACTGGGACGAGAGCGAAAAGTAACGGCGTGGAAAGAAGCGCGATAGACATTGCACCAGCGGAGGATAAAATGAGTAAACCATATAAGAAAGAGACCATTTGCATCCAGTCGGGCTGGAAGCCGAAAAAGGGGGAAGCCCGGGTGCTTCCGATCTACCAGAGCACGACGTTTAAGTACGAAAATTCAGAGCAGATGGGACGGCTTTTTGATCTGGAGGAGAGCGGTTATTTTTATTCCAGGTTACAGAATCCGACCAACGACTTTGTGGCGCAGAAGATCTGTGAGCTGGAGGGCGGTGTAGCGGCCATGCTGACATCTTCAGGACAGGCGGCAAACCATTATGCCATTTTTAACATCTGCGAAGCGGGCGACCATGTGGTGATGAGTTCCACAATCTATGGCGGCAGCTTTAATCTGATCACCTGCACCATGAAGAAGATGGGAATCGAATGCACCGTGGTAGATCCCGACGCGCCGGCGGAGGAACTGGAAAAAGCCTTTCAGGAGAACACCAAATGCATGTTTGCGGAGACCATCGCGAACCCTGCGCTGGTGGTGCTCGATATAGAAAAATTCGCGGCGCTGGCCCACGCCCATCAGGTGCCTTTGATTGTGGATAATACGTTTGCCACGCCAATCAACTGCAATCCGTTTGCGTGGGGGGCAGATATCGTAACTCATTCCACCACAAAATATATGGACGGACATGCTATGGCTTTGGGAGGCTGTATTGTGGATTCCGGCAATTTTGACTGGGCGTCTTACCCGGAAAAGTTTCCCGGCCTGTGCAGGCCGGATGAATCTTATCACGGCATAGTCTACACGGAGAAATTCGGGAAGGCGGCTTATATCACAAAAGCCACAAGCCAGCTGATGAGGGATCTGGGTTCCAGCCAGTCTCCCCAGAATGCATTTTTGCTGAATGTTGGACTGGAAACGCTGCCTCTGCGCGTGGAGAGACACTGCTACAATGCGCAGAAATGTGCCGAATATTTGCAGGCCCACGAAAAGGTGGCCTGGGTCAATTATCCGGGACTGCCCGGAAACAAATACTATGAACTGGCGAAAAAATATATGCCGAACGGAAGCTGCGGCGTGATTTCCTTCGGTTTGAAAGGCGGAAGGGAAGCGGCAGCCAGTATGATGGATCATCTGAAACTGGCAGCGATTGTAACACATGTGGCGGATGCAAGAACAAGCGTTCTACACCCGGCGAGCCATACACACAGACAGATGAACGATGAGCAGCTGAAAGAGGCAGGGGTCGCGCCCGATCTGATCAGACTTTCTGTGGGGATTGAGCATATCGACGATATTATTGAGGATCTGGCGCAAAGTCTCGCGTGAGAAGAGAAGGATGGGATTATGACTTATCGGAAAACCTGGTTTGATTATGTGCTCTGGGCGGTTTACGCTGGAATTTGCGTAATGCTTCTGGCCTATGTGGGAAACCATATATATGCTTTCTATGTGGGAGCGCCGATGGCAAAGCTCGGTACATTTCTGCCTTTTCCGATTCTGTTATGTCTCTATCCGGGGATCCGGCTGTCCTCGCAGGCAATACGGAAAAAGCATCACTTTTCCTCCCATACTGCGGCTATGACGGAATCCCTTGTGGTTTCTGTATCCTTTGTTTTCGGACTTCTTCTGCGGCTGAAAGAAGGGCTTCTCATGGCGTCTATCTATGCGGACGCGCCTGTTTTCGAGCCGGGAGAATACTATGAGATGGCGGTTGTGAGAGCGGGAGCAGACAGTCCGGCTCTGACACACGGATTGAGTGATCTGTTTGTGCGCTCACTCAGGGTAGTTTTATCCTTTCTTGGTAACAGTATGGCGGCGGCTATGCTGTTCCAGATTTTTTTGCAGACGCTTGCCATGCTGTTTGCTTATCTGGCCGTGAGAAAAGCGGCAGGCCGGTTTGCGGCATGTACGGTGCTTTTGCTGCTGTCTTTTTCTGACGCGTTTATCCGAAAGATTTATGTGATTGATCCGGAGTGTATGCTGCTGGCGGTTCTGCTCGCAGGGCTTTGGCTTGTTCTCTGTTTTGTGAAGACGGTACTTTATAACAATAGAGGAACCGGTGATTTGGCACGTGCGTCCATTCTTGGCATTGGTTTGGGATTTTTATGTTATCTGGACATGAGTATGGCGATTTTGTTTCTGTTCCTTGCAGGTCTTTTTACCGGGAAGATGCATGCGGAAGGCGGGCGGAAGCGTATGGCTGGCAGTCTGTTTCTGATACTGGCAGGCAGTGTAGCAGGATTTATGTGCGCCATTGGAATTGACGCATCTTTTAGTGGTGTCAGCGTCTATCAGGGGCTTATATCATGGATTGCACCGTATTTAAATGTGGGCATGGGGGCGAGGATATTCAGTGTCATCGGGATGTCGTATCCTTTCTTTTCGGTGCTCTTCCTTCTGGCGTCTTTTTTGGGATTTGAGTTTATCCGTGGAGGGCGCGAGCAGGATTTTTCCTTGTGGCTTTTGCCCTGCATTCTTCTGTCTCCTGTCTTTTTGATGGATTTCAGCATTGTCGGGCTGGGCGGCGCAGTGCAGTTTTTCTGGAGTGTACTGGCGGCTCTCGGTTTAAAGAATGTGGTGTTTGGCGGACAGGCGGAAGCTCTGCGGGAGAAAATTGAGGAAATCAACGCGGCCGCAGTGCCCATTCCCGCAACAGCGCCGATTCCTGCATCTGGAGCGTTGGCGCCGGCGCAAAAGCCGCGTTTCATCGAAAATCCCCTTCCGCTTCCGAAAAAGCATGTAAAACGTGAAATGGATTATGATTATGAGGTACCGGAGGCAGATATGCACTATCAGATAGAAATTACGGCCGGGGATGATTTTGACAGATAGAAGGTATATATTTTTTGAAATAAAGCGATACTAGGAGAGAACCGAAAAAAGGTTCTCTTTTTTGTGTCATTCTTCATATGCACAGAATTCAGAGAAGGGAGAGCACATATATGGGAAACAGTAAGAACACAAAAAGCAAGGATAACCAGAATAAGGACGAAAACGAAAAGGAAAAAAAGCGGGAGAATGAGAAGCAGAAGGACGAGCGGATTGAGAAGGTTGGACAGGTAACGCTCGACGAGAATGCACAGCACCATAAAATTCATCTGCTCACGATCATCGGGGAAATCGAGGGTCATGACAATTTAAGCAGCAATTCAAAAACAACCAAATACGAGCATATCCTGCCACAGCTTGCGGCGATTGAGGACAGTGGAGAAGTGGATGGGGTTTTGATTCTTCTTAATACCATGGGCGGGGACGTGGAGGCAGGACTTGCCATTGCGGAGATGATTGCGTCACTGAGCAAGCCGACGGTATCCCTGGTGCTTGGCGGAAGCCATTCCATCGGGGTACCGATTGCGGTGAGCACGGATTACTCCTATATCGTTCCGACGGGAACGATGGTGATCCACCCGGTGCGTTTAAGCGGCATGGTGATTGGCGTACAACAGACTTTCGACTATTTTAAGCAGATCCAGAACCGTATCACGGGCTTTGTATGTGAGCACTGCAGGATTCCAAAGTCCCGTCTGGAGGAACTGATGATGGAGACGGGTATGCTGACAAAAGATGTGGGCACGGTGCTTGTTGGAAGGGAAGCCGTTGAGGAAGGTATCATATGTGAAGTGGGTGGTATCAGAGACGCGGTTGAAAAGCTCCATGATATGGTAGAAAAGAAAAGAGCAGATACAAAATAAGGGATGACAAGACAAAATGAAAATGCTATACTAGTATAGGATTTTTAGGTAACTGTTTCAAAAGTACGGAATTGTCACTAATTTTATATACATGTGGGAGGCAGTCATGGCGGCTCAGAGTACGAGAGGGTCATCCACGAAGAAAAAAAATACAAGTGCGGGCAGAACAAACAAAGCCGGCTCCCGGACAAATAATCGAAACGTAAGACAGGATGCGCCCATGGATCCGGCAGTCAGAAATGAAATTTTGCTGATCGTACTGGCGGCTCTCGCCCTTTTTCTATTTTTATGTAATTTTGGGCTGGCGGGCAAGTTTGGCAGTGTGGTCAGCAGTGTGATGTTCGGCGTTTTTGGGCTGCTTGCCTATGTGGCGCCCGTCATTATTTTTCTGATGATTGCTTTTGGCATGTTAAATGCGGGAAATCATATCGCGACGAGAAAACTGGCGGCAGGCATCCTGTTCGTCCTTCTTTTGGGCATGAGCTTTGAGTTTTTCAGCATAAATCCCGCCGGGGCGGAACGCTATCAGATCGCTGAGATTTATGCCCGTTGCAGTGAGGGACATAAAGGGGGCGGCATATTGGCTGGATCGCTTGCCTACCTGTCCTGTAAGTTTCTCGGTACGGTTGGCACGGTGCTTCTCATTTTGGTGTTGGGTATCATTTGTCTGGTGATCGTCACGGAGAAGTCCTTTATCGGCGGTGTGGCGGCCGGCGGGAGGAAGGTATACGAACGATCCAGGGAGGACGCAGCCTACCGCAGGGAGCGGGCGGAAAGGCGGCGGGAGGCTCTTTCTGAAAGGCGGGAGCGGGAGGCCAGGGAACGCAGACAGCGGGAAGAAGAACTGGAAAACGAAAGGCTTCTGCGCATGGACAAGAAAGTGTCCGGCGTCATGCTGGATACCGCCCTTGGCAGGGAGCCGGAAAAAGTGGCGGCTGAAAAAGTACGGGACGATATCCATGAAATTACGCTTACTTATGAAGAGGAGGATGCGGAGGATCTGCCTCCTGTAAGAGAACGGGAAAAGCATTCGTATCATTACATAGAACAGGAATCTGACGCGCTGAGTGAGATCCACATGGAGGAGGAAGAGCCGGAACCGGCCGCAGTGCCGATACAGGCAAAGAAGCCCATGGATTCCTATCAGCCGATGACGGGCAATCAGATAGCGCCAACGCCCGGAAGGGAACGCGTATCGGCGGTAAGCAGCCCGGCAAAGCAGCCCGAGCGGCCTGCAGCCTCTGCCGGAAAGAGCGGGAAGGATCATTATCGTTTTCCTACGCCGGATCTTCTGGCGCCGCAGAAAAAAAAGAAGGGAACAGATTCCGACAGGGAGCTTAAGGAGACGGCTGTGCGCCTGGAACAGATTCTCGGCAATTTTGGAGTGAAGGTGAGTGTCACGCAGTACAGCAGGGGACCGTCTGTTACCCGCTATGAACTGCAGCCGGAACAGGGCGTTAAGGTCAGCAAGATTGTCGGGCTTGCCGACGATATCAAGCTGAATCTGGCGGCTACGGATATCCGTATCGAAGCGCCCATTCCCGGAAAAGCGGCTGTGGGTATTGAGGTGCCGAATAAGGAAAATACAGCGGTGCCTTTCCGGGATCTGGTAGAGTCTCCGGAATTTGAAAAGTTTCAGGCAAACCTGATCTTTGCGGTGGGAAAGGACATTGCCGGAAAGACTGTGCTTGCAGATATAGCGAAAATGCCCCATCTTTTGATCGCGGGGGCAACCGGGTCTGGTAAGTCCGTCTGCATCAACACCATTATTATGGGGATATTGTTTAAGGCGCATCCGAAGGATGTAAAACTGATTATGATTGACCCTAAGGTGGTGGAACTTAGCGTATACAATGGTATTCCCCATCTGATGCTTCCGGTAGTGACAGACCCGAAGAAGGCGGCGGCGGCCCTGCACTGGGGCGTGGCGGAAATGACCAACCGCTATAAAAAGTTTGCGGATTTCAATGTCAGAGATTTAAAGGGTTATAATAAAAAAGTGGAGAACATGCAGGCTTCTGGAGATCCCGATGCACCGGAAAAGATGCCTCAGATTCTGATTATTGTGGACGAGCTGGCTGATCTGATGATGGTGTCACCGGGAGAGGTGGAGGAATCCATCTGCCGTCTGGCACAGCTTGCGAGAGCATGCGGCATCCACCTGATCATTGCTACACAGCGTCCCTCTGTGGATGTCATCACTGGGCTGATTAAGGCGAATATGCCAAGCCGCGTGGCCTTTGCGGTGTCCAGCGGTGTGGATTCACGCACCATTCTGGATATGGTTGGGGCGGAAAAGCTTCTGGGAAAGGGCGACATGCTCTTTTATCCGCAGGGATATCCGAAACCCGCCCGCATGCAGGGGCCTTTTGTCTCGGATGATGAAGTATCGAACGTGGTAGAGTTTTTGAAGAACTATGCGCCCGAGAGTTCTGCTGATGAGGCGGTGGAAGAACAGATCAACAGTATAGCTGTAGAGTCGGGCCAGACAGGCGCATCAGGCGGAGCCGGAGATGCGGATTCCGCGTACGACGAATATTTTGCGGAGGCCGGCCGGTTTATCATTGAAAAGGATAAGGCGTCCATCGGCATGCTGCAGCGTATGTTTAAAATTGGCTTTAACCGGGCCGCACGCATTATGGATCAGCTTTGCGACGCAGGGGTTGTAGGCGAGGAAGAGGGAACCAAGCCGCGCAAGATTTTGATGAGCGCGGCGGAGTTTGAACAGATTCTCGGAGGTGAGTGAGGATACTTGAAATGTGGTATTCTTCGCGCAGGCTTCTGAAAGGAGAGGTATATGAAGACAGATATAGAGATCGCCCAGGCGGCGGAGCTTACCCCGATTACGGAGGTGGCGCGGCAGATCGGTATCGAACAGGATGATCTGGAAGTTTACGGCAGATATAAGGCAAAGCTTTCGGAAGAATACATAGAGAAAATTGGGAAGAACCCGGAGGGAAAGCTGATTCTGGTGACGGCCATCAATCCAACCCCGGCAGGGGAAGGAAAGACCACGGTTACGGTCGGATTGGGGCAGGCCTTTTCCAGACTCGGAAAAAAGGCTGTAATTGCCTTGCGGGAGCCTTCTCTGGGACCCTGCTTTGGCATCAAAGGCGGTGCAGCCGGAGGCGGTTATTCCCAGGTGGTGCCGATGGAGGATTTAAACCTCCATTTTACGGGAGACTTTCACGCAATCACATCCGCCAACAATCTGCTGGCGGCGCTTTTGGACAATCACATCCAGCAGGGAAATCTGCTGCGTATAGATACAAGACAGATTATCTGGAAGAGATGCCTGGACATGAATGACAGGGCGCTGCGCAATATCGTGATCGGTATGGGCGGCAAGGCCAACGGCATGGTACGTGAGGATCATTTCATCATCACGGTGGCTTCCGAGATTATGGCGATTCTCTGTCTGGCGGTAGATTTTAAGGATTTGAAGGAGCGTCTTGCGCGTATTATTGTGGCTTATGATGATTCCGGCAATCCGGTGACGGCAGAGGATCTGCAGGCGGTGGGCGCCATGGCTGCGCTGTTAAAGGATGCCATGAAACCGAACCTGATCCAGACGTTAGAGCATACGCCAGCCCTTGTGCACGGGGGGCCTTTCGCAAATATTGCCCACGGCTGCAATTCCGTGATGGCCACGAAGACTGCGCTCAAAATGGCGGATTATGTCATTACGGAGGCCGGATTCGGCGCAGATCTGGGCGCGGAGAAATTTTTCGATATCAAGTGCCGTATGGCCGATTTAAAGCCGGATGCTGTGGTGCTTGTGGCTACTGTGAGGGCGCTGAAATATAACGGCGGTGCAGCCAGGGAAGACTTGTCCAGGAAGGACATGAAAGCCTTGCAGTCAGGTATTGTGAATCTGGAGAAGCATATCTCGAATATCCATAAATACGGGGTGCCCGTTGTGGTTGCATTGAACGCATTTGCTTCGGACACGCAGGAGGAAATCGATTATGTGAAGCATTTCTGTGAGGACAGGAACTGCGAGTTCTCCCTTGCGGAAGTATGGGAGAAAGGCGGAGAAGGCGGAGAAGCTTTGGCGGGGAAGGTGCTGGATACGCTGGAGAACAAGGTGAGTCTTTTTGCGCCGCTCTATGAGGATGATTTGTCCTTGACGGACAAAATTCACACCGTCGCGTCAGAAATCTATGGGGCAGGCGGTGTAACTTACACTGCATCAGCGAAAAAACAGTTGGAGAGATTGGAAACGGCCGGATTCGGGAGACTGCCTGTCTGTATCGCCAAGACGCAGTATTCGCTCTCGGATGATCCGAAACTTCTGGGCCGCCCGATCGGCTTTGAAATGCATGTGCGCGAGGTCTACGTGTCGGCGGGAGCAGGTTTTGTCGTGGCGCTGACAGGAGATGTGATGACCATGCCGGGACTGCCCAAGGCCCCGGCTGCCTATCGGATCGATGTGGACGATGACGGGAAGATTGTAGGGCTGTTTTAGCGTGAAAAAAGTTTCACGCATGGATTTGAAATTGCGGAAAGAAAGGGTGATAAAAAATGCCACAGATTATAGATGGAAAAGCCATTTCGGCACAGATCAAAGATGAAGTGAAGGAACAGGTTGCTGCGCTTAGCATGCAGGGGAAAAAGATCTGCCTGGCAGTGATACAGGTGGGGAATGACCCCGCATCCAGCGTTTATGTGGGAAATAAGAAGAAAGCCTGTGCCTATGTGGGGATTGAATCCCTGGCCTATGAGCTTGCGGAGGGGACGACCCAGGAAGAGCTGCTTTCCCTGATCGCTGAATTGAATGCCAAAGATGAGGTGAACGGCATTCTGGTACAGCTTCCCCTGCCAGCGCATATTGATGAGGACGCAGTGATCCGGTCCATTGACCCGAAAAAGGATGTGGACGGTTTTCATCCCCAGAGTGTGGGAGCGCTCTGCATCGGACAGCCGGGTTTTGTTTCCTGCACGCCTGCAGGGATTATCCAGCTTTTGAAGCGGTCGGGAATAGAGATTGCCGGAAAAGAATGCGTGGTGATCGGCAGAAGCAATATTGTCGGCAAGCCGATGTCGCTTTTGCTGCTTAGGGAGAATGGTACGGTGACGGTGGCCCATTCCCGGACCAAAGACTTGAAGGAAGTGGCGAAGCGCGCCGACATACTCGTGGTGGCGGTCGGAAAGCCGAAAATGATTACCAGAGAGTATGTGAAAGAAGGCGCGGTGGTGATCGACGTGGGCATTCACCGAAATGAAAACAATAAACTGTGCGGGGATGTGGATTATGAGGATGTGGCACCGGTCTGCAGCGCGATTACTCCGGTGCCCGGCGGTGTCGGACCGATGACCATCGCCATGCTTATGTATAACTGTTGTGCAACAGTTCAGCCAGACCACAGGTAGGCGTTGGCTGAACGTTAATGATAGCAAAGAAGGAAACGGCCTATGAAGTGTCCTCATTGTGGACATGAAATGCCGGACGGCTGTCTGCTCTGCGAAAAGTGCGGAGAGGAGATCCAGATCGTGCCGGATTTCGAACCCGAAATAGAAAACAGCATAACGGAGACGCTTTCCACGCTGGTTTCCGAGCAGGAGGAGACGGATGGTGTGGATGAGATCGAAAGTGAGGCGGAGACAGACGCCAGAGTATGGGGGAGAAGCCGGAAACCGCAGGTGATTCTCTCTCTGGCAATCCTTGTTCTCGCAGCGCTTATTTCTTATGCCCTCTATGCCTATCATATCCATACGGTGGATTACCAGATTGATAGGGCGGCTGCCTTTGCAGAAAAGGGGGCTTACAGTGAGGCGATAGCCTGTCTGGAGGCGGCCTACGCGGATTACCCGGAGGAGGCGAGGATTCTCTTTCTGGAGGCGGATTATTACTATCTGCAGCAGATGGATAACTACGCGCTGTCAGCACTCATGAAAATTATAGATAAGGAGTCCTCACCAAGGTATTCCATGGAGGATGTGGAGGAGGCATACGGGAAGATTGTCACGATCTATGCCAATCAGAAAGAATACGGGCTGATTAACGAGCTGTTGTCATCCTGTGAAAATGAGCGGATTGTGAGCAGGTTCCAGAGCTATCTGGCCATGGAGCCGGAATTCAGCTATGTGGAGGGAAGCTATGCGGAGGTGATCCCGCTGAAACTGAGTTCCAACACGGCGGGGACGATCTACTACACGCTGGACGGCTCAAAACCAAATAAGGACAGCCAGATCTATACGTCGCCGCTCTTTCTGGAAACGGGGGAGTATACAGTCAGCGCTTTTTTTGTCAATGATTATGGTATTGAGAGCGATGTGGTCACAAAGACTTATGTGATTAATCTTGCGGTGCCAAATGCGCCGGTGGTGGAGCTTTACAGCGGTGAATATACGGAGGCTACCATGATCGCTGTGGAACCGGCGGAGAGCTGTAAAACGTTCTATACTACGGATGAGTCGGAGCCTACCGCAGACAGCGTGCCTTATACAGGACCGATTCCCATGCCCCTCGGAAAGACATTGTTTAAGTTTGTAAATATCAGCAGTGAGGGGATTGCCAGTGAGGTGACGACGCGTACCTTCACGCTCAGACTGCGGGGAGCCATTGCACCGGACACTGCTGTGACCAATCTGGTCAATCGCCTGGTGGAGACCGGATATCTGGATGATGCGGCGGGGAAAAATCCCAGACAGAGCGGCATTTTGAGCTATCAGTTCAGTTCTGTGCTCCGGGTTGGCGAGGAAGACTATTATACCATCAACGAGTATTATGACGACGGCACGGGGCTGTTGAGCCGTACAGATAAAGTCTTTCTGGTGCAGGTTTATGAAGGTACGGCGGCGCAGCTTGGTTATGACGAGAACGGAGAATTTATGGCGAATGTGATATAAAAACAGCGTGCCAAATATTATGTCTTGCAAAAACAGATGACTTTCGCTATTATGAAATAGTTCGGATAAAAGGATAAGAATGTGAAGGTATTGGACAGTTACAAGAAGGAGTGTTGAGATGTACAGAATTATAAGAGCAGAAGAACTGGCAGCGAATATCTATCTCATGGATGTGGAAGCGCCCCGTGTGGCGAAATCCTGTCAGCCGGGACAGTTTGTCATCGTCAGAATGGATGCGGAGGGAGAGCGGATTCCCCTTACCATCTGCGACTATGACCGGGAAAAGGGAACCGTCACCATTGTATTTCAGGTGGTGGGAGCAGCTACGGAAATGATGAGACATTTAAAGACGGGAGAAAGTTTCCAGGACTTTGTTGGGCCGCTTGGCTGTCCTTCCGAGTTTGTGGAGGAAGATATCCAGACGCTCAAAGAGAAAAAGATTCTCTTTGTTGCCGGGGGACTTGGCACCGCGCCCGTCTATCCGCAGGTAAAGTGGCTGCATGAGAGAGGGATTGACGCGGACGTGATCGTTGGAGCGAAGACGAGGGATCTGCTCATTATGGAGGAGGAGATGAAGGCAGTGGCCGGGAATCTCTATGTCACCACCGATGACGGCTCTTACGGCAGAAGCGGCATGGTGACGAAGGTGATAGAGGATCTGATCGAATCCGAAGGAAAATCTTACGACGTATGCGTGGCGATCGGGCCTATGATTATGATGAAGTTTGTCTGCCTGACCACGAAAAAATATGACCTTCCCACCGTTGTCAGCATGAATCCCATTATGGTGGACGGCACAGGCATGTGCGGTGCCTGTCGCCTGACTGTTGACGGGGAAGTGAAATTTGCCTGCGTGGACGGCCCTGAGTTTGACGGCCACAAAGTAGATTTCGATCAGGCGATGAAGCGTCAGCAGATGTATAAGACGAAAGAAGGAAGAGATTACTTAAGGGCGAAAGAGGGAGATACGCATCACGGCGGGTGCGGGAACTGTGGAGGTGATAGATGATGCAGGCAGATGTGTTAAAAAAAGTTCCTGTCCGTGAGCAGGACGCGAAAGTGCGTGCAGCGAATTTCGAGGAAGTATGTCTCGGCTATGACAAAGAGGAAGCGATGTGCGAGGCGACCCGCTGCATCAACTGTAAAAATGCACAGTGCATTAAGGGATGTCCCGTAACCATCGACATTCCCGGTTTTATAGAGAAGGTGAAGGAGGGCGACATCGCCGCTGCCTATCAGGTTATCAGCGAATCCTCCGCCCTGCCCGCTGTCTGCGGCCGTGTGTGCCCGCAGGAGAGCCAGTGCGAGGGAAAATGTATCCGCGGCATTAAGGGAGAGCCTGTCTCCATCGGCAAGCTGGAGCGTTTCGTGGCTGACTGGGCCAGAGAGAACGGCGTGAAGCCTGAGGGCGCTGCGGAAAAGAAAAATAAAAAGGTGGCAGTCATCGGTTCCGGCCCTGCCGGGTTAACCTGTGCGGGCGATCTGGCAAAGATGGGCTATGAAGTGACGATTTTTGAGGCGCTCCATGAACCCGGCGGCGTGCTTGTATACGGTATCCCGGAGTTTCGACTGCCGAAGCAGGCAGTTGTGGCGAAGGAAATTGAGAATGTGAAGAGCCTTGGCGTGAAGATAGAGACCAATGTGGTAGTGGGAAAATCCGTCACCATCGACGAGCTGATGGAGGACGAAGGATTTGATGCCGTGTTTATCGGTTCCGGCGCGGGTCTCCCGAAATTCATGGGGATTCCCGGAGAACAGGCGCTTGGCGTATTCTCCGCCAATGAATATCTGACCAGAAGCAATCTGATGAAAGCCTTTGACGAGACTTCCAATACACCCATTATGCCCGGGAAGAAGGTGGCTGTTGTGGGCGGCGGAAACGTGGCGATGGACGCTGCGAGAACCGCACTCCGTCTTGGCGCGGAGGTACATATTGTGTACCGCAGGAGTGAGGAAGAACTGCCCGCACGTGTGGAGGAAGTACACCATGCAAAAGAGGAGGGAATCATCTTTGACCTTCTGACCAATCCGACAGAAATTCTTTCGGACGAAAACGGCTGGGTTTCCGGCATCAAGTGTGTGCGCATGGAGCTGGGTGAGCCTGATGCGTCCGGCAGACGCCGTCCGGTGGTGATCGAGGGATCTGAGTTTCTGATGGAGGTGGATACGGTTATTATGTCGCTCGGCACGTCCCCAAATCCGCTGATTTCGTCCACCACAGAGGGACTTGAGGTAAATAAGTACAAATGTATCGTGGCGGAGGAGGACTTCGGCGCAACCACGAAAGAGGGCGTCTATGCGGGCGGTGATGCGGTAACAGGCGCGGCCACCGTAATTCTTGCTATGGGAGCCGGAAAAGCGGCTGCAAAGGGAATCAACGAGTATCTTTCGAAATAGAGACTATGGTATGCAATCTGCCTGTCGGAATGTGACGGGCAGATTTTTTCTAAGGAATTCTTAATAATTTACGACACAGAATCTTTAAGAATATCCGTTATGATGGAGGCAGGACAGGAAAACAGGCCGCCAAAAGCAGAAAGGTGTGGAGAATACATGAAATTGACTGATCCAGACAATGAAAAGAAGGGGAGAGAACGTGAAGAAGAGGAACAGAGTTTTCTGCAAAAACCAATAATGACAAAAATTCTTCTGGGAGTGATTGCCGTTCTTCTGATCTGCATTCTCGTGCTGCTCACCATAGTGGCCAGCAATCGGAAGAACAGCCGGGATAAGACGGACCAGGATCTCCAGCAGAGCATTACAGACTACGCAAAAGAACAGCAGGATCTGGAAGAACAGGTTCTGGAAGAGGACGAGGAGAAGCCTGCGGCAGTTGAGCCGCTGCCCGAAGAAACCGAGGAGGAAGAGGAGGAGCCGGAGGAAGAGGACGAGCTGGTTTCTGCCGACAATGAGAAAACGGCCATCGTGGTAGATATCGAGGACGAGAACGATGAGGCGTACACGAAAGAATATATTTTAAAGGAAGCCTATCCCTTTTTTGCGGACAACAACCAGGATGCCATCTGGGATCTGGCTCATCTGAAACGTTATGTGAAACTCTCCAAAGGGCTTGAAGGAAGCGGGGATTACTATTACCAGGGTGATGTGAACAGCGAAGGGAAACCCCACGGCACAGGGCTTGCCATCTATGAAAAGAACAGCTACTATTTCGGAGAGTGGAGCCACGGGGTGAGAAGCGGCAAGGGCACCTGGTTCCGATTTTACATCAATCAGAAGAACAAGACGAATGCTATGGGAATTTATATGTCCCACAGCTATTCGGGGGAGTGGGCCGGCAATCTGCCTAACGGCCAGGGGGCGGAGCACTATGACGTGGACATCTCAAAACTTGCGCCGACACAGGGCAGGATTTTGCAGAATGTGGTGGGCTCTTTTAGGAACGGTCTTTACGACGGGGATCTGTATGCCAATACCGTGGACTATATCGGCAATGTGCAGGAGTGGGACGGTATCGCAGAGGAAGGCGTATTCAAACTGTGGCGGGATATGAGCGCCATAGGCGAGTGCTCTGTGTGGCGTTACCGGGACGACCATTCCGTCTGCCTGGACATAGACAAGTCGGAAAATAAGAATCAGGGCATCAGAGAACTCTTAAAATAGTTGCAATTTGTACAAAAGGATAATAAAATAGAACCGTACAGATGTTTTTGTGTGCAGATTTTCCAATTCGTAAGATAAGGAGGGTGTGTCTATGCCCCAATATCAGAGCAGCGAAGCAAAGGCAGAGGATAACAAATCCTCTGCATACACACTTCTGGCGGTCGGCGGAGTAGGTTTCCTTGCGGTGTTACTGATTTTTTTCAATGTGATACCGGTTTACAGAAATGCGGGGATTACCAAATATCTGGTCTGCGGCGTTATGGGCGCGATGTTTGTTCTTTTTATCGTGTTTGGCTTTGTGTCCATGCGGGATTCCAAACTGCTTTTGGTAAAAGCGAAATCAGAGAACTCCCTGCGCTCGGAGATTGCCAGGTGGTGCCAGGAAAATCTGGATCGTTTCGCCATAGACGCAGAAATTCTGGAAGAGGGAGAGCAGCTTGAGGAGCTGACGGAGGAGGAAAAATACTACAGGCGCACAGAGCGGATGCGGGCGGCCATTGACGATAAGTTTATGAATCTGGATGAGGCGTTTGTGGACGATTTTGTGGACGGGTATTATCAGGAAATGTATGAAGATAACGGTAATCACAGTCGGTAAACTGAAGGAAAAATTTTTCCGCGAGGCGGTGTCCGAGTATGAAAAACGGCTGGGACGCTACTGTAAACTGGAGATCCGCGAAGCTGCCGATGAAAAAACGCCGAACAAAGCATCGGAAATCCAGCAGGAACAGATTCTGCAAAGGGAGGGGGAACGCATCCTCAAGCTTTTGCCGGAAGGCGCCTATGTGGTGACGCTGGAGATCGAAGGGCGGAAGTTTACTTCCGAAGCCTTTGCATCTAAGATAGGGCGGCTGGGAGTAGGCGGTGTAGGACATATAGCCTTTGTGATCGGCGGTTCTCTCGGTCTGCACCATGCGATAAAGGAGAGGGCTGATCTGCCGGTCAGCTTCTCGGATATGACATTCCCGCACCAGTTGATGCGGGTTGTTTTGTTGGAGCAGATTTACCGGGCGTTTCGGATCATAAACGGGGAACCGTATCATAAATAGCGTGGGAAGTTCTAAGTCTCACGCAGGAGAATGCCCAAAGTACGGGCACTCTCCGCAGACTGCGGCATTTATGGGAATGAATACACAGTTGGGCACATATAGTGTAACATGAGAAGAGAGAACAGACGCCAACCATTTTCGCCGTTTACCAGATCGAAGGAGCTTATCGTGGAATCCCTCAAGCTACCAAAGGATACTATGCTGGGAGCGGCTATTGTGACGATTACGGGGAACCGCGAGGCTTTTATCGAAAATTATAAGGGGATATTGGAATACACGACCGAGTCTATTGTGCTGCAGGGCAAGAACGCTAAGATCTGCTTTGAGGGGAGCAGCCTTTCCATAGACTATTATACCAATGAAGACATGAAAATCAGCGGAAAGATCGATGCGCTCCGCTATATCTGAGCGCACAGTGCAGGGGAAAATATATGCTTCATTGGATCCAGTATTTAAGAGGGTATGTGACCGTTAAAGTGTGGGGCTATTCTGTGGAGCGTCTTTTAAATCTTTGCGGCAATCACGATGTTCTGGTCTGGAATATAGAGGATCATGGCGATTACCATACGATGCACATCAGCATAGCGGGTTTTTTTGCCTTGAAGCCTCTCCTGAAAAAAACAGGGACGAGGGCGGCTGTTCTTGGTAAATACGGCCTGCCTTTTTTTGTGTCAAAAATGTGCAGAAGAAAACTGTTTGTCGCTGGGCTTGTGTGCTGCATTCTCTTCTGGTGTCTGGCGTCCCGCTTTATCTGGGATATTCGGATTGAGGGGAATTTTGCCCTGACGGAAGACGTGCTGATGGATTATCTGGAAGAGCGGGGCGTACATACGGCAATGAAAAAGAGTGAGCTGGAGATTGAGGAACTGGAGCAGGCGCTCAGGGAGGATTATGATCTGATTACATGGACCTCTGTACAGCTTCGGGGAACCACGCTTCTGATCCATATAAAGGAGAACGAGATGCCAGTCTATGATGACCGTAATAAGGCCGCATCAGATAAAGGCATGGATCTGGTGGCTGAGAAAGCGGGCGTGGTGACTTATATCATCACGAGAAGCGGTGTGCCGCAGGTGGCCTGCGGGGACAGTGTGGAGAAAGGGGATGTGCTGGTGAGCGGCGCGGTTCCCGTCTACAACGAGGATACCACCGTGCGCAAATACCAGTATGTGGAGGCTGATGCGGACATTACCCTGGCTTATGACCGAAATCTTTCACTGGAGGAGGAGATAGCTTATGATGAAAAATGTTATACGGGGGAGACTATTGAGATTCCTGTAATAAGTACAGGAGAAAAGGAAATTGTTTTTCGTCTTGGCAAGGTTCCTTACACATTTTACGATGCCAGTGAGGAGAAAAAGCAGGTGCAGCTTCTGGATCATCTCTATCTTCCTCTCTATTACGGGAAAAGAACGGTACAGGAATATGAAATTGTACCGAAAATGCATACGGATGAGGAGATGAAGACACTCCTGCAGGAACGGTGGCGAAAAATTATCGCAACTTTAAATGAAAAGGGGGTACAAATTGCAGAAAAAAATGTTACAATAAAAAAGAATGATAAAAAATGGGTGTTATATGCCCATATGCAATTGGAAGAATCGGCGGTTAAACTGGTGCCGACCGTGACGGAGCCGGTGGATGACTCTTCGGAAGAAGAAGCTTCGGAGGAAGAGGAACAGACAGATTAACGCAGGCTGTGATTTTTGAAAGGCAGGGAATGGACGCGTTTACAGTCAGTATTGATGTGCCAATGGAGCACATGCGGAATCTTTTCGGGGAGTTTGACTCCCATATCAAGAGAATCGAGAATGACTTGAAAGTGATGATCGTAGACAGGGACGGCGCCGTTCGGATATCCGGGGCGCGTGAAGAGGTAGAGCAGGCAGCCAGGATTGTGAACGAACTGCTGGCCCTGTCAAAGAGAGGTGCGATTTTGGAGGAACAGAGTGTGGATTATGCCATTGAACTTGGTAAGGAGCATAAGGAGGACATGCTGCTTGCTATGGATAGCGACTGTATCTGCCATACCGTAAGCGGTAAGCCGGTTAAGCCAAAGACTCTGGGGCAGAAACAGTATGTGGACGCCATGCGTGACCATATGATTGTTTTCGGGGTGGGACCTGCCGGTACGGGCAAGACCTATCTGGCGATGGCGATGGCGGTGACTGCTTTTAAGAACAACGAGGTGAGCCGCATTATTTTAACAAGGCCGGCTATTGAGGCGGGAGAGAAGCTTGGATTTCTTCCCGGCGATCTGCAGAGCAAGGTAGATCCATATCTGCGGCCGCTCTACGATGCGCTTTATCAGATTATGGGCGCGGAAAGTTTTACGAGGAACATGGAAAAGGGGCTGATTGAGGTGGCGCCCCTGGCATATATGCGTGGACGGACGCTGGATAATGCCTACATTATTCTGGATGAGGCGCAGAACACGACCCCGGCGCAGATGAAAATGTTCTTGACAAGAATCGGGTTCGGCTCCAAGGTGGTGGTTACCGGGGACGCTTCCCAGAAAGATCTGGCACCGGATATAAAATCCGGGCTTGATGTGGCAGTGAGGGTGTTGTCGAAAGTAGAGGATATTTCTTTCTGCAGCTTGAGCAGTAAGGACGTGGTCAGACATCCGCTTGTCCAGCGGATCGTGAAGGCCTATGATGACTACGAAGCAAAAGAAAAACGACGCAGTGAGCAAAAAATAGGAAACAGGAATTACAGGCGTGGAAAATAATAGTAATCTTCAAAAAAACAGCAATATGATAAAAAGAATCGTGGTTTTTATGTTTATGTTTGCCCTGGCAGGTGTAATTGCATGGGCCGGCAGTGTATTTTACCGCAGCCATACAGACCAGATGATCCGAAATGTCGTTATGATTCTCGCCGGGAGCGGGATTGTCATTTTTTCCTATGTGATGAGTGAGACAAACGGTTTTTTTGTCTATCGGAATGAGGGGCATTATGGAAGATTTGCCCTTACCTATCTGGCAAGCCTGGTGTCGTCGGTGTTTCTGCCGTTTCTTCCCGTTACGGGATGGCCTTTTCTGGTACTCTTTGTGCTGCTTGGCGTATTTTCAAACGGCATGACGGGACTTGTGTCGGGAAGCCTGTGCCTGCTTCTTGCCGTGAATTTTGCAGGCTGTGATTATGCGATCTTCTGGCTCTATTTTATCAGCGGCATGGCCGGGATACTGGTGTTTGCCACACTGGATGAGGAGTTCCGGGTGGGGATTCCGATGTTAATTTCCCTGCTGGTTCTTGCGCTTAGCCTGACGGCGAATGTAATCCTTTTTGCGGAGGAGCGGCTTTCCCTGGCCCAGTTTATGATACCCGGCATCAATCTGATGGTGTGCTGTATTCTGCTTCTGGTCAGTCTGAAGATGGTCAGTTCTACGGTGATTCACAGGTACCGGGATAAGTACATGGAGATTAATGACCCGGAGTGCCCTCTGCTGGTACAGCTCAAGGAGTTTTCCAAGGAGGAGTATTATCACGCCATTCACACCGCCTATCTGGGAGATAAGGTTGCCCGAAGCCTTGGCATCGACGATGCGGCGGTGAAAGCGTGCGGATATTATCACAGAATCGGAAAGCTGACCGGGGAAAACACATGGGAAAATGTGTCCGCAGTCTGTGAGAAATATCATTTCCCGCCGAAGACAAAACAGGTTTTGAAAGAATATGTGGATCCGGATGCAAAGATTGTCTCCAAGGAGACGATCGTTGTCCTGCTTGCGGACTGTATTGTTTCTTCCATTCTGTATCTGTTTGCGAAAGATCCCAAGGCGGAACTGGACTATGAGCAGTTGATTGACACCGTCTTCAAAAAGAAATTTGAGACGGACGAGCTTTGGGGAAATGAGATTACCTTAAGACAGATCTGTGAGATGAAAAAAATATTTATCAAGGAGAAGCTATACTATGACTTCTTACGTTGAGCATGAGACGGAGCAGACTTTTTCTTTCAGCGAGAAGGAATTGCTTGACCTTGTCATGGCGGCTGTTCTTGACAGCGAAAACTGCCCTTATGAAGCCACGGTAAACCTTTTACTGACAGACGCTGCGGGCATAAGGGCGTACAATAAAGCGTACAGAAATATAGATTCAGAGACGGACGTGCTCTCTTTTCCAAATCTGGAATTTGAGATGCCGGGCGACTTTTCCGATGCGGAGGAACAGGAAGCGGACTGCTTTGACCCGGACAGCGGAGAGCTGGTTCTGGGCGACATTATTGTGAATGCGGCGCGGGTGAAGGAGCAGGCGGAGGCGTACGGACATAGCGAACGCAGGGAATTTGCCTTTCTTCTGGCCCATAGTATGTATCATCTGTGCGGCTACGACCATATGGAAGCGGAAGAGGCTGCCGTGATGGAGGAAAAGCAGGAGCGTGTGCTGCAGAATCTTCAGATTACAAGAGATGAAAGGTAACACAAATATATTGAGGTAAGAATGAATATACAATGGATGACAAAAAATCTGAAAAACAGGATTGTTCTCTCAGCGGGGATCATTTCTTATATGCTGCTCTTTTTTCTTCGGATTCCCCTTTCAAGGGTGATCGGGGACGAAGGCTTGGGACTTTTTGCTCCGGCTTTTGAATTGTTTGTATTGACTACACTGGTCGTATCATACGGTATGTCGGGCGCCATGTCGGGAATCATCCGTTACCGGGTAAAGCGGGAGCGGTATCGGAATGCGGACAAGGTTTTTAAGACCGCATTTTTTATGAATCTGTTTCTGGGTGTGGTGATGGCGCTTTTTCTGCTGGTATTTTCTTCCTGGATTGCAGAGATTCTGGTTTTGGAGCGGCTGAGCCGCATGGCGGTGATGGCAGCGGCGCCCTCAGTGTTTTTCGCGGCGATGATCGGTATTTTCAGGGGGTATTTTAGCGGTTACGGAATGGGTGTGCTCACGGCACATTCTCAATATATAGAAAAAATCGCCATGTTTGCGGGAGCGCTGATCTGTGGCAGGGCTTTTTACGGCTATGGACAAAAAGTCGCCGCTCTTTATCAGGTGGAGGCGCACGGTTATGCCTACGGTGCGCTTGGCGCAATGGTGGGTGTTTTTCTTTCCCAGGTGATCGCCCTGCTTCATCTGCTTCTGGTTTATGTGATTTATTCTGGAGCTTTTAAAGGACGCCCGGGGCAGGACAACAGCAGACGTGCGGAGACACGCTTTGAAATACAGAGAATGCTTCTCATCAATCTGATGCCGCTTTCGTCAGCTGTCGTGCTGTCAAACCTGTATATGATCGTAGATCAGCGTTTTTTAAACCATTGTATGAATATGACGGAGAAGGGGAATGTGCGTACAGTCCAGTGGGGGTGCTACTACGGCAAATTTGCACCGCTTTTGGGTATATGTGCGGCGATTTCCAGTCTGTTTGTACACGGATTGACCAGCAAAATATCCAATGCCTATGAGAGAGAGGAATACCGCAGTATGCGGGAACGGATGGGCCGGGCAGTGCGGAACACATCCATGATTTCTTTCCCGGCGGTAGTTTTTCTGGCTGTCCTTGGGAAACCGCTGGCTGTCATTTGCTATGGAAGAGCGACAGCACAGTCTGCGGTATTGGCGGGATGGCTTTCAAAGGGAGCGGTCCTGATTGCTCTATTTAGTTTCAGCTTCCTGTTCGGGCAGATTCTGTACAAAATGCGTATGATCCGTGAACTTTTTCTTACGGCTGCCGCTTCCTTCCTTGTGCACCTGGCTGCCGCCTACTTTATGACGCAGCGCGGGCATATGGGCGTGGATGGACTGCTCTGTGCTCTGATTTTGCTTTTTGGCATCTATATGGTTCTGGCATTTGTATTTTTGAACCGACGTGTAAAATACAAGCCGGACTGGTTTATCGGTGTTTTGTTTCCGCTGGCTGCCGCCGCAGTTTCCGGGCTTATTGTGTTTTTGCTGAACAAACTGCTTTCCGGCTTTGCGGGAGCGACGGTCTGTATTATCGTTTCCCTGCTTGCAGGGCTGTTTTTTCATATCTTTTTCCTCGTGATTCTTCGCGTGATCGGGGAGGTGGAACTGCAGGAGATGCCCTTGGGCTTTCTGTTTATTGCACTTGGCAGAACAATAGGCATTTTGTGAGATTGTTGTATAAAAAAAAGGAATTGGCTGATACTGATTACAGGAAATCCGACAAGAGAGGTTTAAAACGGAATGAAACTTGTAAAACGTATCAGTCTTTTTATGACATTGTCTGTGATCATGCTGGGTCTTGGCGGCTGGGGTGCGCTGAAGGCGGAGGAGTTTTTCTATCCGCATCGATACCGCCATGGAATGGAGCGCGCTGACACGGAGGAGGCCGCAGATGGCTTTCTGGAGTCAATATCACAGTTTGCGGATGTGATTTCTCCATCTACACCCTCTTCGCAGGAAGAGCAGGCAGACAAGGCTGTGAAGGAGCAGATCATTGATACAGAGACCGAGGATCAGATCATTGAGGCGGCGGCAGCGCAGGAGCCTGTTGTGTCGGCGGATACACGGTATCTGTTAGAAATGGTGGATCTGTCAAAGGGAACCGTTACGGAGAGTGAGGAGACCATTCCCGTCATGTATATCGGCCTGAACAGAGAGGAGCTTCTGGAGGCATTATCTGCCTATGAAGACAATCCGCCTCTGACAGAGCTGGAACAGGGATTTGAAACGATCGAGCTGACCGCTTTTTCCAAAGACCGGGTGGCGGTCTGCAAGTATTATAAAGAAAAAGCGCCGCAGGGATTTTATCTGATGGTGGCGGATCATTTTATTGTGGTGTATGAGGAGGACAGAAGCTCCCTTTACATGAATACAGATGTTTTGCTGGAACGTCTGCCGGACTCCCTGCAAAGGGAAATCATGGAGGGAAAATTCGTGGCGAGCGAGGAGGAACTGTATCTCTTCCTGGAATCCTACTCCAGTTAACAATGCGGGAAGGGAAGGATCTTATGAGCAGACAGATTGCGGTGATCGGTGGCGGCGCGGCTGGTATGATGGCGGCGGTTCAGGCGGCGGCCGGCGGCGCGGCGGTGGCCGTGTATGAGAAAAACGACAGGGTTGGAAAAAAAATTTTGTCCACAGGGAATGGCAGATGTAATTTTTCCAACGAAGCGATGGGTGAACAGTTCTATCACGGGAGCGGGACGGCTTTGTTCGGTGGGGTGCTTTCCGCATTCGGTGTGGCGCAGACGAAAGCGTTTTTTGCATCCCTTGGCATGCGGATCAAGGAACGGGACGGGTATCTGTACCCGGCAAGCGACCAGGCTTCCACGGTGCTCGATTTACTGCGCTATGAGCTGGACAGGCGGCGGGTGGCGGTACATACGGAGGAAGCTGTGCGGACGATTTCCTTCGATAAGAACAAGGAAAAATTTCTGATCGGGCGTCAGGGGAAGAACGGCTGTTATGATGCGGTTGTTCTTTGCTGCGGCGGACAGGCTGCGCCAAATACGGGATCCGATGGAGACGGTTTCCGCCTGGCCGGGCAGTTTGGCCATCGGATTGTCACGCCGGTGCCTGCCCTTGCGGCGGTTTGTTGTGAGGAAAAGTTTTTCAGACAGGTAGCGGGGGTTCGGTGCGATGCCGTTCTTACCCTTCTGGCATCGGGGCAGACCGTTGGCAGGGAGCGGGGCGAACTACAGCTTACGGATTACGGGCTTTCAGGCATACCCGCTTTTCAACTCTGCCGGACGGCGGCCTATGCGCTTCTTGGAAAGGAGCGTGTCACGGTGCGGCTGTCCTTTCTTCCCGATTTCGATGAGATGTCCTGCGGGCTGTTTTTCAGCGAACGCCTGAAGATGCACGGAGAGGATGAGATGGATGTGTTCTTGACCGGAATAGTCAACAAGAAAATCAACCGTCTCCTGCTAAAACTGGCAGGCATCCGGGAGACTCAGCGGGCAAAGGATGTTTCTGCGGAGGCTTTTCACCGTCTTCAGAAGCTGTATCTTGGTTTGGAGACTGTGGTTACGGGAACAAACGGTTTTGACCGGGCGCAGGTATGCGCTGGGGGTGTGGACTGCAGTGAAGTGACACAAAATCTGATGTCAAAAAAACAGCCGGGGCTTTACTTTGCGGGAGAAATTCTGGACATCGACGGACTCTGCGGCGGTTATAATTTGCAGTGGGCGTGGAGCAGCGGGACGGTCGCCGGCCGGGCGGCAGCCCAAAATCGGGATAGAGGAAGGAGCAGGCGATGATTCGTATCAATCAGATCAAACTGCCGCCGGTCTGTGAGGACGAGGAGGCGGAACTGAGAAAAAAGGCAGCCAGACTTCTGCGGGTGAATCCGGCCGCTTTTTTGTCCTTTTCTATCGTCAGAAAATCTCTCGATGCCAGAAAAAAGCCGGAGATTTACGCTGTGTATACGGTGGATGTGAAAATGGAGGAGGAACAGGCAGTTTTTCGAAAGATCCGGGGCAGAAACGGACAGATTCAGACGGTAAATGAACAGCCGTATCGGTTTCCGATGCCGGAAAAACCACGTTTGGATGACAGCAGGACGGATCCGGCAGAAGAAAGGGCGGGCTTCGGAGCGGGGATCCTGCAGGAGCCTTCGTCCTGTGGCAGGCCGGTGATTGTGGGAACCGGCCCGGCCGGGCTTTTCTGCGGGTATATGCTGGCGAAAGCGGGATGGCGGCCCCTGCTTCTGGAGCGGGGAAAGGAAGTACATAAAAGGCAGGAGGACGTGGAGCGGTTCTGGAGGGAGGGAGTGTTAGATCCCGATTCCAACGTACAGTTTGGCGAGGGAGGCGCAGGCACTTTCTCCGACGGAAAGTTGACTACAACGGTCAAAGATCCGAAAGGACGGATGCGGGAGGTTCTGCGCATTTTTGTGGAGGCCGGTGCGCCGAAAGAGATTCTGTATGAGGCAAAGCCCCACATCGGCACGGACATTCTGATCCATGTGGTGGAACATCTGCGCAGACAGATTACAGACTGGGGCGGAGAGGTGCGCTTTGGCTCACAGGTGACGGCTCTTCTCACAGAGGAAAACCGGGTGACAGGTGTTTTGGCGAACGGGGAAGAAATCCGAAGCGGTATGGTGATTCTGGCCATTGGACACAGCGCACGGGACACCTTTGAGATGCTGCATAAGCTGCGTGTACCGATGGAAACCAAGTCTTTTGCGGTCGGGCTGCGCATGGAGCATCCGCAGGAGATGATCGACAGATTACAGTACGGAGACTGCGGCATCGCCCTTCCGGCGGCCGCGTACAAGGTGACGGCACAGACTTCTTCCGGCAGAGGCGTATACTCGTTCTGTATGTGCCCCGGCGGCTATGTGGTCAATGCGTCCTCAGAGAAGGGCCGCACGGCGGTTAACGGTATGAGTTACAGCAGAAGAGACGGCACAAACAGCAACAGCGCCATGATTGTCACCGTGTCCCCCGGGGATTACGAGGCGTTTGGAGGCAAAGGCCCTCTTGCCGGAATTGCTTTTCAGCGGCACCTGGAGGAGCAGGCTTACCGGGTCGGCCAAGGAGCCGTGCCCGTGGAGCGTTACGGGGACTTTCACGAGGCGGTCTGCGCCGGGACAAATTATGCCGGGGCGGCCCCGGCAGAGAGTGGCGGCTTTTCGCCGGCTGTCAAAGGCGCGTGGCAGTTTGCCGGCGTGCATGAAATTCTGCCGGAATTTCTGAACCGGGCGTTGGTGGAAGGGATTGACCTAATTGGTCAAAGAATGCCCGGGTTTGCAGACGGGGCGGCTTATCTTTCCGGCGTGGAGAGCAGAACTTCTTCCCCGGTCAGGATTCTGCGGGATGAGACGGGACAGTCCGCACTCAGGGGCCTCTATCCATGCGGCGAGGGAGCCGGATACGCGGGAGGCATCACATCGGCGGCGATGGACGGCATTCTCATTGCGGAGAAGGTTGCGTCCGCATATGGGAATATGGTAAGATGACGGAAGTATAGAGCAGTGCATTGCTTGCAGATAGATAGGGCGAATGCCCGCATTAAAGAAAACCGAAAGGTTTTCGGACCGGCACTGCGGAAGTGAGGATAACATAAAATGATAGACAGAAAAGCTTTGATGGCAGATAAAAAGAGAGTTGTGATTAAGATTGGTTCCTCTTCCCTGCAGCATAAGGAGACGGGGGATTTAGACTACACGAAGCTGGACGTACTTGTGCGGGAACTGTGTAACCTGCGGAACATGGGAAAGGACGTGGTGCTTGTCACTTCCGGCGCGATTGCCGTTGGCGGGAAGGCGATCCTGCCCACCCGGGAGGAGGACAATCCCATTGCCGTAAAGCAGGCGTGCGCGGCGGTAGGCCAGGCCAGACTGATGATGATTTACCAGAAAATTTTCGCCGAGTACAACCAGGTGGCGGCCCAGATCCTGATGACTAAAAATACCATAGTGGACAATCTGAACCGCTACAATGCCAGAAATACCTTTGCGGAGCTGTTTAAACTTGGCGTGATTCCGATTGTGAATGAGAACGATACTATAGCAACTTACGAGATCGAGATCGGTGATAACGATACCCTGTCGGCTATCGTGGCTTCTCTGGTGGAGGCGGACGCGCTCCTTCTCCTGTCGGACATTGACGGCCTTTACACCGACGATCCCCGCACCAACCCAGACGTCAGGTACATAGAGGTAGTGGAAGAGCTGACAGAAGAACTGATGAACATGGGAAAAGCGTCCACCGGAAGCAGTGTAGGCACAGGCGGCATGACTACCAAGCTGCAGGCCGCCAAAATCGCCAGCAGCACCGGGGTGGATATGGTGATTGCGAACAGCAGGGACATCAAGGTAATCCACCGTATCTTAAGCGGCCAGAACATCGGAACACTATTTCTTGCGCACAAGGACGAGCAGTTTGATCTGCCGCTCTATGTACAGCAGATGCATGCGCATTAATTAAATGACAAAACGCTGGGTAAGCAGGAATATAAAAAAGGAAAAAGACATATGAACGTAGAACAGATGACGGCGCGAATCAATGAATTGTATCACAAATCCCAGAAAGAAGGTCTCACTCCGGAGGAGAAGGAGGAGCAGGCGGCTCTTCGGCAGGCCTATGTGGCGAATGTGCGGGCGAATCTGAAGGGGCAGCTTGACAATATCTCCATTGTGGAGAAGGACGGCAGCGTGACGAAACTTAGCAGTAAGAAAAAGAGCCCCGGGAAACCGTCCTGACGGGAGGGGAAATGGATATGCGTGCAGAGCTTGAAAATTGGGAAACAGTTTGGAAACCAAAGGGCGCAGAGGATGCCGCAGCGGAAGAACGGACTGCGGCAAAGAGACGCATCCGTCAGGCTGCCCTGGAGAGACGGGACAGCCTGACGGATAAGCAGCGCAGGAATTACAGTGACAGGATTATAGAAAGGCTGGTCAGTCTGCCCGGCTACCGGGAGGCGGAGGCCATCCTCACTTATGTCAGTTTTCGCAGCGAGGTAAATACCTTCCCTTTGCTGGACAGGGTCTTTTCGGATGGAAAAGCAGTGTTTGTGCCGAAAGTCTCGGGAAAAGAGATGGATTTTTACCGCATTTTTTCCGAGGCGGATCTGACGGAAGGCTATCGTGGGATTTTGGAGCCTTCGGGCGGGCAGTTGTTAGATGGGTGGATGGATGACCAAATAAGTCAACGAGTGGGCGGACGGCAGGAGAAACCGTTGAAAAACCGGGAGGAGCAGGAAGGTGAATCTGCGGTACTGTCGGTTATGATCTGTATGCCCGGTGCGGCATTTGACAGGGCATGCCACAGGATCGGCTACGGCGGCGGATTTTATGACAGATATTTGAGCGGACGTTCAGCAGCAGCGGAGGGCGCGGAAGGAAAAACGCATCTTTGTGCGGCCTATCTCACAGCAGCTCTGGCATATGATTGTCAGGTTTTTGAGGAAATTCCCTGGGAGATGCACGATATTTGTCCTATGTGTGTGGTCACGGAGAAGGAAATCATAGATGGCGGTAAAACGGGAAAGGAAGACTTGCTATGGAAAATGTATTGACAGACAAGGGAATCAATGAGTATCTGACAATCCTCGGCGGACAGGCGCAGGCGGCAAAGGCGGTTTTGCACGGACTGGACACCGCGCAGAAAAACCATGCCCTTGCACAGGCGGCGGACGCGCTCGTGCGGGGGAACGAAAGAATCCTTGCGGCAAATGATAAGGATTATGCGCGCGCAAAGGAGAACAAAATGGCGGAGGGGCTTCTCGACCGCCTGCGGCTGACGCCCGCAAGGATAGAGGCGATGGCGGAAGGCCTTATACAGATTGCCGCCCTGCCGGATCCGGTGGGAGAGGTGATGGAAGCCTTTGACAGGCCAAACGGTCTTCACATAGAGAAAGTGCGGGTTCCTATGGGGGTGACAGGCATTATTTACGAGGCCAGACCCAATGTGACGGCGGACGCTTTCGGCCTTTGCTTTAAGACGGGAAACGCCGTGATTTTAAAGGGCGGGAAGGATGCCTTTTATTCCAATCAGGCCATCACGGAGACGATCCGTGAAGCTCTTTCGCAGGAAGGCATTGACAAAAACGCCATTCAGCTGATAGAAAACAACGACAGGGCAGTGACCACAGCCTTTATGAAGCTGAAGGCATATGTGGACGTTCTGATTCCCAGAGGCGGAGCGGGACTGATCCGCTCGGTTGTGGAGAACAGTACGATACCCGTGATCGAGACGGGGACAGGAAACTGTCATATTTATATCGACGAGTCGGCTGACCTTGCAAAAGCGGTTCCCATCGTTGTCAATGCGAAGACTCAGCGCATCGGTGTCTGCAATGCCTGTGAATCCCTGCTTGTGCATGAAAAAGCAGCAGAAAAAATTCTGCCGCTCCTGGGAAAAGCCCTTTTGGAGAAACAGGTGGAGATCAGAGGTGATGAGACGGTGCAAAAACAGATCCCGGAAGCGCAGGCTGTCACCGAGGCGGATTACGGCACCGAGTATCTGGATCTGATTCTCTCTGTGAAAACCGTTGCTTCTCTGGAGGAGGCGGTCGCCCATATCAACAAGTACAATACAGGGCATTCCGATGCCATTTTGACAGAGGATAAAGCCCATGCACAGAAGTTCCTGCGGGAGGTGGATTCGGCCTGCGTGTATGTGAACGCCTCCACCCGCTTTACGGATGGCTTTGAATTTGGTTTCGGTGCGGAAATCGGCATCAGCACCCAGAAGCTTCATGCCAGAGGGCCGATGGGGCTCAGAGAGCTGACTTCCTACAAATACCAGATTACGGGAGACGGCCAGGTGCGCCCATAGTCTGTTGTTCTGTTGATAGAGGCAGAATTTGTGTAATAATATGTAGGTTATGTGTAAATTTTACGTTTTTCCTTGTTTATTATGGAAATTTTGCAACAAATATGATAAAATCATAGACACTGTCCGATTCTCTCGTTTTTCGGCTGGCTGCCTTCCTTGCCTTGCATTGATGCTGACTATATATTGTCATCAAAAATACGGGGAGAGGTTGAGAATGTATCAAGTAAAAGGAGAAGTTAAGGATGAAAAAACAGAAGAAATTGAGCGTAATGGCGCAGCTTTTGATGCTCTGTGTGATCCCGCTGGTGATTATGGTTACTTTTGTTACGGTGTATGCAATCGGCACCATGAGAAATATGGTGCACGATGCCACGATGGACGGGCTTGAAAGTCTCTGCAGGAGCGTATATGCAGCTTATGAAGCGCTCGACCCGGGTGAATACCGGATGGAAGGAGACACGCTTTACAAAGGCGATTACTGCGTTTCTGAAAACGTGGATATCATCGACAGTTTTGTGGACGGCAGTCCTGCGGATGTGACGCTCTTCTTTGGGGATACCAGACGCGCCACTTCTTTGCGGGATAAGGATACCGGGGAACGGATCCTCGGCACGAAAGCGTCTGACGCAGTGATACAGGCTGTTATCAACGAAGGAAAAAACTACGAGACGGACAGCGTTGTCATAAACGGGGAAACTTACTATGCGTTTTATATGCCGGCGCTTGACGCCAGCGGGAAATGTGTGGGGATGGTGTTCGCGGGACAGCCTGCCACGGAGGCCAATGCCAGAATCAACCGTAGTTCACTGATGATTCTTGGAATTGCCGCTTTTGTTCTTATTATTGCGCTGTTAGTATGTGCAAAGATTGCGAGCGCGATCGCAAGAGTGATTGTCCAGACAGAGACACTTCTTTCTTCACTGGCGGATGGCGAGCTGAATCTGACCGTGAACGAGAGAATTTTGAGAAGATCCGATGAAATCGGCGTTATGGGACATGCCGTAAAGAGATTGTTGGACGAACTGCAGAGCATTATCGGCAGCATTAAGAAAAATACCGATACACTGATGCGGCAGGGAGACAATCTGGAGACTATGGCGTCCCAGACCTCGACCACGGCAGATGAGATCAGCAGCGCGGTGGAGGATATCTCAAAGGGCGCCGTCGCTATGGCGGAGGATATCGAGTCCGCGACCGGACAGGTTGCCAATATGGGCGCTATCATCGAAAAGATTGCGGACAGCGTAAAGGAGCTTGACAACCTTTCGGAGCAGATGCACGAGTCGGATGTGGAGGCTTCCAGAATTATCAACGAGCTGAGTGAGTCCAATGACAGGACAACGGATGCGATCAAAAAGATCGAGGTTTCCGTACATACGACCAACGATTCCGTTACCAGAATCCAGGATGCCGTCAATCTCATCGCGTCGATTGCCAGTGAGACAAGTCTGCTTGCCTTGAACGCAAGCATAGAGGCAGCCAGGGCAGGAGAGGCAGGCCGCGGATTTGCCGTGGTGGCGACCCAGATTTCCAAGCTTTCTGAGGATTCCGCCCAGTCCACGAAGACCATAGAGGATATCATCCACCAGCTGACGGTCGACTCTGAAGCGTCTGTCCGGATTATGAATGAAGTGAATGAGATTATTTTGGAGCAGCAGCAGAAACTGGTGCAGACAAGGGAAAAATTCGATGTCGTGAGCACTGGTATCGAAAATTCCAGAAAGGAATCCAGTGTGATCAGCAGCCAGGCGGATGAGTGCAACAGCGAGAGAGGAAAGGTTGTGGACGTGATCCAGAATCTGTCCGCAGTGTCCGAGGAGAACGCGGCTTCCACACAGGAGACGACCGCATCCATGCAGGAGCTTAACGCTACCATCAATCTGCTTGCGGAAGCGGCAGGCGAGCTGAAATCGATGGCACAGGTTCTGGAAGAGAATGTGGCTTTCTTTAAGCTGTAATTTTTATCAAAGAAAACGGACAGGGAGACCTTTTTCGGGTCTCCCGTTTTTGCGTCATCTGTCTGCGTAAAAGATAACATCACCCGCAGAAACAACATTTCTGGTCGAGGAAAATATCGGCTTGACAAATCACAATGGTTCATATTAAAATATGAACAAGTAAACATATATAGCACTGTATGTGAGGAAGGAGGACGCTTGTGGAGAAAGCGTATAGAGATGAGGCGGTCTATGGACTGGCAGAGCTTTTTAAGATATTCGGTGACCCTACCCGGATCAGAATTTTGTATGCCATGCTTGATACGGAGCGGTGTGTGAACGATATTGCCGGGATTTTACAGATGAGCCAGTCTTCCGTCAGTCATCAGCTTCGGATTCTGAAAACTTCCAAGCTGGTCAAGAGCAGACGGGAGGGCAAGTCGATTTTCTATTCTCTGGATGACGAGCACGTCCGGGCTATTCTCAACATGGGAATGGAACACATTATGGAAGGAGCGGGAAAATGACAAAAACTTATAAGATTGAGGTGGACTGCGCAAACTGCGCGGAGAAGATGCAGGAAGCTGCTAAAAAAACGGAGGGCGTGGCAGAGGCTGTGGTCAGCTTTATGACGCAGAAAATGAAAGTGGATTTCGTGGAGGGCGCGGATGAAAAGAATGTTATGAAACAGGTGCTGAAGGCCTGCCGGAAAGTGGAGCCGGACTGTGATATCGCGCTTTGAAAGAGAAAATGAATAAAGGAACACAAGGGAGCAACGGGTTCGGATGGGCCTGCTGCTCTTTTTCTCTTATTTTCCCATGAAAGAAAAGGTTGACGAAATTGGCGGAAATCAGTAGTATGTTTAGATAGGGGATTTATGAATTTTTATTTTTTCGGAGGATAACTGCTTTGACAAAATACAAGATAGCGCTGGTCTGTCTGCTCTTTGCTTTTCTGCTCACGGCCTGCGGGAAAAATGAGGAACTGACAGCTTACCAGGAGGATATGCATACTTTTTTTGAGCGGGCGGCTGAGTATAATGATAAGATGAATGCCATTGACCAGGAATCCGATACTGCCGTGATAGAACTGCTTGGATATCTGGACGCTTTTGCGGAAGATATCCAATGGATGGCGGAACTTGAAGTGCCGGAACAGTTTGCAGCGGTGGAAAGTCTTGCCGATGAGGCAGATGAAAATATGAAAGAGGCGGTGGCGCTTTTCCACGCGGCTTACGGTGGGGACGCTTACGATGAGGGTTCAGAGCAGGCAGCGCTGGAATATTATGACAGAACCAATATACGTATCCAGTATATCATCACAATTCTGCACGGAGAAATTCCCGAAGGGGAGGGCGTCACATACACGGAGGAAAGTCCGCTCCTTGGCGGAGGCTATCTGAATCGGAAGGATGAGGATGGTGAGACGGAAGAGTCCGGGGAGCCGGAGGATGCACAGCCCGAAGAGGATAGCGGGGACACGCCGGAGGATAATTTTGACACGGACGATACGGTTTTTTACGAGGAACCATCAGAAACGGACGGAGAATAAGGATAGATGAACAGACAGGAATTTCAGACGTTAATTAAGAATACACCCTTGTTTCTGGACGGCGCCACCGGCTCCAATCTGCAAAAACAGGGCATGCCGGCAGGTGTCTGCCCGGAACAGTGGATTTTAGAACACAGGGATATTATGATCAGGCTGCAGCGGGACTTTGTGTCGGCAGGCAGCGATATTGTCTACGCGCCTACTTTCACGTCCAATCGGATCAAGCTGAAAGAGTACGGCATGGAAGGGCAGATCGAACGGATCAACCGGGATCTGGTCGGAATCTCCAGAGAGGCGGTCGGCGGGAAAGCGTATATTGCGGGTGACCTGACCATGACAGGCGAACAGCTCGCCCCTATGGGAAAACTGGATTTTGAGGAGCTGGTTGAGGTATATAAGGAACAGATCCGTTATCTTGTCGAGGCGGGTGTGGATCTGCTGGTAATAGAGACGATGATGAGCCTGCAGGAGACGAGGGCGGCCGTGATCGCGGCGAAGGAGGTCTGCGATCTGGCTGTGATGGCGACTCTTACCTTTGAGGCGGACGGCAGGACGTTGTTTGGCACCGATGCGGTTACTGCGGCGGTTGTTCTGGAGAGTCTTGGCGTTGCGGCGGTGGGGACAAACTGTTCCACGGGGCCTGACAAGATGGTGGATACGGTGCGCCGCATGGCGGAGGTTACCGTCATTCCCATTATCGCCAAACCAAACGCCGGACTGCCTTCCCTGGATGCGGAGGGCAATACGGTTTACGACATGGAGGCTGAAGAATTCGGCCGTCATATGCGGGATCTGGTTTCGGCTGGCGCTTCCGTGCTCGGCGGCTGCTGCGGCACCACGCCGGCACATATCCGGGCAGCAAAGGCGGCGGTACAGGATATGGCCGTCATGCACCGGGTAAAGCCGGAAAAACGATTTTTGACGAGCGAGCGGCAGACGGTGGCATTCGGACTGGAAGATCCCTTTATCGTAGTTGGCGAGCGCATAAACCCCACCGGCAAAAAGAAGCTGCAGGCGGCGCTCAGGGAGGGATCCCTGGAAGAGGTGTCTGACTTTGCGGAGGCACAGGAAGCCTGTGGGGCAAGCATTCTGGATGTGAACATGGGGATGAGCGGCATCGACGAGAAAGCCATGATGCTAAAGGCCATTGAGACGGTGAGCGGGGTTACGAGCCTGCCCCTGTCCATCGATTCCAGCCATGTGGACGTGCTGGAGGCGGCGCTTCGCAGATATCCGGGCCGTGCGCTGATCAATTCTATCTCTGGCGAACAGGCGAAGCAGGACGCTCTGCTTGCCATTGCCAAAAAGTACGGCGCCATGTTTATTCTCTTGCCTTTGTCGGACGCGGGACTTCCCAAGGATCTGGAGGAAAAGACGAACATTATAGAAAGCATACAGGAAAAAGCCTATGCGCTCGGCCTGACAAAAGAAGATATTGTGGTGGACGGCCTGGTGGCTACCGTGGGAGCCAATAAGAACGCGGCCATAGAGACGCTTGAGACGATCCGCTACTGTAAGGAGAAAGGGCTTGCCACGATCTGCGGCCTCTCCAATATTTCTTTCGGCCTGCCGGAGAGAGGTTTTGTAAACACCGCCTTTCTCACAATGGCAATCCGTGAGGGCCTGACAATGGCTATTGCAAACCCTTCGCAGGAGCTTCTGATGAGCTGTGCTTTCGCATCGGATCTGCTTCTGAATAAGGAGGAAGCGGATACCCGATATATCCGGCTGATGGATGCCCTGCGGGAGAAGAAAGAGGTGGCCGGGGAGACCGCGCCAAAGGAGACGGGAATCCGTCTGAACAGGGCGGCGCCAGAGGAGAGCGCTTCCTCGCCCCGTGACAGACTCCGTACTGATGTTCTAAAGGGAAAGCGGGATATCATCGTGGAGGATACAAAGAAGGCGATGGAGCAGGGATTCGAGGCAAAAGCGCTTCTCGATGAGGTTCTTCTGCCCGCCATCAACGAGGTTGGCGAGCTGTTTGACAAGGGAAAATATTTCCTGCCCCAGCTCATTGCCAGCGCGGAGGCGATGAAGGCTTCTATCGAATATATGGAACCTGTTCTCTTACAGGCCAAGTCGGGAACAGATATGCCGACTGTGGTGATTGCCACGGTGGAGGGCGATATCCACGACATCGGGAAAAATCTGGTGGCGCTGATGTTGAAAAATTACGGTTTTCATGTGATTGATCTGGGCAAGGATGTGCCAAAAGAAAGAATCATTGAGGCGGCCAGGGAACATCACGCGCAGGTCATTGCGCTCTCTGCGCTGATGACCACCACCATGCAGCAGATGCGCCATGTAATCGATTACGCGAAGGAGCGGGAGATTGAGGCGAAGATCATCATCGGCGGTGCGGTCATAACGGAGGAGTATGCGCAGGAGATCGGCGCAGACGGGTATTCCAAGGATGCGGCCGATGCGGTAAAGCTGACACAGAAACTTTTGGGAATCAATGAGTAACTATTCAAAGAGAGGATAACTATATGATAGGTGCAGATGCAATCGTAAAATGCCTGGAGGCGGAAGGCGTTGAATATGTGTTTGGTTACCCGGGTGTAGCCATATGTCCCTTTTACAACAGTATCCTGGATTCTGACATCCAGACCATTCTGATCCGCACGGAACAGAATGCGGCCCATGCGGCCAGCGGACTTGCCAGAGTATCTGGGAAAGTCGGTGTATGTGCCGTGACGTCCGGCCCCGGCGCAACCAATCTGATTACGGGTGTTGCCACAGCCTTTGCGGACAGCATACCGCTCGTATGTATCACAGGGCAGGTGAACAGCGAACTGCTCGGTTCCGATGTGTTTCAGGAGGCGGACATCACCGGCGCGGTGGAGTCCTTTGTCAAATACAGCTATCTGGTGAAAGATGCGGCGGATATTCCGCAGATCTTCAAGGAAGCATTTCATCTGGCATCCACAGGCCGTAAGGGACCTGTGCTGATCGACATTCCCATAGATATCCAAAATGCGCCTGTTGGGAAATTCAAGTATCCCGATGAAGTCAACATGCGCACTTACAAGCCCACAGTAAAGGGCAACATGGCTCAGATCAAGAAAGTCATAAAAGAGCTGGCAAAATCCAAGCGTCCTCTGATCTGTGCCGGCGGCGGCGTGCTCTTAAGCCAGGCGGAGGAAAGTCTCCGCGCTTTTTCTGAGAAATACCGCATTCCTGTGGTTTCGACCATGATGGGAATCGGGGTCATGCCGACTGAGCACCCCATGTACTATGGTATGGTTGGCAATAACGGCAAGCCTTTCGCAAACCGGGCCATGAATGAATCGGACCTTCTCCTCATGGTGGGCGCGCGGGTGGCTGACAGGGCAGTGAACCAGCCCGATCTGATCACGGAAAATAAAGTGCTTGTCCATATTGACGTAGATCCGGCAGAGATTGGCAAGAATGTAGGACCCGCCATTCCGCTGGTCGGTGACGCGAAACATATTTTTGAAGATATTGCGACACAGGAGTTTTCCTGTGAGCACGAGGAGTGGCTGCAGACACTGAATACCTACCGCGATACGATGCAGCCGGTGCGCAGGCCGAATCCCGCCTATGTGGATCCGGCGGCCTTCATCACCATGCTTTCCCGCGAGATGGATGATCATGCGGTATATGTGGCAGATGTGGGGCAGAACCAGATCTGGTCCTGCGGTTATCACATCGTAAAGAAAGGACGTTTTTTGACCACAGGCGGCATGGGAACTATGGGCTATTCCATCCCGGCGGCTATGGGCGCGAAGCTGGCTGACAAAAGCCGCCAGGTCATAGCGGTCTGCGGGGACGGTTCCTTCCAGATGTCCATGATGGAGCTGGCTACCATGCGGCAGTTTGACGTGCCTGTAAAAATCATTGTCCTGAAAAACAATTATCTGGGCATGGTGCGTGAATACCAGCACTATACCTACAAGGATAACTATTCCGTTGTGGATCTGTCGGGAAGCCCGGATCTGGAAAAGCTGTCCGCCGCCTTCGGCCTTAAGTTTATGCGGCAGGAGACGATGGAGGGCGCGCAGGACACGATCAGGGCCTTTTTGGAGAAGGACGAATCGGTACTTCTGGAATGCCTGATTGATCCGATGGATCTGGTTAAAGGATGAGAACCATTATATTTATGGAGGACAGTGTGAAAAATCACACACGCTCCGGAATGGAGATAATATGAAAAAAATATATTCCGTACTGGTAGAAAACAGATCCGGCGTACTCTGCAAGGTGGCGGGCCTGTTTTCCAGAAGATGTTTCAATATTGATTCCCTGGCCGTGGGGGAGACGGAGGATGCAAGCGTATCCCGTATGACCATTGTCAGCTCCGGGGATGAACGCACCATTGAGCAGATCGAAAAACAGCTCAACAAAAAGATCGATGTCATCAAGGTGAAGACGTTCGACGAGCCTGCGAGCGTAAGCCGCGAGCTGATGCTGATGAAGGTAAAATATAATAAAAACAACAGGCGGGACATTATGGAGACCTGTGATATTATGCATGCGGATATTGTGGATATGTCCAAAAACATGCTGATCATCCAGATCTGTGACGTGCCGGAGCGGGTCAGACTTTTTATCAGTATGATGCAGGGAATCAGTATTGTGGAGATGGCGCGCACAGGAACCCTCGCGCTTCAGAAGTGCCTGGAGGCGGACGAATAGGTTGACTTTTTCCCCTTAAGTTGCTACAATTATTGACAGTGTTTATACCGAAAGGTCAGACTGCAGAAAGATATGCTGTCTGTAAATGGAAGGAAGGGTGCTTGTATGCAGAAAAAGGTTTTTCAGTTGTTGGTGGATAATACATCGGGCGTTTTAAGCCGCATTGCCGGCCTTTTTTCCAGACGCGGTTACAATATTGAAAGCATTACTGCGGGTGCAACGGCGGATCCCCGCTATACCCGCATTACCATCGTTACTTCCGGGGATGATGAGATTCTGGAGCAGATCGAAAAGCAGGTGGCTAAGCTGGTAGATGTGCGCGACATCAAGGAGTTAAAGCCCGGGGAGAGCGTATACAGAGAGCTTGCTCTGATTAAGGTGAGAGTGACTTCCGCCAGAGACCGTATTGATGTGTTTGCGGTGGCAAATGCGTACCGTGCAGACCCTGTGGATGTCTCCCCCGGAAGCATTACCATCGAGCTGATCGGCGATCAGGACAAGATAGACGCCTTTATCGCGGTTCTGGACGGTTATGAGATTCTGGAGGTAGCCCGTACAGGTATTGCAGGATTGACCAGAGGTATCGATCAGGTCACATATTTGTAGTTAGCTCAAGGGACTTTCCCTTTCAGTTATAGAACATACTATTAATCTATCGTTAACGGAGGAAAGAAAAATGGCAAAAATTTTCTATCAGGAAGACTGTAATCTGTCTCTTCTGGATGGCAAGACGATCGCTGTGATCGGCTATGGCAGCCAGGGTCATGCACACGCTCTGAACGCGAAGGAGTCCGGCTGTCACGTAATTATCGGCCTTTACGAGGGCTCCAAGTCCTGGGCGAAGGCTGAGGCACAGGGCTTCGAGGTATATACGGCGGCTGAGGCTGCTAAGAAGGCAGATATCATTATGATTCTCATCAATGATGAGCTGCAGGCAGCTATGTATAAGAAGGACATCGAACCGAATCTGGAAGCAGGCAACATGCTGATGTTCGCACATGGCTTCAATATCCACTTTGGCTGTATCGTGCCGCCTAAGGATGTGGACGTGACCATGATTGCACCCAAGGGTCCAGGCCACACGGTAAGAAGTGAGTATCAGGCGGGCAAGGGTGTTCCCTGTCTGGTAGCCGTTCATCAGGACGCTACCGGCAAGGCACAGGATAAGGCTCTGGCATACGCGCTGGCTATCGGCGGCGCAAGAGCTGGCGTTCTGGAGACGACCTTCCGTACCGAGACGGAGACGGATCTCTTCGGTGAGCAGGCAGTCCTCTGCGGCGGCGTATGCGCGCTGATGCAGGCAGGTTTTGAGACACTTGTTGAGGCAGGATATGATCCGAGAAACGCATACTTCGAGTGTATCCATGAGATGAAGCTGATTGTAGACCTGATCTATCAGTCCGGCTTTGCAGGCATGAGATATTCTATTTCCAACACCGCTGAGTACGGCGACTACATCACCGGCCCGAAGATCATTACCGAAGAAACAAAGAAGGCCATGAAGAAGATTCTTTCCGATATCCAGGACGGCACCTTTGCGAAGGACTTCCTGCTTGATATGTCTTCTGCGGGCAGCCAGGTACACTTCAAGGCGATGCGGAAGTTAGCTTCCGAGCATCCCGCTGAGGTTGTCGGTGAGGAGATCAGAAAGCTTTACAGCTGGAACGGCGAGGACAAGCTGATCAACAATTAACTGCACTGTCCTTAATTGGAAGTTATAAAATTAAGATAATATGGGGCATTCCGCTGTTTATCCGGGCGGGATGCCTTTCTTCTTTGAGATATTTTTGTGTTTTATTTAGAATTTCTTAAGAACTGACAGCGGTTTCTGTTTAGATTCGCCATTTATAATATAAACCATGTAAAAGAAAGTTAAGCGAGGAACAGACAATGGATTACCATATTTTGATTGTGGAGGATGACAGAGATATCCGGGAAGGCATAGAAATCTACTTGAAAAATCAAGGATATGTCGTTTTTCAGGCCGTGGACGGCGTGGAAGGTCTTTCCGTGATCGGGAAGGAAACGATCCATCTGGCGATTGTGGACGTGATGATGCCAAGGATGGACGGAATTAACATGATGATGCGGGTACGGGAGCTTGGATACGAGTTTCCGGTGATTATGCTCTCCGCCAAGTCAGAAGAGGTGGACAAGATCATGGGGTTAAATATGGGGGCAGACGACTATGTGACGAAACCGTTTACTACCATGGAACTTCTGGCCAGAGTCAATTCCCATTTACGGCGCTACAGCCGCTTCCTGGAAATGAAAGACGGTAAAAGGGCGGAAGATGAGGCGCGTGTCTATACGATCGGCGGGCTTGAAGTGCACGAGGACACCGTCGAGGTATATCTGGACGGCAATCCCGTGAAGCTGACGCCAACAGAGTTTAAAATCCTTCTGCTTCTGATCAAAAGTCCCGGCAGGGTTTACTCTGCGGAGGAGATTTACGAGCGGGTCTGGAACGAGCAGGCGATTAACACGGATACAATCATGGTACATGTCAGAAAAATCCGGGAAAAGATCGAGATGAATCCCCGGGAACCAAAATATCTGAAGGTGGTGTGGGGCGTTGGATACAAAATCGAAAAACAGTGAGACGAAAAAACGAAACAGACAGGAGAGGATGCCGGGGGTTTTTGTCGCGGCAGTACTGATTCTGTCTGCATCCCTGACTTTTCTGTCACAATATCCGGGGTTTAAGGAGCGGGCTACGGCGGACGAACCGAATATTCTTGCAGGAAGCGAGTTTTTGCACGAAATTTATCAGGCCAATATGGTGCTCTACAAACAGATCTGCGACTGGAAGGCAGAAGGGAAGGAAATGACCGCGCAGGATTTTTTCCTCAGTGGGAAAATTAAGAAAGCGGAGCTGGAGGATTACAACGAGTATTACAGTTTCGACGAGTCACCGCTTTCCTTTGCCGGGGAGCAGATTGACGAACTGCTTTACCAGTGGGATCTTTCTTTTCATAACGGGTTAGAGCAGCAGATCGACTATGAAATTATGGACAGGGAGAGCGGACGGACATTCGCGAATACCGAGCGTGCGCTGCACTATCTCGGCACGGAGGAGGAGAGTATTTATCTGGATAATTACTATCCCTATTATATTAAGCTGGATTTTGATGAGAACGGTGTTCTGGAGCATGTGTGGGTGCGCGGCGGGGATGTGGATACGCTCGTGGAGAATGTACAGCGTGTGATGCGGAGCCGTTACCTGGAGCGCAGCCTTTATGAGAGTCTGTCCTATTCCGCCTACGGCGGTATCAACTGGGAAAATGCCATCTACTATGAATCGCGGGATGACAATGCGGTGATGCAGATAGAACTGCAAGTTCTGAACATGCCGAAAAACTGTACGGTATGTTATGCGCTGACTGAGGCACAGTTAGCTGATGTAAAGGCATCGTCCCGCATGTACCTTTCCATGAGTACGGCGGGCAACTATAGAACCAGCGGCATTCAGGATGTTTTCAACCTTCTGCTTGTCGTTTTGGGGATTACGGCAATGCTTCTGCCGTTTTGGAAGAAGTACCGACTGCACGCATACAATCTTCTGCCGCTGCATATAGAAGTGCTGACGGTGCTGGTATTCGCCACGTTTCTCATCCTGGGAGAACTGTCCGCTACACTTGTCATGTATTCTGTGTCTGACAGTTGGGAGTACAGCCTGCCTTATATACTCAGCAGCGCATTTCCGGGACTGACTGCAATGATGGGAGCAAGAACTATTGTGCTGGTAATCAATCTGCTGTTCCTGACGATGGCGTTTACCCTGTGGTTTACCTTGATCACCGCATACGCGCAGGTCTATGTGTTCGGTATCCGGGGGTATATGAGAAAACGTTGTCTCTGTTACAGGGTGTTCCGCTGTATGCGGGTTTCGATCAGAAGAAAACGGGCGCGCATCAAGCGTGAATTTCTGCATATGGATCTGGAACAGAATCTGAATGTGCCGCTGTTTCAACTGCTTCTGGCCAATTTTGTGATCCTTGCGGTAATCAGTTTCTTCTGGTTGTTCGGAGTGGTTTTACTGATTCCCTATACCATATTTCTTTATGGCCTTTTGAGAAAATATATCCGCGTCATACAGGACCGGTATGGCGAAATGCTTAAGGCGGCCCATTCGGTGGCTGATGGAAACCTGCAGACAGAGATCGCCGGAGACTGGGGGATGTTTTCCGCTTTTCAGGAGGAGCTTGCGGCGATTCAGAGCGGTTTTTCCAGTGCGGTGGAAGAGGAGGTAAAGAGTCAGCGTATGCGCACGGAGCTGATTACCAATGTGTCTCATGACTTAAAGACGCCGCTTACCGCCATTATCACATACACAGAACTCTTACGTGAGGAAGGTGTCACGGAATCGCAGCGGAAAGAATACCTGGCGGTGCTTCACAGAAAATCACTGCGGCTGAAGACGCTGATCGAAGATTTGTTTGAAGTGAGCAAGGCGAACAGCGGCAATGTGGCTTTCGATACGGAAAAGGTGGATATCTGCCATCTGGTGCGGCAGATGTATCTGGAATATGAGGATAAGGCGGCTAAGGCCGGGCTGGTTTTCCGATTCCGCTTCCCAGAGCAGAAAGTATTCCTAATGCTGGACAGTGACAAAACAAGCCGTATTTTCGACAACTTATATGCGAACATCATCAAGTACGCCATGCCCGACACAAGGGTATATGTGAGCGTGGAATCGCGTGACGGGGAAGTCGGAATCGAGTTAAAAAATATTTCCGGCTATGAGCTGAATATTCCCGCCGAGAGTCTGACGGAGCGGTTTGTCAGAGGGGACAGCGCAAGAAACAGTGAAGGCAGCGGCCTTGGTCTTGCCATTGCCAGAAGCTTCGTGGAACTGCAGGGCGGAAAGATGGAAATAGAGATCGACGGGGATCTGTTTAAAGTGTACTTATTCTGGAAGGAACTGTGAGACCGACCATGCGTCCTTTTCTATAAATTTTAATATATTTTCGTTCACCGGCTGAATGCGGTGATACAAAAAACCGATTTCGCGTGGGGATATTGGTTTGGACAATTTTATCTCGATCAGGGAACCTGTCCGCAATTCCTGTTCTACAAACTGTTTTACGACACAGGATACCCCGATCCCCATTTTCGCGAACTCAATCAGCAGATCCATCTCGTTCACTTCGAGGATATGCAGCGGGGTAATTTTATTTTGGGCATAATAGCTGTTTAGATGTCTGCGGGAGACGTTGTCCTGATCGAGCAGCATGATATTGCCCTGTTCAAAGATCCGGTCATTGTCACAATTTAGCTTATCCCGATAAGACGGCGTGCAGACAAAGATATATTCGATTACGCCCAGAGAGTGATAAACTGCCGTGCCAGAAGTTTTCGGTTTCGCCACAAGTGCCAGATCTATGTTTCCCTGCTCCACCATAGCACAGGCGGCAGAGGAGGACGTACAGGTGATGGAAATGTCGGTATTGGGATACCGCCCGGTAAATTCCTTGAGATAAGGCATGAGAAAATGCTTGCACAGCACATTGCTGGCGGCAATCCGCAGATATCCGGTGTTCTGACTGCGTTTCAGCCGCTCTTCCGTGTCTGCGAGTATCTGAAACGCTTTCTTTGTGTTTTCATATAATTTTCTTCCGTTTTCTGTCAGCTCCACCCCTTTCGACTTTCTGAAAAAGAGAGTGGTATTCAGGTTTTCCTCCAGTTTTCTGATGGTTATGCTTACTGCAGGCTGCGAAATATATAACTGCGCGGCGGCTTTGGAAATGCTTTTGCATTCGGCAGCGGCGAGAAAAATTTTATATCTGGAAAGATTGTCTAAGGCATCCATATCATGGTCTCCATTTATAAATTGAATTTATATATTTTATAAATTACATATATTTGAATTATATCACTGGCTGCCTTATAATGCAAGAAAGCACAGAACTGGCAGATGCAGCCGGGGAAGTATTTCCAGAGGAATTGTGTCTGTACGGACTGACGGAATTGTGATAAACTAATCAGTAAGCGCAGAGAGAAGAGGAGGAAACTGCTATGGGAATGACGATGACACAGAAAATACTGGCGGCGCACGCCGGTCTGGATAAGGTGGAGGCAGGACAGCTCATCGAGGCCGATCTCGATCTGGTGCTGGGCAACGATATTACCAGCCCGGTAGCGATCCACGAAATGGAAAAAATGAAGGTGGACGGTGTGTTTGACAAGAACAAGATTGCGCTGGTGCCGGATCATTTCGTCCCCAATAAAGATATCAAGTCCGCAGAACACTGTAAATGTGTGCGGGAATTTGCGAAGAAAAACGAGATTACCAATTATTTTGAGGTGGGACAGATGGGTATTGAGCACGCCCTTCTTCCGGAGCAGGGTCTGACCGTGGCGGGTGACGTGATCATCGGCGCGGACTCCCACACCTGTACATACGGTGCGCTTGGTGCTTTTTCCACAGGTGTCGGCAGTACGGACATGGCTGCGGGAATGGCTACCGGCAAGGCGTGGTTCAAGGTGCCTTCCGCCATCAGATTCAATCTGACGGGCAAGCCTTCCGAGTGGGTCAGCGGTAAGGATGTGATCCTGCACATCATCGGCATGATCGGCGTGGACGGCGCGCTCTATAAATCCATGGAGTTTACAGGGGACGGCATTGCGAACCTTTCCATGGACGACCGCTTTACCATCGCCAATATGGCCATCGAGGCGGGCGGAAAGAACGGTATTTTCCCTGTGGATGAGCTTGCCGCATCCTATATGAAGGAGCACAGCACGAGAACATATAAGGTTTATGAGGCGGATGCAGATGCCGTTTATGATGAGGAGTACACCATTGACCTTGGTATGCTTCGTCCAACGGTGGCATTCCCCCATCTGCCGGAAAATACAAAGACCATTGACGAGATTATAGAGGAGATCAAAATTGACCAGGTGGTGATCGGCTCCTGCACCAACGGCAGGCTTAATGATCTGCGGATCGCCGCAAAGGTGCTGAAAGGCAGACATGTAGCGGAGGGAATGCGCTGTATTGTGATCCCGGCCACACAGAAAATCTACTTGCAGGCCATGGAAGAGGGGCTTTTAAAGACCTTTATCGAGGCGGGCGCCATTGTCAGCACGCCTACCTGCGGACCGTGTCTCGGCGGTTACATGGGCATACTTGCGGAGGGTGAACGCTGCGTGTCCACCACCAACCGTAATTTCGTGGGCCGTATGGGACATGTCAATTCGGAAATATATCTGGCAAGCCCTGCGGTTGCGGCGGCCAGTGCGGTGACAGGAAAAATTTCCTGCCCCTGTCAGCTGCCTTGAGTTCTGCTGACGGGAAGCGGATGGATGAGGGAACAGACGGCAGACGGCAGTTAAGCTGTCCGCCGAAATAGAAGCTCGAATAAAAGGAACCGAGAGAAAAGAAAAAAGAGAAAGGAAAACGGGTCATGAAAGCAGCAAAAGGAGCAGTGTTTAAATATGGAGATAATGTGGATACGGATGTGATCATCCCGGCGCGTTACTTAAATTCTTCCGATCCGGCGGAGCTGGCCACACATTGTATGGAGGATATCGACAAGGATTTTATAAATAAGGTAAAGAAAGGCGACATCATTGTGGCCACAAAGAATTTCGGCTGCGGTTCTTCAAGAGAACATGCGCCCCTCGCCATCAAGGCGGCAGGCGTAAGCTGTGTGATTGCGGAAACTTTTGCCCGGATCTTTTATAGAAATGCCATCAACATCGGACTGCCTATCGTGGAGTGTCCTGCGGCTGCAGCAGCGATCGAGGCCGGAGATGAGGTGGAAGTGGATTTTGATTCCGGCGTGATCACCGACGTGACCAAAGGAACGACCTATCAGGGACAGGCGTTTCCCGAGTTCATGCAGCGGATTATTGCGGCGGAAGGTCTGGTTAACTATATCAATCAAAAGTGAAATACCTCGCGGCAGTTGCCAAGATCATGCAGGCACGACTTTGGCTCGTTGCTCGCGGGAATAACAGGGTGGTACTATGATTTACAGGGTCGGTGACGGCGATAATCCCGCCTATGACTATAGTAGTCAATTAAAGCCCGCCAAAAACGCCGAAGGCCAGGAGAAATTCAGTCTGGACCGGCAGAAGGAACAGGATGTTCCGAAAAAGAAAGAGGAGAAGGGCGAAGATAAAAAACTGCATCAGAAACCAGGTGTCGATATTAAGACGCAGGGCGGTGTGAAACTGGAGCTGTCCGGCAGCCGGGTAAGCGGGCCTGAACCGAAGGCGGACCGTGCCGCAAAAACCCAAAACGCAGGGGACGGTTTGTTTGACACCGTACTTTCTCTTTTTAAGAGTCTGTTCGAGGCGGTGGGAGACTTTTTCTATAAGGTCTGGAATGATCCGCCGCCAGAAACGTTTTCCGAAGACGTGACGCCGGAGGAGGCAGAGCGTTATACCGAGGAATACTATGCCATGAAAGGCATTCCAAGACCAGAGGCTGCTATAACGGGAAAAGAGGAAGCATCTGCAGGCGCAGATGCCCCGGAGGCTGCGGGAAAAGTCACGGAAAGCGTAAGCGCGCAGGAAGAGAAAGCAGATTTCGAAGCAGAGCAGGCAGAACGTGACAAAAAGATCCGAAAGCACCTCCGCTCCGGAAATCTGGATCAGGTAATCAGCCTTCTCACAGATGACGGAAAACGTTCTGTCGCTAAAAATTCTACCTTGTTAACGTATTACGACAAAAATGGAAAACTGACGCAGATTAATGCGTCTGACAGAGAGCGGATTCTTCACGGAGACCGCCATACAAAAACGCTGTAGCCTCAGAGGACCACAGCGTTTTTTCCGTTTCGTTTCCCGCAGTAGAGATTGTAATCCGCCCGCGTGATTGTGTCTTCGATCGATTCTTTGCCGTCATATAAAGCAATGCCGAGTGTGAGAGAACAATGAATCCATTTATCGTTCAGTTCAAACACCCGGTTTGCCACATTCCTGCGGATTTTTTCCGCAATTCGAAAAGAACTTTCTTCGGAGGCGTTGTTAATCAGAATGAGGATTTCTTCTCCGCCCCAGCGGCATACATATCCCCGGCCCTTTACCTGTTCAACCGTAATGCTGGCAATCCCTTTTAAGACCACATCACCGAAGTCGTGCCCGTAGGTGTCATTTACGCTCTTAAAATTATCAATATCACACATAATCAGAGCGAAGCTGGACGCCGACTCCACTGCCTGGTTGAGAAAGATATCCATACTCCGGCGGTTGTACAGCCCGGTCAGCGGATCTGTGCTGGCAAGCTTATCGAGAATCGCGTTCTGGTGTTTAAGCTGGCTGCTGGAAAGCTTCATTTCAAACACAAAAATAAGCGAAAAGATAATTAGAAACACGAAAGCGCAGAGCGAATTAAACACATAAAGCGAAAGCTCCAGCGCGATATTGTCTATTTCGACAAGCGGTTCTCCAAAGAAAGAGAGAAATTTACATGCCAGAAAAGCGACAGCAGAGAAAACGGCGGATAAGGTGGCTATGGTAAATTTCTTCCGCTTGATATCCAGCGTGTAGCAAATATAAAAACCGACCGGGATAATGGCAATGATATACTGTGCAAAACCAAATTGCCAGCCAAGAGAGATGGTGGCGGCAAAAGAGTGCAGAATGACTTCGATGTATGTAATGAAATAGATTGCCAGATAATGCTCCCGTTCGCCCCACATCAGCCAGAAACAGACCGCGTAGGTAAGCACACTGAAAATATTGAAATAGAACAAAGGCATAATTTGAAAAACAGCAAAAATGACAAGCAAAAGAACGTGCACCGATGCGACGGAGCTATTGAGCGCTTGGAACTTTAGCCGGTTGGTGATCAATGTTTTGCCTGTCAGAACATCTTTAAATTTGTTTAAGCTTTTTTTCAAGCGGGATTTCCAATGGTTTGTATACATAAGACAGCTTCCTGTTTATATGGTTTCTTACAGAATTAATTTCTTTTATTATACTCCCGCTGATTTTATTTGTAAATGTTTTCGGCGGCAGGCAATGTGCTGTTTATACCGTAAATTGTGCAAACTATGCCATGCATGTCTTTGAGCGCAGTATGACAGGCGAAAGAAAACACTTGTTCGATCCCGGATTATCTGGTATACTTTCTGATATGGATAAGAATGCATTTGAACGCGCAAAACTAAAAGTACTGTTAAAACAGAATGACCCACACGGTTTTGGCACTCTGCAGGAAAAAACAGTCCATGCGGTGATGAAGCTTTACTATGAACCGGACGAGGATTGTCATGAGGTGCCTGTGGAGGGATATATTGCGGATATTTATAGGGACGGGCATATCACCGAGATACAGAACGGGAATTTTGGGAAACTGCGTCCGAAGCTTTCTGCCTTCCTGCCGCTCTACGCAGTTACAGTGGTTCTGCCGATCCCGCATTTTAAATGGCTGATCTGGATGAACGAGGAGAGCGGGGAACTTTCTGAAAAGCATAAGTCCCCGGTTACGGGAAACGCTTACCATGCTTTTGCGGAACTATATCGGATTAAACCCTTTTTAAAGGATCCGAATCTGTCCTTTGCGTTTCCGCTGATTGATATGGACGAGTACCGGCTCTTAAACGGGTGGAGCCACAACAAAAAGCGAGGTTCTACACGCTATGACAGAATGCCCCTTTCCCTCCACGACGAAATCCGTGTGGAGCGCACCGAAGATTTTATGCAGTTTGTTCCGATTAATCTGCCGGAACCCTTTACGATTACGGATTTTGCGAAGGCTGCTGGAATCAGGCGGGATCTGGCCGCAGATGCCGTGCCGATTCTGATGTATCTGGATATTCTGCGGCGGGACGGGAAGCGGGGGCGAGAATATCTGTACCGGGTGGAGGAGTGACCGCACCGATACACGATCTTGTATTTTGCCTTTGCAAAAGCACCAGATGTATGGTAAACTCAATCATGTATTATTGTTTTTTGAATTGCGAGAGGTAATTATGGCTAAGACAGATACAAACACATACGACGCCTCCAGTATCACAGTCCTGGAGGGATTAGAGGCAGTCCGGGTCCGTCCCGGCATGTACATCGGAAGCGTCTCCACCAAGGGATTAAACCACTTGATCTACGAGATTATGGACAATGCGGTGGACGAGCATCTGGCGGGCTATTGCAGCACCATCAGGGTGACGCTTGAGGCGGACGGTTCGGCCACCGTCTCTGACAACGGGCGCGGTATTCCCGTTGGCATGCACGAGAAAGGTATCAGCGCGGAACGTCTTGTGTTCACCACGCTTCACGCGGGCGGTAAATTTGACAACGATGCCTATAAGACCAGCGGCGGACTTCACGGTGTGGGTTCTTCCGTGGTTAACGCGCTGTCTGCTTATCTTCATGTAACGGTTAAGACCGGCGGTCAGATCTATGAGGATCATTATGAACGCGGTATTCCCACATTGGAACTGAAGGACGGGCTTCTCCCCGCTGTGGGAAAGACAAGGGAGTCCGGCACCACTATCAATTTCCTGCCGGACGACACCATCTTTGACAAGACCCGTTTCAAGGAGGATGATGTAAAGAGCCGCCTTCACGAGACGGCCTATCTGAACCCGGAGCTTACTATTATTTATGAAGATAAAAGGGGCGCGGAGACAGAGCATATCGAGTACCACGAGCCGGAAGGGATCGTAGGTTTTATCAAGGACATGAACAAGTCCAGGGAGAGTATCCACGATGTGATTTACTTTAAGGGGGAAGCGGAAGGAATCACTGTTGAGTGCGCGTTCCAGTATGTGAATGAGTTCCATGAGAATGTACTTGGCTTTTGCAATAATATATATAACGCTGAGGGCGGCACCCATCTGACCGGCTTTAAGACCATGTTCACAAACGTGATCAATACCTACGCCAGAGGGCTTAACATCTTAAAGGAAAAGGATGTGAACTTTACCGGGGCTGATGTTAGAAACGGTATGACGGCAGTGGTTTCCATCAAGCACCCGGATCCCAGGTTCGAGGGACAGACCAAGACCAAGCTGGACAATCAGGATGCGGCGAAGGTTGTCAGCAAGGTGACGGGAGAAGAGATCGTCCGCTTTTTCGACCGCAATCTGGATACGCTGAAGAGCATTATCGGCTGTGCGGAAAAGGCGGCAAAGATTCGGAAAACCGAGGAGAAGGCGAAAACCAACCTTCTGACCAAACAGAAATTTTCTTTCGATTCCAACGGAAAATTAGCCAACTGTGAGTCGAAGGATGCTTCCAAATGCGAAATTTTTATCGTGGAGGGAGACTCTGCGGGGGGCAGCGCCAAAACCGCCAGAAACCGTATGTTCCAGGCGATCCTGCCGATTCGCGGTAAGATTCTGAACGTGGAGAAGGCAAGTATCGACAAGGTGCTGGCAAACGCCGAGATCAAAACCATGATTAACGCTTTTGGCTGCGGCTTTTCGGAAGGGTATGGCAACGATTTCGATATCACGAAGCTTCGCTACGACAAGATCATCATCATGGCCGATGCGGACGTGGACGGCGCTCATATTTCCACGCTGCTGCTCACGCTATTCTATCGGTTTATGCCGGAACTGATCTACGAGGGACATGTCTATATTGCCATGCCGCCCCTGTACAAGGCCATGCCGTCTAAAGGGACGGAAGAGTATCTTTATGACGACAAAGCACTCGAAAAATATCGGAAAAGACACAAGGGGCCGTTCACCCTTCAGCGTTATAAAGGTCTTGGAGAGATGGACGCCGAACAGCTCTGGGAAACAACCCTTGATCCCGACAAACGACTTTTAAAGCAGGTGGAGATCGAGGATGCCCGCATGGCGAGCGAAGTGACAGAGATGCTGATGGGTACCGAGGTGCCGCCCAGAAAGGCGTTTATCTACAAGAATGCGCAGGAGGCGGAACTGGACGTCTGACCGCTCTGGGAAATAAAATTTTCCTGCGGATTTGGGAAAACAGAGTATAAGAGAGAGAACAAAAATGGAAGACAGAATTATAAAAACGGAATATTCCGAGGTTATGCAAAAATCTTATATCGACTACGCCATGAGTGTGATCATCGCAAGAGCCCTGCCGGATGCGAGGGACGGCTTAAAACCGGTGCAGAGACGGACGCTCTACGATATGCACGAGCTGGGAATCCGTTATGACAGACCTTACCGAAAATCGGCCCGTATCGTGGGAGATACGATGGGTAAATACCATCCCCACGGCGACAGTTCCATCTATGAGGCCCTGGTTGTCATGTCACAGGACTTCAAAAAAGGGCTGCCCCTGATCGACGGACACGGCAATTTCGGCAACATCGAAGGAGACGGCGCGGCGGCCATGCGTTACACAGAAGCACGTCTGGAACGGATCACCCAGGAGGCCTTTCTTGCGGATCTGGATAAGGATGTGGTGGACTTTATCCCGAATTTTGATGAGACGGAGCGAGAACCGAGCGTGCTTCCTGTGAAAATTCCGAACCTTCTCGTAAATGGCTCCGAGGGCATTGCCGTCGGTATGGCGACGAACATCCCGCCCCACAATCTGGCCGAGGTGATAGACGCAGCAAAGGCCTATATGCTGGATGAAAACATCACCACAAGAGAGCTGATGCGCTATGTGAAAGGCCCCGACTTTCCCACAGGCGGCATTGTCATCAACCAGGATGACCTTCTGGAAATCTATGAGACAGGAATGGGTAAGGTCAGACTGCGCGGCAAGGTTGAGGTGGAAAAGGCCAAAGGCGGCAAGACCAACCTTGTCATCACAGAGATTCCCTACACTATGATCGGCGCCAATATCGGCAAATTCCTAATGGATGTGGCGGCTCTTGCGGAGACAAAAAAGACGCAGGACATCGTGGATATCACGAACCAGTCCTCCAAGGAGGGCATCCGCATTGTGATTGAGCTTCGCAAGGATGCCGATGTGGAGAACTTTAAAAATATGCTCTACAAAAAGACCCGGCTGGAGGACACTTTCGGCGTCAACATGCTGGCCATTTCGGATGGCCGCCCGGAAACAATGGGGCTGAAAGCAATCATCCGGGAGAGCGTCAATTTCCAGTATGAGGTGGCAGGGCGAAAATACCGAAACCTTCTGGAGAAGGAGCTGGAGCGCAAGGAGATTCAGGAAGGGCTGATCAAAGCATGCAATGTGATTGACCTGATTATCGAAATCCTCCGAGGCTCCAAGGATCGTGCTATGGCCAAGGCCTGTCTCGTGGAAGGAAAGACCGAAGGCATTAAATTCAAGTCCAAGGAATCCAAGGTAATGGCATCACAACTTATGTTTACGGAAAAGCAGGCAACCGCCATTCTGGAGATGCGTCTCTACAAGCTGATCGGCCTGGAGATCGAAGCCCTCATAAGTGAACATGAGGACACGATGGCTAACATTTACCGCTATGAGGATATTCTGGCCAGAAGAGATTCGATGGCACAGGTAATCATAAACGAACTGGACGAAATAAAAGAGAAATATAAACGGAAAAGGAGAACCCAGATCACCAATGCCAAGGAAGCCGTTTATGTGGAAAAGAAGGTGGAGGAGATGGACATCGTCTTTTTGATGGATCGTTTCGGCTATGCCAGAACCATCGATATGACCACCTACGAGCGAAATAAGGAGGCAGCGGATGCGGAGAACCGCTTCGCCTTTGTCTGTAAAAATACGGGAAAGGTCTGTTTGTTTACCAATACCGGGCAGCTTCACACCGTGAAAACCATGGATCTGCCTTTCGGCAAATTCCGGGATAAAGGTGTGCCCATCGACAATGTGAGCAATTTTGATTCCTCAAAAGAATCTATCGTCTATGCAGCAAGCCAGAGCGATTTGAATCTCTACCGTGTGATTTTTGCCACGAAACAGGCGATGCTTAAGGTTGTGGACGGCGGAGAGTTTGATGTGGCAAAGCGCACCGTGGCGGCCACAAAGCTTGCGGACGGAGACGAGGTTGTGAGCGTTGTGGCGTTCAAGGAACAGCGCAATATGATACTGCAGTCCAAAGCCGGTTATTTCCTCCGTTTTCCTGTGGAAGAGATTCCCGAAAAGAAAAAGGGAGCCATCGGCGTGCGGGGCATGAAACTTTCCGCCAAGGACGAGATTGAGGCGGTGCATTATTCCCAGAATGCGGTGGAACAGACGATTGAGTATGGTGACCGCAAACTGGAATTAAATAAAATCAAGCTCGGACACCGGGACAGCAAAGGTGTGAAAGTGAGGGTATAAATGAGAGTGATAGCGGGAACGGCGAGAAGCCTTCGTCTGAAAACGCCGGAAGGAATGGATACCAGACCAACCACGGACCGAATCAAGGAAACCTTGTTTAATATGCTGCAGCCATATCTTGGCGACGCACTGTTTGTAGACCTGTTCAGCGGCAGCGGCGGCATCGGTATTGAAGCTTTAAGCCGTGGTGCAAGGCACGCTTACTTTATAGAAAATGAAAGAAGGGCGCTCTCCTGCATACAGGAGAATCTACAGTTTACCCATCTTGCCGAACAGGCGACCGTTTTAAAGACGGATGCGCTTTCTGCGCTCTATAGCATTCATGAGAAGGAGGCAGATATCGTATTTATGGATCCGCCATACGATTGTGGATATGAAGAGCGGGTACTGACGGTGCTGAAGGATCTGCCCTGGGTGACGTCAAACACTCTGATCGTGATCGAGACATCCCTCCAAACGGACATTTCCTGTCTGGAAAAATCAGGTTTCTCTGTGGAGAAAGAGAAACGGTATAAGACAAACCGACATGTTTTTTGCCGGAAAATGTAGTAAAGCGCAATCTTTTTTCAAAAAACACACAAAATTTGAAAATAAATAAAGACATTTTGGTAAATTTGTTTTAATATGATATCATGAGTTTGGTTGTACATCTGGTTTTCTACGATTAAAAATGTGAGGGCTTTCTATGAAGGCAGCAATCTATCCGGGCAGTTTTGACCCGGTAACATACGGACACCTGGATATTATCAGACGTGCCTCTGAGATTTTTGATGAATTAACGGTAAGTGTACTGAACAATAAAACAAAGACTCCATTGTTTTCTGTGGAAGAACGTGTTAGAATGTTAGAAGAAGCGACCCGTGATCTGCCAAATGTGACAATAGATTCTTTCAGCGGTCTGTTGATTGACTATGCTGCCAGAAAGGATATCCATGTGGCAATCAGGGGATTGCGTGCTATTACCGATTTCGAATATGAGCTGCAGATCGCACAGACAAACCGTAAATTTTCCGACGGGAAATTAGATACGGTATTTTTGACGACCAGTCTTGAATACGCATATTTAAGTTCTTCCACCGTCAAGGAAATTGCAAGCTTTAACGGGGATATCTCGGAGTGCGTGCCTGATTTTGTCGGGCGGCTGCTATATGAGAAATATAAAGAGACAGGAGCAGGCAATGAGCAGTAGAATTGAACAACTGATCGATGAGATTGAGGACTATATTGACGGCTGCAAATTCCAGCCGCTGTCCAAGACCAATATTATTGTAAATAAAGAAGAGATCGATGAGCTTTTGCGGGAGCTTCGTATGAAGACGCCGGACGAGATCAAGCGCTATCAGAAGATTATCTCCAATAAGGAAGCGATCCTGAATGACGCCCGCACAAAAGCGGAGGCGCTTATTAAAGATGCAACGGTACAGACCACGGAATTGATCAACGAACACGAGATCATGCAGCAGGCTTACGCTCAGGCAAATGAGGTTGTGCGTATGGCTACGACACAGGCGCAGGAAATCCTGAACAACGCGACCATGGAGGCTAACGGCGTCAAAACCTCGGCCATGCAGTACCTCGACGAGATGCTTTCCAATCTGGAAAATGCCATGACAACCACACTTACGGCGGCGACGGAGCATTATGAGAGCTTTTTCAACACGATCAGCGGTTACAATGAAATTGTGAAAGCGAACCGCGCGGAACTGCGTCCCGTGGAAGTGGAAAAAATGCTTAAGGAGGCCGAGGGGGAAGCGGAACCCGGGCCGGAGCTGAATCTGATGTAACGATGAAAAACCGCAAAAATGAATCGCGGATGAAACAAGACAGGCGGGCCGGTTTCCTTTCGAAGCCGGCTTGTTCTTTTTATCAAATTTGGAAGATTATGGAGCATATGAAACATATTTTCGGGCAGCGCCTGCAAAAAAACAGCATAAACGCGTTGGCGTATCAAACGGCAGCTTACATGTTCTGTCTCTTTTTTTCCATCTGTCTTCTTTTGGGTATTTCTGCCCGCATTTATGCGGACAACCTGCCTTGTGTAAAAGCGGCGGCTGACGGGGAAGATGTACCGGCGCCGGAAGATACCGCAGCGGGGGACGGGATCAGGGAACTGCCGGAAGAGAAGCTGGTGGTCGTCATAGATCCCGGACATGGCGGCGATGAGGAGGGCGGCATGTACGACTCTTTCGTGGAGAAGGACATGACACTGATTACCGCCAAAGCCATGAAGGAAGAGCTGGAAAAATATGAGAATATTACGGTATATCTGACAAGAGAAGATGATCGGAAACTGTCCCTTGAGGAGCGCGTGGCATATGCCAAAGAGATACAGGCAGATTTTCTCTTCTGCCTGCATTATAATCTCTCACAGGATCACAACACGCTTTTCGGAGCGGAATGCTGGGTGTCCGCTTTTGGGAAGCATTACAGCGAAGGGTATGCTTTTGCCGACATTGAAATCGGAGCGCTTGAGGATCTCGGTCTTTACTCGAGAGGCATCAAGACCAGACTCGGAAAAAAGGGGACGGATTACTATGGTATCATAAGGCATGCCGTGGAGCAGGAGCTGACCTGCGTACTGATTGAACACTGCCACATGGATCACGAAAACGACCGTCCATTCTGTGAAGGGAGAGAACAGTGGGAGGCGTTTGGCCGTCTGGACGCACAGTCTGCGGCTAAATATTTTCGACTGAAATCCAAGACACTTGGCGTGGATTACAGCGATTACCCGGTTTTGGACGTTCCTGTGCCGGTAAGTGTCATGAAGCCCGATACAACCGAGCCGGATATCTGTATGATCGAAGTTACGGATCAGGAAATGGAGACCGGAAATGTCACGGTAGAGCTGTCTGCCGCAGACTATGACAGCGGCATGTTGTACTATGATTACAGCTATGACGGAGGAAATACCTATTTCCCCCGGCTTGCCTGGGGAGATAAAACGCAGGACACGATCACTTTTACCATGAAGGTACCGCCCCATATCATACCGCAGATTGTGGTGAGAGGTTATAACGGTTATGATTTGTATACGGAGAGCAACCTCGTCTCCCTCCCTTCCATGGATTACAAGACGGAGGAGGAGATCGCCGCAGAACTAGCCGAACAGGAGCGGATTGCAGCGGCGGCAAAGGCTGCGGCCGAAGAAGAGGCGAAACAAAACGCCGTTTCTGCGGAAAATAAAGCAAACAGACATGACGAAGCGCCTGAAGAAGAGAAACAGGAGCCGACGATCCGCTATTTTCTGACAGTTTGTCTCGTATGCGCCCTGCTGGTAGTCAGCCTTGCGCTGTCCATGGCGCTGATTTTGAGAAGCGGAAAGCGCAGAAAACATCGTCGGAAAAGAAAGAGAAGACGCCGCAGACGATAACAAAGATGCGGACCGGAAGAAACGATGATGGCGGCAAAACAGCCTGCTGTCTCAGAATGGCCGCCACAGCATATAAATCAGAACAGTAATGGCTGTCTGCGCCAGCTTATGCCATAAATAGGCTCGGATAGACAGATCGGTGCCCTGTATCATACTGTAAGTCTGTGCCATACAGGAAAAACCGCCGAAAGGAAGCATAACAAGCACGAGAAAAGGGTGAAGCGGGCCGCTTCGCGCAATGCCGCCGGTGATTTCCAGCACACAGTAATAGGCATGCAAAAGGGAGGCCGGCATGCGGGTAAATGGGAGAAAGAGGATATTCAGAAGGTTGAAAAAAACCATGTAACCGCCAAGCTTTGCAATACCTAAAAGCCCGGAGAGGACGGCGTTGTCCATGGCTTCCAGAAGACCTTTCGCCTGAGGGACTTCTGAGGCCATGAGTTGTTTCCGATCAGTCAATGCGACTGACTTGGTCGGTCTACAAACATAGGGAGTGTTCCTCTCTTTAAACATGCGGTACGGAAGTTGAAAGAGCAGAGAAATCCGCATCACAAACAGGCCGTAGACGAGCGGCACGCCGTACATAACAAGGAAGGGAACGAGCGGCTTTTCCAGCGAGAGTGTGCTTACCACAAAGCTTAAAAAGTAGATCGGGCCGATATTATTGCAAAAAGCTAGAAGGCGGTTTCCTTCTTTCGTGGAGAGACGTCCCGTCCTGCACAGTTCACCTGCAATCCGTGCGCCCATGGGAAATCCGCATAAAAATCCCATGATCAGGGTGTAGGAACCGTTTGGTGTCGTACCATAGAAAAAGTGCAGGACCGGATGCAGCAGGCGCACAAATCCTTCCGTCAGGTTCATGTGGATCAGAATGCCTGACAAAATCATAAAGGGCAAAAGTGTAGGAATCATTTTTACAAACCACAGATTAAGTCCTGCCAGCGCATACCGCAGGGATAACGCCGGATAGCGCAGAAGAAGGAAAATCAGATAAACGCTGACGGCCATATAGAGAAAACGGACAAAACTGTGCCGCATCCTGTTAAGCGGTTTTTGGATATCAGTCATATTTGTCTCCACACCGACGCGCCTCTGTCCGTTTCGCTGACAGACATACGCCGGTGACTGACGAAAGCATTTGTTGTATATATATTCGGAAGAAGTGTAGAGACATGACAAAAACAAAAGAAACGGAAAGGGAACAAAAGAATGATAGAAGCGGTTATTTTTGACCTGGACGGTTCCATGGTGGATTCCATGTGGATCTGGCGTTCGATAGACATAGAATATCTCGGAAAATTTGGAATTACCCTGCCGGATAATCTGCAGGCCTGTATTGAGGGCATGAGTTTTTCCGAGACGGCGGCTTACTTTAAAGAGCGGTTTGATCTGCCCGACGATCTGGAGACAATCAAGGCCGACTGGAATCGGATGGCAAGGGATAAGTACGCCCATGAAGTGCCGGTCAAAGAAGGGGTCAAAGAGCTTCTGTCATACTGTAAAGAACACGGCATCAAGGCCGGTATTGCCACAAGCAACTCGAGAGAACTGGTGGAAAGTGTCGTGAGGGCGCATCAGATGGAATCCTGTTTCGGCTGTATTATGACATCATGCGAGGTGGAGAAGGGAAAACCGGCGCCGGACATCTATCTTGCAGTGGCAGGGGAACTTGCCGTCAATCCCGAAAACTGTCTTGTGTTCGAGGATATCATACCGGGCATTCAGGCGGGCAAGGCGGCGGGGATGCAGGTATGTGCCGTCTATGATAAATATTCCGAATATCAGGATGCGGAGAAACACCGGCTGGCGGATTATTATACCTATGGGTTCCAAGAACTGATAGAGGAAGGCGTGCTGGCTTAAAATGAGCCGGAATGGAGGATGGAATGGCCTTTTTACCGATTACGAAAAAAGATATGGAAGCACAGGGCATAGAGCAGCTTGATTTCGTCTATGTGATCGGTGACGCCTATGTGGATCACCCTTCCTTTGGACATGCCATTATCAGTAGGGTATTGGAGTCCCACGGTTACCGCGTGGGCATTATTTCCCAGCCGGACTGGAAAGAGGAAAACAGCATAACGGTTCTTGGGCGGCCAAGGCTCGCCTTTATCGTTACCGGCGGCAACATGGATTCCCTGGTGAATCACTACTTTGTCTCCGGGAAACACCGGCCTTCGGATGCCTACACCCCGGGCGGAGAGCCTTACAAAAGGCCGGATCACGCCACGGTGGTATACGGCAATCTGATCCGCCGTGTCTACAAAGATGTGCCCGTGATTATCGGCGGCATTGAGGCCAGCCTGCGGCGGATGGCCCATTATGACTACTGGTCGGACAGCTTCAAACGGTCCATTCTGCTGGACAGTCAGGCTGACCTGATTTCTTACGGGATGGGAGAGAAGTCCATTGTGGAAATTGCGGAGGCGCTGGAAAGCGGCATTGCCGTGAAGGATATCACTTTTATCCCGGGAACCGTCTACAAGACAAAGGATATCAGCGGCATTTACGATGTTGTAAAAATGCCTTCCTATGAGGAAATGAAGGCCCGCCCGGAAAAATACGCCGAGAGTTTTCAGACCCAGTACTGTAATACCGATCCTTTCACGGGAAAAACACTGGTTGAACCTTATCCGAACGGCGTTTATGTGGTGCAGAACCCGCCCCAGACGCCGCTCACCACAGAAGAAATGGATGCCGTCTACGATCTGCCCTATATGCGTACTTACCATCCCTCCTATGAGGAGGCTGGAGGAGTACCGGCGATCTCTGAGATCAAATTTTCCCTTGTCAGCAACAGGGGGTGTTTCGGCGGCTGCAATTTCTGTGCCCTCACCTTTCACCAGGGAAGGATCATTCAGGTCAGAAGCCATGAATCCATTCTGCGGGAAGCAACGTTGATGATACAGGAGCCGGATTTCAAGGGATATATCCACGATGTAGGCGGTCCTACAGCCAATTTCCGGCAGCCCTCCTGCCAGAAACAGATGACCCAGGGCGTCTGCAAGAACAGACAGTGTCTGTTTCCGAAACCTTGTCCCAACTTGGAGGTGGATCACTCCGATTATCTGTCGCTGCTCCGTAAACTGCGGGCGCTGCCCGGCGTAAAAAAGGTCTTTGTCCGCTCCGGCATCCGCTTTGATTATCTGATGGCGGATCCGGATGACGCCTTTTTCCGGGAGCTGGTGGAACAGCATGTCAGCGGACAGCTCAAGGTGGCACCGGAGCATATTTCCGACCAGGTTCTGCCGTATCTCGGAAAACCGCGTAAGGAAGTTTACGAAAAGTTTGTGAAAAAATATACGATGTTGAATGAGCAGCTCGGAAAGAAACAGTTCCTTGTTCCGTATCTGATGTCCTCCCACCCGGGTTCCACACTGAAGGAAGCCATTGAGCTTGCGGAATACTTGCGGGATCTTGGTTATATGCCGGAGCAGGTGCAGGATTTTTACCCGACCCCGTCTACGGTGTCCACAGTCATGTACTATACAGGAATTGACCCGAGAAACGGCAAAAAGGTGTATGTCTGCCGCAATCCCCATGAAAAGGCGATGCAGCGGGCACTGATCCAGTATCGGAATCCCAGCAATTATGAACTTGTCCGGGAGGCGCTGATCAAGGGCGGCAGGGAAGATCTGATCGGTTTTGACAAAAAGTGTCTGATCCGGCCAAGAAAGATGGGAAGTGAGAACGCCAAATCCTACAGAAAGCAGGAGAATGGGAAACGTGAGGGCGGCGTGCTGCAAAAAGTCAGGAGAACAGGCGATGGACATACGCGCTCCGACGACCGAAAGAGCCGAGCGGAAGCCGGTTTGCGAAAGAAAAAGACGATCCGCAATGTGCATAAGAAGAAAAAGTAGCGCAAAGAAAGTCCCGCAGATTCGATACCGTCTGCGGGACTTTTTAAAGTTAGCAATATTCTACGACATTGCAGACCATTCAAGGAGAATGCGAAGCATTCTCTCAGACTGTCAAAAAAGGTCAGCAAAAGCTGGCTTTTTTTGATATAATAAAATCAGGGGGTAAGGACATGCTGATAAAAGAAAAGTCGGAAAGAAATACACTGGAAATGGTCAGTCTCGAAGGGCTTGTTCCGCAGGATCATCTGCTGCGGAAAATTGACTGCGCTGTGGATTTTACCCGTATTTATGATTTCGTGGAAGACCTTTATTGTGCGGATAACGGGCGTCCCAGCGTTGACCCTGTGGTTCTGTTCAAGATGGTTCTCATCCAGCACCTGTATGGAATCCCATCCCTGCGGCGTACCGTGGAGGAAATCAATATGAACATTGCGTACCGGTGGTTTCTGGGATATCTGCTCAATGAACCGGTCCCCCATTTTGCCACCGTCAGTTATAACTTCAGGCACCGGTTCAGTGAAGATACCATAGAAAAGGTGTTTACCTGGATCCTTTTTGAGGCGCAAAAGAGCGGTTATCTTTCCCCGGAAGTAGTGTTTATGGACGGGACCCATATCAAAGCAAACGCGAACATCAATAAGAAAATGAAAAAAGCGATCCCTTCTGCGGCGAAAGTCTATGAGGAGCAGCTTTTGAAAGAGATCAATGAGGACCGCAGGGCACATGGAAAAAAGCCTTTTGACGGGAATTCCGGCGGCGGGGAGACCGGGGAACGGGAGGTCACGGTATCAACGACTGATCCGGAGAGCGGCATGTTCCGGAAAGGGGATCATAAACATTGTTTTGCGTATGAGGCCCATACAGTCTGTGACAGGCATAACTTTATACTGGACACGGTAGTAACAAGCGGAAATGTACATGACAGTGTTGCCTTTGATGCGCTTTATGAGAAGGTGACCAGAAGGTTTCCCCAGATCAGGACAGTCACCATGGATGCGGGATATAAAACCCCGTGGATCTGCAAGCGTATCATAGATGACGGACGGCTCCCCTCCCTGCCTTATAAACGCCCTATGACGAAGAAAGGNTTTCATGAATGGTATAAATATGTATATGATGAATATCTGGACATCGTCATCTGCCCGGAATACAAAAGCCTGCCGTACAGCACGACCAATCGGAAGGGCTACAGGGAATATAAGAGTCTGTGTTACCAGTGTGAAGCATGCCAGACGAGACATCTGTGCACGGAGAGCAGGAACTGTCAGAAGACAGTAACCCGCCATATCTGGGAGGATTATATAGAACAGGCGGAGGATATCCGGCATTCACCGCAGGGAAAAGAAAGTTACTGTCTCAGATCACAGACGATCGAAAGGGTGTTTGCCGATGCAAAAGAAAAATATGGAATGCGTTATACACCTTACCGGGGACTGAAAAGAGTCAGTATGTGGGTAAGGCTGAAATATGCTGCCATGAACCTGAAGAAACTGGCGATGTGGAAATGGAAGGCAGCTCACCGACAGTTTTTTGTCGCGATGAGTATTGCTGCTTTAAAAAAGAACCTCTGCTGTGCTGCTGCATAACAGGGGTTCTTTGACAGTCTG
>CAJTEY010000010.1 GCA_910575775.1 Lachnospiraceae bacterium | reverse complement strand
GTTTCCTGATTTTTATCCAAACATATATTCTTTTGCAAAGCTACCCTATGATAGCTTGTTTAAGTGTGCCATTTATCGGCTGTCCTCTACTTTCTTTCACACTAAACCCTCCCTATTTGTGATAAGGAGAGTTTAGGGTTGCGGTGTGAAATTGATGTGAGGCCGCTGCGAAATTCGTGTGAAATTATTCTGTGACGGGGATGGAGAAATAGAACTGTACCCCGTCCGTTTGGTTTTCCGCGCCGTAGGGTAAATCTTGTATGGACAGGATTTGCGCCACAATGGAAAGTCCCAGGCCGGAGCCGCCGTATTCCGCTCCGCTGTCCCGATAGAATTTTGTCCATATTTTGGACAGATCACTTTCTGGAATGGGTCGGCCCTGATTGAAAATGGAGAAATGCAGCACTCCATCATCCACTGTCAGCTTCAACCGCAGAACGCCGCCGGGATACACATTTTTCTTGGTGTTGACGATCAAGTTATCCAAAACCTGCTCCATGCGCCGCCGGTCTGTCCGCACAAAAGCCTTTTGCTCCGGCAGTTCATATTGCAGTTCAAAATCGGTGTCCGGGGCGTCGATCAGAAGCCGCCCGGCTACCGTTTCAACCAGCTCTACAAAATCAAATCGGGAAATCTTCAAGTTTGCAGCTCCGCTTTCCAGGGCCGACAAATCCAACAGTGTCACGATCAGGTCGTTCATACGCTCCACTTCGGAAACGATCACCTTGGTGTATTTCTGCTTTTTGGCCTCGTCCGCCTCGTCCTGCAAGCCCTCGGCATAGGCCCGGATAATGCCCAGCGGGGTTTTCATTTCATGAGATAGGTTATCCACCAGCTCTTTGCGCTCAGAAAGGAGAAGCCGCTCCTTTTCCACGTCCTTTTCAAGCTGCGTGTTTGCGTCCTCCAACCGTGCAAGAGCCTGTTGCAGATTTTCGGCCAAAGTATTCAGACTGGCGGACAACTCCCCAAATTCATCGGTTGAAACAAGGTCGCAGGGAGCGGAAAAATCCAGTCCTGCCATGCGCTTTGCGGAGGCGTTCAGTTTGGACATTGGTTTCGTGATAAAGCGGCTCATAAAAAAGTCGATGCCCAAGACCAGCAGCAGGACAAATCCCAGCCAAAGCAGAAAAGAGACATCCCCGCTGATCGGCAGGCCGGTGGAGAGGACATAGGAAAAAATCAGCGCCAGCCCTGCCAGCTTTGACAGCATTAAAATCTTTTTCCGAACAGTACGGAGTGAAAATACTTCTTTCATACCGTCACCTCAAATTTATAGCCGGAGCGTATCAGTGTGACAATATGCCTGCCTTCGTCCCCCAGCTTTTGCCGAAGGGTCTTAATGTGGGTGTCCACGGTGCGGGTCGTTCCCTCGAAATCATAGCCCCAAACACGGTTCAAAAGCTGTTCCCGATTGAATACCTGCCCAGGGTTTGCCATCAGAAAGGCGAGCAATTCATATTCCTTGTGGGTCAAGGTGATCTCCTGACCGTCCAGCTTGACCTTGTGTGCGTTGGGGTGGAGCATGATTTTCCCGGCGGTGATCGCTCCGGCAGAAGCGGGGGAAGATCGGCGCAGGAGAGCGTTCACCTTTGCAAGCAGCACCTTGGGGCTGAAAGGCTTTGTCATGTAGTCATCCGCGCCGTAATCATAGCCTTTCAATTTGTCATCCTCCGCACTTTTGGCGGTGAGCATGATAATGGGCATATCGCTCATTTCCCGCGCCATCTTGCAGACAGAGAAGCCGTCCAGATGGGGCATCATCACATCCAGGATCATTAAATCCATAGGATGATTTTTCAGCGTGGCAAGGGCATCTATGCCATCGTCAGTGGTAAAACAGGCGTGTCCGCCCTTTCGCATATAGTCCGCAATAATGTCCTGCATGGCCTTTTCATCTTCGACGATCAAAATGTTTGCCATAATGCCTCCTAAATCGATATCATTCTTTTTGCCTGATATGATTTTGATTATATTTTGTATTAGGAAAAAAGGCAAGAGAACATAAAGAAAGATTGAGTTGATATTACAGGAAAAAGCTGAGTTCTTGATAAAATAATGCGTCTCACGGTGAGACGCATTATCGTTGATGGGGGTTCCAAGGGGGCTTCCCCCGGCAAGTGATTGTTTGTGTTTAATAAATGTAAATGCGCCTGCCACTGTCATACTACTTATTTTTGATAGACAGGCCCATGCGGTCAAGCAACAGCCCGGGGCCTGCTCAAATCGCCAAGAAACTGCGCTCTGAGAGCGTGATGACCCCCAGCGAGTATTTTCAAAGTGTGGGTATCAATTTCTCACTCTTTGCTCCCTGCTTTTACACAGTATAGCTGTTCAGATACTTCTCCTGCTCCGGCGTCAGTACATCGATCTCCTTGCCGAGGAATGCCAGCTTTCTCTTAGCCACATCCTTATCCACTTCCTCCGGCACATCAATCAGCTTTTCTTTCAGCTCACTTGCGTGCTCCACCAGATACTTCGCGGAGAGCGCCTGAATCGCAAAGCTCATATCCATGATCTCAGCGGGATGTCCGTCGCCTGCTGCCAGATTCACAAGACGCCCTTCCGCCAGAACGAAAATCCACTGACCCGTAGGCAGCTTATAACCCATAATGTTCTTGCGCTGTTCCCTTGTCTCCACTGCGTTAGCTTTCAGCCACGCCATGTCGATCTCACAGTCAAAATGTCCTGCGTTGCAAAGGATTGCGCCCTCTTTCATCTCCGCAAAATCCTCTTTGTCAATTACGCCGTCACAGCCCGTCACAGTGATGAAGAAATCGCCCACTTTAGCCGCTTCCTTCATCGGCATCACATCGAAGCCGTCCATCACTGCCTCAATCGCCTTGATCGGATCAATCTCTGTCACGATAACCCGCGCGCCCAGGCCTTTCGCTCGCATCGCCGTTCCCTTGCCGCACCAGCCGTAGCCTGCCACAACGACAATCTTTCCTGCCACGATCAGATTCGTGGTTCTGTTGATGCCGTCCCAGACGGACTGGCCCGTGCCGTATCTGTTGTCAAAGAAATGCTTGCATGCCGCATTGTTGACGCGGACCATGGGGAATTTCAACTCTCCCGCATTGTTCATCGCCTCCAGACGAATAATGCCTGTGGTCGTCTCCTCACAGCCGCCGATAATGTTCGGAATGAGGTGAGGCATCTGTGTATGCACCATCGTCACCAGATCACCGCCGTCATCAATAATAATGTTCGGCTCCGCCTCCAGTACATGGCGGATGTGTGTCTCGTACTCTTCCGGCGTCGCATTGTACCAGGCATGTACCTCAAGCCCCGCCTTTACAAGCGCTGCCGCCACATCGTCCTGAGTGGACAAAGGGTTTGATCCTGTCACATACATCTCAGCGCCGCCTGCGGCAAGCACCAGACAAAGATACGCCGTCTTCGCCTCCAGATGTACGGACAGTGTTACCTTCTTGCCCGCAAAGGGTTTGCTCTCGGAAAATTCCTTTTCCAGGGTGCGAAGCAGGTCGCAGTTCCTCTTCACCCACTCGATTTTTCTCTCACCGGATTCGGCAAGATTAATGTCTCTGATTTCACTGCCCATGATAGTGTCCTCCTAAAATATTAATCAGCCGAATTTTTATTATAGTGATGGTCGTCTGTCCTATCATCACTTATTATGTCTGCGAGGCTGGCGTGAATTATACGCTCGTCTCGAAAAACATCTCTTTATACCAGCAGACGGTCTCGGTGTACGCCTGATAGATTGTGTTGGTATCTACATTCAGCACGATAAGCTGTCTGCTGATCTCCTGCCAGTCCGCAGCCTCATAGTTTACCACAAAAGAGTAAATCCCTGCCAGATCTCCCGTGCCCCGCACAAGCGCATCCTCAATCTCTTTAGAGACCGTAACCATCTTCATCGCGTCTTCCATAGGCATATTTAAGATGATATTCAAAATGGAAAACAGACCCATCAGAAATACTTCTGCCGATTTCGTTCCCAGTCCGAAGACAGGAGCCAAGCTCTCCATAAATTTCGCACGGAGCATGGAGGTTCTCGCCACTTCATTCGGTCTGTCCGCGCACAGCTCCTTTGTAATCACGGTATTGATCCACTTTTTCAACTCCCGCTGTCCCAGAATTGCCGCCGCATGGCGGATGGAAGTTACCTGGGAATTGATCGCGATGTGGTTCACCATCTTGAGAAGTTCCACTACCAGCGCGGTATCTCTTCCGATGACATCTGCCGCTTTCGTCAACTCGAAATCCGGGGCATTAACGATATTCATAAGCTCCAGATAGTTGATTTTCAGCGGGGAAACCTCGTTCTCCCCCTTTGTGATCGGGATGCGGTAAAACTTGCCCTCGAACCGATAGAAATCCTGATCCTCTTTCAAACTGTCAAATATATCCTGACTGTCAATATTTCCCACACATATTTTAATCTGCGGATACTGTCTTTTGAAATAAATCTTCGCTTTTGCGAGCTCCACCGCTTTTTGGTCTAAAATAACATAATCCATCAGCTTAAGCAGATCCCTGTTTTCCTCATACCGGCTTACAGGCAGTTTTGACATCGCCAGCATATAGCCTTTTTCCTTCAGCTGTGCAAAACGCTTTCTGTAGGCTTCGCTGTTCTCCACCTCATTGTCAAACACAAGAACAACCCTGCCACGGAACTCGTCGCATTTCGATTCAAGATCTGAAAATACCGCAATATGGCTTACCGGAATCAGCACAACTGTCCCTGGCGACAAAGTGTCAATGCCAATATTATGTACAATTTCCAGCCCTTCGATCTCAGCCAGACCATTAGGACTGCTCGATCCGAAAATCGGCGGATTTAAAAGGCTGTTTTCCCTCTGTGAGGCCAGCGCGTAAGCCGAAACCTTCATGTCCTTATCAAAATATGGTATCAGTGTTGCCAGCATATCCGTTCCCCTCCCCAAATACCTTTCTCTGCTCCGCAGTACAGCTCGATTCCGCTCCGCTTCCTCTCGCTCACGGGCTTATATGTAGATTATAACAAAAAATTTTTGATAATTCCATCATTATTTAGTAAGTTTTCTTATCAAGTCCCATTCTGACAATAATATCCTGAATCTTTCCGTAGACAAGCTTCTCGTCTATGGTCAGAAGTTTCCGGCCTTCCATCGTAATCTGTCCGTTGATGATAACCGTATCCACCTCAGAACCGTTGGCGGAATAGGACAATCCGGCAATCAGATTATTTCTGGGGGTGAGGGAGGGTGTATTCAGATCGAGAATCGCCAGGTCTGCCTTCTTGCCTGCCTCAATAGAGCCAATCTCCTTCTCCAGTCCGAGTGCTTTCGCACCGTTGATGGTGGCAATGCGGAAACCTTCCTTTGCGCTGACACACTGCGGGGTCTTTCCCGTACCCTTGTGGATCAGTGTCAGCAGACTCAGTTCGTGGAACATGTTCAGACAGTTATTGCTGGCCGCGCCATCCGTGCCAAGACAGACATTGACACCCGCATCAAGCATTTTTGCAATGGGTGCAAAGCCGTTTCCCAGCTTCATATTGCTGGCTGGGTTGGTCACCACACTTACATTTTTCCGTTTCAGAATTTCAATATCCTCATCCGTCACCTGCACACAGTGAGCCGCAATAGCCGGCACATCGAAAATACCGCACTTCTCCGCCAGCGCAATAGGCGTACAGCCATACTTTTCCTGAATCTGCGAAATCTCACTCTCGCTCTCCGACAGATGCACATGGATGCCCATATTTTCCTTTTTGGCCTCAGCCGCTACAATCTTTAAGAACGCATCATCGCAAGTGTAAGGCGCATGAGGCCCCAGCTTAAAGGTGAGCCGGTCGCAGTCCTTTGCGGCATCTCTCTCTTCGTAAGCCTGCCGCAGACGCATCTGCCCCGCCTCGTCACTGCCGCTTCCCACAAGGCCTCGGCAGATCACGGCGCGCATACCCGACTCCTTCACCGCACGGGTGGTCTGGTGAATGTTCATCTGCATATCGTTGAAACAGGTGGTGCCGCTCTTCATCATCTCGATGATCGCCAGATTCGCGCCCCAGTAAGTGTCTTCGTCCGTCATCTGCTGCTCAATCGGATCAATGGTTCCGAAAAGCCAGTCCATAAAGGAAAGGTCATCCGCCACATTTCGCATAAAGGACATGTAGGAATGGGTATGGCAGTTAACCAGCCCCGGAATTACAAGCTTATCCGTGCCGTCAATCACCTTATCGGCAGTAAAGCCTGCGGGCTTATCACCGATCCCTGTAATTTTGTCCTCCTCAATATAGAGTGTCGTCTCCCGGATGACATCATCCGCCCCTTCCGGCAGCACTGCCAGAATGTTTTCAATGATAATTCCCATGTGATACCTCTTTTCTCCGCAGTTTTCTGATAAATGTCCTGACATGGCGCATCCTGGCGCTTACCCGGCTGTCCGTCTGCAGGTCTATTTCTATTTATTGACTATATTTCTGTCTTCTCCACCCAGAAATGCCTCTATGTTCTTTGAAACTTCACTCACCAGACGCTCCCTTGCCTCCGTGCTCGCCCAGGCCATATGGGGCGTGATGATCAGTTTCGTGCTGTCTTTGATATTCCCCAGAGGATTGTCCTTACTGATCGGTTCTTTCTCCAGTACGTCAAGCCCTGCGGCCGCGATCTGTCCCTCTGTCAGCGCCTCGTAGAGAGCCTGCGTGTCTACCACCGGGCCTCTCGCTACATTGACAAGAATGGCCGATTTCTTCATCCTGGCAAAGGCCTCCTTATTGATCAGCCCTCTTGTTCTGTCGCTCAGCGGACAGTGCAAGGAAAGGATATCCGACTGCGCAAGGAGTGTGTCAAGCTCCACTCTCTCATACTCCGTACAGGTGCTGTTGCCGGAAGCGGAATAAAAAATCACCTTACAGCCCAGAGCCTGCGCCACCCTGGCAACCCTGCGGCCAATGTTTCCCATCCCCACGATACCCCATGTCTTTCCTTCAAACTCGCCAAACGGCCTGTCAAAGTTGGAAAAACGATCCTGATTCGCATAAGTGTCCGATTTCACATAGTCATCATAAAAGGCAAGCTTCTCCTCAAGCGCCAGCGCCAGCATAAGCGTGTGCTGCACCACCGCAGCCGTGCTGTAATTCACCACATTTGCAACCTTGATGCTGCGGCTCTTGCAATAGTCCAAATCCACATTGTCAAAACCTGTAGCGAACAGACAGATCAGCTTCACATCCGGCGCGTCCTTCAGCGTGCTCTCATTCATGGGCGCTTTGTTTGCAATGACGATGTCTGCATCCTTCACCCGCTCCGCCGTATTTTCCGCCACCGTGTTCGGGTAATATTCCACCTCCCCGAACCGTTCAAAACAGCTCACATCCACATCTGTTCCCACGCTGTTGCGCTCCAAAACCACCAGCTTCATAGACACCTCCTGTGATATCTTAAATTTTCTTCCCCGGTTTTATTAGCTCACATAATTATCAAAATACCCCTGGATCAAGACCACAGGCGTGCCCTTGTCGCCCGAACCGCTTGTCAGGTCACACAGAGAACCGATCAGATCAGTCAGCCGCCTTGGCGTTGTGCCCTGAGACGCCATATCGCCTACCAGATTGTCCTTTTTCTCCCTGATGCGCTCAGAGATCGCTTCCTTGAGCGCCTCGCCGGACAAATCCTTAAAATCATTGTCCGCCAGATATTTTAATTTTACTTCGTTTGGCGTTCCCTCCAGCCCTGGTGTACTGGTAGGGGAAACGCAGGGATCTGCAAGTTCCCATATTTTTCCTACCGGATCTTTAAACGCACCGTCACCGTACACCATAACTTCTACATGTTTGCCGGTTCTGTTAAGAACAGCCTTCTGGATATCCAGCACCAGATCGGTACACTCTCTCGGGAACAGCTTGATTGTGTCTTCGGTGGACTTGTTAGAGCCAAGCAAGCCGTATTCTTCATTGCATCCGCTTCCGTTCACAGGCTTGTTGAGAATATCATCCAATCCTGCCACAACTTCCGCACCCGCTTCCTTAAGAATCCTCTTCGTGCGTACCCTCGTGTGAATATCGCAGTTTATTACCTTTTTGGTATGAGGAAGAATGCTGCGGCAGTCATTGGCAAAGAGAATCTCAACCTCCGCGCCCGCTTCTTTGATCAGCTCTTCATAGTACGCCACATAATCCACCCCTGTAAAAGGATGTTTATTCTCTCCAAAAAGCTCACGGTATTTTTCCAATGTCAGCACATCGCTGTAAGGATTGATCCCCGCCTGGTCAAGCTGATCCAGTGACACAAGTTCATTTCCCACTTCATCGCTGGGATAGCTGAGCATCAGCACGACCTTTTTCGCCCCCATTGCGATGCCTCTTAAGCAGATCGCAAAGCGGTTTCTCGATAAAATAGGAAAAATAACGCCAATTGTCTCGCCGCCGAGCTTTTCCCTCACATCCTCGGCAATCGCCTCCACCGATGCATAGTTACCCTGTGCCCTCGCCACGACAGACTCCGTCACCGCAACCACATCCCTGTCGCGGATCTCAAATCCCTCCTCGCTGGAGGCATCTATAACACTGTCCACAACAATCTTCGCTAAATCATCTCCCTGTCTGATAATCGGGCAGCGTATACCTCTCGATACAGTTCCAACTTTTCTTTCCATCTGTTAATCCCTTCTCTCTTGCAGCATAATTTTTACGAACAGCCGGCAAGCCGTTCTCCATCCTTTCTTATTTTTACAAAAAGAATCGAAAAAATCAATAAAATACCGCAATAAAATATAAAAAGATATGACAGATATCAGCTTACGCGCTTTCCATGTCCGCCAACAGGTGCAGAAATCCCAGAAACCGTTCCACTCCCCCGCCGCAATGTACCACGCCTTCCGGAGTTTTTCGAAAATGGCATCCACATTGTCGCTCTTGCTGCTGATGCCGACTTCCAGATATTTGGCATCACAGGTAGGCAAAACCTCCAATCCGTACTGCCTGCCAATGCGCAGGGCAAGACCCAGCGTCACTACGAGAATGCCGGATACCAGGGAAATTTCTGTCGGCATCAGCCGTTTCCACGATACCCCGGCCTGTTTCCAGCAGGCCGTCGCGGAAATGGTCGGATACCATGACGCTACCTATTTTTCTTCTATGTTCAAGAAGCTTGTGGGCGTCAGCCCTTCCGAATACCGCAATCCAGAGGGCTGGGACGATTAAAGAGGCAGGGTAAACTGTGTTTCTTTTAATGATGTAACCTTCCTCAGATGAATCCTGTCCTCCGTTTCCACATGACTGCACAGGAGCGGCGATGCAGGATCATATTTAGATGCATTCAACTCTACACTTTTTGCACTGACATTTGCGTAGCAATATGCACAGCCATTTTTGCATGTATGATATGTACCGATTTCAATACTTTCCATACACCCGCATTCCATGCGCTGATTTTTATCTTTGCCGCCTTTCATTCTGTGCCCTGTTATTTTTTCAATCAACAGCTTATCAATACAACAATTATGCGCAATTTTGCAGTCCTCCAAATCTATCTTTTCCGCGCAGCTGCCAATTGCCATATGATTATCATCCGCAATCCTGCTCAGCTCTCCTGCAAACTTTCTCAGGTCGATTTCATCCAGATCATAATATGATAAGCGCTCCATCTGTTTTCTGTTCTTAGAATAAATGTCCAAAAAACTGATCACACATTTTTCGGTGTACCCACTTAACGCCTCTGCAATATTTCTGAATGCTTTCAAGTGATACTGTACCGTATACCTGCCTGTAAAGAAAATCGGATCGTACCGCCAGATCACTTTTTCCCTGCCGATTCTTCCTGCTAATTCCCGAAATGCCGGAATGATGGATGTCTTTTTGTCGGGCAGATTTATCTCCACATCGTTCCCGTACCCTGTAAGTGTAAACTGAAAATAATAGGGATATGCCTTTAGCTCTTCCAGCCTGTCCATCATCGGCAAGGGATTTTTTGTCCAAAACACAATACAGTCTACCAGGTCCGGCGTTATTCTGATTTCACTGACCTGATGGAAATTCATCGGATTGCGGACATATAGGAATCCTTCTTTGATTCTGTTATAAAACCATTCCGAATAATAATTGGGAATGTCGGTCCGCCTGCTTGCACTTATAATCATGTGATTGCTTCTTTCCTTTTTCTTTATTTTACCATAAATCTTTGTATAATGTTGCGATAAGCTGATTCATCACTCAACCGCCATCCACCACATAATCGCTTTCACAAACCGCCCCTCTATGTCGTGGAAGTGTCCACCCTCATTCCATTCAAAAAATACTTTCCCGCCTGTTTCCCCAAGCTGTGCCGCCAGAATCTCCTCTGCCCGCTCCGTACACGCCGCCACCCGGTTCATGCGCGGGTTTTTGCTGCGGCTTTCCTTTTTCCCGAGGGAAAGGTATATGCGCAAATCCGTCCGAAGAGGCTTTTCACGCCCCATAAACGCACAGAAACCGTCAAACCAGAGTGACCCGGAAAGACTGGCAGCCACACCAAACGCATCCGTTTTGTAGAGCGCATAAACTGCCGTAAGCCCACCCAGGGAATAGCCAAACAGTGCTGTATGCACCGGCTCCGGCTTCGTTCGGTAATGCGCATCCATATACGGTTTTATTTCTTCTGCCAGGCAGGACAAATAGGCGTCCGCCCTGCCCTGCGGGGCTTCCTCCTCCGCCCGGAAAGCAGGGGCGGTCCACGGTGTGAAATCGTCGTTCCAGCTTTTCGGCTTGACAGATAGAAGAAGAAAATCCGCCCGCACGCCTTTATTGACTAATACAGTCATTATTCCCTCCATCGGAATTTCCCCATTGACATAAATCACCGGGTAATGTTCCTTTCCCTCCTCATAACCGGACGGCAGATATAAGCGGCAGTTCATGCCGGAAATTGACAGTTCTTTTAGCATAAAATCACCCTTTTAGCAGTTCCGCAATCTCCTCTTTATATGGCGGAAGCGTTTTCTCCTTACTCCCCTCTTCGCATAGCCAGGGTGTCTCCAAAATTTTTGGTACCTGCGCGAATCTTTCGTCATGGACAATCCGGCATAAAACGTCAAATCCGATGCAGCCTTTCCCAATATTGGCATGGCGGTCCTTGTGGGCTCCGCAGGGATTCATGCTGTCATTGACATGGATCGCGGCGATCTGCGAAAGTCCGATCACCTCGTCAAACTGCCGCAGCACCCCTTCATAGTCTTCAGCCAGACGATACCCTGCGTCATTCACATGACAGGTGTCAAAGCAGACGCGCAGTCTGTCTCTTTTGTGAACGCCGTCATAAATCGCTCTTATTTCCTCGAAGGTCGCGCCCAGCTCACTTCCCTTCCCCGCCATCGTCTCCAGTGCGATATAAACATCATCCTCATTCTCATCCAGCACGAGGTTGAGACCTTTTATGATCTGCTTCATTCCGGCTTCTTCTCCCGCTCCCACATGAGCGCCCGGGTGCAGTACCAGGATCCTGCTGCGCATGGCGGCCGTTCTTTTTATCTCCTTTTCAAGAAAAGTCACGCCCAGTTCAAAGGTCTCAGGCTTCACAGTATTCCCAAGGTTAATGATATACGGCGCGTGAACTACGATCTCTTCAATCCCCGTTTCTTTGGCATACTCCCATCCGGCTTCTATATTTAATGCCGCAATTTCTTTTCTTACGGTGTTTTGCGGCGCCCCCGTGTAAAGCATCAGGACATTGGCTCCATAGGACGCAGCCTCCTTTACCGATCCAAGAAACATTTCCTTACCCGCCATTTTCACATGAGATCCAATTTTAATCTTTTGCATTTTGTTCTCCTTTCCCTTTCCCTAATTATTTATGATATAATGTGCGCAAGAGAAAAACAAGCAGGAGCGGAGCATATGGGAACATTCATCGTGTTAATGCTTGTGGCGGGTGCGGCTGCGCTTGCCATAAGACAGATGATTAAGGATAAGAAAGCGGGAAAATCCCTTTCCTGCGGCGGCGACTGCAGTCGGTGCAGGGGATGCCGCCCGGATCAAAAGCCGGCGGCAGATGACACAGAAAAATAATTGCCCTGAAATGGAGGTTCTTATGGAAATGGAGATGCAACCCGGTGATAAGATAGGGATTGTATGCTGTTCTAACGGCTGGGAAAAGCGGAAGGAAACGAAGATAAGGCGGCTGGAATCGCTGCTTCTGGGCATGCGTCTTGTGCCGGTATTTTCCCCCTGCATTTTCGAGCGGGAAAGTGTGGAGAGCGGCAGCGCCCAGGAGCGCGCGCAGGCATTGATGAATTTTTACAGGGATCACACCATCAAGGGGATTTTTGATATTTCCGGCGGAGATATTGCCAATGGGATTCTGCCCTATCTGGATTACGGGGCGATTTCTGATACCGATAAAAAATTTTGGGGATACAGCGATCTGACAACCGTGTTAAACGCCATCTACACAAAGACAGGCAAGCCTTCCGTACTGTATCAGATCTGTAACCTGATATACGACCATGCCGAAGAACAGCAGGAAAATTTTAGAAATACTGTTATGGGAAAAAATGAGATGCTCTTTCAGTTTCCCTTTACCTTTTTGCAGGGAAATGCAATGGAAGGAATTGTCGTGGGCGGAAATATCCGCTGCTTTTTAAAGCTGGCAGGCACGCCGTACTTTCCAACGCTGACAGACAGGATTCTGCTTCTGGAATCGCTGGGCGGCACGGTACCCCAGATGCTCACCTATTTCAGTCAGTTACGCCAGCTTGGAGCATTTGAACAGGTGCGCGGGATCTTGCTTGGCACGTTCAGCCAGATGGAGCAGGAAAAATGTCAGCCGGATGTATGGACACTGCTGAAAGGTTTTGTCAGCCCGGAACTTCCTGTTGCGAGGACAGCGTTAGTCGGACATGGAACGGATTCCCGGGCGGCACTGATCGGAGAATATAAGAAGTTTGCCGCATAAGAAATTGATCTCGTACTGTAAAACAAGCATAAACAGGCAGCTGCAACCAACAGTTGACAAATTTCCAAGCGTCCTGTATAGCCTTTTTTCCAGACTTTTTTATAATCTTATTTAACCGTAAGGACACATGATAAAAACAAGAAAGAGGAAGGAGTCAGCTATGAAGCTTGGAGAAAAGATTTTCAGATTAAGGACAGAACAGGGATTTTCACAGGAAACTTTTGGCGAAAAGCTGGGCGTATCAAGACAGTCCGTTTCAAAGTGGGAGACAGACCAGTCAGTCCCCGAACTGGATAAGATCGTGGCGATCAGTGAACTTTTTGAAGTCACCACCGATTATCTTCTGAAAGAGACGGAAGAAACATATGGGACAGCGAAAGAAGAGCCGCCCCGGACGGAAGAATATCCCCAGGGAGCATACCGCATCGGGCGAAGACCCCACTATGAATATAAGAGCAAAAAAATGATCGGAAACCTTCCCCTTGTGCATATCAATCTGGGGTTGGGCATCCACCGTGCCAAAGGCGTGATCGCCATCGGCGCTATCGCACAGGGCTGGCTCGCTATCGGCTATGTGGCGATGGGCGGACTATGCTTCGGCCTTGTCTCTCTGGGATTACTCGCCTTCGCCGTTCTTGCCTTCGGGCTGGTCTCTTTTGGCAGTTTTTCCTTTGGTGTGATCAGCTTTGGCGCCTTTGCCTTCGGCATCTTCTCCATGGGCGCGATGAGTATTGGTCAGTTTGCTTTCGGCGCGTCAGCACACGGCGCACAGGTGGCGGTCGGAGACGCCGCCAACGGAAAAGTTGCGCTGGGCTATTCCCGTGCAGTCGGCACTTACACGCAGATCAGCAACAGACAGCCCTTCAACTATGAAGAAGCCTGTCGCGCGATTGACGAACATGTGTCGTCAAACTGGATGTTTTTCAAGACGTGGGCAAAAGCGATGGTGAAGTGGTTTTAATCAAACATTTTTGCCAGAGAGACATGTCCCTCCAGTTCCGAAAATCCGTTCTTTGTATAGAATGCGTATGCGGGAACATCCTGCTCGGTCTGCAGGAATATATGATTTCACCGATAGTTTTCACATAGGATTCGATTTCACACAAAAAGACCGTCCCAAGCCCTTCCTGCTGGCGGTCTCTTTTGATGAAGAACTCGTAAATGTAGTATTCGGTTCCCAGACACCCTTACATAATACTTCCAAGCGAAACGCAGAAGCTATTTCGCCATCTGCTGCGCCCATTCCAGAAACTCCCACGCTCCCTTTCCTTCTTTTTCATTATATTCCCATCCCAGCTTTTCCCCGACAAACCGCGCCGTGTTTTCAAACAGCCCGCACATACGAAAAACTGCCTCCCACGCGTGTTCCACATCGCCGTCAAAATAGGTCGATAACAGCATCTGCCATTCTTCCTCCGAAAGCCATTGATACAAGTATTTTGACGACTTCCCGGTGCTCACCGACCATCCCGTCAAAATGCCGACTTTCCAGTTTAACATCGTGATAAGCTGCGGTCTGACGCAATAACTTGTCATATCCTGCACATAAGGAATTTCCTTTCGCCACAATCCCTTTGCGATATTATTGGTACACCACCAAAACTCATTGCAAGCCGCCAGGTATTGTTCTTTGGTCGGCTTTTTCACCCAATACTGGCGATCCGTTGCCGCCTCAATTTCGGGTAATATATGTTCTTTATCCAGCAAAATTTTGCAGAGCTTATCCTCCTTAATTCGCTGTAACGCGCAGCCTACTGACTGTATGGTCAAGTCAATCCGAACGCCGTCTGCAAGCTGCATCAGATAGCCGTAAGAATTTTCTTTATCGCTCGGATAATTCGGATTTTCATCGGGATACTGCATATAAAGAATCTCTCCGAAAACCCGAACCCAGTCTTTGTCCTCTATAAAGCTCTGGGTCTCCTCCACCACATAGACGATATCGTAATCCTGAAACATGTCTTTTGGAACGTTTTCATTTGTTCTCGAACCATTCATATAGACGGCCTTGATTCTGTCATCGTTTTTCGCCACCTCCAATATAAGGCTGTACATTTCATTTTCTGTTCTCATGCCTGCACCTCCGTTACCGCCTGCATTGCGATTTTCATAGCTGCCGCGAAAAAATCATTTCCCCATCAGATACCGTTTTCGATATTTCATCTGCACATAACGCATAATCCGCTGGTAATAAATCGGATTCGCCGCCCCGCCGATCATCCCCACTATGGGAAGACCCTGAATGAACTTTGTCACAAGCATCTCCGTCGCAAAAGCATCCGCCGTTTTTTCTATTTGTTCTTTCATCTCATCATTTCCCGGGACAGCATGAGCCGCCCGAAGGATGAACTGGTTGACCTCTGCTTCTGCGGCAATCCATTTCTCCCCTGAGAGCATTGCCGTTTCAATCATTTTAAGGATAAACAGCTTTTCTTCCGAAGAATCGTAGTCAAATCCATACTTTAACGCTGTTTCATATACACCCCGGAGCAGTACACCCACCCAGATAATGATATCCGGCAGACCGATACCAAGTGCGCCAAGCCCGATGCCCTCCACCGTAGTAACCGCAGTATTCAGGATATTGTTTTTGGACACGCCCGATTGAATCCGTCCAATCTCTTTCCTGCCACCCTTTATGTCCATGGCATAATCTTTGATTTGGAAATCCTTTTCGATGGAATCCCTGTCATAGGTCTTTTCAATGAGGACAGATCCTCTCTCAAAAATGACAGCAAACCCCTTTGAAAAAGCTTTTTTAAGTACAGCGAGTGTATTTTCAGGTATTTTTCCCTCCAGCTTTGATTTCCAGCCGGAAGACGCATTTTGATTTTTTGCACTTTGGATGAGTTTTTCTTCCTTGCGTTCAATTTTATGTAATTCCCTCTCCACTGGAGAGCGTTTTGATTTTCCATTTTTCATTTGAGACATCCTTTCTCATTTTTCTTGATGACATATCCTGATCGGGGGCAAAAACCTCTCCTTTAACTTCCTCAATTTCATCATCAGATATCCCGGGAAAAATGTCTGCATTTCATTTATAGAATTTTTTCCTGACAACGCTCACGCATACCGGGACACATCCGCGTACAGCCCTGCTTGCATCTTCCACATAGCCGCATATTTTCCACCCTTGGAAAGTAACTGCTCGTGCGTGCCGGACTCCACAATCCGCCCGTTCTCCATCATATAAATACAGTCGGCATCCCGCACGGTGGACAGTCTGTGGGATATGAAAATCACCGTCTTGTCCTTCGCAATCTCATTTAATTCCTGATTCAGCCGATACTCCGCCAGCGGGTCAAGGGCGCTGCTCGGCTCGTCCATAATAATCAGGTCCTGCTTCCGATAAAGCGTGCGGGCAATCGCCACCTTCTGCGCCTCCCCGCCCGACAGATTGATCCCGTCCTTCTCAAATTCCGTCGTGAGCGGCGTCTCAATCTGGTAGGAAAGCCTGTTGTCTTCCAGCGTAAAATGCGCGTCATATAACGCCTGTTCCACGCCGTAACTCTCCTCCCGACTGCCGTTTTCCACATCCATCAGCACATTTTCCTTAAGGCTTGCCGCATATATTTTAAAATCCTGAAAGACAGAACCGACACTGCGCCGATACGCCATCACCTGATAATCCCGGATGTCATTTCCATGATAACATATTTTTCCGCTATCGGGGTCATATAATCGCAGCAATAGTTTCACCAGCGTGGTCTTGCCGGAGCCGTTGTAACCCACCAGCGCGATTTTCTGTCCCGGCTCAACGGTTAGCGCCACGTCACGCAGCACCTGTTTTCCCGGCAAGTAACCAAAGTCCACATGCTCCACCGAAAGAGCGCCGCTGCCTTCCGGCACAGGCTTTTCCCCTCTCGATACAATCGTCGGCTCCATCTGCAGAAATTCCCGGATCCGGTAAATGTAAGCCGAGTTTTCCGCCACCGTCCGAAAACTGGTAATCACAATTTCTATATAGTTTGTGGTTCTCCCTATGCACGCCCGGCTCATAACAAGCTGCGCTCCGGACAGAACCCGCAAAACAAGCATCTGATATAAGAGAAGCGTCCAGACTGCGCCTTCCTTGAGCAGACGTGCTAAAATGCTCTCCCGAAGCACGCCGAAAACAAACAGTGATTTCCCATATTTTTTATTCACCTCTTTTATTTTCCTGTTTTCCTCTGTGTATTCTAACCGGCATTCATCTTTCATCTGCGGATGCAGCCGAAGTTCTCCAGCATAATCAGACAGATAAAATACCCGATTCCCGTACTCCCGCTGCTGTTCATGGGGCAGCCGATCCATTCGGGCTGCCACTATCTTTTTGTTCTCCTGCACAACGCAGAACCATTCAAAGGGAAGCACCGCCGCTAGAATAAGCAGCGCCACAGGATTGATGAATGCACAAAAAATGACCGTACACAAAAATCCAACCGAACGCGCAATGATAGACGTTTCAAAAGCCAAAAACCTGTCTATACATCGATCCGTCTCCTCCGTCGCCAAGATAAAATTTTCGTAGAAATCCTTATCGTCATAACAGGACAAATCAATCTCTTTCGACTTCTCATAAATCTCCATCCGCAGCGCCTGATACAACGTCTGTTTTCCCCGTGGGAACACATAGTGTTTGCAGATGGCAAAAGTCACCGTTGACACCGCGATCGCCCCCATCAGTATGCCCATGCACATAAGGATCTTCCGAAAGTCCCCTCCCTCTTCCACCACAGTCAGCACATAATTCATGGTAAACGTAAATTCAAAAAAGATCGAAATCTGCAGTTTAACCGCCTCAAACAGATGATACGCCATAAATCCCGGCGCGTGTTTGAAACAAAATTTTGTCAAAAACCACTGTTGCCCAATCACTTGCCGCCATGTAAGCATTTCTTTCATTGCAATATCAATTCCTTTCTCATGTCAAATAGTTCTCCGCCTGCAGCCGATACAGCGAAGCGTACTCCCCATCCCGGCTCATCAAATCGCCGTGCGACCCTCTTTCCTGAATCCTTCCGTTTTTTAAGTAAAAAACCACATCCGCGTCCCGCACGGAAGACAGCCTGTGGGAAATAAAGAACAAGATCCTGTCCTTCCCGTACTCTCTGATGTTCTCAAATAGATGATACTCCGCTATCGGGTCAAGGGCGCTGCTGGGCTCGTCAAACACCGCGATCGGGCTGTCCTTCGCAAAAGCCCTCGCCGCCAGTATCTTCTGGTTCTGCCCGCCGGAAAATACCACGCCCTCCTTGGAAAACTCGCGGGTGAGAACCGTCTTTTCACGCAAGGGCTGACTCTCCACTTCCTCATACATATCCGCCAATTTTAACGCCCGCTCCACCTTTTCTCTGTCCCGGGTTTCATCCGTGTGCTGTCCCATCAGAATATTTTCTTCAATGGTATTGGCAAAAATTTTTCCGTTCTGAAACGCCGTGGCAAACAAGTCCCGGTACGCCTTTACCTGATATTCCCGGATATCAATGCCGTTCACCAGAATCCGACCCTCGCTTGGGTCGTAGAGCCGCATCAGCAGTTTCATCAGCGTGCTTTTCCCGGCGCCGTTGTACCCCGCCAGCGCCACGCTCTGACTGCCCTCGATCTTAAAGTGAATGTCCCTGAGAACCCAGTCCCCCTCTTTATATCCAAAAGACACATGCTCAAATTCCACGCTGCATATCGGAAGTTCCGGCAAAAGCCCTTCCTGATCTTCCGGGATCGCAGGCTCGTACTGCAGAAAATGTCTCGTCTGCTCCAGATACAAGCCGTTCTTGACAATCGCCATCACCGAATCCGCAAACCCGATCAGCGTCCATGTGTTGGAGTTCATGGTCGTCTGGATCACCGCCATCTGCGCAAACACCATCGTACCGCTTACTAACACCCGGTAGCCAGCGTAGAGCACCGCCCCCTCCTGCAGTAAAGTAAAGGTAAAATACTGGAACAGCCAGAACAGGATCATATTTCCCAGAGAATAATTCCCAATCACCTTGCGGATTGCGGCAACCGCTTTGTCATACTGCTTTTTCAGCAGCCGGAATACATTGGTCATCCGTATCTCTTTCGCATATTCTCCCAGATGCACCGTGCGGTTCACATAGTCCGCCATTCTCTGGAATACGATATTTTCCCGCTCCATACGAAAAATCCGGCTGTTTAACACACCATAAAACACAAAATTGCCGAGAATCGGAAAGATAATAAACAGCGCCGCCAGACGGTCAATCTGATAGATAATGACCATGCCGCAGATCATCGCGACAAATCTCGCCAGAATCTGGCAGACCCCCTCCAGCGTTTCAGGCAGCTTCGTGTGCGCCTGACTGACCGCCATCATATACTCATTGTAGAACTCGCTGTCCTCAAAGCAGCGCATATCCACCTGACACGCCTTGTCATACAACATGCGGTTGATGCCGTCGTACAGCTTCACGTCCGTGACCGGCTTCACATACGATTCAAAATACCGGCTGTATATTTTTAAAAATGCTTCCAATAGCACGACACTCCAGACATACACCATCATTTTTTCAAAAGAAGTCCGTTTCATCGCCATATCCAAAATAAAGCGGATTAGGACACAGGAAACCAGAAGCCAGTCCACATACATAAACGCCCAGTGTAAAAATTCCAGAATCACTCGTTTTTTGCTGATTCTCCACCCGGTTTTCAGCGCGAAACTACAGGATGAAAATGTCCGATATAAAAAGCCTTCTTTCATGACACACTCCTTTTCTTGCAGTACAAGCCCGGAAAGTTCCCTGCTTTCCGGGCTGACGGGCTTTGCCCTGCGTACCGCGATTGGCTACAACCATAATATATCACAAAAGTAACGCGCTCATTTTATATGTCCTCCAATTCCCCCTTTTTGTCCTTTAATTATCGTTGCATATGCCGGGTAGATTATCTATACTAAAAATGTTTAAATGCCATCTGCTGTTACTTTAGACAAATATAGATTGTTATTTTTTCTTACATAGTATATACTAAGTATATACTAAATTGTAAGGAGGTTTTTCATGCAGACACAGGTAAAAGAATGGGGAAATAGTCAAGGAATCAGACTGCCAAAAGAAATACTGAAAAGTGCCGGAATAACATTAAACGAATTTTTAGATGTTACAGTATCAAACGGCGTCATTACTTTAGCGAAGCCTTTTCGGCATAAAACATTGGAAGAAAGGGCTGCAGAATTTGATGGAAAACTAATGCTCGATGGCGAATATGATTGGGGTGAACCTGTCGGAAGAGAGGTGTGGTAATGGAACATTTACATCAAGGTGATATTCTAAAAGTAGAAAAAATCAAACATCCTGTATTAGTTGCCAGTAAAGATTTTTTTAATACCAGTGGTGAAATAATAGGATGTCCAATTATCACCAATGCCAGATCCGGACCTCTCCATGTATGGATGTCTACAGAAAATACAGAAGGATATATTCATTGCGAAAAGCTCGCATTGTTAGATTTATCTGTCCGTGGTTATAAAAAAACAGACAGACTACCATTTTCCGAAATGATTAATGTATCGGATGCAATTCAAAGTATTTTTGAATATATTTGATAAAGGAATCCAAATAATTATGCTGCAAATTGCAATCTGCGACGACGAGACGCTTCTTTTAGACGAAATCAAGGAAATAACGGAGGGCTGTATGAGGCAGCAGCAGACCTTTTCCATTCTGTCAACTTACACGAACGGAAAGGATCTCTTCTATGACATTCAGGACGGCAAACGTTTTGACCTTCTGCTTCTCGACATTGAGATGCCCGGGCTTTCCGGGATGGAGCTGGCAAAGCAGGTTCACGAGCTTCTGCCCGACGCACTGATGATTTTTGTGACCGCCCACTATAAATATGCCGTGGATGCTTATGAGCTTCATATTTTCCGCTATATTCCCAAAAACCAGTTGAAAGAGCGGCTGCCCCACGCGCTGAAAGACGCGGTTTCCCTTCTGGAAATCCAGAACACAGACTCCTACATTATCAGCAGCCAGAACCGCCTTGAACGCATTCCTTACAAGGAAATTCTCTATATTGAAAAAGACGGCAAGAACGCCCTCTTTCATACTACTGCATCCGGGCGGCAGGAGGAGATCGGCACCGACCAGAACAGGCGCGTGCGCAAAACACTGGCGGAAGTATTTGACGAACTGCGCTCCGAAGAATTCTATTTTATTGAGCGGGGATATATTGTGAATCTGCGGCATATGACAGGAATTTCCCACACCGACTGTATTCTGACGGATCAGACACGTCTGCCTGTTTCCCAGAGCCGCCTGCCGGAATTAAAAAAGCGACTGAATAAATATTGGCAGGACAAAATCTGACAGCACTGTCTTGCATTCTCCATAAAGATTACTCACACCCGCGTCAGATTTCACATCCATTTACAATTATTCAGAGAAAAAAGCAGCTTATAAAGGCATCTCACGGCCAAAGTTTTCTATAGGACAAGCATGGAGGATACTATGCCACTGACGCGAAAATACAAAATACGCTTTCTGGAACGGAAAAATCAGGTGTTGGAAGAAAATTACCACCTTCTCACCGATTTATACCAGAAAAACGAACGCCTATACCACGACATGAATCATCACCTGCAGATGATCTATCACCTTGCAAAGAAGCATGAAATCTCCGAAATTACGGAGTACGTCAACTCCATCAGCGCACCCATCAACGAGCTGTCCGACACCACATGGAGCGGCGTTGACATTGTGGACGCCATTTTGAACCACACCGTCCTCGATGCGAAAAGGCAGGGAATTGAGATGGATGTAAATGCGGAATTTCCAAAAGACTGTAACATTACTTCCGACGACTTGTGCGTCGTTTTATTTAATTTACTGGACAATGCCATGGAGGCGTGTCAGCATTATATAAGGCAGGCAAAAACGCCGCCCCGTATAGAGGTGACGCTGCGCAGAATCCATCAATTTTTAATCATTAAAATACAAAATCCCTGCGTGCCGCCCAAAAAGCTGTTCGGAATTTTTCCCACCACCAAAGCCGACGCCCGCCATCACGGAATCGGTCTTCGCAATGTGCGGGAAAAGGTGGAGAAGTATAACGGCAGTCTGGAAATTGAGGTGGAGGGCGAAGTGTTTACTGCGACGGCGCTACTGTTTTTTGAGTAGACAAACGCAATGGTTTCATCCGTCCTTCCTCAACTCTGCTTCCATCACTGACCCGTTTTTAGTTTTCAAACGGCTCCACCCACCACTTAACAACCTCCCCCTCCCCATTCTCATCCCACACAATCAGAAATTTCGCAAACCCCAATCCATGCCCGCTCCCTCCTTCCCCATAAAGGTATTCCGACACCTCCAGCGCATCCCTTCCCTCATACTCGCTACGCCGCAAATTGAAATACCCTCTGGAATTGCCGCCACAGGGCTGGCTCGCATCCGGGTCGGCTATGTTCTCCGCCTCAAACACGATCGTGTCATCCAGATATGCACAATAGGCGCTGTAAGTATCCCATTTCTCCTCCTGTGTTATCTCAATACGGATACCCCTCCCATCATAATCGTCACCGGGAAAATCCATCGGCTCCATCATATGGTTTTTATACTTCAAAATTCTGGGATGCCAGTCTCCCGCGCCGCCGACTCCGGAGCCGGGCGACTCGAAAGCAATCTCCGTATTCCCGTCATTGTCAAAATCCCCGGGGATTAAATAAAATCCAAAATGGAACGGATATTCCTCATCCCGAAAACAATATGGCTCGTCCTCATTCATATAAAAGTAAATACACCCCTCGCCATAGCTACTGTATTCATCGTCCTTTACCATAACCGCCATGTCCGGCTGTCCGTTCTGATCCAGATCCTCAACATCCACCCAGACCAGCCATGCTGTCTGATGCCGAAAAACGTTGTCGTCACACAATCTCCGATAGTAGCTTTCCGCCTCCGCCCGGTTCACCTCCCACTTCTCCGCATACTCAAAAAATTTTTCTTCATTGTATTCCGCAAGGTCTGCCGATTCCTCATCTGTGACGTCTCCTTCCGCGCTATCTACGATCTCCTGTGATGCCTCAGCTCTATCCGCAACATCTTGATCCTGCACGGATGATTCCGCGGTCTCCTGCAACGGTTCCGGCTCCTGCCCGGTTACTTCCTCCTCAGCTGCACGAATGCCTGTGACTGTTCCGTTATCCCCATGCTTATCCCCACACGCAAAAAAAAGAATGCTGCAACTTGCCAAAGCAAGCATCCTGACAATGATTGCACATTCTTTTTTATGCCGTCCTTTATACATGACCCTGACTCATTTTTTTAATCTGTTCGAGGTCGCTGATCAGTGTGGCGGAGTATTGCTTTGCCTCCCGGCAGACATTCTCCGCCCTGCTGTAATCCCCGTCAAACAGCGCGTCAATTACCTGTTTGCCGTATGCATGGAACCTCTTATGCTTTTCGCCCAGCTCCTTCCACAGCTTCATAATCTCCTGTCTGTCCGGTTCGACCGCATAATAAAAATGACCGAATCCGCACTTCCTTTCATTCACCTGCAAAGGCAGGATCGTCCGCTCTTTGACAATCCGCTCCAGATTTGCCAGCCAGTTTTTGTGCGCGGTGATTGCCTTGTCGATATATCCCGCAAATTTCTGATCTTCCAGTCTGTAAAAAGCGTCCTTTGCCATCGCACCCATGATTTTGACAGATTCATCCAGTGTCGATTCAATCGCTTCCAGCGGCTTGGCAACGTTGTCGATGCTTTTGCCGTGTTCCCTCAAATGCACAGTATCCTCATGCAGCACGCCGCACTGCGCATTGATATCCGAAGAGCGGGATTCCAACTCAATAATCGAACTGCTGATCTCTTCACTGAGACTTGCCAGGGACGAGATATTATTGGTAATCTTCTCTACATGCTGCCTGTTATCCTCATTCAGCTCCCACACATGACTGATTTTCTGCGTAACGGTTTCCAGCGATTCAATGGTATTATCAACACTCTCCACACTCTTTGCCGATGCGCTGTGGATGTCCGCCACAAAGCGTCCCATACTCGCAGTCAGTTTCTTCGTCTCGTCCGCCAGCTCACGGATCTCATCAGCGACAACCGCAAAGCCCTTACCGGCCTCCCCTGCTCTTGCCGCTTCAATGGACGCATTCAGCGCGAGAAGGTTTGTCTGTGAAGAAATGGCGTTGATCCCTTCAATCACATTATTCATCTGACTGATAATCTTAGAGAGCTGGTTCATGTCCTGCTGCATCTCTTTTGACGCGCTGATCGTACTGTCGGACAATCCCTTCGTCGCGGTCAGCTCCTGCTGGCTCTCATCAATGCGCTGATAGACCAGATTGGACTCCTCCGAAATCTCAATAATCGTATTGGTCAGCTCCTCATGCTGCGCAGAAACCATTCTGGCAATAGAGTCCGCCTCGTCAGAAGCGTTGTGGATCAATTCTGTAGCGTCCGAAACACTGTCCGACACCTTCTGGAGAATCTCGGAATAGTGATTCAGGGAAAGATCCAGAGAGCTGATCTGCATCACAGAATCCAATACGTTCGCCATCACTTCCTCAAACCGGGCGCGCCCCGCAAGCAGGCGGCGGTACATCTGTTCCAGCTCGGCAGACTTTTTTCCATAATCCGCCTCCGCAAGTTCCGACATCGACAATAACAGGTTCTCTTTTTTCGGTCTCATTAAAATACCCATAGCTGTCCCCTCTTTATATATAAATTTTTATAGATCCTTTTTTCTGCAATCCGGGCATATGTAAAAAATCTTCAAATCATAAAACAGAAACTCCTCCCCCATCTGTCCGCGCAGAGAAGCAGTCAAATCTTCCAACAAAATATCCGCTAATCTGCCGCACTTCTGACATATCAGATGGTCATGCTTTATCACCCGGTCATATCTGTCCTGCATATTTTCAACAGATATTTTGCGAATCCGACCGGCTTTCCACAGCTTATTAACATTATTGTAAACAGTTGCCAGAACAACCTTCGGACATTTCTTTTTAAGCTCCAGATAAATCTGTTCCACAGTAAGATGTCCTGTGGAGTCGGTAATGATGTTATATATTTCCTTTTCGTACTTTGTCATAAACGCACTTTCTTTATACAAATTAGAATGATTCTAAAATACTTATTAATTCTAGCATTCGGCAAATATATTGTCAAGGAACTCCAGATGTGTCCACCCGACAAAATTGGTGGGAAAATAATCAATATTGATATGAGCCGCATACAATACTCTGCACATTTCCCTGACCTGTTCCAGATATTCCTGTTTCATTTTATCCGCGAGCACCAGATCAAATATGGTTTCCCCATCTATATACTCTTTCAAAATCCGTTCCTGCGGAATGTCAACTTCCAACATTTCCGGCATTCTGATTCCTACAGATTTCAGCCTGCCATAATCCCTTATTTCCGCCTCCATCTTATTTCCGAACTGATAATAATCGCAAGGCTCGTGGTGAATCTGTTTCAGTACATACTGCCGCTGTCCGTCCGAAGCCAGATAGGAATACCCGCCCTTCCCTTTTCCCAACAATTTTATGATCGTAAATTCCCTACCGTTTACCTGCATTGTTTTTTCCATGATTCCACTCCCTCAATCTGTGTATAGCCTTTCCTTTTCCAGCGAATCCACATAGCGACGGCACGCAGACACTCATCCATCCCCTGCGCAATCCATACGCCCAAAAGTCCCATATGCAAAACAATTCCCAGAAGATAGCTGCCCCCTACCGCAACGCACCACATGGAGACAATCCCAATATAAAAGGGAAACTTCACGTCCCCTACCGCACGGAGAGAAGCCACATAGACCAGATTCTGGCTGCGCCCGCACTCCAACAGAAAATTTGCAAGCAAAACAGTACCGGCTAATACCAATATCTCAGGGTCAGATGTAAACAGGGAAAACATCCGGTTCCTGAAAACAAACATAACCGCCATCATAGCCATACTGAAGGCAAAGGTACACTTTCCGGCAAAGCGGCATTCTTCGTCAGCCTTCCCATATTCTCCAGCGCCCGCGCTCCATCCGATCATAATAGCCGTTCCCTGTCCAAGCGACACCGAAAAAACATAAATAAAGCGCACGCAGGTATTTATGTACGACTGCGCCGTGACCGCTTTCATTCCCATCATGGTTACGAAAACCATGACCAGAAACTGCGCTAAATTATAGGAAATCTGCTCTCCTGCTGCCGGCATCCCATAGGTAATGACTTTGCGCATATTGGGAACCATTTTTTCCCAACATATTTTCCACTGAAACTGCTTCCCTCTCACGTCAAATAAAATCCACACAAGTATCAGAAAGCCAAAAACCCTTCCCGCTACGGTAGCAATCGCCGCTCCCCGGATGCCCATGGCAGGCAGACCAAATTTCCCAAAAATCAGCAGATAATTCAGTACAATATTGCATACATTCATGCCTATGGAAACATACATGCACTGCGTTGTCCTGCCGTAAGATTTCAGCACCGCAGAAAAAATAAAATAGAGCAGCTGCACCCATAAAAACCAGTTGAGCACGCCAAGATATTCTCCCGCATAACTCCTGACCTGTCCCGACAAGTTTAAAAAACGTAAAATCACCGGGTAAAACACAGACATCAGGACTGTAAGCACAACTCCCATGCCCACATTCAACAGTATGGACGCCGTGATCAAATCATTCTGCTCCTCTTCGGTTTTTTTTGCACCGATGTACTGTGCGCACAAAATGCTCGTGCCGGTAGTCACGATACAAGCGAGTACCTGAATGAGAAAAAGAATCTGATTCGCTATACTGACCGCCGCCACCGCGTCATCACTGTAAGAGGAAAGCATGATGGTGTCAACGCTTCCTATAATCGTATTCATGATGGCTTCCACAAAGATCGGTACACTCAAACGAAATAGTTTTTTCTGCACTTTTAAAACACCTTCTTCATTCGGTAATACGGATGCTACTCTTGCATTATATTCTTAAATTCTATATAATTCTTGTAAAATATTCCTTGTTTTCTGACACAAAACTCTTATCATTGAAAGAAGAGGAGAAAAATAATATGGATCACAGAATGCCCCCCGAGGCAAAAATACATGGCCAGCCTTCTTTTCCGTATACTGTCTACAAAGGAAATGTTCCCGGATTTTTTCCTTTCTACCCCCTGCATTGGCATGAGGAGATGGAAATCATCTATATCTGCAGCGGGCAGGGCGTGATCACCATACAGTCCCACCCATATATTGTAAAGACAGACGATATTGTTATTGTTCCTCCTCAGTCGGTTCACTCCATAGAACAATACCCGGACGCCCAAATGGAATATTTTAACATTTTGTTCCAGTTTTCCCTGTTAAATTATTCGACCAATGACGCCTGCTACGAAAAATATTTTAAACCGTTGTACTGTCACACCAAGCTGCCTCCTCTTTCCCTTGCATCGGAAATGGATTTAAACCGCCTTTTGCGCCCTCATATCATACATTTAATAGAAAACCGCAAAAAAAGTGAGGAATTGATGGTAAAATCCAATCTCTTTGCCATCGTGCACCATATCAGCCAGTACAGTTCCCCCACAAGCTGCGCGGAGCTCTCTTTAAAAAATAATTATGATAAGCTGAAAAACCTGCTTTTATATATACAGTCCAACTACAACTGCACAATCACAGTGGAGAAAGCCGCAGCAATCTGTGGCTTCTCGCCGAGCCATTTTATGAAATTATTTAAGGAACTGACAGGAAAGAGCTTTTCGCAATATGTGATAGATTACCGTCTGGAAATCGCCGCCGGACAATTAATAGAAACTTCAGATAAAATAATAGATGTTGCAGAAAATGTCGGTTTTCATAATATATCTTACTTTACGAGGGCGTTTCGCTCCAAGTATGGGGAAACGCCCTCCGCGTACAGAGACCGCTGTATAACAAATATTACCGTTTCTCACCCTTAAGTTTTCTGGCACACACGAAAACCACCGCCGCCGTGGCTGCTAAAAATTCTGCCATCACTATGCCAAAACTCCATATGTCTATGTCTGACTTCCAGAAAATATAGTCCCAGAAAAGGGCGCGCTCCAAAAACCATACGGCAAAAAACACCAGATAAATGACAATGCCGTATAAAACGCACTCCCTGATCTTCTGCTGCTGTTTTTCTCTGGCAAGCATCTGCTCCTGCTGTTTTTCCAGCATTTCCGTCTTTACGGATAGATCGTCGATCTCCGACGACTTTAACAGATAATCCGTGGTGACGTCGAATACCGTACTGATCGCCACGATCTTATCCAGCTCCGGAACCGCCTGCCCGCTCTCCCACTTGGAAACGGACTGTCTTGAAACGTTCAGCTTTTCCGCCAGCTCCTCCTGCGTCAGATTCTTTGCCTTTCGCAAGGTTAAAAGTTTTTCTGAAAAATCCATATGATGTTCCTCCTTTTGTTTTGGTACTCGCATCTTACCAAAACGCAGGGTTGCTTTCTATACAGGGCTCTGTATATTTGCGCAACCTGTGGTGGAAAGGATCACACAATCCTGCAATCGATTCAAAAGCCTTTATCCTGCATTCATTATATGCGTTTTCATTAAATTCATAGCAGGAGACAATTTTTTCCGCACCGCGCGTTTTTTCCCCAGCTGACATGACTTTATACCTCCGGCAAAAAGATAAAAGACACAGACCAAACAGCCTGTGTCCCTGCAAATCTATCTTAACATGTGTGTCACTAAAATACAATAATCGAACGCCTTTACCACACCCGGTAACTCCCCGACAACGCCAGATACGCAAACAGATAAAGGCAGTTATCGTAATACCTTCGCTCACCCTTCCGCATCGGCTCTCTGAAAAACCGTTCCGTCCATTCCCTGGCAAGTTTCTGCGAATCAGACAGTTCCGCCTCATCCAGCCGCCCCAAAACAGCTAATGTCCCCTGCGCTGTTGTTGCAAGCATCCCCACCGGATGCAGCGCCGACTGGTCGATCACTTCCCCGTTGATCCGATACGTCATATACGGATTTTCCCGTCTGGTTACACCGAGAAAATACTGTAATCTTTCCGCCGCAGCGCGCTGTCCTACGTCGATTCCATTCCAACTGTAATCCAGTCCGATATTTGCCGCAGTGCGGTAAGCGTCCGAATAAAAATATCCGTGCTGCCCCCACTCAAATTCCGTGTAGACCGGAGAACCGTCAAAATTCGCATATTCCGCCGACATTCCCGTATCCGCATGGCATGCCGCCGCCAGATACGCTCTGCTGGCTTTGGCTGCTCTTGCCCAAAAACCGCGATCCTCCTCATTCGCCCATTTTGCAAACAGCTCATAAAAATGCGGCAAATGATAGGAAGGATCCGTAAAGGAAGACCCCGGCACAAAAAGAATCTGGCAATTCCCTCTGTTCCACATAGGCTCTCCCGCCCGTCCATTTTCCCCTTTATGGAGACAAGCCGACAAAATGTCTCTTGCCTCCTTCTCATATTGAAAAATTCCCTCACCGTCCCCCCACCTGTGGGAAGCGAAAAACAGTGCCATAGCAAAGAATTCTTCTCCATCCGGCGCAGGTCCGTAAGCGTTTTTAGAGCCATCCGGCGCACAGGACCAGGAAAAATAACCTTCATTTTCCCCGGCATCCATCCACATATAAGTCTTTGCCCATTTCCAGAGGCGGTCAAACTCCTCCTTCATATCGAGCTGCACGCACATCATCATGCCGTAAGACATGCCCTCCGTCCGCGCATCATGGTTTCCGGTATCCTCTATATAAGCCATATCATCCCCCACCGGATGATATACCTTTTCCTCATTATCATAGAAGAAAGTGTGGACAATTTCCTTCCGTCTCTCCGCAATCTCTTCCTCTGATATACCGATTTCTCTAAACACGTTGCGATACTGCATCTTAATTAATCTGCCTCTCTTTTCAATCCAACCACCACGATTTCTCACCTTAACTGCTATGATTCCACTCTGCGGAGAATGCCGTATTTCAGGCATTCTCCGCAGAGTGGGATTTAGTACTTCTCACTCTATTCTTTGACGCCGCCAATCGTCAGACCCGTCACAAAGTATCTTTGCAGGAACGGATACAGACATACGATAGGCAGCATGGTCGCAATCGTCGCCGCCGCCCGGATAGATGCGGGCGTTATGGAATTCGCTGAATTCCTCGCGCTGTCTGCGCTGCCGCTCTGCTGCATAACAGAGGATAAAAGCTTCATCAATTCATACTGTAAAGTAGTATACTTATCGGACATACGGTTGTAAAGCATAGCGTCAAACCATGAGTTCCACTGTCCAACCGCCACAAACAGAGCCACCGTCGCGTACACGGGTTTACAGAGAGGAGAAATAATTTTCACAAAAATCGTCATATATCCCGCTCCATCAAGTTGTGCCGATTCCTCCAGAGAATCGGGCAGACCGACCATATAGGTTCGAAGCACCAGCATGTTGAAAGCGCTGACCGTTCCGGGAATCACGTACACCCAGAAGGTACCTGTCAGATGCAGATTTTTATAAAGCAGGAATGTCGGAATCAGTCCACCGTTCACATACATGGTGATAACCCAAAACAGAGACAACTGTGACTTAAACAAAAACCGCTTTCTGCTCACGATAAACGCCAGCAGCGCATTGGTCGCCAACGCAAGGAAGGTTCCGACCACTGTCCTGAGTACCGTGATATAGGCGCCCGTAACCATATTCTGTTTATGTAACACGGTATAGTAATTCTGCAAAGTAAATTTTCTCGGAATCAGGTGAATACCGCCGCGCACCGTATCGATACCGTCATTAAAAGAAATGGCGAGCGTATTCAATACGGGATACAATGTTATAATAACAAAGGCTACCATAAAGATCGTATTGCAAATCTCAAAAATCCGATCCCCTAAACTTTTTTTCTTCATCTTTACGCCCCTCCCTAGAATAAGCTTTCTTCACCGGATCGCTTCGCTATGCGGTTTGCAATCAGGATCAGGACAATGCTGACCACACTCTTAAAGATACCTGCCGCCGTACCCAGCGAATAATCATTCTGGCTGATACCCCAGTTCAGCACGTAGATATCGATCGTCTGGGATACCTTCTGCACCAGTCCGTTTCCTAAGATGTACTGTACTTCAAATCCTGCGTTCAGAACATTTCCCACATTCATCAGAAGCAGTATCATAATAGTCGGCTTGATGCCCGGAAGTGTGATATATCTGATCTTTGCCCATCTTCCCGCACCGTCTATGGACGCCGCTTCATAGAGGCTCGGGTCAATCGCCGTGATTGCCGCCAGATAAATGATCGCGTTCCATCCTGTCTCTTTCCACAGATTGGCAAAGGCGACAATGGGCCAGAAATAGCTTTCATGCGCAAAGAAATTAATCTGCGATTCAACAATACCCAATTTTAATAAAATTTCATTCACGATACCCGTTGAGGAAAGTGCGTCATGCAAAATACCGGTAACGATAATCCACGACAGGAAATGCGGCAGATAGGAAATCGTCTGCACCATTTTCTTTCCCAGAACATTTTTAACCTCATTTAATAAAATAGCAAATACAATAGCCAAAATAAACGATGTCACCAGATTAATGGTACCCATCGCCAGCGTATTGCGAATAACCCGAATAAAGGTTGCATCCCCAAATAAAAATTTAAATTTGTCAAGACCAATGAATTTAGAGTGAAGCAATCCTGTTTTTGGCTTATAATTCTGAAACGCCATAATCCAGCCGCCAAGCGGCAGATAATAGAAAATAAAACCGTAAATCACAAAAAGCGCTGCCCAGATGAGCAATACCTTCTGCCGTTTCACCTCTTTCCATGTAATTTTCTGTTTCGCCTGTTTTTTCCCCCGACTCATATTCCATCTCCTTCTATGCCCACAACTGTTTCGAGAAATAAGGGGAACTACATAGCTGCTATCGCAATATAGTCCCCCTCCACTGTCTTCAGGTCGTTCCCTGCATGTGTTTACTGTGCCTGCCCCGCCCTGCGGTCAAGCTCCGCCTGCATCTCGGAAAGGAAATCTTCCGGTGCACATGCGCTGTACGCCGTCATATAATCGCTCCATGCAGAGTCAAAAGAATCCGACATAACTACCTTGGGAAGCCATTCATGCTTCACCTCTCCCATCTTGGTCCACGCCACGCCGCCGGGAGTCTCCGTCGTCATGTTGCTGGAGTAAGAGTACATCGGGAACCAAGGACCTGTCTCTTTATCTACAGAGCCAACCATTTCCACATAGGTGGTAACACCGTATGCGTTAAAGCAGTCTACCAGCGGCTGTGCCAGGCTGGCAAAAAACTCAGAGGTCTGCTCCGTGGGCTGCATCGCGTTCTTGCCGTCCCTGCTGGTTCCCAGATACTGCGGCAGATAGGAATAATTGCACAGATGAGATGCCTTATACTCCGTATTCGCGCACTGCATTCTCTGCTCTTCGGTTCTGTAGTAGAGGCCATCCTCATCTACCATATAATCTACACCCTCAATACCCCAAAATCTGAGATCGTGGATCTCCTGATCCAGACAGTCCTCTAAAAACTGGAAGGCTGCATCCACGTCCTTACAGCTTGTGGTAATCGCCACGCCGTTTGCCGTATTCTGCGTATCCCCGTAGGTATGCCACATGTTATCCATGCCTTCATCAATGGTAAGACCGAGAGGAACATAGTTGCATCCCTTCAAATCAAGACCCTGCTGCTTAAATACATCGTTTACGGTGTACGCAAAATCCCACCACTGATCGCACATACCGAGCACGCGGCCGGTAGAAAGCTTTGCGATATATTCGTCATAGGTCTGGGTTGCAAACTCATGATCAACGATGCCTTTGTTATATTCCTCGTTCAGTTTCTTCAAATATCTCTGGGTCGTATCGCTGGTGTTATAATCTTCAATCTTCATGGTGTCGGTATTTACGATAACCGAGCCATCGTTCGGATAACCGTCAAGGAACTGTCCCGCATTTTCGATACAGAAATATCTCCAGTCCTCACACAAAATGGTGTAAGGAATAATCTCCGTGCCGTCCTCCATCGCCGGATTTGCCTCCGTGTAACGCTCTAGCAGATCAAAATACTGGTCTAATGTTTTGATCTCCGGATAATTGTCCCACGCAAGCACTTTTGCCTGAATCCAGAAGGCCTCGTCATTGTGGGTTGTCGCCTTGGACTCGCCGTATGTATTCTGGAAAATATTTGCCCAGTAAATTTTGCCGTCCGCCTGACGGAATCTGTCCCACTCCTCATCGGAATACATTTCCTTCAGCTTCGGATATTTGTCAAGATAGTCGTCCCATGCAACCAGTGCATCGGCATCATATAACGCCATCTGACCGTCGCCGCCGTCTATAAAATCAGGATACTCCCCTCCGGCAATGATTGTTCCCACCGCCTCAGCCGCCGTCTGACCGGTAAGCCATGTCTCCTTTACCCTCACGCCGGTCTTCTGTGCGATAATTTCCTGAATCTCGTTGCCGTCGTTGATCTCAGGACCGGGCATGGCGATAAACATCGTAAAATCGATAATCTCTTTACCGTCTTCTGATGTTCCTGCCGTTTCATCCAACCCCCCCCCCTCAGTTTCCGGGGAACCCATTGTTTCCGTGCTTCCGCCCGCATCACCGCCGCCGCAGCCGGCAAGAACGGACGCTGTCATCGCCACTGTCAACAAAAGCGCTGTCAGTTTCTTTCTTTTCATTCGTTTGTCCTCCCTCATGATTTTTTGTGATACTACAATTTTATTACATGGACGAAAACCTTCAACCCGATAAACTCTATAAATAAGCCCGATAAATTCTAGCTGCTAGAATTTACCGGGCCTGCCTTTTTCTTTTTCATTCCTCTGCTCTTGCGCTCTTACGGTACCGGGAAGGCGTACAACCCTCCTGCTCTATAAAACGACTGATAAAATAGTCCAAGTCCCGATACCCCACATCCTCGGCAATCTGACCAATCTTTTTATCGGTTCTAATCAACTGGGATGCCGCCTCTGTGATTCTGTAGTTATTCAAGTAGTTCTTAAAGGACTGTCCATACCGTTTTCGGAAAATTTGTCCGAGATAAGAGCTGTTGATATAATATTTCTGCCCCAGCTCCCGCAGCGTCAGGTTCTCCGCATAACGCTCCCTGATTTCATTCTCAATCTCCGTGAGAACCCCTTTCGACACATTCTTGCGAAGCTGCACGAGATACTCCGCATACTCGCAGGCAAACTTGCGCAGATGTGCCCTGCTGCCCCGAATGATTTCTTCTCTGGACACACTGCCGCTGATATAAGAAAGCACCTCATCCTGATTGACGGACTCGTCCTGTTCCGCCGCCAGATCCAAAAGCCGGAAAATCAGCCAGCTCAGATTCATTGTCACGGTCTCTCTGTTCCGATCCAGCTTATCCATCTCTGAGAAAAGCAAATCCACGCTCTTATTGATCCGAAGCGTATCGTTCTCATTGACAGCCGTCACCAGATCGTCCAAAGGCTGTTTACAAAGAACGGTTCCGGAAGGATTAACCTGCACTTCTTTCTCATAATAATAAACGCTTTTCGTATCTTGAAACCCCTTAAAGGAACGAAGAACGCAGGCGGAACTGTAGGAATGGGAAATCTTCGTAATATCCTCCACCCTTTTCCCCACAAGCAGGATTACCGGCAGATTTTTACTGCCACTTTGCGCCGTTTTTTGCAGCGCCCTCATGAATTTCTCCTCTGTCAGATGCCTCTCCTTCGCCATATAGTCACTGTAGATAAAGCCGATCTCATAATCCTCCTCATACACAAAGAAGTCCTTAAACAGATGATCGGTATCCTCCCGCAAATACTGGGACACCTCTCCGTACACAGTATCCTTAAGTTCAGATACTTCCTCATCCGACATTTCTTCCAGCGCCAGCAGGTCATTCAGGCATATATGAAGGTACCGGATCCCCTGCCCACAGCGAAAATTTTCTTTCACATAGGTGATATTCTGCTCCCTTCCCTTTCCCTGCAAAAGCGCCGTCATATTCTGCAGCAGATAGCCTCTCTGCATCCGCCGGCTGTCCATCTCCTCCTGTATCATGTTTTCCTTCTTCGCCGCTACTCTCCTGATATCCTCAAGAAGCTGTTCCTTCTGCACTGGCTTCAGAATATATTCCATGGCAGAATAGCGGATCGCAGCCTGCGCGTACTTGAAATCATTGTACCCGCTCAGAATGAAGACATAAGCCCCGGATAGCTTTTCGTTCCTCACTGTTTCCAGAAGCTCGATACCGTTGATTTTTGGCATACGGATATCCGTAATAATGAGATCGACCTCATTCTCCCTGAGATAGGCGAGCGCCTCCTCCCCGTCGGAAGCCTTTTTTACTATCTCAAACCCTTCCTTTTCCCAGTCGATAATCACAGATAATCCCTGTAGTATAAAAGGTTCATCATCCACCAACATTACTTTCATCAGCATCGCACGGCCCTTCCTATTCTTTCATCTGCAAATAATCTGATTCCACCTTGATCGTCATAAACGTACCGACTCCTTCCTCACTTTCCAGAGAGAACTGCACATTACCCCCGGAAATCCTCTTAAGGCGGAGACACGCATTGATAATGCCGATATGCTCATTTTCCTTGATATCGTCAATCGTGCAGTTGCACATGCTTTCGTTCATCTTCTCCACGGTGGCCTCTTCCATACCGTTGCCCGTGTCTTCTATTTCAATGTAAAGCAGCGGATCCTTCAGATAAACCCGTACATAAATCCAACAGGTAGAAGTCTTTTTTTCCATGCCGTGTACACAGGCATTCTCCACAAAAGTCGTAAGCGTCAGTTTAGGGATATAGTAATCTGCGCAGTCTGCCGGTAAATCAATCTCATACCGCAGCCGGTTTCCGAAACGATACTGCTGTAATTCCAGATATGCTTCCACGAAACTCATTTCCTCCTCCAGCTTTACATGATCGGATGCCCAGTTGATATTCTGCCGTTCCAGAATCGCCAGCTTTTCTATCATACCTGCCGTCACCTCCTCTCCCTGAATCAGCGACCGCATCCGAATGCTTTCCAGTACGTTAAAGAGAAAATGGGGATTGATCTGGCTGTGCAGGGCAAGAAGCTCGGCATTTTGTCTGGCAAGCTCTATCTCCTGTTTCTCCAGCCTGTTTTTATATACATGGAGGATCAGATCATTCATCTTCTTTACCATGCGGTTATAATTCCTCATCAGAGTGCCAATCTCATCCTTCCCCCTCGCGTTCTCTATCCCCTGCAGCGTTCCCTCCTGTATCTGGTCAAACGCGGCGCTCAACTCCCAAAGCCTGTCGGTAAAGGATTTATTTACCGTAGAAACCATGATCATCGGCAGAAGAAGATTTATCACTACCAGGAAAATAATCAGAGGAACATGCTTTTTCAAATTCTGAAACACAGAACTTTGCGGCTCCATAATCAACACATCCATTTCCTGCCCGTACATCTCAAAAGAGCTTTTAAAAGCAATCTGCTCTTCTCCCGTAAGCGTGTGAAAATCCTCCTGACTGCCGGAATGCTTCCCGTTGGAAAACAAAATCCGATCTCCCTGACACACATAAATCTGATTTCCAAAACTAATCTGTGTCAGTTCTCTGAGGATGCGGTTATAATCCAGATCCACTCTGAGGATTTTTTCACAACTGTCCTTTTTAAAATAATCGAGACGCCTGACTAAAGAAAGCCGCCGCATGGACAATGCCGACATATCAGACTTACCGACATAATACGACACAAAGGTTAATCCCTTTTCCGAATCCAGATATTTGCGATACCACTCCGTATTCTCCGCCTCAGACAAACGGTAATAATGACCGCCGTTTACAATGGTATCATTGTCCGCATATATGACCACATTGGAAATATCATATCCGCCCGGCATATCCAGAGATTTTTTTCTCGCAAACTCCACGCTGGCGGCATAAAACGCATATCCGTCCCTGTAGTTTTCATTCAGAAAGCTGTTAATTTCACTGTCCACATAAATGTCGTTCATTTCTTTAACAACTTCCTCAAAAGTATACTCCAGATTATACCTGACAGCATTAGCAAGATTTTCAAACTCATAAAGCTGTTCCTTTTTTTCCGCATCAAACAAAATATACAAGATAATGCTGTCAGTCAGAACCAACGGTATGATCACGCAGAAAACATAAATAATAAACAGCTTTTTTCTGACATTAAAGTCGTTCATAAAGTTTTCAAGCTTTCTCCTGTACCTGCCCATGCTCTTCCCCAATTCGGTATCTGAACTTCATAAAGTCAACATGTCCTCCGGGCTGCCGCGTGGCATACGCAAACAGGCCAAATCTGCATCCGGTAAAATGATCCAGCTTAAAGATCAGCCGGTGGCTGATTCCAAGCGCCTTCCATCTTCCGTTCTCCTCATAGAAAAAGTCAGCCGTATCCTTTTTGTCTTTGAAATCCAAATCTACTCTCAACACAGCGCTTGAAGCAGGCAGCGGGATTCTCTCATATTCTACAGGCATACTCAAAAAATCCGGGTCTGCCTCCACCGTTTCATCCGCAGCAGGTCTCGCAAACATCACCAGATAGTAATCTCCTTTCTCCTTTGTCAGCGCGATTGCCCCATAACTCCCGATCCATGCACAGATTCCGGCATAATCTCCATCCATCATCCCTTTTCCGTCCACTGTCACCCACGCAGCACACTTCGGTCCATAACTCCTCTGGGTCAGTATATTATGTACAAGCGGCAAATTATCGCACTGCTCTTCCGTATAAACCCGAAATGCACCCGGTCTTTCCGTCACAGACCACAGACTGTCTTCCGGATTATGGTTAAACTGCCAGAAGGGTTTTAAATGTACCCTGCCGTTTTCGTCAGCCTGGTACAGGAAATCGTCGCTGCCGTTCAAAGGCTGATAGACATGATCCGGTCTGGTACCGGGCACAGAAACATGAACCGGCACCTTGCCGTCCTTTCCGATAGTCGGATATCCCGCATCATCGAAATGTAACGGCATCACCAGAGGCACTCTGCCGACCGCTCCCCTGTCCTGAAACATAAACAAATACCAGTCTCCCTCCGGCGTATCCACCATGCCCCCCTGCGCAACACCCAGATTGTGAAACCCCATATCATCGTCTATAATGCATTTCCCTCTGAACTCCCCTTCCAGAGAATCCGCAATAAAACAGTCTTCCGTTTTTCTCTCATTCCCCCAAGCGGGAATATGACACGTAAACAGATAGTATCTCCCATCCTTTTTGTACAGATGGGAGCCTTCATAGCCAAGATGAAGCGCTCCCTTGTCCCGGACAATCCGTCTGTGAAGCCCTCCTTCAAGAGGTCCTTTCAGATCTGCCCTCAACTGTGTCAGATACAGCTCCGTATTCCCATATACGATATACACTTTTCCGTCGTCATCGAAAAACAGAGAGCTATCATGATAAAACCCCTCTATATTTTCCACTCTCCACGGTCCGGCAGGATTCCGTGCCGTCATGAGATATGTTTTGTGCGTATCGTTCGCCGTAAAGCAGAGATAAAAAATACCTTCGTGATACCGAAAGGACGGCGCCCACATTCCCTGCCCGTAAATATGTTTTCCGCCCTCCAGCCGGTGCCCGGGAGTGTCCTCCAGCGTCCCGTACGCATGGGTTACAAACTCCCAGTTCATAAGATCATAAGAGCGCAGAATATCGCAGCCCGGCATAAAGTGCATCGTCGTGCTTGCCATATAATAGGTGTCTTCAACCCTGATGATATCAGGATCCGGAAAATCCGAATATAGGATAGGATTATGTTTTGTATTCATCTTATTTCTTCTCCACACATAATTTTGATAAGTTTAAAATACCACATCTATACATCTTTTATCAAATCAAATAAAAATCCTTCTCTGAAAGCAAATTTCCGCGAGCCGTAAAGCGCACATAAAAGCAGCGCATACCTCCATGGAGATATGCGCCCTGTCATGCTCATATAGTCACCTGCTCTTCTGCCTAGAGTCTCTTAAGCAACTCTTCTCTCTGCGCCTCATACCCCGGCTTGCCGAGAAGTGCAAACATGTTCTTCTTGTAGCTCTCCACACCCGGCTGGTTGAACGGATTCACACCGAGGAGATATCCGCTGACGCCGCAGGCAAACTCGAAGAAGTAGAACAGCTCGCCCAGATAAAACTCATTCACTTCGGGCACGTTGATCATAAAGTTCGGAACCTGTCCATCCGTATGAGCCAATATTGTGCCGTTCATCGCGCTCTTGTTGACGAAATCCACATTCTTGCCAGCCAGATAGTTGAGGCCGTCCAGATCTACCGGCTCCTCCCCAATGATGATCTTTTCCCTGCTTGTCTCAATATTGAGAACCGTCTCAAACATGGTCCGGGAACCGTCCTGGATAAACTGTCCCATAGAATGCAGATCGGTGGTAAGATCTACGCTTGCCGGGAAGATACCTTTCTGGTCCTTGCCCTCGGACTCGCCGTAGAGCTGCTTCCACCATTCGGAAACGTAGTGTGCGCTCGGTTCATAGTTGGCAAGAATCTCAATCACCTTGCCCTTTCTCAGCAGGATATTGCGAAGCGCCGCGTATTTCACCGCATCATTTTCCTCAAAAGGAGCTTCCAGAGCCATCTTTCTGCCCTCTGCCGCGCCTTCCATCAGCTTATCAATATCCGCGCCGGACACCGCGATGGGAAGTAACCCTACCGCCGTCAGCACGGAGAAACGTCCGCCTACATCATCGGGAACAACAAAACTCTCGTAACCTTCCTCATTCGCCAGATTCTTAAGAGATCCTCTCGCCTTGTCGGTGGTGGCATAAATTCTCTTCGCCGCGCCCTCTTTGCCGTACTTCTTCTCCGCCATCTCCTTAAACACACGGAACGCAATCGCCGGCTCCGTGGTCGTGCCGGACTTGGAAATCATGTTGATGGAGAAGTCCCTGTCACCGATCACGTCAATCAGATGTTTAATATAGGTAGAACTGATGGAGTTACCTACAAAATAAATTTCGGGCGTTTTTCTGACAGACTTGTCCACCACATTGTAGAAGCTGTGTCGCAAAAACTCGATCGCCGCACGCGCGCCCAGATAGGAACCGCCGATACCGATTACCACAAGCACCTCGGAATCGCCCTGAATCTTCTCCGCCGCCTTCTTGATCCGCGCAAACTCCTCCTTGTCATAGTCCACAGGCAGATCGATCCATCCAAGAAAGTCGTTGCCCGCTCCCGATTTGCTCACAAGCACCTCTTTTGCGTCAAGAGCCAGCTTCTTCATGGACTCCACTTCATTCTCCCCGATAAAGGATGCTGCTTTTGAATAGTCAAACGTAACTTTGCTCATCTCGTCCTCCTTTTTTCAGGCACTTTTGCGTGCCGTTTTCTTACTTTTCTTTCTATCACAAGTGTACCGCCGTACACAATGACATCTGTTACCTTATTTTTCTTTCACCGCTTCCTCAATCAGCCCGACAATGGTGCCGATGGCATCCCGCTGGCTGCTCTTCTTCATGGCATCAATGTAGGTAAACCTGTTGAAATAAAGCTCCTGTATTTTCTCAAGAAGCAGCTTCTTGGTCAGATCATCCTCGTCAATCACAATGCTGAATCCCTGGGATTCGTAGGATTTCGCGTTCAGAAGCTGATCCCCCCTGCTGCTGGATGCAGGCAGCGGAATGAGAATATTCGGTTTTTTCAACGCCAGAATCTCGCTGATCGCATTGGCGCCGGCCCGGGAGATCACAATATCCGCCATGGCGAAAATATCCTTCAACTCGGACTTTACATATTCAAACTGCTTATATCCCTGTGTGGTCAGCAGAAGGTTATCCACCTTCTCCTTACCGCACAGATGCACCACCTGAAAATCTTTCAGAAGCTCCGGCAGGACATCCCTGACCGCCTGGTTGACCGCTGCCGATCCAAGACTTCCGCCCACCACCATAATGACAGGCTTCGTATTATCAAAACCGCACAGTTTGTAAGCTTCCTCCTTATTCCCAGTGGCAAGTTCCTTGCGGATGGGCGAACCCGTCAGCACCGCTTTTGCCGGGGGTAACTGGCTAAATGTCTCCGGGAAATTGCAGCAGACCTTTTTCGCCACAGGAATGCAGAGCCTATTGGCCAGTCCGGGCGTCATGTCGGATTCATGGATGATACAGGGAATCCCCAAAGATGCCGCCGCACGCACCACGGGTACACTGACAAAACCTCCTTTGGAAAAGAGCACATCGGGTTTGATCTCTTTCAGATACTTCCTTGCCTCGCGCATTCCCTTAATGACACGAAACGGATCGGAAAAGTTTTTCGGATCAAAATACCTTCTGAATTTTCCTGTTGCAATGCCATAGTAAGGGATATCAAAGTCTTCCATCAGTTTCTTTTCAATCCCATCGTAAGAACCCATATATACGATGTCGTATTCCAACTCCCGAAGCCTCGGAATCAGCGCCATATTAGGCGTCACATGTCCGGCGGTGCCGCCGCCTGTCAGTACAATCTTTTTGCCCATAGTAACATCCAAGCCTTTCATGCATTTTATTCCTGTTTTCTACTGATCCAGCATTTGCTCCAGCGCACAGGCCAACTGATCCGGACAGGATGTACTCTTAAAGCCGCATTTAATCCCTTTCAGCCTGTCGATCGCATCTTCCGCCTTCATTCCGACAACCAGCCGGGAAATACCCTGTGTGTTGCCGTTGCATCCGCCTGTAAATTTCACAGATTTGATAATACCTTCTTCCATCTCCACGTCTATCGCATTGGAGCAGACGCCCTTTGGCTGATAAATCATATCCGTTTCCTCCTTACTTTTCCCGCGCTATTTATTACCTACCATAGAGTATATATCATCAATCCACATAGTGCAAGAAAATGCGTCCCGTCTTCTCGCGCGATCTTTCGCGGAATTTGTCAGCGCCTTACATCTTTCTTCCCGAAAAAAACCTAATATAATATAAGTATGCACTCTATATTACGGAGGTAACCATGTTTGCACTTTTTTTTCGTCATAAATATTTTATGTTTGTTATTCTGACATTGTTCTTTTGCAGTATTTTATGCCAGATTCTGCCCGGCGTGATTTACCGCAGGCTGATCCGGGAAACGGAAAACATGTCCGCCACCAAAAATAAATCCCTGCAGCAGCTGAAGCTGAAATTTACCAGCTGCAGGCAGCTTCACGAAAGCATTCCTAATGTTTCCGTTTTTGTGGACAAGTTTCTGAACCAGATCAGCCTCGGAAAAATTCCCGTGTCCTTTTTCCGGCACCTTTCGGGACAGCTTACGCTGCTCTCTGTACTGGTAGCCGGAATCGGCGCCTGTATCGCTATCATTCAGGAGGAAAGTTTTCTGATGATTGCGCCTTTTTATCTGGTCAGCTTTCTCGGCCTGTATCTCTATTTTGCAGCTGCCTCACTGATCGATCTGCCCGGCAAAACAGGCATACTTCGCACCAATCTGGTGGATTATCTGGAAAACCATCTGGCTAACCGCCTGGAACAGACCCGCCTCGACATGCGCATGGTAGGCATGGACGATCCCGCACAAAAGCCAAAAAATACGGCTGACGATCTGGGGGAGCCTGTCAGAAAAAATAATAATATGGAAAAAGAGCCTCTTGTTGAGAAGGATGAGGAGCACAAAAAAAGCTCCCCGACTTTCACGCCTTCTGAGGCCGAGGAACTGGAATTGCTTTTGCGGGAATTTTTAGTTTAATTCATACCGTTTTTTTAAATCATCCAATTCCCTCAAAAGCTCCCTTTCAATGCCGCCATTTATGCTGTTATTCATATATTCTGTATAGAGTAAAATTTTATCAACATTTTCGGATTCTAATCTTGTAACTTCATACGTCATACAGTCATCATACAGGACACAGAGTCTCCACTTTCTGCTGTCTGTCTTCTGCAGTGGTATCCAGCGCATAATAAAACCTGCCTTTCGATTACATTTTATCATCAAAATTTTTTTTATGTAAGCGAAATTATTATGCGTTCTGTTAACTGCTGCAGAATATTTTACTGATAAATGATAATCGTCGGCCCCACATAATACGAATCGGGACTCTTTGTGAACAGGTCTAAATACCCGATCCTGTATTTCCACTCTCCGCCATAGGAAATGCCGGGCCAGGTTTCCATGACTGCATATGCTCCCGTCTTCTGATCATACGCCGCTTTTTTGTCCGGGTACATATCCCCTCCCTGGAAAAACAAATAATCGTTTTTCTGGGAAAAGTACCCGGTGGCGTATTCCACATCAATAAAATATTCGTTTTTCGTAAGTTTTTCCGGCAGAAGGGAAAGATCCTCCCCGATCTCCACAATCTCATATTTCTGTTCGTCTATGACTGGCATGTAGGACGTACTGTAAATCTTTGCGCCGGCAGGTATCTTTTCTTCAATATAGGCTGACGCATGATCGTAAGTCAGATCATAGCGGTAATTTCCAAGAACCGTGACTGCGTTGCAAAATATCAAAGCCGACGCAACAGCTGCCGCCGTCCAGCCGATATTCCACACCGCACGCCTTTTGACCGCTTTTCCCGAAGATTTCCTCTGTCCCTTTGTACCGCGCTTTTCCTTCCATCTTTCCAAAAATGTCTCCATCTCCATCAGCCCGTAACTCATAAACAGGAAAGAAAAAGGCAGCACGAGGGACATATTTCTGCCAAGAACAATACGATACTTCGACAAAAGCGCTAAAATAATGAGCGGCATCAGAGAAAAGATAACCAGCTCTCCCCGCTCTTTTCTCCGCATCACATGCACAAGACCCAAAAGCAGCAGCAGACCGCCGAAAATCCCGTAAGAGGACAGCGCGTACGCCTCCAGATACCCGAGAAACGGCAGATTATGCTCGATGCCGGGATGCCCCCATGCATAGTGATTCAGATTGTACAGATTATCCCCGATAAAAGTCTTAAAATGAAAGAAAAGCGAGTAGTTGCAGAGCACAAAGGTCAGCGCCAGCACGATACAGTCCAGGAAAAAGAGATAATTGTTCCTATGCCGCTTCCAGTATTTTTTCCCGATATGCAGAGCCAGCCAGAATACCCCGAAAACAACGCCGTGATACTTAGCCGCCATCGCGAGACCGATACATACCGCAAGCATCGGGTACCAGAGATAAACAGCCCTCTCCTCGTCCCTCTCCCGCCAGATCAGACAGCCCAGAAGCAGAATAACATTGGCCACTGCGTACAGGAGTGTGTCCGGCCCCGTGTAATACAGATAAGCATAGCCATACAGGGAAAACACAGATAAAAGGAAACCAAGATACGCATATATGCGGTTTCCCGTCATGATCTTAATGCTAAAATAAATACATGCATTTGAGAGAAGCGCCGTGGCACAGATCACATAGCGCAAAACCACCACAGTGCCCACACCGATAAGAAATTTACCCAGAATGCGCGCGCCAGCTGCCGCATAGTAAAAGGTCAGATGAGGGTAGCGGAAAAAGTCAAGCACATAGATATCTCCCGCATAGAGATGCTGGCCCAGCAGTTCATAAATACAGCCCAGCGAAAGCTGTTCATCCACATTCGGATATAAGGGCAGTTCAAACTGCCAGTGTCTGTAAAATAGAAGCAGGCCAGCCGCCAGCGTGAATAAAACTGCCGCCGCCATACCGGCCTTCTTCTGCCATTCTTTTTGTAATCGAAACATCCCTTCCTCCATGCCAAAACCTTAAACCTGCATCCAATCCTTAATATGATAACTCTTGGTGCACACAGCGTCAAAAATAATGCCCTGCTCCTCTATATACTTCTTATATTCGGAAATCTTCTCCTCCTGCCCTTCCAGCTCAGGGGATACAAAACAGAGCTTATAGCCAAGCGCCTTTAACTGCGCAAAACTTTCCCTGTCGATAGGCACCTTTGTAAAACAGTCCACCCAGACCCACTCTGCCCGCCCAGCCATATTGCGGATGGTATCCAGTCCCTCCAGTTCACTGAAGCGCAGCGCCACCTGCTTCACGCCCATATCCGTGAGCAGCTTGATCATCGGAAAAGAGGAATCCAGGAAAAAATAATTTTTGATCTGATATTTTTCCATATATTCCAGCGCCTTATGCTCAATACGCTCACTCTTGATGTTTAAGATCATGGTACCGTGATGATATACCTTACAGTATTCCTCGAAATCTTCTCCCGGCTCAAAAGGATTGTGGCAGATATAAATCCGCCCGTTGAGATCATCCCGCAGATCCAGTTCAACCCCGTATTCCTCCGGCAGCTTTAAAAGTTCTTCTTTCGTGTTAATTCTGTGTGCTATGTATTCTGTAGACATTGTTTCCCCCTCGCCTTTTCTTACAGGCTCTTCTCAATTTTGCAGACTCCCGCTTTTCTTCAGTTTCACGCTGAAATCTATGGTCCGTCTGATAAACTTCCACTTGGACGCAAGCCCCGTATTCCATTTCGATGTGCCGTGCACTCTCTCGGGAAAAATCACAGGAAACCGCAATACCTTCAAACCCTTTTTTCTGGCCATATACAGCGCGTACAGATCCAGCGAAAAATCGTGGGGCGGCTCCTGCCATTCATCATAAAAAACCTTCGGGAAAATATTGGGCTGGGCGTTGATATCATACAGCTTCTCATGCAGGTAACAAGTTTCAAACACACTCATACCCACAGTAAAAAATACATCAAAGAGCGGCCTGCCTTTTCTGCTGCCTTTCGCGAAGACAAGCCCTCTCTCCTTTTCGATCAGCTCCAGGGCCCGCACAATATCCCCGGGATCTGTCTGCAGATCCGCATGAGTCCAGCCGATGTATTCCCCCCGGCATTCCTTCAATCCCTGTAAGATCCCGTAGCCGTAGCCCTGATTTACCTCAACAGACACCGTTCTTGCAAAAGCATAACCAGGAACCAGCTCACTCAGAACCCGCGCGCTTTCATCCGTGGATCCGTTGTCCACCAGAATGACCTCCATATCCTCCCGCTTTATCACTTCCTCAAACCGCTTCAAAAGAAGCGGTATATTCTCTTGTTCATTATAACATGGAACTACGATTGAAAGTTTCATGTGTTCCTCTCTTTCCCACACAAAATCCGGCTGCCTGACACAGCTTTACTCATTATAAGCCGCCCTCGATCCGGCCTGCCAACAGTTGATACAGCTCCTCATAGTCTGACACAACGTCAATATCATCCTGGGCCGTCTCCTCCTGCGCACAATCTTTTCTCTCCGGGTGAAACCAGACCGCCTGCAGGCCTGCCGCCATTGCACCTTTCACATCCCTCTCCAGATTGTCCCCAATGAAGCAGACTTCTTCAGCCGGAATCCGAAGCTTCTCAAGGCAGAGCTGGAAAATTCCCGGAGACGGTTTCTCCACACCTGCCTCCTCACTCGTCACCATACAGTCCACGTCATCCATCATTCCCAGCCGGCGCAGTTTCCTGTGCTGGATATGGGCCAGCAGATCCGTGCAGACGCCTACACGGATATATTTCTCATGTAAAGCCTCCAGAAGCTCTCTTGCCCCGGGATACAGTAGCATATTGTCCAGAAAAAATCCCCAGTAAGTCTCATACATTTCAAGAGCCAGATACAGCGGCCTGATATCCAGATATTCCAGAGTTTTTTGAAAATACAACATTCTGCTGTGGGAGGTGGCCGTCTCACCGAGCATGTCCTTGGTCGCCTGTCTGGCCCGCATAAATGCCTCCTCATACTGCTCCACACTCACACCAAGCCGCTCACGCACAAGTCCTCCCACGCACTCAAAGGCGGCCCGCTCCAGCGCTTTGTAATCATACAAGGTGTCATCCAGATCAAAAATTACTGCCTTAATCATCCGTTTTCCCTCTTGTAACTATTCAATGCCTTCATAGTTACCCCTTCTTCTACACTTTTTATTTTAATCCCTCTTCATAATCTCACCGATTACAAGAAGAAGCATTAACTGTACCAATCCGCCGGCACCCTCTTCCCAGAGAATACGGCCGCCCGTCAGATCCTCTATCTGCGGAATCACCGCCGCCGCTGTTTTCGCCCAGACGCCTCTGCCCACATCCAGATCCTCTCCGCAGAAAGAAACTTTCTGATGCAGAAGATCATCATAAGACAGCTCCCCCGGAACGCCGCGGTCACGCAAAAGCGAGAGCAGGGGTTCCACATTAATCCCCGCGTCAAGCACAAACTCTACACCCAGCGAAATCTCCTGCACTTTTCCGGCCTTCTCCGGGTTTTTTAAAAGCGTCTCATCAAAATACCGTATTACCAGATCGGCATACTGTTTCTGTGGGTAAATATATTTCTCAGCGTCCTTATGTCTGGATCTGATCTGCTCGAGAACCGATGCCCGGTCATGTCCCCGCTCTCCCTGATCCCTGCACAGTTTCCAGTGACAGCGCAGTGCGTCATCCGTGTCCAGATACACTTTCATGTCAAGCACCTGCCTCATCTGCGGCAGATACAGGGAATGCAGACCACATAGGACGACATAGGGTTTTGGAGACAGCCTTCTCTTCCGCGTAAAAGTGCCCGTCTCATGATCATAATCCACGCGTTTTATCGTATTATTTCCTCGTAATCCCTTCAAGTCTTCCGCCTGTCTGTAGAGATAGTTTGCCCGTGGATTCAGATGCGTTATTTCCTCCCAGTTCCGATCGCCCCGCTCCCATTTGTGGTCGCCGTCCCCTTCCAGCGCAAGCACCCGCCCCTTCGACAAAAGCGCCTCCAATATTTGCAGGAGTCTGGTTTTTCCCGCACCGCTGTCCCCGGCAATACCTATGGTAAAGGGACGGTTTCTTCTGCGGTAATAGGAGTTGCTGCCCACACCGTAAAGATACATGCAGATTACCAGAATCAGAAAAACACCAACCATCAGCGAAAAGACAATATCTCTGACTCCCTCGTCAGACTGTTTTAAAAAGGCCAGACTGCTGCCAAGAAAATACAGATCTACAAACTGTGTGGTATGGAAAAAGACATAATACAAAAGATATAACACATTAAATCCACCGTAGACCAGTACCATCTTCCCACGGTTCTCGCTCTGTCTCGCCAGATACAGCATAAAAAACGGCACAATCCAGATAAACCATGCCGGCATCGCCGGGACAAAGGCGAGAAATACCGAAAACAGAAGCCCTGTCATACTGATCAAAAGATCCCTGTTCATCTGGTTGACCTGAAAAGCCTGGAAATAGAGAAAAAGCAAAACCAGCACAGTCAGAAGCAGATGCGCATTTCCATAATCAAGATACACCCTGTTGACCGCCTGCTGCTCCCTGTTTAGCAGCACCATGTTGACAAAACCGCTGCCCCAGAAAGGAAGCGCTGCTGCCACCGTCAAGGCAACGGGAATCCCTGTCATACATACGGCCTTTTTCCAGCCTTTTCTCTTATAAATGTAGAGAAAAAAGAGAGGCAGCGCCGCCGCAATGTGAAGCTTAGAGGCAAGAGCGAGTGTGAGAAAAAGGATAAACCGCCACTCGTATGCCCGCTCTCTTTTCGCCGCCAGACTCATATCACTCAGATAATAAACAGCTCCCACCAAAAATACAGTAGGAATCAGATCAAGCTGTCCATGCATGTAAGATGCATACAAAATAATCGGTGATAAAAAGTACAAAGCTAATATATATTTTCTCTTATCTCTGGAAATACGGAACAGATAATATAACCCGAGAAGATCCGCAAGAAGAATAGGCAGCTTGAAAACCAGATTTTGGAAAAATACTGGTATGCCGTCTAAAAAGGTGACAAAAACACCGCCGATGCACTCCACCAGAAGCATGACAGACGGATAGGGAAACGAGGGGAGCAGTCCATTGTCATAATAAACCTGATACGGATTTTCCCCGTTTAAAAAGAGATCCACAAAAGGAATGAACATCTGATCCTGATAATCGGAGGAAAAAAACCCCATCAAAAGTAACTTAAACAAGACTCCCACAAAAATGGCAGCTTTTAGGTACTTTTGATAGTTTTTCTCCATGTCGAGCGTATGTAACATCTTACAGCCCATATCCTTCTGTACTGCATCATTTCAGATTACCGCTTATTGACGGGCATCAGACCCTCCCGTTCAAGAAACGCCCTGAAATAGGCATAAGTATTCTGATAATCTTCATAATCCGCAGGCGTCCCCCAGCCCACATAACGGTCAATATCAAAAATCTTTGCGCGATACCCTAAGTCTAACACATGTTTTACCGTCTGGTCTACATAGAATTCCCCATTTATTCTGTCATTCTCCCGAATCATCTTCTCCGTGGCCTCCAAAAAGACTTTCGCCTCCTTAAACCAGAAGGTTGCCACCACCGCCGGATCTTCCGTAGGTGTTTCGGAAATCGCCTTTTTGATGGACGTGCCTGTGATCGTTCCCTCCTCATCGGTGAGCATCCAGCCGTAGGCGTTGGGATTTTGCAGTACCGCCTCATTGTGGCGGTAAGTAAAGACAATACAGTCACATGCCTGCTTCCTCTCCTCAAATGCCGCCTGGTCAATATCCATCCCGTTGTCGCAGCCAGCGATCAGAAGCTCCTCCTCCGGGTTCAAATATTTTTCTGCCAGCATACAGGTGCAGGCCTGCCCTTCCGTGAGACTGTCGATAGTGACAAACTGTGCCTTTTCATAATACTTCCTGATGGCCTCCTCCACGCCGTCCTCCCGGTGGAACGTGCGGTCCACATAGATCACATTGCTTCCATCCTCAAAAACCCCGGGCAGATCCTTTGTGGCGCAAACCACCATAGGCTTCTTTGTCCCGTCCATCCGGTCAAACGTAGGAATGGCCGGTTTATGTACGCGGTAACCCGCATCAGCAAAACGCTGTCCAGCGCCTGCCATGGGAATCAGAACCTTTCCGGCGCACAAACCCGACACTTTCTTCAGTTTCTCCTGTTGCCCAGCTTCACCGTTTGCCGCACTTTCATCCCTGCACTGTTTTTGCGCACTCTCTTTCGCATTTTCTTTCTTTTGGCAAATCAAATCCGTCCAATATACGAACTCCCGCATATCCTCCGGCGTCCCCCACTGACAGAAGTAATCCACATTCGTGGGCACCCACACTTTAAGCCCGTCCTTTACCATAAAATTGTAAGGAAGGCTCGCATAATACTCACCGTTGATGGCGCATTCCTCATGCTCCGTCAGAATCTGACAGTATTTCTCCATGACCGGGCCGTTTTTAAAATAATAGACGCCGGGCGAATGCTTCGCCTTTGTCTTATCCTTCTCAAAGGAATACTTTTCCCGTATTTCTATTAAATGATCTTCCCCATCCGTCAGACAGGACGCATAGAAATTTTTCTGCGGCAGAAGATTCGGGTGAAATCCTGTGTAACACGGCACCGCGCCGTCGCAGTCGCGCGCTTTCGCCTCCTTCACAAAGCCATGAAAATCCCATGTCATATAAAAATCACAGTAATTGATGATACAGCCGTCCTCTTTATGAAAGTCTTCCGCTGACACGTTTTCCTCAATCCGCACACCATCGTTGTTTCCACTCACTTCCCCATGATCCTTTGCCGCGCACAAAGTCCTGTATGCCCGGAGCACATCGTACACAGGTCCCTTTTTCACCCATTCCTCTATTGCTACAACAATAGCTCCCGGCGCTAAAGCGAGCAGTCTTTCTTTCATGGAAGGGTCTTTTTGCAGATGTTCTCCCCGGCATACAAAAATGAAATGCACATCATCCGGGTACATGTCCTTCACAATCCATTCAATGACCGGCTTTCCCATCACCGGAATAAAAGGTTTCAGTTCTCTATAACCTGCCGCCACAAAACGGGAACCGTAGCCCGTCATAGGTATGATAATGTTCATACTTTTCATCCCTCGTCTGTAAATCTGCATCTATGCGCTATCACACGTTCTCTTTCGTTCCAACCGCTGCAGCTCACAGTTTCCTGCGGTACTTCTCCGCGTCCCAGTTCAAAAGTGCATCCTGCTGCCCTTCGCTCAGATAAAGCATTTCATGGTCACGGTTCATCGCCTGCACCTGTGCCGCAAAACTCATCACATTCTCAATCTCCTGCGCCTTTTTCACACTCTCGGCCAGAATATAAAAACGCCCTTTATAACAAACCATCGCCGGGATGCCGTTTTTCTCTATGTACGCTGCAATCTCTGCCGCTTTGAAATCATCCGCCAGAAACAGCGGCTTTTTCGACCCATAGACGATGCAGTCCGGGCAGAAGGCATGATTCCATTTTTCCGCCTCCAAAACAGTGCCTTCCGCCGTCTTCGGAAAGAGGAAGCGGTTTTCGGATAAGTATACAATTCTGTCAGCCATCGCCGGAATTTCGCCAAAAGCATCCCACAGCTTTGTCGCGTTTGAATACGCCTCGCAGGAAACCTGCAGATATCCCGCAATCTTTCCCAGTACCTCCTCCGTCCGTCCAATTACCGTTTCCGCCGAACTGCCGCTCACTACAAGTCCGTGATTCGCCAGAAAAATCACCGATCCGTCAGCTCCCCGTTCTCTCTGTTCCTGATACAGCCTATAATACGTCTCTGCAAGAGACGCCCCCGGTTTTCTGTAAGGAACAAATACTGCTTCGGGAAAAAGTGTACACAGCGCGTCAATGCCTCCTGCCCTTGCTGTCATCACATTCACCAGCATCGGGTGTGAGTGCAGTGTATACTTTCCTGTCACCGCGTGAAGAAATGTCTCGATAGAAGCGCGACCGCCCGCCATCTGCGCTTTTGCAAGGAGCACATTCCCCGCCTCTTCCGTCAGTACGGACTGCCCGCCCGCCTGTATATTCTCTTTGAAATATTCTTCTATCAGACGGTAGTCTATTTTAGAATACCCAGTGTTCTCGTTCACATCCGCAAGCTGAAATCCGGAGCTTTTCACCAGCATAATCTGCTCGTCCAGCTTCACGGAGGTGTTGCCGCCCCCGGCCTGCGCCAGATCGTTACGCATTCCCGCATATTTAGAAATTCTGATAAAATCCTGCATATAATTCTCCGTTCTTTCTTTTTTTTATCAATACCTGCTTTCAGAACCTATACTGCATAAAGTTTCCGTTCTTTACAAACCCGAAATCCGTGTACAACAGCACTCCCATATCCGAGGCCGTAATCTGCACACAACTGCAGCCATACACCCTCACTTCCTCCACCACACGCGTCAGCAGAGCTTTCGCAATGCCCTGTCTGCGGTATTCGCCAGAAGTATAGTTGCACCTTCCTCCCGTAGCTGGCAGATTCTCATTTCTATGAAAGTATCCAGTTCTTTTTCGGTCAATTTTATGTACTGTATGTCCATGAATTTGCTCCCCTCTTTCCATTGCCGGCAAATCCGTCCGCTGCAGCCAGCCTGTTCTCTCTGTCATTATATGACATTCAAGACAGGCAGACAAGAACCCGACAGACACAAAACAACAAATAGTGACTGTGTACGCCGGATTTTAAATCAAAAAATTACTGCAAAATTGCCTGTTCTAACACATACAGCGCCTTCTCATTCTCCTCCAGGCAATGTGCCATCACCGCTTCATTTCCCCGGTCTGCCAGCGCGGTAGTGTCCGCCCCCAGCTGAACGAAACAAATATAGTCATTAATCGTCTCAATGCGGGAAGCCCGTGCTTTACTCAGATTTTGCGGATAATTTTTGTTCTGCTCTATGAGGCCGCTGCGGTAAGTCTCAATAGCCTGCTCAATTGTTCCCACATAATCATCTTTCGCGTGAATGATAATCAGAGTATCTATATGCGCGTCAAGAATCTGCCTCTCCGCCAGAAAATCTACATACATATCCTCCGTGATTCCTGTCAGCTTTTCCAATTCTGCCGCAGACAGATTAACTTCCGGCCAATAATTATCCCCGAGAAGCTCTTTCACCTCCCCTTCTAATTCAGGCAATGTATAAAAATTTCCTTCTCCTTGATTCGCAGCTTCCCAAAAAAGGGGAAAATTTCCAGCCTCCACATCCTCCACTCCCTGCTCCGCACCGATTGTCCGGCCGTCTACCAGATCTTCTTCCGAAAGAGTTTCCTCTCCACAGCTGCTTAAAAGAAAAAAACTGCAGATTAACATGATTATCTTTATTTTACGCATACTATTTTTCATTGAATCCTCCGTTTCTTATTTCCGGGGCCATGACAATGCCCCGACTTGTAAGCCTAAGCCGGATTTGCTATACTATAGCAGAAACAGGGACTGCCCTGTTGTGCACTCTTATTTTTTACCTGTATTTACTAAATTATGTATTTTCAAGAGAGGAATTTTGTAACTATATGCTGTTTAATTCCTATATTTTTATTTTCATATTTCTTCCCATTGCGCTGATCGGGTGGTACGGCCTGAACAGACTCGGACGCTATAAGCTGGCAAGCTTCTTTCTGTCCGCCATGTCCCTGTGGTTTTACGCCTATTTCAATGTCAGTTATCTGGCCATCATCCTGTGCAGTATCGGGCTGAACTATCTGTTGAGTCTCGCCCTTTCATGGGCACAGAAAAAGCAGCTTCCCAAGACATTCGGTAAAATCGGCCTTCTGGCAGGGCTAGTTCTGAACCTTGGCATTTTATTTTATTTCAAATATTATGACTTCTTTATCGAAAATATTAACCTGGCCTTTCACGCGGATTTTAATTTAAAACATATTCTGCTGCCCCTGGGTATCAGTTTCTTTACCTTCCAGCAGATGTCTTTCATCATTGACCGGGCTCTCGGCAGATGCAGGCACTACGATTTTATCAGCTATCTGACTTTTGTGACCTTTTTCCCACAGTTGATTGCAGGACCCATTGTGCTTCACAGTGAAATCATTCCACAGTTTGAAGACCCGGCGAACCGCCGTTTTGACAGTGCCTCCTTCTCCCGGGGCATTTATCTGTTTGTTCTGGGACTTGCCAAGAAAGTGCTGCTGGCGGACACCTTTGGTTTGATGGCAAACTTTGGCTTTGCGCAGACTTTTTCACTGGATGCAGTGTCCACCGTTATTGTGATTCTCGCTTACAGTTTTGAACTGTACTTTGATTTCAGCGGCTACTCCGATATGGCAATCGGCCTGGGCAGAATGTTCCATGTGGAACTGCCCTTAAACTTCGATTCCCCCTACCGTTCCTGCAGTATCAAAGAATTTTGGCAGAGATGGCACATTACGCTGTCGCGGTTTTTCATCACTTATGTATATATTCCGCTGGGAGGCAGCCGGAAGGGAAAGGCACGCATGCTCATCAACACATTTCTTGTCTTTCTGCTGAGCGGACTCTGGCACGGGGCCGCATGGACTTATGTGGCCTGGGGCGCAATGCAGGGACTGCTTGTGGTATTGGACAGCCTTGGTATTGTGGGCATTCGCGGCAGGGAAGAAAAACGTCCTTCCCGCTTTCACATTCCCGCGCCTCTTGGATGGATCGTTACCTTTACGCTTTTTAATCTCTCGCTCTTCTTTTTCAGGAGCAGCAGTATGCTGGCGGCGGGACAGCTCTTTAAGAATCTCCTGTCCTTACAATGGAACGGGAAACTTTTCGAGATTGCAGCCCAGCTTGACATTTCAGAAATATATGTGCTGAGACAGGCTCTGGAGCTGACCGCTGCGACAGCAGTGAATTACCTTTACCTATTCGTAATGCTTCTCCTGTTTGTTCTGGCATTTTATCTGATTTTCCACAAAAATGCCTATGAACGCGCTACTTACAACGAACTGACCTCCGGCAGATGCTGGGCAGTCAGCATTTTATTTATCTGGTGCGTGATTTCCCTGTCCCAGGTGAGTACCTTTTTATACTTCAATTTTTAGCAGCAGTCTGCCACGGCCAGACCATAGAAAGGCATAAAAATGAGTTCAGACAAAAAATTTATCCGATCATTTTTTATAAGAGCGCTTATTCTGCTCGCGGCAGTCATCGGCACGGTTGTTCTTTTTGACCCGTTTTATCAATATCACAAACCCCTGCCCGGACTAAAGGCAGTACTGACGGACAAGGAATACCAGTGTGTAGGCACTCTCAGAAACTTTGATTACAATGCGCTGATCGTGGGTTCCTCTGTTTGTGAAAATTATAACAATGGCTGGTTTGACGAGGGTTTTGACTGCCAGACCATCAAAGCAATCCGTTCCTACGGCGCCACAGCAGATTTGAAGGTGCTTTTGGATATCGCTTACGAGAACCATGAGATAGACTATATCTTTTACAACATAGATCCTTCCTCCCTCTCCGCCAGCGACGAACCCACCTATGTTTCCACGGGCTGTCCGATGTATCTCTATGACAAGAACCATTTCAATGATTATCAATATACCTTGAACAAAGACGTGCTGATGGAAAAACTGCCTTATATGCTGGCCTTCTCCTTTATCGGGGACTATGACGAGGGCGATTCCTACAACTGGGCACAGTGGAAATATTTCGGAGCGGATCTGGCCACGGGTATGTATGCCAGAAAACCTTCTGTTGCAAAGATGCAGGCGGAAACTGTAAACGCGGAAGCACTCGCAAAAAATATTGCCCTTCTCACAGAAACGGTGGAGGCCCACCCGGACACTACATTCAAATTTTTCTTCTCCCCCTACTCTATGCTCTGGTGGGATAACGCCTATCGGACGGGAGAACTTGATTCCGTAATCTATAATGAAAAACAGACTGTAAAAGCGCTTCTTTCCTACGATAATGTGGAAATTTATTATTACCAGGATGCCAAAGAGATCATTACGAATCTGGATCTTTATATGGACATGATCCACTTCTCGAAGGATATCAATTATTGGGTTTATGATAAACTTGCCAAGGGAGAAGAGCGGCTGACAGAAGAAAATTATGAAGAGCGGCTGGACGGTATGCGCGCATTATCGGATGAGATTGTGGAGAAGGAAATCCTAAAATACTACAAAAATTAACAATCATATATTACAACAGAAAGGAATCGGACAGACAATGAAATTTATTTCCTGGAATGTGAACGGATTAAGAGCCTGCGTGGGAAAGGGTTTTTTAGATTTTTTCAAGGAGGCGAACGCGGATATTTTCTGCTTACAGGAAACCAAGCTGCAGGCGGGGCAGATTGACCTCGAACTGCCGGGTTATCATCAATACTGGAATTATGCCGAAAAGAAAGGCTACTCCGGCACCGCTATTTTTGCAAAGGAGGAAGCCCTTCGGGTCACTTGCGGCATTGGTATGGAAGAGCATGACCATGAGGGCCGCGTGCTTACCTTGGAATATCCAGACTTCTATTTTGTTACCGTTTATACGCCCAATTCCCAAAATGAACTGGCGCGCCTGGATTACCGCATGAAATGGGAGGATGATTTTCTATCCTATCTGAAAAAACTGGAAGAGACCAAACCTGTCATCTTCTGCGGCGACCTGAATGTGGCACATAAAGAAATCGACTTAAAGAATCCCAAATCCAACCGTAAAAATGCCGGATTCACGGACGAGGAGCGCGGGAAATTCACGGCTCTTGTCGAAGCAGGATTTATTGACACTTTCCGCCATTTTTATCCCGATCGGGAAGGCGTTTATTCGTGGTGGTCTTACCGCTTCAGCGCGCGGGCAAAAAATGCAGGATGGCGTATCGATTACTTCCTCACCTCCGCATCCCTGAAAGACAGACTGGAAGATGCCATGATTTACAGTGAAGTGATGGGATCTGATCATTGCCCGGTGGGGCTGATAATACGTTGATCACAAAAAATCCACCGACTCCACCTTGTCCGACTTTGTGATAATTTCATAAATTTCCGTTTTTTCTATGGCTTTTTTGGTATGCAGGATCAAATATGCCGAAATACTGTCCCCAATTTTGGAAGTGCTGATCTCCATAGAATCCACAGAAATATCAGCCGCTTTCAAATCCTGGATAATCACATGCAGATACCGGCTTTCCTCCAGATCAATGATAACATTGCAATAGCGGGAGTTTCTGGTGGCAAAACGCTCCACAAAGGGAAGCACATGCAGGGAAAACAGCATGACGAGAGTAATCAGAACGCCGCCTTCCACAAATCCGATTCCTACTGCCAGCCCGATCGTGGCGCTGGCCCAGAGAGTAGCCGCTGTCGTTAATCCCCTCACCCGGTGGTTTGAAATGATAATCGTACCTACCCCGAGAAAACCGACGCCGCTTATGACCTGCGCCGCCATTCGATCCATATTGGCAAGACCCGAAAAATGGATCTGGATATACTGTTCCGTCAACATCACCAACGTGGCTCCCAGACAGACTACAGTCATCGTCTTCGTGCCAGCGCCCCGGTGTTTCATTCCCCGGTCCAGACCAATAATACCGCCAAGAATCATCGACACAATGATTCTTATGATAAGATTCTGTGTTGTCCAATCAGAAAAATCCCCGAATATCATATGTATTTCCTCCATGCTGTCATTCAATCCGCACCCATCAGCAGGCGGCTCTTAGCGAAATAAATTTCTAATGGGATTTACGCCCTTTGCCTGCTGCAAAATCATCTCCTGCTCTCCTGCAAGATAGGCCTCCAGCTTCTCAATCTCTTCCCCGCTGAACCCTTCCGATTTTTCAATCCGGCCGCCCGGCACAATCCCTTCCGCCCAGTCCCTGTCCCGCAGAAAAGAAACTCTTGCGAAAGCCTTTCCATCCTGATGAATCATGCTTGTGACCAGCATTCTGACATCTTCCGAAAGAGCGGGCGCCGCCGCTTCTTTCCTGGATATTGTATCTTCCTCCTCTGTATCCGCAATCACAATCTTCTTCAAAATTACTTTTCCATCATCCATATCAGCCATTTCTTTTACCCTTTACACTCTTTTAAAAATTACGTCCGCCTCTCAAGGACGTTCTATATACAGATTCAGTGTAACATATATTGCAGAAAATGTGTAAAAATACACAGGTAAATCCTGCTTACATGCTTATAAAAACCCGACGGCATTACTTCTCATCCGCCGAATTTTTCTTTGACATCAAAATTTGGGCCATTCACAACATTTTTTTGGAAAAGAAGGGGCATTTTAGGAAATATCATGTATACTTATTTTATGATAAATGGAGAAAAGCACATGAAAACAGTAAAAATTGCAATATGTGACGATGAAAAAGGCGTGCGTGATATACTGCGGCAAAAAATTGATAAACATTGTAAAAATTCCGAATTTATTTGTCAGATTTACGACCTTGAAACAGGAGACGGACTGCTTGCCCTGCCTGATGAGAAAATCCCTGACATTCTTTTTCTGGATATCCAGATGCCTGGCAAAAACGGGATGCAGACCGCCAGAGAACTGCGTCGTAAAAATCAGGATATGATCCTGATATTTGTGACAGCATTATCGGAATATGTCTACGAAGCTTTCGATGTAAACGCTTTTCATTATCTGGTAAAACCTTTTGAAGACGAAAAGCTGGGTGAGGTACTCGACAAAGCATTACAACAATATAATAAACAGGAAAAAACCCAGATTCCAACGCAGCAGGAACAGACTCGATATCCGGCAGATGAAAACCAGCGAAAGGATCAGACCCAGCCTTTGGCAATTCTCGTCAAGCGGGGCAGCCTTTCCACTAAGGTACTGCTTGCAGATATCATTTACGCGGAAGTATTTAACCGAAAGATCATACTGCACACCACAAACGGCGAAATCGAATACTACGGAAAACTGACAGATCTTTGCAGGCAGACTGGAATGGACTTTTACCGCACCCACCGGGCTTATCTGGTAAATCTGAAATATGTGGAAAGATATAATGCAACTACAGTCTGGCTGGAAAAGGGATCTGTTCCTGTATCTAAAAAACAGTTTGCCGGGTTTGTGAAGCAATATATGCAGTATATCAACCGAAACCGAAGCAAAGGAGCCGATAAGTGAACGATTTTGAGCTATACTATAAAATATCATCCGAACTTTATTTCCTTAGTACCACGCTGCTGTCGGCTTACTGTCTGGTATACTGGATAAAACCTTTTTTCCCGCCAAAGTCAAGAGTATGGAAAATTGGAATCGTATACTTCTGTACCATGATCATTTTAAACTACATGCCCTTATTCATCCCTTCCGTGGCTGCTTACTCAATTGGCGCTTTTATGGCCTTTTTTACAATGAGTCTGGTTGACCGCTCCTATATCAGCCAGAAGCTGTTTCTTGCCATTACCTTCTTCTGCCTGCGCTGGCAGGCCTGGCGGGTTGTTATTCATATTGTCAATATCACATTCCGATTTAGTATTTTGCTCTTCAAAGATCAAGGGGAACTTTTCTGGTTTTGCTTTTCCACGATAGAATGCGTCCTGGATGCTTTGACAGGTTTTTTATTGCTCTACGGATGCGTCCGCCTTCTTCTGCGGATCTATGGCAGAAAACGGGAAAATATGGAAACCCGGGAATTTTTAATCCTGTTGATACCTGCTGTGTCAAGTATATATGCATATGGTGCCACCCAGTTTCTCAATAACGCATATGTAAGGGATTCTGGAAAACATTTGTCGGACACTTATACATCTTATGATTTCCTGATGATATTTTATCCTGTAATCTGCTATATCACCATTTTGACTACCGTTTATGTGTTCCGCCAGTGGAAAAAGGAGCATGAGGAAGATAAGCGCAGAGAAGTATTTTCTAAACAAATACAGGATTTGGAATCCCATATCACAGAAACAGAGAAACTCTACAAGGATATGCGGAATCTTCGTCATGACATGGGAAATCACCTGATGACCCTAAAACAGCTCTATACAAAGGGAGAGTATGCGGAAGCAGAAAAATATGCGGAAGCTCTTACCTGCGAGATGCAGAAAACCGCATCGGGAACACAGAGCGGCAATCCCGTGACAGATGTCATTCTCTCAGAGCGCAAAAAAGAAATGGACGAAAAGGGAATTGATTTTTCCTGTGATTTTCACTATCCGGCGGACGGTAAGATCAATGCCTTTGACATCAGCATTATTTTAAATAACGGTCTTTCTAACGCCATTGAGTCCATAGAGCGGGAATGCCATTGTGCACCTCATATTTTCCTCTGCTCCTACCGCATGAAGAATATGTTTGTAGTCGAAATTGCCAACAGCTTTACGGGAGAACTGGTGACAGATGACCAGAGCGGGCTGCCTGTCACTGCAAAAAACGGAGAGGGGCATGGATTTGGCCTGAGTTCCATCCGTCACACGGCGCGAAAGTATCTGGGTGACATCGAGATTGGCCAGGAAATTTATAAACAGGAAAGATGCTGTGTACTGCGGGTCATGCTGCAAACTATGTAACCACATACCAAAATAAAACTGTCTGCATTCGTCCGTGTACAATACCGTCTACGTCACTTTTATTTGCATTTTTTTACAACTCTAAATAATCCTGTGGCAAAATAGCCTGTATTTCTGATGTTTTATAATCGGATAAATTTCTCGTTATAATATATTTTGCATTGTATGCCTTGGCGCACTCCATCTGTAAGCAATCTTCAAAATCTAAAAAATCCTCGTTTTGGAGTGCAGAAATTAATTTACCTCTATCTATCCCCTCTATATCAAAGATAGAACATAAATTAAACAAAACTTCTCTTCGTTCCTTTGCGCTATAATCTTTCCTTAATATAAAGAATATATTTGAAATAGAATGTGCTGCAATACATTCGTCTCAATCAGAATTCTATTTACCATACTTTTCTTCCCTATAAGAGGCTAATTCCGCATCCGTATCGGTAACAGTCCCTTTCCTGCGTAACTGCTCTAATCTTGCAAAAGCTTCTTTCCTTTCTGATTGATTATCATGACACAAACTATTTACACTTTGCATGATCTGTAAAATAAGGCTTATTTTATCTTCTGGTATTTTTTCCAATTCTTTTATTGCACTTTGCCTTAAAGCTGTCATAAAACACCTCCATTATAGATCACATAAAAACCAATTTTAAATTCTCTTGTATTATAACGTATCTTCCCCATAATGTATACGCGAATGGAGAAGAAAATTCTTTCCCTACTAAATTTGGATTAACCTTACAACAATTTTTGACCAGTTAATCATTTATCATGTATGCAAAAGAATCTCCACAACCAGGAAAAGGTATTTCACAACATCTTCTCTTCACGGATCTCACAGGACTGACGATACAAGAAATAGAGTAAGGAAGATGCTATGCATCAATTATGTCTGCGCGCACTTGACAAAAAACATCTTCCATGATCTCGACAATATAAATAACAGAATTGTGCGCGGGAAAGGAGAAACGATGAACATAAATGGAATAGGCGGCGCAGGTGCGTCCCAAAACACAGCAGGAACATCTGCAGGTAAAAGCGGGCAAATGGATTCGGAAAGTAAAAATCTGCAGCAGCAGATTGAGAAACTGCAAAATGATTTAAAGGAAATTTCCTCTAATCAAGAAATGCCTGCGGACACGAAAATGAAAAAACGGCAGGAAATTCAAAAACAGATCAGCGAATTGCAGATCCAGCTCCGTCAACATCAGATTGACGTAAAACGGGAGGAGCGGGAAAAGAAAAAAGAAGAATCCTCCTTTGACGATCTGATGGGAACCAAAAAGCAGAAAAACCAGAGTGACAATGCGAATGTTGGCATGTCTGCGAATAGTATGACGGCTATGCTTTCTGCAGACGTTTCCATCAAACAGGCGAATGTACAGGGAAGTACGGCCCAAAAAATGAATGGCAGAGCCAACGTGCTGGAGGCGGAAATAGCGCTTGATTCCAGCAGTGGCGGCAATGTAGAACTGAAAGAAGCCGAACTTTCCGACGCAAGGAAAGCGGCGCAGAAAGCCACTTCTGACCAGCTTTCTTCTCTGGCACAGGCAGGCGAAGAACTTGAAAAGGCTTCCGAAAAGGAAAACACGGAAAATCGCACGGAGGATAAAGATAAGTCAGATAAGAGTAAACCCGGCACAGAAAAAGACGGGGAAAAGCAGACGGATAACATCTCCGGCACACCTAACACCGAAACGCCAGAGGAGCAGGCGTCTTACAACTATCATCCTGTGGATGTGAGACTGTAAAACACGGATTATTTTGTCATTCATTTATAGAGGGTACCGTTTCATAAACAGACAGTTTATGAAACAGTACCTTTTTTTCATCTTACTCGCTTTCTTTCATGTTGTCATCCTCATATCACTTATATTGAGAGAAAATAATTTTTTATTGATATTCGATAAATTTTTATTGACATTCATTTTTCTCCGTGCTATTTTAAACTTACATGATGCAAATTGGAAAGACAAAACCAATTAAAAGGACGCCAAATAAAAGCGTGCGTCAGAGAAAGGATGCGTTTTTATGAAAGACAGACTGACACTTTTCACCAAACTTCTGCTGGATCTGATGTTTTATGCCGGAATCGTTGTGACTGCCACACTTCCTTTGAGCATCAAATTTTATGGAAGATTCAACAGCTACTTTGAAGAAAACTACTACTCTCTCTGCCTGCTTTTCTTCCTCTCCGGCATTTTTGCGGTATTGATTTTGAAACAGCTGCGAAAAATGTTCCGTTCCGTGCTGGACGATGACTGCTTTATCCGGGAAAATGTGGTGAGTCTTGAAAAAATGAGTATTTACAGCTTTTTTATTGCGGTGATTACGGCCTGCCGCCTTTTTCTCTATCTTACACCGGCGGTATTTATTGTGATTCTGGTTTTTGTAATTGCCGGGCTGTTCAGCCGGGTGCTGGCCGGCATCTTTGACAAAGCCGTTACCTACAAACTGGAAAACGATCTGACCATTTAAGAGATACAAAAAAAGCGGTCTTTCAAGTCTGTTAAACTGATAGAAAGTGAGATTATCATGGCAATTATCATCAATCTGGATGTAATTATGGCAATGCGTAAAAAAAGCCTGACCGAGCTGGCGGGCGAAATTGACATTACCCTTGCGAATCTGTCCATCCTTAAAAATAATAAGGCGAAAGCAATCCGCCTCTCCACCTTAAACGAAATCTGTAAGGCGCTGGACTGCCAGCCTGGAGATCTTTTGCAGTATGTGGAAGATGACAAAATTTTCACGGAAGACGTGATTGTGGAAGAAGAAACTTAAATACTTTTTCCATTACAATAAAACCAAAACATATGGATTTGCGCAGTTGCGCAGGAAATGGAGGAAATGATGGAATCAACAACTTACTTACAACCCGCAGAACAAATAACGAAAAACCCGGAAACCGAATACACCCGAAGCATGAAACGGCACTTTCCTTCCTTCGGCATCGGATGTCTTCTCTACGCAGCGTTTTATGCTTTCTGTCTCTACAAAAATTCTTCGGGGATCACTTACCCTTTTTTCGTCATCGGAACCCTTTGCTGTTTCTTCTTCTCTTCGAAAAAGTTAGGGGTTCTCTTCAAAAAAGACAGCGTATTTTATATCACAGTCATCACTATGTTAGGTATTTCTAACTGTATGACCAACTCTCTTCCTATCCTTTTTATGAACAAATGCGGCATTTTTCTCCTCTCTTTCCTTTTAATGCTGCACACCTTTTATAATGATAGGACGTGGAATTTTCCTAAATATGTTACCGCTTTCTTTCACACGATAGGTTCCTGTTTCTGCTGCCTGTTCAGACCTTTGAGTGACATGGTTTCTTATTTTGATGCAACAAAACAGGAAAAAACAAGAGGAAAAAATTATTTTATACCTGCACTCATAGGATTTGCCATAGCCATTCCCCTTCTGCTGTGTATGGCTATGCTGCTTGCAGGCGCGGACGCTATCTTTGAGAACATGCTTGCCCGTCTGATAAAGGCCTTAAATATATGGGAAGTGATAAAGATTCTTTTTCTGATTACGGTGGTCTTTTTCTCCTCCTATGCCCTGCTATCCGCTCTTTGCAAAATGGATGTAAGTGAGAACATGAAAGAAAAATCCGGGTTTGATCCTGTCATTGCCATTGTTTTTACATCCCTGCTAGGCATTCTTTATCTGTTTTTCAGCGTAGTACAAATTCTGTATCTGTTTATCGGTAAGATGCAGCTTCCAGAGAACTATACCTACGCAGGCTATGCAAGAGAAGGATTTTTTCAGCTTCTGACTGTCAGTATTATTAATTTCCTGCTTGTACTCATCTGCCTTTATCTGTTTCAGGAAAGCAGGACATTGCGGGTGATACTTTCCCTGATCTGCGGATGTACTTTTATTATGATTTTCTCCAGCGCTATGCGGATGATCCTGTATATCGACATATATGCCCTCACCTTTTTACGGTTGTTTGTACTGTGGGCGCTGGCAGTCATCTTTTTCCTGATGGCAGGTGTCACCACATTTATTTTTTACAGGAGGTTTCCGCTGTTCATGTATGGACTTGCGGTAGTAAGTATCTGTTGTATCATACTCTCATTCTCCAGGCCCGACTGTCTGATCGCCCGTTATAATCTGGAAAATGGCGCCGATTACGATTACTTAAGCAGACTTTCTGCGGACGCCGCGCCGGTTATTTTGGATTCATCCGCCAATCCTTATCTGGTCAGTGTGGAGGATATGCTGGAAAAAACGACAGTTGATGAAAACGGAAATTATAACGCCGATTATTACCATGAGCTTTACTGGATGAAAAGCTATTACTGCAAAATGAAAAATCGGACGAGAGGAATGGGAATCCGGGATTTCAATTTTTCACTGTATCGGGCCGGGAAATATCTAAAATAGAATTTTCTGTATCTGATCAAAGTAAAAGATATCCCCGACAATTCTGTGTTATAAAACAGGCTTGCCGGGGATCATTTTATTCACACTTCCTTTTCTTCACACCATAATCTATATTCTTCCAGTCTTTCAATATATCCGCTATCTTCTATTCTAATTTCATCAATAAATAATCCGGCCCCCGCTTCATCTCCCGGATTACACTCACCCCAAGTGGAATAGATATCGTCAGCGCAAAGAAATCTGAAACCGCCTGGCATGCTTCCACTCCTGTAAGGCCAAAGAAATAGGGCAGAATCCAAATCAGCGGCAGGAAAAAGATCCCCTGCCTGGCGGAAGCCACGATAGATGCCTTCAATCCCTTACCGATGGACTGCAGCATCATATTACACATAATAATCCATGCACTCAAAGGAAATGCAATCACGGAATAGCGAAGTGCCGCTGTACCTACCATGATCACGTCAGGATCGTCTTTTCTAAAAACGGTCACAAGCTGGGGCGCAAAAATGAATACCAGAACCGCCATGCCAAGCAGACAGAAAAATGCCACTTTCACGCAGAAACGAAAGGCCTTTAACACTCTCTCATACCGTTTCGCCCCGTAATTAAAACCGCAAACAGGCTGAAAACCCTGACCAAATCCGATCAGAGCAGAATTTGCAAACATCATTATGCGGGACACGATGGACATGCCTGCTATCGCCCCGTCACCGTACACGCCCGCCGCGTGGTTCAGACAGATTGTAGCTATACTGGCAAGCCCCTGGCGGAACAGGGAGGGAATACCGCCGCGGATCACCTCAGCAAAAAAGTGAAGGCTGGGCTTAAAATTCTGGAAACGGATCTGTATGTTCCCGCCTTTCTTTATCATAATAAGAAGAAAAAAGAAACTCAGATACTGACTGATCGTGGTGGCAAGAGCTGCCCCGGCAACACCCATGCCGCACCAGAAAATCAAAATAGGATCCAGTATGATATTAATTACCGCGCCCGAAACAATGCCGATCATCGCATAAAAGGCGCTTCCCTGAAAACGCATCTGGTTATTTAACACCAAAGACGCCGTCATGGCAGGCGCACCGATCAGAATAATCCGCAGATAAGCCACTGTATACGGCTGGATCGTCTCCGTGGAACCGAGCAGATAGGAGAGCGGTTCAATAAAAAACATGCATCCTGCCATAATAACCACACCAGAAAGAAAGGACGTAAAAAATCCGACAGCGGACATTTTTTCCGCCTCTTCCATCTCACCAGCGCCTAATTTTCTGGAAATAAAATTGCCGGAGCCGTGTCCAAACAAAAATCCTATGGCCTGAATAATCGCCATCAGGGAAAAGACAATACCTACCGCCGCCGTGGACTGGGTATCCAGTTTTCCTACAAAAAAGGTGTCCGCCATATTATAAAATGAGGTCACCAGCATACTTAAAATCGTAGGTACCGCGAGTCTGCATACCAGTTTTTCCACCGGCTCCTCCAACATATAATTTCTCTTTTGTTCCGCACTCTCAAATTTCATAGTTTTCTCTTGTCTTTCCTTTATTTCGGTTAAAATATTGTCATTTTCTTTCATCGTTACAATATCTCCTATTTTAGTCTCTTTTTCACAGATTTGCAAATTTGATGAAGTATGCACTCTTATTTTCATTATATTGGCGATATACCAGAATTATGTTAAAATAAATGCTGAAAAGACATTTGAAACGAATAATACATCTGTTTTTTCACATAATAAAAATAGACGGAAACGAAAAGGAGATCATTATGAATACCAACGCTTTATTTCAATTATCCTATGGACTTTACGTGGCAGCTTCCAAATTCGACAAAAAGATGAATGGCTGTATCGTAAATACGGTGATGCAGGTGACAAGCAATCCCTTACAGATCGCAGTGGCAGTCAACAAACAGAACCTGACCTGTGAGCTCATACAAAAATCAAACATGGTCTCTTTGTCTGTTCTCTCTGAGACGGCTCCCTTTTCCCTGTTCCAGCATTTTGGCTTCCAAAGCGGTCGGGAAACTGATAAATTTGTAGATTATCCTTTTGCCGTGACAAGGCAGGAACTTCCTTATCTTACAAAGCATACCACAGCTTTTATCGACTGTAAGGTAACGAATACCATCGATCTTGGAACGCATATGCTTTTTATCTGTTCGGTAAATGACTGCGACGTGATATCTGCTGAAAAGGCGATGACCTATTCCTTCTATCACGAGTTTGTAAAACCGAAACCGGAGGCTTCCGCAGCCAAAGGCTGGCGCTGTATCGTATGCGGTTATGTGTATGAGGGAGAAGAACTTCCATCCGACTTTATCTGTCCTTGGTGTAAACACGGTATCGAAGATTTTGAGAAAATTATCTGATTGTAACGATTCAGTGCCGAATCTTCTATTTTGTGCCGCTATCGTCAAAAACACCGTATTTACGGGGATGCAACCGCATCTTTACATGAAAATAATGAAAAGCAACATGAAATTGATAGTCTTTACATTCCCGCTGTCCTACAATATGACCATAGCCGGCACAAGTCAAATACCTTGCAGCAAGCTGCAGGGTATGAAACTCTCGCGGCATTCGCCAAATAGATGTGCTCACACATCCGCTTGGTTCATTGTTCGCGAAAAAAAAGAACAGGAGATTACACTATGAGCTTAGGACAAAACTTACAATTTTTAAGGAAGCGGGATAACATCACGCAGGAGCGGTTGGCGGAAGAATTAGAAGTATCAAGACAGTCTGTCTCTAAATGGGAGTCGGACACGACCTATCCGGAAATGGATAAACTTTTGCAGCTTGCCAGTTTCTTTCACTGTACTTTAGATGATCTGGTACAGAAAGATATCTGTACGCAGTATGTGGAAGACAAATGTAACTACGACCAGTTTATGAATCAATTCAGCAGAAGAATCACAACAGGCGTGGGACTGATTTTAAGCGGAGTTACTCTTATGCTGCTCTTAGATACGTTTATTTCTGAAGTACATGGTATTGATATGGAAGAGCTTTCCGGCATTATATTTCTTTTCTTCGTAATAGCGGCCGTAGCGATTTTTATCGTTTCCGGCTTACAGAGAAGTTACTTTGAAAAGAAATATCCATACATAGAAAACTTTTATTCCGATGAAGAAAAAGAAGCGTTTCACAAAAAACTGATTCAATTTATCACAACCGGGGTTGTTCTTATTATTTTCGGCATGATTTTAGCAACTACAATTGATGCTGTCATCTCTCCCGATAACATCATACAGGACAGAATTGATCTTGACATGTTGAGCGGCGCCCTGTTTATGTTCCCTGTAACCATAGCCGTCATATTGTTTACCTATGCAGGCACACAGGATGGCAAATACAATATTGAACAATACAATCTAATGCATGACCACAATTCGCAGACCTACAAAAACGGTAAAAAAATCAGTATCATCTGCGGCAGCATTATGATGGTGGCTACCATGATCTATCTCGGATTCGGTTTTCTCGGAAATTTCTGGCACAGTGCATGGGTGGTCTATCCCATTTTTGGTATTGCCTGCGGTATCGTATCTATGGTCATTAACCGTAATAATGAGGAGAAACAGTAAAAATATACAAAGGTTCCCGCTCTTTCATGCAGGAACCTTTATTTGGTTTCTTTTTATTCATTTCTAAAATATCTAATCCACAATTCCAAATTCCTGTAACGCCTGCTGCCAGTATTTTTCGGGAATATCCGGCCAGACTACCGTACCTTCCGCTTTTTCGCACAACTCTTTTGCGCGTGTCAGACAGGCCAAATTATAGTCATTGCCGGTGCGCAGCGTGTGTATCGTAACTTTAGACCATGCCGGCGCTTTCTCGTTCAGGCCGGAAGTTTCAAAATCTTTCACAACCTTTTCCACATCATAATCCAGCTGAAAAAATGCCGCCTCCCACCCGGATTTTGCTCCGTGAAGCATCATATACTGTGTTCTCCCATCAAAATACCAGGAAACGCCGACAGCGCCTGGATGCAATATTTTCTTTCCGTCATACATTTTTTCTTCCTGAAAATGCATATGTCCAGACACAAGCAGGTCTACATCCAGACTATTCATAAGCTGTCTCGTATTTTCTCCTTCCGGCTCCAGTATCTCATTGGAGCGCGTCAAAGAACCGTGGCAGTATCGGAAAGGCGGATACCCTTCCTTTTCATAATACCCTTCGATATCCAGACTTTCAAAGAAACCAAAATCCCGTTCCGTCAGATTTTCATAAGTATAGAGCAGACTGCCGCTGGCGGAAGAATAAGTCCACCGTTCTCCCAGCTTTTTCCTGTGATGCAGCATATATTCTTCCCGGTTTCCCCTAATAAAACGGCAATTGTAATCACGTTTCATCTCATAGACGATCTTCATCGTCTTATGCGGATAAGGACAGTCACTGATATAATCCCCGAGAAACAAAAACTCATCCGGCTTTTGTTTCAAAGCATGTTCAATACACCTCTCAAGCCCTATATAATTACTGTGAATATCTCCTATGACAACTATTTTATAATCACTCATACTTTTCCGCAGGTATCTCTTCCATTGCATCGTCAATATTTTCGAACTCTTCCTCGCCGTTGCTGATCTTCTCCCGCACTTTGGCAATTTTAGCCACTTTTACATTGTCGTCCAGATTGATCATCTTCACGCCGGAAGTGATTCTGCCGAGAGTCGATATATCCTCCATGCGAAGCTGGATGATAATGCCTTCCGTGGTGATCATCATAATTTCATGATCGTCATTGACGGCCTTTACACCAACCACATTACCTGTCTTCTCGGTAATTTTATAGCATTTTAAGCCCTTGCCACCGCGCTTCTGCACGGTAAACTCTTCCAGATAAGTCCGTTTTCCCATACCGTTTTCGGAAACAATGAGCAGAGAATCGCCTTGATGATCCAACTGCATACCGACGATCTCATCCCTGTCAGACAGATTCATGCCGATCACGCCCATAGAAGCCCTTCCGGTAGGTCTTACATCTGTTTCCTTGAAACGGATACACATTCCATGCTTTGTGACAAGGAAAATATCTGTATCCCTGGAAGTTGCCTTCACTTCAATCAGCTCATCATCATCCCGCAGATTGATAGCCGCCAGCCCATTTTTTCTGACATTGCTAAATTCCATGATTGAGGTTTTTTTCACAATACCTCTCTTTGTAACCATGAAGAGGTTTTTATCTTCCTCATAGTCCTTAATCGGTATCATGGCAGAAATCTTTTCACCCGGATTCAACTGCAAAATATTGACGATCGCAATACCTCTCGCTGTGCGCCCAGCCTCAGGTATTTCATAAGCTTTTAGACGGTACACTCTTCCATAGTTCGTAAAGAACATGAGGTAATGGTGGGTCGTCGTCATCAGAAGATCTTCAATGTAATCTTCCTCGATGGTCTGCATTCCCTTGATACCTTTGCCTCCGCGGTTCTGAGACTTGAAATTATCAACCGTCATGCGCTTAATATAACCAAGGCTCGTCATGGCAATCACGGTGTTATCTTTCGGAATCAGATCCTCCATATTGATATCGTAGACATCATATCCGATCTTACTCCTTCTTTCGTCGCCATACTTCTCGGCTGTGATAAGCATTTCACCTTTGATCACACCGAGGAGTAATTTTTCATCCGCAAGAATTGCCTTTAACTCCGCGATTTTCTTAAGCAGTTCCCTGTGTTCATTCTCAAGCTTTTCTCTTTCCAGACCTGTCAGAGCACGCAGACGCATATCCACAATCGCCTGTGCCTGTACTTCAGAGAGCTCGAATCTTTCAATTAACCTCTCTTTTGCAATCTGCGTCGTCTGACTGCTTCTGATAATCTGTATCACTTCATCAATATGATCCAGAGCAATTAACAGACCTTGTAAAATATGATCTCTCTCTTCAGCCTTATCCAGATCATACTTAGTCCTTCTGGTCACCACATCTTTCTGATGATCCAGATAGTAAGTAAGCATATCCTTAATGTTCATCACCTTTGGCTGGTTATTCACCAGAGCAAGCATGATCACACCGAAGGAATCCTGAAGCTGCGTATGTTTATAAAGCTGGTTTAAAATGACGTTGGCATTGGCATCTTTTCTCAACTCGATCACAATTCTCATACCTTCCCGGTTTGTCTCATCGCGCAGGTCTGTGATACCGTCAACCTTCTTTAATTTCACAAGTTCAGCAATCTTTAAAATCAGATTTGCCTTATTTACCATATAAGGAAGCTCCGTCACAATAATACGGCTCTTTCCGTTATCCATCGTTTCAATTTCCGTGACCGCACGGACTCTTACCTTACCACGCCCTGTACGGTACGCTTCTTCCGCGCCCTTTGTTCCCAAAATAACGCCGCCGGTCGGAAAATCGGGAGCCTTCACGATCTGAAGCAGCTCTTCCATGTCCGTTTCTCTGCTCTCATCAACCTGGTTATCAATAATTTTAACGACAGCATTCGTGATTTCCCGCAGATTGTGGGGAGGAATGTTTGTAGCCATACCAACCGCGATACCTGTTGTGCCGTTCACGAGGAGGTTAGGATAACGGCTCGGCAAAACGACAGGTTCTTTTTCCGTGTCGTCAAAGTTCGGCACAAAATCCACGGTATTCTTATTGATATCAGCCAAAAGTTCCATAGAAATTTTGCTCAGACGCGCTTCCGTGTAACGCATGGCCGCAGCGCCGTCGCCATCCATAGAACCAAAATTCCCGTGTCCGTCCACCAGAGGATATCTCGTAGACCAGTCCTGCGCCATATTTACCAGCGCACCATAAATAGAACTGTCTCCATGAGGATGATATTTACCCATCGTATCACCGACAATACGGGCACTTTTTCTGTGAGGCTTATCCGGCCCGTTATTGAGTTCAATCATGGAATAAAGGACACGACGCTGTACAGGCTTCAGACCATCCCTCACATCCGGCAGCGCACGGGCAGCAATTACGCTCATGGCATAGTCGATGTAAGAATCTTCCATCTTTTTCTTAAGGTCGACGTCCTCTATCTTATCAAAAATCTTATCATCCATCTTTTTTCTCCATTCTTGACCGCCCAAACCTAAAGATGAGCGTCTTCACACGCTGTCTTTTTTTCGATATCCGTCCGTCAAAGCGCGCAAAATTACAAATTATATATCCAGATTTTTAACAAATTTCGCATTTTCTTCGATAAAGATTCTGCGAGGTTCCACTTTATCCCCCATTAAAGTATTAAAAGTGAGATCAACCTCAGACTCCTCCTCTTCATCTATATTGACACGAAGAAGGATTCTTTTTTCGGGATCCATAGTCGTTTCCCAGAGCTGATCGGCATCCATCTCTCCCAATCCTTTATAACGCTGAATCTTATTATTCTGGTCACGCCCCACCTCGGCAAGAATGGAATCCAGCTCATCATCACTGTAGGCATACCAGACCTGTCTATTTTTTTCCAGTTTATACAAAGGCGGCTTTGCCAGATATACATGCCCCTGTTTAATCAGTTCCGGCATAAAACGGTATATGAAAGTTAGCATCAAAGTAGCGATATGGGCACCGTCCACGTCCGCATCTGTCATAATGATAATCTTGTCATAGCGCAGTTTCGAAATGTCGAAATCCTCATGGATTCCCGTACCGAAAGCTGTGATCATCGCTTTGATCTCCGCATTGGCGTAAATTTTGTCAAGGCGGGCTTTCTCCACATTCAAAATCTTACCGCGAAGAGGAAGGATTGCCTGCGTTGCGCGGCTTCTCGCCGTCTTTGCGGAACCACCCGCAGAATCTCCCTCAACAATATAAATTTCACAGTTTTTCGGATCTTTATCGGAACAGTCAGCCAGTTTTCCGGGAAGAGACGTACCCTCCAGAGCGGTCTTACGGCGTGTCAGATCTCTTGCCTTTCTGGCAGCATCCCTTGCCCTCTGCGCCAAAATAGACTTCTCACAGATAATTTTGGCAACAGAAGGATTTTGCTCCAAAAAGTAAGTGAGCTGTTCACTTACAATATTGTCAACAGCACCTCTCGCCTCAGAATTTCCGAGTTTCTGTTTCGTCTGTCCCTCAAACTGAGGATCTTCAATCTTAACGCTGATGATAGCGGTCAATCCCTCTCTGATATCTTCACCTGATAGGTTAGGTTCACTGTCCTTCAACAGCTTATTGTTTCTCGCGTAATCGTTAAATGTCTTAGTCAGAGCATTTCTAAAACCAACCAGATGGGTACCACCCTCCGGCGTATTGATATTATTTACGAAGGTATAAACACTCTCATTATAGGAATCATTGTGCTGAAGCGCAACTTCCACATAGACGCCGTTTTTCATCCCTTCAAAATACATGATCTGATCATACAAAAATTCTTTGCTTCTGTTCAGGTATGTAACAAATTCCTTGATACCACCTTCATAGTGAAATGTCTTTTCCTGCTTCTGATCATCCCTGTCATCTTTTAAAATAATTTTTAACCCTTTTGTCAGGAAAGCCGTCTCTCGCAGTCTTGTCTTTAACGTATCATATTCAAATATCGTTTCTTCAAAAATGGTACCGTCAGGTTTAAACTGTACTCTGGTGCCTGTCTTGTCAGGATCACAATCCCCGATTACCTTCAATTTATTGCAGGCATTTCCTTTTTCATAACGCTGGTGATATATTTTCCCTTCATGGCAGATATCTACTTCAAGCCAGTCGGAGAGCGCATTTACCACAGAAGCTCCCACACCATGTAAGCCGCCAGATACTTTATATCCGCCGCCGCCGAATTTTCCACCTGCATGAAGAACCGTAAATACTACCTCAACAGCAGGAATACCCGCTTTGTGGTTGATGCCCACAGGAATGCCGCGGCCATTGTCTTCTACAGTGACGGAATTGTCCTGATTCACCGTCACATGAATTTCCGTACAGAACCCTGCAAGCGCTTCATCCACGGAATTATCAACGATTTCATATACAAGATGATGAAGACCTCTTAAAGAAGTGCTCCCAATATACATACCAGGTCTTTTTCTGACCGCTTCGAGACCTTCCAGAATCTGTATCTGATCTGCCCCATATTCACTGTTATTCAACCCTTCAAAATTGTCTTCCATCTTTCCCCTCCATTTTGGAATCCAAAACCCTCATATCTCAAAATTATTCTGCGATACTCCCATTTTCAATCTTAAAAACCTTATCAATCTCAAATCTGTTATTTACAAACTCATCCAATCCCGTACAGGTAATGATGGTCTGAATATCTCCGATCGTGCTTAACAGATAATTTTGTCTGTTGCTGTCCAGTTCCGACAACACATCATCGAGAAGCAGGACAGGATTGTCTTTTGTTATTTTTTTGACTAGTTCTATCTCAGACAGCTTTAGAGAAAGCGCTGCAGTCCTCTGCTGCCCCTGGGAACCAAATCTTCTGATATCAACGTCCCCCACCATAAAAGAAAAATCATCCCTGTGAGGTCCTACCGTTGTCTGCTTTAACTTGATGTCCCTCTCCTGGCAGGCCGAAAGTGATTTTTCATAATCTTCAATCAAAACATCAGGTTCATACTGAATGATCAGTTCTTCCCTGTTTCCCGATAATTTCTTATGAATATCAAAAATAATTTCATTTAACTGCTCAACAAAAAGCTTTCTTCTCTCAATGATCTTACTTCCAAAAGAAACAAGCTGGGAATCCCAGATATTCAAAGTTTCTTTTAAGGATGGATTAAAATACATATCTTTTAGCAGTTTATTTCTCTGATTGACAATCTTATTATAATGATTCAGATTATAGATGTAAAAGGAGTCAAGCTGACACAGCTCCATATCTACAAACCTTCTTCTCTCAGAAGGACCATTCTTGATAATGGAAAGATCTTCAGGGGAAAAAAATACAACATTTAACAATCCAAGAAGTTCTGACGCTTTTTTTATCTTTTGTCCGTCAATGGCAATTCCCTTCGTCTTATTTTTACGAAGATGCATGTCTACCCTTATTTCAACCTCTTCTTTTTCAAGATAAGTACGAATATGCGCTTCCTCTTTCTTAAAATTTACAATATCCTTATCTTTACTTCCCTTATGAGATTTTGTGGTAGCCGACAAAAAAATCGCTTCTAAAATATTCGTCTTCCCCTGGGCATTATCACCATATAAAATATTCGTTCCCTTACTGAAATCAATATGTAGAGAATCGTAATTTCTAAAGTCTGCTAATTCCAACGATTTGATAATCATTCGTTTATTACCCTAATTTGTTGTCCGTTATATTCGATTACATCACCCGGATGTATTTTTTTACCGCGCTGTACTTCCACTTCACCGTTTACTTTGACAAATCCTTCCTGTATTTCCATCTTCGCATCCAGCCCGGATTCTACCATACCCGCCAGTTTCAGCGCCTGTCCGAGCTTAATATATTCATCCCTGATCTTTATTGTTTCCATAATTTTCCTATTTATTCTCCAAAAATAAAGCAATTTTCCATGCTAATCGCCATACCACAGCTTTTATATGACTCAAATCTATGCAGAGAATGCCGGTTTTTCGGCATTCTCCTGAGTGAAACGGAGTTGCTTCGCAACTCCTAGAAGTTCTCCGCGAAACAGCCTCTGCTGTGAGCGGCTAGAACTTCTTTTCACTCTATTCTACGTTGATAAAATTCACAGGAAGAATCATATAAATATAACTCTCTTTTTCGTCCTTAATAAAACAGGGAGCTTTCGGATTTACCATATAGAGAATAATTTCTTCATCTTCGATTACGCGCAGCGCATCAATCAGGAACTTGGGATTGAAACCAATCTTCAGATCCTTTCCTTCTTTTTCGATATCAATGTCTTCATCCATACTTCCCACGGTAGAATTCATCTTAAGCTGCATGGAACTATCTTTCACATCAATGATAACAGGCTTCTTATCACCCTCTTTTACAAGAAGGGTCGCTCTGTCGATACAGTCGAGAAGCTCCCTTTTATTCATCTTAATTTTTGTCTCATAATCGCTGGAAAGCATCTGGTCAATCTTAAAATACTCTCCTTCAATCAGTCTGGAAACCACAACCGTATCGTTAAACTCAAACACAATGTGTTTATCCGTAAAGAAAATATGTACATCCTTATCCATATCCCCGGATAAAATCTTGCTGACTTCACTCAAAGTCTTTCCGGGAACCACTACTTTCTTGCTGTCATAAGAATTTTTAAGGGCAATTTTTCTGATGGAAATACGATGACCGTCCAGGGAAACTACCTTCAGCATGTCATTGTTAATCTCAAACAGCTCACCTGTCATCAATTTATTATTTTCATTATCCGCGATGGAAAAAATGGTCTGTCTGATCACTTCTTTTAAAGTAAACTGGGAAATGATAACCGAATCATTTTTTTCAATCTCAGGAAGATAAGAGAAATCTTCACCTGATTTTCCTATAATATTGAATTTTGCTTTCTCGCAGGTAATAGTCGTCTTAAAAGAAGGATCTGTCTCGATTGTGATATCATTATCGGGAAGTTTTCTCACAATCTCAAGAAAAATTTTAGCATCGAGGGCAATCATGCCTTTTTCCAAAATCTCTCCTTCAATGACGGTCTCAATGCCAAGCTCCATATCATTGGCAGTCAGTTTGATATCACCGCTTGTGGTATCTACCAGAATACATTCAAGAATGGACATGGTTGTTTTATTGGGGACAGCCTTTGACACTGTCTGTACGCCGGTTAATAAATTTGATTTTGTACATACAATTTTCATCTGTGAATAACTTCCTTTCCTGCTTGTGAGCGATTTGGAGCGCTGCCTTAGGTTAATAAATTAATAAATATTCCGTAGTAATCATAATAACAGATGTAGATATGTGAATAACCTGATCTGATCCATTATTTATGAGGGTTTTAAAAAAAATTATGATGTTGATAATTCATAATAAACCAATGATAAAATCAAAAGTTATAGACATCCATTTTTATCCTATATAAATGACATTAATGTCATAATAATATCATTCACATACTTTTCACAATAATTGTAAAGAATAATGTGTATAAATCTTAAGGCATAATTTTCTTTTTGATGATATCTATTTTATTTTTTAACTCTTCATCGGTTTCCATTTCTTTCGTAATGGTTTTGATTCCGTGTAAAACTGTCGTGTGATCCTTTTTGCCGATTGCTTTCGCTATGTTTTGTAAAGAAGCCTCTGTCAGTTGTCGGCAAAGATACATGACAACTTGTCTGGGCTGCACAAGCTCTGCAGTTCTTTTTTTGGAGGCAATATCTTCTGGACTGATACCAAAGTGCTCAGCTACGACTTCTATAATATAAGAAGGAGTAATTTCTTTCTTCTTATTCGGATAAATGACATCTTTCAAGGCCTCTTCAGCATATTCCAGATTGATATCTACTTTATTCAACTTGGAGAAGGCCATGATTTTATTTAATGCGCCTTCCAGTTCTCTGATATTAGATTTTACATTATCTGCAATGTAAGATAACACTTCGTTGGCAATTTCTTTGTTATAATTTTCCGCATTCTTTTGTAAAATGGCCATTCTGGTTTCATAATCAGGAGGCTGTATATCTGCGATCAGTCCCCATTCAAACCTGGAACGCAGTCTTTCTTCCAGTGTTTCCATGTCTTTCGGCGGCTTGTCTGAGGATAAGATAAGTTGTTTACCCGCAGAATGAAGTGTATTAAAAGTATGGAAAAATTCTTCCTGGGTACTTTCCTTGCCGATGATAAACTGGATATCATCGATCATAAGGATATCAACCGTTCTGTATTTTTCCCTCATATTGTTCATTTTTAAAGCGTCACCGCTTCTGATACAACTGATCACTTCGTTTGTAAAGTTCTCTGAAGTGACATACAAAACTTTCATTCCGGGGTTTTTCTCTAAAGTAAAATGTCCGATGGCGTGCATCAGGTGTGTTTTACCAAGTCCCGCTCCGCCATAAATATAGAGAGGGTTGTATACTTCTCCCGGTGATTCTGCAGCGGCAAGAGCAGCAGAGTGTGCCAGCTTATTATTGCTTCCGACTACAAAGGTATCAAATTTATATTTAGGATTCAGATTTGCATTTTCATAATTAATATGATTGGAAGGTTTTGATGCAGGTTCTGCCTTCTTTTCGTTTTTTATGGCTTCCTTTTCCAATACAAAAGAGATATCATAAGTGTGATCCATCATTTCAGAGATGATGACCTTAAAAAAGCTTTTATATTTAGAAGAAATATAATTGAGAGCATGGGCCTGATCCGACGGGATCATAATGATCACTGTATTTTCCTTTACATCATAAAAACGAAGAGGTTTAATCCAGGTATCATAGGAAACATCAGTCAGCTCATATTCTTTTCTGACTGTCTCTTTAATTTCATCCCATTTTTTTTTGATAGAATCCATAATATCCGTAACCTCATTGTTTTTTAATATAAAATGATTTCGTAATATATTAGTTAAATTTACGTCACATCAAAATTATCCTACCATATATAATAATACAAACATTGAAAAAATTCAAATGATAAGTTATCCACGCGAAAAACACGTCAGGAAGAGAATTGTGGATAATTGAAAAAAGGTTAACATATGATATTTTGATAAAAAGTCTATGTGAATAACTCTCAGAAAAAGTATAAACCATTTTCACATGGATAAAATATAAGTTTAGAATATTTTTCAACAATAACAGTGAAAGTTATCCACATATTTATCAACATATTGTGGATTAGTTATGTAAAGCCAAAAAATAAAAAAGTCAAAAATATCCGCAGTTTTACTTGACGTTTTCCTATTAATTATATATAATCAACATGTTGTTTTCCGAAATGTGATAACATTAGGTTTACCTTATAAAATCAGTAAGGTTTTGAGAAGGAGGTGCAATGGGATGAAAATGACGTTTCAGCCTAAAAAAAGGCATAGAGCTAAGGTTCACGGATTCAGGAAAAGAATGAGTACCAAGGGTGGAAGAAAAGTCTTAGCTGCAAGACGTGCAAAAGGAAGAAAGAGATTATCAGCATAGGCCGCATTTATGTGGCCTATTTTTCTAACTACTCGGAGCAGTGATCCTGCGTGTTGACGCTGCTTAAGTCTGGAGAGGTAGAATAAAGTGCTATTTTCTGAATCTTTAAAAAAGAATACTGATTTCCGGAATGTTTATAAAAATGGCAGGAGTTATGCTGACAAGTATCTGGTGATGTATGTATTGGAAAACAACAAAGGCATAAACAGACTGGGAATATCCGCCAGCAGGAAAGTGGGTAACAGTGTAGTGAGACACCGCTTTGCCAGACTGGTGAGAGAGAGTTACCGGCTACACGAAAATATATTTAATAGTGGTTTAGATATAGTAGTCGTTGCAAGAAAAAGTGCGGCATCGGTTGGTTTTTTTGAAATCGAAAGCGCACTGTTACATCTTTCAAAACTTCATCATATTATCAAAATTTATTTTTATGGTGATGAGGAAAAGTAACTATTTCGGTATGGTTCGAGGCATTTACTGCTGAGGTCGTAAGAATATGTTACAGTTAGAATTTATGATGAAAAAAGTTATGATTGGTTTTATCAAATTCTATAGAAAATATATTTCTCCCATGAAGAGCACGAAATGCCCTTATATTCCAACCTGTTCGGAATACGGGCTGGAGGCTGTCGAAAAATATGGCGCTCTCAAAGGAGGGCTTCTTGCTTTTTGGAGAATATGCAGATGTAATCCTTTTTCAAAAGGTGGTTATGATCCTGTTCCATAACGGCAGGAGAAAGTGATTTTTTGTAAGGAGGTAAGATATTTTGTCAGATATTTTGTTGACCCAGAATACAGGTATTATTTTGGGACCTGTAGCTAAACTGCTGGGTTATATTATGGAAGGCATCTTTTTTGTGATAGATAAAATTGGCATTCCAAATATTGGACTTGCCATTATATTATTTACGATCGTTATTTATCTGTTGCTGATGCCTCTTACCATCAAACAGCAGAAGTTTTCAAAGTTACAGGTAAAAATGAATCCAGAACTACAGGCGATTCAGAAAAAGTATAAAAATAAAAAAGATAATGATTCAATGATGGCTATGAATATGGAGACGCAGGCGGTATATGCAAAATATGGAGTGTCTCCTTCCGGCAGCTGTATACAACTTTTGATTCAGATGCCGATTTTATTGGCTCTCTATCGTGTGATCAGCAATATACCCGCTTATGTCGGAAAGGTAAAAGACGCCTTTTTCCCGCTGGTAGATAATCTGATCAAAGAGCCGGGAAGTGTGGAATTTCTCAAAGGTTTTAAAAATTTTGGGATGTACGAAAAGCAGTTTGCCAATGAAAATTTTGTCGGCGGCGTTACTTCCTATGTACAGAATACCTTCGTGGATGTATTAAATACGGCTTCCAGTGCAGAGTGGACAAGTTTGAAAGAACATTTTTCCAATCTTTCTGGAGATATTGACCATACGTTGTCTCTGCTTGACCAGTATAATAATTTTTTGGGACTGAGTATGTCAAACTCACCTGCCTTTACTTTTGGTGAAGCGAGAGCTGATGGTTCTGTGATTATGATGATTGCTGCTTTTGTAATTCCTGTTCTGGCGGCAGTTACACAGTGGATTAATGTGAAGCTTATGCCGCAGCAGGAAACAAATACGGATAATGAGCAGCAAAATACCATGATGCAGTCCATGAAAACCATGAATATGATCATGCCTATTATGTCGGCGGTCTTCTGTTATACCCTGCCTGCAGGTATGGGACTTTACTGGGTAGCCGGTGCGGTGGTGAGAAGCATCCAGCAGATTCTGATTAACAAACATATTGATAAGATGGATCTGGATGAGATTGTTAAGAAAAATGAGGGTAAGGCCAAAAAGAAAATGGAAAAGGCCGGCCAAAAAGCGGAGAAGATGGCATCTTATGCGAGCATGAACACAAAAAATGCCGGTATGGCGTCGAAGGCTTCCGTATCCTCTCAGATGAGCCAGGAGGAAAAGGATGAGCTTGTCAGAAAATCAACGGAATATTACAGTAAAAACGCCAAACCCGGCAGTATGATGTCGAAGGCTAATATGGTAAGAGAGTATAACGAGAAAAAGAATAAGTAAAATAGGGGGTAAGAAAATGGACTATATTGAAATATCCGCAAAAACTGTTGATGATGCGATCACAGATGCATGTCAGAAATTTACAGTGACCAGTGATAAACTGGAATATGAAGTAGTTGATGAAGGAAAAACAGGATTGCTTGGTATTGGTGCAAGACCCGCTGTTATTAAGGTAAGAGTGAAATCTTCTGTGGAAGACAAGGCGAAAGATTTTCTTAAGGATGTGTTCGCGGCGATGGATCTTACGGTTGTGGCAAATATCAGTTACAACGAAGAAGAAAACGCTATGGATATTGAACTTTCAGGCGATGAAATGGGTATCCTGATCGGCAAGAGAGGACAGACACTGGATTCTTTACAGTATCTTGTATCTCTTGTAGTCAATAAGGATACAGAAAATTATGTCAGAGTTAAGGTTGATACGGAAAACTATCGTAAGAGAAGAAAAGAAACGCTGGAAAATCTGGCCAGGAATATTTCTTATAAGGTTAAAAGAACCAAAAGACCTGTTTCTCTTGAGCCTATGAATCCTTATGAGAGAAGAATCATTCATTCCGCTCTTCAGAATGATAAGTATGTGACAACTTACAGTGAAGGTGACGAGCCTTTCCGTCATGTGGTTGTGGTACTGAAAAAGTATGAGAGAAATGAAAAAAGATACGATAAGGGTTACGAAAAAAGTTACTATAATAAAGAAGACGAATAAAGAGAAAAAAGAATGTGTGAAAACCGGCGGGTATATTTACCTGCCGGTTTTTATGTAGTGCGTAGTGCGGCAAATTTCATACATAGTGGATTTTTTGCGGCGTATGTAGTAAAATTGAATAACTGCAGAAAAGTACAGAGTCTTATAATATAGATTTGAAAAATGACTTTGACATGGAGAGGTAATTATGAGAACAGATACAATCGCTGCCATTGCTACTGCCTTATCTGATTCTGGAATAGGAATCATTAGGGTGAGTGGGGATGAAGCAATTCCGATTGTCAACAAAATATATCGTAATAAAAAAAATAGAGAAGTTCTTCTTACGTATGAATCTCATACCATCCATTATGGATTTGTCGTAGAAAAGGATGGAAGCCTGATAGATGAAGTCATGGTTTCCGTTATGAGGGCGCCTCACAGTTATACGATGGAAGATACAGTGGAAATTAATTGTCATGGCGGCGCTCTGATGATGAAAAAAATTCTGATGACGGCGATAGAGGCGGGAGCCAGACTGGCAGAGCCTGGAGAATTTACAAAGCGGGCTTTTTTAAACGGGAGGATCGATCTTTCCAGGGCGGAAGCGGTCATGGACGTGATTCATGCAAAAAATCAGTTTGCTCTCAAGTCTTCAATAAAACAGCTCAGAGGTTCTGTATTTGAAAAAATAAAGGCGCTTCGGGAAAAGATTTTATATGAGATTGCATTTATTGAGTCTGCTTTGGATGACCCGGAACATATAAGCCTGGAAGGGTATGCAGAAAAATTATCAGACCAGGTTAGTTTTGTGATAAAAGAGTTGAAGAAACTTCTCAATTCTGCGGATGACGGAAAAATGTTGAAAGAAGGTATCTGCACGGTTATTGTGGGAAAACCGAATGTTGGAAAATCTTCTCTGTTAAATCTTATGGTAGGACAGGATCGGGCGATCGTAACAGATATAGCGGGAACCACGAGAGATACACTGGAAGAAACCATTTATTTGGGAGATATCACTTTAAATATCATAGATACCGCAGGCATCAGAAATACGGAAGATACGGTGGAAAAAATAGGTGTGGAGAAAGCTAAGACGATTTCTGAAGATGCGGATCTGATTTTATATGTGATGGATTCTTCTGTCCCTCTTGATGAGAATGATGCAGATATTATGAGAATGATAAAAGATAAGAAAACGATCCTTCTTTTAAATAAATCGGATCTGGATGAAGTGGTAGATTTGACGGCGGTCAATGAGCTGCTTTCGAGTGTTTCCGAAAAAAGGGGAAGTGTGTATATGGTTTCTGAAAATATGGAGGAGGAAGAGGGGCTGCATGACGGAAATGATAATATCGTTATGGTTAAAATTTCTGCCAAAGAAAACGATGGTATGGACACGCTCGTTCATGTGATCAAAAAAATGTTTTTTCATGGTCAGATTTCTTATAATGATGAAATCTGCATTACCAGTTCCCGCCATAAAGAGGCTCTTTTAGAAGCTCTTGAAAGTATGAATCAGGTTTGCGGCAGCCTGGAAAACCAGATGCCGGAAGATTTTTATTCCATTGATCTGATGAGCGCATATGCTTCTCTCGGAAAGATTATCGGAGAGGAAGTGGGCGATGATCTGGTGAATGAGATCTTTTCAAAATTTTGTATGGGAAAGTGAATTTGAATGGATAGATGAGGTAATGAACATGTCGGAATTAAGAGAAACATACGATGTCTGTGTGGTCGGTGCGGGACATGCGGGATGCGAAGCTGCTCTGGCCTGTGCAAGGCTTGGATTTGAAACTGTGATTTTTACGGTGAGCGTAGACAGTATTGCCCTTATGCCCTGTAATCCGAATATCGGTGGAACTTCGAAGGGACATCTTGTGAGAGAAATTGATGCACTTGGCGGGGAAATGGGGAAAAATATAGATAAAACATTTATCCAGTCTAAGATGTTAAACAAGTCCAAAGGTCCGGCGGTGCATTCTTTGAGAGCACAGGCGGATAAGGCGGAGTATTCCCGTGCGATGCGTAAGGTGCTGGAAAGTCAGGATCATTTGACGATCAAACAGGCAGAAGTCTGTGAACTTCTCGTGGAGGAAATGCAGGAGACTTCTTCTGATTCCGTAAGCCGTAGAATAGTGGGATTGAAAACCTTTACAGGAACTGTTTATGAATGTAAGACTGTTATTTTATGTACTGGCACTTATCTGAAGGCAAGATGCCTTTGCGGGGAGGCTATCACTTATACGGGACCAAACGGCTTGCAGGCAGCAAACCATCTGACGGATTCCCTTTTAGAACTGGGAATTGAAATGCGTCGGTTTAAGACCGGCACGCCGGCCAGAATGGATAGGCGTTCTCTTGATCTGGATCGGATGGAAGAACAGTTCGGTGATGAGAAAGTCATTCCCTTTTCTTTTTCGACAGACCCGGATGAGGTACAGATCGATCAGGTTTCCTGTTATCTCACTTATACAAATGAACAGACCCACGATATTATAAGAGCGAATCTTGACAGATCTCCTATCTACGCAGGGGTAATAGAGGGGACAGGGCCCAGATACTGCCCTTCCATTGAGGATAAAGTAGTTAAGTTTTCGGATAAAGACAGGCATCAGGTTTTTATTGAACCTGAAGGACTTCATACTAATGAAATGTATGTGAGCGGTATGTCATCTTCTCTTCCCGAGGATGTGCAGCTTGCAATGTATCGCACGGTACCCGGAATGGAACATTGCAAAATGGTGAGAAATGCTTATGCCATTGAATATGATTGTATTGATCCAAAGCAGCTTTATCCCACTCTGGAGTTTAAGAGTATCAGAGGACTTTTCAGCGGTGGACAGTTTAACGGCAGCAGCGGCTATGAGGAAGCGGCAGCACAGGGTCTCATAGCGGGTATCAATGCATCACTGTCCATGCAGGGAAAAGAGCAGATTGTTCTGGACCGCTCCCAGGCTTATATAGGTGTTTTAATAGACGATCTGGTGACGAAGGATAATTTTGAACCTTATCGGATGATGACTTCCAGGGCGGAGTATCGTCTTTTGCTACGTCAGGATAATGCGGATCTCAGGCTGCGTCAGATTGGTTATGAGGTTGGATTGGTTTCAGAACAACTTTATAAAGCGGTTTTATGTAAGAGAGAGCAGATTGATGCGGAAGTTTTTCGTTTAAAAAATACTGTTGTCGGTGCATCGAAATGGATACAGGAATTTTTGTCAGCCCATGAAAGCGCACCACTTAAAACCGGTGTTACTTTGGCTGAGCTGATCTGCCGCCCGGAGCTTACTTATGAAACCATTGCAGACATAGATCTCGAGAGAATGCCTCTTCCAGATGATGTGGTGGAACAGGTGGAGATTGAGATTAAGTATGAGGGATATATTGAAAGACAATTGAAGCAGGTAGAACATTATAAAAAGATGGAAAAGAAAAAAATTCCGGCTGATCTGGATTACAATGAGGTCGGGAGTCTGCGTCTGGAAGCGAGACAGAAGCTGATTGCTTACAAACCTGTTTCGGTGGGACAGGCTTCCCGAATATCTGGTGTGTCGCCTGCGGATATTTCCGTGCTTTTGGTATATCTGGAAAGCAGTAGGAAAAAAACAGACAGGTAATACGAAATCCTTTTGGAAATTATGAAATAATAAAGAAAGAAAAATATGAGGTGTAAATTTGAAAGCAGAGAACTTAACACAATTTAAAAAGGATCTGGAAGAATTACATATTGTGTTATCGGACGTACAATTTGATCAATTTCTTACTTACTATGAAATGTTAGTGGAAAAAAATAAGGTGATGAATCTGACGGCGATCACGGAATTTGATGAAGTGATGAAGAAGCATTTCATTGACAGCCTTTCTTTGGTTCATGTATGTGATATAAACGAAAATCTTTCCGTGATTGATGTGGGGACCGGTGCGGGATTTCCGGGTGTGCCTCTTAAGATTGCTTTTCCGGGTTTGAAACTGACACTTCTGGATTCTTTGAATAAGAGGGTAGGATTTTTGCAGGAAGTGATTGAGACTTTAGGTCTTACCGACACAGAAGCAATTCATGGCAGAGCGGAAGATTTTGCGAAGCCTGGTAAGTTGAGGGAATCTTTTGATCTCTGTGTTTCAAGGGCAGTGGCAAATTTATCTGCTTTATCAGAATATTGTCTGGCCTATGTAAAAGTTGGCGGCAAATTTATTTCCTATAAATCCGAGAAGGTTACTGTAGAATCACAGAATAAGAAAACAGAGATTATGGAAGCGCAACATGCAATTTCTGTTTTGGGAGGAAAGGTAACAGAACAGAAGGGATTTACGCTTCCTTTTTCTGATATTTATAGAAACTTAGTTGTAATAGAAAAATGCCGCCCTACTCCGAAGCAGTATCCTCGGAAAGCAGGGACGGCAAATAAAAAGCCATTGTAATCATTTGCTGTAGATATTGTTCCTAATGATCACAGGAACATACGAATTTGATCAAGTATTTCATCGGGTGCTTCCAGCTGGGGAAGATGTTTTGTTTTAGGAATGAAGCATTCTTCGATGGAAGCGTTATAGTATTTATAGTTTTCAATGATTGTCTTTATTTCCTTTTCTTTTTCACCTCCTATGATTAGGATGCTGTTATTGATTTCTTTTAATTCATTGAGAATATTCATGTTCATATATTTGCCTGTATAACTGGCAAATGCATACTTGGAATTATATCCACCGAGATGGGCTGCTTCCAGATAGTTATAAATATATTTTTCTCTGACTTCTTCAGGGTTGTAAAAATAAGTTTGATAAAATGCCTTTTCTATGCTCGGACGATTGGAGAATAGATGATAAATAAATGTTCCAATCACGGGTGATTCGATGAGCAGCTTGAACAGGCTTGTCTGTCTGGAAGGAATTTGGTTTTGTAGATAGAGACTCTGTGGATTGATATATATCATTTTGTTAAAGATATCTGGATAATTGTGGCATGACATAATGACAAAGGGCACAGATTCTCCTGTTACCACAACTGACGTTTTTCTGCCAATTACATTTTTAATGAAGTCAGTGATAAGCTGTTCATAGAGATTGTTGGTGTAAGTCATTGCAGGCTTATCGGACATGCCGTATCCTAAAAGATCAAGTGAATACACTTCATGCTTTTCTGTCAGATTATTGATCAGCCTGTGAAACTCATAGTTGGAACTTCCAACGGTCAGATCATGGATGAAAAGAAGAGGGCTGCCGCTTCCTTTTTTCTGATATCTGATTTTTCCAAATCGCCACTCATAGTAGTAATTTTCTGAATTATTGAGAAGATTTTTTATCGTGCACAGGGATGTATGTACTCTATTGATTCCATGAATGGCAGCAACGGATGTTCCTGCTAATAGAACTGTTGTAGTCAGTTTTTTATGCATGTATTTGTTTTCCTTCCGGGTTTTTGGTTTATGCATAAAGTATACCATTTTTTCTATTCTATTTCTAGAATATTCTTTTCTTGTATCAAATTTTGGTATATAATAGCCGCAAAGGAAATTGGATAGGAATGTAGAAAAAGGGTAAAATTGGAATTTGATATTGAGGTAAGTAATGAATAGTCGAAATAATAAAACAGAAAATTTTCCAGAGTTTCACATGAAACATTTTTCTGTCCTGGATGTGCAGGAGAAGGAGCGTCAGAGAATTGCGAGAGATCTTCACGATAGTTCTCTTCAAAATCTCACCCATCTTGTTCATAAAGTTGAGCTGAGTTCTCTTTATATTGATTGTGATCCTGTAAAGGCTAAGTTGGAACTTGCAACGATTGGGACAGGACTTAGGAAAGTAATCGATGATATCAGAAATAGAATTTATGATCTTAGGCCAATGACTTTTGATGATCTGGGTTTGCGTCAGACTCTTCTAAATCTTTTTTCTTTAATCAATCAGGATGGACATTTTGAAATCATAGCGGATATTGATGAAATTGATGATAGTCTGTCAGATCAGGATAAGGAGATTTCTCTTATTACGATATATCGCATTATTCAGGAATGTGTCCATAATGCAGTTGAGCATTCCGAAGGAAATAGAATTATGATATCATTAAAGGAAGAAGAAGATAATTTTCAAATAAAAGTGAAGGATAATGGAATTGGATATGATCAGGCGGAAGCTGAAAGAAAGGAGAGGCATTTTGGTTTAGCTGTTGTGAGAGAGAGAGTCTTTTTATTAAATGGGACAATAGAAGTAGCTACGGAGAATGGAACCAGCATTTCTATTGAAATACCAAAGAAGAAAGATAATTAATTTTATAATGGAGAAACGGAGAGTATTGGTAATGGAAAAGATAAGAGTAATGATAACGGATGATCACAGTTTGATCAGAGAGGGGTTGAAGCAGTTATTAGAATTTGACGGAAGTATTGAAATTGTTGGTGAGGCTTCCAATGGAACGGAGTGTCTTGAAAAATTAAATGAGTGTAATCCTGAAGTTTTACTTCTCGATATTAATATGCCGGAGAAGAATGGAATAGAAGTTTTAAAACAGATGAAAGAAGAAAATTCGCCGGTCAAGGTTTTGATTTTGACAGTACATACGGAAATGGATTATCTGATGAAGGCTGTTGATATCGGTGTGGATGGATATATCTTGAAAGATTCGGAGTCTTCAGAATTAAAAAAAGCAATCAAAGCTGTCAAAGATGGAGAAAATTATATACAGCCTTCTTTGATTCCTTCATTGAATAATTATCTTTTAAATAGAGATTCGGATAATGATAAACTTACTTTATTGACAAACAGAGAGTTAGAAGTTCTCGTGCAGGTAGCGAATGGAATGTTTAATAAAGAAATTGCGTTGAATTTGAATATCAGTGAGAGAACGGTTAAAAATCATATATCCAATATTTTTAAAAAGATAGATGTATCAGACCGCACGCAGGCGGCAGTGTTTGCAATCAAGAATAATATTATAAAATTGTATTGATTTTACTGGTATCTCACTGCAAATGTGATGTCACTAAGAATAGAATGGACAGGCAAAAAAAAGAAGATAAATAAAAAATGTTTCACATGAAACATTTGGAAAAAAGTGGAGCATTGACACAAGATAATGTTTCACATGAAACAATTTAACCCAACATATTGAAAAAATCTCTGTGAAACATCAAAAAAAGAAGAATAAAATAGCGTGAAACATCAAAAATATGACAGGTATTGGCGTTTGAAAAAATAAAAAAGGAAAAGGAGATATCACATGAAGATTGGAATATTGGGTGCAGGAAGAATTGCCGCAATTTTGGCGGAGACAATGAACAAGATGTCGGAGGTGGAATGTTATGGGGTGGCCTCCAGAGATCTGGAAAAGGCAAAAGCTTTTATGAAGGATCATGGATTCCATCATGCCTTTGGATCATATGAAGATATGCTGGCTGATAAGGAAGTAGAACTTGTTTATATTGCCACACCGCATTCTCATCATTACCAGCATATAAAAATGTGTCTGGATGCGGGAAAACATGTGCTCTGTGAGAAAAGTTTTACAGTAAATGAAAAGCAGGCGGCAGAAGTATTTCGTATCGCTAAAGAAAAAAATCTTCTTTTAACGGAAGCAATCTGGACAAGATATATGCCTTCCAGAAAAATGATTGATGATTTGCTCGCCGAAAATGTAGTCGGGAATGTAAAGAAGATGACTGCAAATTTAAACTATCCGCTTCTGGAAAAGGAGAGGATTGTGAAGCCGGAGCTTGCGGGCGGTGCGCTTTTGGACGTAGGTATTTATCCTCTGAATTTTGCCTACATGCATTTCGGCGATCAGGTAAAGGAAATGTACTCCGCCGCGCAAATGACAAGCGCCGGAGTAGATGGAGAAAATGGTATGATTCTTCTCTATGAAGATGGCAGAATGGCAGTTTTAAATTCCGGGATTCACGGCAAGTCGGATAGCCAGGGTGTTTTCTATGGTTCAAAAGGATATATGATTGTGGAAAATATCAATAACCCGGAGGCGATTAAAATTTACGATACAGAAAGTAATATGATTCGTGAGATAAAAGTACCCGATCAGATCAGCGGATATGAATATGAAATTGCGGAAACAATTTCCTGTATTGAGAAAGGAAAATTAGAGTGTCCGTCTATGCCTCATACGGAAACTTTGAAAATGATGCGTGTTATGGATGAGCTTCGCGCATCGTGGGGCATGAAATATCCAGAAAAAATTGAAAGTTTATAGAACTGTAAAAAAATATATGTAGATTCTCATGTGGATTAGTGATATAATCGTAAACGGACACTTTGAAACAGATAAAATTTTTGTAAGTTAAAAAGGATAAGGTAAGTAAATGGGAAGAACGATCGCAATTGCAAATCAAAAAGGCGGCGTCGGCAAGACGACAACGGCTATCAATCTGTCAGCTTCACTGGCGGCAAGAGGAAAGAAAGTTCTGGTAATTGACACTGATCCACAGGGAAATACAACCAGTGGTTTCGGTGTTGAGAAGAATGATCTGGAAAATACAATTTATGAATTGTTTTTAAGTGAATGCTCCATCAATGAATGTATTTTGAAAGATGTCATTCCTGATGTTTCCATCATACCGTCCAATGTGAATCTGGCGGCTACGGAGATTGAGCTGATCGGTGTGGATAAAAAGGAATTTATTTTAAAAAATGAAATTGACTGGGTCAAGGATAAATTTGATTTTATTATGATTGATTGTCCTCCTTCCCTAAATCTTTTGACGATTAATGCTATGACCACTGCGGACAGTGTACTGGTTCCGATCCAGTGTGAGTACTATGCGCTGGAAGGATTGAGTCAGCTGATACATACCGTTAATCTTGTGAAGGAGAGACTGAATCCTGATCTTGATATGGAAGGTGTGGTATTTACCATGTATGATTCCAGGACAAACCTTTCCATGCAGGTTGTTGAGAATGTAAAAAGCCATTTAAAACAAAAAGTATACAGAACATTGATACCTAGAAATATCAGACTGGCTGAGGCACCGAGTTACGGAATGCCGATTAACATGTATGATCCGAAATCCGCAGGCGCGGAGGCATACATGCTGCTGGCGGATGAAGTGATGTCCGCGAAGGCTGTGAGCGTACATTAGGTCAGGTGCGAAGTCAATTAGCAAAGATATAAGTGGGGAAAAAATATGGCAAAAGCAACGAGGGGTTTAGGAAAAGGATTAGATTCTCTGATACCGGCTTCTGTACCGAAAATGGAAGCTGAGCAGGAAGTGGTGAAGACAGAGAGTAACGCGCAGGGAACTTATGTTAAAATTACAAAGGTGGAGCCCAACAGGGAACAGCCAAGAAAGAATTTTGATGAGGACGCTCTGCAGGAACTTGCCGATTCCATCAAACAGTATGGAATTGTGGAACCTCTGATTGTACAGGACAGAAAAACGCATTATGAGATTATTGCGGGGGAACGTCGGTGGCGCGCTGCGAAACTGGCCGGTCTGAAAGAAGTGCCGGTTATCGTCCGCAATTATACCGAGCAGGAGATTGTAGAGATTTCTTTGATCGAGAATATCCAGAGAGAGGATTTGAATCCGATCGAGGAAGCTCAGGCATATAAAAGACTTCTGACGGAGTTTCATCTGAAACAGGATGAGGTAGCGGAGAGGGTTTCCAAGAGCAGAACGGCAGTTACCAATTCCATGCGGCTTTTAAAGCTGTGCGATGAAGTTCAGCAGATGATCATTGATGATATGATTACAACCGGACATGCCCGGGCGCTGATCTCTATTGAAGACCCGGAACAGCAGTATACGATTGCACAGAAAGTTTTTGATGAAAAACTGAATGTTCGTGATGTGGAAAAGCTTGTCAAGAATTTGAATAAGCCGGAAAAAGCGAAGAAGGAACCTGTTGCGGATAAAGCTTTGGAAGTTGTGTATCAGGATCTGGAAGAAAAGTTGAAGCAGTCATTGGGGACGAAGGTATCCATTGCATCAAAAGGAGATGGAGCCGGAAAACTGGAAATTGAGTTTTATACACATGATGACCTGGAAAAAATTACAGATCTGCTGACTGGCAGATAAGTTATTATTATTTATATGCACAAACGATAATTAAGACTGTCAAATACAGAAAGGCTAATGATAAATGAATTATAATTTACTGGATGATATAGGACTTGGAAACATGGATTTGACGTATCTGTTTATCGGTGCGTTTACGGCGATTCTTATTCTGCTGATTGTTGTGATTGTGCTTTGTGTAAATCTGGGCAGACTATCAAAAAAGTATAAAAAATTTATGGGCGGGAAAAATGCCAAAAGTCTGGAGAAGGATATTATGGGTCTTTACGAAGACAACAGGCTGATCAAGGCATCTATGGAAAAGAATCGGAAGGATATCGAAAATCTTTATAGAAAACAGGAGGGCGCATTTCAGAAAATCGGTATTATTAAATATGACGCCTTTAACCAGATGGGTGGGCAGCTCAGTTTTTCACTAGCGCTGCTTGATGAAAATGACAACGGATTTATTATTAATTCCGTTCACAGCGCGGAAGGCTGTTATTCTTATACGAAGGAAATCAAAAACGGTTTATGTGATATTTCTTTGGGAGAAGAGGAGAAAAAGGCTCTTGATATGGCTATGGATTTATAGCCGGGCTTAACCGGAAAGGTTAGAATACGAGGGAAAAATGAGACTGTGCAAAGTAAGCGATCTGGTTGGAACAGAAATACTGGCTAAGGATGCCATGACATTGGAATATAAAATTCTGCTTTCTGCGGGTACACTTCTCAAGCCAGAATATATCGAGAAGCTCAAAGAGTTGAATGTCCGGGAAGTGTATATAAAAGAGAAGGTGCTGGATACAAAGGAAGTGGTTATTCTCAGGGAGGAAGTAGAAGAAAGTTTTAAGTCGAAAGTAAAAAGCATTCTGGAGAAACATACTTACAGTCACAACGAAAAACTGATGGAGTTGTGTCAGACGGCGGACACCATTATCACAAATATTCTCGAAGAAGAGAAAGTGGTAGAGAAGATTTACGATATCAAAGAAAGAAGCTCTGACATCTATGATCATTCAATCAATCTGTGCAGTCTGGCTACCATTGTTGCGCTTAAGATGGAACTGCCGCAGGAAATGGTGCATGATATAGGCGTCAGTTGTCTGCTGCATGATTTGGGACTGCGCTATCTGCAGGTTCCGTATGAAAACCAGAATTTGGATGAGCTGACGGAATTGGAATATGTGGAGTATAAGAAACATCCGGTTTATGGGTATTCGGCTCTTCGTGACGAAAATTGGATATCCGAAGCCAGCAAAAATATGATATTATATCACCATGAGCGTCTGGATGGCTCGGGTTATCCTCTGAGAACAACAATGATTTCCCGGGAATGCCGTATCATACAGATTTGTGAGGCTTTTGACGAAATGATTTGTGGGATCGGATGTAAGAGAACAAAAGTCTATGAGGCCATAAGATATTTGAGAAACAACAAAGATATAAAATTTGACGGGAAAATTGTCGATATCTTTTTAGAGTTCACTGCCGTATATCCTGCAGGCACTGTCGTAAAGACATGCGAGGGGGAGACAGGCATTGTCCTGTATCAGAATAAGCAGTATCCGGACCGGCCGGTTATCCGTATTACGAAGGACAGAAATGGAATGGCTGTGGATGTGGTTAAAGATCTGGCGGAATACAGCGATCTGTATATTGATGAAGTGATCGAATAAAAGAAATTTTAAGAAGAAGGGGAGATACCATGATTGACATTAAGTTTTTAAGAGAGAATCCTGAGACGGTAAGGGAAAATATCAGAAAAAAATTTCAGGAACAGAAACTTCCTCTGGTGGATGAAGTGATTGCATTGGATGCAGAGGTCAGGGCTGCACAGCAGGAGGCCGATGAGATCCGCGCGAAGAGAAACAAGGTATCCAAAGAGATCGGCGCGCTGATGGGACAGGGAAAGAAGGAAGAGGCTGAGGCGAAAAAAGCTGAGGTGGCAGCAGGTGCGGCGAGACTTTCTGAGCTGGAAGCAAAGGAAACAGAGCTGCGTGAAAAAATCAAAAAGGATATGATGACCATTCCGAATATCATAGATCCCTCTGTTCCGATTGGTAAGGATGATACGGAGAACGTGGAGATACAGAAGTACGGCGATCCGCTGGTGCCGGATTTTGAGATTCCTTATCATACGGAAATTATGGAGCGTTTTCACGGTGTTGATATGGATGCGGCAGGGCGTGTGGCAGGAAACGGATTTTATTATCTGATGGGCGACATTGCCAGACTGCATTCCGCAGTGATTGCCTACGCGAGAGATTTTATGATCGGCAGAGGTTTTACTTACTGTGTGCCGCCTTTTATGATCAGAAGCGCGGTAGTGGATGGCGTGATGAGTTTCGCGGAAATGGATGCCATGATGTATAAGATTGAGGGAGAGGACTTATATCTGATCGGTACATCGGAGCATTCCATGATCGGCAAGTTTATCGACACCATCATTCCTGAGGAGGAGCTTCCCCACACGCTTACCAGCTATTCTCCCTGCTTCCGCAAGGAGAAAGGGGCGCATGGCATTGAGGAGAGAGGCGTTTACCGTATTCACCAGTTTGAAAAACAGGAAATGATTGTGGTGTGCAAGCCGGAAGAGTCACCGATGTGGTTTGAAAAATTGTGGCAGAATACGGTTGACCTGTTCCGCTCTCTGGATATCCCAGTGAGAACGATTGAGTGCTGCTCCGGCGATCTGGCTGATTTGAAAGTGAAGTCTTACGATGTGGAAGCATGGTCACCGAGACAGAAAAAATATTTTGAGGTGGGAAGCTGCTCCAATTTGGGGGATGCGCAGGCAAGGAGACTCCGCATCCGTGTAAATGGTGCAGACGGCAAGTATTTTGCCCATACTTTAAATAATACGGTGGTGGCGCCGCCCAGAATGCTCATTGCATTTTTGGAAAATAATCTGCAGGCGGACGGATCTGTGCGTATTCCTGAAGTGCTTCGTCCTTACATGGGCGGAATGAGTGAAATCCGCTGATTTTACAGAATGTATGCAATAAGTAAAGAATGAAAAAGGAGGTGAAATCTTTGCATAAATTTATGCGGGCAATTGGATTCAGCAAGCTGGCGGACAGACGCGAAGAACAACATCTGATTACAGATATCATAATGAACGCGACACACCGTTCCTATACTTCTAACGGCGAGGATACCATACTCGCGGAGTTTTGCGAGGATTTCGCGCAGGATATCGGAATTGCCGTCTGTGGTGAATTCGATGCCGAAGAAAAATTTACCTACGATTATTTTTATCCTTATCTGCGCGGCACAGGCATCAGTTCTTATGAGGATGTGTCTGTGGAACGTCACGCAGACAAAGAATCTTACGCGGGGGTATGCGATGATATCAAGGTTGGCGTAAGCCTGATCTTTTATCTGCAAAACATAGTTCCCTATGTAAAAGCGCAGACTACAAATATGCTTCCCGTAACTGGTACAACTTTAACGTTGTCAGGATTGTCAATTAGTGGTAATATATTATTACCGATAGGAAAAGACGAAAGCGACAGACGGAGAATACAGAAAGATTCCATGAGCCGCAATCAGTTAATCGCGGCGGCGCGTAAAGGCGATGAGGAAGCGATCGAAAGTCTCACGCTGGAGGATATGGATATCTACTCCACCATTTCCAAAAAGATTCTTACCGAAGATGTATTCAGTCTTGTGGATACTTATTTTATGCCCTATGGCGTGGAGTGTGACCAGTATTCAGTTATGGGAGAAATCACGGATATTTCTCTGCGGGTGAACAGGATTACCCGTGAGGAAATATATGTACTTCGCCTTTGCTGTAACGATCTGGAGTTTGATGTCTGTATCAATAAAAATGATTTATATGGAGAACCGCAGATTGGCCGCCGGTTTAAAGGGGTTATCTGGATGCAGGGATTTATCAATTATCCGATGTAAGGTTTTCCTTATAAATAGATGGCAGTTGCTCCCTTAGTTAAATGGATATAACAGGAGCCTCCTAAGAGAATCTACAACGGAAACTTTTTGGATGAGCAGAAGCCGCAAGTCACACACAATTTTATACACGTTTCCGTAGCTCAGATGGATAGAGCGACCGCCTCCTAAGCGGTAGGTCGGGTGTTCGAGTCACCTCGGGAACGCTGGGAAGATAGCCGAAAGCCTGGATTTTAGCGAGTTTTCGGCTTTCTTCATTTTAGTGTCAAAACTTGGATTTGCTAATATGCTAATACATCTGAAAGATAGAAAATCTTCTTGACTGCCTTGAAGAAAATGAAAAGAGAGGAATCCTGTATCATCGTAAAGGAATTATTGGCGATTATGATGATTTTGACGATGTGGAAAAGCTGATAGAATTTATTAAGACGGGGAAACGCTAAATTAGGATTTTTAGGAGGTACATAACCATGAGAAATATGATTGCATACTGTGGGCTGGATTGTGGGAAATGCGATGCATATCTCGCAACAATCAATGATGACCAGGCGCTGCGTGAAAAAACTGCAAAACTATGGGCCGAGTTAAATAATGCCCCCATTCTGCCTGAACATATCAATTGTGAAGGATGTCGTGTTGATGGAGCGAAAACCGTATTTTGCGATAGTTTTTGCGGAATTCGTCAGTGTGCATTGAAAAAAGATGTGGAAACATGTGGTGACTGCCCAGACATGGAAAGCTGCCAGACTGTTGGAGAGATCATCTCAAATAACCCAGACGCCCTAAAAAATCTGAGAGGATAGACTGCATATCCGTTTGACAATTTACGGCTTGTAAGAATTTTAAAGAAACATCTATGCGGGAAATTGCAGACTTAGCGAAAATGGGAAAGTCCAGTCTATATGATTTTTTCAAAACAAAAGATGATCTTCCAGTTTCCATACGTTTCCGGCAAATCCTGTCAGGGCGCTTCGGTGCGCAGAATCCAGCGGAAAAGATAGAATAAAGCGGAGATACGGAAGGAATGCTCTGCCTGAATGGTTTGAAGCAGATATGGGACAGGAAAATAATTGCAGGGCGGCAATCGTTTGTGATGGCCGTCCTTTTTGCGGTAAAGGGTAATTTCAGAACGTTTTATTTGGTTACAATACAAATATCTTTCCATGATTCTTGAGATTTCTTTGAGATTTATGTGATATGATATGAAAAACTCTGTGGGAAGGAAGTCAGAGCATGAAACAGAAATTATTGATTGTGGATGATGAACAGGGAATTGTGGATACTATGAAAAGTTATTTTTCAGCGGAGTATGACATTCTGACTGCCTGCAATGGGCAGGAAGCAATCTGGAAAGCCCAGGAGCAGCCGGATCTGATCCTGCTTGATATCAACATGCCGGGGATGGACGGCCTCTCTGTCTGCAGGAGCATCCGGGAACATGTGCGCTGCCCGATTCTTTTCTTGACCGCCCGTGTGGAATCCGCAGATCAGATTCTGGGATTTCAGGCAGGCGGGGACGACTACATTGTAAAACCTTTCGATCTGGAGGAATTAAATGCGAGGGTGGCCGCGCACCTGCGGAGAGAACAGAGGCGTCAGAATTCTTCGGCAATAAAGTTCTTCGGAACCCTCGCCATAGACTATACAGCCCGTACTGTAACCATAAACGGGGAGTCGGTGGCGTTTTCCAGGCGGGAGTTTGATATCCTGGAGCTGTTGTCCCTGCATGTGGGGCAGGTGTTTGACCGGGAGCGCATCTACGAAAGCGTCTGGGGAATGGATGGGGAGGGCAGCAGTGATGTGGTGATGGAGCATATCCGAAAGATTCGGGCAAAGCTGGCAGCCCATACATTTACGGGCTATATTGAAACGGTCTGGGGGTGCGGATACCGATGGAACGGCTGAAAAATATGGAACTGAAACGCTGTTTTTTCCTGCTGTCTGTTTTGTGTCTGGCAACAGCGCTTTTTCTGACCTTTGCAATATATCTGCTTTGTGCAAAGGCTGCGGAGCGGTTTCCGAGTGGCGGGATTTCCATTGACTTTGATGGCATGGTTACGGAACTGGCCGAACCTGACCCGCAGCAAAGGCAGATCCTGAAACTGCTTGGCAGTATTCAGCTATTTTCTGCGGTTTTGCTCCCTGCAGGGGGATTGGGTATTGCCGGGATTCTGTTCTATCATCTGAAGCTGAAAAACCCTATCGCGGTTCTTCAGATGGGAACTGAGCGCATCCGAAGCCATGACCTTAACTTTTCCCTGCCGGAGATATCGGCGGACGAACTGGGACAGATCTGTGTCGGATTTGAGATGATGAGGGCAGAGCTTTTAAAAACGAACCGGGAGCTGTGGCATCAGGCGGAGGAACGAAAACGGCTCAATGCGGCCTTTGCCCACGACCTGAGAAATCCGGTCACAGTCCTGAAGGGAAGCATCCGACTGATGAAAAGCGGCCGGGCGGATGAGCACACGCTGGAGCGGATGGACCGCTATGTGCAACGGATCGAACAGTATGTGGAAGCCATGAGCAGTATCCAGAGGTTGGAACAGCTGCAGGTGCGGCCCTGTGAGATGACCGGTTCTGTACTGCGGGAGGAACTGGGAGAGACCGCGCGTCTGCTTGCCCCGGGGACGGATATCCGTTTGTCCGTAACGGATCTGGGAACCATTCGGATAGACCATGGAATTTTCCTGACCGTGGCGGAAAATCTCATTGGAAACGCGGCCCGTTTTGCCCATGAAAAACTGGAAATCCGTCTTACCTTGGCCGAAGATGTTCTGTGCCTTACCGTCTCGGATGACGGCCCCGGTTTTCCGGCACAACTGGTGAAGAACGGTCCGAAGCCTTTTGGAAAACTGGAGGAAAGCTCGGAGCACCTCGGCATGGGGCTTTACGGCAGCAGCCTGCTCTGCCTCAAATGCGGCGGAGAACTGCGGCTTGAGAACCGGCCGGCCGGAGGTGCAGAGGTTACCGCTTTTTTCGTTTTACAAAAAACCTGTTCAGAGAAGAAAATTGAAAAATCTTGAGCGTTTCTTGAGATTTACCCATTACACTCTCCTTAGAGTATTATAAAATCCGCATCTACGGCTGTCAGCCAATGAAAATGCGGAAATAGAAACAGGAGAGTGTATTTTTATGAAAATTGAAGCAAAAGAACTTTCAAAGGTTTACGGAAAGGGGGAAAGCCAGGTGACGGCCCTGGACCGGGTATCGCTCCGAATTATGCAGGGGGATTTCCTTTCCATTACGGGACCGTCCGGCAGCGGGAAGAGCACCCTGCTCCATCTGCTGTCCGGGCTGGATGAGCCGACCTGCGGCTGTCTGACTTATAACGGGAAGGATATTTACAGTCTTTCGGACCGGGAGAGGTCCGCATTCCGGCGCAGGAGCATTGGTTTTGTCTTTCAGCAGTTTCATTTGCTCCCGGTCCTGACCGCCCGGGAAAATATTCTGATGCCCCTGCTCCTTGACAAAAAACAGCCGGACGAGGCGTATTTTCAGCAGCTGTCGCAGCTTTTGGGCATTGGCAGCCGGTTAAGCCACCTGCCCTGCGAGCTTTCCGGAGGACAGCAGCAGAGGGTGGCCATTGCGCGTGCGCTGATCGCGGGACCGGACGTGATTTTCGCAGACGAACCCACCGGAAATCTGGACAGCAAAAGCGGTGGGGAAGTAATGGAAATGCTGCGGGCAATCCACAAAGAAATGGGGAAAACCCTGGTTATTATTACCCACGATAGCCGTGTGGCGGAGATGGCAGACCGAAGATTGTCTATTGTGGACGGCGTGCTGACGGAGGTGGAAGAAAGATGAAAAACTATTGTACTCTGGCGCGGAAAGAGGTGCTTTCACAGAAACTGACATCTTTTCTCATCCTGATTGCTGTGATCCTGTCCACCATGATGACCACCGCAGTGGGGCAGTCCGCAGGCGTACTTTCCGCCATGCGCCAGCAGCAGGCCATCGTCATCGGCGGGGACCGTTATGCGACCTTTGTACAGCTGACGGAGGAAAAGGCACAGATGCTGGAAAAGGATCCCCGCCTGTCCTATGCCGGCCGTTTTGTTCCGCTTGGGGATCAGAAGCTGAATGACCAGCTTTCCCTGGATCTGACGGAATACTGGAAAGGCGGGATTGCCACACGGCCCGCTTACTCCCGTCTGGCGCAGGGAAGGCTTCCGCAGGCGCCTATGGAGATTGCCCTGCCGGAAGACGCATTGCAATTTCTTGGATTTACCGGGCAGGTGGAGGATAAGATTTCCCTTTCCCTTTCCAAAGCCCTGCGCCATGGGATTGTGGCGGATGCTTATGAATATACGGCGGAGTTTACCCTGGTGGGGATCACAGAGAGCAATTTCCTGGGTTATACCGGGGGCCATATCCTGGGCCTGGCGGGGCAGGGAACGGCAAAAGCGGTTCTTCCTCCGGAGTATCTCTATTATAGTGTGGATATCCGCACCGAAAGCAAAAAGAATTTTCAGTCCGTGATGGATGACCTGTGCGAAAAGCTGGAGATTCATGAACTGGACACCCTATACAATGTCCCTCTTTTGAACGCCCTTGGGATTTCCTTTGACACGGAAGCGGCGGATACGGAGCTGGCCGTGGATGATGCGGGTTTCTCCTGGCTGGTGTTTGCGGGGGTGCTGGTAGTCAGTTTAATTCTGCTTGCGGCGGGACTGGTGATTTACAATATACTGAAGATTGCGGTGTCCCGGTGCCTTGGGCAGTACGGCATGCTCCGGGCGCTGGGGGCGGAGAAAGGACAGCTTTATCGGATCGTTGCTGCAGAGATTCTGTATCTTTGCATGGCGGGGATTCCTACGGGTCTGCTGCTTGGCGCTCTGTCCGCAAAAGGAATTTTGTTAGCGGCCTTAAGCCAGCTCTCGCCGGAAATGTTCCTGGCGGGAGACAGCGAACAGCTCCAGGCATTGATTGACGCAAACAGCACAGGAAAATGGGGATATCTGCTGATCAGCGCTTTCATAACACTTCTGTTTGCGTTTCTGGCGGCGGCTCCGGCGGCCAGGTTTGCGGCCAGGGTTTCCCCGGTCAGGGCCATGTCTGGAACCGGCGTATCGGTGAAGCGCAGAAAACGGACTACGGGAAAGATCCGTAGCTTTGAACGGTATTATGCCAGACTGAATCTGAGCCGGAGCAGGGGACGGACGGCGGTGACGGTTCTGTCCCTGATCATGAGCATTACGGTTTTTATTACACTGCAGAGCTTTTTATCCCTGCTTGGCGTATCCGGTTCCCTGTCAGAACACCTGGGGGATTATTCCATTGTCAATCCATATGAGGGCATTTCCCCAAAGGAGCTTCAGGAAATGGAAGCGGATGAAAAGATAGCTCAGGTAGCGGCACAGCAGTTTTCCCTCTACGAGCTGGATGAACAGAACCGTCCAAAAGGGGTGGAGACGGATATTTCTCTGGGAGTGGGGGAGACGTTTCAGATCTTCGGATTCAATGATATCTGGATGGACTATGCATTCTCTTCCCGGCTTACAAAAGAACAGCTGGAACAGTTAAAAGCAGGGGAGGGCTGTGTAATCCGCAATCCCATCCCCATGGAGATTGGGGGAGAATCCTTTGGAACGACCCATGTGGAGGAAGGAAGCACGGTTACGGTGTCCGGGAAAAAACTGCCGGTTTTGCTGTCCATGGAGGGCTATGACGACTATTTCAGCGTGGGCAACAGGGGGTTTGTGAACGGAGTCCAGGTGCTGGTCAGCGACCGGATTTATTCCAGCCTTACAGGGACGGATACTTATGCGGAACTTAGGCCGGGATTGACTGCAGATGCCGACCGGGCAGCCTTTGACCAGGTGCTGGAGGAATTCTGCCGACGGGTGCCGGGGACGGTCACGGTGTCCTATGAACAGACGGACCGCCAGTATGAGGAAAGCGAGGCCCAGATCCGTTTGCTGGCCTGGGGCCTGATCCTGTTCATCGGTCTCATAGGCATCCTAAACATCATCAATACGGTTTATACTAATATCCATACAAGGATCACAGAGATCGGCATACAGCGGGCCATGGGTATGAGTGCGGGAAGCCTGTACCGGGTATTTTTGTGGGAAGGGTTCTATTATGGCATCAGTGCGGCGGTGATCGGGTGTATCACCGGATATATCGGCACGGTATTTGTGGAGGCCGGGGCAACGGATACCCTGCGGCTGACGGCAGTTCCCGTGGTTCCTATGGCCTGCGCATCGCTTTTTGCCATCGGAGCCTGTATCCTGACAACCTGTATTCCACTCCGGAAGATTAGCAGGATGAGCATTGTAGATTCCATTGAACTTGTGGAATAAGAACCCGGAGTCTTCTCAAAATCGGTCAACAGGGTGATAATAGAAGTACGTTTTCCGGCTTTTTAACCGCAGAGGGTACAAGAAAGGAGACTGGTATAAGTATTGGTAACGTGAGCGGTGCCCTGACAATTACTGAGGAATGTTTTGAAAGAATGAAATCTGATTCGGAATGGGAAAAAACAGTATTAGGAATGGTGAGAAAGGCAGCGAAAAAAGTACAGGAAGAAAAGAGCATACAAAATGGGGATGATTCGGCGGCTTTCCGGTAAGAGAGTGTAATCACACGGGCCGTAAATACTTATGAAGAAAACATAAACATATTCAGCGAAAGCATTTAGCTGGAAAGGAAGAACGTAATTTAATTACGCCGTTCAGTATATGAAAACGGAAGGAGAGATACGTGGGAGATACAAATATAAATTATGACGATAAATTTGGGTTCAATACATTTGAGAGGGAAATCTGTGCGGAACTGGATTTTACGGAAGCTTTTCTGGGAAGGGAACTGGAGGGAAGGGTCGTGCATTCCGTGTTGAACGGAGATATGACCTGCGAGTATGAAATCACCATACCGGAAGACATCATGGACAGCTTTGTGAGGGAAAGAGAGAAAGAAATGATTATAAACGGATATTACAATTATTACCGTACTTTTTTCCTCTCCGGCATTGTTGGACTTCAGGAGGGCAGCGTGGAATGGATTATGCCGAAGGAAGGTGAAAAAGGCCCTTCCCTGGCTTTTCATGTAAGGCTGCATGAGGAATCATGGGAGGAGGAACTGGAGCCGGGAATGCTCCTTCATAAAAATGATTTCCAGCCATACTTTCCTGCGGACAGGGATGTGATATGCAGAAGGGTTCGTACAAAGGAAGATTTTCGGATATGGGTGGATGTGGTAAATACCGCCCTACACGGATGGAAAATGATTGACGCAGAGCATTATGCTGTCTGGCTCGAAAAAGAGAATCTCCGGTTTTATCTGTGCGAGATGGATGGAAAACCGATATCTACAGCATCTACAATCCGGACAGGGGATACGGCGTCTTTGGAATTTGTTTCCACCTTACAGGAATACCGCAGGAGGAAAGCAGCAATTTCGTTATGCTCACAGGCACTTGGGGAGCTTTTTGAAAACGGAGTAAGGGCAGTTACACTCAGTGGTTCGGAGGAGGCCGTTGAACTCTACAGAAAACTGGGGTTCCATGACTGTTTCCATAACATTATCATGCAGTATGATATCCCTATATAAGAAAGTCAGTACTTGAAAGGATGTGGAGATAATAAATGAAAGTCTTTTTTATGGGAACACCGCACTACCACAAATGCAGGTATCTGCTGCGCATGGCAGGAATTCTAAAATAAAAGATATTTATAATAGGTGGTCTGACAGAGATGAAAAACATGGGAAAACAAAAACTGTTTATTGCTGCAGGTGTCCTTCTTTTTATAGTGTTCGGATGTGGCAAAAAGGCAGAGGAAAATCAGAAGATACCGCAAAATGCAGAAGTCAGAGAAGAATATTCGGAAAAGGAACAAATAGGAGAAAACCGTGATTCCGATGGGGAATCCATTGCAGAGCTTTATTGTGATATTTATGAACAGGCAGTAGAAATGGGAACGGTTGGAGAGCTGGAAGTGACAAGACGCATGGTTGAACGGATTGGAGAACATGGTTATGCTGTGGTGGACGAAGAAAATCAGATTGACATGGTCGGTTCGGAACAGGTTTTACGCTTTTGCAGATCCGTAGAGGAAGCGAAGGATGACAAACTTACCATAATCGCAGTCACCAGCTCCGGCGGATTTATAAAGTATGACCTTCATACAGCAGAGGGAGCAGTAAACGTAACCAGAGGATATTATCAGTATAGCAATGGGATTCTGAAAAACTTAAGTACCGTAAGCTATCTGGCAGAATCGTGGGAATATACGGAAGAAGGCTACCTGCTGTTTGAAGGAAGCTATTTTTCCGAAAGCTATTATGTGCTTTCCCTCAGTAATGAACCGGAACATACGGCGCTGAGGGTTGAGCCACTGGATGAAACGTGCAGGGAATTAAACCGACAGTATTTGTTGCCGGTGGGGTATGGGGGAAATAATCTTTTCCTTACAGACTGGAGTGAGCAGGATTTTGGGAATCTGGATTTTTATGATTTATTTGACAGGTTTTATCCTGATATCTATGAGCAGCTGGTTCCCTTTACACCGGACAATGATTTAGACGCCGGGGCCGTTTACAGGATACCGGCAGATGTATTTGAACATGTCATTGAGCGTCATTTGCAAATCAATCACGAGGAGCTGCAGAGGAAGGCCGCCTATATCCCGGAGGATGAGACTTATGAATACAGGCCGAGAGGGGTTTATGAGGTTGAATATCCGGATATCCCATATCCGGAGGTGGTCAGTTATACGGAAAATGGTGACGGAACTTTCACTCTGACTGTGAATGCCGTATACCCGGAGGAAAACACCTCCAGGGCATATACCCATAAGACCGTGGTTCGTCCCCTTGATGATGGAGGTTTTCAGTATGTATCCAATCAGATTATTTTTCTGGAGGGCGGCTGTGAGCTGTGGTGGCATTCAGAACGGCTGACAGAAGACCAGTGGAAGGAAATATATGGGGATGAATAGTCTGGAAGGGGATATCAAAGAGCTGAAGGATGGGCAGCTTACCGTGGTAGAGGCCATTACAGAAAAATCAGCTAATGGAGGTGAAATCGTAGTGACTTCTGGCAGCGGAGATGATTCTGAGTTTAACAAGATTGCGGTTACATACGATGAAAATACCCTGTTTGCTATAGAAACAATCTACGATGGAGGGGCCAGATCTGAAATGTCAGCAGCAACAGCGGCGGACCTGGCATCCAGCCAGTTCATTCAGGTATGGGGAAGTTCTTCCGACAGCGGACTAAAAGCAACCCAGATTTGTATTGTAAAAGTGGCCTGAACCATTGCCTGCCCTCTTTTGATAAGGAGAAAACCCTTGTCAGGAGAGGGCAGTTTTTCTTAAATGAAATCTTTATTTCCTGTATTTCTTTCATAAAAAAGGCATGACTGATCAAGGTGGTGATCAACCACTGCAGGGATATACAGCGGTTCAGATTCGGGCATCCGAAGGTGCCCATTGAAGAGCTTGCAGGCACACTGGTATCCCGGCAGGAGTACGAGAACGGCATGTTCCCGGAGAACTTGTGAAGGGGATTGTGAAAGGGCTGAAGGAAAAGACAGGATAGTAGGTTCTGTTTTAGGGCTTCCCATAATCGGCCAATAGGAGGATAATAAAAGGAGCCGATAGTTCTGACGGTGAAGCGCAGTTTTACTTTTGAAATCTGGTCGGTGACCATATTGTCAAAATACTCAGAGTCTGCTTTAACCGATTATTTCCGCAGTCAGTTCTTTATCCAGTGGCTTCTCTAATATAGAAAGGTTTATAAAGGAGGATACCGATGAGGACATTTCAAAATAAGAAAACAAAATATATACCAGTTGTGTTTTTCATCATGTTATTTTTGGCTGTGGCAGGCGTTCTGTTTGCCGTGTTTCTTTACAAAAATGATAAAGGCGGAAATATCCTTGTTGGGGCAAGCCCGGATACAAGTGCTTTCCAACTGTATTATTATGACGGGGAAACGGTTATGGTCAGGACGCTGTATGATAGCAGTACGGAGAAGGAAGTGATTAAAAGGATCAATGATATTCCCCTCCAGGCGGCAGATGAACAGGCTCTCTCCCAGATGGAGACTCCCTTCTTTGGAATCTGGATCAGCAGTGGGGAAGGGTATGACATTTCCGTGACGGCATCCGGCGGGGTCTGGCTTAGGAATGACGGGGCGGTTTACTATGGGGATACGGATCTCTCCTTTCTATGGAGAGAGATGGAAGGTAGTGATGAGGATACCTGGAATGTCCTTAACTTTCCCAATGCAGGGCATTTGTCCGTATATCACAGCTGTTTCCTGCTGAAAGCGGATGAGCTGCCGGCAGAGGGCGCAGAGGGGCTGTCTATGACTGCCCAGGACATTGGGACAAGCGAGATTACGGTATTGATTGCCAATAACAGCGGGGAAGAGTTCACTTACGGGGAATACTTTTCCCTCCAGAAGCAGATAGATGGCCAGTGGTACACAATGCCTGTCAGGGCGGATAATGTTGGCTTCCAGGATATTGCCCATATCCTTTCGGACGGGGAGAGTGCCAGCGAGACATATAATCTGGATATTTACGGCACGCTGGAGCCAGGGATGTACAGGCTTGTGGTGGAAACACTGAGTGCCGAGTTTCTGGTGGGGCATGGGAGGATGGCAGGAACAGAAGGGGAAGAAAAATAGATTTTCACAGCTGAGATCGTGACCATGATTCAAAAGTGAAATGATTTGTTTGGAAGCTCTTATTTTTTACCTAAATTTTTTGACAATAATACTTCTGTTGAAATGGTTAGCTGAGCGGAATTACGAAATGGATGATTGGCCAGACAAGTACCGGGAGGACCATAATGAACAAGAAATTCTTTGAACTGCCATTGGAAAAGCAGGAACGGATTATAAAAGCAGCATACATGGTGTTTGCCCATGACAATTACAAAAACGCATCCATGTCCAGGATTGCGGATGCCGGCGGCATATCAAAGTCCCTGCTGTTCCATTATTTTCAGAATAAAAAAGATCTGTATTTATACCTCTGGGAGAATATCAACAGGATATCAAATGAAATAGAGCTGAAGTATTATTACAAAGAAACGTCAGACTTCTTTGAGGCAATGACCCAGAAGGTTCTGGCAAGATGTGAGTTTATGAAAACGGCTCCCGATGAATATTTATTCTCATTATGGGCTCTTTTTGCGGAGAATCCGGAAATCAGGGAGGCAACCGGGAAGTCCTATGATAAAACATATGAGGATGCGGCGGACAGGATGCTGGGGGATCTGGATCTTTCCGTATTTCGGCCAGGCGTTGACGCAAAGATGCTGTTAGAGTAGATTGACAGCTATCTGATGCGCTGTGTCTGGCAAATGCTTTCCGCTGGGAAGTTAGATCCGAATGGACTGGAAAAGGATTTTTTGAAAAGGGTCGGGCAATGGAGGACAGCATATTTGAAGTAAGCTGTGCTGTCCAGTGGGGGAAATGGAGGAACCATGGCAGGAGATTCAAGAAAGTTTATAACAGCTTTAAAGGACAATGACCTTGCTGCTGTCAGAGAAGTGCCAAAAGCAGACCTGCACAACCATTTTGTCCTTGGGGGGAGCAGGGCATATATATATGAGCAGAAGCAGATTCTCATTGAGCCGATCAAAAAGCCCCTGGCTTCTATGTGGGAAATGGATGGCTGGAACAGCAGATACATTGGTGAGAGATTCTCTGGCAGCAATATGCGCAAATTTCTTATAGAGGCAACTTTTGCCCAGGCAAAGCATGACGGCATTGCGATCTTGGAGATAGGGGAAGATGTCTGGGGGTTAAATGAGTTTTTCCATAATGACATTGTGGAACTGATAGAGACATTCCAGGAAATCAACGAGCGGATTGCGCCGGAGGTTTGCCTGCGGCTCCAGATCGGATTATCCAGGCATTGCCCTGTGGACTATCTGGAGGGCTGCCTGAAACATTTCTGGGGGCACCCGGAATTCTACTCCATTGACCTGTATGGGGACGAACTGTCACAGCCGATTGAAAATTTTATCCCCATATACAGGAGAGCAAAAGAAGAGGGGCTTTGCCTAAAAGCCCACATTGGTGAGTGGGGAACAGCAGAGGACGTTGTTCGTGGCGTGGAGGCATTGCGGCTTGATGAAGTGCAGCATGGTATCGCGGCGGCGGAATCGGAGGAGGCCATACAGTTCCTAAAAGACAGGGGAATACGCCTCAACCTAACGCCCAGCAGCAACCTTTTGCTGGGACGAATAAAGGAGATGGAGCACCACCCCATTCGGAGATTATACAGGGGCGGGTTAGACGTGACCATAAATTCGGATGATGTGTTGATTTTTGACAGTGATGTGTCAAAAGAATACATAAGACTTTTTGAGTCAGGATGCCTGAATGCAGAGGAGCTGAATAAAATCCGGTTAAATGGGCTGAGGGAAATGAAATAGGGAGTATGAACAAGATCCGGGCATATTTTTCTGAAGACGTATATGCGATAAAAATCTCTAAAACACTTGCTTGTGACGTAACGTAATGAGATATACTACGAGCAGGAGGTGAGACATGGACAAAAATAAAGAGATACCACAAGGCTATATGACTGGTGGCGAAGCCGCAAAAAAGATGGATGTTACTGTACGGACATTACAGCATTATGACAGGGAAGGTTTAATAAATACAGTAAATTTACAAGTTACACTATGCATAGACAAAATTGGCTAATGGAGGTGTGTTAATGAAATATGAAATAGCAAAAAAAGAAAACATTGAACAAATTTATCAATTGGTACAGAACACGATTAACGCTATTTATCCTTTATATTATCCTCAAGGAGTAGTTGAATTTTTTTGCGGGCTTCATTCAAAGGAAAACATTGCCACAGATATAGAAAATGGTTTTGTCAGAGTTTTGTTATCGGATGATTGTTTAGTGGGAACAGGAAGTTGCAAGGAAAATCATATATCAAGACTGTTTGTTGTTTCTGATTTTCAGAAAAAAGGATATGGCAGTTATATTATGCAATGCCTTGAAAAAGAAATATCTCTTAATAACACTATTATTTACTTAGATGCTTCGCTTGCGGCAGCCTGTTTTTATGAGCATAGGGGATATAAAACCTTAAAGCATGAAGAATTATTTATCAATGGAAATGCAAGGTTAGTTTATGAAGTAATGGAGAAACGTATAGCAGTTCCGAATACAGATATTTTTTATGATGGAAAATACTTTATACCAAAGATGAATACTGAAAATGGTGAAGTGGATAATCAAACGCTTTTTTTATATCATCAAAATGAGAATATTTTATGGGCAGATTACTATGGAGGGGAAATAAAAAAAGGGAGTATAGTGGGAACGGTTTCTTTGAATGGAGAAATAGATTTTTATTATCAGCATATTAATTTGAGCGACCAGATAAGAATTGGGAAATGTCACAGTGTACCACAGATTTTAAGTGATGGCAGAATAGAACTATCAGAACAATGGCAGTGGCTGAATGGCGATAAATCAAAAGGTTCGTCAATCGTAATAGAAAAAACCACCGATGAAAAATGAATATTATCATAGAGCCAGAATGGAGGAATTGAGGCAATATATCCTTACTGCGGCAATCAGTGTTTTGATTCTCATTGCCTGTGCCGCAGTTATCTACAGCTTTTCCCGTAACAGGAAATGAACCGTACTGACCTTATTTTCTTTAGGCTTTACAGGGGTTTTGCTTATGTGCGCCTCTGTCTTTTTGCTGTCTGTAAATCCAGTGGCCATGGCATATTAGAAACTGGGAGACTGTGAAATCAAAGCTTAAGGGAAACTGGGAGAACATGTGTTTTTTGTAATTCTTGAGGTGATTAACCGCAATACGGAATACCCAGGTGGAGAAGGCACTCTCTCCCTTAAAGGATGACAGATGCGTCATGACCTTTAAAAGAATGTCCTAAGAGATATTTTTTGCATCCGATAAGGTCCCCAGTATACGGAGGGACAGGTAGAGTACCAGATCCTGTACACTGAGCATTACCGTTTCCAGGGACGGCTTGTCTCCCGCAGTGGCTTTTTGAATCAACTCCAGTAATTCTTCGTTGATGAATGGATTCATAGATCCTTTTTTCTGAAGTGCAAATGAGATTTGTAACGGAATGTTTACAGAAAATCTTTTCATTCCTGTGCATAAGTTTTGCGGCACTCCTGTGGAAAATTTTCTCCGTATGTTTAATTAGACGGTTTTGTTCCCTCTGTGTGACAGAAAAATTTATTTTTTAATACAATTAACTTTGATGGTATATCCGAAAGTGTCCTGGTTTCAATATTAAAAAGGTATAAAAGAGACCATACGAAACTTGTCGAAGCCTTATGCCGTTATAATTTGTTTTCTTCATACAAAAAGACACCAGAACACGCCGAATTTATCAATGAGCGTAAACTGGCATGGACTATAATCACATGGGCCCACAGGGGTAGCGTTTGATGCCCCTTCTTTCAGTACTTCATAAGCTTTTTGGATCTGTTTTTCATGGCCTTCTCCAAGGTGGAAACAGAACATCATCGTATTTCCTATAGCAACATCCTCAGAAATTTCCGAAACAGCCAATATTTGTCCATAGGCGTTCAGTTCGGAATGCATATAGCCGCCGCTACCGTCAGGGTAAGCGCATAGGAGTTCGGCATCAAAAGCCTTTTGGTAAAGCGCCACTGCTTCCATGCTGTTTTTTACAAATACCTGCATCATTGATCTTAACATATTATATTTTCCTCCATCACTGAGATTTCTGATTCTGCCCTCTTTTCCCGATTTTACTTCCATTGACCGATTTCGGCAAGACTTGAAGAGGTCTTAAAACGGAAGATGATTATTTAAGGAATCAATTTTTACAATTTTCTAATTGGGAAAAACATGTATCCCTTTCCAGTTTGTGGACAGGTAAAGTCATGAACGGCTCCTGCCAATGAAATACCATTATCTTCCAGATATTTGATAACTTCTGAGAAGGTATCCTCATTTTCACGTTCTACATAGATATATTCATAGCCGGGAATTACCCACTTTGTCCAACCGTCAGGGGCTTCTGAATCATCCTTACATTCCACGCCTGCAAGGTAAAGTCCTTGATTGAATCCTTCCCAAGGCTGGAAGGAACGGGAAAAGTCAGACATCGCACCCCATATTCCACTAATGTTTCCATTCTCATCTTTCTTTGCCAAATGTGCGACTTCCCCAAAGTGGGAATTCGCATCGTTCCATAGTTTTTGAATAAAGTCTGTTCCGTCCGTTGTTGCCCCTTCTTTTCCTATTACGATGAAGGGCTCTTTTTTGCATCTTTCGATTTTCATTGATTTGTCAATCCTTCCGCTTTATGTCTTTTTCAATGTAAAAGATCAGAATACTGCTCCTTTGTAATCCCTTATTTTTTCCAACTCTTCTTCGGGTTCCCCAATTTCGTTGAAAACATCAGCAAATGTGGCGGGCGGCATAATAAAAATAAGATTGTCATAGGTTTCCTCATCTTCATTACTTGAAAAAATCACATTGCCGCTGTTGTAAAAATGCAATATATCTTTTCATATTTGCAGATGCCTCCACATAACGCTTTGATTTTATCCTCTTCTGTCAATTTTACCTCCATTGACCGATTTCGAGAAGGCCTGAAAATAAGAAACTTCTTAAAAGTTAGAAAATATCCGCTGGCATCCACTGTCCATACCCAGGCGTTACAGTTTATTCGCATTTGTATTATCCAAAAGTATCATAGTAGATGTTTTGCGTATTATTTGCTAAAACAGACAACTTTTCATTTGTAGTCCACAAATAAGGGGGCGGAAGAAAAGATCCGTTTGTTTATGGAGTTTACCCTTGTAAAGGAGCAGGATATAACCGCAGAAAATTCCGTATTGCAGGAGGCTGCGGATCTGGACGAGAACCGCTATATGCTGGATCGGTTTTCCACAAGCTCTGCGTCAGTGTCGCGGAATATTTTGCCCATTTCATAGAGCAGGGGAACCGGGAAGGTGTTTTCCATGTGGCGTCTTCAGGGGAAACAGCTTCTTTTCTAGCGTCAGGGCCGGGGAAATCTGCGGCTTTATCGGTGCGAACGGAGCGGGGAAGACTTTAACTATAAAAGAGGTGGTTGGCATCCACGGTTTTGAATAGGAGGAGATCTTGATCCATGGAGAGTCGATCCGAACCCATCCCCTGGAGTGAAAAAGGCAGATGGCCTACATCCCGGACAATCCGAATCTTTATGAGCATCTGACCGGTTACCAGTACATCAATTTTATTGCGGATATCTACAGGGTTCCTTCCGAAGAACGCAGGAAACGGGTGGAACGATACGGGGAGCTTTTTGAGATGACTCCCAGCCTGGGAAAGGTGATCACATCCTATTCCCATGGGATGAAGCAGCGGACGGCCATTATCGCCGCTTTTGTATCCATGGGGCAGCAGGGATTTTTGTGACGGATGACCAGCTTCTGATACAGAGACTGCGGTATAAGAAGCAGGCAGATTTAACCAGGAAGTTGTATGAAAGGCTTATGCCCCTTGGATGTAGCAGGGGAGAAATTCTGATTATGATTCAGGAATGTGGTTATGGACGCCCGGTTTAAGGCACTGTCAAATGAGACACGCAGAGAGATTCTGTTCCTGTTTGCGGAAGGACCTATGGAAGCGGGAAAACTACAGGAGAACTTTCCCATTACATTTGCAACCATATCTTATTACCTGTCGGTCTTAAAGCACAGTGGACTTGTAACGGACAAAAAGGAGGAGCCGGGCGGGAAACGGGTATCAAAGCAGGTGGAGGGTATTCACAATATGATGAGCCGGCTGCTCCCTCTGTCACGGGAAACGCCTGAACGGGGTGGCTCTGCCCTGCAAGATTGCCGGGTATGACATCAGCGAGATGTGCAGGATGGAGCTGACAGAACTGAAACGGGTTCTGGGGACAGAAATCTGGAAACAGCAAAAAAAGTCGAGACAAAAAGCGGGGATCATTATAAAATAGGAACTCCAAGGCAGCAGTTCAGAGAAGAAAGAGGTGGTTTATTTTGAAAGAACAGACAGCGGCGGTTCAGAGGATGCAGGATTATATCGAAGCCCATTTGGAAGCGGATATCACACTGGCACAGCTGTCAGCCGTCTCCCTGTTTTCTCCCTGGCATTCCTACCGGCTGTTTAAGGAGCTTTTGGGTGTGACGCCGGCAGAATACATTCGCAGGCTCCGGCTTTCCCGTTCTGCCATGCAGCTGAAGGAGGAACAGTGCCTTGTGACGGAGGCGGCCTTTGACTGCGGGTTTGGCAGTGTGGACGGGTATATCCGTGCCTTTTACCGGGAATTCGGCTGCAGGCCGGGGGAATATCTGAAGGACCCGGTGCCGATTGCCCTGTTTATCCCATACGGCGTGAAATTCGGAGAACTGAGAAAGGATGTTTTGGATATGGAAATGAAAAATCTCCAGAGCGTATTTATCCAGGTGATCCGGAAACCGAAGCGAAAGGTCATCATCAAACGAGGAATAAAAGCGGAAGATTATTTTGCATACTGTGACGAAGTGAGCTGTGAGGTCTAGGGAATATTAAAAAGTATGGATTCCCTCTGCGGGGAGCCGGTCTGCCTGTGGCTGCCGGAAGCCTATAAAAAGCCCGGCACTTCCACCTATGTACAGGGTGTGGAGGCAGAGGCGGATTATCAGGGGGAAATCCCGGAGGGGTTTGATGTCATTTCCCTGCCTGCCGCCGAGTATCTGGCGGTTCAGGGGGAGCCTTTCCGGGAGGAGGATTATTCCCAGGCGATTCTTGCCGTACAATATGCCATCGACCATTATGACCCGTCTGTGATCGGATACGAGTGGGACGAGGAAAGCCCCCGCATCCAGCTGGAACCCAGAGAGGAGAGGGGATACATCGAGCTTCGGGCAATTAAAAAGCAGCAGTAGTCGTGCATACCGTTACCGGAAAAAGGAGGATAAGATGAGCGAAACGAGAAAGAAAACAGAAGAGGCTGTTAAAACAACGGGCCTTACCAAAAGCTATCAGGGAAGAACTGTGTTGAAGGGCTTGAATCTGTCTGTCAAGGCCGGAACGGTCTTTGGCCTGTTGGGGGCAAACGGCGCCGGAAAGAGTACCACCATCGAATGCATCCTGGGAACGAAACAGGCCGATGGAGGAACCGCCCTGGTATTGGGGCAGGATGCAAAAAAGGAGCGGCGCACCGTGTTTCAGAAAGTGGGTGTCCAGTTTCAGGAAGGGGATTACCAGCCGGAGATCAAGGTAGCCGAGCTTTGCAGGGAAACCGCCTGCCTGTATGAGAGGCCGGCAGACTGGAAGAAGCTTTGTGAACGCTTCGGGATTGGGGATAAGATAAAAAACACCGTGAAAAGTCTTTCCGGCGGGGAGCGCCAGCGGCTGTTTATTGTCCTGGCGTTGATACCGAACCCAAAGCTTGTGTTCCTGGACGAGCTGACCACCGGGCTGGACGCAAGGGCACGCCGGACGGTGTGGAAGATCCTTGAGGATTTAAAGGGCGAAGGGCTGACCATTTTTCTCACCTCCCATTTCATGGATGAGGTGGAAGCCCTCTGCGATGAGATTTGTATTCTGAGAAAAGGGGAGGTTGTGGCATGAGGACTTTTTTCAGTCTTTTAAAAACAGAACTGAAGCTGAATATCCGGAATATGAACATGGTGATTTTTGCCGTCATTATGCCGGTTGTGGTACTGGTCATCCTTGGTTTCATTTACCAGAAAAAGCCCGCTTTTCCGGGGGCGGAGTACACGTTCCTGGAGCAGTCCATGAGCGCGGTCTGTACCATCTCCATCTGCGCCGGGGACCTGATGGGACTGCCTCTGGTGGTAGCCGGGTACCGGGAACGGAAGATCCTCAAACGGTTCCGGGTGACGCCCATCAGCCCGGTGATGCTGCTGGGGGTGGAATTTACCATCTATGTGCTGTATGCCGCGGTTTCCATGGCCCTGGTTTTTCCTATGGCAACGGTATTCTGGGGCGTAAGGATTCCGGGCAGCCCGGCGGCATTCCTTGGGAGCTGGCTCCTTACCCTGGTTTCCACCTTAAGCATCGGGATGATGGTGGGCGGCATTGCGAAAAATGAAAAAATGGCCAGTGTGATTGCCTGCCTTTTGTACTTTCCCATGCTGATTTTTTCCGGAGCCACGCTGCCCTTTGAAGTGATGCCCAAGATGATGCAGAAAATCGTGGCCCTTTTCCCGCTGACACAGGGGATACAGCTTATGAAGGCGGCTTTTCTGGGGATGCATACGGAACCTGTCTGGGTACCGGCAGCGGTTATGGGAATCGTTACCATTCTGTGCGCAGGCGCGGCCGTGAAATTTTTTAAATGGGAGTGAGTTCTTTCGGGCTATCAATTCGTATCGTTCAAATGCGAGGTTTTTTGTGAGAGAATCGGCTATACTTAAAACAGCGGGGGGGGGAACACGATGGACTGGATAAATCGGTTGAACCAGGCGATTGATTTTATAGAAGAGAATCTGGATGGGGAACTGGATTATGAGGAGGTAGCCAGAATTGCGGGCTGCCCTTCCTATTATTTCCAACAGATGTTTTTATATATAACAGACATGACACTGCGGGAATACATACGGCGGCGCAGGCTGTCTTTGTCTGCCGTGGAACTGCAAAAGGGAAATGGGAACGTAACGGATATTGCCATGAAGTACGGTTATGAATCTCCCACTGCGTTTACCAGGGCTTTTAAGAATTTTCATGGAATCACGCCCTCTGCTGTAAAAACGGAATCGGTATCATTTCAGGCATATCCGCCCATTTCTTTTTCCATGGCAATCCACGGAGGGGTGCCGTTGCAGTTCAGGATAGAGGAAAAAGAAGCGTTCCGCATACTGGGACGGTCCTGTCCCCTGTCGAAAGAACTGACAGAGAATTTTCAAAGGATACCAGCGGTATGGGATGCCGCACTGGCAGACGGAACACTTGCCAGATTAATCTCCATGGCAGAGGGAAAGCCGGAGGGACTTCTCGGTGTCAGTATCCATCATACGGAAGACTGGAAATATCTGATTGCTGTCCGTTCCGATCAGAAGCCGGGAAAATACGAAGAATATCAGATTCCGGCATGCAAATGGGCGGTTTTTGAAGGAAAGGGAACGAACCGTACCCTTCAGGAACTGGAAAGGCGTGTCATTACCCAGTGGCTCCCTACGTCTGGCTACACCTATGTCGAGATACCGGATATTGAGGTGTATCTCCATGCAGACCCGGAAGACGCAGTCTATGAATACTGGCTTCCTGTACGATAAGAAGAGCATGGAACCGAAAGGGGGATACTGATGGATGGTCAGGAGATGATAAATGAGCTTAGGGCACAGGCTTCTGAGAAATACAGGGAAAATATGATTCGGATGGGGATACCGGTCGAAAACAGTATTGGTGTGGCAACGTCCGTAGTAAGAGGCCTTGCAAGGAAAGCCGGGAAATCGCAGGAGCTAGCATTTGAACTGTGGAATACAAAATACCACGAGGCAAGGATGCTGGCGGTCTTGTTGATGAACCCGAAGGCGACAACAGATGCTGAGGCGGAAAGGCTGCTCCTTGATGTGGTTTCCTGGGATTTATGCGACCACCTGTGTAAAAATTTATTTTTTAAGATGAAGAGCAGGGATATTTTTATTGCAAAGTGGATACAGGAACCGCAGTTATATAAAAAAAGGGCGGCATTTGTGCTGATTGCAGCTTCTGTGATACATGACAGGAAGCTGACGGATGAAACTGTGGACAGCTATCTGGAGCTGGTTACGCGGTATGCGGATGATGGACGGGAGTATGTGAAAAAGGCGGTTTCTACTGCTTTGAGGGAAATTGGAAAAAAGAACTTTCATTATAACGAAAAGGCGCTTTTACTGGCGCGTGAGTGGATGGAAGGAGAAAGCAAGGTATTGAGGTGGATTGGAAAGGATGCGGCGAAGGAACTGGAAACCATGGTAAAGGCAGAAGGACGGGGACGTCTAATTTCCGCAAATACCAGAATGGGAAAGGAATCAGGAGGTTCGGGATGAACGAGAAGTTTTTTGCACTTCCCCAGGAAAGGCAGGAGCAGATCATAAATGCGGCATATGAAGTGTTTTCCAGGAACAGCTATAAAAATGCGTCCATGTCCAGGCTTGCGGATGCCGGCGGAGTATCCAAATCTCTGCTGTTTCATTATTTCATAAATAAAAAGGAACTGTATCTGTACCTTTGGGAACATGCATGCAGGCTTTACCGTGAAAAAGTAAGGAAGGGAGATACGCAGACCACGGATTTGTTTGAGATTCTCTGCTAGAGGGTTCTGGCAGGCTGCGTATTCATGAGGGAAACCCGGAAATCAGGGAAGAACTTCAGAATCATTATAAGACAGCATATCTTCACGGAACAGAAGATATACAGGGACCGGCAGATATGGACCTGTTCCGGCCGGGTATTGATACGCAGCTGCTGTTAGAGGAGATTAACGGTTATCTTCTCAGTTGTTATCTTCTCTTGACAAAGGGAAACAGAAAACTAACAACATAATGGGCTGTCAACCTTACGCAAAACACCGCTTTCGCTAAAAACGAAGCGGTGTTTTTGTATGTGTTCTGGACATCGTGACCAGAAGCGCCCCCGCCCGTTTTCACCGTTCCGTCCACGGAGGCTCTGCCGGATATATCCCCCGTCGCCGCGCCACCCATAGCACAACCGGGGCTACCTGTCAAGGGCAAAGCCGCCGCTGCGCGGCGGTGCTCCGCACCCTTGACTGGCTGTCCCGGCTGTGCTACCTCCCAAGGCGCGACGGGGAATATATCCTCCAGAGCCGCCCCCTTTCCTTGGATAGGGAAAGGGCGGGGGGATAGGGTCGAACCGCTTCCCCTCAAATCGCTTTCTTTTCCAAAGCTGATGTGTGGACAATTAGCAATTTCAATTCCTTGCCCCGCAAGGGTTTCCGGCCCCGGTTCTTTGAGGGGTGGTATAGTATCATTCCCCAGGCCCAATTCACTAAAATACTGTCAACATCTGAATTTACAGGAGGTATCTATGAGCGGTAAAAAATCAGCGTCTTACGGCCCCCAAAACCAGTCAACGCTGGTCGCTGGGAAAAAACGTGTTCGGAGCACGTCCGTCTGTGTCTGGCTGTCCCCGGACGAACAGGCAAAAATCCGGGAGCGCATGGCGGATGTTGGAATCCGCAACCTTTCGGCCTATATGCGGAAAATGGCGCTCAATGGCTACGTACTTCATGTTGACCTTGCGCCCGTTAAGGAGATCGTTTCTCTGCAAAGGCGGTGTGCGAATAACCTCAATCAAATCGCGGTCCGAGAGAATATCAACGGCGGGGTTTACCCGGATGAAATCAAGGCCCTGCAAAAAGATTATGCGGACTTATGGGGGCCGCTTTCCGAACTGCTGGAGAGGCTTTCGGAGGTGGTTGCGCTGTAAGCGCGTAAGGCCCAGGAGCAAAGCGACGGGCCGCAGACAGGGAGGCCTCTGGACACGGTGTCCAGAGGCCTCCGGCGGGTTTGGGGTGCAACCTCAACAAGCATTTTCGCAAGGCGAAAATGGTGAGTGTGTTGACACTCGCCCTGCTTGCCGTTTAGCGCGTCCTCCGGAAACGGTGCAAAAATGGAGTAGTGCTTTTAGCGTGTGATAACCATTCACAAGGTTTATCCAAATTTTATTTTTAAGACCAAAGTAGTATTGACAAGCAATTAAGACTGTGGTAGTATATGAGCGTAGCCACTACCACAGTCTTAAAAAGGAGGTGTTACCAAATGGACATTAAGCTGTTTGCTTCTGAACTGAAAGTGATGTCCGTCCTTTGGCGCGATGGCGACGTTCCCGCGAAACATATCGCCAAACTGCTGACCGAGGAATTGGGCTGGAATGTAAATACCACCTATACCCTGATTAAGCGTTGCATTAAAAAGGGGGCTATTGAACGCTCCGAGCCTGGTTTCATGTGCCATGCGCTTGTGCCGCAGGCGGAAGTACAGGAAGCGGAAACAAACGAGCTGATTGACAGGGTATATGACGGCTCTGCCGACAAGCTGTTCGCGGCTTTGCTGGGGCGAAAAAAACTGAGTGCCGAGCAAATTGAAAAGCTGAAACAGATTGTTGGGGATTTGGAATGAGGTGGTGCAAATGAGCCTATTGCAAATGAGCTTTGCGGGGGCCGTGATGATTTTGGCAATCACCATTATACGCGCCCTGGCAATCAGTTTGTTACCCAAAAAGACTTTCCTGGCACTCTGGGGAATAGCGGTTGCGCGGCTGTTGCTCCCGTTTTCCCTCCCCTCTATGTTCAGCGTATATTCGCTGATAGGCAGTCAAACTTCCGGGATTGCCGCAACAAAAGTCCCACAGATTGACAAGGTATTGCCGATTGATACGATAGGGCAAATGGCTACTATGCCCGGTGATATTGGCAATACCACAAGTACCGTTTCTATTTGGGGAGCTGTTTGGGCCGCTGGTACACTGATCTGCGCTATGGTTTTTGTAGCAGCGTATTGGAAGTGCCGACAGGAATTTCAAACTTCCCTGCCAGTGAAAAACGACTTCATCAAAAGTTGGCTGAACGCCCACCAACTGAAACGTCCGATTTCTATTCGACAGTCCAGCCGGTTTTCTGCTCCGCTGACTTACGGCGTATTCCGTCCCGTGATTTTAATGCCCATATCCACTGATTGGGAAAACACAAAGGCGTTGCAATATGTTTTGGCGCATGAGTATGTGCATATCCGGCGTTTTGACAGCATCACAAAACTGGTGTTGATTGCGGCGCTGTGTGTGCATTGGTTTAATCCCTTTGCTTGGGTGATGTATGTTCTTGCCAACCGGGACATTGAGCTGTCCTGCGATGAGGCGGTTGTCCGCCTTTTCGGAGAAACAGCAAAGGCGGCCTATGCGAGGGTGCTGATCAGTATGGAAGAATCACGGAGCGGCTTGAACCCATTGAGCAACAATTTCAGTAAAAACGCAATAGAAGAAAGGATTACAGCAATTATGAAAATCAAAAAATCGTCTATTCTCTCTCTCGCCCTAGCCCTGGCATTGGTTGTCTGTGTGACAACAGCCTTTGCAACTTCGGCGGCGACAAAAAATAACAATTCGATTTCCGTCCCCTCAATCATTCACAGAGATGACGCTACAAACAAAACGTCTAAATCTTCTTTGGGGGCCGAAGACGGTTATCAATCATTGTTAGCGTTAAAATCAGCAGACTATCTTAACCAGACTGTTGCCGATTTTGACAAAGCCCTTTTGGATTGGGGAAATCAACATTCAGAGGAACACGAGGATATTATCCAAAACGATATCGCAACATATAGCTTCCCCGCACACCTCACAACGGAGGAGAAGAACTTTTTAGCTTTAACCATAAGAGCGTCAAATATTGAAAACGCAATATTAGTAAAGAACTCTTATGGCAGTCCAGTGATTGATCCTGATTTGAGTTTTGAACTTGCAAGAGAAAGCCAGGAAACTGACCCGCCCACATGGGTAAGTTTGATGTATGGCGTTTCTTATCACCTTGATCCTCAAGTAGTCACAGTCGGAGAACGGGACACGGCACTTGCAAACGCAATCAATGATATTCAATCTTTTTGGTATGATACTAATCTCGAAACTCTTGCTGAAATGTCGTCGGACGAGGTGTTTTCCAAACTAAATGCAATCGCAGATAACAATAGCACAAACGCTGTACAGCTTTCGATTGTAAAGAATTATTATATATTTCAAGCATCCTCCATGTTTGATTAACCCCCAAAAACAAAGCGGCCTGCAACGGAAAATAAAAAACCGTTTTTACGGCGGATGGTATCACCACGCCCAAACAAAATATAAATAGCCTTGCGGCGGTTTTGAAATAACAAATTTCAAAGCCGCCGCTTTCTTTTGAAAAAATGGAAAACGGAGGGTGTGTTAAAGTCGCCCATTTTTAAGGACACGGCGGTATCTGGGAGGTATCGTCATGTCCTTTTCTTATAGTTTGCTGTCAAAAAAAGCCCACCCTCTCTAAAGGGAAGCCCTGGCCATAACTGCGAAAATTGTAATATCCTGTCGCCCCGGTACGTCCGTATAGCCTTGCGCTATGCGGGCGTTTTTCTATCCAGGCGGTGCTTCTGGACACCGTGTCCAGAGGCCCGCTGCCGCTCCCCGCCCCTCCATTTCGATCTGTCCCTTCCCGCCCCGTATCGAAATGGAGGTTACTTATGACGACCATCAAATTGAACCGCTACTATCCCCACATGACCGAAAATATCACCCTGGAAGTCTCCGACGAGATCGCCGTTGTGCTCTCTGCCGGGGGCCGTCAGTGTGACAGCTACAAGCGCCGCAAGCGGGAGCATAACGAGTGCTCCCTGGACGCTGACCCCGGCTTTGAGCCGGATGTGATGTTCCCGCCCCTGACCCCGGAGGAGATTATTCTGGACAAGGAAAACCGCTCCGCCCTCTACGCCGCTCTTGACCAGCTCCCGCCCATTCAGGCCCGGAGAGTGTATGCCCATTATATCTTGGGCAAGAAGAAGTCCGAGATTGCCAGGGCCGAAAATGTGGAGGGGAGTGCCGTTTGCGACAGTATCCGCCGGGGCCTGAAAAATCTCTCTGAACTTTTGAAAAATTTTCATTGAGGGGTATCCGAAATCGCCTAAAAACCGCCTGATAGGTAAGGAGGCTTATACGCTTTTTGAGGACAACTGAATATACAGTATTCCAGGCACAAAACCCGTGTGATGAGCGACGAAAGGCGCGCCGCCAGGACAGCCCGCTTGAGGAGGTGACAAAAGCGGGTCGAGCGATTAACGCAAGCCTTTGACCCGGCCCTGGCAAGCCGGGCGCGACGACAGCGCGGGGGACAATGAAACTTGCTCACGCCCTCCCATGGACTTGCGGGGGAGCTTCGCAATCCTGCGGAGCTATGACAGCCGGAGCCGCCGGCGGCCTGGGATGCTCCCCTGTGCCGGGGTGCGTGGCAAATACGGCGCAAGCATTTGTCAATTATAGATCGAAATGGATTGATCCCTGCTGGCCTCTGGACACCGTGACCAGATGTGGAGCAAGGTTGAAAGGCAGCACTTTTTCGGGTGCTGTCTTTCTGCGTTCCCCCACATCCTTGTGATTTGGGGCTGTCTTTGGTATAATATACTTGTAAAGGTTGACAGCTCCATTCCGATACGGAAAGGAGCCGACAATGGAAAATTGCATTGACGCTATCTACGCGAGACAGTCTGTGGACCGCAAAGACAGTATCAGCATTGAAAGTCAAATCGAGTTTTGCAAGTACGAACTGCGGGGAGGGAATTTCAAGGACTACAAGGACAAGGGCTTTTCCGGCAAGAACACGGACCGCCCCCGTTTTCAGGAATTGATGGCCGACATCAAGCGGGGCCTGATCCGCCGGGTGGTGGTTTACAAGCTGGACCGTATCAGCCGTTCTATCCTGGACTTCGCAACCATGATGGAGCTGTTCCAGCAGTACAATGTGGAATTTGTTTCCTCTACGGAAAAGTTCGATACCTCCACCCCAATGGGCCGGGCCATGCTGAATATCTGTATCGTGTTCGCTCAGTTAGAGCGCGAGACGATCCAGAAGCGAGTGACCGACGCCTACTACTCCCGGTGTCAGCGGGGCTTCCACATGAGCGGCGCGGCCCCCTACGGCTTCAAGCTGGAGCCCACCACCATCCAGGGTATCCGCACGAAAATGATGATTCCGGACCCCGCCACGGCGAATATCGTCCGCCTAATGTTCGAGATGTACGCCGAGCCGTCCACGTCGTTCGGAGACATCGCCCGGTACTTCGCCCAGGAGGGTATCCTGGTGTATGAAAAGGAATTACGCCGGGGCTTCATTTCTCAAATGCTCCGCAACCCGATTTACGCCCAGGCTGACCTGGAGCTGTACGAGTTTTTCAAGGGGCAGGGAGCCGTGGTGGTGAACGAGGCGGCGGACTTCGCCGGGACCAACGGCTGCTATCTCTACCAGGGCCGGGACGTGCAGGAACGAAAAAACAAGGAGCTGAAAAATCAGATCCTTGTACTGGCCCCCAGCGAGGGCATTGTTCCCGCCGATACCTGGCTGCGGTGCAGGAAAAAGCTGATGGCGAACATCACATTCCAGGGCGGGCGCAAACCGAAAAATACCTGGCTGGCCGGAAAGATGAAGTGCGGCCACTGTGGGCGGGCGCTGAAAAGCCTGGGCAACCGGGCGGGGACCCAATACCTCTATTGCACCAAGCGGGCAGACAATATGAGCTGCGAGGGCTGCGGGACGCTTCGGACGGCGGAGTTTGAGCAGTTTGTCTATGAGGCGATGGTACATAAGCTCTCCGAGTTTCAGACGTTGACCGCCAAGGCCGAGACAGTCAACCCCAGGCTGACCGCTTTGAATGTGGAGCTGGCCCAGGTGGAGGACGAGATTGAGAAGCTGTTGAACACCCTGACCGGGGCCAGCGCGGTTTTGATGTCCTACGCCAACGGGAAGATTGAGGAGCTGGACACCCGCCGTCAAGGGCTGATAAAGGAGATTGCCGCACTGAACGCGGAAAGCGTCTCCCCGCAAAAGATCGAGTATTTGTCCTCCCACCTGGGGAATTGGGACAACATCGACTTTGACGACCGGCGGCAGGTGGCCGACATCATTCTCTCCCAGGTCCAAGCCACCGCCGAGCGCGTTTCTTTTGAGTGGAAAATCTAATTTCTTGCCCCCAGCGTCTTATTCAATGGTGTGTTTACCATTGTCAAGCGTTGCTACTGGAAGATGTTTTCAATCGGAGAGCTGGCTCCGGATTTTCTGGAAAAGGATTTCCTGGAAAGAGTTGGACAGTGGAAAAGGGTATACTTAAAAGAAAGGAATTATTAAGATGGCAGTTTCAAATATAAGAGCAGATTTTCACGCAGAACTGCAAAAGGTCTGGGATATTGTGACTTCGCTGGAGGATACCGCATGGCGCAGTGATTTAAGCAAAGTGGAGATCATAGATGGGAAACGGTTTGTGGAACACACAACCTCCGGTTATCAGACAGTTTTTACTGTTACTGCAAGGGAAGAATGCAAAAGATGGGAATTTGATATGGAGAATGATAACATGCATGGTCACTGGACAGGGATTTTTTCCGGCGAGGGCGGCGTAACAACGATTGATTTCACGGAGGACGTTACAGCAAAAAGATGGTTTATGAAACTGTTTATCGGGGCGTATCTGAAAAGGCAGCAGGCTTTATATATAAAGGATCTGAAAAAGGCTTTGGGGCAATAAGGTGGTATTACGGGTATGAAATAGTATGTGGGAATGTTGGATGCCCCATCATCTTGCTGTGGGGTTGCTGACTTTATGGTAGTTTTGAGCTTGGACAGAATGTATAGTGGGCGGCATGGAGATTTTAAAGACAATTCATCTGAAAAAGTATTATGGAAGCGGAAAAACCACGTTATTAAATCTGATCGGAGGACTGGATTATGCGGATGACGGAGAAGTGGTGATAGGAGGTCAGTCCATCATGCACCAATGACCATCTGCGGATATGTTGTGGGAAGCATCATCGGATTTTTGATAGGTGACATTTCGGGGAAAATAATCATTCGCTATTTTATGGATGGCATTTTGGGATATAATTAAAGAAGGAGAAATAGCCAGGGATATTGCGGCTTATAATGAGAAACTGGTGGAAGGAAGTTATAATCGGATAACGGAAAGCGGGATGGGAAATTACAGAGTGGGAGTCATGGGTATGGAGGCGGAGAAATTTGCGGAAGGCGGTTATATGGTTTACCAGGCTGTGATTGCATGCATGGCGCGTATTCTTACCAGTGCCATGAATAAACAGTCTGTTGTGGAAAGACTAAGAAGTATAACATAGATTATGTAGAGAAGGAAAATGGATAAAGAAATGACGAAAGGAGTTTACCGATGCTTCATATTGAACATTATTCGAAAACGTATCCCGGTGGAAAGAAGGCGGTGGATGACCTGACCTTGCATGTCGGGCCAGGTGAGATCTATGGATTTATTGGCCATAACGGAGCAGGAAAAACCACCACCCTTCGGGCTGTGGCCGGAGTGATGGACTTTACGGAAGGCACCATCATCATTGACGGCCACGATATTAAGAAGGCTCCTGTGCAGGCGAAACGTGTCACCGCTTTTCTGCCGGACAACCCGGACATCTATGAGTTTATGAAAGGGATTGATTACCTCAATTTCATTGCCGATCTGTATGACATTCCTGCAGATCAGCGTACCGCAGACATTGGCAAATTTTCCGATGCTTTTGAACTCACGGACAATCTGGGTTCCCCCATTGGCAGCTACTCTCATGGGATGCGGCAGAAGCTGGCTTTGATTTCTGCTTTTATCCGGCGGCCCAGGCTGCTGATTCTGGATGAACCATTTGTAGGTCTGGACCCTTCGGCTGCACATATAATGAAAGGTTATCTGTCAGAATTATGCCAAAGCGGGTCAGCGGTATTTTTTTCCACTCATGTACTGGAGGTGGCGGAAAAGCTATGCGACCAGATTGCCATTATCAAAAACGGGAAACTGGTGCAAAGCGGCCCCACGGCAGAACTGGTGGGGGATTCCTCCCTGGAAAGCGTATTTTTAGAACTGGAGGGGGAGCGATGAATAAATTTTTTGTCCTGTTGAACGTCAGCCTCCGGTCTATGCTTCTTTCCTCAACCAATTCCAGGGGACGCAGTAAGAGAAAAGCGGCTACCGGGCTGGGCGCAGTCTTTCTCATTGCCTTTCTGGGTCTGTATCTGTCCGGGCTTTACAGTTATATGCTGATGAAGGCGCTGGCGCCATCCAATATGGAAGTGTTGGTATTTGTATTCATGGGCATGGTGGCACTGGTGGGCGGGCTTTTGTTTACCACCTTTGCGGTGAAGGGCGTGGTATTTGGCGGAAAGGACAATGACCTGCTGCTGAGTATGCCGGTGCCCACAACCATGCTGATGGCCAGTCGGGTAACCGCCATTTATCTGGAAAACCTGCTGTTCGCCGTTTTCGTACTGGTTCCCGCCGGGGTAATCTGTACGTTTCTGACACAAAACGGTGTGGGGCTTAGCCTGCTGTTCTGGATGCGGCTGGGGCTTGCGGTGCTGGCCCTTCCGCTGCTGGATACAGCGCTGTCCGTATTGCTGGGGGCGCTGGTCGCGTTTCTGTCTGTTCGGGTGTCACGCAGAGCGTTGGGGCAGAATATTGTGATGGGAATATTCATGGCAGCAGTGTTCTATTTCTCGTTTCATCTAAGCGGTATGATTAACAGCCTTGCTGAGAATGCCGCCGGAGTGAAAAACTCCCTTACCTGGGCGGCGCTCATGCTGTGGATGGGGGAAGGCATTATGGGAGACTGGAGACTGCTGCTGGCCTTTGTCCTGTGCTGCGTGTTCCCTTTTGCCCTGGTGGTAATGGGCCTTGGCCGTGGATACCGTCAGGCCGTGACTGCTTTTGCTGCGCGGTCCGTACAGAGCAATTATAAACTCTCGGAACAGACTGCCTCCGGACAGAGGAAGGCTTTGCTGAAAAAGGAAATGCAGCGCTTTTTTGGTACGCCCATGTACTTCTGGAATGCCGGTATCGGTCTGATTATGTTGCTGGCCGCAGGGGGAGCCTCCCTGATTATGAGAGAGAAACTGTTGGCTTATGTGGAAATGGCAGGGTATCCTTTCCCACTGCTTCCTATGGCGGCAGCCGTGATTGGTTTCTGTCTCTGCACCTGCCCCATCACAGCACCTTCCATCAGCCTGGAGGGAAAATACCTGTGGATTTTGCGGGAATCCCCCATAGAGGAAAGCTCCCTGCTCTGGGTTAAAGTTGGCTTTCAACTTCTGCTGACCCTGCCCTGCACCGTAATTGCCGGGCTGTGTATTTCGATTGCTTTTGGTTTTTCTTTGCGGCAGGGGGCGGAGCTGCTCATTGCCACACTGCTTTTCGCCATAGGGCATGCTGCCTTTGGAATGCTTATGGGTCTGTGCTTTCCTAAACTTGATGCGGTGAATGAAACGGTCGTTATCAAGCAGTCTATGGCCACAGTACTGGCAATGTTCGGCTCCATGGCGGTACTTGGGGTGGCAGCAGGATTCTATTATCTGGGCAGTAAAACAGTTCCCTGGATTGCGCTGGTGCTGCCCATAGGGGTATTCGCTCTGTTTGCGGTGGTATGTATCGTGATCCTTACCAGACAGGGACCATCACTGCTGAGAAAACTATAGACAAAAACAGATACAGGGGGGTTCGATGAACGGGAAATTTTTTATGCTGTCGGAGGAGATTGACAGCTATCTGTTTCACAGTCTCTGGCAGATGCTATCCGCCGGGAAACTGGACCCGGACGGCCTGGAAGGGGATTTTTTGAAACAAGTCGGCCAATGGAGAATTGCTTATTTGAAGTAGGCTGCATTGTGGGGAGAAGAACAATCGATTATAATTAGAAACAGAGACATATATGGAAACGATTAGGGAGCAGACTATGAATAAAGATTTGGTAAAGAAAGTAAAATCGGGATTATGTGTGCAACGGCCAGAGAACTTGCCCCATACCTGTCCGTTATGCGGCTCAGGGAAATGGATGAATGTGCAATGCATTCGTTTCATAACGGTACAATAAAGGATATGTGCACAACGGCAGTTTATTCTGGCTGTGGAAAGATTAACGCATCCATTACGGCACAGCTTTTAATCGACAGATATGATGTGGATGCAATTATTTTTTCAGGAATAGCGGGCGGGATGAAAAAAGAGGTACAGGTCTTTGATACGGTAGTATGTACCGCATCTGTATTCCATGATACGGATAATGAGATATATACAGATTTTCCGATGATGAAAGAGCCGGTATTCTATTCAGATGACGGATTGACTGCTCTGGCAAAAGAGGCAGCCGGAAGGATAGGGCGGAAAATACATTTTGGGGTTGCAACAACAGGAGACAGGTATATGGAACCGATTCATCCGGATGCATTGTGTATTGATATGGAAACTGCAGGCGTGGCCCATGCCTGTTATCTGAACAGGATTCCGTTTATTGCGATCCGTTCCATTTCCGATAATGATAAAGAGGCCGGGCAGGAGGCAATCAACAGAAATTATGATAAAGCAGTACAGCAGTCCTATCAATTTGTTTCAGAGATGCTTGAAAGAATTAGGTAGGAGAAAACTATATTTATAAAAGGACATCCAGAACCATTCATAGAGTGTTGACAGGAAGAGGAAAGGGAACGGGGATCTTTTTACAGCGGATCACGGGGGCGGTGACCAGGCATCTGCAATCTACCATACCAAAGACGTGTTCCGGCATCTGGGATTTACCAGAGAAACTCTGCGCTATTATGAGGAAATCGGCCTGCTCAGCCCCAAGAGAAGCCAGGGGAGCCAGTACCGGGAATTTGACCTGTATGACATGTCCCGCCTGATGTCCATAGACTTTTATAAAAAGCGTGGTTTCTCTCCTGTTGAGATGAAGGGCCTTCTGAAGGAAACAGGAACAGAAGGCTATGACGGACTGTTTCAGCAGCAGCTTGACTGTCTGCAGGAACAGATTATGCGGCTTGAGAAAATAGTTTCTTGAGCATGGAAAATGTCTCTATACTACGCTGCTGGCAGATAATGACGACACATCCATTTCCGAAAAGATGTTATCCTGAAGGTCAGTATCCTGTGCTTTATCATGTCCGCTGTTATGGAGCTTTTTATTGTGATTCCTTTCCATAAACGGTCAGAGGAAAAAACAGTAATCTGCATTGTGAAGGAGGACATAAAGGAAAGCACGAGGTTTCTGAAGGAGAAAAAGCCTGTATTTATCCGCATCTGTTTTATCATAGCAGGGTTCAATCTTTTTTGTCATCTATGATATCCATTGGTATTCCGGTTATTATTGTGGAAAGGCTGTCTATGGCAGACCAGCTTCTTGGCATTACACAGGGGCTCCTGCGCAATTTTACTGTTCAGCTATCCAATTGACAGGAAAATCGTGGTGTGGGTGAAGACAGGGCTGCTTCTGGCCTTTATTACGGCAGCGCTCCAAATCCTTCTGGAAGGAAAGAGAATGGACAGGGAGTTCTGCACATGTAGCCTGTGTCAGATGTTTTTTTGCCCTGGCAGCTTTCAGGGTGTTTTTGAAAAATTGGGCATCCTTGATTGATAGAGACATTGTCGTCACTTACTACTTGCCTGTACATAATATTTTTCTTATAATAACGTATATTATGTATAAGGAGGACGTGTTTATGACTAAAATAATCTCAAGAAACTTTAGAGTTTTATGTGATTTTATGGATGTTTATCAGTTTATGATTGAGGTATATGAAAAAGATTGGAGAAATGGTGTTCCTGCTCCGTTTTTGGAATATGCACTCTCTAGTGACTGGATGGATAAATCTTTGGTACATCGTTGGAAACTTTGGGAGGATAATGGACGTATAGTAGGTCTTGTCTTTTATGAAAATCCTGTAAATGATGTATATTTCAGTCTGCGCCCGGGCTATGAGAAGTTGGCGGATGAGATGGTTATGTATGCAGTTTCATTTATGCCACATGTAGATGGTCATCTCAGATTTGTGATTTTTGATGGGCAAAATGCAATTAAACAAGCAGCAGCAAAAATTGGTTTCCAACAATCTTTTGGCTATATAGAGAAAGTTTTCGACTTTGATCAACCACTTAATTATTCGTTGCCGGATGGATTTCATTTCGTGGAGTCTAAAAAGCTCTCCGTAGAAAAAATAGCGGAATGCTGTTGGAAAGGTTTTGACCATGAAAAAGAGGAAGGTCCTTGGGATGGCGATGCTGAGCATGGATATTATACATTAATGGCACCGCACATGAATCCGGAGGATTCGATTGTCATTGAAAATGACGAGGGGGAGTATGTCTGTTATGCGGGTATGTGGTGGACGCCAGAAAATCACCTCGCTTATATGGAACCACTATGTACTATTCCAAAATATCGAAAGAAAGGCTTGGCAGCAGCGGCACTTTCAGAGCATTACCGCAGGCTTAAACCCTTAGGAGCAACACATATGACTGGTGGTGGTAATACATTTTATGAAAAGATAGGTTTCAAGCCTTTGATTCATTGGACTTTTTGGGAAAAAGCTGATTAAGAAATATTGATTTGTCAAGAAGAGGGGCTTTATCTTGCCCCTCTGTCATAGCTCTTGCCTTTTTTTAGAAAAAAAATTTTGATCAATTCTCCACAGGCATTTTCCGAAAGCTCACGAAGTTTCTTTAACGGATTTTCTGCAGTTGCCTATTTTTGTTTCCCGGTATCTTTATCATTCGGAAAGAACTTCTCCAGAATCTCAATACTGTCCTTAGATGTATACCCCCACAGGATAGAGCTGAGTGCGTCAATCGCCTTCCGTCTTCTGCGGTAATAGGTACGGAAGCTGATATCTCGGATATGGGGGCGCAGTTTCTCTATAATTTCTTCCACATTTCTCAGCTGTTGCGGAGAAAGGAAGGAAAAATACAGCAGCCAATAATAGTTCTCGTCATTCTTGTGCTTGGTACGGAGCAGGTCAATGGAGGTGTCCAGAAGTTTCAGCATCCGGTGGCTCCGCTCGATACATTTGGCATGGTGTTCAATACTGTGGTCTGACAGGTCTATCCCGGCCACATAGACCGACTCCAGAAAATCCTCAATGGAACTCCCATATTCGATCTCAAACCGGCTTCGCACCTGCTGGACGGACAGCTCCAGACTCCACACCACATCCCTGTATTTTTTCAGCAGTTTCCAGGTATCATGGTACAGAGGGTTATCGGCAATGTTCATTTCTTCCTGATTGTTTTTCATGCCCTGGCACATCCTTCCCTGTCCTTTTCGGTGGGAGAGAGCGTCAGTTCAAAGGTGTAGACCGGCTTATCCTCCCCGCAGGATACAGTCATTCCAAACCGTACAGTCCCCTTCAGTATGTGGGATATATACTCTTCCCTGCAGGCATCTGATAAAGGATATAACTTATATATGGATTTGGGACACCGGAAACAGGAAATGCCCTGTGCATTAAGGACTTGCGCCATTTTTGTAATGACTGCCTCCATGTTGGATTTTGAAACGCTGGATAATTCCTCTGAAACGCATATCTCATGCTTTGTAACAGTAGAATCTTCCTGTGAATCTGTTTCATCCGGCAGTGCAAGATTGATTTTCAGGACCATGGCAACCTCCTCTTTGTCAACAAGGACATCTGATACTTGGAACATAGTGGAAAGGTAGCTATGCAGATAGATTACGCTGCCTGTTCTTCCAGGGAATGACATTAAGGAGATATAGTCCATATCAGCGAGTTTTTTCAGCACACGTCCCGTTGTGGCTTTGGAGATGCCCCAACGGACAGCCATTTCACTGTAGGCTGCCAGCGGGGAGCCGGTGCCATTACGGAAATAGACAACCGGACCAATTTCTGAACCCTGCACCTGGCTGTTATTGTAGACAGCGGACATCCACAGATCTAGCAGGATATCCATTTCAGAGCAGCGGCCGGCGCTGACCAGTTCTGTTGCAATCACAGTGGGCATAAAGAAAAATCCTGTATTCTTTTGACAAGGGCAGTTGTAGTCCAACACGGTATTATGTTTTTTCCAGTCACGGATCTTATATTTGACCACTTTCCCACGGTCAAGAAAAAGATAGGAGATAAGGTGGCGTTTCTGCAGTTCATCCAGGATAGAGACTGCCTGGCACTGAAAACGGGTACGGAACCATGCGGACAGTTCCTTCACAGTACAGATCCACTCACCGGGATACACCGTATAGCCGATACCGTCTATGCGAAGATAGGAAGTCCGGAAATTTGCATAGTTGCAAAGTACCGTATAATAAAAAAGACCGGAGCCCCCGCTTGTGCGAATGCTTCGGTCTGCCATTAAGTTCTGGATAAACTGCCGGTAGATCCGGCAGCGTGGATAGTCCACGATCTGTTTGATTTCTAATTGGTATGATTGCATAATTTTTTTTCCTTAAAAGGGCAAAATAAGCAGGTAGGTTCGAAAATGCAAAGTGAACGTAAAAGTTTCACTTGTACTTTCATTGAAAAACTGCTAATATTTTGCTAATACGACTACGAAAATCATACCGCTTCGAGGTGGACGTAGGTGCTCTCGGGTGGAAATGAAAGGTTCAAAAATGTTGATTTTATTGGACTTGGAGATACCACAAGGATTAGGCTGAACCTGCGTGGAAACAGCCCTTTTAACTCCTAAGCCCCAGTTGTGGGTTCGATTCCCGCAGGGAACGTTAAAGGCTGTAAATTCAAGGATTCTTGAATTTACAGCCTTTTTGGTGTGCCCGGTGGGCACACGTTCTAACGGGTGAAAGTCCCCAATCCGCCCGGCAGTGGGAAGGATACAGCCGAAGCCAAGGGTGTCCATCGTGAGGTGGAATCTGAAGAAAGGATT
>CAJTEY010000009.1 GCA_910575775.1 Lachnospiraceae bacterium | reverse complement strand
AAAGCATTGGAGTGCGGTTCAGCGGCTGCCTGAGCGCTATTTTGTGAGCTAAAGTATTGATTTTTCAAGGAGAAAATCCCATTTTTAATGTGGGAAGTTTGAGTGAATAATTATTACGATGCTACAGGTGAACAGGTAGCAAGGTGGGCGAATGAGGGAACACATGGCGGCACGATCCGGGGAAACAATACCCCCTCATGTATGGGATGATACGATGCGTGAGACGATAGAAAACGGGGAACTTTTGAAGTTAGCATTAGAATATCTGAAAAGCAAAGGATTTTCAGTAAGAAATTAGAAAAGGAAGGAGAAATACAATGGCAGTATTGAAAAAAGAATTTATAGACAGGATGGCAGAAACAGGCGGTATTACAAAGAAAGCAGCAAGAGAAGGGCTTGAATTGTTTATTGAAACGCTCATGGATTGTATATGTGAGAATGAAAAAGTGATGTTCAATAACTTTGGAAGATTTGAGATGAAAACATTAGGAAGCAGAAAGGGCAGATTACCATTAGGAGGCGAATGTATCATACCAGAACATAAAAAGATGAAGTTTTATCCAAGCAAGACATTATCTAAAAAGATAGAAGAAATGCAGAGTGAGGATTGAGTACATATGAAATTGAATCATAGAACACAAAATTGCGTTGAATGTGAATTTATGAGAATGTATGACTATGGTAATAAAATATATTATTGTGACCATGTAGATAGAACTGACGATATGGGGAAGTTGGGTGCCTTATACCCCATTTGATAGACATATAGAACGAGTGGTATAATCTATCCAGCAGAGTCAGGAGGAAAGATTATGGCACAGACGTACAGTATCGAATTCAAGGAAGAGGCATGTAAGAGGGTGCAGTCAGGCGTACCTGCGGCACAGGTTGCAAGGGAGCTTGGGGTTAACGTAAATACCCTGTATACATGGATGTCCCGCTTTAAGGAACATCCCACAGAACCATTTGTGGGCAGCGGCAATCTCCATCAGGAAGATGCCGAACTGCGTGCCCTCAAAAAGCGCATAAAGGATCTGGAAGAGGAAAATGAATTCCTAAAAAAAGCAAGCGCCTTCTTTGCAAAGAACCTGAAGTGATCCGTTACCTTTACATGGAGCAGAACCGCTCCAGATACCGGATCGCGAAGATGGCGCAGTGGCTTCAGGTTTCAAAAAGCGGTTATTATGCGTGGCGGAAACGTTCCAAAAGTCTGCGCTGTATAGAGAATGAAGCCTTTCTGCAAGAGATCATAGGGATTCACGAGGCATCCCGAAACACCTATGGAAGCAGAAAAATAACCCATGAAATAAACCGGAAATCACAAATGCCGGTCAACCATAAGCGGGTCGAACGCATCATGCGTGAAAACGGCATACGGTCAAAAAGCCATAAAAAGTATAAAGCAACAACCAATTCAAAGCATAACCTTCCAGTGGCGGAAAATATCCTGAACAGGGATTTTACTGCCGACAGGCCAGGACAGAAAATGGTAAGTGACATTACCTATATACCGACTGATGAAGGCTGGCTTTATCTTGCCGGCGTCATGGATCTTTGCGGGGATAAGATAGTCGGCATGGCAATGGACGGACGTATGACAAAAGAACTGGTGATATCCGCACTGAAGGATGCCATCCACCATACAAAGATTACAAAGGGCTGTATCCTGCACTCCGACAGGGGAAGCCAGTACTGCTCACTGGATTATCAGGAACTGGCAAAGGAGCATGGATTCATCAGCAGCATGAGCCGGAAAGGGAACTGCTGGGACAATGCGCCGATGGAGAGCTTCTGGGGGAAGTTAAAACAGGAATGGTTAAACGGACAGCATTTCCGTACCCGGGAGGAAGCCAGGAGCGCGGTATTTGAGTACATATGGATATTTTATAACCGAAAACGGATCCATGAAGCAAACGGCTATCTGACGCCGGAGGAGTATTACCGGATACACCAGACAGATTTGAAAGTGGCTTAGCTGCTTTTGAATAAATCCTTACGCGGTTGTGGCTGTCGGGAGCGGGTCAGGGTGTTGGTGAGTTACCAAAGACAAGCCCTGAATGGTGTCCGTTGAGAGAAAATAATAGAATCGTTGCTGCCAAATGAAATATCTGGTTCACCAATTTTGACGAAAACATACAACTGAATATAGTAGTTGCAGAGACAGTATGAATCGGACGTATTGTCTCTTTTATTATGAACAGGATTCGGAGCATACAATCGGCATGCTCAATTATTAGCTGATCACAAAATCGTGGTTAGTTATCTATTATCATATCGAAAGGAATTTTTATAAATAAAGAACAATGAATACAGAAGCAACACAAACAAAAATATGTAAAAAATGCGGTAGAGTATTACTAGTAGAGAAATTCAGATTAGTAAAAGGACAGTTCAATAATCCATATTATTTAGGACACTGTAAAGAATGTGAATACAAATACCAGCGTAAATATTTAGAAGAAAAGAATAAGGTTGAGTTTTCAGATGATCTGGAAATGCTGATACATAGACACTACAAAGATATTAAGCCTGAAAGACTACTGGATATTTCAAGTTTAAATATTATTCCACTAGGAACAGATGAAATCTTTGTGAAGCTGATGGATTACAAGAATGCTTGGTTATCAAATTATGGGAGAGTGATCAGATTTTCGGATGGTAAATATAATCTGCTACAAGGGAACTGTGATAATTATGGTGCTTTACGATATTCATTAAAGAAGAACGTATTCTTTGATGGCAAATGGACATATAGAAGCGTTCTTTTATATGCAGCAAAAGCAGTAATAGAAGAGTTTATTGTGAATCCTGATAAAGTGAATAACGTTTACATATGGCATAGTGGGTTTGATAAGCAGGATCATTATTACAGAAACCTATACCCATTGAATCAGGAACAATATAGGATTGTCAAAAACCATTTTAATAAGACTGGTGATGATTCAGAAGAATTTATCTTAAATGTAATGAATGACATAAGATATAAGCCGGATGATTGGAGCAGACGATCAATGGAGCCTGTTATGTGTGGTATTGGATACCGTGGGAGTGAGAATGTAGATTGTACAGCAGAATCCTATTTGAAATGGCATGATATGATAAATCGTTGTTATAATAAGAAATTTCACGGAAGACAGCCTCAGTATATGGGATGTATAGTATGCGAGGAATGGTTGAATTACAGCAATTTTAAAGTGTGGTATGACCAGAATAAAATAGCCGGCATGTCATTGGATTTGGATAAGGATATTTTGTTTAAAGGGAATAAAGTGTATAGTCCTGAGACGTGTTGTTTTGTGCCACATGCAATTAATACGTTATTCCTTAGTAAGAAAGCTGATAGAGGCGATTTTCCTATAGGCGTTTCCTATGATAAGGATAAAAAGAAATTTAGAGCATATATGTCATTCATGGGAAGACAGATCGAATTAGGAGCGTTTGAAACGGCTGAGTCTGCTTTTACAAGATATAAAGAATACAAAGAGGATTTCATTCAGGATATGGCAGAACAGTATAGAAATGTTATACCGCATAAAGTATATGAGGCTATGATGAACTGGAAGATTGAAATTAATGATTAAAATTTTAGGAGGATTTATAACTATGAATACAAAAAAGAATAACGAATTACAGAACAAATACGGACACCTGTTAGATAACTATGCTGATGGTACTTATGCCGATTATAAGACAAAACAGGAACGGGAAGAAGAAGCCAGAAACAAGTATGGTCATTTATTGGATTATGCAAAACCTAATAATAAAATCTATGAGGATATTATTAAAGTTGATGATATGTGCAGAAGTGTAAGGAAGCAGAGAGCAGAAGCAAATAAACAGGCTGATATCAGGATGCAGGAACGTATTGAGCGTGAGAAGAGAGAGCAACAGGAGCGCACTGACAGAAATAATGCTTTTGTGAATTCTTATCTTGAAAAGAAAGAGGCGGAGCGGAAAGCGGCAGAGGAAAAGCGTGAAAAAGCTGAAAGAGAACAGGGTTTTCTTGATAGTATCCAGAGAATGATCAATGCCAGGGATGAGGCATCTGAAATGATTTCCAAGACAAATGCAATGCTGCAGAGAGATGAAGAACGCAGGAAAGCGCATGAAGAGAAGATGGAGTGGTATAGGAGACAGGAACGTAAGGAATAATTTATTGAACGATTGATTGTAAGGCATATCGGATGTGGAATCTGATATGCTTTATTTTTTTACGTTTTTTCAGAAGGGCATAGTCATATAGCAGGTACTTAAAATTTTTAGATTGAAACCACTATCCCTGTATACAGTCAGTTTATATAGTTACCGTATTCTTGTTCTATAATCAATGGTATATCTTAAAATTTAAGACATAACAGCTACAGCTGATAAGTTGGTAGGGGAGTGATGTTGTGATTGAAATTCTAACGTGTACATTAGATTATCAGCGTTATTTAGGGGCATATTTATATAGGGGTATACCGTATATATGGGATTTTATATTTTGAATGGAAACATACCCCCACTGTATGGGGAGTCCTTAGTGGGGACAACCATCCTTGCCCTATAATCAATGGTGTATCTTTAAATTCTGGACGGAATGATTATGGGTGATAAGCTGATAGGGTAAATGACGTTACGTCTGAAATTTTAAGATGTATATTTGATTATTGTCGATAGGGGATATGTTTTGTAATACTGTTGCTGGTAAAAATATTGTGTGCCTGATATATGATGCGCAGGATATTTTCCTCAATTTTATATAGGCAGGGGTATATATGGTAGGTACTTAAATATTTTCAGATTGAAACATACCCCCCTACCCTTATGGGAATGTAAAGATACCATTAACCATCAACAATCAAAAAGTTTTTAAGAGAGTAATGAATTATGAGCGTATGCGAATAATTCATTACGATAGTAGTCTTTATTTATTATTACAGTCTTTATTTATAAAAAGACGGCTGATTCTGCACACTGTAGTGTGATATACTTTGTCATTTTTTCTTCAAGTATATCACGCTGTGATGTGACATACTTTATCATAATAAGAATAAAGGCGATTTTTAGTGGGTAGTTCGGTTCGGGGCTGAAAAATTGAGTTGACGTATGGATAGATTAGATACGTGCTTTTCCACGTTAAAGTCTGAAATATATTATGTAAACCTACCCTAGTACACCCTTACACCCACCACCCCGATACCATCATACAGACGGCAAACAAGCAATAAATCACCCAAAATAACCGCGCTACAAGACGATTCTAGCCACTCTTCAAGCATTGACCTAAATGTATCAATGAAGCCATTATAAGCCGAAAATAAGCCTAAATTCATGACGTAACCATACGATTACAACCAAATAAACCGCACAAAAAAGACTATGAGCATTGAAGTACATAGCCTTTATCATGTATCATTGCTTGTCTGTTTATCTTTCCCAAAAGTAGCCGCTTCCATCCTTAAAATACAGTTGCAAGCTGTATTCAGTAGCCGTAAAGTCAACGATTGTATTCATATCCACAATATCATCATTGAATGGTATATATCCGTCTGGTACAACTTCCCTTGTCTCTGTCACTGTCTGTATTTCTGTGATTGTTTCCGCTTGTGTTGTGCCTAACATATAAGCCGATACAAGCATAATGCCCATAGTTGCGACAATTCCGATAGCTTTAAATGTTTTCTTCATAGTTCTATGATTTCCTTTTCGTAAATGATACATTGGTTTTAGATATCAGGGTGTAGCCGTTTACATTGGTTACACCCATTTTTTTACTTAAATCTTAATCCTGATCATGCTTCCGTGAATTGTTCACCCATAATATATTTGACCGCTTTTTCAGCCTTACTTGAAGCCGACACAACGAACTTTACATCATTCCGTAACACAGATAACCAGTTTTGAATGTATGCCGCTGAGCTCTTAAAACTGTTTGCCGTTTCAATTCCGATGATATTTAGAATGGTTGCACTGCCAATTTCTGCCGTCAATTCTTCTTTGCTGTATTCCTGACTACCGAAAGCAACAATCTTACCCTTACGATCTTCTGCGCGGTTGCAACGATCTTCCTTCATCGTACTATGCATTGACTCATGAAATGCCGTTGAATAATACTCGCTTGAATCGTTGAACTGTTCAAACAATGGTAAACATATCATGTCAAGAGTAGGTGAGTAGTAAGCGCGGTTCCCTACTTTATGTTTAACCGTTATATTTTCCCGTGTCCAGTAATCATTTAAAACCTGATCAGCCTTTTCTATCGGTTCTATATCATGTAATTCTTCTTTCGGTAAAGGTTCCACGCCGTCGACCTGTGAGATATGAAATACGTTGAAGTATCTCAGTAAAGGTATCTATTTTACAACTTTTGTGCCGTCTTCCTGTTCTTCTTCTACGGGCTGTATCTTCCAGAATGTAACGATCTCTGACTTTTCACCCTTGCGGACATGACCGCCTAAGTCTTGCCATTGCTTGAAGGTGGCGTATTCTCCGTCATGTTGTAAAAGCATCTGATTTAATAATGAATAGCTTTTCTTGCTTATGCGGTTGTATGCGCCCGATCGTACACCTGTCCAGGGCTTCTGCCACGGGATCACGCCTTGCTCTAACTGGTTGATAATCCTGTCTGTTACCATCTCATATACTGACTTACTCATACTCTTTTACCTCCCAATAAAAAAAGTGCAAAGCCCTTGATAATTCAATAGACTTTACACCGTGATTGTGTGATATATGTATGTGGTTGTTATGCCGTATGTACTGTTTTATCGGCTTTATGCTTATCTAAGATTTCATGTACTCGCTCGACTTCATCAAGAATAGCTTCATCTATAGCTTGCATTTTTATTGCTTCCTTTTTTAAATGCTTTACATCACGTTGTACTATTCCCAATTCATCTTTTATAGGTTGTAATTTTTGATCTAATAAATCAGATATTGTTTGTAATAACTCACTGTCTGTCATATAATCACCGCCTTTATTGTGGTAACTGGATTATTGATATATACAGTATATCACAACTCAGGTGCAAAGTCTATTCAATTATCAAGGTGCTTTAGGTTGTTTTCATAGTCCTAAATTGCAAAAGTAAATTCTACCCTTTGTTTCTTCAATAGAAGTTACCTATGCACAAGTTGAATTTAATCCTGCACATGCTTTATGATGTCTATGTCCCTGACAGCAGTGGAAGGAGACATCATGAGTAAATATATTCCAGGTAACCATAAGCATCTTACTGCTGCAGACAGACTTTATATTGAACGTCAGCTGAATGTCGGTTCCTCTTTTAAAGACATTGCCCGTTATCTCTGCAAGGATCCCAGTACCATTTCAAAAGAGATCCGTGCACACCGTCTGTCTGACTTCTATCCCGGCAGGGGGCTCTTTCTGAATGCCAAAAACTTCTGCATCCACCGCTTCCACTGCCAGAAGAAGAATGTCTGTGGCAAGCTCATTCTCTGCGACATTAAGTGTGCTTCCTGACCCTCATGCAACCAGCACTGTAAGGATTTCGTGAAAGAACGCTGCCAAAGACTTGACAGGGCACCTTATGTCTGCAACGGGTGCGATAAGGGGCATGCCCGCTGTACCATTCCCCATAAATACCACTATGACGCCCTCTTTGCTGACCGCAGGTACAGGGAGACCCTCCGTGATTCCAGATCCGGCATCAACCTCTCAAGGGAAAATCTCCACCGCATTGATGCAGTCATTACCCCTTTGATCTGGCAGGGTCATTCCCCCTGTCAGATCGTTGTGGAACATCCCGGGCTCGGTCTTTCTGTCCGTTCCATCTACCAGTACATAGAACTCGGACTGCTTACCGGCCGCAACATCGACCTGAAACGCAAGGTTAAGTTCAAAGCGCGTAAATGCCATAAAACACAGATCACTGACAGGCAGGTGTTTTCCGGCAGGCTTTACAGCGATTTCCAAAAGCTCCCTCCTACACATGTAGTCGAAATGGATACCGTCAAATCCTCAAGGGATTCTAAAAAATGTATCCTGACTTTCTATTTCCGGGATGAGAAGCTGTTCCTTGCCTATCTTTTGAACCGCTGTACCACGGGCGCTGTCCGGGCTGTCTTTGACCGTCTGGAAAAACGGCTTGGCACTGTGACTTTCAGCATCCTTTTCGAAACAATCCTGACTGACAGGGGCGGTGAATTCGGCGATCCCGGGGCCCTTGAAACTGGTATGGATGATTACCAGCGTACCAGCATTTATTACTGCGATCCCATGCGCAGCGGTCAGAAAGGCGGCATTGAAAATGCCCACACAAAACTGCGCGAGATCCTTCCCAAAGGCACCAGCTTTGAATATCTGACCCAGTGGGATCTGAACCTGATTGTTAATAACATCAATTCCGTCCCGCGCCAGAGCCTTCTTGGCCTTACTCCATACCGGGCGGCAAAAGAAAACTTCGACATGGATGTCCTGTTAGCACTTCAGCTCAGGCCGGTCGATCCCGATCAGATCAACCTGACACCTGAGCTGATAAAGTAACCTTTAAATCCAGGCAAAAATCTGTTGTCAGGAGACGCTGCTTTTAAATCTTCATAAAAACCAGACATCACTGGCAGAATTTAGTCCTGCACACGACGTTTTCTGCCGGTCTGTTTGCTATGCCCTGTTTTAGAAAATCTGCCCGGATTTAGATTTATTATAATTCAATTTCCAACTTTATGGCTTCAAAAAATTGAAAAAGACAATAGATTTGAAAGGGCAGTAGAATTTACTCCTGCACTGGAATTTACTTTTGCAATTAAGCTTGTTTTCATAGTTTTACAGTTCGGATTGTTAGGAATAAAGAAAAATGCTATAATATTAATATAATTATAGAAACTATAATTAATACATGGAATAATGCCGATTAAATGCACAAAAGATGAATTACCTGATAGAGTGCCGATGGAAAATAAAAGAAGGAGGGATTGTCTTGCTAGCTGCTGTGAAGGGAATCGTGCAAGGGAATACAGTTGTTATTGAAGATGATGATATAAGGGAATATGACGGAGCGGAAGTTGTTGTTACATTATTGGATTATCCGCAAAAGAAAGTAAAGAAAGTTCCTGTTGATTGGGATAGTTTTGCTATTCCGAGTGAAAGAGGAAAAAATGTTGATGAGTATATGAGGGAGATGCGCGAAGATGACAGACTTTAAAAAGGCTTTTGTTGATACAGCACCCTTTATATATTTTATTGAAAAAGATATCAACAATCCCCAATATTATGAAAAGGTAAAATGTTTTTTCAGGGATGGATATAATCACGATAAGAAGTTTGTGTCATCTGTAATTACAATGGAAGAATATTTTGTATTTCCATACAGAAATAAATCATATTCATATATAGATATGTTTAATCGCTTAGTAGAAACAACTGATATGGAAATAGTGGAGATTAATCAGGAAATTGCAAAGAAAGCCGCTCAGATAAGAGCAGAATATAAAGGATTTAAAGCAATGGATGCTTTACAGTTGGCAGTTGCGTGTTTGTCAGGATGCGATTTATTTTTGACAAATGATAAGCAATTAAAACAGTTTAAAGAGGTCAAATGCATTACTGTTGCAGAATTAGATTGATTATGGAAGGCACCAGTGGAAATTAAAAGAGCCACTTGAAAAAGCAAAAGAAAATGGTAAAATATATTCATAAGAATATCATCTACTTGAACGGTAGGGATGTTATTTCTTTTTAAGATTGTCTATGTAAGAAAGAATCGTAAAGGAGAAAGCACCAACGGATGAACTAATCATCTGAAGGTGCTTTTTTCGTGTCTTGATTTATGGAACGGATATCAGAAACCACTTTTTCTAATGAATCCTGTTGCTAGCGTTGCTTAATGATTTGTTGCTTTAGTTCGCCGATCCGCTTATCCATATAACGGTCAAGCCAATTCATAATCGGTGATGGAATGAGTTTTTCGGGTAGCTTCTGGATGATGGTGAACAATAAGTTTTCAAGTTTACTGTGGAAATTCTGAAAAAATTCTTTTAATCGGTTACGGTCTTTAAGTTCTATATCTATTTGAATCAACTCCAATCTTTAATCTGTCTACATCTATATGATACCTTCCAATCGGAAAATATACAATATTCATGTCAAAAATCCAAGTAATTATTTTTTCAAAATAAGAGAAATTTGTTTGAGTTTTTATAATGAGTGTGCATATAAAACAATCAAAAACTCAAAAAAGATACAGAAATATATATCAGAAAAAACTCAAAAAAATTTCTTGGAGGGAATGCATATGGAAAAATTGATAGAAGAATTTAAGCGGAAAATGTATCTTGATGGAAAGTCGGCACGGACAACGGAAGTTTACAGCAATTCTGTAAAAGAGTTTTTTCGCTGGTTTTATGAAAGCTATGGGAATGTGGAATTTAAACAACTGTACCGTGAAAATATTTTGGAATACAAGAGCTATCTGAAGAACATTAAGAAGTCCTTGCATTCCGGGAATCATCTATGTCCTAAATCTATTAATTCAAAATTGTCGGCATTGATCTGCTTTAATGAGTTAATGGAGCCTGACAATATCGTTGTGTCAAAGAGGGATCTGATCAAGATACAGACAGAGATGGTGTGTCCTACATCTATTACTAAAAAGGAAATAGAAGAATTCAGACAGATAGTGTTACAGGCTGAAGGGTGTGGTGCAAGGAGAAATTTTGCCATAGTCACAATACTTGCCTATGTTTAATAGCAAATTTAAAGAAAAAGTAGATGAATACTGCAAAAAACTAAAGATTTCTGTACGTGAAGCATTGGAACACGATTACATCAAAAGGTTACATAAACGATGGAGGAAAAGTATGGATAAAAAAGTAAAAATGGAAATGTTTGAAAAATTAGAAAGACTTGAAAATAGAAAACAGAAAATAATGGAACAGGCAATTTGGCACGATGGTGAAATGGATTTATTTTCTGAGGAGATGTGCAATGCTTTGGATTCCCAAATAATAGATATTGAAATTCAGCTAGAGGAAAACGGGATAGTTTATCCATATGTCTGGGTGATGAATAATATTATGCCAATACTTTATTACATAACGGCGTTAATCTTAGCATTGTAAAAGACATGTTAGGTCACGCAGATGAATCTACCACCTTAAAGCATTATATCTATAATATTGAGGATAGTACGGAGACCGATAATAAGGTTTTAAATGCCTTAGACCCACAAAATGATGCAAAAAGTGACCAAAACATCATCCCATTCGCAAAAATAAAAAGAGCCGAAAACCCTGTAAAATCAACGCTTTCAGCCCTCTAAGAAAACTGCGGAAGATGGGACTTGAACCCACACGATGAACCCACCACTAGATCCTTAGTCTAGCCTGTCTGCCAATTCCAGCACTTCCGCATACGTTCACAACGCAAATAATATATTACTATTGAAAGCTCCAAAAGTCAAGATGTTTTTCAAAATTATTTTCCGAATTTTGACGAATCCAGAGAAAGCAGGAAAGAGGGAGGCGGACTTTGAACAGGCCGCCTCCATTCTCACGGTTACTTAAAATGTACCTCTGTTTCAAACAGAGCGTTTTCCGCGAGCTTGCGGTCATCCCCCTTTAATTCATCCATATACTTGATATAATCACACACATAGACATACACGGTCTGGGTATCCCTGCCGTAGGTGGAAAAAACTTCGGAATTGTCACCCTGGCTTTCCAGCCGTTTTCCGTCTGCATCACAGATTGCCACAATGTAGTCGTATGGCTGCGCGTCTTCCGGGAGCAGAAGCTCTGCTTTGATCTCAAAATTCGTCTTTTCTACGGAGCCGATTCCGATGCCGTTTTCGTTCTTCTTGTTAATGTTGACTGTTTGGGCGTCGCCTTTGTTCATGGAGACGGGAATAGCAAAATTCCATTTGCCTTTATAATGCTTTTTCAGCGGTTCCGACAGGGCCACCTGCTCATGGGTCTCGGGATCCGTGGCATACGTTTCCTCATACTGGAGCAGATCGGCGTAAATATCCGAGATTTCAAGGTAGTACATGAATTCTGCCGGAAGCGCAGTGTTTTTTTTGTCCGAGGACAGAGTGGTATCGGTGCCTGCAGCTGCGCTGCTTCTCAAGTCTTCGTCCAGAGAAACCCGGATGATGCCGGTAAACGTATGGTCGTCCACAAACTGGCCTTCTATATAGTAGGGCGTAGGATATCCGCCGCCTGCGGGGCGGTCCTTTTTGGTAAGACCCGGCACATTATAGTAGGAGTTGGTTTCCAGAGAGAGTGAGTCATAGTCCGGTAGATACCCGTCCATATTTTTGGTCTTGATAAAATCTGCGGGAAAAGCCTCCTCGTTTTCAATACAGAGCGCCAGATACAGTGCCTGCGCGGAGCAGTTAGTCTCTGAGACAGTGACGGTCAGCCCGCCGGAGGTCTGCACGAGGAGATTTTCCGTCTGCTTCCCAGCCATATTATCAGACTTTGAAGGGACGGCGTGTTTCTCGCTGCCGGACGGCGTTTCTGAGGAACCGTCCTTGATATAAATTTCTGCGTCATCGCTGAAGCGGCCTTTATAACTGACCTTTTCCTGAACAAGGGAAAAGATGCGTCCGATCAGAGGCAGTTTTGCGGCAAGCACGGGATTGGATGCCAGAAGCATTCCGGCACAGAGGGCAGCCAGAATGCCGGCAGCCGCGGCACTGTAGCGGAAAGCGGTTCTTCTGCGGCAAAGTTTCCTTCTCTGGCGGAGGCCTTCTTTGATACCGGCTCTTACAGCCTGATTCAATTCTTCGGGGATGGGGATTGCATCAAACTTATCATTTTGCATAGCGTTTTACCTCCTTTTTTTCATCTGTACCGCCTGTGAGACACTTGCCAAGCTGCTTTTTCGCGCGGTACAGATTTGCCTTGACGCTTCCTTCAGGAATATCCAGAACCTGTGCGATCTCTTTGATTTTCAATTCCTGGAAATAAAAGAGTATGATTACCGTTTTGTACTGATCCTTCAACGAATCAATGGCGTCATACAGATCGACTTTCTCTTCGATCAGATAATTTTCACACCCTTTTTCAACGTATTCTTCCAGAGAAATGGTAGGAACCGCCTTCCGCTCCTGCCAGATACAGTTGAGAAGAATCTTTGTAATCCAGGTTTTAAAGTAACGCGGCTCCCTCAGCTTTTCAATGCCGAGCATGCCTTTTATGACGCATTCCTGCACGGCGTCCAGAGAATCCGCTTCGTTTTTTACATATAAAAAGGCTGTTTTGTATAGGTAGATTTGGTATTCGGCAATTAACTTACCATAGGCGTCCATATTGCCTTTGATGGCCCGCTTTACGAGCTTGATGGTATCTTCCTTCATCGGTGTCTTTTCCTTTCGTTATTTTCCCGCGAGGTCATCGACATGGCAGATATGCGCGCGCTGCCGGTTATGTCTGATATAGATTAGATCGTATGCAGGGAAAAAAGGTTGCAGAAAAAGTTTTAAAAAGATTTTATCATAAGGGCTTGACATTAGACAAAAAAAACGCTAAAATAACATTTGTTCGCAGGAATGGCGGAATTGGCAGACGCGCACGGTTCAGGTCCGTGTGGTAGCAATACCATGAGAGTTCAAGTCTCTTTTCCTGCACGCACTTAAGACATCGCTTCGGCGGTGTCTTTTTTTGCGCGTATAAGCAGAGCCAGAAAGCGGCAGAGCCAAGATGCGTGCTCGCACGCAAGCCTGTCTGTGCCGATTTATGGCGAGCAACGCGAGCTTGGAATGCGAAGCATTTCAAGCCTGCTTATACGTCAGAGAGGGCAGAGCCAGAAAGCGGAGCATCCCGTCCCGCCTTTATAAAAAAACAAGAAAAGTCAAATTATCACAGAACAGGACATTTCCAAGAGTGGAAGTGTCCTTTATAATTGAAAATAGGAATGCAGAAAGGGGCAGAAGACGTCGAAGAGACGTCTTAGAACAGGGGGGTATATGAGATACGGATATTTTGACAATGAAAACAGGGAGTACGTCATCGACAGGGTGGATCTGCCCTGTTCCTGGACGAATTATCTCGGCGTGGAAGATATGGCGGCAGTGGTGAACCATACGGCTGGCGGTTATCTCTTTTATAAGACGCCGGAGTACCACAGGATCAGCCGGTTCCGGGGAAATGCAGTGCCCATGGACAGGCCGGGCTTTTATGTATATCTGCGGGACAATGATAATGCGGACTACTGGTCCATATCCTGGCAGCCGGTGGGCAAGCCGCTGGACCGGGCGAAGTATACTTGTCGTCACGGCATGTCCTACACGACATATGCGTGTGAATATGAAGGGATACAGGCGTCACAGACCATGTTTATTCCCAGAGGCGAGGCGGTACAGCTCTGGGACGTGAAGGTGAAAAACACGGGAGACAGGGAGAGGAATCTGAGCCTTTTCTCCTATCTGGAATTTTCCTTCCACCACATTATGATCGACAATCAGAATTTCCAGATGAGCCTGTACTGTGCGGGTGCGTCCTACGAGGACGGAATCATCGAGGAAGATTTGTTTTATGAGGAGGAAGGATATCAGTATTTTACGGCGGACTTTACGCCGGATGGATTCGACTGTATGAGGGATCGGTTCCTTGGCACTTATAATACGGAGTCAAACCCGGCGGCGGTGGCTGCGGGCAAGTGTTCCTCCTCCTGTGAGAAGGGCGGAAACCATTGCGGCAGTCTGCAGAAGAATCTGATCCTGCAGCCGGGTGAGGAAGTTCGTCTTATCTTCATGCTCGGTGAGGGCAGAAGAGAAGAGGGGAAGCGTGTCCGTGCGAAGTATACGGATCACAGGACTGTTGACAGGGCCTTTGAAGATCTGAGAAACTATTGGGAAGAGAAGTGCTCCAAATTACAGGTACAGACGCCCAACGAAGGGATGAATACCCTGCTCAACACATGGACGCTGTACCAGGCGGAGATCAACGTGATGTTCTCCCGGTTTGCCTCCTTTATCGAGGTGGGAGGCAGAGTGGGGCTTGGCTATCGTGACACGGCGCAGGACGCCATGACGATTCCCCACTCCAACCCGGATAAGTGCCGGGAGCGGATTGAGCAGCTTCTTTGCGGGCTGACGAGCGCGGGTTATGGTCTGCATTTGTTTCAGCCGGAGTGGTTTATGGAAAATACAGGCGCAAAGCCGTTCAAATCCCCCACAGTGATTCCGGAGCCTGACAGGAACAGTATCATCCACGGGCTGAAGGACGCCTGCTCCGATGATGCGCTCTGGCTGGTGGCGGCGGTGACGGAATATATCAAAGAGACGGGAGATCTTGGTTTTGCCTTCGTGCAGCTTCCCTATGCGGACACGTTCCTGGAGGGGAAGAAGGAGACGGAGTCGGTTTACCAGCACTTGAAACGGATTTTGGATTTCTCCGCAGAACAGGTAGGACGGACCGGCATCTGCAAGGGGCTGCGGGCGGACTGGAATGACTGCCTGAACCTTGGCGGCGGTGAGAGCGCGATGGTCAGCTTCCTGCACTACTGGGCGCTGGTACAGTTCATAGAGCTTGCAGAGCGTCTGGGCAATACTGCGGACGCAGAAATATATACAAAGACCGCAGAGCGGGTCAGGGAAGTGTGCAATACGCAGCTCTGGGACGGCGAATGGTTTATCAGAGGCATCACGGCAAACGGGAAAAAGATCGGTACACAGGCGGATGAGGAGGGAAAAGTGCATCTGGAATCCAATGCGTGGGCAGTTCTTTCCGGGGCGGCCGATGGGGAGAAGGCAGATGCCGCACTTGCCGCTATCGACAAGTACCTCTACACACCGTACGGGCTTTTACTGAACACGCCCTCCTACACAGTGCCGGATGACGATATCGGTTTCGTCACGAGGGTGTACCCGGGCGTGAAGGAAAACGGAGCCATTTTCTCCCATCCGAATCCCTGGGCATGGGCGGCGGCATGTCTGAGAGGCAGGGGTGACCTGGCGATGAAGTTTTATGATGCGCTCTGTCCTTACCACCAGAATGACCGGATTGAGGTGAGAGAGTCTGAGCCTTATTCCTACTGTCAGTTTATCATGGGCAGGGATCACAGTGCCTACGGCAGGGCCAGACATCCATTTATGACAGGTTCCGGCGGCTGGTCATACTTCTCGGCTACCCGGTATATGCTGGGCATCCGGCCGGATTACGACAGTCTGGTTGTGGATCCGTGCATTCCGGCGGACTGGAAAGAGTTCCGTGCAGTCCGGGGATTCCGGGGTGCGACCTATGAGATCCATGTGAGCAATCCCGACGGTGTGATGAAGGGCGTCAGGGAAATCAGCGTGGACGGCGTGAAGACAGACAAAATTCTTCCTGCGGAAGCAGGCAGCAGGCACATGGTGGAAATTGTCATGGGAGCGTGAGCAGGCAGTGATGAAGCGCTTTAGAAAATGCGTGGAGCAGAAGATGATGGATCGGTAAGCAGCGACAGGATAAGAAGGAGGGTATACAATGATTAAGTTTGGGACAGGCGGCTGGAGAGCCGTGATCGGGGATGAGTTTACAAAGGAGAATATCCAGATTTTATCCAGAGCCATCTGCGATAAGATGCGGGAGGAAAAAGTGGCACATGAAGGGATTGTATTGGGCTATGACAGACGTTTTCTGTCAAAGGAGGCCATGCAGTGGGCGGCGCAGGTGTTTGCGGCGGAAGGGATCAAGGCCAGCCTGATCAATAAATCGGCGCCCACGCCTCTTGTGATGTTCTATGTGATGAAGCATGAATACCACTACGGTATGATGATTACGGCAAGCCATAACCCGGCGGTCTACAATGGCATCAAGGTGTTTACCTCTGGCGGCAGGGATGCGGACGAGGTGCAGACAGCCGATATCGAGCGTTACATCAACGAGGTGACGGATATTCCTGTGGACGATATGAACTACGCGGAAGGCATTGAGAAGGGACTGATCGAGGAGATCTATCCGCTCAACGAGTATCTGGACAGTATCATCGACACGGTGGATATGGAAAAGATCAAGACGAGGGGATTGCGCATTGCGCTTGATCCTATGTACGGGGTGAGCGAGACTTCCCTGAAAACGATTCTGATGACGGCAAGATGTGAGGTGGAGACCATCCACGAAAGGCACGATACGCTTTTTGGCGGTAAGCTTCCAGCCCCCACGGCGGAGACCCTGCGCGCCCTGCAGAACTATGTAATTGACAGGCGTTGTGATCTGGGTCTTGCCACGGACGGCGATGCGGACCGAATAGGCGTGATTGACGACCAGGGTAATTTCCTGCATCCAAACGATATTCTGGTTCTGCTGTACTATTATCTGGTGAAATATAAGGGCTGGCACGGGCCGGCCGTGAGAAATATCTGCACCACCCATCTGCTGGACAGGGTGGCCGAAAGCTTTGGGGAGAAGTGTTACGAGGTTCCCGTTGGATTTAAGCACATCTCAGCAAAGATGTTTGAGGCGGATGCCATCATCGGCGGCGAGTCCTCCGGCGGTATGGCGGTGAGGGGACACATCAAGGGCAAGGACGGCATTTATGCATCCGCGCTTCTGGTGGAGATGATCGCAGTGACAGGCATGAAGCTCTCCGAGATTATGGAGACGATCCGCAGGGAGTTTGGCGGCATGGCATTGGAGGAACGGGATTACCGTTTCAGCCCTCAGAAGAAGGAGGCTATCCAGAAGCAGCTTCTGGTGGATAAGGAGATGCCGCAGATTCCCTATGAGGTGGAGCGGGTTTCCTATATGGACGGGCTGAAGATTTACCTGAAGGACGGCGGTTGGATTTCGGTCAGATTCTCCGGCACGGAACCGCTTCTGCGGATCTTTTGTGAAATGAAGGAGAAGAAGGATGCGGCGGCATTCTGCAAGGTATTTGAGGAGTATCTGGAGCTGTAAGGAAAGGAACTATATATCAGACAGCGTCTTTTTGGGAAAGACTTAAGGGGACGCTGCCTGATATTGCATTGAAAAGAAAGGAATGCGGGAAACGGGATTACCAGATATAATAAACCCATGTGAGACAAGCGGGATCACCGCTGAAAAAAGGATGGGAGACCCATGAATCGAATGGCAGGAAAAGATAAGAGGGAAAACAGAAAGCGGAAATCACTCAGATGGAGCATGGTAAGGAGGCTCGTGTTTGGGTGGTTTCTGCCGTTGTTCTTAATGATATGCGGGGTCATCTTTCTGATGACCCGAAATGTGCTTGGGCAGGTGGAGCAGACGATCCAGTCGTCCGTTGAAAAGACGGTTGAAATCATGCAGATCCAGTTAAAAGACTGTGAGACCGCGTCAAAGAATGCCTCCTATATGGCGGTGATTGCGAAATATTACAGGCAGTACTGGGGTGTGGAGGATCGCACGGAATTCAGGAACAGTGTAGAAGAATTTTTAAGACAGCAGTATGCCTATGACGACAACTGCAGGACAGCGGAACTGGTGGTATTAAATGAACCGGGAAGCTGCTATTATGCCCTGAACGAGAGTAACGGCGGCTCCTATCAGGATATTCGCTTTTTTAACACCAAAGCGCGGGACAAAATATTGAAGGTGGCGGAGACGCTCGATACGGGAACCACCTTAGTGGGAGTGGAGGGAAAAATTTATATGGTCAGGAATCTGGTGACTGCTAAGTTTGAGCCCTACGCTGTGCTGACCCTGGAACTGGATCAGGATTCCCTGATGAAAAGCTATGCGGGAATATGGGGCTACGCGGATGCCGCCCTGTACTGGAACGGAGAACTGCTTGTTCCGGGTATTGTCAAAAATGAAGGAAGCCCGGAGCACAACTACGCGTATATCATGGATGCGCTCGGGGAGAAGGACGCGGTGTATGAGTACAAGGGCGGCGGCTACTCGCATGCATACCGCAGAATCAAAACCTATGGCGGAACGATGGTGCTTATGATCAGCCTGGACAACAGTGTGACTTATGCGGAGATGGCAGTGATGCAGTATTTCTTCCTGATTCTGTTTCTGTTTATGATTCCACTGATCGTACAGATGATGCGTTTCTTCCATAAGAAGGTGACAGTGCCGCTGGGGGAGCTGATCATTGCCGCAGACACGGTCCGGGAGGGAGAGCTTGGCATACAGATAGCAAACGAGGAGGACAATGAGGAGTTTTATCGTATGAAGGAGTCCTTCAACCATATGTCCCTGCAGCTCAAGAACCAGTTTGAAAGAATTTATCTGGAGGAGGTTGCCTTGCGGGATGCAAAGATTATGGCGCTGCAGTCACAGATCAACCCGCATTTTCTGAACAATACACTGGAGATCATAAATTGGGAGGCGCGTCTGAATGGTAATAACAAGGTGAGCGGTATGATCGAGGCGCTTTCCACCATGCTGGAGGAGACGATGAACCGAAAGGAGGCACAGTTCCATTCCGTAGCGGAAGAGCTGGCCTACGCGGACGCCTATCTCTATATTATATCCCAGCGCTTCGGGGTGAAATTCAGTTGTACGAAGCAGATTGACGAGCGGCTTATGTCGCTGCAGGTGCCCAGGCTGATTATTCAGCCGATAGTGGAGAATGCGGTGGAGCACGGCATGGATATTACCGAGCAGGGAAAGCTGGAGCTGAGACTGTTTGAGCGGGCGGACGGGTATCTTTGCATCGAGGTGGAGGACAACGGTCATCTGACAAAAGAGGACAGAAAGCGGATTGACAGAATTTTGTCGCAGGACATTGAGCTGTCAAAAGAGAAGCGTGTCAGTCTGGGCATTCGTAATGTTGACCAGAGACTGAAGATGATATACGGGCCGGATTGTGGACTATTTATAGACGGCAATGAAAATGATGATACAGTCAGCACAATTTTGCTCAAAATGGATGTGCCAAGCGAACAATAAAAGGCAAAAAAGAACAATCCCAACAATTTTATGTTCCTCCTTTGCGGAGTATGATAAGTACATAAAGAAACAACAGATAAAGCGATCTGAAAAGGAAAGGGAGGAATAAGGGTATGATGAAAAAAAGAATGATGGCAGCGATGCTGGCAGGCGCTATGGTATTATCCGTGACAGCATGCGGAAACAGCAGCGGGGCTGAAAAAGCGGCCGGCACAGAAGGGGATGCGCCAGCAGAGGCTCCGGCAGCAGAGGCGGAAGCGCCTGCGGCAGAGTCTGCTGGATCTGTAGAGCTGGTTGTAACCACCACCTTCGCAGGTGAGGATTCCAACGCACAGAACTATAAGGACGCGGTAAAGGCCTGGGAAGCAGAGACAGGCAATGCAGTAGTTGACACTTCCGCAACCGCAGACGAGACCTTTAAGACAAGAGTCGCTACAGACTTTGAGACAGGCTCTGAGCCGGATGTACTGTTCTTCTTTAACGGCGCAGACTCCAACAGCTTCATCGAGGCGGGCAAGGTAGTTTCCATCGACGAGATCCGCGAAGAGTATCCCGACTACGCGTCCAACATGAACGAAGACCTGATCACAGCGTCCTTGGTGGACAATAAAAAATATGCAGTGCCGGCAAACGGTTTCTGGGAGGCAATGTTTGTAAACACCGAGATTCTTGAGGCAGCAGGCGTGGCAATGCCCGGCGCAGACTACACGATGGATCAGTTCAAGGCAGACTGTGAGAAAATCAAGGCAGCGGGTTACGCTCCGATCGCGGCAGCTCTCGGCAACATCCCTCATTACTGGTGGGAGTTTGCGATCTTCAACAACCAGTCTCCGGCAACCCATCTGGAGATCCCGGAGAACGCGGGCGACGAGAACGGCCAGGCATGGGTGCAGGGCATGAACGATATCAAAGAGCTGTATGAGCTGGGATACTTCCCGGAGAACACGCTCTCCGCAACAGACGATGAGACTTTCGCTATGTTTACGGAAGGCAAGGCTGCATTCCTGATCGACGGTTCCTGGAAAGTCGGCGGTATCGTGGGCGCATGCCAGTCCGACCCTAACGATCCGGCAACTCTGGATTCCGCGAAGTTAGATAAGTTTGACGTAACCTATGTACCCGGCAAGGGAGACAGAAAGGCAACCGATCTGGTGGGCGGTCTTTCCTCCGGATACTTTATCACAAGAAAGGCGTGGGACGATCCTGTGAAGAGGGATGCAGCAGTCAGCTTTGTAGAGTATCTGACTTCTGACGAGATGGTTCCCAAGTTTGCACAGCACGGTGCATCTGCACTTAAGAACGCACCGGAAGTTGACACTTCTGAATTCAATGTTCTGCAGATCAAGGCAATGAACATGATGGCGGGCACCACATCTCTGACGGGTGCGGTACAGGATCTGTTCGCAGGCGACTGCCGCGTATCCACTTTCGACGGCATGCCTGAGATCGTGACGGGCAGAGTGGTAGCTGAGGATGCAGTAGCAGAAGGACTTGAGGCTTATCACAATCAGTAAATCACATAGGGGAGTATTTGAAGGGGCGGGGGATTACCCTGCCCCTTTTAAAAAAAAGTTTCAGGGAAAGTGTGGAGGTGGCTTATGGGAGCTAATATATATCGAAATAAAAAGCCGGCACTGGCGTTTCTTCTTCCGGCGTTTTTGTTCATGGTGCTGTTTCTCTATTATCCGTTTTTTAAAACAATTATCAATAGCTTTATGCACTTGAAACAGCTTGGCGCGACGGCAACTGAGTTTAACGCGCCTTGGTACACCAACTATGAGGAGATGCTGCACGATCCGCATGTGTGGACCTCCGTGAAGAATACGATCATTATGATGCTTGTCACCCTGGTGGGACAGGTTGGAATTGCCATCGTGCTGGCGCTTATGGTTGACAATATCGGCAGGGGAAAACAGATTTTCAGAACGCTCTATTTCTTCCCTATCGTGATTTCCGCGACGGCATTAGGACTGATGTTTAACCTGATCTTTCTTCGTGATAAGGGTATGGTCAATCAGGTTCTGGAAATGCTCGGCAAGCAGGATCTGACAGACTGGAAGGCGGAAGGAATCGCCCTTGTTACGATGATGGCGCCGGTTATGTGGCAGTACGTGGGATTCTACTTTGTTATTCTTGTTACGGGACTGAACAACATTTCCGACGAGCTGTATGAGGCGGCCACAATCGACGGTGCGACAGCCTTGCAGCGGGTGCGCTACATATCGGTTCCGATGCTTCACAATGTGATCTGTACGTGCAGTGTTCTGGCGGTTACCGGTGCGCTCAAAGTGTTCGATCTGCCCTGGGTAATGTTCCCCAAGGGGATGCCCCTTAAGACGACGTTCCTGACCGGTACATACATGTACTATCAGACGATGGAGACTAAGAACGTGGACTACGGCGCAGCGCTGGCGGTTCTGATTGTGGTGCTCGGTGTAGTGCTTGCCAAGGTTGTCAATGCGGTTTTCCGTGAAAAAGATTACTAGGAGGAGGGAGAGACTATGGCGAAGAAAAATAAGATGTCACCCGGACTGATCGTGGTGTATGTGATTTTGATTATTTGGGCGTTGACAACGGTCTATCCGATACTCTGGGTGATACAGAACGCTTTCAAGGCTAAAAATAAGATTCTGGAGAACTCTTTCGCGCTTCCTCTGGGAGATCTGTTTACGACCGCGAACTTTAGAAAAGCGTTTGATACGACGGACATTTTCGGGGCGTATAAGAGCAGCCTGTTTATCTCCACTATGGTGGCTCTGATGGTGGTGCTGCTTGCGGGTATGGGCGCTTATGCCCTTGCCAGATACAAGTTCCGCGGTTCGAATCTGATCAATTCCCTTGTGGTCGGCGCGATGATGTTCCCGGCTTTTGCAACGGTCATCTCGGTATATCAGATGGAGTTCAAATGGGGTATCGCAAGCACGGGAAGCTGGTTCCTCAACATGCTGTCGGTAATCCTGCCGCAGATCGCCGGAAATATGGCCTTTGCGATGGTGGTTCTGACCGGTTATATTAAGGGGCTGCCCATCGAGCTGGAGGAGGCGGCTTACATGGAGGGCTGCAATGCTTTCCAGATTTACTTTAAGGTGATTATGCCTCTGACAAAGCCCTCTTTTGCGACGGTGGCAATCTTCTCCTTCCTCTGGAGCTACAATGATCTGTTTACCCAGTCCTTCTTCCTGAGAAGGCCGGATATGTACAGTATCACCATGATGCTCAACAACATCAGTGCCAAGGAGGGAACCGATTACGGTCTGATGGCGGCTGTGGTAGCGCTGATCATCGTTCCCGTCATTATCGTGTACTGTTGTCTGCAAAAGCAGATCATCAAAGGCATGACAGCGGGAGCGGTCAAAGGCTAATGCGAGAAGAACTTCTAGCCACTTGCAGCAAGGGCTGCTTCGCGGAGAAGTTCTAAGTCTCGCATAAGAGAATGCTTGAAAAGAAGCATTCTCCGCAATGGTTTGAAGTTTTGCATATGGAAGTAGGATAAAAGAACGGATGGACATTTGGGAGAGATTTCGGTATCATTAGAGTAGTGATACTATGTGGGGGATAGCAATGTACAAAGTGGCAATTATCGATGATGAACCATTGATCGTAGAAGGATTGTCCAAGACAATGGCATGGGGGAATTGGAACTGTCAGGTGATAGGAACTGCCGGTGACGGAAAGGAAGGAATGGAGCTGATCCGCGAAAATCGGCCGGATATCGTGATTACGGATATCTGTATGCCGAAGATGGACGGCCTGAAAATGATTGCCGGTTTGAAATCGGAGTTCCCCGATATGCAGATTATCATTTTGACGGGATACCGGGAATTTGAGTATGCGAGACAGGCAATTGAACTGGGCGTGTCCAGATTCCTGCTAAAACCTTCTAAAATGAATGATTTGGAGGAAGCGGTTGACACTGTGACAAGGCGGCTTGATCAGATGGGAACGCCGGCAATGACATTTGTGCCGGCGGAAGAAATCGGGGAGGCGCTTGCAGAGCCGCCGGAAACTGAGGAGAACAGCGAGGCCAACAGCTTTATCGTCAGTAATGCCCTGGAATATATCAGGAGCAATTCAAAGGAGAAGCTGCGGCTCTCCGATGTGGCAGAACAGGTGTATGTCAGCCAGTGGCACCTGTCGAAACTTTTAAACAAGCATACAGGAAAAACTTTTTCGGATATTTTAAACGGCGCCCGCATGGACCGCTCGAAGGAACTGTTAAAAGATCCTTCGCTGAGGATCTGTGACGTGGCGGAACAGGTAGGATTCCAGGATCTGGCGCATTTTTCCCGCGTATTTAAGAAGATGGAGGGAATGTCAGCCGGAGAATATCGAAATACCCACTGGGGAACGGAACAGAACGGAGGTAAAGGATGAGAGTTTATTGTGCAGCAGATTACAACCATGCGAGCCGTGTGGCCGCGAACATCATATCGGCGCAGGTGATTATGAAACCTGACTGTGTGCTGGGACTGGCGACGGGATCTACGCCTGTCGGCACCTACGAGGAGCTGATCAGACGGTACGAACAGGGAGATCTGGATTTTTCCAGGGTGCACAGCATCAATCTGGATGAATACAGGGGGCTTGCTGGAGATAATGACCAGAGCTACCGTTATTTTATGAATACCCACCTGTTTGATTCCATTAACATTGATAAGAAGAATACCTATGTGCCGGACGGCCTGGAGCCGGATTCGGAGAAGGCATGCAGGGATTATGAAGAGATTATAAAGGCTCACGGAGGTGTCGATCTGCAGATTCTGGGTCTGGGACACAATGGTCATATCGGTTTTAACGAGCCGGGAAGTACGTTTGAGAAAGAGACCCACTGTGTGACACTCTCAGAGACAACAAGACAAGCCAACGCGCGGTTTTTCAGTTCTATGGATGAAGTGCCCACAGAAGCGTATACTATGGGCATCGGATCCATTATGCAGGCCAAAAAGATCGTGGTGATTGTCACGGGAGAAGGCAAGCGTGAGATCGTAAAGAAAGCTTTCCTCGGACCGATCACCCCCGAAGTGCAGGCATCCGTATTACAGCTTCACAACGATGTGATTCTGGTAGGAGACGAGGCGGCCCTTGCAGATTTTCCGCGATAGGCGAAGCATTTCGAATCTGCTCTAAGCAGAGTCAGAAACCGAAAATATTCGATAACAGGCCAGAAAGGAGAGAGGGTATGCGTATAATCAGAGGGATGGTTTACATGGAGAAGATGTGCTTTGAACCGGGCGAAGTGGCGATAGAGGGGGAACGGATTGAGAGAGTGGAGCGGTGCGAGGCCGGTGCGCTTACGGAGAAAGAGGCGCAGACATACATTCTTCCCGGACTGGTTGACATTCATTTCCATGGCTGCGCGGGCTATGATTTCTGCGACGGTACGACAGAGGCGCTGCGCGCCATCGCGTCCTATGAGATGACCCATGGCACTACCACAATCTGTCCGGCGACCATGACGCTTTCCGAGGAGCAGCTTCTGGGAATCTGTGCGGTGGCAGCAGATGCAGTGGAGACGGAAGTTCTGGAGGCGGACGTTCCCTTAAAGGATGTTCTGCGGGGTATTTATCTGGAAGGGCCTTTTATTTCCGAGGAGAAAAAGGGTGCGCAGAATCCGGCTTATATCAGAACGCCGGACAGACGGATGCTTGAGAGGCTCCAGCAGGCGGCCAAAGGCATGATCCGCATGGTGGCGATTGCGCCGGAAACAGAGGGTGCGATGGATTGTATCCGTGAGTGCAGAGGCGATTTCCGCTTTTCCATAGCCCACACCTGTGCCGATTATGAGACGGCCAAAGCGGCGATGGAGGCGGGGGCGCATCATGTGACGCATCTGTATAATGCGATGCCGCCATTCACCCACAGGAAACCGGGCGTGATCGGCGCGGCGGCGGAGAATGAGGAGACCAGGGCGGAGCTGATCTGCGACGGCATTCACATTCATCCCTGCGTGGTGAAGAGTACATTTAAGCTTTTCGGGGCAGGGCGGATGATTTTGATTAGCGACAGCATGATGGCGACCGGCATGGAGGACGGAGAATATGCCCTGGGTGGCCAGCCGGTGATTGTGAAAGGGAACCGGGCATTACTAAAAGACGGCACCATTGCGGGCAGCGCAACCAGTCTGTTCGGCTGTATGAGAACGGCGATTCAGATGGGTGTGCCGAAGGAGGAAGCGGTCAGGGCGGCTACGCGCAATCCGGCGGAGGCAGTCGGGCTTGAGGAAGAGTGCGGTATGCTGCTGGCTGGGCGTCGCGCGGATATTCTGATTGCAGACGGGGAATTTGTGCTTCTTGAGGTGATTAAGTCGGGACGCGCGGTGAAGGCATAAAAAGTCAATTTACTTTTCGGATGCAGTGTGATAGAATAAAACGATTCAAGGGATTGGCATTCGGGGAGGAAAATTATGAAAAAGAGAAACATGGCGGCGCTTGCGCTTTTGGCTGTCATGCTGTTGACGGCCTGCGGCAGGGCGGCGGACGCTGCGGTGACGACGGGAGAGATCGTCGTACCGGAAATGTCATCAAAAGATATGCTGGTGAATTCTCTGGAATATTTATTGGAGGAAGAATCTGAGGAGGAAACCGGAGAAGAGCGGAAGGAGACAGAAGAGGTACGGGAAAAAGAACCTGAGGAGAAAACATATTTAGGGAACGAGGATGAGAACTACACGCCTGTGGCGGTGATCTGTTACGGAAGGGATATGGATTCCGACTTGACGCGGGAGGAAATCACGCCGGCAGAGGTCACGCCGGATGTGCTTTTGAATGCGCTGGCAAAACATAATATTGTGCCCCTGCTGGATTCGAAGGCGCTCTCCATGGAGGAGCGGGAAGAGGACGGGAGAAAGCTTCTGTATCTGGATCTTTCCGGGAGCTTCCGGGAGTATCTGCTGACTATGTCCATGGAGGCGGAGTGCATCATCATCTCATCCATCGTCAATACGTTTGTTTCCAACTATGACGCCGATGCGATGTACATAACGGTGGAAGGAGAGACGCTTGTCACCTCCAACGCGGCGTATACGAAGGCGATTTCCGGCGACATGCCGAGAGAAATTATGGCGTATCTGACGGCAGCGGGCAGCGAGACGGATGTGGATGCCACAGAGCCGGAAGAGGAGTAAATATTGGACAGAAAGGGGAAAGAGTATCATGGCACAGGTCAGTGAACGCGAACAGTTGATATTTGACATTGCGCAGATGGAGTGGGAGCTGTTCCAGCAGGTCTACAATACAGGCGGCAGGGCATCCTGCCAGGATGATCCCGATACCTTCTTTAAGATGCGCATGAGCCAGTGGATGGTATACTCTGACGAGGTGCTTCTGAGCTATCAGGCGGATTGTCATGAGGCGGTAAAAGAGGGCAGAAACCCGATTTTCGAGAAATACGGTTTTATGATGGAGAGCACCTACCCGGAAGAATACGAAGAAATTAAGGCGCATCTTCCCGATGTGACCGAAAAGAAGGAAATTGTGGAACAGATCATAGCGGTCAATCTGGAGTGGGATGAAAGAATGGCCGAAGAGTACCCGAACCTGCGCAAGCGGGGCAGGGTGTCCACTACTGCGGAGGACGGTGTTATGGCAGGCTCCTCCATGGAGAGCTATCTTCGCGGCGAGCTTTACACCTATTCCATGAGGACGCTTTCGCTGATTCATAAGGAGACGGAGGAAGCCAGAGAAAGAGGTGAGAGCCTGTTAAAACAGACCATTGCCAATGAAACCGCTTTCTACGGATATCCGTCTTTGGAAGACGCGGAAGAGAGGTACAGTAAATAAATATTCAGAAGTGAAGCCGTCTGCGCACCTCGTTGCGCAGACGTTTTTTTACGAGGATCGTGATGAGGGCCACGTCGATGATGACGCAGACAGTCAGCACCACAGCGGACCATGTCAGCCGCAGCGGTGACAGAATCATACGCCGGATCATCAGTTCCAGCGCAGCGCAGAACAGTGGAATCTCGATAAACAGGCACAATGCGCCGGAAAGAATCGTGAAGGGCACTTTTTTGGCAAGCAGGGTAAAAATCTCCAGAGCCAGTGTGGCGAGTGCGACAATGGGCAGTCCCAGTTCCCAGAACCATGTGGCGGAGGGGGTGAGATAGGAGATCATGTACAGATACACCGCCACGGCCATCCCGTCTGCAAAAAGTGACACTAAGAACGGCATTTTGCTGTAGTAGACAACAGGAAAGGTGAACACAAACAGGCAGATGCAGATACCGATCACCAGAAGAGACCAGAGGGACCGGCTGAATACCAGTAGATTTAACAGCAGGCAGGTAGCGCCTGTGGCAGTCAGCACAACGGAGAGCAGGATGCCGAGATCCTTTCTCTTTACGACTTCTACCTGTCCTTTGTCGACGGGATAGGGGGAAGGGGGAAACTCCTTTCCGGCTTCTTTTAGATTAATAACAGGCGTGTGGCACAGCGGACATTCCCGCAGGGAGGCCTCCAGCTCTACGCCGCAGTTTACACAGTATGACATAGAATTTCCTTTCTTAAATCATGATTTAAGTGCGCTCTGTTTCAAACATGTTGTTTTCGGAACATGTGTTATTGCAATTCGGACGAGCGGTTGCTCTCAATCTTCACATGAATGCCGTCCTGCACCAGTTTGCGGAAGAAATGCCGCTCCACATCGCTCTCCACGATACTGCTGGCGAAGTTGATGGTCAGAATATCCTCGAAACTGATGATGGCGCAGTTGGTGCGGGAGGAAAAGGGCTGCCCCATGTAGATATCGAAACGGTCGATATAGGGCTTCATATCCGCAGGCACCGGGAGCGCGCCCATGTTGGTAAGTCCGGCGGAGGAATTTTTATCCTGCACGCGGGTGTAGAAGGTGCGAACCACCAGATCCTTTATGAAAAGCGGTACGACACGGATCAGAAAGTTGTGCTTGGTGGCGGCGTTGGTGGTGATATCGCCGCACAGGAATTTTGCGTTTATATAATAACGCATGAAATTGTGCACCTCGGTCACGATCTCCTCGAAGCTGTATTCTCCCAGCCGGGGATCGATGGACGGGTATACCATGGTGATAAAATTGCGTAAGGTCTTAGAGGGAAAGAAACGGCGCAGATTTACGGGCATGGCAATCCGTACGGGTTTGTAGGTCAGATGAAATTCCTGCTGCTGCTTCTGGAGCAGGGCGTAGAGCAGTACGGCGTTCAGGTATTCCGTGATGGTGGCGCCGTATTTTTTGGCTACCGCCATGATTTCCTTGACGGACAAAGTGCCGTTTATGATGTTCAGTGTGTAGAACGGCTCCTTGGTGCCGCGGACACGGTAAGTTTTTTCCGCCGGGCGCGGCGGTTTGACCTTCGCCGTGGCATAGCGCATGTAGGAGTCTTCCAGCTCGCCGGGATCAGGCTCCTCGTCCAGGCTTAACACAAAGCCGGAGGGCGTGATCTTATGTCCCAGAAGCTCCAGGTATACGGCTGTCAGCGTCTGTAAAAGGCTCATGCCGCCGGTGCCGTCGCCGAGACAATGGTGCGCTTCCAGGGAGATACGGCAGCCGTAGTGGTATATTCTGATAAGATAACGATTGTTACTTCTAAAATGCATGGGCATACAGGGGTTTTTGATATCCTCCTGCACGAAAGGACCGGGCCTGTTGTTCGGTTCCAGATAACGCCAGAACAGCCCTTTTCGGATCGCCACCTTGTAGGTGGGGAAGCGGGGCAGCGTAAGATCCAGAGCCTGCTGTAAAAGCGCCGGGTCTATCGGTTCCTTCAGCTTCACACTGAGACGGTATACTGAGGAAAAATCCCGCCTTTGCAGGGTGGGATAGACGGTGGCGGACAAATCCAGCTTATACCAGACGTCTTTTTTGCCCCGAAGGCCGGTTTTATTCACTTGTTTTTTTGTGTGTTCTCTGCGCATGGAATAAGTATACCACAAATTTCCCTTTTTATGGTAAAATTGTTGTATATTAGGGAACGCGTGGAGCAGAGAACGGAGGAAATATGGGAAAGACGGATAAAACAGATAAAAGAAACGCCAGTCTGATGAATCTGATTAAGCGGATGCACGGTGCGGTGGAAAACGTGGATATTGAGAAGCACCGCCAGTCGCAGGATCATTTCGGCGCCCTTCTGGGGAGCAGCAGGGATGTGATTGTGGAGGATGTGGAGATTGCCGCACGCGGGGCAGCAGGCGGCGCAATTCATGGAGAATGGATTTATGTAAACCGTGCGCATATGAAAAAATATATTATTTTGTATTGTCATGGCGGCGGCTATTCTACGGGCAGCAGCCTTTATGCCAGAACGCTGACGACGAAGCTGGCTGCCTCCACTTCCATGGATGTACTCAGCTTTGACTACAGGCTTGCCCCCGAAAATCCCTATCCGGCAGCAACGCAGGACGCCATGCAGGTCTGGGATTATCTGATGCTTTTGGGGTACGGGGCTAGGGATGTGATTCTGGCAGGGGACTCTGCGGGCGGCAATCTGGCGCTTTCTCTATGTCTGCAGTTAAAAAAGCAAGGAAGACTTATGCCAAGAGGTCTTGTGCTGATGTCACCGTGGACGGATCTGACGGCTTCGGGCAGATCCCATGTGACCAAGGCTGAGATTGATCCGGTCTTAAACGCGGGGTACCTGCAGCAGATGATCGAAAATTACGCGGCGGGACAGGATCTGACAGATCCGCTGATTTCTCCCTTGTTTGGGGATTATGAAGGGTTTCCGCCTATTTATATCCAGGTGGGAAGCAATGAAATCCTGCACGACGATGCGGCGCTGCTCTACAAAAAGCTGCTGAAGGACAATGTCAGTGTAAAGATGGATGTGTTCAAAGGGATGTGGCATGTGTTCCAGATGTCTCCTTTTAAGACGGCATATGAAGCCATGGATCAGAACGCAGAGTTCATTTACGATATTTGCAGATAGACGTTAAAGACAGTCTGATGGTTATAAATCGGCATGGACTCTGAATTAAAATAAAATAAAAAAAGGATTTCGGCGGTTTGGGGCGAATAATAGTAATATGACGGTTGTTTTTTTACAAGAAGAAAGGCACAGCCATGAATATACGGGAAAGTTTGGAACAGTGGGAGAAGGAATACCTGAGTCCCTATGCCATGCTCAGCATGCATTCCCAGGGCAGGCTTAAGCCGGAGGAGCAGTGTGACATCCGCCCGGTGTTTCAGCGGGACAGGGATCGGATTATACATAGCAAGTCCTTCCGTCGCCTGAAGGATAAGACGCAGGTGTTTCTGACGCCTGAGGGAGATCATTATCGGACAAGGCTCACGCATACACTGGAGGTAAGCCAGACGGCGCGGACCATCGCCAAAGCGCTTAAGTTGAATGAGGATCTGGTGGAAGCCATTGCCCTCGGGCATGATCTGGGGCATACGCCGTTCGGTCATGCGGGAGAGCGTGCGCTTGAGCGGGTGTGTCCTTACGGCTTTAAGCACAATGAACAGAGCGTGCGCACTGTGGATCTCCTGGAGAAGAACGGCAAAGGTATCAACCTGACGATAGAGGTGAGGGACGGCATTCTGAATCATCAGACGGCGAGTATGCCCCAGACGCTGGAGGGCAGGATCGTCCGGCTTGCGGACAAAATTGCCTATATTCACCATGACATGGATGATGCAGTGCGTGCCGGGATATTGAAAGAGGCGGATGTGCCAAAGGAGATTGGGAGCGTGATCGGGTACAGTTGCGGGCAGCGTCTGGATTTCTTCATCCATAATATTGTGACAAACAGCCGTGACCGTGATGATATCTGTATGTCGCCGGAGGTGGCGGAGGCCATGACAAAGATGCGTGAATTTATGTTCCGGCAAGTGTACAGGAATTCCATAGCAAAGAGCGAGGAGGGGAAGGCGGAAAATCTGATCATCACGCTCTATGAGCACTATCTGGTGCACACGGAGCAGCTTCCGAACTTTTTGTTTAAGCTTCTGGATGCGGGGGAACCGCTCGAGAAGATTGTATGCGATTATATCAGCTCTATGACAGACCGTTTTGCCATCGCGCAGTATGAGAAGCTGTATATTCCCAAGACCTGGCATGGCTAGAGTGAAAAGAAGTTCTAGCCGCTCACAGCAGAGGCTGTTTTGCGGAGAACTTCTAAGTTTCACTCAGGAGAATGCCTGAAATACGGCATTCTCCGCATTGATTTGAGTCACAGTGAAGCTGTGACATGGCGGTTAGCGTTAAAAGGAATTTATATTGGGAAGGAAAGAGTGACAGTTCGGGAGAGGAAGGTCGCGAAATAACATGCGTTATCCGGAAGAACTGATCGAGGAGATCAGAGCGAAAAATGATATCGTTGAAGTGATCTCGGGTTATGTGCGTATGCAGAAGAAGGGGAGCAGTTACTTTGGGCTTTGTCCGTTCCACAATGAGAAATCTCCTTCTTTCTCAGTTTCGCCGGGTAAGCAGATGTACTACTGCTTCGGCTGCGGGGCGGGCGGTAACGTGATTACTTTTTTAATGGAATATGAGAACGCCGCTTTTCAGGAGGCGCTTAAGATGCTGGCTGACCGCGCAGGTGTAGCACTGCCGGAAGTGGAGTACTCGGAGGAGATGCGGCGCAAGGAGAACAGGCGAGCAAAGCTGCTCGAGGTCAATAAGCAGGCTGCGAAATACTATTATTATCTGCTGCGCTCCCCCAGAGGACAGACGGGATACAGGTATCTGACCGGCAGGGCGCTGACGGAAGAGACGATGAAGAAGTTCGGGCTTGGTTATGCGGACGGGACAGGATCTGATCTGACGGCTTATCTGCGGTCGAAGGGCTATGCGGACGATCTGATTACGGAAGCAGGGCTGACAGGGTTTGACGAGAAACGGGGCGTTCACGACAAATTCTGGAACCGGGTGATGTTTCCGATTCAGGACGGCAACCACCGGGTGATTGGATTTGGCGGCCGGGTTATGGGGGATGCCAAACCGAAGTACTTAAACTCCCCGGAGACGGCGATTTTTGACAAAAGCCGCAATCTGTATGGTCTGAATTTTGCCAGAACGGCGAGGACGGGAAATCTGATTTTGTGTGAGGGCTATATGGATGTGATTGCGCTGCACCAGGCAGGATTTGGACAGGCTGTCGCCTCGCTTGGAACGGCTTTCACGGCGGGACAGGCCAGTCTGGTAAAACGATTCGGTGAGGAGGTGCTGCTTGCCTACGACAGCGACGGGGCAGGCACAAATGCGGCGCTCCGTGCGCTCGGTATATTAAAGGAAGCGGGACTTCGGGGGCGGGTGATTGATATGCAGCCCTACAAAGACCCCGATGAATTTATAAAGAATCTTGGGGCGAAGGCGTTCCAGGAGCGGATCGATCAGGCACAAAACGGCTTTTTCTTTGAGCTGAAGGTGCTGGAAAGAAATTACCATATGGAAGATCCGGAGTCAAAGACCGCTTTTCACCGGGAGATCGCCAGAAAGCTCTGCGGTTTTGAGGAAGAGGTGGAGAGGGAAAACTATATCGAGTCGGTGGCGGAGCGGTATCATATCGGATTTGAGAACCTTAGGAAACTGGTGAACGGCTACGCGGCACGCACGGGGCTGGTAAGACCGGTAGAGAGACCCAAATCCACGATGGCAGGAAAGCCTACTTCCGAGGATCATATCAGAAAATCACAGCGCATCCTCCTGACATGGCTTTCGGAGGAGCCGGAGATTTATCCGAAGATCAAAGCCTATATTTCTGCGGCGGACTTTACACAGGAGCTGTACCGGCAGGTGGCGGACAAGCTGTTTGCCGGAATGGAACAGGGATCCTTTTCCCCGGCTTCCATTGTCAGCGCTTTCGAGGAGGAAGAGGAGCAGCGGGAAGTGGCGGCAATCTTCAACACGAAGCTGGAAAGGCTTGACACGAAACAGGAGAGGGAGAAAGCGCTTCATGACGTGGTAGTGGCTGTGAAAGACAACAGTTTCAACTATTATTCAGCCAGAATGGGATCGGATATGGAGGCTTTAAATCAGGTAATATCCGGGAAAAAGGCGCTGGAGGAGCTTAAGAAAACGCATATTTCCCTGTGATCGGGGTAAGCTAATCGAAAAAAGGCACGTTTACAGTCGGACAGAGGTTAAACATAGGAAGGATGGAGCAATTCATGGATGAAAATGTACAGGCAAAGTTTGAGGAGCGCTTAAAAGATCTCCTGGCTGTTGCAAAGAAGAAAAAGAATGTTCTGGAGTACCAGGAGATCAATGAATTTTTCACGGATCTTACGCTGGAGGAGGAGCAGTTTGACAAAATTTTAGAGACGCTGGAACAGAATAATGTAGATGTGCTGCGCATCACGGAAGAGGACGACGTGGATGATGAGGAGATCATCCTGACGGAAGAGGATGAGGTGGATGTGGAGGACATCGACCTTACCGTGCCGGATGGGATCAGCATTGAGGATCCTGTCAGAATGTACTTGAAGGAAATCGGAAAGGTGCCGCTTCTCTCAGCGGAGGAAGAGATCGAGCTGGCGAAGAAGATGGAGATGGGTGATCTGGAGGCGAAACAGCGTCTGGCGGAGGCCAATCTGCGTCTGGTGGTCAGCATAGCCAAACGCTATGTTGGACGCGGTATGCTCTTTCTTGACCTGATCCAGGAGGGAAATCTGGGACTGATTAAAGCTGTGGAAAAGTTCGACTATCGTAAAGGGTATAAGTTTTCCACTTATGCGACATGGTGGATCAGACAGGCCATCACCAGGGCCATTGCGGATCAGGCCAGAACCATCCGTATCCCCGTGCATATGGTGGAAACTATCAACAAGCTGATCCGTGTGAGCAGACAGCTCCTGCAGGAGCTGGGGCGGGAGCCTACCCCTGAGGAGATTGCGGAACAGATGAATATGCCTGTGGAGCGGGTGAGGGAAATCTTAAAAATTTCTCAGGAGCCGGTATCGCTGGAGACGCCCATCGGCGAGGAGGAGGACAGCCATCTGGGAGATTTTATTCAGGACGACAATGTGCCTGTCCCTGCTGACGCGGCGGCATTTACGCTGTTAAAAGAGCAGCTTGTGGAGGTTCTTGGAACCCTCACCGAGAGAGAGCAGAAGGTACTGCGTCTACGCTTCGGGCTGGACGACGGCCGTGCGAGAACGCTTGAGGAAGTGGGAAAAGAATTTAATGTGACCCGAGAGAGAATCAGACAGATTGAGGCAAAGGCGCTCAGAAAGCTGCGTCACCCCAGCAGAAGCCGGAAACTTAAGGATTATCTGGACTGATGCGGCCGGTGGTTTTATCAGGGCGGCTGCGCACCGTGGCAGGCATGGTGACGGGCGGAAACCGGGTCTGCGATGTGGGCTGTGACCATGGCTTTGTACCGATTTATCTTGTACAGCAGGGCATCAGTCCGAAAGTGCTTGCCATGGATCTGAGGGTGGGGCCTCTGGGAGCGGCTAAAGAGCATGTGGCAGCATACGGGCTGGGAGCACAGATTGAAACCAGACTGTCTGACGGTTTACATAATTATAATAAGGGAGAGGCGGACACACTGATCTGCGCCGGTATGGGGGGTGGTCTGATGATGCGCATTCTGAAGGAGGATCGGGAAAAGACGGACTCGTTCCGGGAACTGATCCTGCAGCCCCAGTCGGAGATCGAGGGATTCAGGCGGTATCTCAGAGAGAACGGTTACCAGATTCTTGACGAGGAGATGCTCGTGGAGGACGGGAAGTTTTATCAGGTGATCCAGGCTGCACCGCCGGGCGGCGCTTCGAGCGGGATTGCAAGAGGAAATCTTTTGGAGAGTGCCGACATGCCGGGAGAAGTGTTATGTAAACTTATGGACAGATACGGTCCTATGATTCTGCAAAAAAAGACGCCTGTTTTTTTATCTTTTTTGGAGCGGGAGGCCGCTGTGTATGAGGAGATTCTTGTTAATCTGCAGGAACAGGGAATGGCGGAGGACAAGAGAAGAAAAAGATATGCGCAGGTGAAGGCGCTGCTTGAGGAGAACCGCCTTGCAGGAACCTTGTAGTGTGGTTTACATAAGATAAATTGCAGGGGAATAGAAAGTGCCCGGAAGTCTGTGATTATCATACAAAAAGGGAGGAGGAAAGTCTATGGCTACGATTATGATCGGAGGGAAAGAGAAACGTTATGAGGACGGCATCAAGTACGAGATCATTGCGGAGGCGCATCAGAACGATTATGTCAGCCAGATTGCGCTGGTGACGGTGGACGGTAAGATCCAGGAGCTGATGAAACGGGTGGACAGGGACTGTGAGCTTGGCTTTATCACTTACGCAGACGCGATCGGTCATAAGACCTATGTGCGGACGGCGATCATGCTTATGCTGAAATCCATAAAGGATGTGGCGGGCATGGAGGCTGCGGCCAACGTGAAGGTGGAGTTTGCCATTGGCGCCGGCTACTACTGTGCGTTTCGGAATGGTCTGAAACTGGATGAAAAGACCATCGAGAAGGTGAAGGACCGCATGGGTGAACTGGTGGACATGGATCTTCTTGTGACAAAGAAGGCTTATCCGGCAGCGGAAGCGGTGGCGCTTTTTGCGGAGAATGGCATGAAGGATAAGGTTTCCCTGTTCCGTTACCGCAGAAGCTCCAGTATTAACGTGTACTGCATGGGTGATTATTACGATTATTTTTACGGATATATGCTGCCCAGCACAGGGTACATCAGACAGTTTGATCTTTTCGCATATGAGGAGGGGATGATCCTGCTGCTTCCCGAGCAGGAGGATCCGGAGACGATGCCGGAGTTTAAGCCGCGAAAGAAACTGTTTCAGACGCTGTCAGCCACAGGGGCGTGGGGGCGTGATATCGGAATTGACACGGTGGGCGATCTGAATAACCAGATCTGTGACGGTAATATTGCCGATATGATTCTGGTGCAGGAGGCGTTACAGGAGAGGCGGATCGGTGAGATTGCCAGAGACATCGCAAGACGCGAGGGCGTGAAGTTCGTTATGATTGCAGGGCCTTCCTCCTCCGGCAAGACGACCTTTTCCCACAGGCTTTCCATCCAGCTTAGAACCTACGGTTTTAAGCCGCATCCCATCGGGCTTGACAATTATTATGTGGATCATGACAGGACGCCTCTGGATGAGGATGGTGAGCCGGATTATGAGTGCCTGGAGGCTCTGGATGTGGAACAGTTTAACGAAGACATGGCAGCGCTTCTGAAAGGAGAGAGTGTGCAGCTTCCCTCTTTTAATTTCAAGACCGGGAAGCGGGAATACAGCGGAAAAGTGACCAGGCTCGGTGAGAACGACATTCTGGTGATTGAGGGTATACACGGGCTGAATGAGAAGATGTCCTATTCCCTGCCGGCAGAGAGTAAGTACAAAATTTATATCAGCGCGCTGACTACATTGAACGTGGATGAGCACAACCGTATTCCCACGACGGACAACAGACTGCTTCGCAGGCTCGTGAGGGACGCACGGACAAGGGGCGCTTCCGCCGCCAGAACCATTTCCATGTGGCCGTCGGTCAGGAGAGGGGAAGAAAAATACATTTTCCCGTTCCAGGAGGAGGCGGACGCCATGTTCAATTCAGCGATGCTTTTTGAGCTGTCAGTACTCAAGCAGTATGCGGAGCCGTTGCTTTTTAGCATTCAAAAGGGAGAGCCTGGGTATCATGAGGCGAAACGGCTGCTGAAATTTCTGGAGTATTTTCTCGGTATCAGCAGTGAAGAACTGCCGAAAAATTCCCTCTGCAGGGAGTTTGTAGGCGGGAGCTGTTTTGAAGTTTAGCAGTGTGAGAAGTGCTTCTAAAACTCAGCAGCAGAGGCTGCTTCGTTAAGAAGCATTAGATTTGCTTCGCAAATTACTCTCACACGGGAGAATGCCCAAAATACGGGCATTCTCCGCATAGAAGGGATTGGCATATAAAAACAGGATAAGTGGAATAAATGATCGCGGCTGCACAGACGAAAGGGTGCAGGTGAGGAAAGTCCGGGCTCCACAGGGCAGGATGCCGGATAACATCCGGTGGAGGCGACTCCAAGGCCAGTGCAACAGAAATAATACCGCCCCGAGGGATTGTAAGCGATATGCCCGGAGGATTGCAGGCAATCCTCCGAAGTTTTGCGAAGCAATCCTCTGCGGGTAAGGGTGGAATGGCAGTGTAAGAGACTACCGCCGTCACGGTAACGGGACGGGCTGTGTAAACCCCATCCGGAGCAAGACCAAACAGAGAGCAATGACCGGCCCGGTCCGCTTTCAGGTAGGTCGCTGGAGGGTTTCGGCAACGAAACTCCTAGATAGATGATCATTCACGACATAACCCGGCTTATCGTTCCGCTTATCAACGCGAAAAGTACTTCTAAAGACATCCCGCCATAGGACGGAATGCCAAGAAGTACTACGTTTCGCGTGAGAGAATGCTTGAAATGTAGCATTCTCTGTATATATAGCGTGTTTAGACAAGAGAGCAGGGGCATGGGGAGCGGCGCGCAGTCCTCCACGTGCCCCTGCTTGAAAGGTGCGGATGGCAAGGAGATGCCGGTGGTAAAAGGCGGAAGAGTTGATAAAATAGTTGCTGTTATTGTATTTTGCCTGGGATGGGTTTTTCAGGCGTTGTCCGTTCGGGCGGAGGAACCGTCCCTGCCGCCTCATCTGATTCAGAGTGTGAGCGAGGAGGATATCTATGAGGGCATGATCGCACTCGATTTGTTTCACAGTCCTGTGCTCAGGGAGCCGGATCTGGAGGCTGCATGTGGTAACGTGGAGGGCAGTGTGGTGCGGATCGATATGGGGAAGGCGTATGGCAGCGGGGTAGTTTTCCGAATGACGCAGGACGGGGCGGTTGTCGTCACCAACAGACATGTGCTGGCATACTGGCGGGAGGAATCGGGAGTTATACGATTTCCGGCAGGATATTATGCGAGCGCCCGTGTACTTGGAAGTTCGGAAAGCTGTGATGTGGGGTTTTTGCTGGTGGAAAAGGAGACGCTTGGCCTGGGAGCTGTTTCCGGGCTTCGCAGCGCTTTTACAGATGTGAGCGCTTACACCGGCCTGCAGAGAGGGGAGTCCATTTTTTGTCTGGGAGCGGGTAAAGAGGAGGATGAGATGATCTTTCAGGAGGCCGTTCTGGAGGACACCGGAAGATATATTGAAACTTTCGGAGGAAAAATGCTCTATGGACGTGGATTTGCCAGAGAGGGGATGTCCGGCGGCGGTATTTTTGACGGGCGCGGGCGGCTGATCGGACTGCTGGCCGGCGGTACGTATCAGAATGAGATCGCAGGCGTGCCGGTGGATCAGGTGGCAGAGGCGTACAGGGAGATCGCAGGGGATTAAAGGATACCCTTTTGGGGTAAGCTGTGATACAATGGTCGAAGACAGGAGCTTTTCAGTGTGTTTGGGGCTGGTACATGACGGGGTATAGAAAAGGAGGAGGTTATGGCTTTATTTCAGATCAGTAATGATAAGATTACGATACAGGTGGACAGTTTGGGGGCGGAACTCAAGTCCTTAAAGAGCCTGCCGGATCAGAGAGAGTACATGTGGCACGGTGATCCTGCCTATTGGGGGCGGACGTCACCAGTGCTTTTTCCCATTGTAGGCAGTTTAAAGAACGGTACATACCGGGTGGACGGCAGGGAGTACGCCATGGGGCAGCATGGCTTCGCCAGAGATATGGAATTTCAATTAAAGAGTCAGGTGGCTTCGGAAATCTGGTTTACTTTACGTTCCGATGAGGAGACGTTGCAGAAATATCCTTTTTCCTTCCTTCTGGAAATCGGCTACGAGCTTGTCGGATCCACGGTGGTGGTCAAATGGCGGGTAGCAAGCCAGTCAGGAGAGTCAGTCTGGTTTTCCATAGGTGGTCATCCCGGATTTCTGTGTCCCATTGACCCGGGGACAGACCAGACCCAGTATAAACTGCTTTTTGATGCGAAGGAGCAGGTGGTATCCACGTGTATTGACGCAGGACTGGCGGGTAAGGAGAAGAAAACTTATGCGCTGCAAGGCGGGGCGCTTGCCGTCACCGAAGATCTTTTTGACAACGATGCGTTGGTGATCGAGGGAGATCAGGCCCACAAGGTAGCGCTGGCAAGACCCGACGGTACGCCATATCTGACGGTGGAGTTTGACGCGCCTTTGTTCGGCGTCTGGTCGCCACCGAAGAAGAATGCGCCGTTTATCTGCATTGAGCCCTGGTATGGCCGGTGTGACAGCGTAGATTTTGCAGGAGATTTCAAGGAACGGGAGTGGGGACAAAAACTATCGGGGGCGGCTTTTGAGGCGTCTTATCGGATCACGGTTTCGTGAGACAGGAAAGGAAGGAATACTATGGCGCCTGTGGTGCAGTGTATGGGGCTGACGAAGACATACGGAAGAAAGATCGCCTTGAATCAGATAAACTTAAATCTGGAGAGGGGCAGGATCATCGGCCTTTTGGGGCCTAACGGCAGTGGAAAAACCACATTGATTAAAATTATGAACGGCCTTTTAAAGCCGACGGCGGGTGAGGTGCTTATTAACGGGCAGCGTCCGGGAGTTGACACGAAGCTGCGCATCTCCTATCTGCCAGAGCGGACCTATTTGCAGCCAGGCATGAAGGTGTTGGAACTGGTGCAGTATTTTCAGGACTTCTATCCGGATTTCCGGGTGGACAGGGCTTTTGACATGCTGGCAAGACTGCAGATTCCGCCGCAGGAGAGACTGAAAAACCTTTCCAAAGGTACGAAGGAGAAGGTGCAGCTCATCATGGTGATGAGCAGGGATGCGGATCTCTATATTCTGGACGAGCCGATCGCGGGAGTAGACCCTGCCGCCAGAGATTACATTCTCCATACCATTGTAAACAACTATAATCGCTGCGGTTCCATTCTGGTCTCCACCCATCTGATCTCGGATGTGGAGAATATACTGGATGAAGTGGTGTTTATCAAGTACGGAAGCATTGTGCTGCATGCCGGAGCGGAACAGATCAGACGCAACGAGCGAAAGTCCGTGGATCAGTTTTTCAGGGAGGTGTTCGCATGTTAGGGAAATTGATGAAGTATGAGTGGAAGGCGACATGGAAACTGCTTCTTTCCGCGAATATTCTGACTGTGGTGATGACGGGGCTTGCGCGGTGTATGGTTTATCTGATGGGGCAAACGGGCCACAGTGATTTTCGGATGGTGGATTTTATGGCTGTCATGGTGCTGTTCACCTATGTGGGAAGTATGTTCGCAGTGTGTATCGGCACGACGATCTATCTGATTCATCGTTTTTATACGTCCACTTATGGAGATCAGGGGTATCTTCTGCATACGTTGCCTGTGGATACGCATCATATTATCATAGCCAAGGTACTAGTCAGCTCAGCATGGGTGATTATTAATATGGTGTCTATTTATCTGTCCGTCATTTTTCTGCTTGCGACATCGAGTGAGATTTTCCATTCCATGATGGAGGGGATGGTGGACATGATCGAGTATCTGGGAGCGGAAAGGATTTCGGCTTTTACGGTTATTATGACTCTGATCGCATTTATCTTTTCCATATTCGCGAAAGTGCTCAAGGTGGGGGCATGTATCTCTCTGGGACAGCTCTCTCCCAACCATAAGCTGCTGCTTTCTTTTGCATGGTATGTGGGAATTTATGTGGTGGAGCAGATGCTGCAGAGCATATATTTTGTGGTCACGATTTATTATCAGGAGAAGATTTCTCATAGTGATTATTGGAATTACGGTTCCTATTTTGACCGTCAGTGGGAGACAGCGCTGCTTGCGGGGATTATAAGCTGTGTGGTATATTATGTGCTGACATGGTATGTGATGGGCAGAAAATTAAATTTGGATTAATGGAAAGGAAGGATACGGCATGACTAAGATTGATATTTTTTCGGGGTTTCTTGGGGCCGGGAAAACCACGCTGATCGGCAAGCTCTTAAAGGAAGCGCTGTCGGATACGAAGGTGGTGCTGATTGAGAACGAGTTCGGTGAGATAGGTATAGACGGGGGATTTTTGCAGGAGTCCGGCATCGAGATCAAGGAGATGAATTCCGGCTGTATCTGCTGCTCGCTGGTGGGGGATTTCGGTACATCCTTAAAGGAAGTTCTGGATACTTATGCGCCGGAGCGTATTCTGATCGAGCCTTCCGGCGTGGGGAAGCTTTCGGATGTAATGAAGGCGGTGCAGGAAGCCATGGCAGACAGGGATGTGCAGCTTAACAGTGCTGTGGCTGTGGTGGATGCCTGTAAATGTAAAATGTATATCAAGAACTTCGGAGAATTTTTCGTCAACCAGATCGAACATGCGGGAACGATTGTCCTAAGCAGGACGGATAAGATAAGTGAGGAGAAACTCGCTGTCTGTGTGGGGCTGATCCGGGAACACAATGCGAAAGCCACGATCATCACCACGCCCTGGGATGCGCTTGAGGGCAGGGATATTCTGGAAACCATTGAGGGCGCGAAGGATCTGGAGGCAGAACTTATGCGGGAGGTGATGGAAATGCAGGAGGCGCACCATCATCATGACCATGAATGTTGCCACCACGATCACGAAGAGCATGACCATGAGCACTGTCATCATGAGCGCGGGGAGCACGGGCACTGCTGTCACGATCACGAGCATGAGGAACACGAGCACGGGCACTGTCATCACGAGCATGAAGAACACGAGCACGGGCACTGCCATCACGGGCATGAGGAACACGAGCACGGGCACTGTCATCAAGGGCATGAGGGCCACACGCATGATCGCGACCACGAGGAACATGGACATTGTTGCCATGATCACGATCATGAAGGCCATGACAATCACCATCATCATGCGGATGAGGTCTTTACAAGCTGGGGGCTTGAGACGCCGGCAGTATACACGAAAAATGAGATTGTGCAAATTCTGGCTGAGCTTGACAAGGAAGAGGAGTACGGCATTGTGCTCCGGGCGAAGGGCATGGTTGCCGGTGCGGAGGGCAGCTGGATCCATTTCGATTATGTGCCGGAGGAGAGCAATGTCAGGGATGGAAAACCCGGCGTGACGGGGAAATTCTGTGTGATCGGCTCCGGGCTGAAGGAGGAAAAGCTGGCGGCGCTGTTTGGAAAATAAATAACGTGTGAAATTATGTAAAAGTAATGAGAAAGGGATGAAGAAAGAGTGAAACCGGTCTATATGATTAACGGCTTTCTGGAGAGCGGCAAGACAGAGTTTATCACTTATACGCTGGCGCAGCCTTATTTTCAGGTGAGAGGAAAAACCCTGCTCATTCTCTGTGAGGAGGGGGAGAACGAGTATGATGATATGCTGCTGAAGCAGAGCCGTACGGTGCTTGAGCTGATTGACGGGGAGGAGGACTTTACCCCGCACAGGCTGATTGAACTGGAGAAGAAGCACAAGCCGGAGCGCATTGTCATCGAGTATAACGGCATGTGGAACTACAAGGAGATGAAGCTTCCGTGGCACTGGAAGATAGAACAGCAGGTCACGACGATTGACGCCTCCACTTTTCCCATGTATTTCACCAATATGAAGTCGCTGCTGGCGGAACAGATCCGAAAGTCGGAGCTGATTATTTTTAACCGCTGCGACGGTGTGGAGGATCTTGGCAGCTACAAGCGGAATGTGAAGGCGATCAATCCGAAAGCGGAGATTGTCTTTGAGGATTCTAACGGGGAGATCAATGAGATTATGGAAGAGGATCTGCCCTACGATTTGAAAGCGCCCATTCTAGAGTTAAATAACGAAGGCTATGGAATTTGGTATCTGGATTCCATGGATCACCCGGAGCGCTACGAGGGAAAGACGGTTTCCTTTGTGGGGATGGTGTTGAAGCCGCAGCAGTTCCCGAAGAATTATTTTGTGCCGGGGCGTATGGCGATGACCTGTTGTGCGGACGATATGGCTTTTCTTGGATATGCCTGTGAGTACGGGCAGGCGGAAGGGCTTAAGGATCAGCAGTGGGTGAAAGTTACGGCCAGGGTGGAAACTGCGTATTTTGAACAGTATCAGGGGGAAGGCCCGGTACTTCGCGCCTTAAACGTGGAACAGACGAAGGCGCCAAAAGAGGAAATCATCAGCTTTGTCTGATGGATGAAAGGTTAAAGGTTATGCTTTATTATACAGGATTTCAATGGTTGTTTTTGTTCTATTTTTATTGCTTTGGGGGATGGTGTTTCGAGTCAGTTTTTGTGTCGCTTAAATCCCGCAAATGGGTGAACAGGGGCTTTATGAGAGGCCCCTTTTTGCCGCTGTACGGCACCGGCGCAATTATGATGCTGGTGGTATCCATGCCCTTTGTGGATAATATATTGCTCACCTATGCTGCCGGCGTGGTTGGAGCGACGGCGCTTGAGTATGTGACAGGAGTCGCCATGGAGTCGCTGTTTAAAATGAGGTACTGGGATTATTCGGGAAGGTTTATGAACTATAAGGGTCATATTTGCCTGAGATCTTCGATTGCATGGGGATTTTTTACCATTTTGATGACAAGGGTGATACACAGGCCCATCGAACAGATAATGTTTTCTCTGTCGGAAAAAGCGCTGCATCATCTGACAGTGATGCTCACGGTTTATATTGTGGCCGATTTCACGCTTTCTTTCAAGGCTGCGCTCGATCTGCGGGATCTTATGGTCAGGCTCGTGGGTGTGAAGGAAGAACTTATGCGTATGCAGAAGCGCCTGGATGTATTGATTGCGTTTAATAATGATGAGAAGGAGCAGAAGCGTCTTGACAGGGGGGAGCGCAGAGAGATCCGCCTGCGGGATCTGACTTCAGGTCTGGAGCAGGGCTTTTCCATGATAAAGGAAGCGCTTTTGAGCAGACCCACGGCTTACGGGGAGAGCGTCAGGGAAGAAATTGCCGAACTGCGGGGCAAGTTCAGCCTTTATCTGGAGCGTGAGACAGGCTATAGCAGACTGCTGGACTTTTACAAGCGTGATATGATCCGAAACAATCCGACCATGCGAAGTGAGGAGTATGAGAGCGAGTTTGAAGAATTGAAGGAGATGGCAAATGATAAGGCAGATAAAGAGAGATAGTTTATCTGCCTTAGTCGTCTCCGAGCGGGATATAGCGGGGATCTTTGCGCTTCCCGGCGCGGATGGAATCGAGAATCTGGTTTTCCATCAGCTCGAAATTGCGTGCCTTGCGGCGAAACAGCGCAAGAAATTTATTGTAAAGCCAGAAAGAGTAGACCAGCACGTTATTCACCTTTCCGAGCTTGGCTTTCGTGGTATGCAAATAGTGCTGACCACCGATCATAGTGGGCTTGCCGGCGCGGATGTAGTTGACAAGCTCTGTCTCTGAAGTAATGTCTTCCTGCAGAATTGTGTAGCCAAAACCTGCGCAGTCTTCCTTGTGGGAATCACTGCCGCCAAAGCAGGGCAGGTCATGTTTTTTTGCAAGCGCCATGGCACGCATGTTTGAATCCGCGTCCTCGCAGGCATTGTAGCCTTCCACAAAATCAAATTTGTGGTAAATATGTTCGTAGAATCTGCCGTGCAGCGTGTTGCATATACTTAGAAACTTTTCTCCGCAGGGGTGGGCAGGGCCGATAATTCCACCGTAAAAATGCACGATCTCTATGAGAAGAATGATGGGAAGCCCCCGCAGCTCCAGAATCGGCAGACTGACGCCTGTGGGCATGATAATGAGCATGTGGCCGGCGTTGATGGTATCGTATTCTACTCCTTTCAGGACAACAAAATCGTTCGGTTTTTCCTTGAGTTTTTTATAATAGCGGTAGGCCTTGTAGGAGTTATGGTCTGTAATGAGCATACCCTGATAGCCTTTTTGCTTTAAAATTGAAATGTTTTCCAGCAATTCCAGTTTCCCGTCGGGAGACCCTTCTTTTGTGTGACAATGCATGTCCAGTTTCATATCTGATCCTCTTTTACCTTTTTTCCTTATTTATTCTAACCTTTTTTTTCGGGAAATGCCACTGGTTTTTTTTTCAAAGCATAACTTGGACAAAGTTTCATATATTGTAATGAGAAAGCTGCTGTTCACCGTACCATGTGCCTGCGGCATGAGACAAGGGGGGAGCAAAAATGCGTGCGGAGGAGATCTTAGGACTGTTTCCGGAGGAAAGCCGGGACAGATGGCGGGAAGTGGCGAGACAGGCGAAGCGGCTTCAGGAGATCAGGCTCCGGGCTGGAATGCCACTGACAATATTCGTTGATAACAGGGAACACTTTGTGGACATGCAGGGGCGGATTGTGGACATGCCGGGGGAGGCAGCCAGACCGGCGCCGGAAGAATTGGAGAGTTTGCTTGGGCATCTGTGCAGATATTCTCTCTATGCCTTCACCGATGAGATCAGACAGGGATTCCTGACCGTGCAGGGGGGACACAGGGTAGGCCTGGCCGGGCAGGTGATTCTGGATGGAGATGGCCGCATTAAAAACATGAAATACATACGTTATTTAAATATCCGTATAGCGCATCAGATACGGGGAGCCGCAGATGCGTTGATGCCCTGCCTGTTTGAAGAGGGACGTGTGATGAGTACACTCTTGATTTCTCCGCCTGGCGGTGGGAAGACGACGATGCTTCGGGATCTCATCAGACAGGTGTCGGACGGAACGGCCTATGGATCAGGGGTTAATGTGAGTGTGGTGGATGAACGTTCGGAAATTGCGGGGAGCTATCTGGGGGTAGCACAGAACGACGTGGGACTGCGCACGGATGTGCTGGACGGCTGTCCGAAGGTGGAGGGCATGATGCAGCTGATCCGGTCTATGGCGCCCCAGGTGCTTGCCGTGGACGAGGTGGGAAGTCTGGCGGATGTGAAGGCGCTGCAGATGGCAGGTGGATGTGGATGTAAGCTTCTTGCCACGATTCACGGCGGTTCCATGGAGGAAGTGAGACAGAAAGATTACATGCGCTATGTGATGGAACAGAGGTTGTTTGAAAGATATGTGATGATGGATCGCAGACGGGGGGCATGCCGGATCGTGGAAGTTTATGACAGGGAAGGAAAACCATGTATAAGGCAGTAGGGTTTTTATGCATTCTTGTCGGCTGTGCCGGATGGGGGCACAGTCTGGCGGGGCAGGAGAAGGAAAGGGTGAGGCATTTGAGGGCGCTTGTCCGTATATTGGGACAGATGCGCAGTGAAATATCCTACGGAAAGCACACAATGCCGGAAATCTGCCTTCTGTTGTCAGAATTAAATGACGAATATTATTCTATATATTTTGGGCGTATTTACGAGAGAACAGCTGGGGAGAGTGGTACAGGTTTTCCGAAAGTCTGGGAGGAGGAACTGGAGAAATGCCTGGGGCCGCTGCCTTTGCGGGAGGATGAGAGAAAGGCAATGTCAGAGCTTGCAAAAAACCTCCGTTTCCGGGAGGAGAATGGACAGGCGGGGCGTGTTGGACAGGTGGAAGTTTTTCTGGAGGGAAGACTCCGGCAGGCAGAGGAAACTTTAGAAAACAGATCAAAAATGATACACAGTGTCAGCATATTGACAGGGCTGCTTCTGGCAATTATGCTGCTGTGACGGACAGGGAGGACAGATGAGCGTTAGTCTGATTTTCAAGATAGCGGCGGTCGGCATCTTGGTTACAATATTAAATCAAGTTTTAAAACATAGCGGAAGAGAAGATCATGCCTTTCTAATCAGTCTTGCCGGGTTAATTCTTGTTTTAACATGGATCGTTCCGTACATATATGATCTGTTTGTGATGATGCAGAAGCTGTTTGAAATGTAGAGGAGTGGATCCGGCGTTTTTATCACGAGGCGCTGCTTTGCAGGTCTGACAGGGAGGGAAACGGGATGGATATGATTAAGGCTGGTGTGATCGGCGTGGTAGGCGTACTGCTGGCGGTTTCGCTAAAGAGTCATAAGGCAGAATACAGTGCTTATGTGGCGCTGGCCGTCTGCTTTGTGATGCTGGAATATATCATGCGATATTTTATGCAGATATTGGAGGGGATGGAGACGCTGCGGGGATATCTGCGGGAGAATTACAGTTATCTGGCGCTGCTGTTCAAGGCTGTGGGAGCTACCTATGCCTGCGAGTTCTGTGCGGGGATCTGCAAGGATGCAGGATATGCCGGTGTGGCGGGACAGGTGGAGATGCTTGGCAAGCTCTATATTCTTTCCATGGGAATGCCGGTTCTGTTTTCTCTGATGGAAAGTATACAATCTATTATGTGAGAAACGCAAAAAGTACTTCTGAAGACGTTCCGTCATAGGACGGGCCGCAGGAAGTACTAAGTTTCGCGTACGCGGCTAGGGAATTAGAGAATAATTGGGGGAGGCAGGATGCGGATGGGGACACAGGAGAGCGCGATGGTGTGGGAACAGATGGAGATGGATGCGGTTGTCAGAGATTTCGACAGGCTGTTTCCTTCCTATTCTTTTGACGGGAAAGCGGTGCTTTCTGATATCATGGGAGGCCAGCTCTGGGAGGCGCTTAAAAAACTGGGTGGAGGTATTTCGGGTGCAGTTTTGTTTCAGAAAGAAGAAATACGAGCGTTATTTTTTACAATTCTCGTTCTGGGAGTGGCGGCTGCTCTTTTCTCCAACTTTGCTGATTTGTTTCGCGACCATCAAGTTTCGGACATCGCCTTCTATTTTGTCTATCTTCTGCTGATTGCGGTGCTTTTAAAATTTTTTGGGGAGACGGCGGGTGCGGTGAAGGAAATTCTGAGCGGCGTGGTGACGTTCGTCAAAATGTACATTCCGACTTATATACTGGCTGTCGGAGGTGCTTCGGGAGCCTTCTCGGCTTCGGTGTACTACCAGCTTCTTCTGGTGGCGGTCTATCTGATTGAGTGGGGGTATCTTTCGGTGCTGGTGCCCCTTGTGTACGGATATGTTCTGCTGACGGTGATTAACGGTATCTGGATGGAGGAAAAACTGGCACTGCTTTTAGAGCTTTCGGAGAAGGCAGTCAAAGGAAGTCTGAAGGTTTCGGTCTGGCTGATCACGGGTTTCAGTCTTCTACAATCAATGGTATCACCTGTTATTGATTCACTGCAGTCATCTGCGGTAAAGAAAGCGCTTTCTGCTATGCCGGGAATCGGCGGACTGACAGAAGGGATGTTTGAGATGGTGCTTGGCTCTGCAGTACTGGTCAAAAACAGTCTGGGGATTTTTATGACATTTATGCTGATTGCGCTCTGTGCCGCACCTATTCTGAAAATTGCCATGACGGCATGTGTGATGAAACTGAGCGCGGCACTCGTCGGCATCATAAGCGACAATCGCTTGACAAACTGTGCAAGCAGGGTGGGGGAGGGCAACCTTATGCTTTTGAGAATTGCGCTGACTTCTTTAGGAATGTTTATGATCCAGGTAGCTATTATCAGTTACTCCACAGGACAGGCTGTGCGCTGAATGGAGGTAAAAGAATGCTAGATGCGATCAGGGAGATTGGCATTTTTATGATAGCGGCGCAGGCCGTGGTGCATTTTGCGCCGGGAAGACAGTACGAGAAATATATCAAATCCGTGTCTGGTATTATTATACTGCTTCTCTTTTTGAAGCCTGTATTACAGCTTGCCGGGGCAGTCTGGGAAGAGCCGCAGGCGCTTATGGATCGGTGGACGAAGATGACGGATCTGCTTGGTTCTTTAGATGCGCCGCAGACGGATGGTGTGACAGGCAAAGTGACTGCACAGATGGAGAATGAGCTGAAAGAGCAGTTAAACAGGGAGATTGCGGAAGATAAGTACATTGTGAGCCGCGTTTCTATCCGGCTCACATCGGAATCCAGGGCAGAGACAGGAACGCTTCAGCCGGTGACGACGATTTTTCTGAGGGAACGGACCGTGGAGGAGGAAAACGGACGGATTGAAGTCGAAGAAATTGTGATTGCGCCGCGCGAGCCTGTAGCGGATGAAGTTTTTTTGTCCTATCAGACACGGTTTGCCGCAATATTAGGGATAGAAGAGGAGAGAGTGGAGGTGAAGCTGGATGGGAGCGGCTAAGAAGCTTGCTGAGCGGATCTGCGGCGGGAAGAAGCTCAGAAAAGATCAGTGTCTGATTCTGATTCTGGCAGGTGTTCTGCTCTGTGTGGTTTCTCTGCCGGTAGAAAAAGAAAAAACAAAGTCCGATTTATTGGACGCATCTGAAACTATAATAAAAAGCGAACATACGTTTGGAGAGGAAGAGGATGCGGATTATGTGGAATACTGGGAGAAAAGGCTGGAAGAGAGCCTGCGGTGTGTGGAAGGAGCGGGAAGAGTCAGGGTGCTGATCTACACAGGAGAATCGGAGGAGATGATTCTGGCAAGGGAAGGTGCGGAAGAGAATTCCGATACGACGGAGACAGATGCTTCGGGAGGGAACCGTCATATACAGGAGAGCAGACAGGATAAGACAGTTGTCTGTACCGTGGATGAACGGGGGCAGAATGTGCCGCTTGTGATTAAGACTATAGCTCCCAGTGTGGAGGGGGTCGTGGTGATCGCGCAGGGGGCGGACAGGGCGCAGGTGCGCCGGGACATAATTGAAGCGATTCAGGTATTATTTGATGTAGACATGAATAGAATATCAATAATTAAAATGAAAACAAATAATCAGTGAAGGGGAGAAGAAATTGAAGAATATGATTAAGAAGAACCAGATGATGATTACGGCGCTTGCCATTATGATCGCGGTGGCAGGGTACTTGAATTTTGCGGGTACTAAGGTGACGGACGAGGATCTGATGAGTGTGAGCGGAGAAATGGGGGCGACCGGGCTTACGCAGGAGGACGCGGAGGAGGAATATGCTGCGCTTTTGGATTTGTCTGAGGAAGACATTGAACAGGTATCCGGCGACATAGAAAGTCTGGACAGTGATGTGACCATGGCGGAGAGCGGCAGCGTGGATGAGGAGCTGGCGCAGGCGCTTGCCGAGGAGCAGATGGATGAAGTACCCGGCGAGGCAGTCTTTACATCGGCGGAAACAGCGTCAGCCCTTTCCGGCGCGAAGCTTGAGAAGGAGCAGACGAGGGTACAGAATAAAGAGACGCTGCTGGAAATTATCAATAATGCCAATATCAGTGAGACCCAGAAGCAGGAAGCTGTGAGCAGCATGATTTCCATGACAGATATTGCGGAGAAAGAGACGGCGGCGGAGATTCTGCTTGAGGCGAAAGGATTTGACGATGCCATTGTCAGCATAGACGGGGACAGTGTGGACGTGGTGGTGAATACAGCGGAACTTTCGGAGGCGCAGCGTGCCCAGATCGAGGACATTGTCATCCGCAAGACCGGTGTGAGCGCGGACGCAGTCGTAATCAGTACGGTAAATTCTGACGAGAAGTAAGCGGATGAATTCCTGTGTGCATTGTGAAAGGTTTTATGGTACTATAAGTAAAGTATGGTTTTTAGGCGGCCGGGGCCGCAGGCCCCGGGTCTGCCGGTGCATATATACTGTAGAATAGTGGCTGGAGGATAAAAACGTGGGAAATTATGCGGACGAAATAAACAGAAGAAGAACTTTTGCGATCATTTCGCACCCGGATGCGGGAAAGACAACCCTTACTGAGAAGTTTCTGCTGTATGGGGGAGCGATCAATCTTGCGGGGAGCGTGAAGGGAAAAGCTACGGCGAGACATGCGGTTTCCGACTGGATGCAGATTGAGAAGGAGAGAGGAATTTCCGTTACTTCCTCTGTGCTGCAGTTTTCTTATGACGGATTTTGCATAAATATTCTGGATACGCCGGGCCATCAGGATTTTTCTGAGGATACGTACAGAACGCTGATGGCGGCTGATTCGGCAGTGATGGTGATCGACGCCTCCAAAGGCGTGGAGGCGCAGACGCGCAAACTGTTTAAAGTTTGTGTGATGCGTCATATTCCGATCTTTACTTTTATCAATAAGATGGACAGGGATGCCAACGATACGTTTGAGCTTCTGGACGATATTGAGAAGGAGCTGGGGATTGCCACCTGCCCGGTGAACTGGCCTATCGGATCCGGGAAGAATTTTAAGGGCGTTTATGAGCGGGAGAGCCGGTGTGTGATCACCTACGCCGATACAGAGAAAGGAACGAAGGAGGGACATGCTACCAGAATTCCATTTGCGGAGACAGAGAATCTGGCGGCACAGATCGGGGAGGACTTTTTATCGCAGCTTACCGATGAAATCGAGCTTTTGGATGGTGCAAGCGCTTCTTTCGACTTAGAACAGGTTCGGGCGGGAAACCTGACCCCGGTGTTTTTCGGGTCGGCGCTCACAAATTTCGGTGTGGAAATCTTTTTACAGCACTTTTTAAAGATGACGACTACGCCGCTGCCCCGCAGGGCTGATATCGGTCTGGTTGATCCGGTAGAGCATGATTTTTCTGCTTTTGTCTTTAAGATTCAGGCAAACATGAATAAGGCACACCGGGACAGGATTGCTTTTATGCGCATCTGTTCGGGACGGTTTGATGTGAACGAAGAGGTGAGACATGTGCAGGGCGGCAGGGTGATGCGGTTGTCCCAGCCCCAGCAGATCATGGCAGACGAGCGTAAAATCTTAAGCGAGGCTTACGCGGGAGATATCATCGGTGTGTTTGATCCGGGGATCTTCTCCATAGGGGATACCGTCTGTATGCCGGGCGAGCAGTTTGCTTATGAAGGAATCCCGACTTTCGCTCCCGAGCATTTTGCGAGGGTCAGACAGGTGGATACCATGAAGCGCAAGCAGTTTGTCAAGGGCATCATGCAGATTGCGCAGGAGGGGGCGATTCAGATTTTCCAGGAGTTCAATACTGGCATGGAGGAGATTATTGTCGGCGTGGTCGGCGTTTTGCAGTTCGACGTGCTGAAATACCGGCTGGAAAATGAATATAACGTGGAAATTAAACTGGAAAATCTGCCATATGAATATATACGGTGGATTGAGAACAAGGATATTGATCTGGACAAGCTGACGGGAACTTCGGATATGAAGAAAATCAAGGATCTGAAAAATAATCCGCTTCTGCTGTTCATTAACCAGTGGAGTATCGGCATGACAGTGGATAGAAACGAGGGATTGATTCTGTCTGAATTTGGCAGAACGTAAGAGATCGGGACAGCCTGTGGGAAGGAGGGCGACTGCGCATGAAAAAGGCAGGAAAATTGCTGTTTTGTATGTTTGCTTTGACAGGAGCCCTTTATGTTGCAGGGCAGGGCTGGCCAAGAAGTGAGAGCAGACGCTACAGGCAGGAAGATATGGCGGCGGAGGGGACGGAACGGAATCTGCCCGAACAGGTGCTCACACGTACGGACGGAGAGCTTCGGGAAGAGCAGGAGGACTGTTATGCCTTTGGGAAGCTGGCGGAGGAGGAGCAGGAGGTTTATCTGGAAATTCTGGAGGCGTTGATTCACTTCCGGGAAAATGTGAAGCTTTCCAGCTGCGACAAGGAATTGATTTCCCGTGTGTTTCAGTGCGTGTTAAACGATCATCCTGAGATCTTTTATGTAGATGGGTACAGCTATACGGAATACACACTGGGCAGTATCTTAAAGAAGATTACTTTTACGGGCAGCTATCAGTTCAGCCCGGAGGAAGTGGAGGAGAAACAGAAACGGATAGAAAATTATGTAAACCAATGTCTGGCAGGTATGCCGACGGATGCGGATGAATATGAGAAGGTGAAGTATGTTTATGAATATCTGATCCACCATACCGACTATGATGCGGCGGCGAAGGACAGCCAGAATATCTGCTCCGTTTTTCTGGAGCGGAAGTCTGTATGCCAGGGGTATGCAAAGGCGACACAGTATCTCTTAAACCGTGCGGGTGTCACTGCGACGCTGGTGCTTGGCAGGGTTGTGGGAGGGGAAGGACATGCCTGGAATCTGGTACGGATTGATGGGGAATACTATTATGTGGATACCACATGGGGAGATGCGTCCTATCAGGAAGTGGGCGGCAGCGATTATCCCCCGGAGAAGATTCCGACGATCAACTACGATTATCTCTGTGTGACCACGGAGCAGATGGAGCTGACGCACACACAGGAAAATGTGGTGGAGATGCCGGAGTGTACTTCTATGGACGCCAATTTTTATGTGAGAGAGGGCGTTTACTTCACGGATTTTGACGAGGAGAAGATTGAGAAAATTTTCAAAGACAGCTATGAGCGGGGAGATACCTATGTGACGCTGAAATGTGAAGGTTCCGATATCTTTAGGAAAATGCAGGAGACACTGATTGGAGAACAGGGAGTTTTCCGCTATTTGGACTGCCCTGACAAGGCGGTATCCTATGTGGAGAACGAAAAGCAATACAGCCTGAGCTTCTGGCTTTGATAGGGCTAGGCAAAAAGAAGAAATTTTGATATACTTAACCCAATATGGACAATATTGCATTGTGCGCAAAAACGGTGCGGAAACGAGGAAAAGATGGAACAGGAAGAAACAAGGAGCGGTTATGAGTCACAGGAGGAGAAAGCCGGGACAGTAAAGATCGCGGATGATGTGGTAGCGATGATTGCTGCACTGGCAGCGACAGAGGTGGATGGAGTGGCTGCTATGGCAGGAAACCTCACCAATGAGATTTTGAGCCGGGTAGGCGTCAGAGGGCTTTCCAGAGGAGCAAAGGTGGAAGTGTCCGGAAAGAAGGTCAAGGTGGGGCTTGCGATCATTATGGAATACGGCTACAATATTCCGGCTGCATGCCAGAGAGTGCAGACTAAGGTGAAGGGTGCGATAGAGAATATGACGGGGCTGGAGGTACTGGATGTGAACATCCGCATTGCCGGCATCAATGTGACAAAAGAAAAATAGGACGAGTGGATGGCTATGAGCAGAAGAGAGTTGCGCGAACAGATATTTAAGCTGCTGTTCCGGGTAGAATTTAATAAAGTGGAGGATATGCCGGAACAGGAAGAACTGTTTTTTGAGGATGAAGACGCGGCAACGGCTGGGGATGCCTCCTATGTATCGGATAAATATCACAAAATTTTTGAAAAACTGGCTGAGATTGACGCCCTTTTGAATGAGAAGGCGTCAGGATGGGATACGGGAAGGATGAGTAAGGTTGATTTGACGATCCTGCGTCTGGCTGTCTATGAAATCTGTTATGACGAGGAAGTTCCCACCGGGGTGGCAATCAACGAGGCGGTGGAACTCGCCAAAAAATTCGGGCAGGACGCCTCCTACGGATTCGTGAATGGCGTTCTGGCAAAATTCGCATAAGAGGCATATGCATGCAGAATGTATACACAGTGGCACAGGTCAATTCCTACATCAGAAATATGTTCACACAGGATTTTATGCTGCAGAAGGTCCGGATCAGGGGTGAGGTCAGTAACTGTAAATATCATACCTCCGGGCATATTTATTTTACGCTGAAAGATGAGAAAAGCGCAATAGCGTGTGTTATGTTTTCATCTGACAGAAAGGGGCTTCCTTTCCGTATGATGGAGGGACAGCAGATTATTGTAAGCGGCAGTGTGGACATTTATGAGCGCGACGGAAAGTACCAGCTATACGCCAGACAGATAGAACTGGACGGGATCGGGGCATTGTATGAGAGATACGAGCGGCTGAAAGCGGAGCTGGCGGAGCGGGGGATGTTTGCCGAAGAGTATAAACGGCCGATTCCCCGCTATATCAAAGTGCTGGGCGTGGTGACGGCTGAGACGGGCGCGGCGGTGCGGGACATTATCAACGTGGCGACAAGAAGGAACCCTTACGTACAGATCATCCTCTATCCCGCCATCGTACAGGGAGCGGCTGCTGCGCCAAGCATCATTAATGGGATTCGTGCGCTGGAAAAGCGTGGTGTGGATACGATCATTGTGGGACGCGGCGGCGGCTCCATCGAGGATCTCTGGGCATTTAATGAGGAGGCAGTGGCGCAGGCCGTATTTGACTGCAGCGTTCCGATTATCTCGGCGGTAGGGCATGAGACAGACGTGACCATCACGGATTTTGCAGCGGATCTGCGGGCACCCACACCCTCTGCGGCAGCGGAGCTTGCAGTCTGCGACTTCGCGCAGTTGGAAGAGCGGATGGAGGAGTATGCGGCCACTATGCAGCATCTGTGCAGTAGAACGGTGCAGAGCTGTAGAAACAGGGTGGATCAGTATGGCGTGAGGCTGCGCTATCTGAGTCCGCTGTATATCCTGCGTACGAGAAAGGCACAGTCGGTATCGCTGGAGGAGCGTCTGCAGTCGGCGCTGGAGAGAAGAATGCAGGAGGCGAGACACAGACTTGCCCTGTATGCCGCACGGATGAAAGGGCTGTCGCCGCTGGACAAGCTGAGCCAGGGGTACGCTTACGCGGCGGATGCGGCGGGAAGGACACTGTCCTCTGTGGAGCAGGTGGCGGTAGGAGAACAGATCCGGGTTTACGTGAAGGACGGCAGTCTATTGGCGCAGGTACAGGAGAAACAGAATGGCTAAAAAGAAAGAGAATAAAGCAGCAGAAGAAGAACAGACGTTATCTTTAGAAGATGCGTTTGCACAGATAGAGGAAGTGATCGGCCGGCTGGAGACGGAGGATATTACATTAGAGCAGTCCTTTGCGGAGTATAACCGGGGGATGGCGCTTTTGGCACAGTGCAATGAGACCATAGACCAGGTGGAGAAAAAAGTGCTTAAGATCAATGAGGACGGAGGTCTGGATGAATTTTAAAGAGGAACTGGAGAAGAAAACCGGGGAAGTGGAAACCATACTCGCAGAATATCTGCCGAAACAGGAAGGATTTCAAGGTAAAGTGTTGGAAGCCATGGGGTATGCTGTGTCGGCAGGCGGTAAGAGACTGCGTCCGCTGCTGATGCGGGAGAGCGCTGACTTGTTCGGGGAGACGGCAGAAGGACTGCCTTGCTTTATGGCGGCTCTTGAATTTATTCACACCTATTCCCTGATTCACGATGATCTGCCGGCTCTGGATAATGACGATTACCGCAGGGGAAGAAAAACCACCCATGTGGTTTATGGGGAGGATATCGCCGTAATTGCGGGGGACGGGCTTTTAAACTATGCCTATGAAACGGCACTTCGCGCTTTTGAGAAGGCCGTGACGATTGAGGACTACCAGCGTACGGAGCGCGCTTTGAAGATATTGGGGAGAAAGGCCGGCGTCTATGGCATGGTTGGCGGCCAGTGCGCAGATCTTCTGGCGGAGAAGCCGGAGACGGAAGTGACGGAGGAGATGCTGCTGTATATCCACAGGAATAAGACGGCAGCGCTGATCCAGGCGGCAATGATGATCGGGGCCGTGCTTGCGGGAGCCGATGATAAGGCGGTGGAGCTGATGGAGAGGTGTGCGGAAAACATCGGCATCGCTTTTCAGATTCAGGACGATATTCTGGATGTGACGAGCAGTCTGGAAGTGCTCGGGAAACCGACGGGGAGCGATGAGAAGAATCACAAGCTGACCTACGTGACGATGCACGGTCTGGAGGAATCAAAGAGACAGGTGGCTGCGCTTTCCGAGGAGGCAGTGGGGATTCTGAAAGGGTTTTCGCACAGAAATGCTTTTCTGGAAACGTTGGTGGAGCAGTTGATCTACAGAGAAAAATAAGAGGTGTACTTATGTTGCTGGAACAGATAACGCAGACAAATGACATCAAGCAGGTTGCGCCGGAGGATTACGGGGTACTGGCGGAAGAAATCAGAAAATTTCTGATTCAGTCCATCAGTGTGACAGGCGGACATCTCGGTTCTAATCTTGGGGCGGTAGAATTGACTATGGCGCTCCATTTGTTTTTAAACCTGCCGGAAGATAAGCTGATCTGGGATGTGGGACACCAGTCCTATACCCACAAGATTCTGACAGGACGCCGGGACGGCTTTGTAAATTTGAGGAAGTTTGGCGGTATGAGCGGATTTCCGAAGCGGAAGGAGAGCGACTGCGACTGCTTCGATACGGGGCACAGTTCCACATCCATATCCGCCGGGCTCGGCATGGTGAAGGCGAGAGATATCCAGGGACAGAATAACACCATCGTTTCCGTGATCGGGGACGGGTCGCTCACAGGCGGCATGGCCTATGAGGCGTTAAACAATGCTTCCCGGCTGGAGACCAATTTCATTATTGTACTGAACGATAACAATATGTCCATTTCCGAGAATGTCGGCGGGGTTTCCAAGTATCTGAACAATATTCGGACGGCGGACATGTATCTGGACCTGAAGGAGGGGATTTATAATTCCCTGCGCGGCAAGCCGAAGTACGGGGATAAGGTGGTAAGCCAGATCAGACGTGCCAAGAGCAGCTTTAAGCATCTGGTCGTGCCGGGGATGTTGTTTGAGGATATGGGCATTACATACCTCGGACCTGTGGATGGTCACAATATCCAGGAGATGGTACATATATTCCGGGAGGCGAGGAAGGTTAAAAAGGCGGTGCTTGTTCACGTCATTACCAAGAAAGGCAGGGGATATACGCCGGCGGAGAGGCATCCTGCCAGATTTCACGGTGCGGAGCCTTTTGACATCGAGACGGGTATTCCGAGTGCTCCCAAGGCGAAGGCGAATTATACGGACATCTTTTCTACGGTTATGTGCAAGCTCGGGCAGCGGGATGAGAAAGTGGTGGCGATCACGGCAGCCATGCCGGACGGCGTGGGGCTGAAACGGTTCCGAAATATGTACCCGGAGCGGTTCTTTGACGTGGGAATCGCGGAGGAGCACGCTGTGACCTTTGCGGCGGGGCTGGCAGCGGGAGGTTTAAAACCTATTGTTGCGATCTACTCCTCCTTCCTGCAAAGAGCCTATGATCAGATTTTACACGATGTCTGTATCCAGAATCTGCCCGTGGTATTCTGCATCGACAGGGCAGGACTTGTGGGAAGCGACGGGGAGACGCATCAAGGGCTGTTTGATCTGTCTTATCTGTCGTCCATACCGAATATGCATGTGATGGCGCCCAAGAATAAGTGGGAGCTTTCCGATATGATCAAGTTTGCGGTGGAGTTTGGCGGGCCCATTGCCATCCGCTATCCGAGAGGGGAGGCCTTTGACGGCCTGAAAGAGAACAGAGCACCTATAGTCTATGGGAAGAGCGAGGTTCTGTTTGAGGAGAAGGATATTATGCTTCTGGCGGTGGGCAGTATGGTGAAGGTTGCACTTACGGTGCGGGAGAGACTGAAAGAGCGAGGCTTTTCCTGTTCGCTGGCAAACGCCCGCTTTGTGAAGCCTATCGACGAGGAGCTGATCCGGGAAGCGTGTAAAACCCACAGACTGATCGTTACGATGGAGGAGAATGTGGCGAGCGGCGGTTTCGGTGACCGGGTGAGAGAGTATGCGGACGCTCTCGGCAGCGGGACAAGGGTGCTTGGCATTGCCATTCCAGACGAGTATGTGGAGCATGGAAATGTGGAACTTCTGAAGCAGGAGACGGGTATTGACGCGGTGTCCGTGGAGGAAAAGGTGGCTGCGGCTTATCGGGCAGAGACAGGTAAGCAGGGAATATGAAGGAAAGACTGGATGTGATTCTGGTCCGGCAGGGGCATGCACCCTCCAGGGAGAAAGCGAAAGCGCTCCTTATGGCGGGGAATGTGTTTGTGGATAACCAGCGGGAAGATAAGGCAGGTACCCTGTTTGACGAGAGCAAGATAAAGATTGAAGTGAAAGGCAGACTGCTTCCCTATGTGAGCAGAGGCGGCCTTAAGCTGGAACGGGCCATCGGGCAGTTTCCAATTACGTTACAGGATAAGGTCTGTATGGATATCGGCGCCTCCACGGGCGGTTTTACGGACTGCATGCTGCAAAACGGTGCGGGAAAGGTGTATGCCATAGATGTGGGGCACGGACAGCTTGACTGGAAACTTAGAAACGACGAGCGGGTGGTCTGTATGGAAAAGACCAATTTCCGCTATGTGACGGATGCGGATATTAGGGAGCCCATCGACTTTGCGTCGGTGGATGTTTCCTTTATCTCCCTCACCAAGATACTGATTCCCGCAAGAAACCTTCTGCGGCAGGGGGGAGAGATGGTCTGTCTGATTAAACCCCAGTTTGAAGCCGGTCGGGACAAGGTCGGAAAAAAAGGTGTGGTGCGGGACCGGCAGGTGCATATTGAGGTGGTGCGGCGGATCGTCGATTACGCAGATCTGACCGGTTTTTCGGTGAAAGGGCTTACTTACTCACCGATTAAAGGGCCGGAGGGGAACATTGAGTATCTGATGTGGCTGGAAAAGCGGGAGGAAATTCCGATGGAGATTCTGGACATGTCGGAAAAGGAGGCAATTGATGCGCTGCTTGCGTTGACTATGGCCGGAGAAGGGCTTTCGCGTAACGAGGAGCAGACTAGACAGGTGGAAGAGCTGGTTGAGGAGGCGCATGGCGCGTTGGATGAGGCGAAATAGCAGATGAAAAGGTTCTATCTGATTACCAACGAGGTGAAGGATCCCGAGGGAGCGTTTACGAAAAAAATAGCGGCCATGATTGAAAAACATGGCGGGGAGGCAGTCAGTGTCAAGAACGACAGGCAGGCGCTGGCGGAAGGCGGAATGGCCGGAGTGGACTGCGCACTGGTGCTCGGCGGGGACGGAACGCTGCTTCGGGCAGCCGGAAATATGATGGACAGTGATATCCCGCTTCTTGGAATCAATCTTGGTACGCTGGGATATCTGGCGGAGGTGGAGAGCGCCTGTGCCGAGGAGGCTGTGGAGAAACTGTTTAGGGATGATTATGTCCGAGAGGAGCGGATGATGCTTTCAGGCAGGGTGATGACAGGGAAGGAGGAGCGGTACGCTCTGAATGATATTGTGATTTCCCGGTGCGGCCCTTTACAGATTCTGAATGTGCGCATTTATGTGAATGACCGTTTTTTGAAGGACTATTGTGCGGACGGTGTGATTGTGGCCACGCCAACGGGCTCTACGGGCTACAATCTTTCGGCGGGCGGACCTATTGTGGAGCCGTCGGCCAGACTGTTGCTTTTGACGCCGATCTGTCCGCATACTTTAAATACCCGCAGCATTGTGTTTTCACCGGAGGATGAGATTACGGTGGAGATTCCCGAGGGGAAGGATGGGAAGGCGCAGATGGTGGAGGCCAATTTTGACGGCAGCAATACGATTACACTTCAGACGGGAGATCGTATTGTGATCCACCGCGCGGACAAGACCACGGGAATTGTGAGGCTGAACACGGAGAGCTTTCTGGCGGTTCTGCACAAGAAAATGAGTGAAGTATAGAAGAGGATTTGAGAGCGTGTTATGAAAAAGAAGAGGCACGAGAGGATCACGGAGCTGATTACACAGTTTGAGATAGAAACCCAGGAGGAGCTTGTGGAGCGGTTGCGGGCGGACGGATACGAGATCACGCAGGCTACCGTTTCCAGGGATATCAGGGAACTAAAGCTTTCCAAAATTCCAAACGGCCGGGGACGGCAGAAATATGTGGCTTTCGGCGGGGAGGAAGTGCATCTGGGGGATAAGTACGGAAGGGTTTTGAAGGAAGGGTATGTCTCTATGGATCTGGCACAAAATCTCCTGGTGCTGAAGACAGTGTCGGGCATGGCGATGGCTGTGGCGGCGGCGGTGGACGCCATGAAAATTGAGGAGGTCGTGGGCTGCATCGCCGGGGACAACACGGTGATGATGGCGATGCGGAGCGAGCAGGACGCCCGGACCGTGATGGAGAAGATCGGCAGAATAGTGTGAGAAGTACTTCTAATCACTCGCAGCAAAGGCTGCTTCGCGAAGAAGTACTAGATTTGCTTCGCAAATCACTCTCACACAGGAGAATGCCCAAAATACGGGCATTCTCTGCACGAATTTGATGGATAGACTGAAAAGAGGGTAGAATGTTACAGAGTTTACATGTGAAAAATCTGGCTTTGATTGACGAGACGGAGGTTACGTTCGGCGGCGGACTCAATATTCTGACCGGCGAGACGGGTGCCGGAAAATCCATTATCATCGGATCCATCAATCTGGCGCTTGGGGCAAAGGCGGATAAGGAGATGATCCGCTCGGGGGCGGAGTACGCGCTGGTAGAACTGGTATTTACCGTGGAGGATCCCGCGCAGATCAAAGCCATTCAGGAAATGGAGTTTTCCCTGGAGGAAGGGCAGCTTATTCTGCAGAGGAAGATTATGGAAAACCGTAGTCAGTGTAAAGTCTGTGGAGAGACAGTGACGGCGAAACAGCTCAGACAGCTCTCGGAGATTCTGATTGATATTCACGGGCAGCATGAGCACCAGTCACTTTTAAAGGAAGCGAAGCAGCTTGAAATATTGGATGCCTACGCGGGAAGCGGGTTTTCGGAGAAAAAGGAGCGGCTGTGCGGCATTTACCGAAAGTACCGTGATAAGCGCCGGGAACTGTCCGAGAATGAAACGGATGAGGAGACTCGCCGGAGAGAGTGCTCCCTGGCGGAGTTCGAATGCCGGGAGATTGAGGAGGCGGCTCTTGTTCCGGGAGAAGATGAGGAGGTTGAGCGGGCATACCAGCGGATGAGCAACGCCAGAAAGATCGAGGCGGCGGCGGTCAGCGCCCATGCCCTGTGCGGCTATGAGAACAGCGGGGCCGGCAGTGTGATTGCCAGGGCCATCCGGGAAATACGGTCTGTGTCCCCCTACGATGAGACACTGCGGGAGTATGAAAAGCAGCTTTTGGACATTGACAGCCTTTTAAACGATTATAACAGGGGAATGGCGGAATACCTTTCGGGGCTGGAGTTTGACGAAGGGCTGTTTGAGCAGACGGAAGCGCGCCTGAACCTGTTGAACCGCTTAAAGTCAAAATATGGAAATACGTTGGAGGAAGTTCTGGCATACCGGCAGCGCGCGCTGGAGACACTGGAAAAGTATCAGGACTATGACGCTTACAGGGCGGCCCTGGAAAAGGAGACAGCGGCGCTGAAAGAGGAAGCGATTGCTCTGGCGGAGGAGATTTCCGGCCTGCGCAGGGAAAATGCGAAGACGCTTTCTGAGAAAATGCGCGGGGCGCTGGAAGATCTCAACTTTGGACAGGCAGTTTTCGAGATTCAGGTAGAGTCCGAGGAGGAGCGGCTTTCCGAAAATGGGTTTGACAAGGTGCGCTTTTTGATTTCCACGAATCCGGGGGAGCCGGTCAGGGAGCTTTCGCAGGTGGCAAGCGGCGGAGAACTTTCCCGCATGATGCTGGCGCTCAAGACGCACCTTGCGGATAAGGATGAGATCGGAACGTTGATTTTTGACGAGATTGACACCGGGATCAGCGGCAGAACAGCGTGGAAAGTATCGGAAAAAATGGGGATTTTAGCAAAAGGGCACCAGTTAATCTGTATTACCCATCTGCCACAGATTGCGGCGATGGCTGACACCCATTTTGTGATAGAGAAGCAGGTGGAGGACAACCGTTCCATTACCAGAATCAGAGAACTGGGGCAGGAAGAGAGCGTGGAGGAACTTGCCAGAATGCTCGGCGGCGACGTGATTACGGAGAGTGCCATAAAAAATGCGCAGGAAATGAAAGAATTGGCAGGAAAAACCAAATAATATAACATTAAAAAATCGGATTCTTCACATACTAGAAAGGACATACTGTAAAGTGTGTCCTTTCGTGTCGTACACACAGAATAAAGCAGGAGAGGAATGTGAAGAGTGAGCAATTCGATATATATGACTGAGCAACAGGAGAGAAAATACCGGGGTTTTTTGTGGCTGCTGCTTTTGGCAGGCATCGCCGCGCTTCTTTTTTCGATCTATTTTTCTTATTGGAATAAGATTCCGTCGCAGATCAGGATCCGGGCCGGGGTGGAGCAGGAGTTCGACTTCCGGGTGCCAGTGTCGGGGGAGATCTACCGTATGCCCGAGGAGGCGGCTCCTGTGGCTTCCGTGACGGACGTGGATGAGAAGGATGAGGCATTTCTACTGGCAGGGGAGGAAAACAGCGCAGACAGCATTCATGTGGATTTTGCGCGGACGGTAAAGCTGAAGGCGAATCAGATTGACTCGTACCAGATGAATCTGAAGCTGTTTGGCGTCCTTCCCTATAAAAATGTGGATATCGAGGTGATCCAGGATAAAATGCTGATACCTTCCGGCATTCCCATCGGTATCTATGTAAAGACCGACGGCGTGCTGGTGGTTGGTATCGGTGAGTTCGAGAGCAGCGGCGGGGAGACCATATCCCCGGCCAAGTATGTGCTGCAGAAGGGAGATTATATACTGGAGAGCAACGGGGAGCCCGTGGAAAATAAGAAACAGTTTATCCGCATGGTGGAGGATTCCCAAGGGGAGGACATGGTGCTCACCATCAGGAGAAATAATGAAATAACGGATATTTGTATCAATGCCGGAAAAAATCGGATGGAGGAGTGGAAGCTGGGAATCTGGATACGGGATAACGCCCAGGGGATCGGCACCATGACTTATGAGGGCACAGACAGTACCTTCGGCGCGCTCGGACACGGCATCAACGATGTGGACACATCCATTTTGATGAACCTGGAGGAGGGAACGCTCTACAGAACGGAGATTGTGGGCATTACCAGAGGCGCTAACGGCGCGCCCGGAGAACTGACGGGATACATTGAATATGACAGCGACAATGTGATCGGTGAGATTACGGAAAATACGGCGGAGGGGATATTTGGCGTCTGCGATGAAGAACTGGTGACAAATTCTGTCTATGAGCCTGTGCCGATCGCTTTAAAGCAGGAGATTGAGATAGGACCGGCCCAGATTATATGCTCGGTCTCCGGGGAGCCGGAATTTTATGACGTGGAGATCGTGGAAGTCAATCTGGAGCACGAGAATGTCAACCGGGGAATTGTGATCCGGGTGGTGGACGAGAAACTGCTGATGCTGACAGGGGGGATCATTCAGGGGATGAGCGGAAGTCCCATCATCCAGAACGGGAAACTGGTGGGAGCGGTGACCCATGTGCTGGTAAATGATTCCACGAAAGGGTATGGTATTTTTATAGAAGAGATGCTGACACACTGACGCACTGTACAAAGAAAATTCTGTCAAATTTCCTATTGACAAAGGTTGACAAAGAACGTGATTTTTTTATATAATTTTCTTAATAATAGTAAAACGTTTAATATAATGTCATACAGTATGAAAAATCAATCAGGACAAGGAGCGAAAGACATGAAAAGAGTGAAGTTTGGACTGAGTACGAAGATTACAGCTTGTATTTTAACAGTACAGATTATTGTTATGGCAGCTATGGTGCTCTTTATCGGCAATGCGATTACCAATGATACGAGACGGAGCACTACAAACAGCATGGAGACGGTGGTGGAGGAGCGCAGCCGGATTATTGAGAATTATGTGCAGGAAGTAGAGCAGACGCTCACGGCTTACAGCCGGGCAGGAGAGATTCTGGCGGTTCTGAAAAATCCAACCGATGAAGCGGCGGTGACGGCCGCGCAGGCTTATACGGAAAAGTTTTCGGCTGACGTGAGCAATCTGGAAGGCTTTTATGTGAGTGAATGGAATACCCATGTGCTGGCCCACACAAACGCCGCAGTGGTGGGAATCACCACCAGAGAGGGGGAGGCGCTTAAGGCGCTGCAGGATGCGCTGCTCGCGGCGGACGGCGTATATAATACAGGCATTATCATCTCACCCGCCAGCGGTCAGCAGATCGTATCCATATACCGTGCGGTTTTTGATGAAAATGGCAGTCCGGTCGGCCTGGTGGGCGGCGGCGTATTTACCACAGGATTGATCCAGGTTTTGGATTCCCTTACCATGCAGGGTATGGAGAATGCGGAATACTGTATGGTAAATGCGGCAAGCGCTCAGTACATATTCTGTGAGGATAGTGAAAAGGTTGGTGCGGAAGCTGAGGAGGAATATATCCAAACGCTGTGTGCGCAGTACGCCGGATCGCCCGCAAACGACATGGGATTTACGGAATATACGAAGGACGGCAGGGACAATATCGCGACCTATTATTATATGGCGAACCGGGGCTGGCTTTTTATCGTGTCTGACAGGTCGGATGAGATTTTTGCGACGACTGACAGGCTGAAGCGCATTATGATGTTTATGGGTGCGGCGGCGCTTGTGGTTCTGCTTGTGGTTTCCAGCGTGATCATCAGAGGGCTCATGAAACCGCTGGGAGCCATTGAGGAGAGTATTGTGGCGCTGCAGCAGTTTAATATAGCAGACAATGCGGTGATTCAGAAACATATTCAGAGGGGCGACGAGCTTGGCTGCATCGCGGAGGCCACTGACGGGCTGATCCATTCCCTGCAGTCTATATCAGACATCCTCAACGACTGTTCCCGTTCGCTCAATGAAAAGGCCGAAAGTATGCGTGATTCTGCCCAGTCTCTGGCGGACGACACTTCGGATAACATTGCGGCCACGGAGGAACTGTCGGCATCCATGGACAATACGAATACGCTTGTCCAGAATGTAAATTCGGAGATTGAAAGCATCAACCGTCTGGTAGATCAGATTCTGGACGGCATCAGATCCTCAGTGAGTACCAGCGATCAGGTGATCGGGAGCGCCATAGATATGAAGGACGAGGCGAATTTCGCCTATCGGAACGGGGAGGAAAAGCTGGATGAGACGAAGGCAGCCGTTGAGGAGGCGATCGAGAAGCTCAGGAGCCTGACGAAGATCAACGAATTGGCTGCGGAAATTTTGAGCATAGCCGGCAAGACCAACCTGCTGTCTCTCAATGCTTCTATCGAAGCGGCAAGAGCGGGGGAAGCGGGCAGAGGCTTTGCCGTGGTGGCCGGCTCCATTGCAAATCTGGCGGAGACATCCAAGGAGACAGCCTCCTCCATCCAGGATATCTGTGGAGAGGCCAACAGCAGTATTGCTACCGTGAATACATGCTTTGAATCCATCATTTCCTTTATTGAGCAGGAGGTGGTGGTGCAGTTCAAGGGCTTTGCGGAGAAGTCCACAGATTACAGCCAGTCGGTGAGCGGAATCAAGGATAAGCTGGACGAGATGCTTGCAGCAGTCGGAAGGCTGGAGAGTTCTGTGGCACAGATCGCCGAAAACGCAGGCAATGTGAGCGTGATTATGGCTGAGAACCAAATTGCCATCGGTACCATCGTGGAGAAGAATGAGACAACGGCTGTGATAGCAGAGGAAACACAGGATCAGTCTATACAGAACAGGGATATGGCGGATCATCTCGGAGAGATTGTGGGAAAATTCCACAGATAAATCCAGGGGGGATTTACAGTAGTGAATGGGCGCAGGCGTAAAACCGGCGTCCGTTTGCCGTTATTATGGGTGAAAGGTTTTGCGGGAAACAAAACGAGGAAGAAAGGAAGGACAGGATTATGGTGACAATCAAGGAGATAGCGGCAGAGTGCGGCGTTTCCGTTGCCACGGTATCCAATGTGTTAAACGGAAAATCTAACGTGGGTGTGGAGACAAGGAAAAAGGTACTGGATGCGGTTCGGCAGACAGGTTATCAGCCGGATTATGTGGCGAGAGGACTGAGAAAGAAAAAGACCAACATGATCGGTATTATCGTGGAGGATATATGTCAGTTTTCTACACCGGCCATTATGGAAGGGGTTATGCAGTACTGCGAGAAAAAGAAATACCGCACGGTGATTCAAAATCTCCGCCTGTATGCCAGATGGGGTGAGATCTGGTACGAGAATGACAACGCGTACCGCTCGATCTTGAATCCCGTTGTACAGGAAATGGCTTCCATTAAAGTAGACGGGTTGCTATATGTGGCGGGGCATGCCAGGGTTGTGCGCTATTTTAACGAGGTGATGGCAATGCCGACGGTGGTAGCTTATGCCTATACTCATGCTACATACACGCCGGTTGTGGTTATGGATGATGAAAAGGCAGCCTGTGAGATGACAAGGTATCTGATATCTATGGGACACCGAAAAATCGGAATCCTTGCAGGGAAGGTGGACAACATACATACAAGAAGCCGTCTGAGAGGACATCAGAAGGTTTTGTTTGAGGAAAACATTTTATATAATCCAGGATGGGTGCGTTACGGGGACTGGGAGAGGAGCTCCGGGTACCGATTTGCCGGTGAGTTACTTGAAGAGGGGGTGACAGCGATTTTCTGCATGAATGACCATATGGCGGGCGGTGTGTATGACTATTTCAGCGAACATGGCATCCGGGTGGGCGAGGATATCTCAGTGACAGGTTTCGACAATCAGGAATCTTCCCAGTACTGCAGTCCCGGCCTGACAACCATGGAGCTGCCGCTGACTGAAATAGGGACGGAAGCTGCGGCAATTTTACTGGAGCGGCTGGAATCTGAGGAGGAAAATATGCCAAACATCGTTTTGGAGCGGAGTATCCCGTGCAGGCTCATTGAGCGGGAGTCGGTGAAACGGATCACAGTGTAATGCGATGCCTAAATATTCCACATACCCCAACTATTGTTTATAATAATGTGAGAAGTACTTCTAAAACTCGGCAGCAAAGGCTGCCTCGTCAAGAAGTACTAAGTCTCACATAAGAGAATGCCAGGAAGCGGCATTCTCTGCACAGCGGAATCAGAGCGGCCGGTGTGAAGAGGGACAGATACAAAACGCCGCGTATAAGGGGAATGGAGGAAAAAATGGAGACATTACATGTGACAGCCGCGAGGGATCAGGAGCAGTTTTACCGGATTCTGGATAATTTAATCAGTACGAACAAGGAGTTTCGGATACTGATCACCGTCCCCTCGGGGGAGAAGGGAGCGGAACAGGCAGAACATACGGAGGACGTGACGGAAACCGGGGCGCGGGATCTGGAAAAGGATGTGACAGATATGATCCATGAGATCGGTGTGCCCGCCCATATTAAAGGATACCAGTATCTGCGGGAGGCGATTATGATGTCGGTGGAGGATGTGGAGATGCTCGGCTCCATCACAAAAATTCTGTATCCCACGATCGCAAAGAAATACCAGACGACGCCGAGCCGGGTGGAACGCGCGATTCGTCACGCGATAGAGGTGGCGTGGTCGAGAGGCAGGATGGAAACGCTTGACGCGCTTTTCGGATATACGATCAACACGGGAAAAGGTAAGCCGACCAACTCAGAGTTCATCGCGCTGATTGCGGATAAGATCCGGCTGCAATATCGACGATAATAAATGGAAAAGCCTGTTAAAATTCAAAATAATCCTTTTATTGCCACCCGAAATATTGTATACTGTTGTTTAGGAGTCCATATGGACTGCATGTATTAAGAATAGCATGATACAGTTGGAGGGTTGTCATGAAAAAAATTTTATTTGTCGCGTCGGAAGGCGTACCTTTTATCAAAACAGGCGGGTTGGCGGACGTGGTCGGCTCTCTGCCCAAGTGTATTGACAAAAAGTATTTTGATGTGCGGGTGATCCTGCCGAAGTACACCTGCATGAAACAGGAAATGAAGGATAAGCTCACCTACAAGACCCATTTCTACATGGATTTTCATTGGAAAGAGGAATATGTGGGAATCCTGGAGGCGGAAGTCGACGGGGTGAAATATTATTTTATTGATAACGAAAGTTATTTTAATGGCTTTCAGCCTTACAGCGACAATGCGCTGTTTGAGATTGAAAAGTATGCTTTCTTCTGTAAGGCGGCGCTGTGCATTCTCCCGGTGATAGATTTCAGGCCGGATCTGATTCACTGCCATGACTGGCAGACCGGCTTGATTCCGGTGTACTTAAAAGAACGCTTCCAGGGCGGAGAGTTTTACCGTGGCATTAAGACTGTCATGACCATTCACAACCTGAAATTCCAGGGCAAGTGGAGTGTCAAGGAGGTAAAGGAGATCACGGGACTTCCGGGGTATTTCTTTACGGCGGATAAGCTGGAGGCATATAAGGATGCGAATCTCTTAAAGGGGGGTCTGGTTTACGCGGATGCCATCACTACGGTAAGCGACACGTACGCGGAGGAGATCAAGACGGCGTTCTACGGCGAGGGGTTGAACGGCCTGCTCTGCGCGAGGGCGGGAGATCTGCGCGGTATTGTGAACGGTATCGATTACGATGACTTTAATCCCGAGACGGATAAGCATATAGAGTTTAAGTACAATGCGGCTAACTTCCGCAAAGAAAAAGTGAAGAACAAGCGCGCTCTGCAGGAGGAGCTTGGATTAAATCAGGATGACAAGGCTATGATGCTGGGCGTTGTGTCGAGACTGACGGGACAGAAAGGCTTTGATCTGATTGCCTATATCATGGATGAACTGTGTCAGGATAATGTACAGCTTGTGGTGCTTGGTACGGGCGAGGAGCAGTATGAAAACATGTTCCGCCATTTTGACTGGAAATATCACGGTAAGGTGTCGGCGAACATCTATTATTCGGATGCGCTTTCCCACAAGATTTACGCGGCAAGCGATGCGTTTCTTATGCCGTCGCTCTTTGAGCCCTGCGGCCTAAGCCAGTTGATGTCCCTGCGCTACGGCACTGTGCCGATTGTGCGTGAGACAGGCGGTCTGAAGGATACGGTACAGCCCTATAACGAGTATGAGGGCAGCGGTACAGGCTTTTCCTTCACAAATTACAATGCCCATGAGATGCTGGGCACAATCCGTTACGCGGAGCATATTTACTATGATAAGAAGCGGGAATGGAATAAGATCGTGGACAGAGGCATGGCAGCAGACTTTTCATGGCATGTGTCCGCGAAGAAATATCAGGAAATGTATGACTGGCTGATTGGATAGGGACATGGAAGATCCGAAGAAAAAGAGCACGTTTGTGTTTCAGGCGGGCATTCTGGCAGCAGCCGGAATGCTCGTCAAAGTGATCGGCCTGATATACAGAAGCCCGCTCCTTTCCATTATCGGAATCGAAGGCAGCGGGTATTATAATGCGGCGATCAACATCTATACAATTATATTATTGATTTCTTCCTACAGCATACCCTCGGCGATTTCCAAAGTGATTGCCCAGCGGCTTGCGTTTAAGGAATATCGGAATGCACAGAGGGTTTTTGTCTGTGCACTTCTCTATGTTCTGGTGGTGGGCGGCGCTGCCTCGATTTTGACATTCGTGGGAGCGCCTTTTCTCGTGGAGAAGAATCCGAATGCGGTGCTGGCGCTTCGCGTGTTGTCACCGACTATCTTTTTTTCGGGATTTCTCGGTGTGCTGCGCGGTTTTTTTCAGGCCCACGGTTCCATGGTGCACACTTCCATCTCTCAGATTTTAGAACAGATTATAAATGCCGCAGTCAGTATATTGGCAGCGAAGCTTCTGATCGGTCTGGTCATGGAAGGTGATACCACCAGGCGGGCCATCTACGGTTCGGCAGGTTCGGCTCTGGGAACCGGCGCGGGCGTGGTGATCGGTCTTCTTTTCATGCTCGGCATGTACCGGCTCAACGGCGGCATGATCAGAAGAAGGGTGGAGCGGGATAAAACATGGCACGAGGAGAGCTATAAAGAAATTTTCAAGGTGATCTTTACGATCGTCACGCCTTTCATTCTCAGTACCTTCATCTATAACTGTACGACAGTGGTCAACATGTACATCTACCTTTATGTCATGGACTATAAAAAGATGGATCCGATTCTGTCGAGCAATCATTACGGTATTTTTTCGGGACTGGCGGTAGCGGTGGTAAATATTCCGATTGCCATTGCCTCATCTATGTCATCGGCGATCATGCCGGGGGTTGCGGCGTCCTATGCGAAGGGAACGGTGGCACAGACGAGAAAGCAGATTACGCGGGCGATTCAGATGACCATGCTGATCGCGATTCCGGCGGCGGTGGGGATTGCCGTACTGCCAAGACCTATCATGCAGTTTATTTTTCCCCAGAAGGAATCGCTGGACATCGCGTCCGGGCTGCTGGCAGCTCTGGCAGTGACGGTTGTGTTCTATAGTCTTTCGACGCTGACCAATGCGGTTTTGCAGGGCATCGGGAAGGTCAATACGCCGGTCATCCATGCGGTGGTGGCGCTGGTGATCCAGGTGGCGGGCCTGATCGCACTTATGCTCTACACGGATCTGGAGCTCTATGCGCTGGCGGCGGCAAATGCCATCTATTCTTTTGTGATGTGTGTCTTAAACCACTTGTCCGTGAGAAAGCATCTGGAGTACCGGATGGATGTGGTAAAACTGTTTCTGAAGCCATTGTTCTCGGCGGTCATCATGGGAGCAGCAGCTTTTGGCGTTTATCACGGACTGATCCTGCTTATCCCGGTGAGCCGGCTGGTGCTGTTGATGGCCATCGCTATCGGGATGTGCGTCTATGGCGCGGTGCTGCTTTTGATCGGCGGGGTAAGCAGAGAGGAGCTGAAGGCTTTTCCCAGAGGGTACACGCTGGTTCATATTGCAGAGAGGTTACATCTGTTATCAGATGGATCGGAAGGAACGGAAAAAAAGAGACGGAGAAAGAAGAAAAGACGGAAAAAGAGGCGGGCATCGTTATGAGAAAGAGGAATTGGATTTTGGCGAGTCTCCTGTGCCTTGTACTTTCTCTGGCGGGCTGCGGCGGCGGGAGAGCGGAGACTGGCACTTTACTGAAAATGACCTTTCTGGATACGGGTAAATCGGACTGCATCGTGATAGAAGCAGGGGAGAGTGTCGTGGTGAACGATACAGCGGATGCGGATGATGCGGCGGCGATCTGCGCCTTTCTGGAGGAACAGGGGAAGAAGCGGATCGAATATCTGATTCTGAGCCATTTCGATAAGGATCATATCGGCAGCGCGGCGGATCTGGTTTCCCGGTATGAAGTGGGCTGTGTGCTGATGCCGGATTACGAGGAAGACTCGGAGGAATACCTCGCTTTGATGCGGGCGTTGGAGAAGACGGATACGGAGAGCCGCAGGCTGCGGAGGGCTTATGTATTTACGCTGGAGGGGATTGACTTTTATGTGGATGCGCCTCGGGAGAGCGTCTATGAGAATGATAACAACTACTCATTAATAACGTGTGTTACAAACGGGGAGGATCGGTTTCTGCTGATGGGGGATGCCAAGAAAATACGGACGGGGGAATTTCTTTCGTCTGAAGCGGCGAAGGGACAGTATGACTTGATCAAGATGCCTCATCACGGGAACTATACAAAGAACCTGGCAACACTGTTTGAGACGGCTAGGCCCCGCTATGCCGTCCTCACCGCAGACCCGGCGCGTCTGCGGGTGGAGGAGGAGACTGTTTCGCTGTTGGATGAATATGACTGTGAAGTGTATTACACGGATGAAGGGATTGTCACTGTCATATCCGACGGCAGCCTGATACAGGTGAGCCAGCCTTAAAGCTTTTCGGATGAGACCGCAGGCCGGGAGACCGTGCAGCGCGCGGACAGAGTGAGCCGCCGCCGGAAAAGATTTCGGCAGACGGCTCTTTCAGCGGTTTTAGGAAAATTCGGAAAGATCAGAGATGTCGGAGTCGATTGCCATGGAGTAGTTAGTGTAGTACACCACAAAGCCCGGTTTGGCTCCGGCTGGTTTTTTCACATGTTTTTTCTGGACATAGTCGATTTCTACCTTGTCTTGTTCGCGTCCCTTGGAATAGTAGGCGGCAAGTCTTGCGGCCTCCTCGAAGGTGCGGTCTGGCACCTCGGCTCCTTCTGTCTTCAAGACCACATGGGAACCGGGAATTTGTTTGGCGTGGAACCACCAGTCGTTCCCGTTGGCGAATTTGAAGGTAAGCTCGTCGTTCTGGAAGTTGTTTTTCCCCACATAGATATGAAAACCGTCGCTGCTCACATAGTGGAAGGGCTTACTGGTGATTTTTACTTTTTTGGAGCCGCCCTTTCTGCGGATATAGCCGCTCTCGATCAGCTCCTCACGGATCTGCACCAGATCTTCCTCCTGCATGGCGATGTCCAGAGCGGCAAGGATGGATTCCAGATGTTCGATCTCTTCACTGACTTGAATGGTCAATTCCGACAGCGCTTCATAGGTTCTTTTGAGCTTTCCGTATTTATCAAAATATTTCTGTGCGTTTTCCTGCGGCGTCAGGGTGTTGTCCAGAGGAATCGTGACGGTCTCGTTGGTATAATAATTGAGCGCCTCCATGGATTTGGCCTCCGGCTCCACGTTGTAGCCGTAGGTGTTGATCAGTTCGCCGTAAACCTTGTACTTGTCCCGCTTTTCCGTATCCTTCATCTGCCGCATCTGTAAATCATATTTCTTCACGTTGCGCTCCAGAGCGGTCTGGATGATCTTGCGCAGATCCACAGACTTCTGGCGGATGCGGGTTACGACACTTCGCTCCGCATAGTAGCGTTCCAGCACGCCGCTGACGGAGGAGAAGGACTGTGAGTTTTTATCGCTGTAGAGGGTCAGGGGAAACGCCGCGTATTCCACGGGCACCCGGCCGTCATAGATGATGACGGGAGAAAAGTCACCGGCGGCGGTCTGTTCCATCATATCTGTCAGGGCTTTACACACTGCCTGCAGAGCAGTTTCCTCCAGCACGTTGGCGGGCATGTCCGCATCGATGCCTGCCCGGTAGCAGAGCTCCTGGGTGATGATGGGGGAAAGCCCGGTGTAAGTGGTATAGAGCGCCTTGTAGAGCGGCATGGGCCTTTCCTTCATATGGGCGCAGAAGTTTACATAAGTCAACGGCTCGCTGTCCTCCCGGGTTCTGAGAAAGAGGGAGGACGATTCTTCCATGTAACTGGCAGAAAACCGCAGAGGATTCCATTTATTCTGGGTCTTCGGGATAAAATAAGGCCGGCCCGGCAGCACTTCCCGCACAGAGCTGACCATGCCGGAAATGTGCTTGATGCTGTCTATGATCTGATCCTTGTCGTCGCAGAAGATGATGTTGCTGTGTTTGCCCATGATCTCTATCATCAGTTTCTTTTCGCATAAGTCGCCAAGTTCATTTAAGTGTTCCAGGCGCAGATGGATGACGCGCTCCAGTCCGGGCTGAGAGATAGCCGTGATGCGGGCGTTCTGCAGATGTTTGCGCAGCAGCATGCAAAATCCTGGTGCTGTCATGGGACTTGGCTTGTTATTTTCCGTCAGATAGACCATGGGAAGAGAGGCGTCAGCCGATAACAGCAGGCGGTACTGGCTGCCGCCTCTTTTGATGGTGAGCAGCAGTTCGTCACTTTCCGGCTGGGCGATCTTGTAGATCCGGCCGCCGAGAAGCGTCTCTGAGAGTTCTTTTGTAATATTTGCAATGGTGATACCGTCAAATGCCATGATTTTTCCTGCCTTTTCCTTTTAAACCTTATTGCTCCTGTGCGTTCCCTACTATAACATAAATGGCGGCGTATTTCAATTGCTGCCGGGTTTTCCTGTCTCTGCAATTCTGGTCATGCGCCGTCGTTTCTCTTTCTTGACTATTTATTCGCTTTACTCTATAATAAAGACTGTATGCGTAGGTCTTTTGCGCATACGCCTACATTGGGGGAAAGAAGAGTATGACAATGATTAAGAGCATGACCGGATTCGGAAGATGTGAGGTGGCGGAAGGTGCACGGAAGCTTACCGTGGAGATGAAATCCGTCAATCACAGGTATTTGGATGTCAACATTAAGATGCCCAAAAAACTGAATTTTTTTGAGACGGCGATCAGAAACGAACTCAAAAATTATATTCAGAGGGGAAAGGTGGACGTTTTTATCACCTACGAGGATCTGACGGAGACCAATCTCTGTGTGAAATATAACAGGGAGCTGGCGGCAGAATATATGAAATATCTCTGGCAGATGTCGGAGGATTTTTCCCTGGACAACGATGTGCGGGTGTCCACGTTGTCCCGGTATCCGGAAGTGCTGACCATGGAAGAACAAAATGTGGACGAGGAAGAACTCTGGCAGTTTCTCGGGAAAGCGGTGCGCGGCGCGGCGGAAGCTTTTGTGGAAACGAGAATCAGGGAAGGCGAAAACATTCGCGACGATCTGCTGGCGAAACTGAACGTGATGCTTGCGGGTGTGGAGTTTATCGAACACCGGGCGCCGCAGATGATTGCGGATTACAGGAAGAGACTGAAAGATAAGGTAAAGGAGCTTCTGGAGGATGCCCAGATTGACGAGGCGAGGCTGCTGACAGAGGTGACGCTCTTTGCGGATAAGGTGTGCGTGGACGAAGAACTGGTGCGCTTAAGGAGCCATATTACCACCATGAAGGGCGATCTTACAGTGGGCGGCAGCATCGGGCGCAAACTGGATTTTCTGGCACAGGAGATGAACCGTGAGGCAAACACGATCCTCTCAAAGACCACCGATCTGGAAACCTCGAACAGGGCTATCGAATTGAAGACAGAGATCGAGAAGGTCCGGGAACAGATACAGAACATCGAATAGGAATGCTGCTATGGGTAAACTGATTCACATAGGCTTTGGCAATGTGGTTAACACAGGGAAGATTATCGCCATTGTCAGTCCCGATTCCGCGCCGGTGAAGCGCATGGTGCAGAAGGCGAAGGAGACGGGAATGGCGATCGACGCCACGCAGGGGAGAAAGACCAAGGCGGTGCTGGTGATGGAGAACAGCCAGATCGTGCTTTCGGCGCTTCTGCCGGAAACCATATCGGGCAGAGCGCAGACTGAGGATGGACAGACAGATGAGGAATGAAGGGATATTGATTGTTGTCTCCGGATTTTCGGGGGCAGGCAAGGGCACTTTGATGAAGCGGCTGGTGGAGGAGTATGACGGTTATGCGCTGTCGATCTCAGCGACAACCAGAAAACCCCGCCCGGGGGAGGAGGAAGGCAGGGAATATTTTTTCCTGTCCAGGGAACAGTTTGAGAAGCGGATCGAAGATCATGCACTGATCGAACACGCGGAATACTGTGGCAATTATTATGGGACGCCCCGTGATTATGTGGAGAAAAAGCTGTCTGAGGGCCGGGATGTGATTCTGGAGATTGAAATTCAGGGCGCGCTCAAGATCAAAGAGCAGTACCCTGATGCACTTTTGCTTTTTGTATCAACGCCGGATGCGGCGGAGCTCCGGCGCAGGCTTTCCGGGCGGGGAACGGAGACGGAGGAGGTTATCCAGAAGAGACTCTGCCGCGCGGCGAAGGAGGCGGAGGGCATTGAGGAATATGACTATATAGTAGTGAACGACGATTTGGAGACTTGTGTGAAGGAGCTTCATGGAATTATTGACGCGGCACATCATGCACCCAGACGGAATGAAGCATTCATAAAGAAAATGAGGAGAGAATTGGAGGAGAATTAATGTTACATCCATCTTATGCAGATTTAATTAATGTAGTAAACAGCGGAGTGGAAGAGGGGGAAGACCCGGTAGTGAGCAGCCGTTATTCGATTGTGATGGCCACATCCAAGCGGGCGAGACAGATCATCGCCGGGGATGACGAGCTGGTGGACGGCAGAGGCAAAAAACCGTTATCTGTGGCTGTGGAGGAGCTGAATCAGGGCAAAATACAGATTCTGACGGACGAGTTTGCGGAAGAGGCGGAAGAGGACGCGGAACCTGAAACAGAAGTTTCTGAAGCGGAAGGCGCACAGGAGAGCGCAGTGGCTGCGGGTACGGAGGCGGCACAGGAGGCCGATGCGGCTGACGGGGAGTAATGGGTATTTATTCTATGGAGAAAAAGGTACTGTTCCAGTCTCTGGGATGTGATAAAAATCTGGTGGATTCCGAGAGGATGCTCGGTATGCTGGCAGAGAACGGCTACTGCTTTACGGATGACGAAAACGAGGCGGACGCCGCAGTCGTGAATACCTGCTGCTTCATCGGGGATGCCAAGGAGGAGAGTGTCAACACCATTCTGGAGATGGCGGAACTGAAGAAAAGCGGGCAGGTAAAAGTGCTCATTGTGACGGGATGTCTGGCACAGAGATATCAGGAGGAGATCAGGAAGGAAATCGAAGAGGTGGATGCCGTGATCGGCACTTCCGCAATCGAAGAGCTTCCAAAAGTTCTGGATGCTGCTTTTGTTGGAAAAGCGGAAGACTGCTATCATAGTCTGGACGAAAAACCGCTTACGGATAAAAAGCGTATTCTGACCACCGGTGGCCATTTTGCTTATCTGAAGATAGCGGAGGGATGCGATAAACACTGCACTTACTGCATTATTCCGAAGGTGCGGGGATCGTACAGGAGCGTTCCTATGGAAAGTCTGCTGCAGGAGGCGCAGACGCTTTCGGATCAAGGTGTGAAAGAACTGATTCTGGTGGCGCAGGAGACTACGGTATACGGGCAGGATATCTACGGACATAAAGCGCTGCCGGAGCTTCTGGAAAAGCTGTGCAGGATAGAGGGTCTTGTATGGATTCGGATTCTGTACTGCTATCCCGAGGAGATAGACGATGCGTTGATTCAGGTCATGCGCAAAGAAGAAAAGATCTGTCATTATCTTGACATACCGGTTCAGCACGCTTCCGATTCTGTATTGAAACGCATGGGAAGAAGGACGGACAGACAGGAGCTGACAGAAATAGTCAATAAACTGAGGCAGGAAATTTCGGATATTTGTCTGAGAACTACACTGATTGCGGGATTTCCGGGGGAGACGGAGAGGGACTTCGAAACCCTCCTTGACTTTGTGGATGAGATGGCCTTTGACCGTCTGGGGGTATTTCCTTATTCCCAGGAGGAGGACACGCCGGCGGCGGATATGCCGGATCAGGTTCCCGACGAGGTGAAGCAGGCGCGCTGCGACGAGCTGATGTCGCTGCAGCGGGAAATTGCTTTTGAAGCGGCGGAGGCTATGGAGGGACGCCTCGTGATGGCCATGATTGAGGGCAGGGTAGCGGACGAGGATGTCTATGTGGCGAGAACCTATAAGGATGCGCCGGATGTGGACGGATATTTGTTTGTACAGACGGACAGGGAGCTGATGACCGGCGATTTTGTGCGGGTCAGGATCACAGGTTCCCATGAGTATGATTTGATGGGAGAGTTGGAAGATGAATCTGCCGAATAAATTGACAATTTTTCGTGTGATATTGATTCCTTTTTTTGTGGTGCTTTTGCTGTTCGATATCACAGCATATGACAAGTGGATCGCTCTGGCTATTTTTATTGTTGCCAGTCTGACAGATTTTCTGGACGGCTATATCGCCAGAAAGTATAATCTGGTGACAAATTTTGGCAAGTTTATGGATCCACTGGCCGACAAACTGCTGGTCTGCTCAGCCATGATCTGTCTGGTGGAGCTTGCACGGATTCCGGCATGGGTGGTGATTGTCATCATCGCCAGGGAATTTATCATCAGCGGGTTCCGGCTGGTGGCTTCCGATAATGGGGTGGTGATTGCAGCCAGTTACTGGGGGAAGTTTAAGACAACCTTCCAGATTGTCATGATCTGTCTGATGATTGCGGATCTGGAGCCGCTTATCTTGATCACACAGATTGTGATGTGGGTGGCGCTTGCTCTGACGGTGATTTCTCTGGTAGATTATCTGATCAAGAATAAGAGCGTGATGCAGGATAATAAAAAATAGAATACAGTAACAAGTGTAATGTTTTGACAAAGGGGGTGATTGGCTATGACAGTAGAGATTATTGCGGTCGGAACAGAGATACTGCTTGGCAACATTGTAAACACAAACGCCGCCTATCTTGCGGAGAAATGCGCAGGACTCGGTCTTTCCTGTTATCATCAGGATGTGGTTGGCGACAATGAAGAGAGACTGATGGAGACCATTCGTCTGGCACTAACCAGGGCGGATATCATTCTTCTTTCCGGGGGCTTAGGACCCACACAGGACGATCTGACCAAAGAGGCGGCGGCGAAGGTGATGGGGAAAGAACTGTATCTGCATGAGCCTTCCAGGGAGGCGATCCGTCAGTTTTTTGCCGAGCGCAATCTGGAAATCACGGAAAATAACTGGAAGCAGGCCATGGTGCCGGAAGGGGCTGTTGTGGTGGAAAATCCGGGCGGCACTGCTCCCGGTATCATTATCGCGGAGAACGGTAAGCATGTGGTGCTGATGCCGGGACCGCCCGGGGAGCTGATCCCCATGTTTGAAAAGTCGATCATGCCTTATCTTGCGGGGCTTACATCGGGCGTCATCTATTCCCAGACCGTGAAAATCTGCGGTGTGGGGGAGAGCAAGGCGGAGAGCATGGTGGAAGATCTGGTCAGCGCGCAGAACAATCCAACCATTGCAACCTATGCCAAGACCGGGGAGGTACATCTTCGTGTGACGGCCACGGCGCCGGATGAGAAAGAGGCGAAAAAGCTGGTGAAACCTATGGTCAAGGAGCTGAAAGGGCGCTTTGGCAATCATGTTTACACGACGGACAGTGAAGTGACGCTGGAGAAGGCGGTGGTGGATCTGCTTGCGGCCAATAAACTGACAGCCTGCACAGTGGAGTCCTGTACGGGCGGCATGCTTTCTGCCAGACTAATCAATGTGCCCGGTGTGTCGGAAGTGTTTAAGTCCGGCTATGTGACGTATTCCAATAAATCCAAACGCAAACTTTTAGGAATCAAGAAGAATAATCTGATGAAGCACGGTGCAGTCAGTGAGCAGATTGCCAGGGAGATGGCAAAGACGGCGGCTGTCCTTGCAAGAACCGATGTGAGCGTCTCCACCACAGGCATTGCAGGGCCGGATGGCGGTACGCCCGAAAAGCCGGTAGGACTGGTGTATATCGCCTGTAACGTGTGTGGAAGAACGACGGTGAAAGAGTGCCGTTTCCACGGGAGCCGGGAGAAAATCAGAGAGAGTACGGTATCTGCGGCGTTATCCCTGATGCGGGAATGTATCCTGCAGTATTACAGTGAAGTGACTTTCGGTGGCAAGGATAAATAAAAAAGGAGAAAAGAATGAACGAGTCTGATAAGTGGGAAGGGCTGCAGCAAGGCACTGGCAGGGAGAACGAGATTAATGTGGATCCCTACATGTCTGACAGCAGCAGGGATATTTACACAACGCCGGAAGTGATGGAGACAGCCGTTGTCGTAGAGGAGACAGAACCTGCGGCAGTTGTGGCGGACACACACGGTCTCTTTTCTGGAAACCAGGCGGACAGCCAGATTCCTTACGGGAGTCAGAACGGAAATTATGGCGCACAGTCCCCTTATGGAAATCAGAATTCTGGCGGCGCCTACGGTATGCAGCCTCCTTGTGGGAATCAGAATGGCGCATATGGTGTACAGACATCTTACGGGAATCAGGAGCAGACCGGCAGCTACGGCGCGCAGTCTTCTTATGGGAATCAGAATCCGGGAGGAGTCTACGGTGCACAGCCCCCCTATGGGAACCAGAATCAGAGCGGCGGTTATGGTGCGCAGCCCCCCTATGGGAACCAGAATCAGAGCGGCGGTTATGGTGCACAGCCCCCCTATGGGAACCAGAATCAGAGCGGCGGTTATGGTGCGCAGCCCTCTTACGGGAACCAGAATCAGAGTGGTGTTTATGATGCGCAGTCCCCATACGGAAGCCGGCAGGCAGGGGGCGGTTATGGAGGACAGCCGCCTTTCGGAGGGCAGCCTCCATATGATCCTTACAGTCCTTATGCCATGCCTAAAAAGCAGAACACAGGGCTGATTGTGGGCATTGTCATCGGCATTATTGTTCTGTTTCTGGTGGCAGTATTTGCGCTGGCAAGCAGGGCGGTAAATATGCTCTCTGAGAAGGAGAAGCAAGATATCCGTCGTGAGGTATATGATTTTAATGATGATTCCGATTTTAATTATCACGACAGGAACGATGATTACGATTTTGATTATGATGACGATAGCTACGACGATTATTTTAATTACGATGATTTTTATGACGGCGATTATTATGAGGATGCTGAATATGATGACCGGTATTATAATCTGCATGACGAAATCAGGTCAGATTTGTCCTATCAGGTGGAAGTGGAAGAATTTGAGTATGAGTCCGAATATGAGAACGTCATAGTGATAGCGAGCATTCCTGTTATTTCCGGGGAAAATGTGCCTAATCTGGATAAGATCAACAAGGCTATCAGGGCAGAAGTGGAGGATATGACGACGCTCTTTGAGGAGGAGTATGAGTCCCACATCAAGGAGAGTGAGGAAAACTATTTCATGGCGTCCCTGCTCGGCTATGTGACCTATATGGATGAGGATAAGCTGAGCATCGCTTACCAGGAGGAGATGTACAACGACAGGACCGGCGGCGTCTATCTGCGCAGCATTAATATTGACATGAAGAACGGAGTCGTTCTGGACAATGCAGATATCCTTGCGGTTGACGACGATTTTTCCGTGGAGTTCAGGCAGAAGAGCGATGAACAGAATGGGGAAATTTCTTATCTTACCTATATGACGGATCAGCAGATTACGGATTATTTCAAATCCGACGATATCATAGTCTTCTACACGCCCAAGGGCATGGAGATCGGTTTTAACTATGAGGAGGGCTGGGTAACGGTCACCTATGAGGAATATGAGAAGTACTTGAAGGTATTTTGAAGAGGAAAGCGAAAAGCAGCGGAGCACAGACATCGGTGGATGTCCGTGCTTCTTTTTTTGTGCAAAATATCCAATCTGCTGTTTTGTATATTGTATAAAACAGAGAATGGAAAATGAAGAGCACAAATTGCGACACATGTCGTATCTTGTTTTGGAAAATTTGTATATAACATAGATATGACTTGCGGGCGAAATGGTAAATATGACGAATGCGAGAGATGATTTTTGAGACCGGCATATGGAAATAGTAAAAACGGAGGAGGTGAACAATGAAATCAAAACAGGAATTGACACAGGTGATCACCAGATGGGGCGGAGAGCGGCGGCAGTACCTGAATGATTTTTTTGAGAACTGTCCCGATGATCTGGTTCACACCATACAGTACGAGAGGATTCCCAGAGGCCAGAGGATCATGCAGGCAGGAATGGACTGCGGCTATGTCTGGGGGATCATCAAAGGAGAGATCAGCGTAACGGATATTCAGATGTTAGGCAATGTGTACAGTTTTGTGGAGAGTTCGGGTTTCAGTATCATCATCATCGGTGACTATGAACCTTTCGCAGGACTGACAGAGTTCCAGAACACGATCCACGCCGTGACGGATTGTGAGGCGCTTAAGATTCCAACGGCCGGTTACATGCGCTGGATGAGACAGGACAGCAGGGCGCTCTTCATGCGGGCGCGGATCTTTGCACAGACGCTGGCGCAGGAGATTTCCAGCGAGAGGAAATATCTGCTCCTAAACGGCAAGGACCGTCTGGTGCTGTACCTGACCCAAGCCTACGGAAAATGGGAAGGGACAGGAGAGTATGTTCTGCAAAAGACCCAGGCGCAGCTTGCACAGCGTATCGGGATGAACGTGCGGACGGTACAGAGGAGCATCCGGAAGCTGGAAGAGGAAGGGTTCCTTTCCTGCCGGGGAAGCAAATTGTGCATATCGCAGGAGCAGTACGAGAAACTTAAGGCATATCGGGAGACAGACCTGATTCACTAAAACCAAAAATGGAAGGAGAAACAAATTATGAGCAAAACACCTACACCACACATCGGAGCAGCTAAGGAACAGATTGCAAAGACGGTATTGATGCCGGGAGATCCTTTGAGAGCAAAATTTATCGCAGAGAATTTTCTCACAGATTTTGAGTGCGTCAACACGGTCAGAAACATGCTGGCATTCACGGGAAATTATCAGGGCAAGAGAGTAACGGTCGCAGGAGGCGGCATGGGTATCCCGTCCGTTGGCATTTATACTTACGAACTTTTCAACTTTTACGAAGTGGAGCAGATCGTCCGCATCGGCACAGCGGGTACGTTAAGTGACAAAGTCAACCTGCGCGACGTGGTCATCGGCGTGGGAGCAAGCACCGATTCCGCCTATGCGGCACAGTACAACCTGCCCGGCACCTTTGCACCGATTGCAGATTTTGACCTGGCGAGGAAAGCGGTGGAAACCGGGGAACGTCTCGGCATCAGAACTGTGGCGGGCAACATCCTCTCCTCGGACATTTTCTACAATAACGATGAGGACGCGCTGAGCAAGTGGGCGAAGATGGGCGTTCTTGCTGCCGAGATGGAAGCGGCGGCACTTTATATGAATGCGGCGCATGCGGGCAAAAGAGCGCTCTGCATGCTGACCATTTCCGATGCGCCCTTCAGGGGGGAATCCCTGTCGGTGGAGGACCGTCAGACAGGATTTACGGATATGATGAAGATTGCGCTGGAGATAGCGTGAAAAGTACTTCCAGAACTCAGCAGCAGAAGCTGCTTCGTTAAGAAGTACTAGGAGTTGCGTTGCAACTCCGTTTCACGCAGGAGAATGCCTAAAATACGGCATTCTCCGTACTGATTTGAGTCACAGCGAAGCTGTGACATTACGATTAGTGTAGAAAGAAAGGTGGGCAAATGAAAAAATGGAAAAAGGTGATACCGGCAGTTCTGATGGCATGTACATTAGCGGGCTGCGGTATGGCTGAAAAAGATGATTCGGTATACCGGGTGTCTATGGTAGCGGGCACAGGAGGCATCAACGACCAGTCCTTTAATCAGATCTCTTGGGAGGGACTGCAGAGTTTTGGGGAACATACGGGTGCGGATGTGAGGGTGCTGGAATCCAAACAGGCATCGGATTATCTGACAAACATTGACAGGGCGACGGACACTTACAGTGACCTTGTGTGGGCTCTTGGCTATTCGCTGGCAGATCCCATGCTGACCATCGCGAAGATGAATCCGGATATCAATTTTGCCATCGTGGATTTTGCGTTTGATGAGAGCCCTCAAAACTGTACGGGCGTGGTATTCCGTGCGCAGGAGTCATCCTTCCTGTTAGGTTATATCGCTGGACTCACCACGAAGACGGATAAGGTGGGCTATGTGGGGCCGATGAAGAGCTTCTTAAACGACCAGTTCCAGTACGGCTACATGGGCGGCGTGGCATACGCCGGATATGTACAGGGGCGTGAGATTGAGGTGCAGTCGCAGTTTACGGAGAGTTACTCTGATGCGGCGAAAGCGAAGGCGATCTCCAACAAGATGTACTCTAACGGCTGTGACATTATCTTTCACTCTGCGGGCGGCGCGGGTTACGGCGTGATCGAATCCGCCAAGGAGAACGGAAAACTTGTCATCGGCGTCGATACGGATCAGTCCCATCTGGCGCCGGACAACGTACTGACTTCCGGCATGAAGAACACGAACATTGCGGTGGAGCTTGTGTCCACCATGGCGATGAACGGTGAGGAAATCGGTGGCAACACCTACAGTTATGGGCTGAAGGAAGGGTGTGTGGGCATTCCTGAAGAGAACAAGATCATGGATCCTGCGGTTTATGAAAAGGCGATGGAGCTGCAGCAGATGATTATTGACGAGGAACTGACACCCCCGGTATCGGAGGAAACTTACCAAGCCTTTGTGGAAGGGTTGGGGAAATAGGAGAGAAGGACATATGGAAGTAAGAAAAGACTATGCGGTTCAAATGCATGATATCACGATAAAATTCGGCTCCTATACGGCGTTGGACCAGGTGCAGCTCGATGTGAAAAAAGGTTCCATCCATGCGGTTCTGGGAGAAAACGGGGCAGGAAAGACCACACTGATGAACATTTTATACGGGCTGTATCAGGCAAACGGGGGCGACATTTACCTGTACGGGGAAAAGGTGGAAATGAAAAATCCCAACGTGGCGATTGCCCATGGGATCGGCATGGTGCACCAGCACTTTATGCTTGTGGACAATTTCACGGTGACGCAGAACATCATTCTCGGACATGAGACGACAAAAGCGGGCGGCGTGGTGGACCTTAAGAAAGCAAGGGAAGAGGTCATGGGAATCGTGAAAAAATACGGTCTCGAGGTGGACCCGGACGCGTACATCTCAGATATTTCCGTCGGTATGCAACAGAGAGTGGAAATCTTAAAGGCGCTGTACCGGGGCGTGGATATACTGATTCTGGATGAGCCGACGGCAGTGCTGACGCCGCAGGAGATCGGTGACCTGATCGATATCATGCACAGGCTGGTGGACGACGGGAAGACCATCATCATCATTACCCATAAGCTGAAGGAGATCAAGGCTTCCGCCGACTACTGCAGCATCATTCGTAGAGGAAAGTACATTGACACCGTGGAGGTGGCTAAGGTGTCCCAGGAGGAGCTTGCGGACATGATGGTGGGACACCGGGTGAAGCTGGTGGTGGATAAGGAGGAGGCGAAGCCCGGAGACGTGGTGTTTGAGGTCAGCGGGCTGACTGCGAAAGATAACTGCGGCGTGTATGTGCTCAAGAATCTGTCCATGCAGGTGAGGCGGGGAGAAATCTTCGGCATTGCAGGAATTGACGGCAACGGGCAGAAGGAGCTGGTGGAGGCGATCACAAACCTGATTAAGGTGGAGAGCGGAACCATCCGCATCAATGGAAACAATATTGAAAACAGAACCACGCGGGAGACTATGGATGCGGGCATTGCAACGATCCACGAGGACCGGCAGAAACGGGGACTTGTTCTGGATTTTTCGGTGGAGGACAATGCGGTGCTTGACACATACATGAAAGAGCCTTTTTCACAGAAGAGCATTTTAAACAGAAAGGAAATCCGCAAATTTGCCTCCGGTCTTTTGAAGGACTACGATGTGCGCCCGGACTCCTGCGAGGAGCTGGCGATCAGAGGACTTTCCGGCGGCAACCAGCAGAAGGTGATTATCGGCAGGGAAATCGCCAACAATCCCGACCTTTTGATCGCTGTGCAGCCTACCAGAGGACTGGATGTGGGAGCCATCGAGTACGTTCACAAGATGCTTGTCAGGGAGCGGGACAAAGGGAAGGCAGTGCTTCTCATCTCGCTGGAGCTGGACGAGGTGATGAACGTTTCGGACACCATCGGGGTCATTTACGACGGCGCCATCCGCTGTACCTTTAAACAGGGTGAGGTGGACGAAAAGACAATTGGATTAATTATGGCAGGAGGAACATTAGATGGAAAAAACAGTTAAAATCTTAAAGAAACCGATTACCGCCACTCTGATTGCCATATTCTGCGGATTTCTGGTGGCGACGGTAATTCTGGCGGCTTCGGGTTACAATCCTTTTGAGGCATTCGGCGCGCTGCTGGGCGGCATTTTCGGAAGACCGAAGTATATTTCCAACGTGATTATCAAGAGCACACCCATTATTCTGACAGGTGTCAGCGTGGCGTTTGCATACAAGATGGGCCTGTTCAATATCGGTGCGGAGGGACAGTTCATTGTGGGCGCGGTGGCGGCCAATGTGGTGGGCATCGTCTGTGACTTTCCTGCCATCATCGAAGTGCCTCTCGTGCTGCTTGTGGGCGCAGCGGCGGGCGCGCTCTACGGAGGAATTGCCGGGTGGCTGAAGGCGAAATATAACATCAACGAAGTGATTGTGGGTATCATGCTGAACTGGATGGCGCTCTATTTCTCCAATTTCGTGTGCAACATAGAGCGGTTCCACAAGCCGGACTCGGACGGCACCTACGCGATCAATGAGTCTGGATTTATCTCCTTTTTCACGAACTGGAAGACCACCGAAGCGGCGGCAGAGTTTGTGCAGGAGCACCCCGTGATCGGCGATATCCTGCGGACGGATGCCAATGCCGGTATCTTCATTGCCATTGCCCTCACCTTTGCGGTTTCTTTCCTGCTCTACAAGACGACCAAGGGGTATGAGCTGCGCGCGGTTGGAAGCAACAGGGACGCGGCGGAGTTTGCAGGCATCAATGTGGGAAAAAATATGGTGCAGACCATGCTGATTGCGGGCGCCCTGTCTGGAATCGCTGCATCGATCGCCATAGCGGGCAACAATCCTCACGGGATTTCCCAGCTTTCCGCCTTTGAGTCAAACGGTCTGAATGGCCTGTCGGTGGCGTTCATAGCGGGCGGTTCCCCCATTGGATGTATCTTTGCGGGACTTCTGTTCGGCGGCCTTTTGTATGGCGGACAGTCCATCCAGTATGTGGTAGGCGCTCCGTCGGAGATTATCAGTATTCTGATCGGTACGATTGTATTTTTGATCGCGCTCAAGGATATGGTGCCGGTTCTGGTTGATAAAATGGGGAAAAGAGGTGTAAAATGATGATGAATACGATTACGTTGTTACTCGGTGTCACGCTGCTGTACTCCACACCGATGGTATTCGGTGCACTGGGCGGCGTGCTGTCAGAGCGGTCCGGCGTTGTTAACATCGGCATAGAGGGCATGATGACCTTCGGCGCTTTTGCCGGGGCAGCGGCGGGATATTACAGCGGCAGTCCCTGGATCGGTGTGCTGTGTGCGGCTCTTGCCGGCGGTATTCTGGCTCTGCTTCACGCGGTGGCGGCGATCACCTGTCAGGCGGATCAGACCATAAGCGGTGTGGCGATCAACCTGCTTGGCCCGGCTCTTGCGGTATTCTTCTGCCGGCTCGCCTTTGACGGCGCGACCATGTCCTACCCGGTGGCAAATAAGCTCCCGAAGATCTTCGGAAGCGGTGCGGAAGGCATATGGGCGAACCTGAATGTGGATATCATGGTGATTGTGGCATTGCTGTTCGCTGTGGCGATGTGGTTTGTGCTCTACCGCACCAAATGGGGCATGCGCATTCTTGCAGTAGGTGAGAATCCTGCGGCGGCGGATACGCTCGGCATCAATGTATACAAAACCCGTTATATATGTGTGATCCTTTCAGGCATTCTGGCAGGAATCGGCGGAGCCACAGTGACACTCGGTATTGTGGCGCAGTTTACACAGACATCCGTCGCAGGACAGGGATTTATCGCGCTGGCTGCCGTGATCTTCGGTAAATGGAAGCCCCTGGGCGCGTACAGGGCATGTCTGATCTTCGGATTCTCCCAGGCGCTGACGGTGGTGCTTGGCGGCGGGGCAGTTGCTGTTCCGACAGAAATTCTGGCGATGCTTCCTTATGTGCTGACCATCGTGATTCTGATTCTCTTCATCGGCAAGTCCGTGGCTCCTAAAGCGGACGGCGTGCCCTATGTGAAGGGTAGAAGATAAGTTTGTAAGAAGAAAAGAGGTAAAAAATGAGCAAGTATAAGAGAATATTTACGATTGTTATTGATTCCCTCGGCGTGGGCGCGCTTCCTGATGCGCAGGCTTACGGCGATGCAGGGACGGATACGCTTGGGCATATCGCGGCGAATACGGATCCGTTTCGCATTCCGAATCTGCAGAAACTGGGTATGGCGAATCTGCATCCCCTCAAGGGTGTGGAGCCTGTGGAGAAACCCCTTGCATACTTCGCGAAGCTGAATGAGGCGAGCGCGGGCAAGGATACCATGACCGGGCATTGGGAGATGATGGGACTGCATGTCACCACGCCGTTCCAGACCTTTACGGAGACGGGCTTTCCGAAGGAGCTGATTGATGAGCTGTCCGCCAGAACCGGGCGCACCATCATCGGCAACAAGAGCGCCAGCGGCACAGAAATTCTGGAAGAGCTGGCTGAGGAGGAGATTGCTACCGGGCATATGATTGTGTACACTTCGGCGGACTCCGTGCTGCAGATCTGCGGCAATGAGGAGACCTTCGGACTTGACGAGCTGTACCGCTGCTGTGAGATTGCAAGGGAGCTTACCATGCGGGACGAGTGGAAAGTCGGCAGGGTCATTGCGCGACCTTATGTGGGCAAGAAGCGGGGCGAATTTAAACGGACCAGCAACCGCCACGACTATGCATTAAAGCCTTTCGGCAAGACCGCTCTCAACGCGCTAAAAGACGCCGGGCTTTCCGTCATATCCGTGGGCAAGATATTTGATATTTTCGACGGGGAAGGACTGACTGAGTCCAATAAATCCAAGAGTTCCGTGCACGGCATGGAGCAGACCATTGAGATTGCGAAGAGGGACTTTACCGGGTTGTGTTATGTAAACCTCGTGGACTTCGACGCACTGTGGGGGCACCGCAGGGATGTGGCCGGCTACGCAAAGGAGCTTGAAAACTTCGATGAGAAGCTGGGAGAACTGCTTCTCCTTTTACAGGAGGACGACCTGCTCATCCTCACAGCGGACCACGGGAACGACCCGACCCATACAGGGACGGATCATACCAGGGAAAGAGTGCCGTTTCTGGCATACTCTCCTTCCATGCAGGGGGCGGGCCGGCTGGCTGACGGAGACTGCTTTGCACTGATCGGCGCCACCATCGCGGACAATTTCGGCCTGCAGATGCCGGAGGGGACGATCGGAAAGTCTGTGCTCGGGGAACTGAAGTAAGCGCGGTATCATCAAATTATAATAGGTAGAAAGAGGTATTGCTATGGACAAGAAAGAGATTTTAAAAAAGGTAGATCACACGCTGCTTGCACAGACGGCCACCTGGGAGGAGATTAAGGCAATTCTTGATGCGGGTATGCAGTATGAGACGGCGTCCGCCTGTATCCCGGCTTCCTATGTGAAGCGGGCGGCGGACTATGTGCAGGGAAAACTGCCCATCTGTACCGTGATCGGTTTCCCAAACGGCTACAGCACCACGGCGGTGAAGGTGTTCGAGACGAAGGATGCTGTGGCTAACGGCGCGGCGGAGATTGACATGGTTATCAACATCGGTCTCTTGAAGGACGGCCTCTATGACGAGGTGGAGGAGGAGATCCGAAAGGTGCATGAGGCATGTGACGGCAAAATCCTGAAGGTCATCATCGAGACCTGCCTGCTGACAGAAGAGGAAAAGAAAAAGATGTGTGAGATTGTCACGAAATCAGGGGCTGAGTACATCAAAACTTCAACCGGCTTTTCCACGGGCGGAGCCACCTTTGCGGACATCGCCCTTATGAAAGAAAATGTGGGAGAGCATGTGAAGATCAAGGCGGCCGGAGGCATTGCAGACTTTAAGGATGCGGAGGAGTTTATCAGACTCGGCGCCGACAGGCTTGGGACAAGCAGGCTTGCGAAAGGAGTATGACGGCAATGGATACACATATGATTGTGGAGCTGATCGGCTATTTTTCGTCGCTGCTCGTGCTGGTGTCCTTCCTGATGACTTCAGTGATCAGGCTGAGGATAGTCAATTCCGTTGGAGCGATTATTTTTACGGTGTATGCGACCATTATCGGGTCTTATCCCACAGCGCTTATGAACCTCTGCCTGGTAGGGATTAATATGTACAACCTGTATAAGCTTTTGAAATCACCGAAACACTACGAAGTGATATGCGAGGAGCCGGAGGCGGCAGGACTTAAGTATTTCTTAAACCATTATGCGGAAGATATCAAAAAATTTTTCCCTGATTTTTGCCCCGGAAAGATAGAGGATGCCGCTGCCTACATGGTCGTGCACGACACCGTTCCGGCAGGGGTGCTGATCGGGCGGGTGAAAGCGGACAAAAGTCTGGAGATCGCTTTGGATTACACGACGCCGCAGTACCGTGACTGCTCTGTGGGAAGATATCTTTACGGTGAGCTCAGCGGGCAGGGAATTGCAAAGCTTTCTTTCCCGAATGCACCGGGCGGACACGAGGAGTATCTGAAAAAGGTCGGGTTCGTGAAGGAGAACGGCGTATACGAACGGAAGATCTAAAAAGAGAAAAACCAAAAAAGAAGAAAAGTCCCTGGAACAGAGCCGAAGTTTCAGGGGCTTTTTTCTGTCGCATAAAAAGACAGTGAGTGAGAGAAGAAAAAATGTATGATTTCCGGGATTTTTTGGGTGTTTCCGGGTGTTTACAAAGAAACGCTTGCGGTTTTCGGGCTTCTCTGGTAGACTGATTTTATCTGAGAAAATGGAATCTGTATGCATATGCATGTCCGGCATTTCGCCACGATTTCCATGTAGGTTCAAATTTGCAGAGGAAAGGAGGTAAAGTGTCATTTATGGGACATAGAAAGTGATAAGATCGTTTTATTAAATTGGAAGTTGACAAAAACGAACATTTGTTTTATTCTATGATAAGAACAGATGTTCTACAAACGGAGGCGGAGATACCGCCTTGACATGGAGGGAATCATGGAAAGAGATGAAAAATTAAAAGCGTTGGATGCGGCCTTAGGCCAGATAGAGAGACAGTTCGGAAAGGGAGCCATTATGAAGCTGGGCGATCCTTCCGTGCAGATGAATGTGGAGACGATTCCCACGGGATCCTTAAGTCTGGATATCGCACTGGGACTTGGCGGTATACCGAAGGGGAGAGTGATTGAGATTTACGGCCCTGAGTCCAGCGGTAAAACCACGGTTACCCTGCATATGATTGCAGAGGTACAAAAGCGCGGCGGCATTGCCGGGTTTATTGACGCGGAGCATGCATTAGATCCCGTCTACGCGAAAAATATCGGCGTGGATATTGATAATTTGTATATTTCCCAGCCGGACTGCGGTGAGCAGGCTCTGGAGATTACGGAGACGATGGTGCGCTCGGGGGCTGTGGACATCATTGTAGTGGACTCTGTGGCGGCTCTTGTGCCGAAGGCGGAGATTGACGGTGATATGGGCGACAGTCATGTGGGTCTGCAGGCCCGACTGATGTCCCAGGCACTCAGAAAACTGACGGCGGTGATCAGCAAATCCAACTGTACGGTTATTTTTATCAACCAGCTCCGTGAAAAAGTGGGCGTTATGTTCGGAAACCCGGAGACGACCACGGGCGGCCGTGCCTTGAAATTCTACTCTTCCGTCAGACTGGATGTCAGAAGGATCGAAGCGCTCAAGCAGGGCGGTGAGGTGATTGGTAACAGAACCCGCGTCAAGATCGTTAAAAATAAGGTGGCTCCGCCCTTCAAGGAGGCGGAATTTGATATTATGTTCGGACAGGGAATTTCCACGCAGGGAGATATTCTGGATCTGGCGGCGGAGAATAATATCATCAACAAGAGCGGCGCATGGTATGCTTACGAAGGAAATAAGATCGGACAGGGCAGGGAGAACGCGAAGCAGTATCTGAAGGATAACCCGCAGATCTGTGCAGAGGTGGAGAGAAAGGTCAGGGAGCTCTTTAATATGGAGACAGATTCCGTGGAGGAGGCGCCGGCAGAAAAGGCATCGTCCGAAAAGACATCGAAGTCTGCCAAGGCGGCCAAGGACGATAAGGAAGGCGAGAAATAAGAGAACGGGGCCAGAAATGAGAAAAGCCGCTCAAAGGTGAACGGGGCAGAACGAGAAAGGATGCGCAAAGAAGAATAGGGCGGAAGCCGCAGAGGAAATGCTATGATCGTTACACAGCTTACGGAAATGGGAAAAGGCCGCTATAAGGTATACATAGAGGAACGTCCGGCCTTCGTGCTTTACAGAGGAGAGTTGAACCGGCTGGGAATCAGAACAGGGGAAGAGATCACGGAGGAGAGTCTGCGTGAGATCCGGGAGGAAATTCTGCCGCTGCGGGCGAAGAAGCGGGCCATGAATCTGCTGCAGAAAAGGCAATATACATCGGCCGGGCTGCGGGAGAAGCTGCGGGACGGAGAATACCCGGAGCCGTGTATCGAGGAGGCCCTCGCCTATGTGGAATCCTACGGTTATGTGGATGATCTGCGCTATACAAAGGACTTTGTCGTCTATCATATGGACAGAAAGAGCCGGACGCGGATCGAGCAGGATCTGCTTCGAAAAGGGATCAGCAAAGATATGATCCGCGCCGTTTTCGAGGAGCTGGAGGAGGAAGGGACGAGGCAGGATGAGACGGCTATGATAAGAAGCCTGCTGGAAAAGAAAAAATATGACGCCCAAACTTCCGACAGACAGGAGAAACAGAGAATGTACGCTTTTCTATACCGAAAAGGCTTTCATTCTGAGGCGATTAACAGAGCTCTTTTGCTTGACATAACATAAAATTCAGTATAGAATTAATTTGTTGTAGTTTTGCTAACTATCGGGCTGTTATTATTTGGAAACAGATGACAGCCGTCAATAGATTTGGTAATGTACAATGAAAACTAAATAAGGAGGTGCTCCTGTAATGTGGTGGCAAGTTTTGTTGGCAATAGGCGTCACACTGGTGATCGCTGTTCCGGCTACTGCGGTGATTGCGATAAACTATCAGAAAAAGATGGTGGAAGCAAAGCTCGGTAACGCGGACGAGAAAGCCAGAGAGATTATCGACGAAGCTCTCAAAACTGCTGAGACGAAGAAGCGAGAGTCGCTGCTTGAGGTCAAGGAAGAGTCCATTCGCACGAAGAATGAACTGGACAAGGAAATCAAGGAACGTCGCGCCGAAGCGCAGCGCTATGAGCGGCGCGTTCAGCAGAAGGAAGAGAACATCGACAAGAAGGCCGACGCTATTGAGAAGAAGGAAGCAAGTTTGGCGCAGAAGGAAGAAGCTCTGTCCAAGCAGCGCGAAGAAATTTCTAAACTGAGCGAGCAAAGATTACAGGAACTGGAACGAATCTCTGGGTTGACCTCCGAACAGGCAAAAGATTATCTGTTGAAAATTGTTGAGGATGAAGTAAAACACGAAACTGCTGTCATGGTTAAGGAGATGGAGAGCAGGGCGAAGGAGGAAGCGGACAAGAAGGCGAAAGAGTACGTCGTTACTGCCATTCAGAAATGTGCGGCAGATCATGTGTCCGAGACCACGATTTCCGTGGTACAGCTTCCCAATGATGAAATGAAGGGCAGGATCATCGGAAGAGAGGGACGTAATATCAGAACTCTCGAGACGATGACGGGCGTGGACTTAATCATTGACGATACGCCCGAAGCGGTTATTCTCTCCGGTTTTGACCCGATCCGCAGGGAAGTGGCAAGGATCGCACTCGAGAAGCTGATTGTGGACGGGCGTATTCATCCGGCCAGAATCGAGGAAATGGTCGAGAAGGCGCAGAAGGAAGTCGAAGTAATGATGAAAGAGGAGGGCGAAGCTGCCACCCTCGAAGTCGGCGTACATGGTATTCATCCAGAATTGGTGAGACTGCTTGGTAAGATGAAGTTCAGAACCAGCTATGGCCAGAACGCTCTGAAGCATTCCATTGAAGTGGCACAGCTTTCGGGCTTGCTGGCAGCGGAGATGGGGCTGGATGTCAGAATGGCCAAGCGTGCGGGACTGCTGCACGATATCGGTAAAGCAGTGGATCACGAGATGGAAGGATCTCATATCCAGCTTGGCGTAGAACTTTGCAGGAAGTATAAAGAAGGGCCGGTTGTCATTAACGCGGTGGAATCCCATCACGGGGATGTGGAAGCCCAGACTCTGATTGCATGTCTGGTGCAGGCGGCCGATACGATTTCTGCGGCGAGACCGGGTGCAAGAAGAGAGACATTAGAGACATATACAACAAGACTGAAACAATTAGAAGACATCACAAACAATTTCAAAGGTGTGGACAAATCTTTTGCTATTCAGGCAGGTAGAGAGATTCGTGTAATGGTAGTTCCGGAACAGATCAATGATTCTGATATGGTGCTGCTCGCGAGAGATATTTCCAAGCAGATTGAGGCAGAATTGGAATATCCCGGACAGATCAAGGTAAATGTGATCCGAGAGAGTCGTGTCATAGACTATGCCAAATAGTACAAAACCCCGCAGATTTTATTCTGCGGGGTTTTTTGCGCGCATAAGCAGAGTCAGAAGCGTTTCGAGTCTGCTTATGCACACAGCCCCATATGTATTTAACATTTTTACCATAAAATGGCCATAGAAATACAGAAAATTGTCGTATATGCATACTTGTGAAATTGGCATACTTATAGTAGAATAAATACCAGTGTATGATTGTATACAATTATTCAATAGCATGATTACAAGGATGCAGGAGGGTACTATGAAAGCGTACAATGTGATGACCAGAAAAGAGCTCATGGCACAGAAGGCAGAGCTTGACAGGCAGTTTGTCGAGGCGAAAGGAAAGGGATTACAGCTTGATATGTCCAGAGGCAAGCCGGAGCCGGCACAGCTCGATATGGGGATGGGTCTTTTGGATGTTTTAAATTCCGAGTCGGATATGAAGTCTATGGAAGGCATGGACACAAGAAACTACGGTCTGATGGATGGCATCACGGAGGCGAAGCATCTGATGGCGGATGTGATGGGAGTTTCGGCGGACAGTGTGATTGTCTTTGGCAATTCCAGCCTTTCTATTATGTATGATATGATTTCCCGCTCCGTTACGCATGGCGTGATGGGGGCGACTCCCTGGTGCAGACTGGATAAAGTTAAATTTTTATGTCCTGTTCCGGGCTATGACAGGCATTTTGCAATCACCCAGCATTTTGGCATCGAGATGATTCCGATTCCTATGACAGCCAGCGGTCCCGATATGGATCTGGTAGAAAAATATGTGTCAAAGGACGAGACAGTGAAAGGAATCTGGTGTGTGCCCAAGTATTCCAATCCGCAGGGTATCACTTACTCCGATGAGACTGTGAGACGGTTTGCGGCTCTAAAGCCGGCAGCGGCAGATTTCCGTATTTACTGGGATAACGCTTACGCCGTGCATCATCTCTATGAGGATAAGCAGGATACGCTTCTTGAAATTTTAACGGAGTGTGAGAAAGCGGGTAGTCCTGACATGGTTTATGAGTTCTGCTCCACTTCCAAAATCACATTCTCCGGCGCAGGTATAGCGGCGATGGCGTCATCCCCGGCTAATCTGGCGGATATCAAGAAGACTTTGACGCTGCGGACGATCGGTTATGATAAGGTGAACCAGCTGCGTCATGCCAGATATTTTCAGAATCTGGAAGGGATGCTCGCCCATATGAAGAAGCATGCAGACATCATCAGACCCAAGTTTGAGGCGGTGCTTACGGTTCTGGAGCAGGAACTTGGCGGACTGGGGATAGGCGAGTGGACGAAACCGCTTGGCGGCTATTTCATCTCCTTTGAAGCGCTGGAGGGCTGTGCGAAAGAGATCGTGTCCAGATGTAAGGAGCTGGGGGTGGTTCTGACAGGAGCGGGAGCAACTTTCCCTTACGGAAAAGATCCGAAAGACAGCAATATCCGTATTGCTCCCACCTATCCGACGGCGGAGGAGATGGCGCAGGCAACAGATGTGTTCGTGCTGTGCGTGAAGATGGTCAGTGTGGAGAAGCTGCTGCAGGAGGCGGTTGCAGAGACTGCTTGAAAGGAAGCGGGCGGACTGCCCGTTTGAGTGGGAACGATACGGTGGAAACGGTAACGGTTTGAGAAAAGGATACAGATAAAATGGCAGACAATCATTATGAACGTTTAGGCAGGGAACTGATACACAAGGGTGCAATCATTGATTATTATCAGGATACGATCCGCGTGGCAAACGGCAATGTGGTCAAGTGGGATCTGATTGATCACAAGGGCGCGGCGGCAGTCGTGGCTGTGAAGGAAGACGGGAAGCTCCTGATGGTGAGACAATACCGCAATGCGCTGGACCGGGAGACGCTGGAAATTCCGGCAGGCGGGCTCAACAGCGTAGATGAACCGACAAAAGAGGCGGCGGCCAGGGAACTGGAGGAGGAGACCGGCTATGTGGCGGGTAATCTGGAACTTCTCCTGACATTGCGCACGACCGTTGCTTTCTGCAATGAAAAGATAGATGTGTATCTTGCAACAGATTTAAAGCCTGGCAGCCAGCATCTGGATGAGGATGAATTTTTGAATGCGGAAAGTCATGATCTTGACGAGCTGGTACAGATGATTTATGACTGCAAGATTCAGGATGGAAAGACTGTGTCCGCCATTCTCGCATACAAGGCGAAGTACGGTAAGTAAGATGTGTTATGTAAACTAAAAATGCGCAGGATGCAGTCATGCCTCGTCCTTCCCGGACATATACTGTCCTATAGAAACTTGGAAAAGGCGGTGCGATCTTGCGCAGACAGTTTGGGATCAAGAACGGCTACTATATGGCGTATCTGTTTATGATCGGTCTTTTTATAGGAATTCTGCTTGTGAATCTGGGACATGAGACCTGGATCAGAAACGGCAGCCTGTTGGGGGCGGAGATGATGAACAGACTGAAAAGCAGCAGACCGGCGGGAGAGGGCCTGGTGGGATATATTCTCAGGCACCGGCTCTTTACGGGCTGTTTTTTGTGTCTGGTTTCCACGACTCTGATCGGTATGCCGTTTCTTTGTGCTTATATTTGTTATATGGGCCTTTCAGCGGGATGCCTTTTGTCTGTGGCGGTGATCCGTTACGGAATACGGGGCCTTTTGTTCATGGCGGCGGTTCTCTTTCCCCAGGCGCTGCTGCTTGTTCCTGCGTATATCCTGCTCTTTTTTTGGGCGGCTGATGTAAATCGGACGCTTTATGCGAGAGGGACGCAGATGGAGGGATATGAGAGGTACAGCAGTCGCTTTTATCTGAGAAAAGGTGCGCAGATCATTGGTATTATGATAGTTGTCATAATGGGATGTCTGTTGGAGAGTTATGTCAATCCTGGTATTCTGCATTTTGTCTTAAAAATCTTCTGAAAAAATTTTATGATTGCTTTTTTCAAGATGTAGTAGACATAAAATCATATATGGACGATATGTTGTGCTTCTTCAGAAAAAGGGCGCAAATGCCCGTAAATTCAAGAAAAATTCCATTTGCTTTTCTAAAAAAATCTGATTATAATGGTACTCAGACGACGTTTTGATTTACATAAAGAGAACGCACAGGGAAGGGCCTCCGAGTAAATGGAAAAAGAGATTGGTGCATTTATCACGTATTTACATAATGTGAAGAATACTTCCGGGAATACGGAGATGTCTTATAGAAGGGATCTGGAAAAGGTATCGCATTTTATGGAGTCGAGGGGCATCTGTGAGGCGAAGAATATGAAAGCGCAGGATCTGACGGACTATGTGAGGTTTCTGGAGGACAGTAAGTTTGCGGCGGCTACGGTTTCACGCAATATCGCATCTTTGAAGGCGTTCTATCATTATATGGTGCAGGAGGGACTGGTGGAGGAGGATATCGCCGATAAGCTCAAGGCGCCAAAGATCGAGAAGAAGGCGCCGGAGATTATGTCGCCGGATGAGGTGGTGCGGCTTTTGGAACAGCCTTCGGGGAACAGTCCCAAAGAGATCCGGGACAAAGCGATGTTAGAGCTTCTCTACGCCACGGGAATCCGCGTGACAGAGTTAATCACGCTGAACCTTTCCGATGTGAATATGCAGATGAGCTTTATTCTCTGCCGTGACCGCAACAAGGAGCGGATCATTCCTTTCGGTGCGGCGGCCAAGAACGCGATGGCCCGGTATCTGGACGGCACCAGGGAGGAAATGTTGGAGAATAAGAAGTCGGAGGTGCTGTTTGCGAACTGTTCGGGGCAGCCCATGAGCAGACAGGGGTTCTGGAAGCTGATCAAGCACTATGCGAAGAAGGCGGATATTCAGGCGGATATTACACCGCATACACTGCGGCATTCTTTCGCGGCGCATCTGGTAGAGAACGGTGCGGATCTGCGGAGCGTTCAGGAAATGCTCGGACATTCCGATATTTCCACCACACAGATTTACGCAAACTTAAACCACAATCATATCAGAGAGGTGTATGCAAAGGCGCACCCGCGTGGATGACAGGGCAGGAGACTGCGGGCGGCGAAGATTTGGCTGTAGCGTGGACAAAATGGAATGACAGTGTGATATAAAGCCAAGCAATGGAAGGCATGGGACTGTTTCAAAAAACACCCCGTGCTTTTTTGCGTCTGTTCACACGTATAAGCAGGGGTGTCGAAAATGAGCAGCCGTTTTACCCGGAAGCGTTATATATAATGGTACTTTCCGCGTTTTGCAAACAGGAAGGCGGCGGAGAGCGCGAAGGCGAACATCTCGGCGGCAGTGATCGCCCACCAGATGCCGTCCACACCGAAGAGGAGCGGCAGGATCAGCACGGACGCAGTCTGGAAAATCAGTGTCCGCATAAAGGAGATCGCTGCCGAAACCGCGCCGTTGTTGAGGGCGGTAAAAAAGGACGAGGCGAAAATATTAAAGCCTGCCAGCAGGAAGGAGAAGGCAAAGAGCCGGAACGCATGGCATGTCAGCGCAAACAACTCCGCATCATAGCCCACAAATATGCCGGAGAGCGGGGCGGCCAGCAGAAAGGCGGCGGCGGTAAGCACGATGCTTGTTCCGGCCATCAGCAGCACGCTCTTTTTGAACATATTTTTCAGTTCTCCGTCGTTTCCCGCGCCGTAGTGGTAGCTGACAATGGGCGATGCGCCGATGGAGTAGCCGATGTAGATGGCGATAAAGATAAACTGCACATACATCAGCACGCCGTATGCGGAGACACCGTTTTCACCGACATACTTTAAAAGCTGAAAATTATAGATCATACTGACAACGGAGGCGGAAATGTTGCTCATCAGTTCCGACGAGCCGTTGGCGCACGCCTGCAGGATTGGCTTGATTTCCAGCTTTGCCGGAGTGAGCCGCAGAAGGCTTGTGTTGGGGCGGATAAAATAGAGCAGGGGAAGCATGCCGCCCACGCACTGGCTGATGCCCGTGGCAAGGGCTGCGCCCGCCACACTCCATCGGAATACGCCCACAAAGAGGGCGTCGAGAAACATATTGGTCACGCCCGCGCTTATGGTTGCCAGAAGGCCAAGCTTCGGCCGTTCCGCCGCAATCAGAAAGCTCTGGAACACATTCTGCAGCATGAATGTGGTGATAAAACAGAAGACAATGCGTCCGTAAAGGACACAGTCCTCCATCATCTCCGGCGTTGCGCCCAGAAAGGAAGCCATAGGGCGTGTAAAAAGAAAACCGGCCACAGACAGGACAATGCCGAGAAGCAGGGTAAGGTAAACCATCATGGAAAAATAGCGGTCAGCCTTTTCCTGGTCACCTGTGCCGAGCACAAGGGAGACCAGAGCCGTGCCGCCGGTGCCGATCATAAAGCCCATGCCGCCGAGAATCATAATGAAGGGAAAAATCAGATTGACGGAGGCAAAGGCGGTCTTTCCCGCAAAGTTGGACACAAAGAACCCGTCCACCACGCCGTAGATGGAGGTAAATACCATCATAATGATGGAGGGCATGGTAAAGCGCAGAAGCTTATTGTAAGTAAAGTGGTCTGATAACTGTATACTTTTCTTCATAAAATCACATCCTTTGATATAGAAATAGTGTTATGTAAACTAATCTTGTTTCAAGTACCGCAAACGTTCCCGGAAATCTTCTAAATACCGTTCTGTCAGCGACAGATACTGCTTCACATCTTCTTTCGCCCACGAGGCAAAAATTTCATTCTCTATGGCAATGACTTTGGCGGCGGTCCGTCCGGCCAGCTTTTGCCCTTCCGTGGTAAGAAATACGGTTTTATTTTTGCCGCCTGTATTTTCCAGATAGATGAGTCCTTCCGCCTCCAGCCTGCGGAGCGCGGAATTGATGGTCTGTTTGCTGACGCCGGCGTTGCGGCATATGTCCCGGAGAGGGCAGGAAGTTCCGGCGTGACAGACGGCGTAGAGAACCATCATGGAGCTTTCGGGAAGACCCAGTCTGGATGCTGCTTCATGGTAGGCGGACTCCGTTTCGCTCAGCAGATAATTGAATCGTCGCAGTTCTTTTGAAAAATCAGGGGTCATTTCTTCGTCCTCCATGTTTCCGGCGTCAGTGTGTATGAGGGATCATTAAAATAGTATGAAATCATACTATTGAAGGGATTATAGTACGATTTCATACCAAAGTCAAGCAAAAATAAACGCCCCGCAAAACGGGGCGCAGCAGTCGGTTATTTGCTTTATTCGTATTCCGCAATATCATAAATCAGCCGTTCCGACGCTTCCCAGCCAAGACAGGGGTCGGTGATGGACTTGCCGTAAATGCCTTCGCCGATTTTCTGGCAGCCTTCCTCGATATAGCTTTCAATCATCACGCCTTTGACCATGCTGTGAATGTCCTTGTTTAATCTCCGGCTGTGCATGACCTCTTTGACGATACGGATCTGCTGCTCGTACTTCTTGTCGGAGTTATTGTGGTTCGCATCGATGACACATGCGGGGTTGACCAGATCGTAATCCTGATACAGCATAAACAGGGTGTTTAGGTCTTCGTAGTGATAATTCGGCAGGCTTCTGCCGTGTTTGTTCGTGGAACCACGGAGTACCGCGTGTGCCAGCGGGTTGCCGCCTGTGCTGACTTCATAGCCTCTGTAGGTGAACTCGTGGGGATGCTGTGCCGCGTAGATGGAGTTTAGCATCACGGAGAGGGTGCCGCTGGTGGGATTTTTCATTCCGGCGGCTACGTCGAAGCCGCTGACGGTCATGCGGTGCTGCTGGTCCTCCACGGAGCGCGCGCCGATTGCCACATAGGATAGGATGTCCTCCACATAGCCCCAGTTGTCGGGGTAGAGCATCTCGTCGGCGGCGGTCAGTCCTGTTTCCTCTATGGCGCGGATGTGCATTTTGCGCATGGCGATCAGGCCGCTTGTAAAATCGGGTTTCTTCTCCGGGTCGGGCTGGCTTACAATGCCTTTATAGCCTTCGCCTGTGGTACGGGGCTTGTTCGTATAAATACGGGGGACAAGTATCAGCTTGTCCTTTACTTTTTCGTTGACTTTCGCCAAGCGGTTTACATAATCACAGACCGCCTCCTCGTTGTCGGCGGAGCAGGGACCGATGATCACGATAAATTTTTTGCTCTTTCCGGTGATCACGTCCCGGATCTCGATATCTCTTTCTCTCTTTACCTCCACCAGATGGGCGGGCATGGGAAAACGCTCGCGGATCTCGTCGGGGGTGGGTAATTTAGCTACATATTGAAATGACATGGTTACCTCCCGGCAAAAACGGGATTACCGTTTCGCCTTTATCATAGTTTCGTTTCTCTCGCAAAAACATCTACATTATAGTATATTGCGTGAAGAATCGCAAGTAAAAGTGCGCGAAAAGCGGAGCGCTGACACGGTACACAGAAGCGTCTGCAGTATCTGACTGGCGAGCATTCCCCAGAGATATCCCTGTATGCCGCAACGCGGAATGGCAAAAAATACGAACAACAGACGCAGAAGCAGGCTTGCCACACTGAACAGGAAGGTGCGGATGGTCTTGCCGAGCCCGTTTAAGATACTGTTAAGCATACTGGCAATGTACATGAAAGGGCACAGGAAACTGAGCGTCAGGATAAAACTGCCCGCCAGCTCCGAGTGGAAGAGCAGGCGTCCGGCAAGTCTGCCGAATACCAGAAACAGGGCGGTGAAGAAAAAGCCCAGCAGGAGGCAGAGGCGGATCGAGGTAAAGATGGCGCGCCGCACCGCGTTTTTGTTGCCGCCGGCGTCCGCTTCGGACACGATGGGCAGGAGCAGTACGGAGACGGAGTTGGTGATGGCGGAGGGGAACAGAATTAACGGCAGGCTCATGCCGGTGAGCACACCGTAGACGCTCAGGGCGTCCGCGTTGCTTAAGCCGTATGCCATCAGACGGTTCGGTATGTAGATTGCCTCCACACTCTGCAAAAGGTTCAGTACCAGACGGTTGGCTGAAAGCGGGACGGCGAGCTGTAAGAGCTGCCCCGTGATGCGCCGGTAGATGGAAAGCACGGAGGGAAGCGGCCGGGACACCTGATAGCGTCCAAAAAGTCGGGGCGCATGTGTGGACTGTGCCGGGAAGCGGGACAATCCCGGGGAAACAGTGTGTCCGCAGGCGGGAAATACCTGGTGCGCGCGGGCTAAAATTGCCACTACTGAGACGATCATGGAGGCGCTTTCACCAATTACCAGGCCCACTACGGCGAAGCTGATGGTAGGCGTAAGTCCATGTTTCTGGCAGACAAAATAGATCAGGTATACGCTGCCAACCCGGAAAACCTGTTCCGCGAGCTGGGAAAAGGCGGGAATGGCAGTCCTGCGGATGCCGTAGAAATAGCCGTTGATGCAGGAGTGTACACTGGCCATAGGAATGGAGAGCGCAATGATGCGAAGAAGCGGGGCAGTCCGCTCCTCCAGAAGAAGATTCGCTGCGATCGGTTCCGCATATACATAGATGCCGAGCGCGCAGGCTGCGGAGAGCGCCATCGCCACAAGAAAGCCTGCCCAGAGTGTACGGAAAGAATTTTTATAATCGCGGGTGCTCGTTTCGCTGGCCACATATTTGGAGATGGCGGTCTGTATGCCGGACACGGTAAGCGAAAACGAGAGGGCCAGCACGGGGGAGATGAGCTGGTAGAGGCCCATACCTTCCGCGCCAAATACATTGGATAGGAAAATGCGGTAAAAAAAGCCGATAAAACGGCTGACTAATCCGGTTACGGTCAGAATAACGGTTCCGGCCACCAAAGGGTGATTCCATTTTTTTAACGTCATAGAGCACCATCTAAGTGTGAGATATGGTCTATGTTTATGCCGGAATGAAGAAAAATAGAATTTTGTGACCGAATATTGTTTGTATGAAACGGGCAAAAACAGCGCGATTTAGACGGGAAAATACAATAGATTGACAGAAATAATACCATATGGTATTATTTTACACGGGAGGAATTTGAAAGAAATTCTTTTAACTTTGATGGGGGATGAAAGGAACATGCAGGCATGTTCGCTTGACCTATGGAGGCAGAAATGGAAACACAGGCAGGCTTTTTGATCACGCAGATCAAGCAGATCGGCGGACGGGTGTTTGAAAAAATTTTACAACAGGAAAACATCAGCGAGTTTAACGGGGCGCAGGGCAAGATTCTTTATGTTCTCTGGCAGCACGACCATATCTCGATCATAGAGTTGTCAAGGCTTACCGGGCTTGCGAATACAACGCTCACCAGCATGCTTGACAGGATGGAGGCGGCGGGGCTGTTACGACGTCTGCCGGATCCGGGGGACAGGCGCAAGAACCTGATCGCGCTGACCGGGAAAGCGGAGAATCTGAAAGAAAGCTACGACAAAGTTTCAGCAAAGATGCATGAGGTATATTTCAAAAATTTCAGCGCGGAGGAGATACTTGCGTTTGAGGGGTATCTGAGAAGAGTAGCGGATAATGTGAAGGAGGAATTGTAGTTATGGCGAAAATATCAAGACAGGGGACCAATGATTTTTGTCCACAGACGTTGTTTTTATATGGCACATACAAGGAGGATGGGGCGCCGGATTTCGGTCTGTTCTGCTGGTTCAGCTACTGCTGGGACAAGACACTCGGAGCGATGGTCTGCATAGGCGGGGAAAAGCTGACCAAGGACAGGATCAAGGCGGGACATGTTTTTTCGGCAAACCTTGTCACAGAAAAAATGCTTCCTATGGCCGATTATCTTGGAATGAAATCGGGATATGATGCGGATAAAATGAACTTTCAGGCGGACATCGGCAAGGGTGAGATACTGAACGTGCCGATTCTGACGGAGAGCCCTGTCAATTTTGAGCTGGAGGTCGCACAGAGCATTCCGCTTGAAGACGGCGAGGTGTTTTTATGCCGGATAAAAAATGTGCTTTACGACGAGATGCTTGCGGATGAAAGCAGTTCGGTGGGCGAACGGCTGAGAACGATCGCCCCCGTCTCGACGACCTGCGAGACTTACTTTTCTTATACGGGGGAAGTTTTGGGCGCGTGGGGAGAACCGGGGAAGGGCTTTACGAAAAACTGACGCAGACAGATGCAGGCGCACCGCAGATTTGCTCGTGCCGCAGCACATTTGCGGCTGGCGTCGCAGATATGAAAACGTTTCGGAACGGAGATTAGTATGGCAGAAAAAGTAGTGGTGGGCATGTCCGGAGGCGTGGATTCCTCCGTGGCAGCCCTTTTATTGAAAAGACAGGGCTATGACGTGGTGGGCGTTACGATGCAGATCTGGCAGGAAGAAACGCCTGCGGCGGCAGGGGAGCAGGGAGGCTGCTGCGGGTTCAGTGCGGTGGAGGATGCCAGACGGGTGGCAGAGACGCTGGATATTCCCCATTATGTGATGAATTTCAGACGGGAGTTTCGGGAAAAAGTCATGGATTATTTCGTGGCGGAGTATCTGGCCGGGCGCACGCCCAATCCATGCATCGCCTGCAACCGTTATGTGAAGTGGGAGGCCATGCTCCACAGGAGTCTGGAGATCGGGGCGGATTATATCGCCACGGGACACTACGCGGGGATCGTGCGGCTTGCAAACGGCAGATATGCCATTCGAAACGCGGTGACGGCGAAAAAGGATCAGACTTACGCTCTCTACAGTCTCACACAGGAACAGCTCGCCCATACGCTCATGCCGGTGGGGGCGTACACGAAGGAGGAGATCCGGCAGATGGCTGCGGAAGCGGGACTTATGGTGGCGCACAAGCCGGACAGTCAGGAAATCTGCTTTATCCCAGACAATGACTATGCGGCCTTTATCGACAGAGAGGCGGGAGAGCGGGTGCCAAAGCCCGGCCGCTTTGTGACGAAGGACGGGGAGACTCTGGGGCATCATCTGGGCATTACCCACTACACGGTAGGACAGCGCAAGGGATTAAACCTGGCAATGGGGCGGCCCGTGTTTGTCACAGAGATCAGACCAGAGACAGACGAGGTGGTGATCGGCGAGGCGCTGGACGTGTTCGGTGATACGCTGTACTGCGGCCGCATCAATTATATGGGGATGGCGGATCTGCCGGAACCGAGAGAGGTGACTGCCAAGATACGTTATGCCCATGCGGGAGAAAAATGTGTGATTGAGAAAGCGGGCGAAGACCAGATCCGTGTTACATTCAAAAAGCCCGTCCGGGCAATAACCCCCGGACAGGCCGTGGTATTTTACGAAGATGACTATGTACTTGGCGGGGGAACCATCATCTGAGCGGGAGAAAGCGAAGCGCCCGATCGTTTTATGGCCTGCTTATTCTCATACATCCTGTCATCAGCGATTTGATAGATTTTTTCGATATTGTATTCTTCTGGGCCGCAGGAGGCATAGCCGTAGGCAATAGACAAATGCAGATCCGGGATTTCAACATTTTTTTGAGAAATGCCATTCAAAAACTCTCCTATCATAGAAGAGATTTCCCCCGAGCTGTTGGTTTCAGCGATGGCGATGAACTCATCGCCGCCCATCCGTGCAACGATACCGTGCGGCTCAAAGGCTTTGACGATGACCTCGGCAGCGCTTTTGATCAGAATATCTCCTTGTGCGTGACCGTAGGTATCGTTGGTTATTTTCAGATTGTTCAGGTCAAAGCAGAAAACGGTATGGTTTGGTTTTTCCATTTCCCTGACACGGCTCATATATTCCATGCAGAAGCGGCGGTTGTGGATCTGCGTCAGCTCGTCGGTGTAGGCGCTTTTGATAAGGGAATTCCGCTCTGTTTCACGCATCAGGTTCTGGGTCAGAGTGATATAGAATGAGACAAGCAGAATGAAAATGAAAAGTACCAGACCGAGGGAGGCAACTCCCTTCGTGGAAGAGATCGTGATACCACGATAACGGTCAAAGTAATAGAAGACCAGATCATATCCAACACAGCTTGAAAGCAAAAGCATACCCAGAAGAAAGAGTCTGTGAACGAGCTTTTGGCTGATCTGCAGATTCATAAATTCCACGATAACAAAGTAGATCAGATGGCAGAGGATCAAAATCTGCATGTATTTTAATGTTTCCGTAAAGTGAACCAGATTGAGGGCGTGGATGGCCAGAAAACATGTGGTGGCGGCAGACTGCAGGATAAAGAGTATGCGGTATATCACATACATAATGGGACGGTTTAAGGCTGTCACATCTTCCCGCAGATAGATGAGCAGGGGGAGAGGAGCCAGATAGAGGGATATATACTCTAACAGACAGATCAGATAGAGCGGCATGGAAAAGATCAGGAGCAGATTATAATAACAAAGCGTCCACAGCCCTATGCAGATGGAGAACAGGGAAATGCATAGGATGCGCTGGAATTTGCTGGAGAACAACAGGGCGAAAATGGTGATGCAGCAGGTGACAAGGCCGAAGATTGACAGGAAACAGCCGAGAAACAAAGGTACCCTGTTTTCCGTCAGAATGACGCGGTAGATGTTCTTCCACTCATAAATACGAATCGGATCGAACCGGATGAAGGCCTGATCTTCCGCCACAGTGAGATGGAGCTTCAGCGTTTTTCCGGCATAGTTATCGGGGAGTTCCACAGGAAGGTATCCGCTGCCTACGGTTTTGTTCTGGTTGATTCTGTCGAAGCCGTACTGATAGATCTGGTCGGCATCAACGTATATTTTGACTGCGCTCTGCCGGATCTGCAGCAGAAGGGCGTTTCCCACACAATCAAGACGGCTGGGCAGGGGCCTCATCATGGTGATGGTATCGCCTTTGTTGACGATATCAAAACGGAACTCGTCAAGTGAAACGTTCCGATGGGTCTGATTGTTGATTGTGATATCCCAGGAATCGTTTAGGGAGACATGCTGGGAAATGGATGGATAGTCATTTGAGAACATGCGGTCAATCATAAATGTGGTGATGCAGATACTGACAAAGGCATAGACGGTAAATAATGTTTTCTTTATTGTTTTGTGAGTGGGCCTTGTTATTTTTTTCATAAGAGTGTCCTCTGGTGTGAAAGGGGCTATATTTTGTGGAAAACGGGTGTTCTTTTCTCATAGGTGGCATAATAGCGAAAACCGCAGTCTTTCAGAATTTCGGCAGCTTTATCAAAGGCGTGGGCGATCTGGCCCGGTACATGGGCATCGCTCCCCACAGTAATAATTTCCCCGCCAAGCGCATGGTAACGTTTCAGGATGCCGGTGCACGGATTCGGTTCCCGCATCCCTTTTGCCAGAGCGGCGGTATTGATCTCGATTCCCTTTTCCAGGGAGATCAGCTTCCTCAAAATCTGATCAAATATTTCCCGGTACATTTCGTATGAGTAGCATTGATCCTTTGTCGGGCCGTAGCGCACCACATAGTCCAGATGGCCATATATATCAAAATTGCTGTAAGCGTTCAGATTTTCCAGGATGGAGGTAAAGTATTCCAGATAAGCCTCCTCCTGAGGGCGTCCCTCATAAAAAGCGGGATAATAGGGATCTTTTCCGTGGCAGATATGGGAGGAGCCTATGATGAAGTCGTAATCGTGTTCTTTGGCAAAGGCTGCATTGCGTTTGGAGAGGTGCGGCTGCAAGCCAAGCTCTACGCCGAAAAGAAGCGCGATGCGGCCAGCGTATATATCACGGAGTTTCAGAAAATCATACAGATAGGCGTCGGGATTCAGCTCGAAAAAACCGTCGGTCTCCCGGGCGGTCACCGGGTAGTCAAAGTCATTGTGCTCTGTGAAACACATTTCGGTCAGTCCCAGTTCGATCCCTCTGAGGACCATCTGCTCCATAGGCGTGTCGGAATCCCCGGAAAAAGAAGAATGTAAGTGAAAATCTGCTGTGATTGACATGGAAAACTCCTTTCCCAGCAAGCGTAAGACGCTTTTACTGCTGCTACCACAAGTATAGTAGATGCGGGGAAAAAATACAAACAGCAATTTTTTTGCGGCCATTTCCTAAAATATTTTGATTTACGTCTTGAATTTTTGGGACAAATTGGGTAAAATAAAATCGTTGACAAAATTTTGTCAATCTTATCCAATTTGGTTGACAAAATGATATAGCAAAGTAACAAAAAAACAAGATTCAGGAGGAACGAAAAATGGCAGTAAGAGTAGCAATTAATGGTTTTGGCCGTATCGGTCGTCTGGCATTCAGACAGATGTTCGGAGCAGAAGGTTATGAGGTTGTAGCAATCAACGATCTGACAAGCCCTAAGATGCTGGCACATCTGTTAAAGTACGATTCTTCCCAGGGTAAATATGCTCTGGCAGATACCGTAACCGCAGGCGAGGATTCCATCACGGTTGATGGTAAGACATTAAAGATCTACAAAGAGCCCGATGCAAACAACTGCCCTTGGGGTGAGCTCAAGGTTGACGTTGTTCTGGAGTGCTCCGGCTTCTACACCAGCAAAGAGAAGGCTCAGGCCCATATCAATGCAGGCGCAAGAAAGGTTGTTATCTCTGCTCCCGCAGGAAACGATCTTCCTACCATCGTATACAACGTAAACCACGAGACACTGAAGGCTGACGATACCATCATTTCCGCAGCATCCTGCACAACGAACTGCCTGGCTCCTATGGCTAAGGCACTCAACGATCTGGCAGGCATCAAGTCTGGTATTATGAGCACCATCCACGCTTACACAGGCGATCAGATGATCCTTGACGGTCCTCAGAGAAAGGGTGACCTGAGAAGATCCCGCGCAGGCGCGATCAACATCGTTCCCAACAGCACTGGTGCAGCTAAGGCTATTGGCCTTGTTATCCCTGAGCTGAACGGCAAGCTGATCGGTTCCGCACAGCGTGTTCCTACCCCTACAGGTTCCACAACCATTCTGGTTGCAACCGTAGAGAAGTCCGTAACCAAGGACGAGATCAACGCAGCAATGAAGGCAGCAGCTACAGAGTCTTTTGCTTACAATGAGGATGAGATCGTTTCTTCCGATATCGTAGGCAGCACCTATGGTTCGATCTTCGATGCTACCCAGACTATGGTAGGCGAGGACAATCTGGTTCAGGTTGTTTCCTGGTATGACAATGAGAACAGCTACACCTCTCAGATGGTTCGTACCATCAAGTACTTCTCTGAGCTGGCATAGATCAAAAAGAATTTATAAGACGTCAAAAGACAACGTCTAACAAATTCTAAGTTTTGATCGGCAGGTTTGAAAAAGACAAACCTGCGCACTGTGAAATATAGTCGGTAAATCAAAGAGGCTCGGCCGCTGGGCCGGGTCTCTTCTCTTATGTGCGCACACGCGACATTGCTGTTTCACAGCGTGACGCCCGCGCGGCGGACAGGGAGTCCCCTGCCTGCATAAAAAATCACAATACAGGAGGATTTAAACATGTCATTAAATAAGAAATCGGTAGATGATATCAATGTTAAGGGCAAACGCGTTCTCGTAAGATGCGACTTCAACGTACCCTTAAAGGAAGGCAAGATCACGGACGAGACCCGTATCGTGGCTGCACTTCCCACCATCAACAAGCTCCTTGCTGACGGCGGCAAGGTAGTTCTCTGCTCTCACCTTGGCAAGGTGAAAAACGGCCCCAACGAGGGTGAGTCTTTAGCACCCGTTGCGGAGAGACTTTCCGAGAAGCTTGGTAAGCCCGTTAATTTCGTAAAAGACGACAACGTGACCGGCGAGGCGGCTACGGCGGCTGTTGCAGCTATGAATGAGGGCGATGTGGTGCTCTTACAGAATACCCGTTTCCGAGGCAAAGAGGAGACCAAACCCAAGGAGGCAGGAGAGGCTTTTGCAAAAGAACTGGCTGATCTGGCTGACGTCTATGTATGTGACGCTTTCGGTTCCGCTCACAGAGCGCATGCTTCCGTTGCGGTTGTTACCAAGTATATCACGGATAAGGGCGGCGAGAACGCTGTCGGCTATCTGATGCAGAAGGAGATCGACTTCCTCGGCAACGCAGTGGAGAACCCGGTAAGACCTTTTGTGGCAATTCTTGGCGGCGCAAAAGTTGCAGATAAGTTAAACGTAATCAACAACCTGTTAGAGAAGTGCGATACGCTGATTATCGGCGGCGGCATGGCGTTCACCTTCTTAAAGGCGAAAGGCTATGAGATCGGCAATTCCCTCGTGGACGAGGAGAAGATCGACTACTGTAAAGAGATGATGGAGAAGGCTGAAAAGCTCGGCAAGCAGCTTTTACTTCCCATTGATACCGGCGTGGCTTCCGGCTTCCCGAATCCCATTGATGCGCCTATTGATGTAGAGTATGTGGATTCCGACCAGATTCCTGCTGACAAGGAAGGTCTTGATATCGGACCTAAGACCCAGGAACTGTTTGCGAACGCAGTGAAGAGCGCGAAGACCGTTGTGTGGAACGGACCTATGGGCGTGTTCGAGAACCCCACTCTGGCAAAGGGTACTATCGCTGTTGCGAAGGCTCTGGCTGAGACGGATGCTACTACCATTATCGGCGGTGGCGATTCTGCAGCGGCATGCAACCAGCTCGGTTTTGCAGACAAGATGTCCCACATTTCCACAGGCGGCGGCGCTTCCCTTGAGTTCCTGGAGGGCAAGGAGCTTCCCGGCGTAGTGGCAGCAGACGATAAATAAGCCTTTCTATATGTGGAAGCTGCCACTACGCCACGTTGTAGGCAGCGGATGACAAATAATGCGATGAGCAGAGCGAGAATAAAGAAAAATAAGGAGATAACGACAATGGCTAGAAGAAGAATTATTGCCGGTAACTGGAAGATGAACATGACTCCCAGTGAGGCAGTTGCGCTTTGCGCGACTTTAAAGGATCTGGTAGTGAACGATGCGGTTGACGTGGTTTACTGTGTACCTGCGATCGACATTGTGCCTGTGGCTGAGGCTGTCAAGGGCACAAACGTACATGTGGGCGCTGAGAACTTCTATATCGAAGACAAGGGCGCGTACACGGGCGAGATTTCCGCTCCCATGCTGAAAGATGCAGGCGTGGAGTATGTGATCATCGGCCACTCTGAGAGAAGAGAGTACTTCAAGGAGGATGACGCTTTCCTGAACAAGAAAGTACGGAAGGCGTTGGAGGCGGGCATTGTGCCTATTCTTTGCTGCGGCGAGTCCTTGGAGCAGAGAGAGATGAACGTGACGATGGACTGGATCAGACTGCAGATCAAGTCCGATCTGGCAGGCGTTACCGCTGACCAGGTGAAGGGTATGGTTATCGCCTACGAGCCTATCTGGGCGATCGGAACAGGCAAGACCGCAACTTCCGACCAGGCACAGGAAGTCTGCAAGGGCATCCGTGACTGCATCGCTGAGATGTATGACGAGGCGACTGCAGAGGCAGTGCGTATCCAGTACGGCGGCTCCATGAATGCAGCCAATGCAGCGGAGCTTCTTGCAAAGCCTGACATTGACGGCGGCCTGATCGGCGGCGCGTCCTTAAAGGCAGATTTTGGGCAGATTGTGAACGCATAAGATAAGCATGTAAAGTGATATGAAAAAGGCGCCGGATATTAGGTAGAACCTATATTCAGCGCCTTTTTACGGCTATATCGCTGAACCCGCATGCAGCGATATAAAATCCTTTGTTTTAGTAAAGGTATACAATTTAAAGTAAGGAGGAACACTGGAAGTATGGATACTGCTGAGAACAGAAATTCAATATTTCATACATTTGGTTTTTATGATGAGGACAGGAAACTTCTGGTAAGGGGAATGATCTGCACCTATTTGCTGGGACTCTTTGCACATGGGTTTGCGCTGTTCAATTTGAGCATTTCCCACGATGCTGTGTTTGATTTTTATGATTCTATTGAGGCACATCAACATCAGATCGGTTTGGGGAGGGTACTTGAACCTTTGTACAGGGAAGCGACGGGATCGGGGTTATTGATGCCTTGGAGTGTTGGGATGGCGGCTTTTTTCTGGACAGGGCTTGCAGTAGTTCTGGTCTGTAAAATGTTCTGCCTTTCCAGCTGGCCGGAAGTACTTCTCACGGCTGGAATTATGACGGTGAATATTTCGGTAACAGCCGTGGCGGCTTCTTATATGCCGTGGCTGGCAGTAGATATGTTTGCGTTGTTCTTAGCGGTCATGGGCGCATACGGCTGGCGGATGTATGCCGGCAGTCACAGGCTCCGATACCTGGTGACGGGCGCACTTGCCGTTACCTGTTCCCTGGCCCTTTACCAGTGCTATTTTGCGGTATCTGTCGTATTGATGATACTGCTTTCCGTACAGAGCATTATAGAGAACAAAGGAGCGCCGAAAGTGTTTTGGGACGGCGTTTCTGGTGTCGGTATGCTGGCGGCGGGAGGAGGCATATACTATTTGCTGATGAAAATAGTCTGCGGGCTGGCGGGGACTCCTCTGGCGGAAGGATATTATGACAGTGTGACAAATTTGTGGGATAACCAGGAAAATGTCTGGAGCCGGATGGTTTCGTGTATTAAGGAAGGGGCTGCACATTTTCTGGCAAAAGATGAAAACATCTATCCTTATCCTGTCGTATGGACTGTAAATATGCTGCTCTTTGGTGTGTGCGTATATCTTGCCGTGCGTCTGGTAAGGCAGAGAAAAACCCAGTTTGAAAGAGGGGGGGGGGTAAAAACGGAATGGCTTTTGTTGACGCTTTTGGCGGCAGTCCTGCCCTTTGCGGCTTACATGATGAGGCTGCTAAACACGAGTGTACATGATCTGATGGTATATGCGGTGTGGCTTCTGTATCTTCTTCCGCTTTTACTTTGGAAGTGGACTTCGAAGGAGAACGCCGCAGATCGGACAGTTCACGCTTTTATTGTGATCCTTCTCTCTTTTATTGTATTTTCTTATATCCAGACAGACAATGCCGTGTATGTGAAAAAGGAGGTGGAGAGCAAGGCAACGCTCTCTCTGATGACAGAGATCCTGGCGGAGGTGGAACGGACAGAAGGGTATGTGCCGGGTGAGACGGAGGTTCTTTTTGTCGGGCAGGTATCTGAGATTTTGCAGGAGATGCCAGGATCACAGCGGCTGATGGGCATATCCGGCTGTAACAAATCAACGGCAATTACCTATGCGGGCACATATCCGGCTTATTTTGAGAACGTGATGCTGCGGGATGTGAAGGTAGTTTTCGATGCAGGAGCCGGGGAGGACGAGGAAGTGTTAAAGATGCCGTCTTATCCCCAGTCTGGTTATGTGAAAATGTTGGATGGTACGGTGGTAGTGAAACTAAGATAGCTGCGCTGACATTAGGCGCAAGGCTGAAATACAGCAGACAGCCTGCCCGTGAACAGAGTTTTGACAAAAAGGGGGGACTGTGTTACACTGGCACCATAATTGGATACGGCATCAGATGCAGCCGCTTTTGCGGCACATGGAATAGGGTGAAAAGCCCTGCGAGTCGGTCACTGTGAAGCCTTGTAAAAGGATAAGTCAGATACATGGCAGTCTGATGGCATTCTGCCGAAACCAGAACTGCTTCCTTTTCGGCCTTGCCGCGTCTGCGGCAGGGTCTTTGGCGTTCTGTGCTTCGGTACAGGACGCTTTTTCCGCGCATCATCCTGAGTCTGCGGATGAGGCTCAAGATGATGCCTGCGCACGGCATCCGGAAAGTATGACAGAAGAGAACGAGGAGAAAAGATTGAAAATTAAAATTTTCAATCGCGAGATTTATGTCTGCGCGTTGCTTGCCATAAACTCGATATGCGCAAAAAGCAGCGCAGAAATGGAGAAAAACATGAAAAGAGAAACGACAAAACAGCGTAAGATGAAAACGAGGATTATGGCATGGGCGCTTGGCATGCTGCTGCTTGCCCTGCCGGCCTGTGGCGGGGAAACACCTGCAGCGCAGCCTGACAAAGCGGCATCGGAAGCCCGGTCTGCACAAACGGAATCGACGGAGGCACAGTCCTCGCAAACGGAATTGGCGGAAACACAGTCTGCGGAAACGGAGGCTGCGACAGAACTGTCGCAGGCGCTGCCAACAACAGACCCGAGCGGTGCGGCCATAGCAATCCCGGATCAGGTAGATTCCGTGGTGGCGCTTGCGCCCTCGATCTGCGAAACACTGGTGGCTCTGGGCGTGGAGGAGAAGATAACCGGCTACGATTTACAGAGCGCAGGTCTTGTGGGACTGCCGGAGGGCGTTCCGACCTTTGATACAGTAAACCCGGATATAGAACAACTGACCGCACTTGCGCCGGATATGCTTCTGGTATCAAACCTTTCCCTCTACGATCAGGAAGCGCCCTATCAGCCGTTGATCGATGCGGGCGTGTGCGTGATCTGCGTGCCCACCAGTGAGAGCGTGGAAGGGGTGCGCAGTGACATTCGGTTTTTGGCATCGGCCCTGCGTGTGCCGGAAGAGGGAGAACGTGTGATCGCGGAGATGGATGCGGAGCTTGCCAGACTTTCCGATATTGTTTCCGATATCCCGGCGGAAGAGCAAAAGAGTGTCTATTTTGAAATTTCCCCTGCGCCCTACTTATATAGCAGCGGCAGCGGCACTTATCTGCATGAGCTGATTGAGCTGGCGGGAGGCAGGAACGTGCTGGCTGACCAGAGCGGCTGGCTTTCCGTTGAGGGCGAGACCGTGGTGGCGGCCAACCCGGACGTTATTTTCACAAATGTAAATTATATGGATGCGCCTGTGGAGGAAATCCTCGGCAGAGAGGGCTGGGCCGGTGTATCCGCCGTGCAGAATAAGGAGGTTTACTATATCGACAATATGGCGTCTTCTCTGCCGGACCAGAATATCGTAAAGGCGGTGGAACAGATGGCGCAGGCGCTCTACCCGGAGCGATTCGGGGAAGAATGAGAACGGGCGTAAAAATGGGAACGCTCTTCCTTGCGGCATTGGCGGCGGTGCTGCTTGGAATCGGTGTGGGCAGTGTGTATGTACCGCCGGGGGATATTCTGGCGATTGTGGCGGGGCGTATCTTTCACATGCCGCTGCCGGAGCACATTCCTGCGAATTACAGCGTCATGGTGTTAGATATGCGCCTGCCGCGGGTGCTGCTTGCCTTTTTGACGGGTGCTGCGCTTGCTGTCTGCGGCGGCGTGATGCAGTCGCTTTTACAAAACCAACTGGCGTCTCCCTTTGGGCTGGGGGTATCCTCCGGTGCGGGACTGGGCGCGGCTCTCGTCATAGTTATGGGGGGTGCCTCGGCAGGGCTCGGCACGTTTCTTTTGCCTGCGGTCAGTCTGGGTTTCGCGCTTGGCACCGTGTTTTTTGTGCTGCTCCTTGCGGCAAAACTGGATCGGAGAATGTCCAATGTGACTGTCATACTGGTAGGCATGGTGGTTTCCCTGTTTTGCAACGCGGTCATGTCGCTGCTGGCGACCGGGGCGCCAGCCCATGCGCAGCGCATCCAGCTCTGGCAGCTCGGCAGCTTTTCCATGCGGGAGTGGAGCGCGGTGTGGGCGCTTCTTCCTGTCACGGCTGTGGTCTTTCTCTATTTTCTGCGCTATGCGGGGGAACTTGACGTGATGACCTTCGGGGAGGAACAGGCGTCCGCTATGGGGGTGGATCTGCGCCGTGTCAGAGGCAGGCTGATGACGGCGGTGGCGGCGCTTACGGGGACGGCGGTAGCCTTTGTGGGGATTATCGGCTTTGTGGATTTGATTGTGCCTCATATCGCAAGGCGGTTTTTCGGCGCGGCTCACAGACGCATGCTTCCGGCCTGCGCGCTGATTGGAGGAATGTTTCTTGTTCTGTGTGACCTTGCGGCAAGAACCCTCACACCGCCCCATGAGATACCGATCGGTTCCATCACGGCGTTTCTTGGCGCGCCGTTCTTTTTGTATCTCTTTTTTGGCAGGCGGAAAGACGGTTGAGGAACCTTCTGCCCAGACGACGGAGGATTTACGCAATGACAGAAGAAAATGGAGTATGGCATGGATAAAACAGCGATGCTTGAGGTAGAAAATTTATCCTGCGGCTACGGAAAAGCAGAGGTGATACACGGTCTTTCCTTTCGGGTAAGGGAGGGAGAGCGGCTGTGCATTCTCGGGCCGAACGGCTGCGGCAAGACGACGCTTTTACGCGCCCTTGCAGGGGTGATATCATGGCAGGGCAGTGTGGAGGCGGACGGCGTTTCTTTGCGCGGGCTGTCCCCGAAACAGAGGGCGAAAAAGATTGCGCTTATGAGCCAGTTTTCCCAGGCGGCTTTTGACTATACGGTTTACGAGGCCGTGATGCTTGGACGGTATGCGCATCGGCACAGGACTCTTTTTCCGGCTGAGACAGCGGCAGATCGTGAGGCTGTGCAGGACGCCCTGCGGCGTACCGGCGTATGGGAACTGAGGGAGAAGCCGGTGACAAAGCTTTCCGGCGGGCAGATGCAGCGGGTGTTTCTGGCCAGAACTTTCGCCCAGGAGCCGCAGATTATCCTTCTGGACGAACCGGCGAACCATCTGGATCTGCGCTGTCAGGCGGAACTTCTGGAAAGTCTGCGGGACTGGACGGCGGATCGTCGGCGGTGCATGGCAGGGGTGTTTCACGATATCAGTCTGGCGCTGGCCTTTGCAGATAAGGTTCTTTTGCTGGAGGGGGGAAGGAAGCTCGCGTGCGGCCCGGTGGAGGAGCTGGACAGCCGACTGCTGGACCGGCTCTACGGTATGGATGTGCGCCGGTTTATGAGAAGGATGTATGGAAGGTGGGAGTGAGGAGGAGAGAACATGTCGGCTTACAGAAGCCCTTATGAGGCATACCCTTTTTTGTGCGACGCGGACGATGATCTACGCTGCGATTTTGAACTGCTTACGGATGAACTGGCGAGCGGTGCCGGACTGCTGCGAAGCCGGATCACTGAACAGACGCTTACGGATGAACTTTTGTGGGTCTGCGAACTGATTTACCATATGAATCCGACCCTGCGCACTTCTTTTACGGTGACGGGGGAGGAGACTACCCGACTGGCCGCCGCAGTGGAGAGGCTGCAGGCGGAGACCAATGTGCACGGCTTTGTGCTGCCATGTGGCTGTCAGAGCGCCTGCACGGCGCATCTTTTGCGGGTCAGGGCCAAATGTCTGGTACGCCTGTTATATAGATACCGGCAGCGGGGAGGAGAAGTTCCTGACGGACTTCTGGATCTCGCCAATCTGCTCTCCGGCTATTTCTTTTTGCTTGCGTTGAAACTCAATGTCATGAACGGGGTGGAGGAGCACGCATACCACAGTCGGAATTACAGATAAATTTTAATAGGGTTTCCATCCATTTTCAACTTCACAAGAGCGGCGTTATTTGTTAGAATAAAGTTATGGACTGAGCGGGGTATGGAAGGTGCATAACGAAAAAGCGTGGACAGGAGAATTGGGGACATATGGACTATAAAGTAATTCCGTTTGAACAGAGAATCAAGGAGAATATCAGAAGCTATTCGCTCGAGAATCTTTATGCGCTGGATGTGCTGACAGAATACTGCAAGGCGTTCTGTGCGGTGGCGGATGTGGCGATTCTGATTACCGAGAGACATGGGGAAAAGATCGTGTCGGTCGGTGGGTTTGCGGGCTTTACACCGGACGTGGTCGGAGAGCCGGGGCGCAAGGTCAGAGTATACGGCAGGACCATTGCGCATCTGTATGCCGAGACAGGCAGTGTGCCGGAGGAAAAACGGCAGGCTGTGGAGAGAATGCTGGACGGTTTTGCCGCCATGCTTTCCCATTGGGGAGAGGCGACCTATCTACATACGGAGACGGCGATCTATGTGGATGAGCTGGAGCAGAAGCTGGGCGTAAAACATGTGCAGACAGCCAGAGGGGAGAACGAGGACGCGCTCACCGGGGTCTACCATAAGCTGTATTTTGAGGAGCGCATGCGTGCGATAGACAGGGCGGAAGTAGTGCCTGTTGCTGTGATCAACGTGAACATCAATGACTGGAAATATGCAAACGATCATTTTGGGGACGAGGAGAGCGATCGTCTGATCAAAACCATCGCGGACATACTGAAGCAGGAGAAGAAGCCGGATTATATCATCGGCCGTGTGGATGGGGATGTATTTATCGTACTGATTCCTGCGGCTGAGGACGGTGAGGCAGAAGCTTACTGTAGTAGAGTGCAGCAGGCATGCCTGTCCTATGAAGATGCGTTTCTTGCGCCTTCTGTCGCCTGCGGCGTTGTCTATAAGACGAATGTGGAGGAAAAGATAGCAGATAAGCTCGACGACGCAGAGTACGAGATGTTCAACAACAAGTTTGAAGTGAAGAATGCGCCGGGATATAGAGAACGGCTGGAAAAGAAGAAATAAACATTCCCGAGGGGACATGAGAGAGAGCTGGCTGCTGAAAGGCCGGCTCTTTTTGCGTGTATAGAACTGCCGATCTGCTTATGCTGGAAAATGTCAGAAGGCAGAGTCAGAAAATGGGACGGAGACTATGCCTTTGTAAAGGAAGAAATCCGGGCGTTTCTTCGGATGGATACAGAAAATATAAAATAAGTATAAAATCCCTTTTTCTGGATAAAAACGAGATAATGAGAGAAAATAATAGAAAAGATGAAAAAATGAGAGATAAACGCATATATGTGCATGTGAAACCATTTGCAAACACCCGCATATGAAGATAATATATGTTCCAGAGTTAGCACTCATATAAGGTGAGTGCTAACAGACTACAGGATAAGCATGAAATGTATCACATAATTAAGAAGGAGGCAGTTATTATGAAGTTAACACCACTTGGCGACAGAGTTGTATTAAAGCAGTTGGAAGCGGAGGAGACTACGAAATCAGGAATTGTTCTGCCGGGACAGAGCAAAGAGAAACCCCAGCAGGCTGAAGTGATCGCGGTAGGACCGGGCGGCGTTGTGGACGGCAAGGAAGTGAAGATGGAAGTGAAGGTCGGCGATCAGGTCATCTACTCCAAATATTCGGGCACGGAGGTGAAGCTCGGCGAGGATGAGGAATATATCATCGTGAGACAGAATGATATTCTGGCGGTCATAGAGTGAGAAGCACTTCTAAAGACGTTCCGCCATAGGACGGAACGCCAAGAAGTACTAAATCTCACGCAGGAGAATGCCTGAAAAGAAGCATTCTCCGCATGGAATAAATTGAAGTAATCAAAATCGAAAAGCAGGAGGACATAAAACTATGGCAAAGGAAATTAAGTATGGTGCAGAAGCCAGAGCGGCTTTGGAATCAGGTGTAAATCAGCTGGCGGACACCGTGAGGGTGACCCTTGGCCCGAAGGGCAGAAACGTAGTTCTGGATAAGTCCTACGGCGCGCCCCTCATCACAAACGACGGCGTGACTATCGCTAAGGAGATTGAGCTTGCGGATGCGTTCGAAAATATGGGTGCACAGCTTGTCAAGGAAGTGGCAACCAAAACCAATGATGTGGCAGGCGACGGCACCACCACAGCAACTGTGCTGGCACAGGCTATGGTGAATGCGGGTATCAAGAATCTTGCGGCGGGCGCAAATCCGATTATCTTAAGAAAAGGTATGAAGAAGGCTACCGAGACGGCTGTGGAAGCGATTGCGAAAATGAGCTCCAAGGTTAACGGAAAGGAGCATATCGCGAGAGTAGCGGCTGTTTCCTCCGGTGATGACGAGGTTGGCCAGCTTGTTGCAGATGCGATGGAGAAGGTCTCCGGCGACGGCGTAATCACCATCGAGGAGAGCAAGACCATGCTCACAGAATTGGATCTGGTGGAAGGTATGCAGTTTGACAGAGGCTACATTTCCGCATATATGGCAACCGACATGGATAAGATGGAGGCGGTTCTCGAGAACCCCTACATTCTGATTACAGATAAGAAGATTGCAAACATCCAGGAGATCCTGCCTCTCTTAGAGCAGATCGTTCAGTCCGGCGCGAAGCTTCTTATTATCGCTGAGGATGTGGAGGGTGAGGCGCTCACCACTCTGATCGTGAACAAACTGCGCGGCACCTTCAATGTGGTTGCTGTTAAGGCGCCCGGTTACGGCGACAGAAGAAAGGCTATGCTGGAGGATATCGCAATCCTTACAGGCGGTCAGGTTATCAGCTCCGAGCTTGGCTTAGAGCTTAAGGATGCAACTCTTGACCAGCTCGGCCGTGCGAAGTCCGTGAAGGTACAGAAAGAGAACACCGTTATCGTGGACGGCGAGGGTGAAAAGAGTGAGATCGAGGCGAGAATCGGCCAGATCAAGAAGCAGATCGAGGAGACGACATCCGACTTCGATAAGGAGAAGCTGCAGGAGCGTCTTGCGAAACTGGCAGGCGGCGTGGCTGTGATCCGTGTGGGTGCGGCGACAGAGACCGAGATGAAAGAGGCGAAACTTCGTCTGGAGGACGCGCTGGCAGCAACCAGGGCGGCCGTGGAGGAAGGCATCATCGCAGGCGGCGGTTCCGCATATGTGCATGCGGCTAAGGAAGTGGAGAAGATGGCAGATGAGCTGGAAGGCGATGAGAAGACAGGTGCACAGATCGTCCTGAAGGCTCTTGAGGCTCCGCTGTACCACATTGTTGCAAATGCGGGTCTGGAAGGCTCCGTGATCATCAATAAAGTAAGAGAGTCCGAGGCAGGAGTAGGCTTTGATGCCCTGACCGAGGAGTATGTGGATATGGTAAAGGCAGGCATCCTTGATCCCGCCAAGGTGACAAGAAGCGCACTGCAGAACGCGACCAGCGTGGCAAGCACCCTGCTCACCACCGAGTCCGTAGTGGCAAACATCAAAGAGCCCGAACCCGCAATGCCCGCAGGCGGTGCCGGCGGCATGGGGATGATGTAAGGCGCAGAAGGAAAAACAAGCGGCGCGAAGCGACATTTGTTTTTCCCGCGCCGTAAACGAGCAAAGGTCTGTCGGAGACGGACAGAAAGCGCGTAAGCGCGGCTTTGCGAGTATAACGTAATAAGCTGCGGCGCAGCGGATGTGAGGAGAAAATGCGCTTTCCGAGCTTGCTCGAGAAGGCGCATTTTTTGCGAGCAGATGGTATTTCCTATTTGTTTCTGGTTTTACCGGCCATCTGCCGGCTGACAACAAAAATACCAACCAACATCTGACAAAAAGATAATCCCAGCATGAAGCCCGAGAGAAAATCCTGAAATTCTGTCCCGCCAAACAGTTGGGATAAGGTTAACATAACAATACCAACGATAATCAGAATATAGCCGGTAAACGTGATTTTAGCATTTTTCAGCTCCTGCATTTCTTTCATCATCTCCATGATCTGCTCATTGTCATAGGTGTGTATGCTTTTATCATCCGCTTCCCCGTTCATAAGCTCGGCCAGCGTCGTGTTCAGTTCTTTGCGCTTTTTCGTAATAAATTTGCCTGTTGCTGTCTGATCCATGTTCATGTACCTCCAGTTGTTTTTCTATGGCAAGTATAGCATTTTGGGGCGCGCAATGACATCCTCTGTAAGGCGAATTTGGGTGGAATTGGCAAGCTTGTGTGATTTGCTATCATAAAAAGCTGTCTTACCAGGCGCCCCTGACGATCCTGCTCTGTGAGCAATCGCCAAAAAGGGCGCTTTTTTTAGTGCAGAGCTCAAATATTATGGGATGCGCTGCTAAATTATTTTGATTTTTCTTGCAAATAATACGAGAATGGCGTAAAATTGCTAATATGTAATATTATGTAATCCGATAAGGGTTTGGTGAATGTATGGCGACAGAAGAAAAGACTGAGCTGGTCTTTGACGACGGCAGAATAGAATCGATAGAAGAATTTCAGACTCCCGGGCAGCTTTACGAGGAGCTTATTGCCCGTGTGCGCAAATACCACCCTTCGACGGATATCAGCCTGATCAAAAAGGCCTACCGGGTTGCATCGGATGCCCACAAGGGCCAGGCCAGGAAATCAGGGGAGCCCTATATCATCCATCCGCTGTATGTGTCCATTATCCTCGCAGATCTGGAGCTGGATAAGGAGACGATTGTCGCGGGGCTTCTGCACGATGTGGTGGAAGACACCATTATGACGGACGAGGAGATCAGTGAGCAGTTCGGGGAGGACGTGGCCCATCTGGTGGACGGCGTCACGAAACTGGATAAGCTGAATTTTCACGGAGAACACGGAAATTACGACAAGGACGCGGAGAAGCTGGAGCGGCAGGCGGAAAATCTGCGCAAAATGTTCCTCGCTATGGCGAGAGATATCCGCGTCATACTGATAAAGCTGGCGGATCGTCTGCACAATATGCGTACATTGCAGCATATGCGGCCGGAGAAACAGCAGGAAATTGCGAGGGAGACGCTTGACATTTATTCTCCCATTGCCCAGAGACTGGGCATTTCAAAGATTAAGGTGGAATTAGACGATTTGTCATTAAAATATCTGGAACCCGACGCTTACTATGATCTGGTAGATAAAATTGCCGTCAGAAAGAGCGAGCGGGAGCGTTATATTCAAACGATTGTGGACGAGGTCAGTGTGCACATCAAAAATGCGGGGATCAAATCCCAGATCGACGGCCGCATCAAGCATTTTTTCAGCATATACAAGAAGATGAAGAACCAGAACAAGTCCATAGACCAGATCTATGATCTGTTTGCGGTGCGTATCATTGTGGATTCAGTGAAGGACTGTTATGCCGCGCTGGGTGTGATCCATGAGATGTATAAGCCGATTCCCGGCCGTTTCAAGGATTATATTGCCATGCCGAAGTCGAACATGTATCAGTCCCTCCACACCACGCTGATCGGCGCAAGCGGACAGCCCTTTGAGATACAGATCCGCACTTATGAGATGCACAAGGCGGCGGAGTACGGTATTGCGGCCCACTGGAAATATAAGGAGGCCTCCGACGGCAGGAAGGTGGAGACGCAGGAGGAAGAGAAGCTCGTATGGCTGCGCCAGATTCTGGAATGGCAGCAGGATATGACGGACAATAAGGAGTTTATGAATCTGTTAAAGGATGACTTAAACCTCTTTGCCGACACGGTATTCTGCTTTACCCCGACAGGGGATGTGAAGAGCCTGCCTGCGGGTTCCACGCCCATTGATTTTGCCTACAGCGTGCACAGCGCGGTGGGAAATAAGATGATTGGCGCGAGGGTCAACGGCAAGCTCGTGACCATAGACTACGAGATCAAAAACGGCGACCGGGTAGAGATTATGACTTCCCAGAACTCCAAAGGTCCGAGCCGTGACTGGCTGAACGTGGTGAAGAGCACGCAGGCCAAAAATAAAATCAACCAGTGGTTTAAAAACGAACTGAAAGAAGACAATATTGTCAAAGGACGCGAGCTGATTCACGCTTACTGTAAAGCGAAAGCGATCAACGCTGCCGATGTTCTGACGCCTAAGTATGAGGAGGCGGTCATAAAGAAATACGGTTTCCAGAACTGGGACTCTGTGCTGGCGGCGGTGGGACACGGCGCGCTCAAGGAAGGGCAGATCATCAACCGCATGCATGAGCTTTACGAGAAAGACCATAAGCGGGAGATGACGGATGCCGAGGTGCTGGCGGAGATCGAGGAGAGTGTTCGGATCAACCGCGCCAAACCGGGTAAGAGTACAAGCGCGATCGTGGTGAAAGGCATCCACGATGTAGCAGTCCGCTTTTCCAAGTGCTGCAGCCCGGTGCCGGGGGATGAGATCGTAGGTTTTGTCACAAGAGGAAGAGGCATTTCCATCCATCGGACGGACTGTGTAAATCTGATGAATCTGCCGGAAATAGACAGAAACCGTCTGATCGACGCGGAGTGGCAGCAGGCGGAAGGGGCAGCGGCCGGCGAGAAGTATCTGGTGGAAATCAGTATTTATGCCAATAACAGGAACGGCCTTCTGGCGGATGTGTCCCGGGCGCTCACCGAGAAGGAGATTGACATTCAGGCACTCAATACGCGGGTGAACAAGCAGGGGACGGCCACCATCATGGTCAGCTTTGAGGTCGGCAGCAGGGAAGAACTGCAGCGGATCATTGACAAGATCAGAACCATAGAGAGCATTATAGATATTGAGAGAACAAGCGGTTAACAAAGCGAAAAGAACTTCTAAAGCTCTGCAGCAGAGGCTGCCTCGCCAAGAAGTTCTATGTTTCGCTTGGGAGAATGCCTGAAATGCGGCATTCTCTGCATAGGGGAAGAGAGAGGAACAGGGAAGATGTCAGATTTAAAAATAGGCAGGCTGATGCTCGGCATCTGCCAGACAAACTGCTATTTTGTGTACAGAGAGGGCACGAAGGATGTGATTTTCTTTGATCCGGCAGATAAGGGCGATTATATCTATGAGACATTGCAGGGAAAGGGCTTTCAGGTCAAAGGCATTCTTCTGACCCATGCCCATTTTGATCACATCTGGGGCTGTAACAGACTGCGGGAGCTGTCAGGCGCGCCAATTTATGCCTATGAGGAGGAAAAGCCGCTCTGCGAGGACGCAGTCACCAACGTTTCCGACCAGGTAGGACGGCCCTATACGGTGATTCCCGACAGATATTTGAAAGCGGACGAAGAGATTACGATAGCGAATATGACCTGTAAGCTGATTGCCACGCCGGGACATACCGTGGGAAGTTGCTGTTATTATTTTGAGGAGGCGGGCATACTCCTTGCGGGAGATACGCTGTTCCAGGAGTCCGTGGGCAGGACGGATCTGGCGACGGGAAGTATGAGTGCACTGACCAGGTCGGTCAAAGACAAACTGTATGTACTGCCGGATGACACCAGGGTTTATCCCGGACATGGAGAGTCGACGACCATCGGCCATGAGAAGGAATATAATCCGTTTGTACAGTGACGAATGACGTCGGATGGCCGCTAAGATACAGAACGCAGAGGAGCCGGATGCGGACAGATAAAAAGAGATAGGAATGAGCGAAAGATGGGCGACTGCAGAGACTGTGGATCGCCTATCTCAACGTAATGAGAGAAAGAGGCTGGGATGCCTGGCTGTGGAAAAACGGCAGGGGCAGAAGAAAGCGGCGTCTGCAAAACAGGGGAGTGGAATATGGGCGGACAGATACAGACGGACACAGAGGAAAGTGGCCTGCGGTTACTGAACCGTGATGTCATCAAATATATTGCCATGTTTACCATGCTGCTCAATCACGCAGGGCATGTGTTTTTGACGAGAGGGACACTGCTCTATGAGATTATGGAGGATATCGGATTCTTTACGGCACCGGTGATGTGCTTTTTCCTGGCGGAAGGCTATGACTATACGCGTTCCAGGGTGAAGTACGGGCTGCGATTGTTTTTGTTTGCGATTCTATCCCAGATTCCCTTCCAACTGGCATTGGGGCAGCGCGGCCTTAACATGATTTACACGCTGTTTTGCTGTTATTTGATTCTTGTTGTGATGGAGCGCGTGGGCAGCAGGACCTTGCAGGCCGGATGTGTGATGTGTCTCATCTTGGCTACGGTGAATGGAGACTGGCCGATTGTCGCGCCGCTTCTGACGTTTCTGCTTTACAGGAATATGGGGGATCGGAGAAAGCAGGCAGCGAGCTTTGGTGTGGTTTATCTGCTTTTTGCGGTGCTGAATACACAGAACTATATGTTCGGGGAGCAGGGGGACTGGACAGCATATGCCGTCACCCACGCGGCGCTTTCCGGCCTCGGCATTCTTGCCGCAGCGGTCGTGGTATTGGTGTTTTATAATGGAGAGCGGGCGAAAAAGGGACGGCATTTTTCGAAATGGTTTTTCTACCTTTTTTATCCGGCGCATCTGCTGGTTCTGTATTTGCTGAAAGTGAGTTTACATAACATATACGTGAAATAGCCTATCAGAGAAAATAGTTATGCGAATATGGTTTACATAAAATATTATCGGCGCGCGGCAGTGCGGATAGAGAGGAGGCGATCTGACGTGGGAACACAGGGAACTTCTGACAGACAACAGAAAATAGAGAGTTTGGCGGAGGAGATTCTGCGCCTTGCCCATGACGGCCTTCTGATCAATATGCGGTTTCTGGATGTGGCATTGTCAAAGCTCAGGCTGGAGTGCAGGCAGCAGACGGGTGCACATCTGTTTGACGGTGCAGCGTTGTACTATGACCCGGTGCGGCTGCTCAGACAGTATAAGGCATCGCCGAATTATGCTGCAAGGCTCTATCTGCACACGCTTCTGCACTGTGTCTTCTTTCACGGTTATGAGACAGATAAGATGAACAGGCTGTATTGGGATTTGGCCACAGATATTGCGGTGGAGAATACGATTCTGGACATCAACCTGCATCTGACCGGCCTGCAGACGGACGATACGCTTAAGAATCGTCTGGAAATTTTAAAGAAGCAGGCGGGCGGTCTGACGGCGGAGAAGATTTACCGGCATTTCCGGGTGGAAGAACCATCCGAAAAGGCAGTGGAAGACTGGCATAGGCTGTGTCACTATGACGAACATATCTATTGGGACAGGCGAGAAGAGCTGGAGCTATCCCAGGCGGAGTGGCGCAAGGTCAGCGAGCGCATCAAGGCGGACTTGAAAAGCTTCAGCCGGGATAAGAATAACGCCGAGAGCATAGAGCAGAATTTGAAGGAGGCCACAAGGGAACGTTACGATTATGCAGGCTTCTTAAAAAAATTTATGGTCATGGGCGAGTCCGTGCAGGTCAACGACGATGAGTTTGACTATATTTATTACACTTACGGGCTGGACACCTACGGCAATATGCCTCTGGTGGAGCCTCTGGAGTATAAGGACAGCAATAAGATCCGGGACTTTGTGATTGCGCTGGACACTTCGGCTTCGTGCCGGGGAGAAATAGTACAGGCTTTTTTGCAGAAAACTTACAATATCATGCAGGAGGCGGAGAGCTTTTTTTGCAAGATCAATGTGCATATCATCCAGTGCGACAGCGAGGTACAGCAGGACATCAAGATCACGGAGAGGCAGGAGTTTGACCGGTTTATGGAGCAGGGAAAACTGACGGGTTTCGGTTCCACGGACTTTCGCCCGGTGTTCTCCTATGTGGAAAAGCTGCGGGAGGAGGGAGAGCTTGCGCGGCTTAAGGGACTGCTTTACTTTACCGACGGGTACGGGATTTACCCGGAGCAGATGCCGGACTACGATGTGGCTTTTGTGTTTCTCCATGACGATGAAAACGCGCCGAAGGTACCGCCGTGGGCGATCAGACTTGTTCTGGAGGCGTGTGAGAAGGACTTCTAAAGCTCAGCAGAGCTGGCTTGGAAGTACTAAGTCTGCTTTGCAGACTTTTCTCACACAGGAGAATGCCTGAAAGACGGCATTCTCCGTATTTGAGATGAATGACAGGAGCGTACAGATATATGAATATTAAGGATGCGAAGAATTATATCAAGGATTCGGTCAGGATTTATCTGAAAAAGGATGAGGAGGGGGAGTATCGGATTCCCGTTGTCAGACAGCGGCCGATTTTTCTGCTGGGCGCGCCGGGCATCGGCAAGACGGCGATTATGGAGCAGATTGCACAGGAACTGGGGATTGCCCTGGTGTCCTATTCCATGACCCACCATACGAGGCAGTCGGCCCTGGGACTTCCCTTTATCGTGCATAAAGAATATGAGGGAAAGGCATACGATGTGTCGGAGTATACCATGAGCGAGATCATTGCCTCCGTCTATGATGTGATGGCCCAGAGCGGCATCCGGGAGGGCATCCTGTTTTTGGATGAGATAAACTGTGTGTCGGAGACGCTTGCGCCCTCCATGCTGCAATTTCTGCAGTATAAGATTTTCGGCAGGCATCAGGTGCCGGAGGGCTGGGTGATTGTGACGGCAGGCAATCCGCCGGAGTACAACAAATCGGTGCGGGAGTTTGATGTCGTGACAATGGACCGACTCAAGATTCTGGAGGTGGAGGCAGACTATGCGGCCTGGCGGGAGTATGCGAAGGAGCGCGGCGTGCACACCGCTATTCTGAATTATCTGGATATGAAAAAAGAGGATTTTTACCAGGTGGAGACCACAGTGAAGGGCAAAAGCTACATTACGGCCAGAGGCTGGGAGGATCTTTCTGAGATGCTGAAGCTCTATGAGGAGGAGCAGATCACTGCGGAGGAGTCCTTTGTGGGACAGTATCTGCGAAACGACCGGGTGGTCAAGGAATTTACGGCGTATTATGATCTGTATCGGAAGTATCAGAACGACTACAAGGCGGAAGAGATATTGACCGGAACGGTCAGCGAACAGGCGAAGGATAAGGCGAGGAAGGCCGATTTCGATGAACGGCTTTCCCTGATGGGGATGCTGATTGACAGCATGCAGCAGGATATCCGGGAAAATATGCAGGATTCCCAGATATTGAGTGAGCTGATGCCTCCGTTAAGAGCCTTGAAGGCGAAAGCGGAGGCTGGGGAGACGGCACAGGAGCTTTCAGAGCTTGCCGGAAAACAGGCGCAGGGCAGGCAGAAGGCGATGGAGTCTCTGCAGAAGGCGGGGGCTTTGTCCGTCCGCGACAAGCGTCTGAACAGAGCGGTAGCTGGTTTCCTTTCCGCCTGCGAAAAGAACCTGCGGCTTGCGGAGTCGGCGGACGGCGGGGCAGCATTTGCGTGTGTGAAGGAACAGTTTGACGCAAGAGTGGCTGACTATAAACGAAATACGGAGCGCGTGAAGGAGCGGATGCATTTTCTCTTTCGGTTTGTGGAGGACACCTTCGGCTCCGGCAATGAGATGCTGATTCTAGTGACAGAGTGTACGGTACAGGCGGACTGCGCGAAATTTATCAGTCTTTACGGATGTGAAGATTACCAGAGACACAATGAGGAATTGATGCTCACCGAACGGGGGGCGGAGCTGACCGCACGGATTGATGAGCTGGAACTATAGGCGCGTGAGAAGAACTTCTAAAGACGTCCCGCCATTGGGCAGGACGCCAAGAAGTTCTAAATCTCACGCAGGAGAATGCCTGAGATGCGGCATTCTCCGCACGGATTCTGCAGAGTGAAGCGATGGTAATGAAACGATGGAACGAAAAATAAGATATGGGGAACTGGATATGCCGCAGGGCGTGCTGTCATATAAGACGGACAAGGAGACGGCGGAGATTACAGGATATCGGGGAAAAGATACGGAGATCACAGTGCCCTCTGCGATCGTCGGCTGTCCTGTAACCTGTATCGGGAAGAAGGCTTTTTTGAGCAATAAACTGTTGAAGGAGATATCCCTTCCGGCGTCCGTGATGCGCATCGACGACTGGGCTTTCGCTTTCTGCGCGAAACTGCAGCGGATCATTCTGCCCTATCACCGTATGGAGATCGGACAGGGGATTTTCAAGGACTGCTTTCAACTGGCACAGATTGTGGATGAGGAGGCGGACACGGCAGAGAAAAGAAGCGTGGACACGTCCTTTTTGCTGGCGGCTGTGATGAGCAGGCTTGACGCCTTTTATCTGTTTGATTTTGAGAGCGCGGGTACGACAGAGTGGATTGGGCAGTGGGACGGAAGGATGCAGACGCTGATGGAGAGAGGGGATGCGGAGGGCTTTTCCAAAATGCTGCTGTGCGGGGAAGAGGATTACGGTAGCAGGGAGAACAATCTGGATTACTACATGGAGCAGCGCAGGCGCGAAAAGGTGAGGCTTGCCATGCTGCGGCTGATGCACGACTACGGGCTTAAGCAGGCCGTGCGCGAAAAACTGGAACAGTATCTGCTATCCCATATAAAAGGGTGTGAGACAGAGGAAACATGGCGCGTGGTGCTGGAGGAATACGGGGACGACCTGCGCTATTATCAGTTTCTCACACAGCTCGGCGGTGTGACCAGAGAGAATTTTCAGTCGATGATGGAGGATATGGGGCAGGCCCACACCGAGATGAAGGCGTATCTGATGAAGTATCACGGCGAGCAGCACAGGCAGGAAGATGCTTTCGATGCATTTGCGCTGTGAGGGCTGCTTCTCACACGTGAAAGTCTATTCTCTACATGGCGGGAAGGCAATGCTGGAACAAAATGAAGAAGAGAAGTCGTGAGCGTTATGACAGTGCAGTTTTGCTTGCATGTGGATAGAAAAAAGTATTTTATGATCAACAGGGGACGACAATACGGCAAGACAACGACGCTCCGGGCTCTTGCAGAGTATTTGAAAGACGATTATGTGGTTATGGCGTTGGATTTTCAGGCGATAGGAGCGGAGAAGTTTGCCAATGCAGAGTTGCTTGTGGAAGCTGCGGAGAGAATGTGACCTGGCAGTTTGCGGATGGGATGCTGACGATCAGCGGGTCGGGGGCGATGGAGGATTATAATTGCTTCGCAGGGGAGAGGACGCCTTGGTATGAATATCGTAAAAATGTCGATCGAGCCGTTATAGAAGATAGGGTTAAATCTATCGGGGGTTCTACTTTTTTGAATGTGTGCTGATGAGCATAGAAATTCTGCCAGGAGTCACAATTATAAGGGATATGACTCAAGATGCAGGGAAGGATAGAACTGAAATCCAAAGAGGATATATTTGTCTCTGGGGACTGTCAGGAGATATATGAACATATTTTAGATTTTTTCCGGGTGAAACCGAAGAAATTTAAGGCTTGCACAATGCCCGGTTCTGTGGTATTATGAAATCTGCTTGAATAACGGAAGAATTTTCGGTTTTTTCGGAATGGAGGATAAAAATGGGTGTATTGAGAATCATATTGACAGTGATTTATATTTTAATATGTATCGCATTGGTGATATTGGTGTTGATGCAGGAGGGAAAGGCAGCCGGTCTTGGCGCGATCAGCGGTGCGGCTGAAACCTACTGGGGCAAGAACAAAGGCCGCTCGATGGAAGGAAAACTCGTCAAGATCACGACGGGGCTTGCGGTCGGGTTCATGTTGCTGGCGGTTGTTTTAAATCTGACTTTATTCTAAGGATTAGAGAACGAAAAGCACTCTTGCACGAATGTGGTGAGGGTGCTTTCTTGCGCGTATAAGCAGAGTCAGAAGCTTCCGTGCATAGCCGTCATGCTTGCATGTAAGGCTGTGTACGGAAGCTCCTGACGAGCAACGCGAACGAGAGATGCGAAGCATCTCGAGTCTGCTTATATGTAAAGACGGCAGGAACAGCAGGAACGGAAGGCGAATGGACACACAATTTGAAAAACGGAAAAATTTAATATGTGAGCTGGTGGCGGACGAACAGTATGTACCAATGAAGGAAAAAGAGCTGGCTGCATTCATGCAGGTGACGCCGGCGGACAAAGGAATGTTTCGGGAGGTGCTTGGCGCGCTTTTGTCGGAAGGGAAAATACAGCTTACGAAACAGGGCAGATACGTGAAGCCGGACGCGAACCGTCCCGTCGGCACTTTTATCAGCCACGCCAGAGGCTTTGGCTTTGTGGAAGTGGAGGGATATGAGGAGGACTTTTTCATTCCCGATGATAAAACGGGCGGCGCTTTTCACATGGACAGGGTGCAGATCGCTTTTCTGGGCGAAAGGCGCGGACAAAGGCGGGAGGCGGAGGTTGTACGGATTCTGGAGCGCGGCACGAAGCAGCTGGTGGGCACATATGAGCAGTCCCGGAATTTCGGCTTTGTGATTCCCGATAACGGCAAGATAGGCATGGATATCTTTGTGCCGAAGGAGCGCTCAAAAGGGGCGGTTACGGGACACAAGGTCGTGGTGGAACTGACTTCTTACGGGGACGGGCAGCATAAGCCGGAGGGCAGAGTGGTGGAGATTCTCGGGCATATCAACGATCCCGGGGTGGACATCATGTCCATCGTGCGGGGCTTCGGGCTTCCCGTAGAATTTGGTGAAAAGGTGATGAACCAGGCGGATCGTGTGCCGGAAACCGTGTCGGAGGCGGACCGGGCGGGCCGTATGGATCTGCGTGATTTACAGATGGTGACCATAGATGGGGAGGATGCCAAGGATCTGGACGATGCGGTCAGCCTTTATCAGGATGAGGCAGGGCTGTTTCATCTGGGTGTGCATATCGCGGATGTAGCCAACTATGTGCAGGAAAATTCGGCTTTGGACTGGGAGGCTCTGGAGCGCGGCACAAGCGTTTATCTCGTGGACCGGGTGATTCCCATGCTGCCCCACAAACTTTCCAACGGGATCTGTTCCTTGAACCAGGGAGTGGACAGGCTGGCATTGAGCTGTCTGATGACAATAAATGAAAAAGGGGAAGTGACAGACTATGAGATTGCGGAAACCGTGATCCGGGTGGACCGCAGGATGTCCTACACTTCCGTCAAAAAGATTCTGGAGGACAGGGACGAGGAGGAGAGAAAAGAGTACGCGGCCCTTGTCCCCATGTTCGAGCAGATGGAGGAACTGGCGGCGCTTCTCAGAAAGAAGCGGCATAAGCGCGGCTCCATAGACTTTGATTTCGCGGAGAGTAAGATTATTCTGGATGAAAAAGGACGTCCTTTGGAGATCAGACCTTACGAGCGCAACGTGGCGACCAGAATGATTGAGGATTTTATGCTGATTGCCAACGAGACCGTGGCGCAGCACTTTTTCTGGCTGGAGACGCCCTTTGTATATCGGACCCACGAAAAGCCTGATAAAGATAAAATAAAGAAACTTTCGACCTTTATCAGAAATTTCGGCTATCATATCAAGCAGACGGGAGAAGAAATCCATCCCAAGGAGCTGCAGAAACTCCTCGATAAAATTGCGGATACCGACGAGGAGACGCTGATCAGCCGGCTGACGCTCAGAAGCATGAAACAGGCAAAATATACGGTGGAGTGCACAGGGCATTTCGGACTGGCCTGCCAGTATTACTGCCATTTTACCTCGCCCATCAGGCGCTACCCGGATCTGCAGATACACCGCATCATCAAGGAGCAGCTTCGGGGAAAACTTTCTGAAGAGCGGATCAGTCACTATGAAGAAAAACTGCCGGAGGCGGCGAAGCACGCCTCAAAGATGGAGCGGCGCGCCGCAGAGGCGGAGCGGGAGACCGACAAGCTGAAAAAAGCGGAATATATGGAGGAGCGCATTGGAGCAAGTTATGACGGTGTGATCTGCGGCATTACCCAGTGGGGGATTTATGTGGAGCTTCCAAATACCGTGGAGGGATTGATCCATGTATCCTCGCTTGCGGGCGATTATTTCTATTATGACGAGGAGGCCTGCGAGATGGTTGGCAGGGAGAGCGGCATCGCGTATAAGCTTGGACAGCGCGTTGCCATACAGGTGAAAGGGGTGGACCGCCTGGCGAGGACGGTGGATTTTGTGTTTCCAGTTCAGCAGGACCGAATCTGACAGGCAAAACAAAGGGAGGAGAGACTATGGCGAAAGAGGCCATGAAACTGGTGGCGAACAATAAAAAAGCCTACCATGATTATTTCATAGAAGAAAAATATGAGGCTGGACTTGCGCTCCACGGCACGGAGGTAAAATCCCTGCGCATGGGAAAGTGCAGCATCAAGGAGGCATATGTGCGGATCGAGAACGGGGAGACGTTTGTTTACGGCATGAATATAAGCCCCTATGAGAAGGGCAATATATTTAACAAAGACCCGCTCCGTCCGAGGAAACTTCTGCTGCATAAGCTTGAGATAAGAAAACTGGCGGGAAGGATGTCTGAGCAGGGTTATACGGTGGTTCCGCTGCAGGTCTACTTTAAGGATGGCAGGGCGAAGATAGAGATCGGCCTTGCGAAAGGCAAAAAGCTTTATGACAAGCGTCAGGATATTGCAAAGAAAGATCTGCGCAGGGAACACGAAAGAGAATTTAAAATCAAAAACCTGTAGATTGCATAGAATGAAGAAGCGTGGTATAATATGCGCGAAAGCTACGAGCAGTGCGCTGTGTCAGTTTTTTTGAGCGGCGCTGCGAACAGGCAAAATTATGAATACGGGCCAGTCAAGGTTTCGACAGGGGTCTTGCAGCTGGAGAAGCTATCCGCAGGCTGATGCGTCAAATCGCAAACTTAAATACAAACGCTGAAGACAATTTAGCATACGCTGCCTAATGGCAGCTGTCCGCCTTAGTGCACCTATACATTAAGATCCGGGCATCGACTATGTAGGAAACGACGCAGGGGACGCCTCTTACCTGCGGGCGTATCAGAGGCTACTGAATCCACGGGGGTGTCGCTCTCCTTGTGGAGGAGGGAATGAGGAGTCATCCGCAACGAGTGACTATGATAGTAGAAGGACAGGGAATGGGCTTTTGGACACGGGTTCGACTCCCGTCTGGTCCACTGGAAAAGTTCTTAAAATGCCAGAGATAGTGGTGTTTTAAGAACTTTTTTGCGTGAAAAACACAATGGGCCCTGTATGTGCATATACGGACGCAGGTGGGACTCTTTCACAATTCACTGGACATCGTTCCCGTTTGGCGGTAAAATAAAAAGTAATACGGTATATGCAAATGAAGGGAAGAGGGGCGTATAATGGAGGAAGAAAAAAGGGTTACAAAAAGGAACAAAAAGAGTAATGTCATGCATTCTGTGAGGACAAAAATAGTAGGAGCCATGATATTGGCGATGGTTATTTTGTCGGTGTGTCTTTCTGTGGTGCTGATCAGGAATCTGCGGATTCCTCTGATGAATATCAACCAGAGTTATCTCTATGATCTGGCGCTGGCCTACGGGGAAAAAATGCAGTCGGAGATTGAGCAGAAGGGATATAATACGGCGACCCATTATAATAGTCTGGCAGATTCCCTCAGTGAAGTCGGGCTGAAAGGCGTGGAAACCAGCTATGCTTATCTGGTTTCGGCGGAAGGGATTATGCTCTATCATCCGACCAAGGAGAAAGTCGGACAGCCGGTAGAGAACGAAGTGGTAAAGGCTGTGGCGGCGGAGATCGCTACAGGCGTTGTTCCTGAGCCGAATGTGGTGGAGTATTCGTTTAATGGCGCCATGAAATACGCGGCTTACTATGTCACGGAGCGCGGCCATTGTATTCTGGTGATCTCCGTGGATAAGGATGAGCTGATGGGCACCGTGCACCGGGTTACGCTTACGGGTACAGCCTGTACGGTTATTATGGTTATCATTGCCAGTATTTTGGGCTTTTTATTTGTGAATCAGATCGTGAAGCCGCTCACCAAGGTGACGGATGTGGTAGGGCAGCTGGCTCACATGGATTTCTCTGAGATCGACGGACAGGAGAAGCTGACGGCACGGGCGGATGAGACGGGGCAGATGAGCCGGGCCGTGGCGGAGCTTCGAAGACAGCTTGTGGAAATGGTGACGAAGCTTCGGGGGCAGAGCGAAATGCTGTACGAGGCATCCGATGTGCTAAACAGCAATGCATCCGAGACTGCGATCACGGTGGAGCAGGTGGAGAAAGCGGTTTCGGAAATATCCGACGGGGCATCCTCCCAGGCGGATGAGACACAGAAAGCGACGGAGAATGTAATTCTGATGGGCAGCATGGTGGAGGAGACGAGCAGACAGGTGGAGGAACTCACGGACAATGCCAATGCCATGAGAAAATCCAGTGATGAGGCTTTCGAGACCTTGCAGAATCTTGAGAAGATTAACGACAGAGCGAGAGAGGCCATTGACGTGATTTACGAACAGACCAACACGACGAACGAGTCAGCCATGAAGATCAGACAGGCCACTTCTCTGATTACCTCCATTGCGGAGGAAACCAATCTACTGTCCCTGAATGCCAGCATAGAGGCAGCCAGGGCAGGTGAGCAGGGCAGAGGTTTTGCAGTGGTGGCGAGCCAGATTCAGAAGCTGGCGGAGCAGTCTAACGATTCTGCCAGACAGATTGAGAATATCATAGATTCTCTGATTGAGGATTCCCAGAAGTCTGTGGAGACGATGGAGGATGTGAAGAAGATCATGGAGAGCCAGAGCGAGAGCGTGGGCCGGACAAATGAAAGCTTCACACAGGTCAGGAACGGCATCACCCAGTCCCTTGACGGCGTAAACCAGATTGCAGATAAGACGAGAAGACTTGATGAGGCAAGAGTGAATGTGGTGGATGTGGTGCAGAATCTGACGGCCATTGCAGAGGAGAATGCGGCGAGTACGGAGGAGACATCCGCTTCCGTCACGGAAGTTTCGACCATTGTGTACAGCATTTCCGAAAATGCGACGAAGCTCAAGGAGGTGGCGGAGCATCTGGAACAGAGCATGAGCGTCTTCAAAATCTGACGAATGTCTTTGAGGGGTGTTTATGGAAAAAAGAGAGGATGATCTGGTCGTCGGCGGTTACCGCTTTGCTACAATCGCAGATGCGGAGACGGCCAGAATGGAAATAAAAAAGGTGGAGAATCTGGAGCAGAGGCTCGATTACCGGAAGCCTCAGAATGTGCTGCTTGTCTACAACCGTGCGGTGGAAAATCAGGTGTTTCTGACGCCCATCGGTTTGAGCTATCTGCAGAGGATGCAGAAGGAAATGGTGAAGTGGGGAGTGCCGGCGGATAAAGTACAGCCGGTGCCGCTGCGTGGGACATTCAGCAACAAGACGGCAAACAGCCGCTCGATCAAGATGAGCGTTGCCAACAGACACCCGGAATACCAGGGACGTTTTGTGACGTCCGTGCTGATCAATGTGGTGCTGGTGATACTTGTGGCGGCGATGATGCTGATTGCGTGGAACAGTGAAACACCAAATATTGTGAATTACAGACAGGCTGTGGTGAATGAATATTCGGAGTGGGAGCAGGAGCTCACCAGACGTGAGCAGGCCGTTCGCGAGGCGCAGCGCAATTTAGAATCTGAGAAGTTAAATGAGCAGTAATAGGAAGAGAGGCATGGCGGTAAATGGAGAAGTCGAAGATCCTCGTGGTGGACGATGAGAGCCGTATGCGTAAGCTGGTTCGGGATTTCCTGGTAAAAAACAATTATGAGGTTGTGGAGGCAGCGGACGGAGAAGAGGCGCTCGACCTGTTTTTTGAGATAAATGACATTGACCTGGTGATTCTGGATGTGATGATGCCCAAAATGGACGGCTGGCAGGTGTGCAGGGAGATACGCGCGTACTCCAAGGCGCCCATCATTATGCTTACGGCCAAATCAGATGAGAGAGATGAACTTCTGGGTTTTGAGCTGGGCGTGGACGAATACATCTCCAAACCATTCAGTCCGAAAATTCTTGTGGCGCGGGTGGAGGCGATTCTTCGCAGAACAGGGCAGGCGGCCGGGGAGATGATTGTGGAAGCGGGAGGAATCCGGCTGGACAAACAGGCGCACAGTGTGATGGTGGAAGGAAAGCCGGTTGATTTGAGTTACAAAGAATTTGAGCTGCTTGCATACTTTATGGAAAATAGAGGAATTGCCCTTTCACGCGAAAAGATTTTAAACAGTGTCTGGAATTATGATTATTTCGGAGATGCCAGAACGATTGATACGCATGTGAAAAAACTTCGCAGCAAGATGGGAGAAAAAGGTGAACTGATCAAAACGATCTGGGGCATGGGATATAAATTTGAGGGAGAATAAATCAAGTCATTTGTCGGAAAAAGGCAGGAATGACGGGAGGTAGAAATGGCCAAGCGGTGGTTTTATAAGGAGGAAGTGTTTTTTACCACAGAGGAAAAGCGTCTTTCGGATGAAAATCAAGACAGGATCGTAGAACTGCTCGGCAAAAACGTAGCGGTCGGTGTAGTCGGCGGATTCTATGAGGAAGGATTTCCCGTCTATTTTATCAGTGCTTTTGCACTCAACAACATAGGGATGACCTACGAGCAGTTTATGGAGAAAACAGGAGGCAGCTTTCTACAAGCTGTCTATGAGCCGGATCGAAATGTGTTCACGAAGGTTTTTCTTCTGGGAGAGGAGGAGAACAGGGAGTACCGCATCATAAACGGAAAAGGCGAGCCGGTATGGGTGCGTGAGATTCGAATGGAGTCTGTCGCAAGCGATGGTAGAAGAATCTGGATCAGCGCAGTCAGGCTGATTGACGAGGAACGCAGAGATATCCAGTTGTCCAACGAGGCTTTTCGGATGCTTCGGGATACATATTTCAGGATCAGTGAGGTGAATCTGAACAAGAATACCATTGTGGATCTGAAGTTTGTGGAGAGTGAAGCGCTGGAGGTGGAGCGGTTAAACGGTGATTTCAGAATGACCATTGCTTCCTGTGCCCAGAATCATGTGGAGGAAAAGGACCGGGTCAGCTTTTTGAACGTTATGTCGGCGGAGAATTTAAAAAGAGTGTTTATGGAGGATGCCTCATCCATTCATTTCAGTTATCTGCGTCTGGTGGAGGGTGAGTGGAAATGGGTGCGGACCGATCTGGTACCTGTGGAAAATTTCAGTGAAGAAAACGCCAGATTGATGTGGTATGTAAAAAATATCACGGAGGAAAAGGCCAGAGAGACAGAGATGACAGACCAGATGCTGCGGAAAAACGCAGAACTGTTTCAGGCCAAGAAGGAGCTGGAGGAAGCAAATGCGAAGATTCGGGAGTCGAACGAAAAACTGCGCCGTGCACTGAGCGTTGAGGAACAGTACAGGCAGGCGATCGTCTCCGAGGCGGTCTTTGTGTTTAATGTAAATGTAACGAAAAATCTCATTGAGGAAGAGTTTTACGAGATTGTAGGAGGGGAGATGGAGCCGGTGCTGTCCCGGATGGGGATGCAGGCTCCGTGCAACGCGGATGATTTTTTCCTTCGCTGGGGGAAGGAGCGGATTTTTCCGGAAGACAGGGAAGTCTATGTACAGACTATAAACACCAGGCATTTGCTGGAAGCTTATGAGCGGGGAGAAAATGAGCTGATTATGGAAATTGAGACTTCAGGTGCGGACGAACAGCCTGTGGTTTTAAGACACACGATTCTGCTCACAAAGGACGGCATAAGCGGCGATATTCTGGCTCTTAACACGGCCAAAGATATCACGGATATCCGAAAAAAGGACAGGGAGACGAAGAAAGCACTCCTGGATGCTTACGAGGCTGCGGACAGGGCGAGCTGTGCCAAGACGGATTTCCTCTCCAAGATGTCCCATGATATCAGGACGCCCATGAATGCGATTATCGGTATGACAGCCATCGCGGGTACTAAGCTGCATGACCCTGACGGGATGGAGGAATGTCTGGCAAAGGTTTCAACGGCCAGCCAGCATCTGCTCTCGCTCATCAATGAGGTGCTCGACATGAGCAGGATTGAGTCGGGTGCGATGACGCTGGACGAGGAGGAATTTAACCTTCTGAATATTATAGACAACATGGTTAATATGCTTTCTGCTGCCGCAAGAGATAAGAGGCAGAAGATCGTATTTCGCGCTCATGGCGTTCAGAATACCAATGTGCGGGGAGATGCGAGACGGCTGCAGCAGATCTTCGCGAACGTGATAAGCAATTCCATCAAGTACACCGAAGAGGGAGGGAAAATCAGCATAGAAATTACGGAAAAGGCCTCTCAGCAGGAGCATGTCGGATGTTATGAGTTTGTGTTTAAAGATAATGGTATCGGCATGTCGAAGAAGTTTCTGCAGCATATTTACGATCCCTTTGAACGGGCAGATGATGTGCGTACCAGCAAGATACAAGGTACCGGCCTTGGCATGACCATCAGCCGGAATATTATCCAGATGATGGGTGGAGATATTCAGATTGAGAGCGAACTGGGGATCGGGACGACTGTCACGATCACCGTGCCTTTAAAGTATCAGGTGCCGGGTGTGGTGAACAGAGAAGACCTTGCGGGAAGAACGGTTCTTGTGGTGGATGACTCACCTTTTGCGGGGGAGACAACCAATGTTCTTTTAAGTAACCTTGGGATGCGCGGTGAATGGGTGCAGTCCGGAGAAGAAGCGCTAGACTATATGAAGGAAAAACGTCGGAAAATGGAAGACGTTTTTGCCATTCTGTTGGACGTGAATATGCCCGGTATGAACGGTATGGAGACGGCGAAGGCAATACGCAGACAGGAAGGCGTGGAAATTCCGATTATTTTCGTTTCTGCTCACGAGTGGGTGGATATAGAAGTGGAAGCGCGGCTGGCTGGCGTAAATGCGTTTATCAGAAAACCGTTTGACAAGACCAGACTGTTAACCGCATTTCGGAATTTTATTCCAAGAGAAGTAGTAAAGCCGGCGGAAGGGGAAGTGACGCTTGAACAGATCGGAGAGGCAGACTATTCTGATAAACGGATTCTGGTGGTAGAGGACAACGATTTAAACAGGGAAATCGCCATGGAAATCCTTTCCATGACAGGAGCTATGATTGAGACTGCAGAAAACGGAAAGGAAGCCGTAGATATGGTGCTTGCTTCCGAAGAGGGATATTACGATCTGATACTTATGGATCTGCAGATGCCGGTGATGAACGGATATGAGGCGACAACGACAATCCGCGCTATGGAGAGGGAGGATGCCGGAAAAGTGCCCATTGTGGCCATGACGGCGAATGCTTTTTTGGAGGACATACAGCAGTCAAAAGCCTGCGGTATGAATGAACATATGTCAAAGCCGCTGGACGTTGACCAGCTGCAGCGGATGCTGGCAAGGTGGCTGTTAAAGAAACGTGGAAACTGATCAAGGAGGTGCCGGTTCCTGAAGCTGTGGGAACCGACACTTTTTTGGTGTGCCCGGTGGGCACACGTTCTAACGGGTGAAAGTCCCCAATCCGCCCGGCAGTGGGAAGGATACAGCCGAAGCCAAGGGTGTCCATCGTGAGGTGGAATCTGAAGAAAGGATTAGGC
>CAJTEY010000008.1 GCA_910575775.1 Lachnospiraceae bacterium | reverse complement strand
CAGCGCGCCAAAAACGTAAGGTCCATTATCCGTCCAGACAGACATTTCAAAAGGAAAGTGAGTCATCACGGAATAACAAATGGTTTTTTCATACGCGTAAATTTATAGTTAGCGGATTTTCGGCTTAAGTTGACGACATTGATGCCCTTATTCCCTCGCCCTATCGGTCATAAGGGTGTTGTCTGCTGCGTATGTAAACGCATCGACCATTTTCAACCCTATATCTATTTCCCAGCTCAATCACTTCACTTTCGTTTCGGCTCTGTTGCTCCCTGTCCTACGCTTAAGTCTGACGTTACCGCTTCGACTCCAAGGACTCGGTACAGGCGGTTGGCTAAACCTTACCTGACAGGATTCTCCTGTTTTATATTATCAGCTTACAAAGACAGGCAGAAATACCTTCTCCTGCCAGTGGAAATCAGCTATGCTGATTTCTCAGCCCGCGCTACATAAAATATCTGCCGCCGTATCTGCTCACTAAGGGCAAACCGGAATTCCTGCACACTGCTGTTCCTGTACTGTGACAACGCTTCTTCCATATAGGGAAGCAGTTTCATGGCGCAGTAACTGATATTAATGAGATTCACCAGCATTTCGATCCCTCTGCGGCTGCGGATCATGTATGCGCATAGCGACCAGAATGATTTCTGCTCATAGCAGCTTACTTCAATGTTCCAGCGGAAGGAATACAGGAACAGGGGAATGTAAGGCATCCATCCGCTCCCTGTCTGGTTCAGCGGCGCTTTTTCCTGCCAGGCACAAAACATCTGCAGCTGTGTAGGGAAAATAGTACTGAAAAACAACCTTCTTGTGCCGTTTTCCTTCCCTGTGGAAGTCACATAAGCCATGACTTCACGTGTCCCAAAGATATTTGTCAGTACACGGCGGCATCCGGTATAATAACCACCCACCTTTTCATCAGAAAGGTCAAAGTCGCTGTCTATCGACAGACGGCGGCCATGCTTTGCAGGCCTGCCCTTTCTGCCTGTGAGCTGGGGCGCCAGATCGTATATAACGGAATCCGCCCTTGCATTGCCGATCAGGTCAAGGTTTTCATATTCATCCACGATTGACACAAGGTTCTGTTTTACATACCAGCTGTCACACAGAATGATGACATTTTTCTGTGCATGGAACTCTGGCATCACCTGGCGTACCATGGCTGAAGCAAGTTCCAGTTTCGATTCTTTCTTCTGCCACATACGGTATCCAAGAGGGACTGCAAGGTAAGAGATCCTGTTTCGGTTCCACACCGGCACACAAAGCATAAGGCTGACAAAACAGTGCCCGTTGAGGTAATTAGAGCCATTATGCGCCGCATGGTCGAACAGCTTCGACACATCCTCAAATTTCTTTCCGGATTTTGAGACCATGGTGTCATCAATGCAAAGGAAGAGAGGCTGTGATTTCAGGTCTGCCGGAGCCAGTTTAAGGGACAGCCTTGCAGTCACATTCATAAACGCGGAGTAATCCACCTTGGCATAGGAGCAGGCATAATAAAAAGCATTCAGGGATTTTGTGGTTATGCCTGACAAAAAGTGTCTGTACAGGGAACGGATGGAATCTGCGGACTCCATTGCCAGTATGGCCAATACCAGCAAAAACAGGCTTTCAGCAGTAGGTAATGCAAAAGTAACAAAATAAGCAGAAAAATATCGAAAAAGCCTGCCAATTATGTGTTTGTCATTGTATAATAAGGTTGTCGTATGAGAACACTTCTTTCGTGTATTTTGGTGTGCAAACTTATTATACACTTAAAGTGTCTCATGCGGCATTTCTTTTAAAAAGTTGTAAAGTGGTGTGCCTATACAAAATCTGCTTATCGTTTGTAAAGCAGGGATGGGATCCTCCCATCATCTATGATACGTTTACAGATCCACGGGGTTTTATATCCCGCATCCATGGTGACTATCCTGATCTGGAGAAACCGCCTGGTCACCCTCTCATAAAGTGCATCAAAAGCAACACTGTCATGTACATTTCCGCTTGTGACTACCGTATCCAGTATAAAGTTATGCTTGTCACAGACTGTATGGGCTTCATTGATCTCCTTCATGAACTGTTCCTCATAGACTTTGGCTGCAGAAGGGATCGCTTTTTTCATTTTCTTATTGATGTTGGCATCTGCCTTGATATGGGTCCCATCTATAAGCACAACTTCCGGGGAAAGATAACCGCTCTTTTGCGCTTCAAAAAGTATCCATGTAAAAACCTTTTCTATGGTGTCCCCGCTGAAACGATGCCTGAAATTATAACTGATGGTGGCAAAATGGGGAACCGGTTCATTGAGCAGATATCCCAGAAACCAACGATATGCAATGTTCATATTGATCTCTTCCACGGTACGCCGCAGGGATGGGATCCCATAAAGAGGCTGGACGAGCACCATCATAAACAGGATCACGGGATCAACGCTGGGGCGCCCGTTATCTGTACAATAAAGATCTTCCACGAAATCATAAATATGGGTAAAATCCACAGCGCAGTCGATTTTCCGTAACAAATGGTCCTGCGAAACAAGCCCCTCAAGGCTGACCGTTACCAACATCTACCCCGCCTTTCAGAAAAAATCAGAGCAGGAAACCCGACAGAAAATCGGGGCAAGGCTCTATCAGATTTTTAAGAAATATGCGTAAGCCACTTGCAAAACAATCATGGAAACGATATGATCGTTTTGTGGATATGCGTCTTACGTTTTAGGAGGTAGATAGAATGTACGACGCATTATATGCAAGACAGTCCATCGAGAAAAAGGACAGCATATCCGTAGAAAGCCAGCTTGAGTATTGCAGATACGAAACCCACGGGGAAGCCTGTATGGAATACACAGACAGAGGTTTTTCAGGCAAGGACACCAACCGTCCCGGCTTTGAAAAAATGATGAATGATATTCGCGCAGGAAAAATCAAACGGGTTATTGTCTACAAACTCGACCGTATCAGCCGTTCCATTTTGGATTTTGCAAACATGATGGAGATTTTTCAAAAATATCATGTGGAGTTTGTTTCTTCCACAGAAAAATTTGACACGTCCACGCCGATCGGCAGGGCTATGTTAAATATCTGTATCGTGTTCGCCCAACTGGAACGGGAAACCATACAAAAGCGGGTAACAGATGCTTATTATGCACGGTGCAAGCGCGGCTTTTACATGGGCGGGCGTATCCCCTACGGCTACCGTCTGATAAACACGGTCATTGACAGTATCCGCACTTCCATGTACGAAGAAGTCCTGGAGGAAAGCGAACAGCTAAAGCTGATTTACTCCATGTATGCGGACACGGGCAATTCACTTGGGGATATTGTGCGGTACTTGAACGAACACCAGATTAAAAATCTGCGTGGCGCAAACTGGAATACCGCCCGTATCAGTGAAATGCTCCGCAATCCCGTGTATGTGCAAGCCGATATTGACGTGTACCAGTTTTTCCAAAATCAAGGTGCAAATATCTATAACCCGGCAAGTGATTTTACGGGTTACAATGCCTGCTATCTCTACAAAGGTACGGTTTCCACTTCAAGAAAGCAGAGTGATTTATCCGACAAAGAGATTGTGCTTGCGCCGCATAAGGGTTTTATCCCCTCTAAGACATGGTTAGCCTGCCGCATACGGTGTCTGAACAACCGACAGTCAACAAAGACCTGCAAACCGAAAAATTCATGGCTCCTCGGCAAGGTAAAATGCGGCAAATGCGGTTATGCGCTGACAATCCGTAAGGCGAAAACAAAGTGGGGACGTTACTTTGTTTGCAGCCAGTCGGGAAGCCGTGGAAGCAACTGTACCGGGGCAGGCTGTACGGTTTATGCAGACGTTTTAGAGGAATATATGCTTGGTGCAATCAAGGAAAGACTGTCAGAATTTCAAAAACTCTCCTGCTTATCTGACGATTGAAGCAGATAACCAATCATGTAAAAACATGGGAAACGCTCTCTTTCGAGGACAGACAGGCGGTAGTCGATACACTTATCAAAGTTATTCGCATTGCAGACGGAAACATTGAGATTACTTGGAACATTTAACCATTAACCATGAAAGATTGAAGTACAGCATTTTGAGGGAAATATTTTATGAGATATTTTTACTTCAATCCTCCCGTTTCGGTGAAGCCCTGAGAATCGTACAGGATCGATTGAACAGCAAGAACTTCTATGCGTTTAATCCAGGGTTTGACTGCTCGAAATAACATTTAATAATCAGCGTTTTATTAAATATATGATTTAGACGAACCTCACTGATTTAAGTAAATTCCGGCAAAAGTATCTACCATTTGAAGCAATACTTTCGCTGAATACAGAAAAGTGAAAGCATCAAACATTTTCACCGATGCTTTCACTTTATTCGTTCATCTACCCATTCTCTAACTGGCGGTTTTTCTTGGCATTCTTGCATTCCAATCATAAATTTTTCTGTTTTCCGCCATATTTGTTTTTTGGTATGCGGAATAATCCCGCTGTGTATATTCTGTTTCAGGCTGTGATTTAAATATTCATCTGGATTTATTTCAGGCGAATAAGGTGATGTAAAAAATAATTCTATTTCATCCTTATGCTCTGACAGCCATTCTGCAGCAATCGGTGTCTGTCCCCTTTGGTGCAAATCCTTTGATGTGATGTGCCTGGTTATTGATTCCGGTTTCATCTCCCCAAATGATTACAATATATTGAAAAATTCCACATATTATTACTTTTTTTAACCACCAAAGTAATATGTGGAAATCTAAGGGAAGATATCATCTGCAATTTCCGCTGCTATTTTCTCTCTCTTCTGAATCTGTTCATAGAATGCTGCATACACCGGCTGCACTCTTTCCCATATCTATATCTCCTATTTCAAAAACAACCCCGCTTCCCGATTCACAATCCGCCGGAACACCAGGGATACCTGCCCTCTGTAGATTTATTTCCTGTTCATAAAATCCCAATACGCCTGCATGCTGTACTGGTAATATGCCGCCGTCTTTTTCTGGAGCAGCAGCTTCATGTCGCCGATCTGCTTCTGGAACATATCCATGAAATCCGTCCTGTCATTTAATCCCATAGCCCCGGCTTCCATCGGAAGGGAAGTAAATCCCCCCAGCTTCTTTACACCCATATGAGCTTCCAAAGCACGCATTTCCACAACAGTCGCTGACTTGGGATTTACCTCGTTGATATGTATGGTCTTTTCAAATGCATCTCCATTCTCATCAACACCCTTTGCAATGATTGTCGGATCATCTTCTGTTGAATCTTCCGCATACTTGAGATAATAGGACAGCCCTGTGCCATTCCCGCCCGTCCATATCATATCTTCATCTGTAAAAATGTTATAGACTTTTGGCGTATCTGCCACATTGTTCACCTGTGCCGCAAAACTCTTTCCAGCCGCATTCGGCTGCGTCTTTCTCGCTCCCTGCCATGCCGGATATCCCGTTGTCCCTATTCCACTTACATTCATTTTTCAAATCCTCCATTATTGCCACTTATTCAGTATTATGGCTGGGGGCGATATGCTTCCGCCCCCAGCTTCGCTGTGCCAGTCTGAATATGTAAAGCCTCATTGTTTCGCAGAAAACATAGCCTTCTGGATATTCTTCTGCCAATATGAACTGTCAAAGTAATTCCCGCTTTTAGGCAGATTCTTGAACATATTCATGAGCATGCCGTAAGTCATGGATGAAGTGTCAATCTCCAGTTCCTTCCCGTCCTTTGATTTAATCACCGTGCCGTTATCGGCTATGTAAGCAGTCGTATTATCGTCAAGGTGCTGTATCGTTCCAACCATTTCCGCAAATTTCTTCAGCGGAAACTCTCCCGTTTCCCTGCACATTTCCAAAAATTTTTCAGCATCCTCCCCTGTCATATATGGCTGTTTGTCATCTATAACATACCATGAGAGGCCCGTTGCCGGATCAGTATATTTTGGTGCTGTCAACGCCCATTCTTCCAATGTCTTTCCTTTGTACCATGTGGTCAGGCCACGGTCATTTGAAACGGTGCTTTCATCCTGTCCCATTAACGGATTTGTTGATTTAAGTGAATCGTATATATCCTGCACATTGGCATTCTGCCTTGTACTTTCGGGCGCGGATTCTTCAGCCGCCTGTTTCTGCGGATAGAACTGTCCGGCTCTGCTCCTGCTGTACTTTTTTGCTGATACAATGTTCTGATAATAATTCTGGCCTATTCCATTTACGCTCATTTTTAAAATCTCCATTTTCATCAATTATTTTATTGGCAGCCCCTCAGTCGTTCAGAGCCGCCCCTGCTCTCTCATGATAAGTCCGAGCAGTTCATCCCATCATGCAGACACACCGCCTAACTTCCCCTGTCAAACTTCATGACAAACACCCCCTTTCGTTGTCTCTACTAATAATACGAACCAGCCTTCAAAAAAGTTTCATTTCTCATATCACCTACAGCCACCCTCTGACTTCCGGGCAGACTGCAGAGGAAAAGCAACGATAGCCGTCTATCAGATTTCTTTCCGAACTCACTCCGGCATAACATCCAATATCGTGTAGCAGTCTGAAAAAATACGTCTGTTCAGAAGATAAATCTTTACAGTGTGCCGCAATGTTTTTACAGGCTCCGGCTGCATACCGGAAATGATCTGCCCATGCCCCCGGATTGGATTCTGACGCTTCGCTTAATGCCATTTCTGCAGTTTGAATGTTTAATATGCTGCAGCCGCAAGCTCCGGGATAGCGATTTTCCCCGTAAGGCTCATGAATATATATAATCATCAACTTTATTTTATCGTTGCTCTTGTTGTGTTCTCCTGTCTTTTCACGCATAGGGAAGGCTAGTTCAAAAAACATTAACCATAATTGCATATCAGCACGGAATTTGTATTGTAACTTTTGCGCCGCCCACAACAGCAGAATTTTCTAAAATGATTTTCCCATTGTGTTTTTGGGCTATGGATGCCGCCACATACAGACCAATACCATAATGAGATTTTGAAGTCCGGCTGTCATCCTCCATAAAAAATTGTTCTGTTGCGTGTTTTAAGGCTTCGTCAGAAAATCCTTTTCCTGTATCTGTAATCAGAAAAGAAAGTTCGTTGCTATGTTCCTCTATTTCAAAAATGACCTCTCCACCCTGCGGAGTGTGTTCTACTGCATTGGATAACACATTGATAAGCATCCTTATAAGCAAATCGTGATCTGCCGTAATATATGCAGGATAATGCCCACAATCCCAATGCAGACTAATGCTGTTCACCGCACATAAACCGTCAATTTGATTCTTAAGTTCCAGCAGCAAAGAATCCATACTGACCCTTTTCATACAAGGTTTATAGCTGTCCCAAGATTTTGCGGCTGCAATCAATGCCTGCACATACTCCTGCATCTGTAAGGAGCTGTTCTCAATGTATTCCGCACACTCTCGCTGTTCTGCAGAAAGAGAAGTGTCAAAAAGCAGCTCCGTATTGCCGCAGATAATCGTAAGCGGTGTTTTCAGATCGTGTGCCAGAGCAGAAAGCTGCTCCTGTCTCATTTTATCGTCATACCACTGTCTCTCAAGGGACTGCCGCAGCGCATGCCTCATATGGTCAAGCGCATCCAGCGCCTGATCCACTTCAAACAGCCTGCTTTTTTGAATTTCAAATTCCAAATCCTGCTGCTCTATTTTGTGGACGACAGTCAGCAGTTTATCAATCTTTTTCCCAAGATATTTCCCAAATATAAAAGATATCACAATCAGAGAGAGCAGAATTTCCAACAGGATAGTGACGATCAAAAGCCAGTCGGCAGACGGAAACATACTTCTCAGGGTTGCATTTCCAAATTGGGCCGTCATGCGGTATCTCAAAATCAGGATTTCTTCTTCTCTCTCAATAACAGAATAAAGATACGCACCGTCTCTGGTTCTGCCCCCTTCCATGCAGGTATTCCATATGGCGGTGCTATACTCCCGGCCAATGGAGCCGCCTGCGTACTGCCCGTCTTTTGTGAATATGACATATTCGCATGGATACGGTATATCAGATGCTTCAACCTGCCGGACAGACCGCAGGTTATCTTTTTCCATTTCTATTGCGGTACTTATGCTGGTCAGCGGATATATGACCCCTATGCTCACGCAAAAAAGGTAAGCCCCCACATTAACCGCAATCACCATAAAAACCGCAAGTGCAAGGCACAATGCATACCGCATGAATACGGAACGCAGTTTTTTTACACCCATTTATAGCCCACCCCCCACACAGTCTCTATCGGAGCTAAATTGTAAGCTGTCAGTTTACCGCGGATATTTTTGATATGGGTGGAAATAACAGAACTGTCACTTTCCCCATCAAAGCCAAAAACAGCTTCATAGATTTGTTCCTTTGCAAATGTTTGCCCGTGATGAAGCGCCAGATATTCGCAGATTTCATACTCGCTTTTGGTCAGTGGAAGTTTTTCGCCCTGAAACTCCGCTTCTTTTGCGTTAATCTGAAACACGATGCCGGAGATAGAAAAGGCGTTTTTCTTTTCCCTGGTATCGCGCCGTAAGTGGGCATTTACTCTCGCCCGAAGTTCATCCGTTCCAAATGGTTTTGTAATGTAATCATCAGCGCCAAGCCCTAATCCGCGCACAATATCAGCCTCTTGTATTTTGGCCGTCAGAAATATAATGGGACAGTCTACATAGGAACGTATCTGACTGCAAAATTCAAATCCATCCAGTCCCGGCATCATAATGTCCAGCAAAATCAGATCATATTTAGAAAAGTTCATATTAAGGGCTGTTTGTGCATCCGATATCAGGCTGATCAAATGCCGGTCTTTTTCCAGCACACGCCGGATAAGCTGAAGCATTGCAGGCTCATCGTCTACTACTAAAATATGTCCCATTGTTGCGCTCCTTTAAGAATATACAAAATCCTCATTTCAATCAGAAGATGTTCCGCTATATCGTGAAAACCAAAATGCTGCCAAGCCTATTGTACCAAAAGTGACAACGGTACAGAAAATAATCCCTATCCGATTTTCGAATGTCCCCACAGGCTGCAGATGGAACAGATATGCCAAAGCGCTTTCCGCAAACCGCACTCCCAATCCATAAGGAATCATATACCACAATCCCGTACCCAGACCCGTCTGCAGAAGCGCTGACAGCAAACTTCCAACCACACCGATGCTTATACATAAGTTTCTCCCAAAACGGAACGCTAGGATCAGATGCAGTCCGTACAGCATAACATTGCTTCCCCAAAGTACAAGCGAAATTATGACAAAAAATCTTACCGGAAGTTTGATTCCTGTCATATAGGAAAACGGAACCCCAAATAACACAGCGCTGAGCGCAGTGGAAAACAGTCCCGCCAAAAGCAGGATGGCGAGTTTTGAAAAGATAGCTTTATCGCGGCTGGGGAGCGAGAGTATATTTTGGGAATGCCCTGCCTGTAATTCCTGCTCTGCAACAAGCTGACAGACAACCGAGATTACAAACGGATATGCAATTGCAATAATCTGCGCAAAAGCTGCCAGCTTATTCAGTTCGCTGCCGGACGACAAATGGGAATAGAGCAGCATAAGAGCTGCCCCCAAAACCGGAAAGAGCAGATGAATCCCCATAAACCATGAATGCCTCAGCTTATAAATGTCACTTTTCAGATACCGGTAATATTCACTCATGTGCCCAGCCTCCCCTCGAGAACAATTTTGAACTGCCCCAAGAAACAGCTAATGCAAACATCAGACTGACAATCACTGCCGGAAGAACATACCCGACGGATAAGAGCAGAGAGCCATCTTCAAGGGGAATCCCATTCACGTGCATTTTGAAGAATGGGCATACAACACGGGCAGGGATCGCATAAGGAACAAATAAGAACCATTCCTTCTCGGCACAGACAGCAGATAACATCGTGTTCACAGCTAAAGATACAAAGACCGCTTTCCTATATCCCATGAAACATGCTAACTGCATAATAACAGGAATCTGCCACAAATAAGTCAGGAAAAGGAGCATACAGCCAATCAGCCCATCCAGAGGAGAAACCGTAACACTTGCCGCCATGCCGATAACAGTTGTTGCAATCCACAGAAAAAGGTTCGTCACAAAGAGCAGAATAACCAATGCTGCCGTTTTTCCAAGCCAGATTTTATCGAATCGTATAGGCAGGAAAACTATGTTCTGCATCCCGCCTTTTTTCTCCCGGGCAATTATGCTTGCTGAACATAGTGAAACTACAAGCGGCAGAATCAGGAAATACCACCAGTTATATGTTGAAAGCTGGACATGACTGCCGCTTAACAGATACCCCAGCAACAATGTGACTAACGGAGCCCAAAATATCAGTTTTATAGAAAAAGTATGGCGCATTTTCAATAATTCGGATTGAATGATACCAAGCATAAATCAGCCCTCCCCTCTGGTGCTTCCGACAACTTCCATAAAAATGCGTTCCAAATCCGCATCTTTATGGACTTCACCTTCATAGCCCAGCTTTCCATTTGAGATAATACCGATATGGTCTGCAATCAGCTCAACCTCAGACAAAATATGGCTGGATAATATAGTAGTAATGCCTTTTGCTGAGAAAGAGCGGATCAATTCACGCAGATCCTGAATACCGATAGGGTCTAATCCGTTTGTCGGCTCATCCAAAATTAAAAGTTTAGGATGAGCCAATAATGCAAGTGCTATTCCTAATCTTTGTTTCATGCCTAAAGAAAACTGCCCCGCTTTCTTTTTTCCCGTGTTGGTTAATTGTACCGTGGTAAGGACTTTTGAAATCTGCTCATCTGATAATCCCAGTGCCAGCGTGCGTACTTTCAGATTTTCATATGCTGACAAATTATCATACAGCGGCGGATTTTCAATCAAAGCGCCAATTTCTTTCAAATCATTGCGGCTCCAATCATGTCCGTCAACCTCTATCCTGCCGGACGTTGGCTTAAAGATTCCTGCAATCATTTTCAAAATTGTTGATTTTCCAGCTCCGTTCGGCCCCAACAGACCATAAACCGAATTTCTTTCTATACTTAGAGATATACGGTTTACCGCAATCTGCCCTTTAAAACTTTTGGTTAGTTCCGTTGTTTTTAAAATTATGTCCATACTCTGTATATCCTTTCTATTTGTTGTTGCAGAAAGAATAGCAGATAATTTTGAAGATTTCATAAAGATACGGATAGATTTATTTTTTTCTATCGCCTTTTTTCACTTATATTATCTATTGCCCATTTACTCCATCTCCTTGAACGTGCCAGCCATTCTCAGACATGACTCCACTGCACCCCTGCGCAAGGTCTGAGAAATCCACCACCGTCAAATCCGAAAACTCCGGCTCATACAGCTTTTCACGGAGAGACTTGATTACCTCCACATTTCCCTTTAAGATCGGCATCGGAAATTCTATAATCTCCAAATGCCCGTTGCCCGTCCTGTCATACACATCCGCACCAACAACTTCCGGCATCTGCTTGTAGGATTTCTCCTCCTGATTTTTCTGATAACAGCGGTAGAGATAGGCCCTGCGAAAGCCCAGCCACCCATACTGCTCCGGCAGTCCTTCCCTCCCCGGAATATCTGCCAGTATCCTTACCCTTCCGAAAACTTGTAATACAGCGGATAGACCAAAAGCTGCCCTTCCATTCTTTTCAGCACCCATCCCCGGCAAATTAAAGTTTCCCTGTCGGGGAACAGGCTGATGATCTGCTCCTCCGTCCTTATCGCAGGCTCATTCACTGTTCCTACTCCCCTTCCCGCTATATTCAGAAAGGAAAAGCCCCGCAACCGCCAGGACCGTCCCCATAACGGAAACCCATGTCACCGGCTCCTTCAGCACCAGCACGGAAGTCACCACCGTTATGACGGGAACCATGTATATATAGACGCTGGTCCTGACCGCGCCAAGCACCTTTACCGCGAGGTTCCATGTGACGAAGCAGAGTGCGGATGCCCCCAGCCCAAGATACAGGATATTGAGTAAATACGTCGTATCCGCAAACCGTTCCAGCCCGGCTTCAAAATCGAAAAGGAACAATGCCGGAACCATGAACAGGATGCCGTAAAAGAATGTCCGCCGCGTGGTAAGTATGACCGGGCAGCCGAAACTGCTGATCCTCCTTGTCAGTATAGAATAGCACGCCCACACAAATGCCGCAAGGACTGCCAGCAAATCCCCCACCGGGTTCAGTTCCATCCGGGAGCCGTTAAAGCTGATCAGTGCAACACCCGCCATCGCCACCACAAAGCCTATGAAAAAGTTCGCTCTTAGCTTCCCTTCTGATTTTAGGAACAAGCGTGACAGTATCGCCGTGAAAAACGGTGCAACCGAAATGATGACTCCCACGTTTGATGCCATCGTATATGTAAGCGCGATATTCTCCAGCAGGTAATATAAGCATATCCCGCACAGTCCTGCCAGCACAAAAGTCAGCTCCTGCTTACGCTCCACTCCCTTCATACGGTGCGGGCAAACCAAAAATAATGCCACAAATCCCATGACAAAGCGGAAGAACAGTATTTCCACCGGCTTAAAATCCGTAAGCAGGACTTTGGTGGATATGAATGTCGTCCCCCATATGATGATGGTGAACAGCGCCGCCGGATGCCCGGCCATTCTCCTATTCCACATTCAGCGCCCCTCCTTCATCTCACCAAGCAGGGAAGAATGCTGCTTGCAGCAAGTCCGCATTGCGGACGGTTCTTCCGTGTGAATGGTATTTTCATTCACGCTATCCCCGCCTTTTTCCGAGAATATTTCACGGTAAGTACCCGGTGCAAGTCCTATGAACTGGTTGAAGTAATTTGTAAAATGGCTCTGGTCTGAGAACCCTGTCCTGGTTGCTGCCTCCACTGGCGGCACACCTTCCGATAATAGCTTTTTTGCCTCATTGATGCGGACTGTTTCAAGGTATCGGTACGGCGTGACTCCTTTTTCCTTTGTAAATGCCCGCAGCAGCGTTGACTTGCTAAGCCCTGCATGGCGGCATATCTGGTCTAAATAGATGCGCTCCGCAAAATGCGCTGTCATGTATTCACAGGCTTTTTCAATCTCCTGCCTGCATTCCGGGATGCAGCTTTCAAATGGCTTCCCGTAATTCTGGATGAGGTACGAGAGCAGGAACAGCAGGGTTTCCTCCTTCCCAAACTCCCCTGTCCCTTTCATGACCATCTCATGCAGTGAGCGCAAGTGGCAGGCTATTTCCTCATCACAGATAACATTCTTTGAAAATCCCGGAAGCTCCCGTTTCCCGGTAACTTCCTCCGCCAGATCGAGCATGACCTCCTTTGAAATGTTAAATCCCCGGTAATCAAACGTCCCTTCATCACTCTGCACGCAGGCATGGCTGTCACCCGGATTGAAAAGCACGATGCTCCCTTCTTCTATGGCATACTCCCTGTCCCGGCAGGAAAGCACACGCTCCCCTTTCTCCACAAACCCAATGACATAATGCTCATGGAAATGGCTTGGAAACGGCTGCACGATTCCCTCAAAGCGGTATGCCTCCATCCTCAATTCATCATCATATACCACTGTCCTTATTTCTTTCTTCATGTGGATTCCCTCCGAATTCAATTTTTGGATTTTGTCATGAGCCATTTTACCCCTTATTTTTTCCTGCGTCTTGTAAAATATCTTCATTTTTCAGATTTATCGGTTTTATTTCCTGCTGGGATTATCTGGATAAAAAGAAACGGTTTTATGTGTATTGGGGGGATTTTATTAGAATGCTGCATTTTAGGAATGAAGAAATCCATGAATTACCTGACATTCATATAAATGAAAAAAGAGCCGTCATGCAGCCCTTTTCACGCATTGTCATTTATTCATTATTTTCTTGTCGTTTTCCCACACACAAACACGGAACCTCTGCATACAATCACAAAAGCACCTATATGATCACGAAAACTCCCAGCGAGTTCCCGTGATAATAACCGACTTTTACCTACAAATATATACTATTAGGCAAAACAAAACCAGAACAAAAGTGCCTTATTTACGGGATTTTCAGGCTTTCCGTGTCCGTATCTGCCGGGTAAAGAGACACCCTCCTCGTTTGCACCTCGATACAAACAATAGAAACTCTAAGGGTGGGGTAACTTTTACATGGATTTTACCCCACCCCACGGAAAAGGGGTTCTTTCTATAATAAAATGCAACTCACTGTTACCATTATTCTTTCGTGTCGATTTCCAACTCCGTGCCGTCAAGGAATCGAAAATGCAGGAGCCTGCCATTTCTCCAAAGCGTCCCTTTTCCTTATCTGCTTTTCCCATGCGGACAGAAAGCCTTTGCGGTTCTCCACGATGGGCGGGTGGCTTTCCTTCCATCTTCCCGCCGTCTTTGATACCATTTGGTTTTACTTTCGCTCTATAAGAAAGTCAAAGGATTTTAAATATAAAGCTCGTTGCTCTTTCTCTCTGAACAGGCTTTTTTCATTGCCAGTGCTGCAATTGAAACCATGGCTTCATTTACTTTACGGGCTGATTCAGGACATTCTGTAACGCATCGCATACAAGAAATACACTTCTTACTGTCCGCCGTTTTCAGGTTCGCCTTGCTGATCGCCTGCGCCGGGCAGTTTTTGGCACAAAGCCCACAGCCTGTACAGCGCTTGTCTGCCTTTGGAACCAGACCAGCTCCTCCTGCCTTTTTGTAGGGACGGTTACCTGGTATTTGCAGTGCAGATGTACAGTCAGCTCTCTTAAGCTTATCAAAGATTTTTTCTCCAAAACCATGATTTTCCCTATCCTTTTTAAATGTCATAAAAAAATCTGTTTTTGTATTGATTCTTTTGGCTACACTGTTACTGACAACAATAAAAATTTCTTCCTTATGTTCTACAAGTTCAACACGTATTCTGGGAACATCTGCTTTTATCGCTGCTTCAAAAGCATTTTGCAATATATTTCCCAACAATGTAGTAATATCGAACATCTCATTTATTAACTCCCGGACAACACCAATATGATTTACCAAATCATGCTTAAAACGCCGTACAGCTACCGACTGCTGCAGTTGATAATCGTACTGCTGCTTTTGCATACACATAAAAGACTGCAATTCCTTGCTCTGTCTGTCTGCTAATATATTTTTGATGGCAAGATTAAGCGTAAGAAAAAGGGAATAAAGTGTCCCTGCTATACTGATAAAAAATACTGCATAGGCATTTAAGCCATACCTTGCATGATTTTCGTTAAAGAAATAAAAAACATAATTATAGAACATCTGGAAAATACTGCCCTGTATTAAAAGTGAAAACTTATACTTAAATTCTATGTCGCCCAAATATATGTCATTTTTCTTAAAAAGTCGCAAATATATCAGAAGATACACCAAAAAAGAGAGCAGATAGGCCGGTTCCATCCACCATGTTATACCCGTGCCGCCAACCCCTCCGCCTATTAAAACAACCTGTATCAGCATGACACTGAACGTATCAATGATTCCTGTGAAATACATAAGGGCAGCGCTCAGTATAAACAAATGCGACAATCCATCTTCAAAAAATAAGCATATGGAAAGTATGCTCCACAATATATAGATAATCGGAGAATTTGTATCAAAATATGCATTATAAGCCCCTGCAGACAACATCGTCAAAACCGATGCGCCAATATAAAACTTGTTTTTTCTCGGATTTAACCTGAATCCAAAATGAATTATAAAAAGATATATGAAATAATTTGATATATTGTCTACAATATAGATCATGATAACCTCACTGTTGTTTCCTGATTATTCCGACTAAATTCCATTCCTGTTAAAGCCCGATCATCTACTGAATTATAGCATAGAAATTTATTCCCTTCATAAAAGACAGGCTTTCTCTCCCTTTCCATACCAAGATAATTACTGTTTTGAAAGTAAAGGGGAAAATTTGTCAACTCTGTATCTGCTCGTATTTGCAACCTTGTTTTATTTCCACAGACAGGGCAGCATATCCCTACTGTTATCTTCATTTTTTATCACCTCATTATTTCTCATGGTGCAAACATAGCAAGCTGCATTACAAACATTTTAGGCAATGGATTCCTGTTATTTTAGAAGGGCAACAACGTGGCGAGTTTCGTGAGGGAAATCCCCATTCGCTATGTGTCGCTGTTTTGGGAGCCATACCGGGAATTGCACAGGAAAAAGTCAGAATCCCAAGCACGCCATTGCCAAAGATAAATTGGCTTATGGATATGATAGTCAGCCGTACCAAATAGTGTCGGATTTACTCTGCCAAACAAGCGGATTGGCAGATATATATGAGGAGGGAAAAACAGCAAAAAAAAACAAGCCAGAACGTACACCAGCTTGTCTTGCAATTTCGCGGGTACTCGTACCGTAATACCCCTTTTCCAGAATTAAGCACATGCCCAATTATATGCTGTTGTATAAGAGCGCCCATGCATTCTACCCGGCAAACGCCGGCAGCTTCCTGCCGTGGACGCTCTGTCTTACTTCCCAAGCCACTGTGCCAAAACCCGTGCGATCACATCCGCCTCCAGCGGCTTCGCAATATGTTCGTTCATCCCGGCATCCTTCGCCGCCTGCACATCCTCCGCAAATGCATTGGCCGTCATGGTCACAATCGGAATCTGCGCAGCATCCGGTCTGCTCATGCTGCGGATGGCCTTCGCCGCCTCATATCCGTTCATCACCGGCATCATTACATCCATAAAAATAATCTGATAAGTCTCCGGCTCAGCCTGTTCAAAGATTTCCACCGCTTCTTTCCCGTTGTTCGCTATGGTAACGTGCATGCCGAAGTCTTCTAAAATAAACTGCGCAATCTCCTGATTCAGTTCATTGTCCTCCACAAGGAGCGCCCTTTTTCCTGCAATCTGTATGCGTTCCGATACAATGTCCCCTTTTTCTTCCTCCGCCTGCCCGTCTATTTCCAAAGGCAGCACCACCGTGAACACGCTGCCCTTCCCGGGCTCGCTTTCGATCTCGATGGTTCCCCCCATATTGTCCGTCAGCTTCTTTGTGATTGTCATGCCAAGCCCCGTTCCCTGATAGTTGGTCCTTGCACTCATTCCATTCGATTCCTGTGTAAAAGGCTCAAAAATATGTGCCAGATATTCCCTGCTCATCCCTATGCCGGTGTCGGAAACAGTAAAGCAGATCTGCGCCACTCCGTTTTCCGCCGAAAGTTCACTACAGCTCATATGGACGCTTCCCTCCGGCTTATTGTATTTGATGGCGTTCCCCGCTATATTGATCAAAACCTGCTTGATATGTAGAGGGCTTCCGATAAAATTCGTGTGTGAAAGCTGCCCCTCCTCCAGGGAAGTCGTCAGCTTGATTTTTTTTGCCAAAGCCTGGCCGCTCACAATCGTGACGCAGTTTGCAAAAAGCTGCGGCAGGGAAAATGTCTCCTTTTTCAATTCCACATTCCCGCTTTCCAGCTTATTAATATCCAGCACATCATTGATCAGCGACAGAAGATGTTCCGCCGACGTTTTAATTTTCTGTCTGCATTCCCTCTGTCTTTCCAGATCCTCCGGATTCTTCTCCGCAATATTTAACATACCCATAATGCCGTTGATTGGCGTCCGTATGTCGTGCGACATATGGGAGAGAAATTCCGTCTTTGCCAGATTGGCCTTCTGCGCCTCCCTGATGGCAATCTGCAGTTCTCCGTTTTTCTGTGCCAGAATCTGATAAGATTTCCTGCGTGTGTGGGATACCACAAGGGCAGATCCGCCAAGTAAAATCAGCACAATGCACGCTATCATAATGACATCCCTATTCATATAAAAATAATCTGTCAGATTATAGTCTGTATAAGCGATGTTCATATACTGATTGATGATATCTTCCTTCTCCGCCTCCGATATCAGCCGCAGGGACTTATTGATCACCTCAAAAAGAACCGGGTCTACATCCTTGGATGCCGCCAGTGTGCTTCCCGACTGATAGCGGTAATTGTCCCACTCGATCATTTCGGAAAAACGCTCGTTTTTCGACAGATAATTGTATTCTATAGTGTTGAGCACCGTAACGTCCGCTTCTCCCCGTCCAACCATCTGCAGACAGTCCTTTGCGCTGTCACAGTAGATAACCGTACCGTTTACACCGCCCTTTTTCATACTTTCCGCCCAATAGGTACGGCCGTTTGTCAGCACAAGCGAGGTGTTCTCATTCGTGTGCACATAATCCTTTTTGGAAACGATAATGGCATTGTAAGGCATAAAGGGCCCGGTAAGGCGGATGTTCTCATCCCGCGCAAGCTGCATATTATTCGCGCCCACATAAAAGTCGATCTCTCCCGCCGCCAAAAGCTCCTTCCAGTAATCACTGCGGTCCAGCGGGCAAAGCTCCATCGTAATCCCGCTCCTTGCCGCAATCGTTTTCAGTATCTGAATATAAATGCCGTCGTACTCCCCCTGCCCGTTTACATAGGATAAGGGCTTTGTATCCTGATAAAAACCGATCCTGACCGGCTCGCCTCTGTCTATATACTGCTGTTCCTCGGCCGCAAAATTTTCCCATCTGTTTTCATAATAAGCGCTGATCAGCTCCTGTTCCAACGAGGGGTTGTCCATATAAAGCGCTTCTATCCCTATATTCAGCTCAGAGATGAGCTGTTCGTTGCCTTTCCATGTCATATAATAATATGGCGCATAGGCGAACTTTCCTACAAGACACTGCCCTTCCTCAACCTCCGTCAGCGTGTGAACCGCCACATCAATCTCCCCGCCCTTTAGCGCCGCCTGCAGTTCCTGTGACGTTTCATACTCCTTAAGCTGCGGTTCGGAAATTCCGTTTCGGTCAATGTATTCCAGAAACTCAGCTTTGCGGACATAGCTTTCCACAACACCGAACGTCATATCCCGCATGCGGTCAAAATCCTCAAAATCTATGACACTGTCTTTTTCCACGAAAAGACAGCCATATGTATATCCGCTGGACAGCGAGGCATATTCAAAGGTTTCTGCCCGTTCATCGGAATACTGTGCAGACCCGACAAGATCCACTTCCTTCGCTTCCAGCTTCTCAAGCGCTTCATTCCAACTTTCACACATCACATATTCGATATCCCACCCGGTATAAATGCTGAGTTCTTCCAGATATGCCACGTCCAAACCACCGTAACCGTCGATCTCCGAATAGATATGAAATCCGTTCATCGGAAAAAAAGCCACCTTAACCTTTCCGGAACTTGCAAAAACGGGCATACAGATACACATGAAACACAAAAAAGCCAGCAGCGCCGCCCCGTATGTAAATGTCTTGTGCCTTCCGCTCTGTCTCTTCATACAGATTTCCCCCACAAAAGAAATTGCCGCAATTATTATACAATAAAAATGCAACTTTGAAAATCACCTGCACGCAATCTGTTTATGCCGCTTTTATACACAAGGTTCTTGCGTTTTGCCATGTATTTGCTATGATATTACTATACTTCACGGAAAAATCAATTCTGTGACAAGGAGGATATCATATGAAATACTATGTAAATGGGAATGCATCAGAGGGCGGAAACGGAAGCAGGGACAAACCTTTTAAAAAAATTCAGGAAGCGGCCAGGAAGGCGGCTGCCGGTGACGAGGTGATTGTTGCGCCAGGCATATACCGGGAGTCGGTAAGCCCTGTAAACGGCGGCCGGGAAGACGCGCGGATCGTTTACCGTTCCGAGGTGGAGCGTGCGGCTATTATCACGGGCGCAGAGCCGGTAACCAATTGGGAAGCCTGCGAAGGCACTGTCTGGAAAGCGAGAATTTCCAACACCTTGTTCGGCGATTATAATCCCTATACAACACTTGTTTACGGCGACTGGTTTGTAGCCTCAATGACAGCCCACACGGGTGACGTATACTTAAACGGCAAATCCATGTATGAGGTGACGGAATTTGAAAAAGTCCGAAATCCACAGCCAAGCCCTGCTTCATGGGATCCTGCGTTTTCCGTTTATGTATGGTACACAGTCCAGGATGAAAATGCGTGCGAGACAATACTGTACGCCAATTTTCAAGGGCTGAATCCCAATGAAGAGACGGTGGAAATCAGCGTGAGAAGAACCTGTTTCCACCCGGAAAAGGAAGGTGTAAATTATATTACGCTTTCGGGTTTCACCGTGAGGCAGGCAGCTACACAGTGGGCGCCGCCGACGGCTTACCAGGAAGGCATGATCGGTCCTCACTGGTCCAAGGGCTGGATCATCGAGGACTGTGAAATCTATGAGTCGAAATGCTCCGGCATTTCTCTCGGGAAATATTTACAGCCGGAAAACGATAATAAGTGGTCCAGGTGGAAATATAAGGACGGCACGCAGACAGAGAGGGACTGCATCTGTCAGGCACAGCGGGAGGGATGGAGTAAGGAGCGGATAGGCTCCCACACCGTCAGAAGATGCGACATCCACGACTGTGGACAGACAGGAATTGTAGGGCATCTTGGCGGGGTATTCTCTGTCATAGAAGACAATAAGATCCATCACATCAACAATAAGCAGAATTTGTGCGGCGCCGAAATCGGAGGCATCAAGATGCATGCGGCCATTGACGTGATCATACGCCGCAACCACATTTACCGCTGTACCCGCGGCCTGTGGCTTGACTGGCAGGCACAGGGCACAAGAGTGACAGGAAATCTGTTCTTTGACAACTGTCTGCCGGAAGCATACAACCACACAGAAGGAAACGAAATCGGAGAAGATATTTTCATCGAGGTATCCCATGGACCGACGCTGATTGACCACAATGTACTCCTCTCAGACTGTGCATTGAAACTTGCCACGCAGGGTGTCGCTCTGGTACATAATCTGATTGCCGGTTCCTTTACCGCAGTGGGGCGCGGCGTCCTAAACGGCGCACTCACCAGAACCTCACCGCGCTATACGCCTTACCATGTGCCTCACCGCACAGAGATCGCCGGATTTATGACAATTCTGCACGGAGACATGCGGTTTTACAACAACATTTTCATACAGAAGGAACTCCGTCCCGCTTTGAAACGGCTGATGGACGCGCGGAAGGAAGACGAATGGACGGACGGCAATCTGGTTGCAGGCACGGTTCCTTACGAGGACTATCCGACTCTGGAGGAATACCAGAAGCAGTTTGAGGGTTACTGCGGCATGGGATCCGCACCCAGCGACAGATATTATAATCCGCTCCCGGTATGGGCCGAAGGCAATGTCTATTTTAACGGCGCCAAGCCCATGTCAAAGGAAAAAGCGTCTGTAAATGAGTCAGACGTAATATCCGTCTGTGTAGAAGAGACGGAGGAAGGCTTTTTCTTAAGAACGGATCTGTATGATTACATGCCGGAAACACCGTGCCGTGTCATCACAACCGATGTGCTTGGCATGGCCTTTGAGCCGGAGCAAAAGTTTGAGAACCCGGATGGCTCTCCCATTGTTTTCCGTGAGGATTATTACGGGAATGCACACGGGGAAAAGCCGTGTGCGGGGCCGTTCGCAAAATCAGACAGCCTCAAACTTTAAGACTGCGTCTGTTCCATCGGTTAATTTCAATTAACTGAAATGATACTGCAGATCAAAATGCAAACAATAAAACAAAAACAATCCACTGCCACCTTTCCAAACGCGGTTTGTGGATTGTTTTTTACGCTGCCGCTACCCACGCAGTACGGACTTCTTTGCCTCTTCCATCGCACGGATCACCCTGTCGCACCATCCATCGAACGCCGGATCTTCTTTCTGGCATTCCTCCGGATGCGTCATAATGTAATCCAGCGCGATCTGTACGCCCTGATCAAAACACACGGTAGTTTTCATATCCGGCACCACCCTCTTCAACTTACTGTTGTCGAACACAACCGAGACCGCCTTATCACCGATCAGACTGCCCTCGAAATCATACCCGAACGGCCCGCCGACCGCCGCCAGAAAATCGGACGGCACATAACAGGCATGCAGTTTTACGCCAAGCGCATCCGCGATCGTCGCATAGATCTGATTCCATGTGAGCGTCTCATCCCCCGTAATCTGAAACGCCTCCCCAATCGCATGACGGTTTCCCATCAGTCCCACAAACCCGGTGGCAAAGTCCTCATTGAAAGTGAGTGTCCACAGGGAAGTGCCATCCCCCTGGATAATAACCGGCTTTTCATCCATCATCCGACGGATCACCTGCCAGAACCCGTTATTCCCATGTACGCCAAGCGGAATATGACGCTCGTCGTATGTATGGCTCGGCCTTACGATTGTGACCGGGAATCCTTCTTCCCTGTACTTTCTCATTAAAAAGTCCTCACACGCAATTTTATCCCTGGAATACTGCCAGTAGGGGTTGGCGAGAGCTGTCCCCTCCGTAATGACATAGCCGGCGGCAGGCTTGTGATAAGCCGAGGCAGAGCTTATATAGATATACTGCCTGGTCCTGTCCTTAAAAAGTCTGTAATCGCGCTCCACATCCTCCACTGTAAATCCGATAAATTCGCAGACCACATCAAAGGTCAGATCATTCAGTTTTTCTGAAACATCCTTTTCCTTCTTGATATCCGCCGCAATCTGGTGAACGCTCTCCGGGATTCCCTCTTTATGGCTGCCACGGTTGAGAAGCCACACCTCCCAGTTCCGCTCTCCTGCCAGGCGCCTTACAATCGCTGCACTGATGGTTCCCGTTCCCCCGATAAACAAGACTCTTTTCATAATGCTCATTCCTCTCTTTCCGTCCCATAGACAAACTGATTTTCCTACGACTGTTCCTGCTCTTTTTAAAAACCATCATAACACACTGCCTCCAACAAAGCAAAAACAAACCACTCTCCCTCATACGCATTAATACCACCTCACTACAGGAAGCGTATTATTCACCCCTTTTGTGGCAAGAATCTGGTGTAAGTCTACAATTCCGTTATGAAACACCGCAGCGCAGGCTGCCAGATACAAATCCCACATTCTGACAAACCGTTCATCGAACATTTCGCCTACTTCGCCGATATGTTCCCGGTAATTTTCAAGCCAGCAGAGCAGTGTCTGATTGTAATGCAGACGCAGATTTTCCACATCCACGATGTGAAAGTTTTCCTCCGCCATATGCGAAACCGTCTCACGCAGGCTGGGAATCACCCCGCCCGGGAAAATATATTTCCGAATCCAGGCATCCCCGGGATACTCCTTTAATGCGCTGATAAAATGTAACAGACAGACACCCTGATCCTTCAACATCTGATTGACACATTCCATAAACACCCGATAATTTTTCCTGCCTACATGCTCAAGCATGCCAACGCTCACCACACGGTCAAACTGCTTTTTCATTCTCGGCAGATCCCGGTAGTCCATCAGACGGACAGTCAGCACATCCTCCAGCCCCTCCGCCTTAATCCGTTTTCGGAACGCCTTGCACTGTTCATGACTCAATGTAATTCCCGTTCCGCGAACCTTATACTTTTTGGCAGCTTCAAGCAGCAGGTACCCCCAGCCGCAGCCGATATCGAGAATCTCCATCCCTTCTTCCAAATGCAGCTTTTCTAAAATATATGCCGCCTTATTCACCTGTGCCTGATGCAGTGTATCATCCGCCTTTCGGAAATACCCGCAGGAATAGCTCATGGTCTCATCCAGCCATAACCTGTAAAAATCGTTCCCGATATCGTAGTGGCTGGAAACATCCCTTCTCTGGTGTTTTTTTGACAGGGATTCGGGAATCAGCTTTTTCATCATCACCGCCTCCGTTGAAAATTTTCCCACCTGGCCGAGAAAATGATCCAGCGCCTCATACAAATCCCCTTCAATCTCCAATACACCGTCCATATAAGCCTCGCCAAGCGCGATGGATGTGCTGGCCACCAGCGCGGTGAGCGGAATCGTCTTATGAAGTTTCACGGTAAAAACGGGTTTCCCCTCCCCGATCCGATATTTTTTTCCGTTCATTTTGACAAGAAATGGGGAATCATCGAACTTTTTCAGAAACGATATGAATAATTCTTCCTGCAGCATGCTGTTTTCCTCCTGCGGCCGCAAATCTGATTTCTTTTATAATATGCCGCTCTTACTTATAATTTAGCCACAAGGAGGCATCTCCATACAAAAAAATAGACAGATGTGCCAAGAAAGCTATCCTGTCGGAACGATTGTGCTATAATGTAACATAAGATAACAGAAATCTGTGTGATGCCGTTTTGGCATGGAGGAAACATGAACACTGGAAAACATACTGCAAAAACCACACTGCTGACCGAAGGCTGCATCTGGAAACAGCTCATCGCCTTTGCGTTCCCGCTCTTTTTAGGCAACCTTTTTCAACAGTTATACAATACCGCCGACTCTCTCATTGTGGGAAATTTCCTCGGCAGCAATGCACTCGCCGCAGTCAGCTCCTCTGGCAACCTTATTTTTCTGATGGTCGGCTTTTTTCAAGGCATCGCTGTGGGCGCCGGGGTTGTGATTGCCCGGTATTACGGCGCGCAGAAAACAGAGGAAGTACAGAAAGCCGTACACACGACAGTCGCTTTCGGACTGGCTTCCGGCGTCTTTTTGACTGTTGCAGGCACCATCCTGACTTCCCGAATCCTCATATGGATGGGAACGCCCGCCGATGTGCTGCCCGAATCCACAGTCTATTTCCGCATCTATTTTCTCGGCTCCCTGTCCTTTGTCATGTACAATGTCTTTGTGGGCATTTTGCAGTCTGTCGGGGACAGCCGCCACCCGCTCATTTATCTGATCGTGTCATCCGCCATCAACATTGTGCTGGATTTGCTGTTTATCGCCGTGCTGGGTTTCGGTGTCGGCGCTACCGCCCTGGCTACGATCCTTTCCCAGTTTATCAGCGCATTTTTATGCCTCTGGCGGCTGACCCGCAAGAGCCCGGATGACTATCGGGTATCCATACTGCGCATCCGTTTTGACCTTCCCATACTCCATGAGGTAATCTCAAACGGACTGCCCGCTGGATTTCAAAATTCCATCATTGCACTCGCCAACGTGGTGGTACAGTCCAACATCAACAAATTCGGCAAGATGGCTGTCGCCGGCAGCGGCGCCTACTCCAAGATCGAGGGCTTCGGCTTTCTGCCCATAACCTGTTTTGCTATGGCACTGACCACCTTCATCAGCCAGAACCTTGGTGCAAAACAGTACGAGCGCGCCAAAAAGGGGGCACGTTTCGGCATCCTCTGCTCCATCCTCACAGCGGAACTTGTGGGCATCATTATCTACCTGACCATTCCGTCCCTGATTGCCGCATTCAACCGCACGACAGAGGTGATCGCATACGGGACGACCCACGCAAGGACGGTCACGCTCTTCTACTTCCTGCTCTCCTTCTCCCACTGCATCGCGGGAATCTTACGGGGCGCGGGAAAAGCCGCCGTGCCGATGCTTACCATGCTCTGCTTCTGGTGCATCGTCCGGGTAAGCTACATTACAGTCATCCTGCACTTTATCCCGAAAATCCAGATGATTTTCTGGGCCTATCCGCTGACATGGAGCTTAAGTTCCATTGTTTTTCTTATCTATTTTCTGAAAGCAGACTGGGTGCACGGGTTCGAGAAATAGACCCGTGCGCCACAGCATGCTATTCCGTTCTCCCCGCCAGCATCTTCATGGGCTCTTTTTGTAAGTTTACATAAATCCCAGCAGCCGCGATCACCGTTCCGGCCGCAACAATTGCCAGTGCACACTCGGCCGCCGTCTTTAACGGCTCTTCCCGCTCATAAGACTTTGCCTCCGTTTTTCCCATATCCGTGGCCACGCTGTTTCCAAAGGTTTTATCATAATAATCTTCCCTTGCAATCTTCCCCTCGATCTCTCCCGACAAGTAACTGCCCGCCACACTGCCGCATACGCTTCCCACCAGAATCAGCAGGAAAATGCCCGAAAACAGGGAAGCAAAACTATGCCGCTTCCGAAAACCCAGGCACCGCTCCACCGCCGTCCGCTCCTTCTGTTTTAAGATAAACAGCCAGGAAAAATAACCGAGCACCATCAGTACCATGATCACGCCCATAACAAGCAGCAGTCTGGCAATATACTTCATATTGTTGATATTTGCCTCCAGTTCTGAATAGCCTCCGTCATAAAAAGTGATTTCCAGATTAGAAATCTGCAATTTGTTCCACTTCTCCATATACTCGTCGATGGTTCCGTTGGCAATGCGGAAAGAAGTGTTGCTTCCCACCATTGGTCCGCTCTCCAGAATGTTATCCGCATCGCTGTTCTTCACGGAACGGCTGGGAATGATGATCTCATTATAGCCCATTCCGTAATCATCCCGTATTCCCGACTGTCCGCCGTACACACCTACAATTTCATAATTGCCCTCCTCAAAAACCGGGTAAATCTCCCCTTTGGCATTGATCAGCGAAAATGCCGCCGCACTGTTGGTTGCAAACGCCCGTCCTGCAGTCCGCCTGTAATTTGCATACCGTAACGCGAGAGGCAGTTCATCCCCGATTGCAAGCCCGGCACGCCGGGCAAACAGTTCCGACACAAGACATACCCTGTCCCCGTTCGCATACTCCTTTGCCGTAAACTCCCTGCCCTGGCTGATATATGCATTGCCATTGTAGAAAGGCATCAGCAGATTAATGTCGTCTGTGCCCGTTACCGGGAAAGTATGCCGCAGATAATTCCATGAGGCTATTACATTCAGCCAGCGCCTGCCTTTGTCCGATTCATAAAACCCTTCCGTCACCTCATCGCAAAAATGTCCCTCTTCCACGTCATCCGGCACTTTGTTGCCGTCAATATCAACCTGATCGGATTCCAGAACCGTGTAAGGGATGTATTCTGTAACATCATCCCCCTCAAACTCCTGCTGATCCTCATGTCCCGGTCTATAAGCAATAGACATCACATAAGTCTTGTCCGCATACAGTTTCTCCGGCTTCGGATTATAGTGATCGCAGAAAGAAATGACATGTCCGTCCCTGATTCCTCCCTGTCCGGCAAGCACCCTGGTTACCTGAAAGGCAATCGGATGGTCGGGCACTGCATCTTCCACCGGCGATCCCTCCACGATCTCGCTGAGGCTCATGCCCAGACCGTACATCTCATACTCCGGCATGTAAGAGCCGTAAAAACATCTTCGCTCCGGCCCGGACAGATAATCCGCGCCCTCAAAGTCCAGCACGGACAAAGGCACATAGGAATCATAAACCGAACTATTGTAAATGCGGTAGTCCTTGATTTCCGCATCCCAGATCCGCCGCTCTTCCACCTGATCTGCCTTCTGCTCCACCGTTCCGATAGTCATAAAGGAATCCTCGTAGGCTTCCATTTTAGCCTGATTCGTAACCAGAAACTCCCTGCCGATACTGCAAAGCCCCGACGCAAAAATAAGCAGCAGCAAAAACAGGGCGGCTCTCCCCTTCATACGAAAAAGCTGACGCATACTATTCTTAAAAAGCAGCATACCAAACTCCTTCCTCATCCCGCATATCAACTTTCCGCGTTGCTAGCGTATCTGCTCCATGCTTCCATCCTTCATACGAAAGACATGATCCGTCTCGTCCGCTACTCTCTGGTTATGCGTAATAACGATCACCGTATAGCCGTCCTCATGGGAAAGCTCCTTTAAGAGCGCCACCACATTCTCCTCATTCCCCGAATCCAGATTGCCCGTCGGTTCGTCTGCCAGAATGATCTCCCCGCCTGCGGCCACCGCCCGGGCAATCGCCACCCGCTGCTGTTCCCCGCCGCTCATCATCTTCGGGAACTGCCTGCATATCCTGGATTCCAGTCCCACCCGCTCCAAAAGCTGTCTGGCATGTCTGGCAGCCTCCTTTTTCCGCATTTTCTTACATTCCAACGGCAGCATCACATTCTCCTGCGCCGTCAAAAGCGGAAACAGGTGAAACGCCTGATACACCACCGCCGCCCGGTTCAGACGGTAAGCGTCCCTGTCCATATCGCATAACGGCTCCCCCTCCACATAAATCGTTCCCTCGCAAGGCTGGTCTAATCCGGCCAGAAGAGAAAGAAAGGTGCTCTTGCCACTGCCCGACTCGCCCACAATTGCATAGAATTTTCCCTTCTCAAAGACACAGCTTACATCCTTCACCGCCTCCACCTTCTGGTACTTGCTCTGATAGCTGTAAGACACATGTTCCGCACGCAATATCTCCATTTTTACCTCCGTTTCATCCTTCCACAAACAACGCTTCCATCACACTCACATCCAACAGCTTCCACAGCGCCAGACTGTTACCAGCCATATAGCAGATGCCCACCAGTCCGCCTGCCAGCGCGGAGCTTCCCCCGTAATTGCCCTGGATCAGCACCGATAGCACACTTCCCGCCACAACTCCCGTAATGACTAAGATAAGCTGATCCACGAAAAAGACCCGGAAACATTGGTACCTGTTCAACCCGATCGAACGAAGCAGCGCCATTTCCTTTTTCCTGCTCTGTAAAAGCAGAAGTGTAATCAGATATCCTACCCCCACAATCAAAATGAGGAGAAAGGGAAAGAATGCGCGCACCGTGTCGATCACCTGCCGCAGATGCTCCGCCGTGCTGATAAAGGCGGCGTCATTGACATTTAACGCCACGCCGTTTACAGATTGGTCTAATTCCGTTTGCACAACACTTTGGAATCCCAGATCCTTCATCTCCTGTTTGAAGGCATTCAGTGAAAGCGCGTCCGAAACCTGAAAAGCTGCCGAACTTGCAAAGAAAGGAATCCCCTCTTCGGCATAAGTATTTCTGACCGCATGAAAGGGTACAATCACGTCCGGCGGCACTGCGAACTGATCATCCCACCTGCCCCGCATATCTACATATCCGGCAATCTCGTACTCTACCGTCTGTAAAGGACCCGCAAAAAGTTCTGCGTAACGCTCATCCTTACGGTAGTAGTACCACTGGCAGAGCGTCACCTGATCTCCCAGCTTCCATCCCTTCCTGTCAAAAAGCTCTTTGGAAACGATACATTTCGCCTCGGATCCCTGTAAAATCGAGGCATCCGCACCCGCATTCCACACCACATCGATCTCCTCAATGCCGCCCATCGCCTCAATGCAGTTTACCCCGTCCAGAAACAAATTCAGCGTATGCCACTCTCCGGGAATGACCCGGTCAATCCCTGCTTTGAGGCGCACATCCATTTTCAGCCTGTCAACATATGCCGAGTCCAGAAGCCCCTGCACAAGACTGTCTTTTATGAAAATGCCCGACTGTCTACTCCCGTCCGCCGTGCTGACATAAGCGTTTACCGGGATTGCCTCCGGCAGCATGGCAAGCTGTTTTTCGTTGTTGGCGATATTGGACAGATAAGTGTGGAGCAAAAACACCACCAGCATATCCATGAGGATGGTCAAAAGGCTCTTCACCTTATGCCGGCCGATCTTCACTTCCCGGATGCTCTCGTTCTTCCAGAGAAGATACACCGCTCCCGCCCCGCATATGATCACGAGCGCGCCTGCCCACACATAGAATAACACCGGGCTTTCATACCATGCGCCGCCCGCCGCCCCGGACAGCAGCCCGGAGAACTGCCCGTCCTTGTGTCCCGCCAGATAGCCTACTCCCACACAGATCAGATAGAGAACACCGCAGACGCAGGCTCCCAAGAGCACCTTGACCTTCCACATACGCCGCCTCCACTCATCCTCCTGTCCGGACTGGGAAATGGTCTGTGCCACGATCTGTTCCGCCTCCTGCCTGTCTATCTCTGGTTCCTCATTTCTTTCACTCTGCATTAACTCCAAGAGATTCACACCCAGACTCTTTGCCAGCGGTTCCAAAATTTTGATGTCGGGAAATCCTACGCCGTTCTCCCACTTGGAAACCGCCTTGTCGGAGACATGAATTTTCTCCGCAAGCTGCTTCTGGGTCATCCCTTTGGCCTGTCTTGATTCCCGTATAAATCTGCCGAATTTCATATTGTCCATACTGATTCCTATTTCCTCTCACCGGTTCCCGGCAATTCCTGCCCCGTCTGTACCTTCTTTTATACGCCATCCATATAAAAAGAGCAATCTACGAATTGTAGACTGCCCCTCCGCCTGTATCTTATCCCACATTTTCTGCCAGTATCTCATAAAACACATCGCAGGCTTCCTTTGCTTTTTCGATATCCGCATTGGAATAGTTGATGATAAAACAGTGTTTCATTTCGCTTGGTGTGAAAAAGTATTCCGACAGCGCGTTCACCCGTATTCCCCTTTCCCCTAATGAACGGACAATATCTTTGTCCGCCTTGTCCGTTTTGATCTGAATCAGGAAATGCAGACCGGAGTCGTTCTCAGTAATCATACACACATCTTTCAATTTACTTTTCTTAATCGCGTCGATCATCCTTTTTCTCTGTCTGCTGTAATACAGGCGCATCCGATTAATGTGTTTTTCAAAATATCCCTGCCTTATAAAAGCAGCCAGCGTATACTGCTCAAAGTTGGAAACCGTGCAGGCGTAAAAGGATAATTCCCTGTAAAAACGGTTGATCAGATGAACCGGCAGAATCATATAGCTGATTCGAATGGTGGGGGTGAGGGATTTGGAAAATGTATTCATATAAATCACCTTTTCACAGGCATCCATACTGAACAGAGTCGGGATCGGTTTCCCGTTTAGCCGGAACTCACTGTCATAATCATCCTCGATGATATAACGTCCCTCCCTCTCATTGGCCCACGCCAGAATTTCGTATCTTCTTCCGGCAGGCATGGTGATCCCTGTAGGAAAATGATGGTTCGGGCTGATGTGCGCGATATCCGCCCCTGTGGCGCGCAGCCCCCCGGAGGTCATTCCCATCTCATCCATATCCGCGTACTTGCAGGAAATATGATACTGCCTGTAAACTTGTACGATCTTTCGATAGCCCGGATTCTCCACACAATAGTTTTTCTCGTTTCCCAGAAGCTGCACAATCAGCCCGTACAGATACTCCGTTCCCGCGCCGATCACAATCTGATCTGGATCGACAAGCATTCCTCTAAAAGACTTCAGATGCTCCGCAATTGCCGTCCGCAGTTCCCCGATGCCTCCGGCCGGGGATGCCTCCATCAGCTCACCGCTCTTATTGGAGATGACGCTCCGCAGAATTTTCGCCCATATGGAAAAGGGGAACAGCTCAGGGTTCATCCTGTTATCCGACAAATCCACCGCATAGCAGGGTCTTTCCTCCGGGATGTGAATGTTCAGGGAAATACTGCCCTCTCTCTGAACCTTCTTCATGCCTTCAAGCTTCGCCACATAATACCCCTTTTGCGGAATGGCATAAATATACCCTTCGCTGATCAACTGGTCATAGGCGTTTTGAATGGTAATGGTACTAATACCGTTATTTTTTGCGAAAGCCCTCTTGGAAGGCAGCTTTTCTCCCTGCTGCAGATTTCCCGCCAAAATGTCCTCCTTTATGCACTGATATATGTATTCGTACAAAGGCCCCTGCGCCTCGGCAAAGTTATAAGTAAGCATCTGCTTTTCTCCCATATGGCATTTAATTTATTTTCAATTTGATTATTTTTGTATAACCAGATTTACTGTACCATAGTTACAAGTAAAATGCAATCCGAAGAGAAATGTGGAACCAATTCTCTGATGTGCAATTTTAAACCGTTTCGAAATGGAGGAAACTATGGAACAGACACAATATGAACTGAACAAAGGACTGGCACAAATGTTAAAGGGCGGCGTCATCATGGACGTTACCACCCCGGAACAGGCTAAAATCGCGGAGGAAGCCGGCGCGTGCGCCGTCATGGCGCTGGAGCGGATTCCGGCAGATATCAGGGCTGCAGGCGGCGTATCGCGCATGAGCGACCCCAAAATGATAAAAGGCATACAAAACGCCGTGAGCATCCCCGTTATGGCAAAATGCCGGATTGGGCACTTTGTGGAGGCGCAGATACTTCAGGCGATTGAGATTGACTATATCGACGAGTCGGAAGTCTTATCCCCGGCGGACGACGTTTACCATATAGATAAAACAGCATTCAAAGTCCCCTTCGTCTGCGGCGCGAGAGATTTAAGCGAAGCCCTGCGAAGAATCAACGAGGGAGCCGCCATGATCCGCACCAAGGGCGAGCCGGGAACCGGGGATGTGGTGCAGGCCGTCCGGCACATGCGCAAAATGAACGCCCAGATCAGACAGCTCGGCTCCATGAAAAAAGACGAATTATTTGAGGCGGCAAAGCAATTACAGGTTCCCTATGAACTGGCATTATATGTCCATGAAAACGGGAAACTCCCCGTCGTAAATTTTGCCGCCGGGGGCGTCGCGACACCCGCAGACGCAGCGCTGATGATGCAGCTTGGCGCGGAGGGCGTCTTTGTCGGTTCGGGTATTTTTAAATCCGGCAATCCGGCAAAACGGGCTGCCGCCATCGTACAGGCTGTGACCAACTACACGGACGCCGCACTGATCGCAAGTCTTTCCGAAGATTTGGGAGAAGCTATGGTGGGGATTAATCCGGAAGAAATCAAACTGATTATGGAAGAGCGGGGACAATAACAGCGTGAAAAGTATTTCTATAGACGTCCCGCCATTGGACGGGACGCCAAGAAATACTATGTTTCACGCAAGAGAATGCTTGAAATGCAGCATTCTCCGTGCAGATTTGAAATTCCACAAAGCGAATTTACGGAGGTTAGGATGAGAAATATCAAAATCGGCGTACTTGCCTTACAGGGCGCTTTTATAGAACATGAACATATGCTCACAGACCTTGGGGCTGTCTGCACGGAAATCCGACAGCCCTGTGACCTGCAGGGAATCGATGGCATTGTCCTGCCCGGCGGGGAAAGCACCGTGCAGGGACAACTTCTGTACAAATCCGGGCTGTTTACGCCTTTGCGGAAGCTGATTTCAGACGGGCTTCCCACGCTTGGCACCTGCGCCGGGCTGATCCTTATGGCACAAGAAATCAGCAGTTCCGTCGCCCATCTGGGAACACTGCCCGTCACCGTCAAGCGAAACGCCTACGGCAGACAGCTCTCCAGTTTTGTCACCGAACAGCCGATAGCGGGAATCGGGAACTACCCTATGATTTTTATCCGCGCGCCCTACATTGAGCGCGCGGATGAAAACGTGGAAATTCTGGCAAAAGTGGACGGCAATATCGTCGCCGTAAAATGCAGGAACCAGATCGGACTTTCCTTCCACCCGGAGCTGTCCGAAAACTCTAACATTCACGAGTGGTTTCTATCTCAATGCGAAAAGTAACACTTATATGGATGCCGCAATCAGCTCCATCTCTCCCTGCAGTTCCACCTCACCGTAGCCGCAGGGCAGGATAAAGTGATCTCCCTTCTTTATCATCTGCCCGTTAATCAACCCCTCACCTGCCGTCACGCTCATAATCAGGAAGGGGTGCTCCTGGGAGAAGGAAATCTGCTTCGCCACATCAATCTTCCACACCTTATAATAAGGACAGGAAATCAATAAATTCTTCTGGTCTTTCGGCAGGTCTGCCGCCGCCTTGACACACTCTGCGGCAGGCTTTGCCGGAACCGTGATCACATCAATACTCTGCTCCACATGAAGCTGTCTGGGTTTCCCGTCAGTCAGCCTGTCATAATCGTAAACCCGGTATGTAATATCTGAATTCTGCTGGGTTTCCAGAAGCATAATACCACCCTTGATGGCATGCACCGTACCCGGGTCAATCTGGATAAAGTCTCCCTTCTTCACCGGCAGCTCCCTGATAAACTCACCCCACCTGCCCTCTTTAATCATGGCAGTCAGCTCTTCCTTGTCCTTCGCCTTGTGGCCGATCACGAGAGTGGAATCCGCCTCGCAGTCGAGAATATACCAGCACTCTGTCTTTCCGAGGGAGCCGTTTTCATGCGTTCCCGCATAAGCGTCATCGGGATGCACCTGAATGCTCAGATCCGTCTTGGCGTCAATAATCTTTGTGAGAAGCGGGAAACGGTCAAGTCCTGTGCTTCCGAAAAGTTCCGGCTCCTCCTGCCAGAGCTGGGACAGGGTTTTTCCGGCATAAACGCCTTCTTTGACCGTGCAGTCTCCGTTCGGGTGGGCGCTCACCGCCCAGCACTCTCCCATGCCTTCCCCCGGAATCTGGTAGGGCCAGTCTGTCCCCAGACGCTCGCCGCCCCAGATCATCTGCTTGAAGACAGGATTTAAAAATAAAATCGGTTTTTCTTTCTGATTCACTGACAACACCTCCCCGTTTGTCTCCATCACTTTCTGATACCAGTATGCGGAATCCTTTGCAATCCGCTTCTGTGTCTGAAAATCCACATACACCAGGCCGAACCGTTCCGTATACCCCTTGCTCCACTCAAAATTATCCAGAAATGTCCATTCAAAATATCCTCTCACGTCCGCGCCGTCATCGGCTGCGCACTGGAGCGCCGAGAGATATTTGTCCAAAAAGGTAATGCGGTTAGGATCATGCACCCTGCCGTCCCCCGACACGATGTCGTGGCAGGACACGCCGTTCTCCGTGATGTACAGCGGCTTCCGATATCTCTCATACAGGAATTTCACACCCCAGTAGAGGCATTCCGGCGTCACCGGCCAGCCCGCTGCGGTTTTGGGAAATCCGGCCGGTCTGTCCACAAACTCAGGCTCCCCGTCCGCACCCGCACGCACCACATAGCCATTGTAAATATTCTGTCCCATAAAGTCTAACGGCTGGGCAATCAGCTCCATATCTTCCTTCGTAATCTCCGGCAGATAGTCCTTGAATCTGGCAAGCCCTTCCTCCGGGTATTTTCCCAAAAACACGGGATCAGAAAACCATGCCACATTCCATGTCCAGTTTTCTGTCGGATTGTAGAAGGAAAAGAGCACTCTTCTGGCCGCCTCAACATCCGCCGGGGCACTGCTCGCCGGATAGGCCATCCCGCAGGTGGGCGCATAGCCGATCTGAACAGGCTGCTTCGCATATTTTCTCAGATTGATGACCGCCTGCCCGTGAGCGCGCAGAGCATTGTGGGTAATCTGAAAGGTGTCCTTTAGCGGCAGCTTTTTACCCGGCGCATGGATGCCGCGCAGATGTCCCAGTCCAACGAAGCACTGAGGCTCATTGAGCGTGATAAAATACTCACACAGATCCGAAAAGTTCTCCGCCACCACCTTCGCATACTCGCCAAACCACTCGATGATCTCCTCGTTGAGCCAGCCTCCGCGATCCTGCAGCGCCTGCGGCAGCTCCCAGTGGTACATTGTAATATAAGGCGTAATGCCGTTCTTTTTCATCTCCAAAATCATATCCCGGTAAAGGGCAACGCCTTTTTCATTCACGCGTCCCGTTCCCTCCGGCAGCAGTCTTGCCCAGTTTAAGGAAAAGCGGTATGCCTTCACTCCAAGCAAACGCATCATCTTATAGTCGTCCTTATAGCGGTGCATATGGTCACAGGAAACATAAGCATCTGTGTGATCCTCGATACCTCCTTCCTCCGTGAACGTGTCCCAGACCGATTTCCCCGCGCCGTCCGCCGTGTCTTTCCCTTCCACCTGATAGGCGCTGCTTGCAACGCCCCACACAAAATCTTCTCTGAACATATATGTACTCTCCTTCCCGTATTGTCAGAGAGTGCCTCTTTTCAGGCATTCTCTGACGCGAAACATAGTACTTCCAAGTCAGCTTGCTGACTTTTGTGCCGCCGTCCAATGACGGGACATCATTAAAAGCACTTTTCGCGTTTTTCACGCTGTGATCAAGGATACCAGATAAAAAGGCACTGCATCATCCGCGTGTGTCTGCGCAATCCTTATTTCCACCCGGTGCATGCCGGGTGAAATGTGATACGCCAGCGTATCGATATGCAGGCTGTCCCCCCAGTCTTCCTCAAAATTTGCGTCAAGCGTAACCGCGTTTTCCTCATCCCCGTCCAGCACCGCGACCGCCACAGGCGCGGGACGTTTTACCGACTTGCGGTACTGCACGGCGATCTCCGTTCCTTCCACCTCAAAGCAAATTTTCGCACCCTGTATTGATGCCGTCCAGCCGCCGCAAAACATATCATTGGCATATTTTTTCAGCGTCCTGTCCGCCGAAAATCCAGCGCAGGCCGGGTCGCTGTTGTAATTTTGAAAACGTCTTACCTTTTCATAGGCATTTCTCGTCAGAGGCTCCGGCATGAAAAAGGGTTCCTCTGCCTCCCGCCTCTGCATATAGATCTGATCCAGACAGTCCGTAATGACCTCCGCCAGCAGGGCGTGCCCCTCCGAATTAGGATGCAGGTCATCCGGCGTAAGTTCCCGCCTGTCAATCGCTCCTGCCTCTATCGGCGCATAGATGGACGGCTTCATGCTGACGCTCGGCAGATGATAGTGCGTCCCGATCTCCCTGTGCTTCTCCTCCGCACTCACGCCCGAGTCGTAAAACATATTATGTACCAGTAAGACTGCCGGATCCAGTGCATTTCCGTACACGTTCCGCACCAACCCTTCATAGGTTTCCCGGTAAAAATCCGTATTCTCATCATTGACCGAAAATTCGATAATAACAAAATCCGGTTTGAAAGCCAGCACATCTTCCTCCACTCTGGCTGCGCCAAACTGGGATGTCGTGCCTCCCACTCCTGCATTCACATAAGTAAATGCCGTTTTGGGAAACCGCCTTACAAACCAGTCATAAACAAGATAAGCATAGCAGTTTGTATACTGCGAAGAGACCGATCCCTGGGTGATGGAACCACCCAAAAATGCCAGTGTCATACGGTCTCCCTTTTCAGCCCGTCTCATCAGTTCCTTTATTCGGTACAGATTTCCCCTGTTCACCCATCCCTTTTCGACATGTATTTCATATCCCATTTTCCCGTTCTCCTCCGCCATCTGAATCGTATCCGCCGGCCAACGGCATGCCGCATGCAAGACTAATTTTAACTCATATTTGACTAACAAATTATTCTGGCTGCGACAGACACAAACGCATTCTTATTGCCTCTCATTTTACTATCGCAGCCAGAAAATAACAAGTAAAACAAATTTTCTTTTCCTTTTTTATGAAATACGCACAAAATTCAGCATCACATTTTAGTTATCTTATTAGCTATTGCAAGCTTAATAATAAGCTAAATTTATCTCAAAAAGTTTTATCGTTTTGCCTCCGGGAGGCGAAGACGCAGGAGCCTTTTCGTCAACTGTCTGAAGTTGAAAGGCAGCAAGGGATAGATATAGCTTTTATCCGACAATGTCTTATTGAAGGCAATGGACAGCAGGAAGAGCAAAATCGCCCCCACATAACCGTAAATGCCAAAAATCGCTGTCAAAATAAGATTGATAATCCGCATAAATTTTAGGGCGTAGCCAAGCTCATAGTTCTGCTGGGTGTAGTTGGCGATGGCCACAAACGCCATGTAAAGCATCACCTCGCTGTTGAACCAGCCGCTGTTGACGGAAAACTCGCCAAGCACCAAAGCCGCCATCACACTTAAGGGGGTGCTCAGCATATTCGGCGTGTTGACCGCCGCCAGCTTCAATCCGTCAATGGCAAGCTCCAGTATGAGAAACTGCGCAATCAGTGGAATGTTTGATTCCTCCTGCAGCATGATAAACCGAAAACTCTCCGGAACCCACTGGGGATTTTCCATCAGCAGAAGAAACGTGGGCGTCATAATATAGGTGAGAATCGAAATGATAAACCGCGTCAGACGCAGGTATGTCCCCGTAATGGGCGGGAAATAATAGTCGTCCGCCTCCTCCACGATATCAAAGATCGAAGTCGGCACAATCATGGCCGAGGGGGAATTGTCCACCAAAATCACAATATCTCCCTCGAGCACCTGGGCCGCCGCCACATCCGGCCTCTCCGTAAATTTAAATTTGGGAAAAGGGTTAAACCATTTCCGCTGATAGAGGCACTCCGCGAGACTCTCCTGGTTCATGGTGAGCGCATCCACTTTGATATTCTGAATCCGCTTCTTTACCTTCTCCAAAAACGCGTGATCCACCCGGTTGTCCATATAGCAGAGCACGATGTCTGTCTGGGAACTTTTCCCGGCGTTCATCATTTCCATGCGAAGCTCGGTGCTGCGGATCCGTCTTCTGATCAGAGCCGTGTTGAAGACCACCGTCTCCACAAAACCATCCTTACTGCCGCGCAGGGTTTTATCCTTGTCCGGCTCCGAAACGCTTCTGGCCGGATAGGTTCTGGAATCGATCAGCACACATCTGTCATACCCATCAATAAAGAGCGCAAACACACCTGACAGAATATTGTAAATGATATCGTCCCACTTATCCTTGAGATCCACCTCCACATAGGGCGTGGCCTTCTTCGCCATCTCATAGGCACTCTCCGGCATCTTGTCCGGCGTCAGGCCGATAAAATACTGCAGGATCTTCATCATCAGCTCGTCCTTGCAGAAACCGTCTATAAAATAGATACACGCCTGTCTGCCTCCCACGTCTATCACGCGGTAGACCACGTCAAAACTTACATCCGGTGACATATGCGCCTTCATATATGCCATACTTTCCTGCAGGGAGGTTGTCATCTTTTCCTTATTGTCCAACACAAAAACTCCTTCCATGACTTACCATTGTTTCCCATAGTATGTCTTGGAAGGAGTTTTCTTATGCATATTAAATGACGGTTCCTTTAAGCCTCCCGGTTCAAAATCCTGCTCATTTCATCGACCATCTCATTAATGACGCCGGCCTGTTTGGTCACCTCCGCCGTGTCTCCGGCATTGCCTTCCGCCATGCTGTTGATGGAATGGAACTGTTCATTCTCCTTCCGGATGCTCTCCGCAATATCCTGATTGATGGTTACGGTTCTCTCAATTACCTCCGCCTGCTTTGCATATGTGTCACCCATCGTCTGCACCGCGTTGACCGATTCGTTGAGAAGCTCCGTCATATCCCGCATACTCTTAAATACATTTTCAAAATACGCATTCTGCGTGCCAAGCTTGGACGAGTTCTCTTCCACCTGCGCTGTGATCTCCGTCACGTTATTCTGTACCCGCTCGATCACGGACTGCACCACCTTAAGCGATTCCTGTGTGCTGTGTGCAAGGGTGCCCACCTCGGTAGCAACCACCGCAAACCCTTTTCCTGCCTCGCCGGCCCTCGCAGCCTCAATGGACGCATTCAGCGCCAGCAGATTTGTGGAGGAGGAAATGTCGCTGATAAGCTTTAAGGTAACGCCTATCTCCTGCACCGCATCAGACAACTTCCGCGCAACCTCAGTCGTAAGCCGCATGGAATCCGACACTTCTCCATTGATCTTATGCAGATCATTCAGCAGCTTTTCACTCTCCTGTGATTTATTCAAAAGATCCCTGGAAGTCTTTTCTACTTTTTCCACATTGTCTGCAACAACACTCTCCCATTCTTTCAGTTCGCCAAGATTGTTCATGCTCTCGTCCGTCTTCGAACCGAGCATATTGCTGTTCCCTACCAGTTCCTCACTTGTTGCCGCCAGTTCCTGTGCCGCCGCGCTTTCGTTCTCGGAAATCTGTGAAAGGGCTGTCCCCGCTTCATAAAGCTTCCCCGAAAGCATCTGCACGGAATCAAGCACGCTTTCCACCTCTTTTTCTTTATCCTCCACCACTCCAAAAAGAGACGTCGTCCGATGCACAATAAAGCTGCATGCCACAAAAAGAATCACATAGACAATCCCCGTGAAAATCCATCCGATGGGAAGATGGAGCTTCAAAAATCCGGCCGGAAATACAATCATCATCGCCGCGTTGACTATAATGGTCACCGCCGTGCTCACTTTCAGTATCTTCTGCTCATAATAAAGAACCAGCAGCAGCGTCGCCACAAAATAGTAGTGCGTCAGGCATACATAACCTGCACTTTCACTAGATCCTCCTACCGCAGCCGTAACCGCGCCGAGCACCGGCGGAATGCAGGCATAGACATATTTTGCCCTGCTCCCCAGCTGTTTCTCAAAAACTTTGGTTATGATGGCGGCCACGCCTGTCAGCAGAAAAACGCACTCACGCACTCCTCCGTTTAACATAATCATTACAAATCCCCAGCCCGAAATGGCAACGCCGAGAATATAAAGAAACATAATTTTATTTACGAGCTTTTCCTGATTTTTTTCCGATTGTACCGGCATCTCTTTCTCCTTAAAATATGGATTTTGACTGTTTGTATGTGCCATTCACCCGCATCACTGCTTCCCGGTGCTGCCATGTCCGCCCCGGTCTTCCCCGTCCAGATGCGCCACCTCGTCAAAAATAATCCTCGGCTGGTTCTCCATAATACGGAACTGGCATATGCGGTCGTTTACATGGATCTCCGTATCCCTGACTGCATAGACCGGCATGAACCACTGGTCATTATCCCCGCAGTAGGACGCGTCAATCACGCCCTGGTGATTGGTCTGTATAATGCCGAAATTTTTGAAAGTGGAGCTTCTCGGCACCACATGGGCTTCATAGCCTTCCGGCAGTTCCATCGCCACTCCCAGAGGGATCAGCTGAAACTCCCCTTTCTTTAATACAAAATCCGCTGCGGCCCGCAGATCAATCCAGTCCGACTTTCCGTCTATGTAAGCCAGCTTCTCGATTTTGTCTGTAAAATATTTAATTTTAATATGCTCCATCCGCATTGTCGTTCCCCCTACGCATAGTCCTTACAGTAAAGCACCGGGATGGAGGGATCTGTCTGCTCCAGGCTCTTCTGTACATCAATCACTCTCTGATTTTTGCTGCCCTTCCAGCGCAGTCTCGCATCCTTCAGCTCCTTCTGAAATTCTCCGTCCACAAGCACGTCCACAAATTTCATGGCAGGATAATGCAGCACATCCTCCCAGCTGTCCCCCGTGTAAAGCCAGATTGTTTTACCCGGGTATCTGTTTTTGATCTCCTCCATCAGATTCCTCACGTCCAGCCGGTTTGCCGAGTGAAGCGGGTCACCGCCCGAAAAAGTAATACCGCTGATATAAGATTTGTCCAGCTGCGAAAATATTTCCTGCTTTGCCGCTTCGTCGAAGGGAAGGCCGCCGTCCGGATCCCAGGTAAGCGGATTGTGGCATTCCTTGCAGCAGTGGGTACAGCCCGCCACCCAGAGTACCACCCGCAGGCCGTCGCCGTTGAGCATATCGTCCTTTGTTATATTATGGTATCTCATAAAATAGTTCTCTCACTTTCCTGTGAAAACCTCTGCATTCCATGCAGATCCATCATTCGCTGCGGCTTCGCACCGCTTCATTCGCTGCGCTTCGCCTTCGCTCATGTCGGACGCCCGCCATAATCATACGCTCTTCTGCAGGCAGAGATCGCATGCTTCCGCCTCGCTGTTTTCACATGCTCTTCCTCTCCGCGATCTCCGCCATTTTTGCTTCGCTCAGGCGCGTATCGCCATGTACACGGGAATAAGCGAGATACCCGTTCATACGGTCGATCTTGGTCAGATTACGGCTGCCGCACACGGGACACTCATCCATTTCCAGTTCCTGGTGTCCGCAGTCATCACAGTACGCCAGAGAGAGGTTTACCCCCTCGTAGAATCCCATGTCCATCGCCCTGCGGATCAGTGTCTTGATCGCCTCAATATTGTAGTCGATCGGATATTTCACATACTGGATCTTGCCGCCGTTCGCCATCTCCCAGAAACGGTACTCCAAATCCTGTTTCTCTATGGGCGTGATGTCCTCCGTCACGTGACAGTGGAAGCTGTTGGACACATACTCCCTGTCGGACACGCCCTCCACAATGCCGTACTTAGCCCTGAACTGCTTCACCTGCAGACCGCAGAGATTCTCAGCAGGCGTGCCGTAGATGGCATAAAGGTGCCCGTCCGCTTCCTTATATTCTTCAATCTTATGGTTGATGTGCTCCAATACTTCCAATGCGAAAGCGCCATCCTCCACCAGCGATTTTCCGTTGTATAACTCCTGCAGCTCGTTGAACGCCGTAATGCCGAAACTCGCCGTCGCGGATTTTAAAATAGGCTTAATCTTATCGTGAAGCTGCAGATGCCCTCCGAGGAAACCGCCCTCACAGTAGGCGAGCGGGTTCGTGGACGCGCGCATCTCACCCAGATACGCGTAAGTCCTGATGTGAAGCTGTCTGATCAGGTTCAGATAATAGTCCAGCACGTCATAAAAATCCCTGCCTTCCTGTCTGGATTTCGCCAGAATCATGGGCAGATGCAGGGACACCGCCCCCACGTTAAACCTTCCCACAAACACGGGCACATCCTTATCGTCCGCCGGATGCATGCCGCCCCGCTCGTACCACGGGGACAGGAAAGCGCGGCAGCCCATCGGGGAAATCACCTTGCCGTACTGTTTGTACATGCTGGCGATATAGCCTTTTCCGGTGAGGCTCAGCCAGTCGGGATACATGGTCTTGGCGGAGCACTTGACGCCCGCCTCGAACACGTCCTCCAGCTCCTTGCCGGGACCGTGTAAATTCTCATCATACAAAAATACGATCTTCGGGAAAAGCACAGGCTTCTTGCACTCCTTCTTGCCCTGTCCTTTTCTGCGCACGTTGAGCATCTGGATCGTCGCCAGACGCGCAAAACGGCCCGTACCGATTCCTGCTGTCACCGTGATAAACGGATAATCGCCGCGGCTGCTCGCCACTGTATTGAATTTATATTCCCAGCCCTGAAAACCCTGTTCGAATTCTTTCGTCACATCCGCAAGGGCTTCCGCCTCCGCCGTCTTCTCGTCAATTCCCAGTTTTTTATATTTCTCTATATCTCTCCTGTAGGATTTCTCCGCGTAGGGTTCTAAAATCTTGTCCACCTCAGGCACCGTAAATCCGCCGTACTGCTGGCTCGCCGCACTCAGGACGATGTCCCCTATGACATCGAAGGCAACGTCAAGTGTTTTCGGCTCATTGTACCAGATATTTCCCATCTCGAAACCGCCGGAAAGCACTTCCGCCACATTGAAGAGACAGCAGTTCATGGTATCTCTTCTGGCAGACATGTCGTGGACATAAATGTAGCCGTCCCGGCAGGCCTGAATCTCCTCTGTGGTCATAAAAAACTTCTGATATAATTCCTTGTTAAACTGGTTGAAAATCAGACTGCGCTTCGTGGAAACAAGGGCGCTGTCCGTATTAGCGTTCTCCTTGTCACCGATATACATGATCGACTGGCTCTTTTTATAGACATCGTCCATCATGCGCACAAAATCCTGCTTATAATTGCGGTAATCCCGATAGCTCTTCGCCACAATCGGTTTTACGTCCTCCAGCGCACTCTCCACAATATTGTGCATGATCTGGATCGGTATCTTTTCCTCGTCCAGCTCATTCACCTTTTCAACTACCGTCTGGCAGATATGACGCTTTTCCTCTTCCGTAAACTTAGTGAGAGCGCGGTATGCGCTTTTTCCCACTGCATCAATGACCTTCTGAACATTGAACGCTTCCAGACTGCCATCCTTTTTGATCACCTTCACACCCTTATCCGGCTGGTACTGAAGCCCGTAGTTCTCCCCATCCGAATGACCTGACTCAAATTTACTACTCATACGCCCCTCCGTGACTTTATCCACCTGCAGTCCTGCAGTGTTTTCCACAAAATATAGTGTTAGTTAACATAATAACACAATATATTGCGGTTTAGGATTAGTATACGGTAATAAACATGTTATGTCAATGAAAACCCCTCGGAAAAAACACCAAAAAGGGATATGTCTTTTTGGTACATATCCCTTTTACAATCAATCCGTCCGATTTCCCTCATACCCGGCAAGCGTTTTCTGCAGGTGAAGCCGGTACTCATCCGCCACAAACGCCGGCGCCAGAATCCGCGCCCCCTCGCCAAGCCCCGTCAGCCATCCGAAAAACTGACCGCTGACCGCCACCTGCACCCTGACGGAAAAATGCTTATCGTCCCGGATGCGGACTGCCGCCTCCCTGCCAAACCGATCCATCACCACACCGATCAGGCTGTTTTCAAACAACAGAGTCACCGTCTCCTCGCGGCCGCCGTACATACCGAATGTCTTGTTGGCATAATCTGCGATGTCAAAACGCTCAAAGAGCGCGGCACCTTCCCGTTTTTGATTCAGCACCTCAATTTTTGCCATCTTGTCGACACGGAAATGCTTGATTTTATCCTCCCCGCTGTCGTGGGCAATCAGATAGTAATACTCATCTTTACAGGTGAGCGCCCAGGGGCTTGCCTGATAGGGTTTTCCGCCCCGTCGGGGAACCAGCTCCCTTTGCAGATTCCATTCCAGATATTGAAAAGAAATCTGCCTGTTTCCCTGAATCGCCCTGTGAATATCATCTACTACATAGTAGATACTCTCATTTGCCGTCTTAATGCGGTTCGCCACATAGACCTGACGCTGTAACTGCCCGGCCTCCGCCTTCGACGCCAGTTTCTCAATCTTGGAAATCAGCTCTCTGGATTTATTGGCAGTCAGAAACCGGGATGCCTGCACCGTCTCTACCAGAAGTTTTAACTCCGCCAGCTCAAAATCCCGCCCTGCCAGATAATAGCCGCCCCCTGTCTTTGCCTTCACAAGCACAATATCGTATCCGAAATCAATCAACTGGGCAATATCGTCATAAATGCTTTTGCGCTCCGCTTTCACATCGTAAGCCGCCAGCGCGTCGATCAGCGCCTGGGTGCTCAGACAATGCTCCTCATCGGACTGCTCCGTCAATATCTTAAGTAGATATAATAATTTCTGCTTTTGTTTCGTCGATCTTGCCATCACCCTAACCCCATGATTCTTCTTCCGGTATCTCACGCCTACGCAGAGAATGCCTCCCCGGTAATCCGCCTTGCTCTCCTCCGGTTTCGTCTATGTGCGGATAAGAAGGAAGGGCGTTCATCTGCGAACACCCTTCCATTTTTCATTCATCGTTACGCCTGTAACAGGCTATGCTGTTGTACTTCCGTCTGCAGTATCTGCCTGCATTTCCAAAGCCGCCTTCGCGTCCTTACTCTTTCTCCACTTCACGCCGATGATGCATGCCACAATTACCAGTGCAACAACCAGTACAAACAGAAGCAGGTACGATAAAAACGAGTTCACAAATAAAATTAAATTTGCCATTTTTCCACATCCTTCTCTTCAAGAATTCCCGCCGGGAAGCGGAATCTTTCCTCCTCCCAGACTACATCCATGATACCACCAATCAGAGTGAATCGTCAAGCAGATCTGTACCGTCTGCCGCCGTGGTTGCAAGCTTATCACACCTCTCGTTCTCCGGGTGCCCGTCATGTCCTTTTACCCACTGGAAGGTGACACGGTGCGGCTCCTTGGCCCGAAGCAGGCGTTCCCACAAATCTACATTCTTAACCGGCTTGTTGCCCGCTGTTTTCCACCCCTTTTTCAGCCATCCCTCAATCCAGTGTTTGTTAAAGGCATCCGTCACATATCTGGAATCCGAGATCAGCAGCACCTCGCACGGTTTTGTGAGCGCCTCCAGCCCTACAATCACCGCCATCAGCTCCATACGGTTGTTCGTTGTCTTCTTGTACCCTGCGGAATACTCCCGCTCGTGCAGAGTGCCCCTGCTGTCAATATACTGCAGCACCGTGCCGTACCCGCCCGGTCCCTCCGGGTTTCCGCGCGCCGCGCCGTCCGTATAGATGGTTACCTTCATGTCCAGTTCCTTTCCACTATTCCTTATCTGCACTGCGGCAATGACCATCCAATGACCGATCATCATAGTGTTCACTGCCCGCTCATATCACTTCCAGCTTCCATCCCGCAAAAACCGCTCCGCCATCGCCTCCGCTTCCGAGGTCACATCCTCATCATACTTCAACATCCGCAGAAGTGCAATGGCATTTCTGGTGGACGCAGGCCCCCTCATCAATTTATAGGGGAAAGAAATATCGTTCTCCTCAATCCGCTCCTCAAAGTGATAATTATCATATTCCTGTGCCAAAAGTTTCGTCAGTTCCACATCATGGGTTGCCGCAAAACAGAGCGCATGTCCAGCCGCCAGTTTTCTCATAATCTGCGTGGAGGCCGCAATCCGCTCCACCGTATTGGTGCCCCGCAGCACCTCATCCACGAAGCAGAGGACGGGACGCTCCCTCTCCTGCCTCGCCTGATCCATAATCCGTTTGATGGACTTTATTTCTACCATATAATAACTGTCGCCGCCCGCCAGGTCATCCCGCAGGGACATGGAGGAATAAATGCGGTAAAACGGCGCCTCATAGGACGCGGCCGCACAGGTATGCACCGTCTGCGCAAGCAGCGCGTTCACCGCCGCCGCCCGCAGAAAAGTAGACTTTCCCGAAGCATTGGAGCCTGTCAGCAGCACACTCTTTTCCGCATACAGAGCGTTCGGTACAGCCTCCTGCAGCAGCGGATGATACAGCCCGTCCGCCCGCAGGAAAAGTTTTTCCCCGGGCTCCTCCCTCAAAGCGGGCACACACCAGCCGTCCCCCAGACTCTTTCTGAAAGAACCGACAGCCACCTCACACTCAAGCTCTCCCATCACGGTAATCAGCCGGTCTACCTCTCCCATATGCCTCTGCAGGTCATGCAGCGCCTTGTTGAAACGGATCAGATCCATATAAAACAGCATCCGCAGATAGTCTGACAAAATCTCCAGCGGATTGCTGCTCCCCTGTCTGCTTCCAGACACCAGATAAGAGCTTTTCATAAATCCGCGCAGACTTTTGCAGGATTCCCTGACCGCCGCAAGCTCATTCTCAATCCCGCCGATTTCCGCCTTTCCCAGTTCCTCCCCGCCCTTTAAGAGTCTTCTCACATAGGCAAAACTGGTGATATACGGCTCGATCTGCCGATATTCCTTAAAATAATCAATCAGATTATGACACAGAACCCCGAACAGACAGACCAGCCCTACCGGCAGGGAAAGAAACATGCCGCCTACACTCAGAAGGACAAGCCCGTCCCAAAAGAAATATCTGTCGCTTTTCCTCTCTCCCAAAAGATCAAGGTGATCCAGATATTCATAGATGGAATGCCGTCCCGTCCTCCCTAACTGATAAAAAATTCTCTGAAGTCCGCGCCGTTCCTCCTCCCGCTCCATAAAAAGCATGATCCGACGCTCCATTTTTTCAAGTTCGTCCGCATCCGTCGCAGGCGTTCTCAGCCTGTAGTACAGATACTCGTCGCCCGCCGCCGAGAGACAGGTATTCATCCGCTGATACACCGCATCCATATACAGATCGTTCCATGTGATATCGTCGATCTGATCCGCCGTCCTGTGTTTTTCATAGTACATGCTGATATGGGAAAGTTCCTCCGCCCCGTAACTCCGCCCGGGCGGCGTGCCGTAGCCGGCGTAAATCTGCTGCAGTTTTCTTTCCATAAATCTTCTGCTGTCCACATACTCCTTCGTCATCACAAGCACGATGGCAAGCAGAATCAGACATATAAAAATAAAAGCGTCCATTTACCCTCCATGAATCGAAATCAAGCGGAGAATGCCGTATTTCAGGCATTCTCCTGCGTGAGAGTGATTTGCAAAGCAAATGTGAAATTTCTTTGCGAAGCAGCCTTTGCTGCGAGTGATTAGAAGTTCTTCTCCCGCTTTTATCTGAGACTGTCTATTATCTCATTCGCCTTTCCGTAAATCTCTTTTTCATCTATCTTATTCGCAAACCGTCCGTTCTCATACAAAATCCGTCCCCGGATCATCGTCATTTTCACATTCTGCTTGCTGCCGCTGTATACGATATTTTTTGGAATGTGATTGAGGGGCTGCATATTTGGCTGATGTAAATCGATCATAATCACATCCGCCTGTTTTCCCGCCGCAAGCACGTCCGTATCCAGCAGACTCATGGCTTTCGCGCCGTTTACCGTAGCCATCTTCAAAACCTCCAGCGCGTCCACAGCCGCCGCGTCCTGCTCTTTTAACTTCGCAAGCCCCGTAACCAAAAACATTTCACGGAACATATCCAGACAGTTGTTGCTTGCCGGACCGTCCGTGCCGATCGTCACGTTAATGCCCCGTTTCAGATACGCAGAAATCGGCGCGATGCCGCTTGCCAGTTTCGTATTGGAACCGGGATTCGTCACCACGCTTAAACCCCGTTTCGCAAAAATGTCCATATCTTCTTCATCCAGCCAGACACAGTGGTAGCCGCCCCCGCCATAATCGAACATGCCAAGGGAATCTAACAGCTTCACGGGAGACATGCCGTAACGCTCCTTACAGCCGTCCACCTCCGCCTTCGTCTCGGACAAGTGCGTAAATACCGGCGCCTTGTACTTGTGTGCCATAGCCGCCACCTGTTCCAAAAGTGTCTTCGAGCAGGTATATTCCGCATGAAAACCGATAAAGTAGGAATGCAGCGGATCCAACTCATTCAGCGTATGATACCGTTCTTCCATCTGTCTGAGGGATTGTTCAAAGTTATCCTGTCCGCTGATACCGCTGACCTGCACACAGCGCATTCCCATCTCCACACAGGCTCTCGCCGTCGTCTCCGGGGTCAGGTACATATCGAAAATGGATGTAATGCCGCTGGTCAGATACTCCAATACCGCCAGCTTCGTGAGATGGTAAATCATCTCCCCGTCAAGCTTTGCTTCCATCGGGAATACCTGCTTAAACAGCCAGTCCTGCAGCGGCAGGTCGTCTGCATAGGAGCGCAGAAACGTCATTGCCGAGTGAGTGTGCGCATCCTTAAATCCTGGCATCAAAAGATTGCCGCCGCAGTCAATCTCCCTGTCCCAGAGAATGCTTTCGATGGAAAGAGACTGGCAGATTGCCGCCGCGTCACCGCCCTCTCCCACATAAAGAATTTTGTCATCCTGCACCCAGAGCTCGCCTTCCATGATAGCTGTCGTTTCCATTGTCAGGATTTTTGCATGGTAAAATCTGTAGTTCATAACTCAGCTTTTCTCCTCCTTATTCTCAGGCGCCATTTCCGCTTCACACCGTATCACATGTTCTTCTATCAGACGATTTACCGTTTCCGGGGCATCCGTATTCGAATTGTGTCCGGCGTTTTTGATCCATTCCAGTCTGATTCCGGTATTTTTATGCCATGCCTTGTTATATCTGATACAAGAACCGGCATGATCCTTTTCCCCACAAAGCAAAAGCGCAGGGCAGGCAATCCGATCAGGCAAATCTCTTTCCATCGCCTCCGCCAGAATACGGAATCCATGACCTGCCAGTTTTGCATATCTTTCCTGCTGTCCCTCATACCCTTTCATGATGTCATGCATCAGTTTTTTTCCGTATGCCGAAACGGCGACTCCTTTTGACCCCGACCTTAACAGCCACTTCCAAGGATAATAGCAATAAACCGGCTCCATCCTCTTTAGCATCCATATCTCCGCCGCCGTCACATATCTTCTCTGTAGAGGCGCCGAATCAATCGAGACAAACCCCTTCAGCTTTTCAGGAAACAACTGCGCATATGCCTGTCCCACATATCCGCCCATCGACTGCCCGATGATAAGGGGGTGTCCCAGCCCTTCCGCCGACAGCATTTCATCCAGCCACTTCGCCTTGTCGAACAGATCAAACGTGAAATCAAACGGCCACGAGGCGGCGTGTCCCGGCGCATCCCAGACAAACACGCTGTATTTTCCCTCAAAATATGCTATCTGCTTATCAAACAGGTGATGATCCGCAGTCAGTCCGGGCAGAAAAACAAGCGTCACTTTCGCGCCCTTCTCTTTCCTGATCCAGTAATGAATCACACCGCAGCGTGTACGGTATTCTCTTTGCAGTAACATGAATACGTCTCCTACTCTCGTTTGCAGTGCAGCCCGAAAAGCCTGCGCCTTTCCTCGCTCGCGGGCTGTCTACGCTCCGTTCCGTGCCGGACAAGCGCCACTGGCGCTTAGCACCGCCCTATCAAAGATGGCACAGCCAAGTCCGCCTGCAAACAGTCGGTTTGTCTCTGTCACCTTTGGCACTGCTCATTGCCATCGCGCAGGTTCTCCGGTCCAAAGCTCTCGGGAAGAAGCGCCGCCAGCGTCATCACGCGATAGTCCTCCTCCGATTTCGCCACGATAATCCGAAAGCGTTCCGGCTCGCAAAACTCCCTCATTACCTGCCTGCACACACCACAGGGGTAGGCATACTGCGTCAGCTCCTCCCCCTCGGGACTTCCTACAATGGCAATCGCCGTAAACTCCCGCATTCCCTCGTTGACCGCCTTAAAAAACGCCGTCCGCTCGGCACAGTTGCTCGGTCCGTAAGCCGCATTCTCGATATTGCATCCTGTGACAATCTGCCCGTCTGCCGTAAGCAGCGCCGCCCCCACCTGATAATGGGAATAAGGCGAGTAGGATTTCCTTCTCGCCTCGATCGCCGCCTTAATCAATTCGCGTATGCTGTCTGCTGTCAAATTTTCGCTCTCTTTCATGCTGACACCCATGTTTCCGCTCTGCAAAATCTCCAATTAACCATTCCTTTTTGATACTCAAATGATACCATATTCCGAAACGTCAAATAAACGCCTTAAACTTCGTGATCGACTCCACCAACAGCTTCTCAAACTTGGGCGCCACCGCGTTCGCCGCCTCCTGCACCTCCTCGTGGGTCAAGGGCGCGCTGTTCATCCCTGCCGCCAGATTGCTGACGCAGGACACGCCGCAGATCTTCATGCCCATATGGTTCGCCGCGATCGCCTCCACAACAGTGCTCATGCCGACCGCGCTGGCTCCCATCTTATAGAGCATCTGAATCTCGGCGGGAGACTCAAAGGAAGGCCCCGTAAGCTGCGCATACACACCCTCAAACAATTCGATCTCGTTCTCCTTTGCCGTCTTCCTGATAATCCCCTGCAGTTCCTCGTCGTAAACGTGGGACATATCCGGGAACCGGGTGCCCAGCTCCTCAATATTCGGTCCGATCAGCGGATTCGGCGCAAACAGGGAAATATGATCCTGAATCAGCATCAGACTGCCCGCATGGAACGCCGGGTTGATCCCGCCGGAAGCATTCGTCAGAAAAAGCACCTCTGCCCCCATCATCTTCATCAAACGGGCAGGCAATACCACGTCCGTGATCGGATATCCCTCGTAATAGTGCACCCGTCCCTGCATCAAGACAACGGGCACTTCATGGATGTAGCCGAAAATAAACTTCCCGGCATGTCCCGGCACGGTGGATACGGGAAAGCCCTCGATCTCACTGTAGGGAAGTTCCGCCTTCACATCCACCACCTTCGCGAAATTGCCAAGCCCCGAACCTAATACCACAGCCACCTTCGGCTCGAAGTCAATCTTTGCTTTGTAGCAGTCATAACATTTTAAGAGTTTATCATATACAGGGTTCATATGCTTGCCGCCTTTCCTTTTTTATGGTAAGTATATCACACTCTCCCCGGTTTGACATCCATTTTCTCCGCGATCAGAATATCCATACAGTGCTGGTGGGGCACGCCGCCGCTATCGCAGTCAAATATGATTTCGTCACCGGCATGAAAGAGCCAGTCATGGTACAGCCCCTGCAGTTCCCCGGAACGCCAGCTGCCCCGCTCGACCTCTATCGGCTCCCGGTCCGGCGCAGGATCAATAAATGGCTTATCCACAAAGACATTGACCGCATGGATGCCTCCGGCTGTCGTGTGTTCCTTGAGGCTGGAAATCACTTCTCCCCGCAGCTTTCTCGGGATATAGTGGAGTACCCCGCTGGAAAACACAATGTCGAAGGAAGTGTCTGGTCTGTAATCCAGCACATCCGCCTGAAAGAAATCAATCTGTACCCCGTGCCGCTTTGCCAGACTGCGCGCCTTGTCAATCCCTGTCTGTGCGGCGTCGAAGGCAGTAACAAGATAGCCGTTTTTTGCAAGAAAAACCGCATCCTTCCCCTCCCCGCAGCCGATCTCCAGAACCCGGTAAGGTTTTACGGGCGGCTTGATTTTCATAATCTCATAGCACAGCTCGTTTGGCTGCAGCCCCCAGTAATATGCCTCATTCCCATACCGTTTTTCATAGTCTGTCACGGGCGCAGCGCTGTACCCTAAGAGGGTATCCGTCGTCGTGCCCAGAATATGCGCAAGCTGCGGCAAAAGGCTGATGTCCGGGTATGCCGTGCCGTTCTCCCACTTGGAGACCGCCTGAAAGGAGACGTTCAGACAATCGGCAATCTTCTGCTGGGTGTAGCCCAACTGCTTCCTCTTTTTCATTATAATCGTTCCTATATTGTCACTCAAATTCCTTTCCTCCCATCTGTATCTGCCCTGTTGTTTCTAATCATAACAAGATACCTTTGGTTCCACAATAACCCGTATGTTGAAACACAGGTGAAAGCTCAACCAGAAGGCGAAAAAAGAACCCTGAAATGAGTATTCCCCATACCAGAGTTCCCTTGCCTGTGACGCATAAAAGCACGCCGCCTTTTAATCTGTCCGAACATTTTGTGCTTTCACACGCTGATATTCCTCCACAGTGACATCCAGTCCGGCGCACGCTTTTTCCAGACTAATCCCAAAGTTCTTCATAGCCGCTTCAATGTTATGTATCAAGTTCTGTCCTCTTCCTTCTTCCTTCCCTTCTTCCTTTCCTTCTTTTTTTCCCCGCATATAACCCGCAGTTTCTCCGTCCTCATAGGTCACCCGCATCGCATATTCTTCGTTATACTCATAAATCGACATTGCAACCACCTCGTTTCTCTGCGCCACAAGAAAATCTTTCAGAATATCCTGCCGAATGCATTCTGTCACCGCATGTTCCACCGCTTTTGGCAGTTCCATCATCTCCAGATTTTCTCTGACCATAGATACAAACTTTGCATAACCATTTAGCGTCGGACACTTTTCAAGCAATTCCCCGTTATGTCCATAGTTGATATTGTATGTCCTTACCACCACTTCAATGCAGCCTTCATCTCCCGCAAAAGATTCCGACAAATACTGTGTAAACGTTTCCTCCCGCCTGTCCAATCATTGAATATAAGCAAGGATTCTAAAACAGATAGGACACCATAAAAGCGTCACATAGAAAATAAGATTGTTTGAGCGTTTTCCCGTTAGAATGTCATTGCTATACAAAATTCTTGGCAATGTTGATTACAAAAGTCAAGCATTATTTCCTTTTTTCTTCCCATACCGCATCGGTTCCGCCACCGTCCTGTTAAAGAACGCGATGAGCGGCCCCATAAAAAATGCCGTTACGACCGTGCCAATCCCCACAGTCGCACCGAAAATAAACCCTACAATAGTGCAGAATAAATCTGAAGATATCCGGCAAAACTGAAATTTCCACTGTTTCTTTTCCGAGAGGATCAGAGACACGGCATCGTATGTAGACACGCCCATATCCGCCGTGAAATAGAGGGCGGAGGAAAAGCACATAATCACAATGCCAAGGATTAAAAACACAAACCGCACAACAAAAGACGGTTCCGAAATCATTTTTTCAAAAAGCAGGGAGGAGTACTCCACCACATAGCCCAGCAGGAAAATATTGATCACCGTGCCAAGCCCGATCTTCTTTTTGTCCGCCAGGAAAATCACGATCAGCATCAGCAGATTGATCGCAGCATACACCGTGCCGAAGCCTGGCGCTCCCGCCGGCAGTATCTTGAAAATACCGTGCGTAAACACCTGAAACGGATCAAGGCCCAGCGCCGAGAAATTGAACATCCCGACGCTGAACCCACAGATCAGCACCCCGCATATTGTCATCCAGATTCTTCTTGTACGCTCCTGCATTCCTACTCCCTTCCCACAAAGCATCTCTTCCGCCTCTGTACCATCCCGTCAGGCCGTCAGTGTCCGAGCAGTCCCTTGTTCTCCAGGAACTCCCTCGCCACGTCCCTGTCCTCCCTGCCGTTTGCTTCCACCTCATAATTCATCTGCTGCATCTCGTCCTCAGTAATGAGCCCGTTCATTTTCTCCAGAATACCCCGAAGCTCCGGGTATTTTTCCAGCGCATCCTTCCTCACAATCGTTCCCGCGTCATAGGTCTCAAAAAACACCTGATCATCCGTGAGCAATACGAGATTGTTGGCCGCAAGCTGCGCATCCGTTGTGAAAGCGTTGATGACATCCACCTCTTCGTTTTTTAACGCCTCGTATTTCAGGGCGATTTCCATCTGTACCGTATTCTTAAACTGCATACCGTAAGCTCCGCAAAGTCGGGGATATCCCGTCTCCAGTTCAATATAATCCGGGTTGCCGCCAAATGTAAGTTCCCCGGAAGCCGCCGCCAGATCCGAATAGGTCGAAAGACTGTACTGTTTCGCCGTATCTTGTCTGACTGCCAGCCCATAAGTATTGGAAAAGCCATACAGTCCCGTCCATGTCAGTCCAAGCTCGTCATACGCCGACAGCAGTTCCTCGTAGAGCTTGTCGTCATCCTTCTCCATCTCTTCCTTTTTCAATACATTTAACCATGCCGATCTGGTATACTCCGGGTAGAGATCGAACTCCCCTTTCACCAGCGCGGGATGAATATTTGTCGTACCGCCTCCCACACCTTTGGTAATCTCCACCTCGTAATCCGTCCCGTCCTCAATCAACTGTGCCATGATCTCCGTCAAAATATACTGTTCCGTCATAGGTTTAGACGCAATTTTGATCGGTTCCTTCTTTCCACAGGCACAAAGCCCGCACGCAATGCACATCAACACAATCGCTGCCATTCTCTTTTTTGTACTTTTCATCTTCTCCTCCATTCTGTAACTTTGCTCACATACCGCCGATGAGCTGTTTCACAAACCCGTCCCTCGGCGCATGTAAAAGTTCCTCCTTTTTGCCTTCCTGCCAGATCACCCCATCCTTCATAATCAGAATGCGGCTCCCCAGCTTAAATGCCTCCTCTATATCATGCGTGATAAACACAATGGTTATGCCCGTTTTTTTCTGCAGAGCCAAAAGCTCCCCCTGTAACGCACGCCTCGTAATTTCATCCACCGCTCCGAACGGCTCGTCCATCAACAGGATATCCGGGGACGCCGCCATAGCCCTCGCAATCCCAACGCGCTGTTTCTGCCCGCCGGAAAGCTGCCTCGGGAAACGCTTTGCCAGTTCCGCCGGAAGCTCCACCAGCTCCAGCATTTTCCCGGAGAGCTTACGCCTGTCCTCTTTCGACAACTTCTTGTCAAGGCCGGGAACATAACATATATTGTCTTCCACTGTCAGATGCGGAAACAGCTTCGCCCCCTGTACCGCATAGCCGATCCTTCTGCGCAGGCTTGTCAGATCACACGCCGACAGCCGTTCTCCCTCCACAAGCACTTCCCCTTCCACAGGCTGCACCAGTCCGTTTATCATCTTGAGAAGCGTCGTCTTTCCGCACCCGGAAGGCCCGATTATCACAAGAAACTCTCCTTTTTCCACGGCAAGGGCTATCTGGCGCAGCACCTCATGGTCTCCATAAGATGCCGACACATTCCGTATTTCAATCGCTTTATTCAATGCCGTACCTCCTGTTCACAGCCTTCTGTACTCTCGCAAGCAGCCAGTCGCTAAAGAGCGCCAAAAGCGCAATCAGTACCGATCCCGCCGCCGTAAGCGTCATATTGTAAGTGGTGATGCCACGGTAGATCGCAGCTCCCAGCCCGCCAGCGCCGATAAAGGAAGCAATGCCTCCCATCGCAATGATCATCACGACCATGTTGCGAAACCCGCTGATGATCATCGGAAGCGCCAGCGGAATCCGAATCCCAAGCAATATCTGGCGTCCGTCAGAGCCAAGCCCCTCCGCCACCTCCAGAATACCCGCATCCACATTCGTGAGGCCGGTGTAGGTATTTCTGACAATCGGGAGCAGACCGTAAACAGTCAGGGCAATAATGGCTGTCTTATTGCCGATCCCCGTAAAAGGAATCAGAAATCCCAGAAGGGAAATGGACGGAATGGTATAAATCACATTGATCACGCCAAGAACCACCCCGGCAAGTTTTTTATGTCCGCTGATAAATACACCAAGCAAAATCCCCAGCACGCCCGCACACACCACCGCCGTCAAAGAAATCCGAATATGCTCCAGCAGGCAGGTCATAAAAAACACCCGCCGCTCCCAAAGAATCTGAATCATCTGCATAACTGCCACCCTGCTGTAAAAAGTAATCCGTTTACTGCAAAAACTCTGTTCTGCGAAACTTGAGCCAGCTGCCTGAAACGAAATGTCCCGGCGCCTGGCTCAAAAGAATTTCATTCTTTAAGTAAGATATCACATAAATAAGAGATTCGCAATCATAAGTATTGTGCCGCAGCTCAGCCCACGCCCATTCGCAAAACCTATGGCTGAACTGTTATATGATGATACACACCATTCCGCCGTTACAGTCATTGACGATCTTCTGCATGGTCTCCTGCAATTTGATCTGGCTCTCCTCGTTGATCATGGAAATCTTGCCTGTGATGCCGTCATTGACTAATTGTTCCACGGTCTTGCCAAAGATATTCGTCTCCCAGATGCCCTCTTCGCTCGTGTCGGTATCCGAGATAAACTGAATCAGATCCCTGGCCTGTTCCTCGGTTCCCACAATGGGTGAGATTTCCGTCTCGATGCTGGCTTTGATCATATGAATGCTGGGGCTTTCGGCTTTGATCCTCACGCCAAATTTGTTGCCCTGTTTGATCAGCTCCGGCTTCTCCAGCACAATCTCTTCTCTGTCCGGCATAACTACACCGTAGCCTTTGTAGCGCACTGCCTCCAGCGCGTGCAGCACCTTCACATACTCCCGCTTCATCTTCGCCATTTCGCGCAGTGTGGCAAGAAGCTGGTACTCACTCTCTATGGATTCCCCTACCAGGTCGCTTAGCATCTCGTAATAGTAAGCGTCATCCACATCGAGGATAATCCGCACACTGCCGTCAGACATATCGACACCGTCCAGCTTGCACTTTCTGATATACTCACTCTCCACCGTAAAGCGGTCAGCCGTGATATCTCTGATATGGTTCAGATCGTTCATCAGCGCTTTAAGCTGCGCGATGATATCCTTCTTCATCTTGTGATCGAAAGGCAGCATCTCCACCCACTTCGGCATGTAAAACTCGATCATGGTGAGCGGGAACTCATAGAGAATATTTTCCATAATATGGTTGATATCCTCTTTTTTCAACTGCTCACAGTTGATCGGCATAACCGTCACCTGATACTTCTCGCTGATCTCGTCAGCAAGATTTCTCGTTTCCTCCGCATAAGGCTTTTCGGAGTTTAAGAGCACGATATAGGGCTTCCCCAGCGCCTGCAGCTCCTTGATCGTCCGCTCCTCCGCCTCCAGAAAACTATCCCTTGGAAGCTCCCCGAAGGATCCGTCGCAGGTCACCACGATTCCGATGGTAGAATGATCCCGGATCACTTTTCTGGTGCCGATCTCTGCCGCCTTCGTGAAAGGAATCTCCTCCATTGACCAGGGCGTCTTGACCATGCGTTCCGCTTCTTTTTCCATATGCCCCGCCGCGCCGTCCACCATGTAGCCCACGCAGTCGATCAGACGCACTTTCACATCAATGTCCGCACCCAGCTTTACATGCGCCGCTTCCTTTGGAATAAACTTCGGCTCCGTGGTTGTAATGGTCTTACCGCCCGCGCTCTGCGGCATCTCGTCCTGCGCCCTCTCCCTCTCGTTCTCATCCTCCATGTAAGGAAGTACCAGAAGGTTCATAAAGCGTTTGATAAAAGTAGATTTTCCCGTCCTGACCGGCCCCACCACGCCCAGGTAGATTTCTCCGCCCGTTCTGCGCTGTATATCTTTATACAGGTCATATGTACTATTCTGTAATATATCCATAAAAAATCCTCCTGCTTATACTGGTAAATGTATATGCAGAAGGATTTCGTTTTATACGGCAGAATCTCAAAATTGACGAACGAGAAAACTAGTCCCGGAGAATGCCGCTTTTTAGGCATTCTCCCAAGTGAGACCTGGTACTTCTCACTTTTTACTGCCTCAGTTTATGGAAGATAATACAGTTTGGCTGTTCCACTTTAATTTCCCTGCCATTCATTACAAGAAGCCCGTTCTTCAAATCCACGTTGAAGAACGTCATGGTATTGGATTCGTGGTTCAGGGAAACAAGATGCCTGTTATCCGGGAAAAGCGTCGCATCCTTCGGATAGTCCCCGCTGATCGGCAGACAGAAGATTTTTGTGAGCATCCCCGTCTTCTGGTCAATCTTATAAACAATGGCGCTGTTATCTCCGGCATTCGAGCTTGTCAGATACATAAAGTCCTCTGAAATATTGAGCGCGCTGGCTGCGGATCCTCCCGCATGATAATCATTCAGCGTGGAAATCGTCTGGATCTTCTCAAACTCAGGGTTGCCGTTTCTCTCTTCATAAGTATACACTTCAATATAGTTTTTCAGTTCATGCACTATATAGAGAATATGCCCATCCTTTGAAAACTTCAGATGGCGGGGTGCCGATTCCTGCTCACTGCGGATCATGTCGATGGGTTTCAGCTTCCCCCTCGCGTGATCCACCCGGTACACATTCACATGATCAAGCCCCAGATCTGCGGCACACAGATAATGGTTATCCCGGGTCATCTTCACACAGTTGACATGGGGTCTGAAATTGCGCTCCGCAATGCTGCCAATGCCCTTATGATAGATCTCGTCTGTGATTTCCCCGATACCGCCGTCCTCTCTCAGGCGCAGCACCGTGATCTTCCCGTCATGGTATCCCCCCACAAAAAGAAGCTTATCCTCGTAATCAGAGGAAAGATAACAGCCTCTCATCCCATTGATGCTTCCCTGATTGATCACCTCCAGGTCTCCGCCGGGTAAAATCTGATATGCCTCCACTCCAAAATCTGTGATAGAATAGAGGTATTTCTCGTTATGGGAGATGGTGATATAAGAAGAATTTGTGATCTCCACCTGATTCTTCTCCATCATCCTGCCGTTTCGCATATCCACATCATAAATTTTGATGCCGTAGTTATCTTCTTTTGCCGTTGTGTAAGTAGACACATACGCCACATATTTATCCTGATTCATCCCATTCCTCCATACCGGGGCACGTCCCTCTCCTCGTCCAGCGCCCTTGTCTTTAGCAGAATTTTACCATAAATTCCGAAACTTGTTAATCCTTTTCTTCGGATTCTTCTCATTTTTAAAAAAGTTGACTTCTTTTGACATTTTTCCATTGACATCGCCACCTGCTCTAGTATAATGGGATTCAGCGCATGTTTAGTTTTAGTAAACTTTAAGTTTATTTTTACTGAATTGCAGAAATTGGAAAAGAGGCTGTTATGGACAATGCTTCCTCCCGGATGGATCTGGGCAATAAAATCAAAGAACTGCGAAACAAAAAAGGACTGACACAGGAGGAACTTGCGGATCGATGCGAGCTGTCTAAGGGATTTATCAGCCAGCTGGAGAACGATCTGACTTCCCCCTCCATCGCCACGCTGATGGACATTTTACAGTGCCTCGGTACCAGCCTGAAAGATTTTTTTAACGATCCGCAGGACGAACAGATTGTCTTCAGCAAAGAGGACTTTTTTGAAAAAACCGATACCGAGCTGCAAAACAAAATAGAATGGATCATTCCCAATGCCCAGAAAAACAAGATGGAACCGATCCGCGTGACGCTGGAAAAGGACGGCTCCACTTATCCCGATTTACCCCACGAGGGCGAGGAATTTGGCTATGTGCTCTCCGGATCCATCACCATTATTGTCGGCAGTCGAAGCATCCGGGCTAAAAAGGGAGACGCCTTTTACTTCACCCCGAACTCGGAGCATTACATCAAAGCCAACGGTAAGAGCGGCGCTGTGTTTTTATGGATCAGCACACCGCCCGCCTTCTAGCAGATAAACCGGCGCTCAATTTGGTTAGCGAGCCGTGACAAATACGCAGCAAAAATAATGGAGGATTTACTCCCATGAAAAAAGAACTGATTCAGTTGATTGATATATCGAAATCTTTTGACGGGCAGATGGTGCTGGATGAATTGAACCTAAACATCCACGAAAATGAATTTGTTACTCTGCTTGGCCCAAGCGGCTGTGGTAAGACAACTACGCTGCGCATTCTTGGCGGTTTTACAAGCCCCGACAAAGGCCGGGTGGTATTTGACGGTAAGGAGATCACACAGATTCCGCCGAACAAAAGACAGTTAAATACGGTTTTCCAGAAATACGCCCTCTTCACCCATATGACCATCGCAGAAAACATCGCTTTTGGACTGAAAATAAAAAAGAAACCCAAAAGCTACATAGATGACAAAATCCGCTACGCGCTGAAACTGGTAAATCTGGACGGCTACGAAAACCGCATGCCCGATTCCCTGAGCGGCGGACAACAGCAGCGGATTGCCATTGCCCGCGCCATTGTCAACGAGCCCAAAGTCCTCCTTCTGGATGAGCCTCTGGGCGCTCTTGACTTAAAACTGCGGCAGGAAATGCAGTATGAGCTGATCCGCATGAAAAACGAACTTGGCATTACTTTTGTCTACGTCACCCATGACCAGGAAGAAGCGCTTACCATGTCTGACACCATCGTGGTTATGAATCAGGGCTATATTCAGCAGATCGGAAGTCCGGAGTCTATCTACAATGAGCCGGAAAACGCGTTTGTGGCGGATTTCATCGGGGAAAGCAATATTATCCCAGCTACAATGATTGAAGATAAGCTGGTAAACATTCTTGGAACCCGCTTTACCTGCGTAGATACGGGCTTTGGCCGCAACCGTCCCGTGGATGTGGTGATCCGCCCGGAGGATGTTATTCTGGTTGAGCCTTCGGAGGGGATCATCCAAGGAGTTGTCAGTCATCTGATCTTTAAAGGTGTCCACTATGAAATGGAAGTGCAGGCATGCGGCTTTGAATGGCTGGTGCACTCTACCACCCTGTCCCCGGTCGGAAAAGAAGTTGGCATTCGGGTAGACCCCTTTAATATTCAGATAATGAACAAACCGGAATCTGAAGATGAGGAGGCAGTCGGCATTGAAATCTAAAAATAAATGGCTTTCCGCTCCGTATATTCTCTGGTCTGCCGTGTTTATCATCGTGCCTCTCGGCATGATTCTTTACTACGGGCTGACCGATCAGACGGGCTCCTTTACTTTGGACAATATCACAGCGATAGCTTCTGCCGGACACGCGAAAGCGCTGCGGGTATCGCTTCTGCTCTCTCTGGTCAGCACACTGGTCTGTTTTTTGCTCGCCTATCCGCTGGCGATGATACTTGCCGGCGTGCAGGTGAAGCGGCACAACTTTATTATATTGGTTTTCATTCTGCCTATGTGGATGAATTTCCTGCTGCGCACGCTGGCCTGGCAGACTTTACTGGAGAAAAACGGCGTCATTAACCATGTGCTCTCCTTTTTGCATCTGCCCGCGCTAAGAATCATCAATACGCCTGCGGCTATTATCCTTGGCATGGTATATAATTTCCTGCCTTTTATGGTGCTTCCTCTGTATAACGCGCTGTCCAAAATAGATACCAATGTGATAAACGCCGCCCGCGATCTGGGTGCGAACCATGTGTACACCTTTATCCGCATTATTCTGCCGCTCTCCATTCCGGGCATTATCAGCGGCATTACTATGGTATTTATTCCGGCTCTGACCACCTTTGTGATCAGTTCGCTTCTTGGCGGCGGAAAACTGCTGTTGATCGGTGATGTCATTGAGCAGGAATTTACTCGCACATCCAACTGGCATCTGGGCAGCGGCCTGTCCATGATATTGATGGTATTTATTCTGATCAACATGGTTTTATCCGCTATTTTCGATAAGGACGGGGAGGGTTCCATGCTATGAAAACCATTGCAAAGAGAATATATGTAGCCCTGATTATCCTTTTTCTGTACGCTCCTATCGGCATTCTTATGGTACTGTCCTTTAACAGGAGCAAGACCCGTGCGAAGTGGGGCGGTTTTACCTTGCATTGGTATCGTGCCCTTTTTCAGAATGAGGAGATCCTGCGGGCTCTGCTTAACACCCTGCTCATCGCACTGCTTTCCTCCCTGATTGCCACGGTGATCGGTACCGTTGCCTGCATCGCCATGAATGGCATGAAACGCAGGGCAAAATCAGTCCTTATGGGAATTACAAATATTCCCATGCTGAATGCAGACATCGTTACCGGCATTTCCCTGATGCTGCTCTATATCAGTCTGGGAATCAAATTTGGCATGGGCACCATACTGCTGTCCCATATTACTTTTAATATTCCCTATGTGATTTTGAGTGTGATGCCACGCATGAAACAGCTAAACGTGAGCACTTACGAGGCGGCGCTGGATCTTGGCTCCTCTCCTCTGCATGCCTTTTTTAAAGTGGTGTTTCCCGATTTACTGCCGGGCATCCTGTCTGGATTCCTGATGGCGTTCACAATGTCCCTGGATGATTTCATTATCACACATTTTACCAAAGGCGTCGGCGTGGACACGCTTTCTACTAAGATTTACACGGAAATCAAGAAGGGAATCAAGCCGGAAATGTACGCCCTGTCATCACTTATATTTGTGACGGTTCTAACCCTGCTTGTTCTCGTTAATCTGTCGCCAACTGATAAAAAATCGAGCGTCGGCACGCTCGATTCAGAGAATGCTTCGCATTCTCCTTAAATGGTTTACACTGCCGCATTTTTCTCAAATGACTAAATTACCGTAATTGCTTACTATAGCGAAAAGAATGGGAGTTCACCATGAAAAAGCACCGAATGTATTATATCAGACAGTCCGCTGCCGCGCTGACCATTCTCCTTTCCGCCGCCCTGTGCGGCTGTTCCTCCGACAAAGGCGTAAACGGCCAGGTCATTGTCTACAATTGGGGGGAGTACATTGATCCCGAAACACTCCTCATGTTTGAGGAGGAGTACGGCATCAAGGTCATCTATGATGAGTTTGAGACAAACGAGAGTATGTATCCAAAGGTGGAATCCGGGGCTGTGGCTTACGATATCGCCTGCCCTTCCGACTATATGATAAGCCGCATGATTCAAAACGGGATGCTTTCGGAAATCAATTATGGGAACATCCCCAACGCGAAAAAAAATATCGGTGCTCAATACTTTGAGCAGTCCAGAGGGTTTGATCCCGAAAATAAGTACGCCATCCCTTACTGCTGGGGAACTGTGGGCATTCTCTATAACAGGACGATGGTGGAGGAACCGATCACCTGCTGGGAACAGCTTTGGGATGAAAAATACGCAGACAATATTCTGATGCAGGATTCTGTCCGCGATGCCTTTATGGTTGCTGAAAAGCTGAACGGACATTCCATGAACACATTGGATCCGGCAGAACTGGAGGCCGCCAAAAATCTTCTGATAGAACAGAAACCGCTGGTACAGGCCTATGTGGTCGACCAGGTGCGCGACAAAATGATCGGCGGTGAGGCCGCCATCGGTGTGATTTATTCCGGTGAGGCGATCTATACCCAGAAGGAAAATCCCGATCTGGTCTACGTCATTCCAGAGGAGGGGACAAACGTCTGGATTGATTCGTGGGTAATTTTAAAGAACGCTCCCAATAAGGAAAATGCGGAGAAATTCATAAATTTTATGTGCCGCGAAGATATTGCCCTGATGAACTTTGAGTACATTACCTACTCTACGCCGAATGTGGCCGCAAGAGAACTGATTGAAGAGGAAGAGATCAAAAATTCCGAAATCGCTTTTCCAGACCTGTCACAATACGGCAATCTGGAAACCTATGTGTATCTTGGTGAAGACGGCGATTATCTCTATAATGAATTGTGGAAAGAGGTGAAGGCATACTAGCCTTCACCTCCTAAAAATTGCAGGAGAATGCGAAGCGTTCTCTGAATCAAACGCTCAGGCGTTCGATTCGCTACAGCTTCTGGAACGCACTGCTCATCGCCTCCGCCGTGTTTTTGTCACACATAATGAAGAAGATCACATCCCCACGACTCTCAATCAGCATGGTTTCCGCGCTGACGCACACCCATTTATCCAGATCGGCATTATCCTTAAGCGCCTGCTTCGCGCTTTCAACGTCCTCCTCGTCCACCCGGAGCAATACGCACTGATAAGCCATAGAAGACATCATAGGCATGGAAACAACTCCCTCCGTATAGGTAATCTGGTCTGTCCCCAAAATGGTAATCTCCAGATCATCCGTCAGATCAACTGTCTCATAGCTGTCCAGCGTATCCCTGAAATCCTGCACCAGATCCGCATTCGCGTAGAGAGATGCCATCATATCCTGTAACGATCCTTCCAGCTTATCTGAACCAGATTTTTTACCTCCGCAGGCACTGCAGACCACCCCGGCAAATACAATCAGAAGTCCCGTCAAAAACATCGTTTTCTTTCTGCTTCTCATACTTTTCACTCTTCCTTTTCCTTTTTGCGATTGTCGTTTTCCCAAATACGCCCTGACCCACAATAAACTGTTCTTTCTTCATTCTACCGTCTTTTACCCGGTTTATCCACACTTCCCTCAGCTTCCCTTTTTATCCGAGAGAAGCGGTTTGATCGTCTTATAAATCTTGCTGGACTTTTTATTATCGGCGCTTGGATATTTCTTCATCAGCGCATTCATAATGCCCTGCTTCGTCTTATACTGCTGGACAATTTTTAAGATTTCCTCCACGGTCACTTCCTCGTCCTCTTTGATGACCGCCTGCAGTTTCTCCCGCAGCTCCTGTGTCTCATGGTCATGGCTTCGTCCCGTGATATCAGCAATCAGCGTCACCGAGACACCCCTGCTTTTCCAATAGCCGCTCAGAATTTCAAATCCCTTATCTTTGCTGACAATGTAATACATATTGGCAGCCTGATTCGCAATCAGATACCCAAGCTGCGTGGCAAGCTGAAAATCCAGCGCATTTTTACTTCCCACATCCACCTTGCAAAACTCAATAGTTGCCTGGGATTCCGTAATCCTCCTATGCTGGTCAAAGGTGATGCTGTCCGCATTTTTACTATAAAAAATACATACCTTGTCCTCTTTTCCCAGCTTGTGTATGCCGTCCAGCCCGTCCTTCTTTACATTCTCAAAATCAACTAAATAGTAACTCATTATTTCCCCTTCTCACTCTTCTTATACAGGTTCCGCCGCTCCCAGCTTCTCCCGGAAAAAGCTGACTATCCGATCCCAGAGCTCTTTCTGGAAAAACGGCATATCGGCATGATCCGCCCCCTCCAACACAAGAAGCTTTACATCTGCGCCTGCCTCCTCCAGCTTATCGTGCAGGATTTCTCCCTGCTCAAAAGGAACGGTATGGTCGTCGTCACCATGTATGATGAAGAACGGTGGCGCATCCTTCGTCACATAAGAAACCGGGCAGATCTTTAATGCCTCTTCCTTATACAGCGCCACATTTTTTCCGAGCAGCAAAGATTCCATAGATGCGGCCGCTTCCACAGGCGAAGGATAAGGAAATGACGTCACATCTGCCGGCGGATACCATGGGCAGGCCGCCTGCACTTTGCTGGAATACTCCGTAAACGCGCCCACATCATAAGCCTTATCATCTGCCAGCGCCGCCATTGCCGCCAGATAACCGCCCGCCGACTCTCCCATTACGCCAAACCGCTCCACATCAACGTGATAACGCCTGCTCATCGCTCTCAGATAGCGGATGCCTGCCTTTACATCTGTAAGCTGATCCGGGAAATTCCCCTCGTTGGATGTGCGGTATTCCACACTTGCCACCACAAAACCGCTTCTCGCAAGCTCTGACAAATACGCCAGATGAGCGGAACGGTCCATGCGCAGCCACGCGCCACCGCAGATCCATACCACACACGGATATTTCCTTGTCCCATCCTCCGGGTAAATAATATCCATTTTCAAATCTCTTCTTGTATGCCCGAACCAGGCATCCACCTGCGCAAATGTTACTCCTGAAACTACCGTATACTGCGGCGCCGTCACCTTGACTTTCAAGTTTTCTCTCATGGCAGTTATTCCTTCTTTCTCTCTTTCTTTCCTTTTCATGCGGAGAATGCCTCTTTTAGGCATTCTCTCGAGTGAGACTTAGTAATTCTTGGCGTTCCGTCCTATGGCGGGACGTCTTTAGAATTACTTCTCACTCTATGTATTGCTGTGAATCTTCTCCTGCGGCATCCAGTGCATCACAAGCCGCTCCAGTTTCGTCTGGTCGATAGGTTTTGCAAGAAAATCATCAAAACCGGCTTCCAGATACTGCTCCTTTGCTCCCACAATCGCATTTGCCGTCAGCATAATCATCGGTGTATTCTGGCAGAGATTATCGCCCATCTCCTTCATCTTCTGTATGGTCTCCATACCGTCCATCTCAGGCATCATATGATCCAGGAAAATCAGGTCATAGTGTTTCTGCCTGATATGGTCGAGGCACTCCCTGCCGCTCCCCACATCCGTAATTTTAACCTGCGTCTGTTTCAGAAGGCCGCAGAACACCCTTCTGTTCACACGGTTATCATCCACAAGAAGGATTTCCCCCTCAGGCGACGTAAAACCGGCATGATAGCTGTGCTCCCTGGCCGCTTTTCTGGCGCGCTCCTGAAAATCCCCGACCGGCTCTACATCCACAACGCCCTGCCGAAGTGAAAAGAAGAACCGTGTGCCTTCCCCGTAAACGCTCTCCACATGCAGATCGGTATTCATCAGCTTTAAGAGCTGAAGGGAAATGTTCATGCCTAGTCCCGTACCCTCTATATTTCGATTTTTTTCCTCATCAATACGCTCAAAAGCTGAAAACAGCTTCGGAATATCTTCCTGTCTGATGCCAATGCCTGTATCACGCACCGTATAGCGTAAAATCACGTCTGCGCCTTCCCGTTCTCCCGTCACTTCAAAGCTGACGGTTCCCTTGCCGGTGTATTTGACCGCATTAGTCAGTAGATTTACGAGTACCTGACGGATACGCAGATCATCTCCGTAAAGTTTTGAGGGCAGTGACGGATCCACGGACACGTCGAACCGAAGTCCCTTTTCCTGTGCGCGCAGAGAAAAAATATTATACAGGTCATTCAGCATGCTGTTAAACTCATACTCTGCAGGGACAATCTCCATTTTACCCGACTCTATTTTAGAAAAGTCCAGAATATCATTGATGATGCCCAGCAGTGCCTGCGCCGATGTCTTGATATCCATCGAATATTTTTTGATGTCCTCTTCGGTGGACTCCCTGAGCACCATCTCATTCATACCCAGCACGGCGTTGATCGGTGTTCTGATTTCATGGGACATTCTGGCAAGAAACTCCGATTTGGCACGATTGGCCTCCTCCGCGTGCGCCTTCAGAATCTTCATCTGCTCAAGCTGTCTCCTGCTCTGGGTCATATCCACAAACACAATAGAATATCCCACAAGCACACGGTTATTCCAGATTTTGTTCGCATGTACCTCAAAGATATGATTGCCGCTTGTATGCTCAAAATATGTATTGGCGGCAAAAATCTCCCTCAAATTCTCCTTACAGACCTGCTCTCCCGTCTTAAATCCGGCCAGGCTCTGAAACAGTTCTTTCGCCTTGTCATTCGCCTCAAGAAATCCGCCGTCCACATTCACAATTAGGACAGCCTCATCCATAGATTTGATAATATCCTCATGGGCAGTAATGGTAATATCAAATATATGATAAAAAACTACTACAATTCCAAAAGCCAGAATACCAAGCCCTTCACATACAGGCACCGCGTCATATCCCTCAATCCAGGTCAGTTCATTACATATGAATCCCAGAATAGGGAAAATGCTGCAGGCGCCCAGAGCTATCAGATTGACATTTTTCTTTCCGCTCCCAACCCTTCTGTTCGCCTGTACCGTGAGGAAAAAACTTCCCACCATCTGGAACATCATCTGTGCCAGAAACACATAATAAAGAGGTCCCTTTTCCAGTATCAGATGCGGAAAAAGACCATCTGTCACAAAGGAAACCCTTGAATAGTAGATCGGTGTATAGCGGTATCCCCAAATGCACAAAAGCACCACGCCGTCCAGGCAGAACATAAAGGCTTCCAGCCTTGCATAGAGACGGTATCCACAATACTTTGCCGTGAATACAAAGAGAAACGTGGTAATAAAGGCGCCGCCCATAAACTCAACGCGCACGGCGGTCATCGCCTCCCCAATATTCCGGGAGAGCAGTTCCAGCAGATACCCTGCGTTTTGGATTGCGCCAAGGAAACCGATGCAGAGCATCAACTTAGAGAGCGCACTTTCACGCTGCCTCGTCATAAGTATTACAAAACCAAAGCATCCCAGAACCGTCAGGATCTGTAACCCCACCAAAAAACTAAACATACCATCCTCACATCCAAAACCGTTGAGTAGGAGAAATTTCTCTTGTCGGGTATTTCTCCTACTCACGTCCGATCCCGGCCATCAACTTCTACGACATCGCGTTTACCTGCTTATATTTATAAAGCATCTCCGCATGGTTCTGCTCCTCAACCTGTATGTCAGCAAGAAGTTTTCTTAAGCCCGAATTGTCGCAGGAGAACACATTGGTATTGTACTCTCCCGATACCAGCTTCTCTGTCCCAATACAATCCGTGGCAAGAAAGCAGTCGTGCTCCTTGTCCGCAGCGTTCGCGCCGTCCTTGTATGTGCCCTTCGGCGCATAATTTTTGCCCTGCGAATCATTGCAGTCACAGTCCGGCACATTGCCGTGAAGCGCCTGCCCGATGGACTGGTAATGTTTCTGCTCATCCTGCTGCAGCGTCCGAAACAGGCTCTGCAGTTCCGTGTCCTTCGCCTGGGCGGCATATTTCTCATACTTTGTGATGCAGGACTTCTCCTGTGTCTGCAGATCCCGCAGCGCTGTTGTCTCTTTCTCCGTCAATATCATGGTCAACACTCCTTTCTTTCGGACGTTACAGCAGTATGCACCCATACACTCTCTGTCGTCCTCTGATACCAAGTATTGCCATTGTGCCGGAAATCCATTCACAAACACTATGGCATTTATTATACACGGTTACACAGGGGAACACAAGAAAATCCCTGCTTCTGTTCAAAAAACTCCCGTTCTTACAGACATCTTATCATATACTTGATATCGCATCACCCCATTGTGTAGTCAACCTCTAAAATATAGGCTCTCACCCCACAATACAAAGAAATAAAAGACACAACAAAACACTGCTGTAAAAGCCCGTTTCCTTTCCATACCCGCTTCCTTCCCCTGACTATTTTGATCTGTAAGAAACATACATAGAAAACAGCAGGTCAAAATCGCTGTCTGTGCGCTCCGAATACTTCCTCAAATTCCTTTGCCGGTACTGCATGATCCACGGCTTCCATAAAAAGTCCGATCACTTCCCGGTAACGCTCCTCGCCAACCTGAACGATGCCCAGCTCCTCATCCAGATAAACCCGGTACGCGGTATCCCACCAATGATCCGCATTTTCCTTATATGGCTTATAATCCGCATCCTCCATAAAGAAAGCAATATTGTATTTGTCAATATCCCATGACTTTCTTGACTTCAAAAGCTTTTTCTTGCGATGTAAGCATTTCTAATAAGCGAAACGCCACATCCGGAGCCGTTTTCGGGCATGAAGATGTTATGATATTATCATCAGCTACGATCCATTCCTCTCCGAGTACAACTCCAAAATTTTTCAATTCCTCTCTCTTATATCCACCTTGCAAATGATATGTTGTGGCTTTTCTATTTTTTAATATACCACTTTTAGCTAATGGAAAAGCAGCAACACAGACTGCCGCAATGGGCTTATGATGTGAATGAAAAGAGCGAATTAAGTTTAGTGTTTTTTCATGGTACGCCTCCTTATAAAATCCATATTCTTCAAATCCTCCAGGTATCGCCAACGCATCATATTGGTCTGCGTCAACATCATCTATTAGAATATCTGCTGTTATGGACACTCCAAATGTACTTACGATCGTACGGTTGAATCCACATATATCAATCCCTATATCACAATTAAAGTCATCATGCGCCCATCCAAAAACATCCACAAAGGGACTAAATTCCATTGTCTCAAAAGCATTTAAGCACAATAGTAATATTTTCGTTTCCTTTCTCATATCACTTCCTCCAAATAAGTCTCTGTACATAGCATACCATATTTTGCAGTCAAACACTATGCTTACGGCCCGCCTTCCCTAGAAGCAAAAAAAGACGGTACAGCCCTTGTAATCGGGGCTATACCGCCTAATCTGAAATTACTTCCCTCTAACCGCAAACATTTGAATTTACGGGCTTTTAACACTTTCTTTTATTCTAAACTTTAGAATTTCCCAGCCTTAGCCGCTTCCTCAATCGAAACAGCCACAGCCACGGTAGCGCCAACCATCGGGTTGTTGCCCATACCGATCAGACCCATCATCTCCACATGCGCAGGCACGGAAGAAGAACCCGCAAACTGTGCATCAGAGTGCATACGGCCAAGTGTATCCGTAAAGCCATAGGATGCAGGACCTGCAGCCATGTTGTCGGGATGCAGGGTACGGCCTGTGCCGCCGCCGGATGCAACAGAGAAGTACTTCTTATCCGCCTCTGTTCTCTCCTTCTTATATGTACCTGCCACAGGATGCTGGAATCTGGTCGGGTTGGTGGAGTTGCCAGTGATAGATACGTCCACATTCTCCTTCCACATGATAGCCACACCCTCGGGTACGGAGTTTGCACCGTAGCAGTTTACTTTGGAGCGAAGACCTTCGGAATAAGGGGTTCTGCTCACTTCCTTCACCTCGTTGGTATAAGGATCATACTCGGTCTCCACAAAGGTGAAACCGTTGATTCTGGAAATGATCTTAGCCGCATCTTTTCCAAGACCGTTAAGAATAACACGAAGGGGTTTCTGACGAACCTTGTTCGCCTTCTCAGCAATACCGATCGCACCCTCAGCCGCTGCAAAGGACTCGTGGCCTGCCAGGAATGCGAAGCAGTCTGTCTCCTCCTCAAGGAGCATCTTGCCGAGATTGCCGTGGCCCAGACCTACCTTACGGGTATCAGCCACGGAGCCGGGAATACAAAATGCCTGCAGACCCTCGCCGATTGCTGCAGCAGCGTCAGCCGCCTTCTTGCAGCCCTTTTTGATTGCGATAGCCGCGCCTACGGTATAAGCCCAGCATGCGTTCTCAAAACAGATGGGCTGGATCTTCTTCACCTGCTCGTATACATCCAAGCCGGCATCTTTTGTAATTTTATCAGCTTCTTCAATAGAAGAAATGCCATAGCTGTTCAATACGGAATTGATTTTATCAATTCTTCTTTCATATGATTCAAATAAAGCCATCTTATTTTTGTCCTCCTATTATCTCTATGTTCCGAGCCTGCGAAGCAGCGCTCGCGAGGTTAATTCCGAAGGAATTTACCTCTGTTATTCGCATCTGGGATCAATGATCTTCACAGCATCGTCCACGCGGCCGTACTGACCACATGCCTTCTCATATGCTGTATTCGGGTCATCGCCCTTCTTGATGAAGTCTGTCATCTTGCCGAGACTTACGAACTTATAGCCGATAATCTCATCGTTTGCATCCAAAGCGATCCCTGTCACATAACCCTCAGCCATCTCGAGATAACGGGGGCCTTTCTTGAGCGTACCGTACATCGTACCCACCTGGCTTCTCAAGCCCTTGCCCAGATCCTCAAGACCTGCGCCTACCGGGAGACCGTCCTCGGAAAATGCAGACTGTGTACGGCCGTACACGATCTGTAAGAACAGCTCTCTCATAGCAGTGTTGATGGCGTCACACACCAGATCCGTGTTGAGCGCTTCCATAACCGTAAGACCCGGTAAAATCTCGGAAGCCATAGCTGCGGAGTGTGTCATACCTGAACATCCGATGGTCTCAACAAGAGCCTCCTGGATGATACCCTCCTTCACATTCAGGGTCAGCTTACAAGCGCCCTGCTGAGGAGCACACCAGCCTACGCCGTGTGTCAAGCCGGAAATATCCTTCACTTCCTTCGCCTGCACCCACTTTGCTTCCTCGGGGATCGGCGCACAGCCATGATGAACACCCTGTGCCACTGTACACATTTCTTCCACTTCTTTTGAATAGATCATGTGATAACTCCTTTCGATTATGTATTAATTATTTGATAACAGGCCGGATCGCCTGTCATAACCGCCAGTCCCATTGTCTCATATCAGAGGAAAAAAATCCAGATGTTTGTCAATTTTTTCTTATGGCTGAACTGTTACCCCATAAAATACTCTGATATGTCAAAGCTGTTTATGAGGGCAAGGCCGTTCTCTTCCCTGCACTCCAGCCAGCTCGCACTGCTTCTCGTCCAGCTGCGCAAGGAATAATTGAACATCTCCTCCGTACAGCGGCAGTGCGGATCTTTTTTATCCAGATTGCGCAAAATGCAGTTTTCGCAAGGTGTATCCCTGTTCTGCAGCGCCTTATAGCAGATATCACCGATCTTCACATTCGGCGAATCTGAAAGCACTTTTTTGTTGATAAAGCTGATCTCGTAGTTATCTGGATTTATCACATAGACAAAACTGTCCATATTGTCGAAGATGGCGACCTGCGCCACAAAATTCTGCAGCCGGTCCATCAGCCCGATCTGGAGAATATGCGCCTCCATCAGACGGAACAGGGAGCGGACTTCCTCCATCTCACTCTTTGACAACTCCATCTGCACATCCTCGTGGTTCTCAAACACGATGGCGCCCTGAAACTCGCCCTGCGAGGTCAGCGGATAGTAAAGCATGCTCTTAATGCCCTCCGCCCGGAAATACTCCCGCATCTCCTCCGCCGTCAGGTCATAATCATGGATCATGGCCACACCCGGGAAGAAGGAATAAAGAATCTCATTCACCATCCGTTTCAGCTCATAATGCTCCTCTGCCTCTTTTCCCGTAGCATACTTCTTCACCGTAAACTGTATGGTACGGGAGATCGGCAGCGAATCGTTTCCGCAGATATAACCTCTGTGGAACTGATATTTCGCAGTCATCAGCTCCAGAGACGAACGCAGGGCAGACTCCAGCATCTTATCCTCAAACAGAATCTGCATCACCTGATCTTCGATATGCCTGTCATAATCTATCGTCTTTGTCATATCATAGCCGACTTTTCTATTGGCGTGATACACTGTCGTGCTTGCGGCATGGTAGACACGATAACCGTCTTTACCGTTGGCCTTAACGGTGTACACCGCCCTGTCAGCTTTCTCAAAAAGTTCCTCATAATTTTTGCCGTGATAAGGATATACAGCCACACCTACACTGCAGGTCACATGAATCGGCTGTCCCTCGAAGTCAAGATCGTACCTCACCTGCTTTACGATATTGCCCGCCATCTCATCCGCATCGGAAATGGATTCCAGATTTCTCATATAAACGAGGAACTCATCGCCGCCGATACGGCCGATCACGTCTCCGCCCTTGAACATTTCCTTCAGAATCCCGGCAGTTTTCTCCAGAAGCTGGTCTCCGTTGGCATGCCCCAGAAGATCGTTGGCCTCCTTAAAATTATCCAGATCGATAATCATCATCGCGCTCAGCGAGTTCTCATTTCCGTCCTCAATAGCGTTATGAATCAGCTGCTCGGTGGCTCCCTGATTATAAATGCCCGTCAGCGCGTCTTTCTCCGCCCGCAGAAGGAGCTCCATTTCTTTTTTCTTTCTGTCATCAATGTTGATCATACGACCCACGATACGGGTCACATATCCCTCTGCACCCAGAAGGGACGTCAAGTTGGCCTGATACCATGTATAGTCTTCATCGAACCGCTTAATCCGAAATTCAATGGTGTCATGCTTGGGAGACTTGAGCAGACTCTCCAGAACAGCCTTGTAATAGGCAACGTCTTCCTTGTAGATCATTGCCGCATTAAATCTCTGCATATATCTGCTGTGGATTTCATCCTGCGCCATGCCGTACTCATCGTTCGTCCTGATAATCATAACGTCCGTCTTGGCATTGTAATCAATAATCTTTTCGCCCTCAGCCTGGGACAGAATGTGCAGACGCTCCGCCTGTCTTTGCAGCTCTTCCTCCACACTCTTTCTCTCTGTGATATCCTCGATCACAGATACAATCGTATATTTTCTTCCCTCTCTGGCATAAAGATTTCCCCGGACATGCAGCCAGCGCAGATTACCGCTGCCGGTTACCGTACGAAACTCAGTATCTACCACACCGTCATCCTTAAGCACATCCCTGATAGCCTGCCTGTAAGTCGGAAGGTCATCAGGAATAATACTCAGCTCCACTCTCTCCAGATACTTCATGCCCTCTACCCGGGAATAGCCAAGCATGCGGAAAAATCCTTCGTTGACAAAGATGGGCTTCATCTCCCCATCCTCATACTCGAAGAAACAGATTCCTGCTATGATATTGTCGATCATCGAGCCAAAGTTTTCAATACTTAAATCAATCGCCATACGCTCATCCCCAACACACACTTTCTCTGACTGTTCTGCCGCTTCTTCCGGCCCGGCTTACAGCCGTTTCTCCACTGTTTCACCCTGACGCTTATAAATGCTGTCTGCCGGAATCAGTCCTCTCACCATAGAGGTCGGATAAATATTGGTGTTTTTGCCGATCACTGTACCCGGATTCAAGACGGAATTACATCCCACTTCCACCTGGTCTCCCAGCATAGCACCAAATTTTTTCAACCCTGTCTCTAACGTCTCCTCCCCGGCTTTCACCACCACAAGCGTTTTATCACTCTTCACATTGGAGGTGATAGAACCGGCTCCCATGTGCGCTTTAAACCCGAGAATGCTGTCACCCACATAATTATAATGGGGCACCTGCACCTTATTAAAGAGGATCACGTTCTTAAGCTCGGTGGAATTGCCGACAACCGCGCCTTTTCCCACAATCGCACTGCCTCTGATAAACGCACAGTGCCGAATCTCCGCCTCCTCATCAATGATGGCAGGGCCGCCGATATAGGCACTTGGAAACACCTTCGCCGACCTTGCAATCCATATATTGCCTTCTCTTCTCTCGTACTTTTCCTCCGGGAGCGTCTCCCCCAGGGAAATGATGAAATCTTTAATCTTCGGGAGCGCTTCCCACGGATAAGTAAGTCCCGTGAACACTTCCTTTGCGATTGTCTCCTCCAGTGTGTAGAGGGCCTCAATCGTGGCATTCTGCAATCCGATCATCTTTTTTACCCCTTTTCCTTTTTTGCCTCTTTATAAAACTGGGACGCATATTGAAATCTATGGTAGAGGGCGCCCTGATTGGCCATCTGCTTGACGAAATTCGTCCGTCTTGTCACGAAATCGTTAAGCTTCACCATATACTCTTCCTCTGTAATTTCCCCGGAAGCCACAAGAGTCAGTCCTTTCTCCCAGCTTGCCGTCAGTCTTGGATCCAGGAGCGGCTTTACCGAACCTGCTACCACCTCATAAATCATCTCTCCCAAAAGTGTGGGCGTGATAATCTGCGTCTTTTTATTTAAATCCAGATATTTGATATGTACCAGCTTCTTTAATATTTCCGCCCTTGTGGCAGACGTGCCGATTCCGCTACCTTTGATCTGTGCCCGCAGTTCCTCATCCTCGATAAACTGTCCGGCATTTTCCATCGTCAGAATCATGGTTCCCGAATTGTAACGCTTGGGCGGGGAAGTCTCCCCCTCCTTCTTTTCCAGCGTTTTTTTGTCAAGCGGCGCACCCTTTTTCAGAGCGCCGAGCGCTTCCATGAACGATATATCGCAGGAAGTCTCCTGTTCCTCATCGACAGTCTCTCTTTCAGTATACTCCTCTACCTTCTTTCTTGCAAAAGAATTTTGCGAAACTTCGAGATAACCCTGTTCCGCCTGTACTTTAAAGCTGGAAACAAAGGTCTCTCCCTTGCATTTTGCCGTCAAAGTAATCTTCTGGTAGACCGCCGCCGGATAAAAAATGCTTAAGAACCGCCTGACTATGATCTCGTACACCTTCGCCGAGGTCGGATGCAGACCATTCAGCGCGGAAAGACCCTGTCCTGTGGGAATAACCGCATAGTGATCCGTAATCTGTTTATCATTCACATATCTTGTCTTCGCAATCCCCTGAAACCGTTCTTCCCTCAGAATTTTCTCCGCAAATGCCGCCACAGGCTGGTAATTTAGCAGCCCTTTTATGTTTTTACCAATCTCCTTTGCAACCGCCGTGGAGAGAACCCTGGCGTCCGTTCTGGGATACGTGGTCAGTTTTTTCTCATAAAGCTCCTGCGCAATCCTGAGCGTCTCATCGGGACTGATTTTAAAGAGCTTGGAGCAGTCGTTTTGCAGCTCCGCCAGATTGTACAAAAGAGGCGGATTCTTCGTCTCTTTCTTCCGCTCGATCTTTTCCACCAGCGGCGTTTCCCCCGGCTGTTCCTGCAAAAAGGCAAGAAACGCATCCGCGTCCTTTTCCTCCAGAAAGCCGTTGTCCTTATAAATTTTCGGGGACTGGTAAAACCGGGATCCCTCAACGGCCTTCCACTCCAGACTACACTCATGGCCTGCGATATCCGCCTTCATCAGAATGCGGTAAAAGGGGATTTTCACAAACTCCCTGATCTCCCGCTCCCTGTTCACCACCATGCCGAGCACACAGGTCATCACCCGGCCGACAGAAACCACCGCCTTGTCAGCATTTAAGTAATTTTTAATAGAATAGCTGTATTTCAACGTGAGGGCACGGGAAAAATTAATTCCCATCAGATAATCCTCTTTTGCCCGCAGATACGCCGCGTGGGAAAGATTATCGTAAGCTGAAAGATCCTTCGCCTCTCTAATGCCCCGCAGGATCTCCTCCTCGGTCTGGGAATCGATCCACACCCGCCTTCTGACCTTCCCTGAGACACCGGCCTGCTGTTCCACGAGACGGTAAATATATTCGCCCTCCCGCCCGGAGTCGGTGCAGACATAGATCGTCTCCACATCCTTCCTGTTCAAAAGTCCGCTCACAATGCCAAACTGCTTTTTCACACTGTCGATGACTTCGTACTTAAATTCCTGCGGAATAAAGGGAATCGTCTCCAAAGACCATCTCTTATATTTCTCATCGTAGACTTCCGGGTAACTCATGGTTACCAGATGTCCCACACACCAGGTCACAACCGCCTCCTCGGACTCCATATAGCCGTCGCGGTTTTTCATATTATATTTCAAAGCCTTGGCAAATTCCTTCGCCACGCTGGGTTTCTCCGCAATAAACAAACTTTTTCCCATAAAACTCCTGCCGTCACTTTACGATCTGACTGAACGGTTCTCACAGATCCGAAATCTGCACAAGCTTCAGGTTCGATTTGACCTTCGCCTCCAGATTCAGCTTCTCGTCAAATCGGAAAGCCGTGTACATATAAATATAGTCCGCACTGATCTTTGCTTTTTTCGCATAGAGCAGGAGCTTCTCGTAATCCTCATAAGTCATGGGTTTTTCCCAGTTACAAAGCCCGATCAGCGTGCGTCCTTCCTCATCCTGGGCAATGATATCCAGAGCGCCCACCTTGCCAATCCACTCCCCGATGGCTCCGCATTGGATAGGAAGCCTGTGACGTTCTCCAAGCCGCGCCAGGTGCTGCCTGCAAACTTGTTTGAAGTAGCCGGACACATAGCGTCTGAAGTCCCGCATGATATAGTGATTATAGAACTCACCCACCGAGAGCATCTGCAGATCACTCAGGTGCGGATACATATAGGTATAATAAAAATCAACGAACGGATGGCTGATTCGATAAATTCCCTTCTGCACATTCTCCTTTCCCGCTGTATCATAGGAAAACACCTTCTCCACCAGCTCCAGCTCAATCAGATTTTTCAGATAAACACTGATCTTCGCCCGTGAAAATTCGGTGTGCAGATGGAGATCGTTCAGCTTGTGATCTCCTGCGGCGATAGATGCCATAATCGTGTTATAGACTCCCGGTTCTCTGAGTTGTTCCGTGAGAATGCGCTCCCCCTCCTCAAAGAGAAAGCTGTTGCAGTCAAGAATGTTGCGGCAGATGTTCTGCTGGATCGTCAATCTGTCATCAAACTGATTCCACAGCCCGGGAATCCCTCCCAAAATGGCATAGGCTTCCACGCACTCTTCAATGCGGAAATTCGGAAACCGTTCCACCAGATCTGCAAAAGGCATCTCCTTAATCTTAAGAAGGCCTGAAAGCTCATAAGCTGCCTCCCCTATCCGGGTTATCATGCTGTTTTCAATCCACCCGATCGAGGAACTCACCAGAATTACCATCACATCGTCCCGGTTCCACTGACTGTGCACAAAAGCCACCAGATCCTTCATAAAGGCATCACTGGCGCGCACAATATTCTGAAATTCGTCAATCACCAGCACCTTTTTCCCTGTCACGCGATGGGCCAGTTTTTCAAATATTTCCTGAAAGGTCGGAAATTTATCTACCACATAGCCGTCATGGGTAAGCTGTCTGCCCCACAGGTATGCCTGTTCTCTCTCCGAGCAGGCGCTGGCAAGGTAATAGTACCCCGGACGGTCCTTCATAAACTCCTTTACAAGCGCGGTCTTACCGATATGTTTCTGTCCGTAAACAATCAGAATCTGACTGCCGTCTCTGTCATAATAATTATTTAGATAACCAAGTTCTGTTGTTCTTCCCAGTAACATAGTCCTGTCCGCCTTATCCTACCTTCGCTGTCAATTTCTCAAGTATATCCGCTATGCCTTGCGCCGGCATCGGTCTGCCCATATAATATCCCTGAATCATATCGCATTCCAGCTCTTTCAGATACTGAAACTGCTCCCTGGTCTCCACACCTTCCGCAATCGTTTCATATCCCAGACGTTTCACCATATAAATGATGGATTCCGTAATAATCTTTGTATTCCTGTCCGTAAGAAGGGTATCCACGAAAGTTTTATCAATTTTCAGCGTGTTGATCGGCAGCCCTTTTAAATAGGCCAGAGAAGAAAATCCTGTACCGAAGTCATCCAGCGAAATTTTCACCCCTGCATTTTTCAACTCGCCCAGCCGTTCACTTATCTCATCAAAATCTTCTATCAAAATGGTTTCCGTCACTTCAATTTCTATCTCACCCGGAGAAACATCGTATCTTTCCAGAATCTGCATCAGACAGTCTGTAAAGTCATGCTTCTTGCACTGTACCGCCGAGACATTCAAGGATAGGATCAGCGGATAATGATATTTATCGCGCCACTGGGCATAAGTCTGCACACTCTTTTCTATCACCCAGTTCCCAATCGGCACGATGGTTCCGTTCTTTTCCGCGATCGGAATAAAAACTGCGGGACTTATCATATCCCCTTTGTTGTCCCTCCAGCGGATCAGCGCCTCCACACCGCGGAATTTTCCATTTTCGGCATAATACTGAGGCTGAAAATACATGGTAAAGTTCTGCTCAAACACAACCTCTTTCAGTTTGTTCTGAATGGCCACAGTCTGCAGAAATTTTTCCAGAATCGCACCCTCAAAATACTGGATTTTATCCTTTCCGCCGCTCTTCGCCTTAAACATGACAATCTCTGCGCAATTGATCAATTCCAATGTCCCAAGCGCCGCCTCCGGGTATTCGGACACCCCCACGCTCACCGTCATGGTGACCTCCTGTCCGTCCATCATTTTAAACGGTTTTTTCAGTCGCTCCCTGATGACACGGTAAATCGTGTCCACGCTTCTTGCCCCACAGGGATCATAGATCCCGATACAGTAAATATCCGTACTGAAATGGGAAACGATCACATTGCTGTTCATCAGACCAGTCAGATATTGACCAAAAAGCTGCACCAGTTCGTCCCCGGCTATAATGCCCATGCCGTCATTGACTCTGCGGAAATCATCAAAATCCATGAACATCACCGCTACTTTTTTCGTTTCCTTTTCCGCGCGGCGCAGAAGCTCTCCCAAAAGCCTTACAAAATAGTTTCGGTTATAAAGTCCCGTCAGAACATCGTAATAGGCCATGTAGATAAGCTCATCCTTCTGGGCCGCTAATTTGGTCACATCCTTAAACCGTATGATTTTATCCGCCGGGTTCCCCTCAGAATCATAGACAACGTTTACCTCCACCTCGATACAGAGACGGCTCTCTTTCACCTTTATCTCAAAGTTTTCTCTGTCCCTCTTCTGTTTTTCAATAAACAGCCCTTCCTTGAGCGGAATTTCATACTGTTCCTCCACTCTGTCATAGAGTTTTGTCAAATCATTCATATCAGAGACAGAAAAATCAAAGAAATAATCCCAGCTTCCTAACGTCTCAACCCGGTCTTCCTTATAATTGTAATAAATAAACGCGCTGCTTGACGTCTCACACAACAGCCGGAGCATTTTCTCGTCCTGACGAAGTTTTTCATACTCCTGCGCAAACTGCTGTGTCCCGTTTCCCCTCTCATTGTTCTCCGTGCTTATCACCGTGTACGCGCGCCGTTCTCCCCAGACGGCGCCCCTCCCCTCATATCATCATCTGTGTTTACAGTTCCCTTATCAAACACCCTTATTTTTTTGAAATATACCCTTTCGCCTTCAATGTCTCTGCGCAGAGTACAGCTCCCCCAGCCGCGCCGCGCACGGTATTGTGGGAAAGTCCCACGAACTTCCAGTCATACACGCTGTCCTCACGGATACGTCCCACACTGATTCCCATACCGTTCTCATAATCCACATCCAGCTTCACCTGCGGGCGGTTGTCCTCCTCCATCACCCGGATAAACTGCTTCGGCGCACTTGGAAGCTCCAATTCCTGAGGCAGCCCCTTAAACTGCACCAGCTTCTCCACAAGCTGCTCTTTCGTAGGCTTTTTCCTGAATTTCACAAATACCGCCGCTGTATGGCCGTTTAACACAGGCACACGGATGCACTGACAGGTAATTACCGGACTTGCCGCCGGTACAATCTCGCCGTCCACAATCTGTCCCCAGATCCGAAGCGGCTCCTTCTCACTCTTCTCCTCCTCGCCGCCGATGTATGGAATCACGTTCTCCACCATCTCCGGCCAGTCCTTAAAGGTCTTGCCCGCGCCGGAAATTGCCTGATAGGTAGTCGCCACCACCTCGTAAGGCTCAAACTCCTTCCACGCGGTGAGCACCGGCGCATAACTCTGAATCGAGCAGTTCGGCTTCACAGCAATAAATCCCCGTTTCGTGCCAAGTCTCTTTTTCTGAAACTCGATCACGTCAAAATGTTCCGGGTTGATCTCCGGCACTACCATAGGTACATCGGGTGTCCAGCGGTGTGCGCTGTTGTTGGAAACCACAGGCGTCTCTGTCTTCGCGTACTCTTCCTCGATCTTTTTGATCTCGTCCTTGGTCATATCCACCGCAGAAAAGACGAAATCCACCTCCGCCGCGACTTCCGCAACCTCATTCACGTTCTTGACCACAATCTTCTTTACCGCCTCGGGCATGGGCGTATCCATCTTCCATCTGTCTCCCACTGCCTCCTCGTAAGGCTTGCCGGCAGACCGGGGACTCGCCGCGATCGTAGTCACCTCAAACCAGGGATGGTTCTCCAAAAGGGCGATAAAACGCTGCCCTACCATACCCGTGCCACCTAAAATTCCTACCTTCAACTTCTCACTCATAATAGCTCACTCCTCCTTAATCCGTGTGATTTTTCTATCTTTCCTTATCCATTGTTTCGCCAAGCATCCCGCCAAACATGTCATCCTCATCCTGCCAGTCCTTCGTCAGATACTCCCTGTGCATCCGTATCACTTCCCGCATGGCCTCCGGCCCCGGCGCACCGATCGTCAGCCTCTTTTCCACGCACGTCTTCAAGCTGATGGCCTGATAGACATCCTCCTCAAAAACAGGGCTGATATCCTTTAGCTCTTCTATGGAAAGCTCATCAATGCTGCTGTTCTTTTCAATACAGAAAAGCACCAGCCTGCCGATGATGCCGTGGGCATCTCTAAAGGGCACGCCCTTTCCTACCAGATAATCTGCAGCGTCTGTGGCGTTGGTGAAGCCCATCGCCGCGCTCTTCTCCATCACGTCCTTATTGAACTTCATGGTGCGGATCATACCCTCAAACAATGCCAGACAGCCCTTCACCGTGTCAATGGCATCAAAGGTCAGTTCCTTATCCTCCTGCATATCTTTATTATATGCAAGGGGAATCCCCTTCATGGTTGTCAGAATAGAAATCAGCGCCCCATAGACACGTCCCGTCTTTCCCCGCACCAGTTCCGCGATGTCCGGGTTTTTCTTCTGGGGCATAATGCTGCTTCCCGTGGAATAGGCATCGTCGATCTCCACAAAACGGTATTCATTGGAATTCCATATTATGATCTCTTCACAGAAACGGCTCAGATGCATCATAATCGTGGAAAGAGCCGACAAAAATTCAATCAGATAGTCCCTGTCGGACACCGAATCCATGCTGTTTAAGGTTGGCCCCTCAAAACCGAGAAGCGATGCCGTGTACGCCCTGTCCAGAGGATAAGTTGTCCCCGCTAACGCCCCCGCTCCCAGCGGACAGTAATTCATGCGGTAAAAAATATCCTTCAGCCTCGATCTGTCCCGCTTAAACATCTCAAAGTAAGCACCGACATGGTGCGCAAGCGTCACCGGCTGCGCTTTCTGCAGATGGGTAAAACCTGGCATGTAAGTCTGTGTATGTTCCTCCATGATCCCCAGAAGCGTCTGCAAAAGTTCCTTCAATAAAGTATCTGTGTTCAGCACTTCCAGTCTCGTATACAGCCTCATGTCGAGCGCCACCTGATCGTTCCGGCTCCTGCCCGTGTGCAGCTTTTTCCCCACATCACCGATCCGCCCGATCAGATTGGCCTCCACAAAGCTGTGGATATCCTCGTACTCCTCCGTGATCGTAAGCTTTCCGTCCTCCACATCCTGCCTGATCCCGGTAAGTCCTTTTAAGATTTCGTCTTTCTCCTCTTTCGTCAAAATTCCCTGTTTGGCAAGCATAATCGTATGTACAATACTGCCCTCAATATCCTGCCGGAAAAATTTCTGGTCAAAGGAGACCGACGCGTTAAAATTATATACAAGCTGATCCGTCTCCTTCGTGAAACGTCCGCCCCACAACTGCGCCATGCTCATAACCTCCATTTTAATTAAATCTAAATTTGATGATATCATAAATCTGTTTTGTTTTCAATCAGAACACATATTTTCTTACCCGTCATACAATATTCTATACTCGTAGTAAACGGCCCATAAGATTTCGGTTCTCGAAAAACAGGATGTCGTTAACTACATAAGGAGGCATTTTCTATGCAGCCAATACTTTCTCTGCGGGATGTTTCCTACTCCTATCACAATCTGAAGGCAGAAACCCCCGCACTTTCGCACATCAATCTGCAGATTTCCGAAGGGAGCTTCGCAGCTGTCGTAGGCCCGAGCGGCTGTGGCAAATCCACACTTCTGTCCATCATTGCGGGACTGCTCGCCCCGGAGGAAGGCGAAGTGCTCTACCGGGGACTCTCCTCCCGGGACTACTGCCCAGAATCCACCTTAAAAATAGGTTATATGCTGCAGAGGGACCATCTCTTTGAATGGCGCACGGTCTACCAGAACGTTATTCTCGGACTGGAACTCACCCACAGTCTCACAAAGGAAAACACCGATTATATCCTGAAACTTCTGAAAGACTACGGTCTTATCGGTTTTAAAGATAAAAAGCCCTCCGAGCTTTCCGGCGGTATGAGACAGCGGGCCGCCCTGATCCGCACAATGGCCGTCCACCCGGATCTTCTTCTTCTGGACGAACCTTTCAGCGCCCTTGATTTCCAGACCAGACTCTCCGTCTCCGCAGACATCGCAAACATCATCCGCGAGACAGGAAAGACCGCACTGTTAATCACCCACGATCTCTCCGAAGCCATCACACTGGCGGACCGGGTGATCGTTCTCTCCAGACGTCCTGCAGGAGTCAAGCGTGAAATGGAAATCCGCTATGAAATAGGCCGGGAAGACCCGCTGGCTGTCCGCGGCACCGCCGCCTATCAGGAATACTTTAATCAATTATGGGAGGTGTTAACCGATGACAAGACAATTGCATAAGACTTCGCCGCCTGTCTCCGCACAGCAGGAAAATTTCCTGCGCGCCCACCACAGGCACCACCATCGGATCACACTCGGCAGATTTTTCCTTCTTCTCCTCTTTCTCGGATTGTGGGAAATGGCCGCAAGACTCGGCTGGATAGACCCTTTCTTTTTCAGCAGTCCATCCGGCATTGTGAAATATCTCTGGCAGATGCTTGCGGATCACTCCTTCTTCGCCCACACCGGCGTTACCCTGTTTGAAACAATCGCGAGTTTCTTTCTGGTTACGCTCTTAAGTCTCCTTGCCGCCACCTTGCTATGGTATCAGAACAGCCTCTCCGAAATTCTGGAACCTTACCTCGTCGTCCTAAACGCCCTGCCGAAATCCGCCCTCGCGCCGCTGCTCATTGTCTGGCTTGGCACGGGAACAAACACCATCATCGTTGCCGGTATCTCCGTAGCTGTTTTCGGTTCCATCATCAGCCTCTACACCGGCTTCTGCCAGGTGGACCCGGAAATGTGCAAGCTGATCTATACGCTGGGCGGCAGCCGCAGGGACGCCCTCACCAAAGTGATACTGCCAAGCTCCGTGCCTCTCATTTTAAGCAGTATGAAAGTCAACATCGGCCTTTCTCTTGTGGGCGTTATCATAGGGGAATTTCTGGCCGCGAGACGCGGTCTCGGCTATCTGATTATCTACGGGTCGCAGGTGTTTAGCTGATGAGCGTCAGTGATAGAAATGAATATCCGAACATATACGACGCTATTCCTTCACCCACTCCTCAATCAGGCAGGAATATCTCTTATCCTTATCGTAACTGATTCCGACTAGCAGAATCTTTCCCCGGAAATCCTTTAATGCCTCCGGATACTGCCGTTCCTTTATCTGCGCTATAGCACTCCTGGCAGGCTTTCCATATTTCAATTCCACAACCATCGCAGGCTTCGCAGAATATTTTCTTGGAAGAAATACCATATCCGCATACCCTTTCCCGGAAGGCATCTCACGGATCAGCATATATTCGTTGACCGCATTGTAATACGCCAGCGTGACCACGCAGCTAAGCGCATTCTCATTATTGTATTGAAGAATGGAAGTATTCTCCCTGTGCACTTTATCGATGTATTCCGCAACCAGCTCTTCATCCTTATCCCATGTCGCCTTTAGCAGCCTGTCCGAATCCCTGATCGCCTGGATCACCGGTTCCCAGTCCGTATCCCTCACCGCCCTGGCAAAAGCAATGCGCACTTCTTCGTTTGGCACATACGCCTCCCTTGTATCCACATCATAGGCAAGATACCCCAAATGGATCAGCGCTGTCAGCACATCATCCCGGCTCTTAAAACTGGTCATATCATTCTGGAAGCCTCCAATATCCACACTACATCTGGCTCCAGAAAACATCTGCACCACCAGATCCCGCAGCCCCTCGAAATTCATGCTGATATATTCCCGCAGCGATTCATAAGAAACCGTATTGCTCCAATAACTGTCGTATTCCCCGTCCAATATGGCATTCACCACGGAATTGGGGTTATAAACATGCTGTTCCTGCCGGAAAGAATAGCCGTCATACCATCTGGCCATCTCCTCAAAATCCATATGGTATGTTTCACATAACCCCCTTACTTCCTGCTGTGTAAAACCAATATACTTTGAAAGACGTTTGGGGCTGATCATAGTAAATTCTCTAAAATTGTTTAACGCCGATTCACTATTGTATCTCTTGATCGGCAGGATGCCCGTCATATAGGCAAGCATGGTAAAGTCCTTTGACTGTTCCCCCTTAAAAAGCCCCCGGAGCAGGCGGATATATGCCTGTTGTCCGTCCTTGTCCCCGGCGGTCTCGCGGAAAATGGCATCCCACTCGTCAATGATGATCACAAACCTAGCTGCAGCGGCGTGATTTACCTTGGAAAGAGCAAATGGCAGTTCCGAATCCCCATCCGTAAGGATCCCCGGATAGATATCCTTCAACTCGTCAATCACGCATTTCTGCATAAAAGCCACCGTGTCTGCCGCACTCTTATTCTGTACCAACAGATAAGCCATATCCAGATGGATCACGTCATATTTGTTCAAATGCTCCTCAAAAGACGGTCTGCCGGCAATTTCCAACCCTTCAAACAATTCCCGGGAATCGCACCCCCTCCCATAATATGCCGCCAACATGCCTGCCGCCATAGACTTGCCAAACCGCCTCGGTCTGCTGTTGCATATATAACACTGTTCCGTACCCACTACTTCATTCGTATATTCCAGCAATCCGGTTTTATCCACATAAATTCGGGATCTCCTCGCCCTGTCAAAGCTCTCATTTCCCCTGTTCACATACATTCCCATTCCTATTCCTCCCCATGGCTTCTAAAATATATTTCAAGTAGCTTTTCCACCCCGTTCTTTACCGACGTCTCATGCAGCGGGTCATACATGCCGTACAATTTTTCAGGCGGAATCCGCTCCACGATCTGCGCCGAGGCAAGCGCATATTTCCACTGCATACAAGTATAAATATCCGCCATCCACTCCAAGACAAATTCATCATATCCATCCGCAATTTCTTTTGACGGATCGATCCTGACTGAAAGGCTCCCTAAAATCTGTTTCGGGGATTTATTCAGGTAAAGGGGATTTCCCATATCCATATAACCGCGGTATTCACATTCCATATACTGTCTGATCACGCCGAATACATCTGGACAGTTGCGGGCGATGAGTCGGAAAAGGTACTTTGTCTTTATCCGCATACTTTCCAGATAGTCTTCAGGATACGCCGGTCTGCTCATAACAATCCCCCTCTTTATGATAGGCCAGCTTATTTTGAACTGCATATCTGGCCGTAATACCCGGAACCACATATCCCTCAAGCAGTATCTCCTTCATTCTCGCCGAAAGGAACTGGTTCACCGCTTTCCTCGCTTCATAATCTGTCTGCCTGTCAGTCTCCTGCGCCACAACCATATAAGCATCTATCCATTTTATATGATGAAAAGCCTCCTGTGAACGGAGAAATATCTGATTACCCAGAGAGCCTTTATAAAACAGGCGCTTTACTTCATAAATATTAATCTGGTTAAGCAGAAACGCTTCCAAAACCTGCGTATAGCTGTCATCTGCCCGATACCCTTTGATAATATCATACCCTTCCGTATCCACCTTGTATGCTTCAATCAGCCTGTCGGCAACCATAGCTGCCGCCGCCTGTTCCGTGCCTCGGTTAGCCGCAACCTCTGCAATCCAGACCAAAACTCCATGTTCATTTAAGTCTAATATATTCAGGTCATGGTTATCCAGCTCGTATACATTCACGACCGACTTATCCGGATTCCCGTTCAAGACAGCCCAGCTTCTCGCCCGGTCTTCATATTCTGTTGTATAAAATCCATTTCCGTAATCATTATCCGCTTTTCCACCAAGATAAACCGGCTGCCTGACTACATGATCCGATCCATGAAATAATGTTATGGTGCGCTCTGCCATCTCTCCCATACCGTTTCCTTTTCCCCAATTTCCACTTTTTCATCTCTATTATAGCAAAATCCCAAAGGAATTACACTATTGTTTTCTGTAAGGCATCTGTACACTGCACGGACGTTCGCACAAAAGATTCGGCATACCTTAAAGTCGATATGCCGCGCCTCTTGCATCATTTCCTAATCTGAACAGGGAATAAAATTTCTGCCATTTTCTGCGGGGTTCATTGTCAAGTGCCTAATCCACAATCACCCATTCCCCCCTGCCATTTAATACGCTGTAATAGATTCTACCCTCCTCCTTTAACGCCCGTATACGCCGAAGCACCAAAGAAAGATTAACTCCCATTTCCCCGGCAATTTTCTTGGCCGTGATCCGGGGATTCTCCCGCATCATGCCAAGGATCCGTTCTTTCTCGGTCTCCATCATTGGATAATGGGAAGTGCTGCAATTTTGCGGGACCGTGATCACAGCCAGCTTATCCGCCTCTTCCCTGATCTTAAAATCCTTCGGCAGCTCTTCTATTCCCAATAGCGCCCATGAATTAAAGCATATTTCCAGACATCCCGGATATACTACTATTTTTTCAATGCCTGAAAGCATCTCTGCCAGCTGTGCCTGCTGTATCACCCCCTGTTCCAGACGTTCCCTGATCGTCTCCAAGCGCTCCTCCAGTTTCCTGTTCTGCAGGGTATCATCCTCCAGCTTTTTAATCTGCACCTGACACTGCTCCACCTTTTCCTGTAGTTCATTACTTTTTCTCCGATAAGTCTGATCATCAATCACCCCTTCCAACAGCTTTTCCAAAAGGATATTTTTCTGGTTTTCCGCCTTTTGCAGTTCGGCCGCAAAATTTTCCCGCCTATTCCCTGCACCACTATCCTCCAGGGCTTTACGCAACAGCAACAGCATCTCTTCCAATATCTCTTTCTGGTCTAACTGATCCGTTTTCTGGCTGCATACCTGTTCAAGACATGACAACAATTTGTTTTCGTCTATATGTACATTGTCACATCCGGCATCCTTCCTCCTGCCCGTTTTTCTAATCTGATCCCTGCGCATCGCCTCCGTCTTTCTCCCGTAATGCAGATAATTGCTGCATTTCCACTCTGTCACCTTACCGGACTTGTTCCGCCGTACCGTCCGATAATAAGGCTCCCCGCAAAGCCCGCATATGATCTTTCCTGACAGGTCATGACTTCCCACACTGCTGTACCTGACATACTTCCCGTCACGATGTCCTTCCCTTTTCCTGTAATCGAGCGCCCTGTTTGCCTCCTCAAACAACTGCTCATCTACAATAGCGGGCACCACATCCTCATGGACGATCCATTCCGACTCAGGATTACTGATTGTCTGCTTACTCTCAAACTCATAATGCCGCTTATTCTGCACAACCGTCCCTTTATAAATCGGGTTGCGGATGATATTCCGAATCAGAGACGGCGTCAGCTTTTTCCCGTTTCTGTTTTTATATCCGTTCTGATAAAGGATCTCCGAACTGCTATGCGTACCATATCCGTTAGCCGACAGCCTGAAAATCATCCGTATCATCTCCGCCTCCTGCTCATCGATCACAATCGACCTATCCGGAAGTTTTTTCAGCCCGTACATCTGGTTGGTAAAGACAAAACTCTTACCTTCCTTCTGCCTGTTCCTGTGGGCATTATTGATCTTTTTGCTCAGTTCCCGGCTGTATTCCTCCGCCAGAATCGCCTTGATCCCGGTGATCAGCGCATCGTCCGGCGTATAAAACTTTCCCTCCAGATACATATAGAGCTTTTTCCTGTTTTTCTGCATCCGATCCAGAAACAGATACCAGTCCTTGGTGTTGCGCATCAACCGATCCTGGCTTTTGATGACGATGATATCAAATTTATCCTGTTCTAAATCCCGATACAGCCTGTTGTATTCGCTCCTGCCTTTTACGGTCGTACCGCTTTTTGCTTCCACATAAGTATCTACAAGCTGCCAGCCCTGCTCTCTGATACAGTTCTTCGACTCCTGCACCTGTTTGACCAGCGCATCCTTCTGGCTTTCTTCTTCCGTGCTGCAGCGGTTGTAGGTAACTGCTCGTGGTTTCATCTAATGCTCCCCCTCCTTTACGTAAAATTTTGCGGGCAGGCTAAATGACCTGCCCGCAGTAATTTAATCTTATGATTTCTTCAGGATCTCCATGATCTTAATCAGTTCCTCACTCGATATCTGCTCCTCCTGCGCTAAAATACGTGATATCCTTACTATAATTTCCGCTTTTTCTTTTGCCATAAGCTACCTCCCTTCGGCATTTGTTAAACTTTATGCCTGCCACTCGTCCTTTATCTCCACGAAACGATACGCCTCTGTTACCATGTCCTTATTTCCGACACGATGTCTCCCGATCATCAAACAGTGTCCTTGCGGAATCTGCACCAGTTTTTGATATAGAACGCTGCGCTCCTGGCTGTTTCCGACAAGTTCTCTGCTTACTATTGCCGCCTCCTCTTCGGTAAGCCGAAAGTAGAAGCGAAATCCTCCCTGCTCAAACTGGCTGATGACAGCATCAGAAAAGTTACCGTGAAGAAACTGCGTGAGCAAGATCAAGGCAAGACCGTACTTCCGCCCTTCTGTCAGGCATGTCCCGATGACAGATTTTCGGTCGCAATCGAGAGTCTGAAACTCATCAATAATAAGGAATGATCGGTTCCCTGTTATTCCAAGTCTGAATCTCAGTTTCTGCCTGCATAACAGGCAGAAACTGATGAGATACGCTGACAGTTGCACAAAGGTATCATCCATGCCAGAAAAATCCCAAATGGCACTGTCTGGCGAAAACTCCATTTCTACATCCACTTTGAATCGAACCTGTGATAGTTCATCGCAAGAATCCAATCTATCATAGACCTTTAACTTCCATTCGCTTTCCTCTGGTGCCGCTTCTACGGCGGCTTGCAAATAATCCCTCAGTTCCCCGATGCTAAACTCCTGTCCGCATACAAATAACAGCCTCTTGAATGCGTTTTTTAAGACCATAACTGCATTGGCAGAACGAAATCCAAGCGCATTGGCTATGATCCTACTGCATTTACAAACCTCGGCATTCTCGCGAAAAAGGAGTGTGATCCCCTCCTTCTCTACTGAATGAAATACCGCTCCTGCAGAAATCAGACGCTCTTTATCCGCGCGGCTCCACTTGTCACCAAGATCAATCAGATATACGGACTCTCCTTTGTCAATCAACTCACGCCCCAAGCAAGAAGCCAAAAATGTTTTTCCCATCCCCGATCTGCCTGTTATCAGCGCTGATAGTTGCTCGTTTCCCTGCATTTGTAAATGGAGCTGCATCCCCTCGCACTCCACTCTCAACTTCTCTCCCAGAGTTTGATCCCTCCAATCTCATCCCAGAACTCCCTCAATATAGCTATTCCAGACAAATCCTTGCGCTCGCCATATGCATTACATATGCGGAAATCCACATGCAATTCCCCTGTTTGTCGGCCTATTGCTTTATACTTTTTGATCATTGACAGGCTGTCTAACTCCTGCTTCACCGCAAGAATCGACTTTCTGTCAATCTCTGCCCATATCCCTATTTTGCAAAGGACGTTCTCCGTAAAATAATAATATTGCGAGTCATAATATATGTATTTCCATTCGTCCATCGTTGGTGATTTATCACGGTCTGCAACCAGAATTGTCCCCTTATCCACGAGATTAATCACCTTCTCCCGGAAAATCTCTGACAGTCGCCCGCTTTTTCTGGAAAGCTGGCTCTTCATCTCCTCTTCTCCAGCTTCTAGCAGTTCCCGAAGATTAATGCGATGCATGATATCGATACCGGGCTCATCGAACATTTTATATAGCACCTCTTTCACCGTCCTTGCCAGTGATACAGCTTCCACGTATCTCTTCTTAAGATATTCATTATATCTGTTTGCTATTTCGTTCACCCATAACTCCCCTGCCTGCTCGATTCTTTCGACAACAAGACACTGAAACTTAAGCAAAATCTGATCGTCCTTCGGCAGGCGGATACTTGATGCATCCACCACCAACATATTATCAAGCGGAAGCACCGACGAAAACTGCTGAAAGCAGAACACAAACGGTGCATTGACGCTTTTGCCGTCAATGCGGGATGTCCGCATCCAACTTATGACTTCCCGCAGGCGGTTTTGAACCGATCTGTTATCCGGATCATACACTAGAAAGATGACGGGTGTATCCTGCAAAGCGCATACTCTTTCGCGGATTTTTCCCATTCTGTCAGAATCCAGATTAACAGTGTCTACTCCATTTTCCATCGTAGTCAAATAGAACCGCGCTATCTCTTCCACTTTCTCACCCCAGATAACAATTCCGTTCCGAAAGCACGGCTTTCCCGTCAGTCTCCCCAAGAACGCGCCAAATCGATATAAAAATAGCATTTCAACGTTTTTTTGATTATAATTTTTTTCTAGATTCTCTATCAACGAGCATATTGTATCTCCCGCATCCAGATTTTCAAAACGCTGCATTTTGAAATTTCGCATATAATCTGTGTATTTCCCCGTATCTTCATCAGACATCGAACAAAAATGCCTGCCCTGATCGCCCTGAGACCATCCGGGTTTAGACGGTATCTCTACGACCTCAGTTTCTTTCAACATAGCTATCAGCTTTTTTTGCAAAAAGTTCCACAAAAAGGAACGGCACTTCGCGCTGTCCGAACAGTCATATGCTACTAAAATCGTCCTTTGTAATTTTGCCTTCATTCTCAAATCCTCAACTGTGTAAAGCGGACTTATAACCTCTATGCCAGTCCTTTTCTCAGTTAAGACAATCTGCCACATGATTTCCTTCAAACCATGATAGCTGTAGCATTTGACATTCTGAATCTGCGCTGAAAAGACCTCGCGATAATATATTCCATTTCCTTCTCCGTTGTATCTGAGGTAGTAGTAGCTATCCTCTTTTAAAACAATCTCTTCATGTATCTGACGCATCTTCTGCTTTATATATAACTCCTGACATCGCAAATTACTTTTTTGTGCTTCCCGCTCCAATAATCTGCCATGTCGTGCAATTTCCCGCATTTCCTGCGGATCATTCAGAGCCAACTGTTGCAGTCGGCTCTGGAGTTCTATCGGGAAATTATATGCTGGTTGATATTGTGGAACCTGCCCTTGGTTCCTGTTCAAATTTTGATCTACATTTTCTCTATTTATCGTTCATTTTTCCTCCTATCTTTAGTTTTTAAATTGCCTGACAAACCGTATATTTTCATTCCCAATTATCGATTTTCAGCGTTCTTCGGCAACGTCCATCAAAAAGTCACTTGGCCTCGTCGTCGTGATAATTTTCGTTTTGTAACTGTTCACAGCTGCTGCACCTATATCATCTCACACCCCGAACAGAATTACAGCGGAAAGAATCTTGCACGAAAATTTACTCTTGACAAATCCCCAAAAATGTATATACTATTTTTTTATGAAAAATCGAACAGCTATCAAAGAATATACATATGATAATGAATTGAAACTTCTTCAATTGTTCAGCAACCTCTTTCACTCCACAGATACTGAAGATGCTTTCCTAAATTCTACAAAGTTACGCCACATAATAAACAATTCTGATACTCCCTGTATATCATTAAAAACATTTGATGAGGGTATACACTTATTAAATAAAAAATTTTCTACGCGTACCAGCGAAAATCCCGTTTTCCAAAATTATGCTGAATTTAAGAATCTGCCTTTACATACCGATGTATTCTATCTGCGTCTACCGCTTTGTTTATGTTTTGATTTAAATAGGAAAGTATTATTTAACAAACATGAGACGGATGATGCTGCTATAAAATCTTACGAAAAGCTCAATCATATCTTGGGCTTAAAAACACCTGCTCCCTCTCACATTCATACCTTTGATATTCATAATCTTTATGTGCCACCATTTTTGGCACCATTATTTGTAGGAATAATTGGTTCCCTAAAAAAGGAAAAAAGCTCTTGGCGCAGTTTTAGGAAAACTGTTTTAGAAATTTCTGAATCGTTTTATAATGAAAATCATTTAGAAATTAATCAATATCTTCCTGAAGCGGCTGATATCAGAAAAGATTTATACACTTATTGGCTGGAAATACATTTTCCCGATCCTTTGTTTGATCTATTGGCAGAATTTGACAAAATAATTACCTCTGGAATAGATCCCATGCTTTCACATAACTTACAGTATTTAGCTTCCACACTCTCCGAAGAAATATTTTTAACCCGCATTAAGACAAATGATATCTTTCAAAAATTAAAAGATATTCTGGAGTTGTATCTCACCACCCCAATGATTGATCCCAAAACTCTTGAGCTCAGAAATCTTGACTTATTTAAAGAATATGAAACTACTCTACAGAAATCTCGTACCGAAGAAATACTTCATATACAGGAATTATGCCTTAAACAAAATAGCACACCATAGATATTTTTTACTGCTGCCATCCGTCAAACGAATCGCAGCAGTTTTTCACCATAACATATCTGTCATTGCCAAAACAGATTTCAAAACATATGATGACGGTTTATTTCCTCCGCCCATTAATATCAATGACACAGCATCCCGTATTCGGCGACTTATACATATCCGAGACAGATTCCACATTGATTTTCTGGAACATATATTCCTTCGCATTTTCCAGCCCGTTTATGCGTGTGAGATATTCGCCGTCCCTGTGGATGACGATCTCCTCCCGGTTTTCCCACCACAGCAGCCTGTACTCTTCCCTGCAGCCTCTCGTATCCCCCAGTGACCTGATATGCAGCGTCTTTTTCCTTTTCTCGGTATCAGCCCCGACATAGATGCCGAAATCCTCGGTAATGCAGCTTTCTATCATCCGGCCGCATTTTTTCAGTGAATCCGACACCAGCGTATGCCCGGACATCCCCCAACTCCATGAACATGACTTTCCCGCGCCAAAAAATATGGTGCATGTATGGTCATCCCCTTTTGTCAGCCTGAGCATGGTTTCATCGCCGTCAAAACAGCCAAGGCAGACCAGCTCCTTCTGTACGCCGTCCTTCACTTCCAGCACCACACACTCCATGTTGTTTTCCAGTATTTCCACAAGATCACATAATCCTGCCATGATACGTTCCTCCTCCCATAAATTCAGATGATATTCCTACGCCGCGCTCTTCGTCTTTGCCAGCGCCTCCATCACCCGCCTATACACCGCCTCACTCATTGTCTCCGGTTCCCCGATCTTGTACCGCTCCTGCACCGTCTCCATTGCCACCCCTGTCCTGTCAAGCTCCGCCTGCAGGTCACTCATCTGGCTGTCAGTAAGGGCTGCCTCTGGCGTTTTCTTCTTTGCCGCCTTTTTCTTTCCCGTCCCGGATGCCGCCGACCCCTGCATCGCATAGACACAGTCGCCTTTCGTGTTGACGACCACAAGGGACACGATCTCCCGGCTGTCATTGTATCCGATGGACGCCACCTTAAAACGGTCGTTACAGTAGAGCTTGTCGCCTTTTTTCTGGATATCTGCCAGATCGCCCTGAATCCAGATGAACGGGGCAGTATAGAGCTCCCGCCCGATGCCCCAGTTGAAGCACGCCCTCTTGAAGCTGTCCGACGCCTGCCCTTTCTCCTTCTCCGAATAGCTGGCCGCTCCCACATCCTGTTTCGCCACCCATTCCTTTTTTATTTCATCATAAATCTCCACCGTGCAGTAAAGGTTCCCCTCTATGCTCTGGTGGCTCCGTTTCCACCCGAAAGCCCCGAAAGTTTCGTCGAGGATGCGCTGGTCAACCCTCGCGTCCTTATAGAGCAGGAGGCTCAGCCCGTTTTCTTTTATCACCGATACCCTGCACTCGATCTCCTCCGCTTTTAAGAGCCTGATCTTTTTCGCTTCATCCTTCTGTCCTGTTCCTGCATCCATTTTCTCCTCCCCTTCCTGACTGCCGGAAATCCCTTTACAAAGACCCCGGCAGTCCTGTTTTCCTGTTTCTGTAACCGCGATTCTTCTATAAATATATTACAGACACCGCTTTACCCCGCTCTTTACGCCGCTTTTACCTCAAACCGCCTGCAGTGGGACACGGTGGCATAATCCGCATAGATTTCCGGCCGCTCCGCTTTGATCCGTTTCGTGTCGAGCCTTGTGGAATCAACGTTGCCCCATGAGACACGGTAGTTCCCGCTCACCGCCAGTTCATGCTCCCCCATCGCCAGCTTCACTTCCTGCTCGATCTGTTTCTTCTCCGTTTCCAGTTCCGCGATCTCCTTAAGGATCGTCCTGCGCCGCTCCAGTTTCCCGTCAAACCCGGCAAGGGACACTGTCCCGCCGGGCTTTGCGCTGCCAAAATACTTCTCTATCACCTCATCGCAGGCTCTGCTCCCATCCGGCGGCGGCATGGTCCCTTTCACCACATGGTTATTCCAGAAAGCCCCTTCCACATCTATGAGCCGTCCGATCAGGTCGTCATCCCATTCCAGCCTTCTGTAGACAAATCCCTGCCCCAGTATCAGCGCCGCTATATACCATACCCGCTTTCCCGTGACCGCCATGTAGTGGTAACACTGCATCACATAGTGGAGAGGGATGTCCCCGTCGGACCACTTGTCCGCATTGTAGGCGCTGGCTGTCTTGCATTCCAGCCCGGCGTCTTCCCCGATGACCAGCCTGTCCACATCCGCGATCATAAATGGGTGCTCCATGCTACGGTACATAAAGTTGGAGCGGCGGACTTTTAATCCCGTCGCCTCCGTGAACCGCTCCGCCACATACTGTTCGAGGTCATGCCCGATACGGACTGCTTCGCTGTCCTGTTCCTCCACAGCTTCACCTGTCTTATCCTGAAATACTTTCATTGCGCTGCTGTAGGGATTCACGCCGCAGACCGCCCCTGCGTCAGAACCGCCGATCCCGGTTTTCCTTAAGCGGAGCCATTCCGCATTGCTGACTCCTGCCAGTGATATTTTTTCAAACATGCTGTTCCTCCTCCGTTTTTCGTCATTCAGACATCCTCTGAAAATCATCTTCCGCAGCAGCAGTCCCGGGAACAGCGTACATTCTCCCCGGATATTTTACGCTGCTGCTGTTTTTCCATCAGATAAAGAATAGAGGCAGCCGGGACATAACGCCCGGCCACCCCTTGGTTATTCTTTATCTTTCCCGTGATATACTGTTTCCCCTGAGACCAAAAGATCAAATGTCCCTTCCTGTTTATGCCGCCTTTATAAGCTGGTACGCTTTATCGATCAGCGGGTTGCCGTCCACCGTGCGGGCAAACAGGTTCTCATTATAGTTTGCCGTCCTGCGCAGCGGTTCGCTGTGTGTTGCGAAATCGGATACCGCATTGATAAAGCGGTACGCATTGCTCCCGACTTTCTGCAGATCGGGGGCGTCATAATACCGCCGCTCCATATCCCGGCGCAGTTTCAGGATATTTTTGCTCTGGATGGATGACGGTTCCCCTTCCATCGGCAAGAGCACTTCGATATATTCCTTTACCTGCGCATCCGTCATCTTCTGCCTGCGTAACTGCTCAAACTCAGCGCCGAGGCTGTCCATGTATTTCTCCGCCATGAAGAGCGTGTCCCTTGCCTCCTGTATCTTATCATGGATATTTCCTGTGTGGATCATGCTGAAACTCCGCCTTGCGGTATCCAGTGCAAGGTTCAGCGTATTATTGCACACCACCCTTACTGGGGTAACAGCCACTTTCACGGAGCCGGAACCGTCATGGGTGTTGCTGAACACCAGATAGGGGCTGATCCGCTCCCCGGCGATGATATATTCCCTCGGGAGCCTTGCCAGGAGCCAGACCTTCCTCCCCTCCTGCAGCGACCCGGCAGTCTCATAGCGGACACCCTTCCCCAGCAGTGCATCGGTAAAGCTGAATGCATCCACGTTCTGTACCACTTTGTAACGGTCGGATACCACTCCCAGCACCTTCCTGTCGGAACTGCGCACATTTGCCTTATAACCCTTCACCATTTCGTTATAGCCCGTATACACAGGCTCCTGCACCACCTTCCAGTCAAGCCCCGCAAGACGCAGCGCCTCCGCTGACGTTGGCGCTTCCATGACCACCGTGCCTAACCCGTGCCACGGTTTCTCCCTTACATAAAACATTGTTTCTACATCTGCCGGCATTTTCATATCCTCCTTTTCGTTTTTTCTTTACTGTTTCATCTCCATAATCCCGTCCTGCGGACCATAGGGCCATCCGGGAATCCCACATCGCAGAATCTCAAATCTGTATGGAGAATGCAGCTTTTCACATTATGTATCCTTCCCCATCTCCTGCAGTACGCCCGCAATGATGAGGACAAGGCATTTCAATACGATCTCCATGTGCACACACCTCCCTTCACGCCGCCCCTAAAAGTTCCACCGCGTCCTTCTCCCTGCTGTAGAGATAGATGTTATCGGAGAGCACTTCCTCCGGCTCCAGCACAGTCCTGTTCACACCGCCCACCGTCTCCCTGTATGTCTGCCGTTTTTCCTCCAGATCCGGCACTAGCAGCACCTCATGCAGTGACGAGGGCAGGATCACAAGGTCGGAGCCGGTGCTGTCCGCCAGTTCCCTGATCTTCCCGGTATACAGCATGGCCGCCGCCCCGTATCTCCCAGTGCTGTTCGTCAGCACATGGATGGGCGGCTCCTCCCCCATCCACGACGATGCCTTCCTCTTGATCAGGTCACTTAACGGGAACAGTTCATCCGGCACGCAGTTTTTCATGTTTTCCATGGCATCCTGATACAGCGTCTCCACCGTTTCTTCCCACAAGGCAAGGTGCCTGTTGTTGATCTGTATCTGCGCCTGCCCGTCCCCGATCTCGTAATAAAAGATAACTGCAAGGTCATTCCACCTGACATAAGGCATATCCCGGAGCAGTTCCGTGTTTTTCTCACAGTTTACCAGCCTGAGCCGCAGATATTCCTTCACATGACTGTAATCCGCAAACTGTTCCGGCTGGAAATCCCAAGCCGTCTCCATCTCCCGGATCTGGCTGTCATTATGCTCCATCAGCCCCTCAAATATCTCCCCTGCCGTTTCGCCCGCCAGATATCTTTCATAAGCCGCATCCAGATACAGTACCGGGGTAAAACGTTCCTCTTCTGTTACTACCCGGATGCCCCTCCTTGTGACCCCGTTATTTTTCAGAATATCCTGCACGCTGATCTCTGCGGTCTCCCCGAACCTCTCCCGTAACAGTCCCATCATCTTTTCCTCAAAATCCTTAAACTCCATGACTTCCTTTACGCCCTCCCCGTTTCTTTTCCTGTCATCATCACATCCTCCTTCTTTTCTGCTGTCATCCTTCCTGCCAGAACACGCTTACCTTATAACCCCTGTCTCCCTGAGCAGCGAAGCACAGTCCTTAAATCCCTGTAAGTATGCCGCACCGCTGTAATAGGTTGCGTCTTCCGCATGGGCGGATAAGAGTCTGTCCACTGTCTGCCGCTCCTTCTTTGACAGACCGAGGCGGCTGAAAGCCTCCATCTCCTTCCCGATCTTGCGTTCCAGCCTCTGGAATTCTGGGTCGCGGAATAAGATGGCATCCAGCCTTTCATTGACTGCATGCTCCGCGATGATATCCAGTATGTTTTTTTCTCTTTTCTCCTCCAATGTTTTCACCTCCTTCCTTGCTTTCATTGCTATTATTTATAATTTCAATTTTCTGTCTGTACAATTTTCTGCCTGTTTTATTTATCAGAACAGGATCGGATCCCCTCTGTCTGTCCCCGCACGTTACCCGTGCAGATACCCACCGACATATCCATGAGTTCCACGGGCGGCTTTACAGCCATATCTGCGCAGCCCCTTCCGCAGTATAGACAGGCTATATCATCCCTGGCCACACTGCAGCAGAAACCATCCGCATTTCCCGCTTCCCTCAAAATGGACATGCCCCCGCGGCTTCACCACCTGACATCCGGCATAGACAAAACCTTCTGCCTCATGGATCCACCGCACCCGTCACTGTTTCCAGCGGCAGCCCCGAATCGTTTTGAAACACTTATCCTCATTCTTTCTTTTCTTCTTTACTAAAATAATTTACCTTGTTTTTATTGATCCTCCTGCTGCCCTTTTCCATCCTGCAAAAGATAATTTCCCATATTGATTCTGGCCTGTTCGCATGGGAAACAGGAAAATACATAGACGGAGCATTCATTTCTCAAAAGCCTTGCCCTGCCGATACACTGCTCCATTTCGCTCTCTATGGATGAAAGCTGTATCACCCTCAGCAGAGGATCTTCGTATGTCACGATCAGAAAATTATATTCTTTGTAATCCACCCTCCTGATCCTGGGTGCCTTATCTGCTTTACTGTTTACATCAGAACCAAGATAACAGGCAACAAGCTTATATACAGACGGCGCCAGATAAGGCGTACCAATAACCACCATATCCTTTCCCGCCAGCCTATCTATCCCTACAGCATTTCCAAAATGGAGCCCGGAACTGTTGCAGCCCCTCATTTCCTCCCAGCTGCCCGCTTCTTTAAAGGTGATGATCTCAGTTTTTTCATTCCCGGCAGCCATTTTTGCATAAAAAAAGACCTGCTTTTTCTTCCGCAGATCTGTCCTTCCAAGGGAATGGTAGGTGTACTGTATCATTTTTCCCGAATACTGTGCTTTCAGGTACGGGTAACTGTATACCGCCATCCTTTTCCCGAAATATTCCTTATATATCTTTTCATTTAATGTCGCTGACAGAATAATATATTTTGCCTTTGGGAGCTGTCCCGGACAAAAATACTGCACATATGGTTTCCCCTCACTTCCTCCTGCTGTTTTTACAAAAACTTTCGCATGGGCTATATCATTCACGTTGCTGGCATCGGTACAGCCCATCTGTTCCAGTTCTTCCCTGCTGAGAGGAACTGCCATACAGCTCCCTGATATCCTTGTATAGACATCCTCTTCTGCATCAAGCATCTTTTCTGCGATTCCGACATATGGCTGGACTGCGCTTCTTTTTACTGCCTGAAGGCTGTCAATACTTACGGCAGGCATCTGTTTCAGAAAATAGAGCTGCAGGATATCTTCATCTATGATGACCGTATACTCCCGCAGATCCATCCGGGGCATATTGATAAAATACGCATGCGTGGTGACGATGATCCGCTCCCCCTGTAACGCACGCATCCCTTCCAGATACAGCCTGCACTCCTCCGCTGCCGCCCTCATATCTGCACTGTCCCGGATCTTCTCATAATATTCCTGAATGATCTTTTTAGGCAGGTCATGTTCTCCCCTCTCGTGTGCCTCCACATACGCCTTCTGTACATCCACCGGTATGAGCGGATTCCCATTTATGTTCTTCGTCAGGAACATTTCATCTGCCGGGACGCCTTCCCGCACCAGCCGCCAATAGATCTCATCCCTCAGCCTTATGGTCGGCACCGCTATGATAAACTTCGCATCCCTTTCTTCTTTTATCAGTTCAATACAGGCGGCAGACTTTCCGAGCCCCGTCTGCGCTTGGATCAGATGTATCCCTTCTCCGCGCATACTGTATGCCTGTCTAATGTTCTGCTTCATACAGGCAGATGCCTCTTCCAATGGATAATATTCTGTATCGCCTTTACAATATACTTTCCTGTCCCTTGCCAGTGTCTCAACAATCGTTCCTTCCTGCTCACATGCTGAATAATATGGGCAGAACTCCTCCGAGCATCTTTTGGGTCTGTACTCTTTCATGTAATGGCGGTATCCCTGCCACTTTTCTATCGATTCCTGATCATAAAATTCCTGCATTGCCTCATAAAAAAGCTTCGTACCGCCTTTTATCCTCATAAGGTTTGTAAGAATCACAAAACGCTGATCATGGCTGGTTTCTTCCCCCGAAAGGAAATCATCCAGTAACCGGCAGCCCGTCAGGTTATCTACATCCAGATTTTTCTGCTCCTGTCTGCGGCTTTTGCCTTGGTGCAATTTCTCACTCTTTGCCACACTTTCTATCACACAAAATGACGGAAACGGGGTTTCCCCTATTATATGTATAGTAGCAGGATCCCTTTTTCCGTCATTTTCCAGAATATCCTGATAAAAGGAATGGTCTCCCATTGCCAGACTTTTATTATACATGGCTATTCTGTTCTCTGAGGCAAACCTCTTTATATTTCGGGTAAAATTTTTGTTTGAATCTAAAGATTCGAAAAAGGGTAATAAAAGCTGCACCAGAGCAAAAGTCGCGTCTTCATTCAGGCAAATCAAATCCTTGCCCCCATAAAACATGCGGTCAGGATTACTGCATTGTGTGTCACACTCCAGAAATATGCTTTTCAGCATCAGAAGCGCTGTCTTTATGATAAACGGATCATCTATCAAAGATTCGTGCACAAACGCAACCCTGAACCGCTCTTTTTCTTCTGTGGAACTAAAAGTATGGTACGCAAAGGCGATCGGAATGCCTATAACCTCACATTTGTGTTCTATCTCCCTGTAACTTATCCCGTCATCAAAATCCAGCATAAAGACCTGCATTGCCTTACAGTTTTCCGCCTTCAAGCCTCCTGCCATCTTTCCCGGGATAACTGTATATCCCTTTTCTCCGATCAGACGCGCCGCTTCGCTGACCTCCAGCTGCCGCCAGCCCTTTGCCGTCCGTTTTCTGACCCCGACAATCTCATAACCTGCCTGCGGCTTTTTTTCCAGTCCTACTTCATCAATACTCAGATATACTTCCATTTCCTCCTGTTACCTCCTTCTTGCCCTGACTTATTTTTACTTTTTATGTTTGTAATAAAAAGTTGTATTGGAGATAACAATTTAATAATTCATTGAAGACCAGCTTAAAGGAGGGAAAAGTATGCTGAACCAGTATGAGGATATCATGAGCGTTACTGACGTGTCTGAAGCCCTTTTCATTGGAAAGAACCGCACCTACGAATTATTAAACGAAGGTGAGCTTAAAGGTTTTCGCATCGGGAGGGTCTGGAAAATTCCTAAGGAATCCGTGCGGGAGTATATTTTGTCGCAGAGCGGGCTGCAGTAAAAGATTTATTAAAGACCGGGGCAGCCCCTCATGGTCTGCCCCCACGCACATCCTTAAAGACTCATGCTCAGAACAATAAAAACAATCATAAGAACTATGGATGCACAGCTGCAAATCAGACCTGCTTTTGCCATCCCACGCATAACACCCTGCTTTTGCCCCTGAAACGCAAATATAATTCCAAGTACCTCGGGAACAATCAGAGAGCCAAATGTGCACACTGAAACAATGCCACAAATAAGCGAAGCTACTGCCATTGCTTTTCCTTCATTCTCCATTTTTTTCAGTACACGTTTCTCTTGCTTTAATCTTTCCGCTTCCTCTTTCTTTGCGAGTTCTAACTGCTCCCTTGCTCTCTGTTCTTCGGCAGCCTTCTCCCTCTGGATTCTTTCGGCTTCTTTCCGCTCTTCCTCCTGTTTTCTTGCTTCTGCCGCTTTCTCGGCTTTTGTCTTATTTATTGCTTCGACAGCCACCCTTTTTCTTTCCTGATAGGAATCCCGCTCCTTTATTAGTTCTTTCCTTATTTCAAGATCAGCATAATCCAATGCCTTGGTAAAATATTTATCGTTCACTTTATAATTCTCTACCATCTGCTCAGAGAATGTTTCCTCCCAGAAATCTATAGGTTTACATGCTTCCCACCATACTCTGTAATCTGAAACCTTCTGTTTTACCATCCGTTTTAACAACTGCTGTGCACGATTATAATAGATTGGTTCTGCATTCTGTGCCGCTTCTCTCTTCTGCCTGCTCTGTTCATAATAGAAAATGACATCATCAATCGCTTTGTCTATATCCGCAACTTCTTCCTCATCTTCCTCATTCTCCAAAATGACATCATCCACCTCCCCGTTAAAATCATTTCTCGTACCACATTCAGGGCAGAAAACCCCCTCTGCAAATTCAAACCCACAATTTTTACATTTCATACTTTCCATCCTCCCGATTATTTATTTCACCACAGAAATTACAAAACTTGGCACTCGCCAGTATGCTCTTTCCACACGCCTTACATATAACCATATCTGCCGCAGAACATTTCTGTTTGCTGTTTTCTATCCTGTTACCACAGTAATTACAGAATTTAATTCCATAAGAGACATTTTTACCACAGGAGGGGCAAATGATTGTCTGTGGCGTTATCTGTAATCCTGTTTTATGACATATATCATATACTTTATATGTAGGTCTTGGGGTGCTCATTTTTTCCTCCCATAATTGACTGTTCCCTGCATACCTGACACATATTACCTTCAGTAATTTAGCAAGATGATTCAGCGCATTATCATCGGATAAATTTGCATCCTTAATCTTGATTACCCCTTCCCCTTTTGAAATCTCTATACTGCCATTATCATATACCTGAATATCCTCAATATCCGGCATCAAAAGTTTAATCCCCGTTTTTAGATCATAAATGCCTTGTGTGGTTACCATAAAACCTTTTCCCCCATTTTCCATAAGTGAGGCGTCATGAAAGATTAAAATATGTTCCCCGGAAGCCAATAAACCTCGCGGTCTGGATGGTATATCTTCCTCTGAGTCGCCATATAGCCACAATACTGGTAAATATGAATGGATCAATCCTTCTCTCTCACTGTTCATATACGTCATAAACTTGAATATATCATATTCCAGAGGAACCCATTCCATCACTTCATACCACGTCATCGCACCGTGTATATGATTTTTAGAAACATTTTGCAATTTCCAGCCCTAACCTTATGTAACTCGGCAAATGGTGGCAAAGCCTTGATTTTCAGGCGTTTCCGCCATTTGCCGTTTGGGAGAGTTATTCGCATATCTCGGCGTATCCCGGCGTGACTTTGCGCTGAAACGTAGTACGGAAGTAGTAAAAGCGGCCTGCCGCTTTCTTTTTACTACTTTACTACTCACTACGCAGCCAGCCGCTCCATCTCCGCCTTTACGGAACAGGCGTCAACATGGGTGTAATAGTCCAGCGTCATGGTGATGTTGGCATGGCCCATGATGTACTGTAACGCCTTGGGGTTCATACCGGCGTTTGCCATACGGGTACAGAACGTGTGCCGGAGGGAGTGCGGTGTGATGTTGGGCAACTGCTCCTTGTGCTGCTTGTTATATTTCCTCACAAGGCCCTTAATCACGGCGTTATAGTTCACGCCCACTTTCGGCGTCCCATCCTTTTTGAGAAACAGGAAGTTGGTATAGCCGTCCACCGTGATGGTGGTTTTCTTTCCCCGGTTCTTCAGCACCCGCTTCAACGCCCGGTAGACCGGCTCACTCATGGGGATTTCCCGATAGCCGCTCTTGGTCTTGGGCGTTTCGATGTAGTAGCCGTTCTTGCTGTCCCGCAAAAGCTGGTGGTCTACCCGGATCAGCCGGTTCCTAAAGTCAAGATTCGTGGTCAGCCCACAAAACTCGGAAATACGAAGCCCGGTTCCCAGCAGGATGATAAGCTCGTCGGCGTACTTCTGATATACCGGGTCATTCTGCGCGAAGTCGATCAGGCTTACCTCCTGTTCCGGCGTCAGCACGGTTTTCTCGCCCCTGTCGTCCTCCAGGACTTTGTTCAGGGCAAAGCTGAACGGGTTCTTACGAACACAATCGTCCTCGATGGCGATGAAGAATGCGGCCCGGAGGGAACGCTTGTAGTTGCTGATGGACTGGAAGCTAAAGCCCTTTTCCCTCATACGGATGGCCCACTCCTTGGCGTCGGAGGGCTTCACCGCGTCGATGCTTTTCCCGCCGAGAGGGTCGTCCCGCAGGAGGCCCATCAGGTACTCCCGCTGTTTCTTGGTGCCCCGCTTCACATCCATCCGCTGACTGTTCTGCTTGGCGTAGAGCTGGCAGACGGTCATTTTTTTGCCCACGGTGTCGATGCCGTCCGCAATATCCCGGTTGATCTCCTTTTCCTTTTCCCGGAGGGAAACATCGTCCCGCTTACCTGCCGGGGTCTTGTCCGTGGCTACCAGCTTCCAGGCATAGACGAATTGAGGCTTGCCGGTGCTGTCCGTGTATTTATATGCGTATCTCCCGTCTTTTCGCTGGCTCTCTCCAGTTCTTAAAATGCGGCCTTTGCTGTCACGTCGTTTTTCCGCCATTGGTAAAACTCCTTTCCAAAACTGGAACGAGCCTTGATACGACTTGGGTATATTCTATCATATTTCCGGCTCAATACAAATCTGCGATCAGATCACATCCAGGGAGTCAATGACCTTTTCAAACTGCCTGCGCTTGATCTGGATGCGGTTCCCGTTCATTATCAGCCAGTTGGCGTCCGGGTTTTCCTCCGCCAGTTTCCGCAGCTTCTTTTCTCCGATACGGAAGTATTTAGCGGCTTCCTCAATGGTCAGCGTGTACTTCTCCCAAATAGGCACATCAGGATAACTCATACCCGCACCCCTCCTTTCGGCGTGACCACATACTCCATGCCGGGGCGCTGGCCGCAGTAGACGCATACCTCTTTTTCACTCAGTCCCGGTACAGCTTCCCGCAAAACAAAAGCGCCTGTGCCGCGAAAAGCGTCAGCACAAGCGCCGCATAAGCAGAGCGTCAGTTTCGGGGGTACGGGTTCGATCAGGCCGATGCTGACCGCCAGGGCGTGGTTGATGCCCTGGATATGTTTCTTGTCCAGTCTGCCGATGTAGCTGGACAATCGCTGCTTGTCCACGGTGCGAATTTGCTCCAACAAAACAAGGGACGGCTGCGCCAGCCCATTCCCGGCGTCCAGGTAGTAGTGGGTGGGCAGTTTGGCTTTGACGTTGGCCTTGCTGGTGACGGCGGCGATAATGACGGTGGGGCTGTGCTTGTTGCCCACGTTGTTCTGGATGATAACGACGGGCCGGGTGCCCTTTTGCTCCGAGCCGATCCCGTGGCCCAGGTCGGCGTAGTACAGGTCGCCGCGTAAATATGTCCTGCTCATGGTTGTTTGACCTCCCCATAAAAATTAGACGGCCTGTGCCGCCTATGTAGGGGCCGGACAGCATGACATATCAAGGTTGGCAGAGCATAAACGCTCCCGTTTCCATAAACCTGTCCCGCTGTCCGGCCTATATGAAAGCAAGCCTATTTGTCCGCGACACCCCGGCCCGCTGTGGGAAGTCATCAAACGGCTGGCGGCAACCAGCTCCACGGGAATTTCACCCCCGGCAGGTTCTCTGTCGGCTGTTCTCATTGTCTGCGACGGCTTCACGCTGGAACACGCTATCACGCTCGGACTGTGACTGAACAGGAGTATCATTGTCCCTATTGCCGGTCGTGGCCGTACCGGGAGCCGACCGGTATTTCATGGCCGCTGGTTCTCGCTCCATGCCGGACGGCAGACCGTGGACGAATTGATGATGTGGCATCCCGCTGTCTTGTCCGGCACATCCTGGCGCGGCGGCAAAAGTGGCTCACGGCAATAGGAATGTGCTTGATGAATGGGTATGAAGTTGTCAAAGGTCAAACCCATTCGCCGCACAAACGAGGAACAGGTGAAGGGCTTTCCATCGCCTTTCACCTAATGCACTTAAAAGAGGGGGGTGTAGGGGTAGAAAATAAAAAAATCTCAAAATATTTTTTCAGAGGGTAAAATGGGAGGGCCGTCAACTCTGACAGCCCTCCCAGGAAGTTATTTGATCTCGTTGAAGTATGTACGGAGCTTGTCCACCGCTCGGCGGATGCTCTCGTTCACTGATGTGAAATGCACCCCCTCGTCACTGGCGATCTTCCGCAGGGACACCCCGGCAAAGAAGTGCCTGACAAAGCGTTTTTTCTGCTTTACCGTCAGCTTGCCGCACCTGAACAGCTTGTCCACCGCAAGTTTGACACGGCGGCGGTCATCGGACATGATGTAGCTGTCGTCCAGGGATGGGGCGGGGTGTGCTGTGGCGTCCTCCAGCCCGGTCATGGAAAACGTCTTATTCCCCTGGGCCGTTTCAAGACGCGCCTGCTCCAAATAAATCTCGTCAGACACAGCTTTCAGGGCCATAAAATCCGCTTCTGTCTTGCCGGGGTTGTCCCGCAGAAAGTCCTCCAAAGAGATTTCCAGGGTTCGGTCGGAAAACTGATATACAATACCCTCGCTGAATTTATTCAGGGCATAATCGCTTTTGCGATAGTTTTTCAAGGTTTGTTACCTCCAATCTGAATTTTTGAAATTCAGATTGGAGGGCGGGCCACGGCAACCTACACCAAGGGCGAATTTATTCCGTGTCTCCCCAAAAAGCGACAAAAAACGCCCGGCAGGTCGTAGACCTACCGGGCGGGCAGAGGAATAAAATTCAGCCATAGCGACATAGTATAGTTCATCTTCATGGCCGAAATATCCCTTGGTGGGGGACAGGCTTTTTTTGATGGGTCAAACTGTGTCAAAGCGTGTCGAAATGTTATGTATTTCGTGACGGCTACCTCCTTGAGCCGCCGCTATTGCAGTTTGACCGCATTATTCCTTTGGGGCAAAAGAACGGCGGCTTTGATATTTCAAAAGCCGCCGTTCGCAAAATGGGCATAACTATGGACTGCTGCACGACGGCTTTTTTTCTTTTGCCGTCGTGCGGCAGTTTTTGTTTTTCTATTTGCTTGGACGCTGATTATGGGTAGAACTGTTCGCATAAGGGAACGTCGGGGGCCGCAGTTCAAATTGGAAAGTCTCGCGGTCTACGATTCCGAGGGTGCTGTCGCTGTCGTACAGTTTCAGCAGAAACTCCGCCATCTGCTGGCTCGTATGGTAAGTGCCAAACGCTTTGTCATAATCGTATGCGTCCACGTTGTTGGCCTTTTTCCCGAACTCCGTCTGCGTTGCCGCAGGAGCCAGAACCTTGGCCCGCATTTTTGCGCCTGTTTCGATCAGCTCCCAGGCCAGCCCCTCGGTAAACGTGCTGACATAGAATTTTGTCGCACAGTAGGTAACAGCCGTGGGGACGATGGTATAGCCGCCGCAGGAGGACAGGTTGATAAGCTGTGTTCCCGGAGTATCCTTATAGTCTCGGACGAACAGCGAGGACAGGATGGTTAGGGCTTCAACATTCAGCCGGAGCATGGTGTCAATCTTCCCCAAGTCCTGCTGTGCCACGCTGTCATAGTTTCCAAAGCCCGCATTGTTGATCCAGGTTTCCAGCCGGAAGTCCTTTAGACTGGAATAAAACTGATATACGTTTTCCAGCACAGACAGGTCAACCGTCCTGATAACAACATCCAGCGTAGGGTGCTGCTCCAAAATCTCACGCTTTAAGGCTTCAAGATTTTCTGTGCGGCGGGCGGCGACAATCAGGTTCTTGCCTCGGTTCGCAAAGGCTTTTGCGGTTTCCCTGCCAATCCCGGAACTGGCCCCGGTGATGACGGTGTATTTTTTTGTGGGTTCCATTTGAAATTCCTCCATTCATCAGGTATAATGAGAGCATACAATGTAGAGTGAACTCTATGTCAAGAGGATGGGGGGATTTTTTTGGATTACTCCATTGGAGAATTTTCAAAGGTCACGGGGCTGGGGATACATACTCTGCGCTACTATGAGCATGAAAACCTAATTATCCCGTTGCGGAACGCCAGCAACCGCCGCCGCTATTCAGAAAAAGATATTGCCTGGATTTCTTTTATCAAACGACTGAAAGCAACGGGAATGCCGATTAAGGAAATCAAGAAATATGCGGGGCTGCGGGCCGAAGGGGACGCTACTCTTTCAGAACGTATGGAGATGCTGGTGCAGCACCGCCAATCTCTGAATGAGCAGATCAGACAGTTGCAGGAGCATGAGGCCATGCTGGATGAAAAGATTGCCTTTTACCGGCAGGAGATCGAGGGCCACCAAGAGGACACGCCCTAAATTTGTAGCAGCCTTTCGATGTTGCCGCCCAACGCCAGTTCTGTGACAGAATGGGATGGGCTGACAAATTCAATGAGCTGCCTGCATAGCTGTGGCTCCCCAAACGGTGCGTCAGAACCGAACAGGCATTTTTCCGGCACTTCCGTCAGGGCCGTCTTGACTGACAGTGGTGTAAAGGCCGCAGACAAGTCCAAATATGCCTGTCCATGCTCCTTTGCAAAGGCGATTACCTCCATCCAGTTTGAACCACCCATGTGCCCAAAGATAACCGGCACAGCGGGGTATTTCCGGCACAGGCCCATGAGAATTTTTATGCCGTTCAGTGTAACCGGGTTGAAGGTGTGTACCCAAATGGGGAGGCTGTGATAATCTTCCGAGGCTTTGAACACAGGCTCCAACTGTTCAATCTGTGTTTCCGAGCCAGGGGTAAATTCACCAATACCTTTGAAACCGTTCCCGGCGATATGTTCCGCTACCCACTCTGCTGTTGCCTGTTCGGAAAGCCCCAGCGGAACCGGGCCAAAACCGCAGAACCGATCTGGCGCAGTCTGGATAGCCTGATTCAGCTCCAGAATGGTGTCTTTCATTTTTGATGTTCGTGCTTCGGGAGAATAGCTGCCGAACAGAAGTTGGTACAGCACTTGCATTTCTGCGCCGATTGCGGCCAATGTCGCAGATTCGGCCCTCTCAACATGGGGTGTCGTTGTAAACAAAATCGCTTTGTCCACTCCGGCATCGTCCATTTTCTTTACCTGCATGGAAGTGGGGAGCATGACGTGTTGGTGGCTGTCTACAATCATGGTTTTCATTCCTTTCCTTGCCCTGATATGGCGTAATTAAGCATAGCACAGGCAGGAAAAGCGAACAAGAACGCACTTTTTTGATATGTGGTGTCTTTTTTGATACCGCACTATGGAGGAAAACTTATGGCAAAATCAATCGCTGTTACGGAACAATGCCCAATGGAAATTGGCCTCAATGTTTTAAGCGGAAAGTGGAAACTGAAAATCTTATGGCAGGTTTCCAAAGGGGCGGTGCGGTTCAACGAATTGCAGCGGCGTTTAGGGAAGATCACCACCAAGACCCTGACACAGCAGCTCCGTGAACTGGAAGAACAAAAAATACTTGCGCGGACGGTTTATCCCGACAATCCGCCAAAGGTCGAATACACCTTAACAGACCTCGGACAATCCATTCATCCTGTTTTGAAGTCTTTGTGCGATTGGGGAACAGCCTATCAATCCGCTATACCGCCAATCAACGATTTGGGTGGGCCTTTTACAGATGCCGCAAATTGACGCGGTACTCCCGCAGCGCCGCTTCATCAGCGGTTTCAATCAGGTGATTCAAATAGTCAACCAGCTTTTCCTTGTCCGCAGGAAGGTGGCCGCGAACCTGGATCAAGTTGGACGCGCCGTCTGTTACGATACGGGTGTCAATGGTCAGATTTTCAATGAGGGCTTTCAGTTCCGCCAGCTTTTCAATTTCCCCTTCCTCTTTCCAGTTGCCGCGCTGGATTTCCTGGTACAGTTCGGAGGTCTTGTAAATCGTCAGCATGGACGATTCAATGATTTGCGGGTGAAGCTGATTGAAAAGCTCCGCGCTGGCCTTTGCGCCGATTTCACCCCGGCCAGCGCCGGAAATGCCGGTGAGATAGAAGAAGTTGTAGCTGATGCCAGCGGCCTCTAACTTTCTACACTGTTCAAGGACATCACTGGCCCGGAAGCCTTTGTTCATAAAGGCCAGAGCCTCATCATCGCCCGTTTCAACGCCAAAGGTAAGTCCGTTATACCCCAAAGCACGAAGCTCTTTCAGTTCATCCACGGTTTTGTTGGTAACATCGGTGATCCTGCCGAAGCAGCCAATAGACGAATAGTTGGGGCAATACTTCTTCACCATTTGCGCCAGTGTTTTCAGCTTGTCGGTGGTCAGAACGAAGGGATTTGCGCCGGTGAAGAAAACCCGGAACCAGGGCGCATCCTGGCAGTAGCGGCTCACCGCAGCCAAATCTTCCTCCACCTCGGACGGCGGGGACATTCTGAACTTAAACGGTAAATCCTCGTATAGCGTACAGAATTTGCAGGAGTGGTGTGTGCAGCCCGCAGTAACCTGGATCAGCAGGGATGCGGCCTCATAGGGCGGACGCCAGATTGTTCCATCAAAGTGCATAGATCATATCTCCTTTTCAAAATCAATCAGGAATTTCCTGTTGCCATCATGGTACAACCGGCAACGGCTAAATTCAAGTACGCAACTTTTTTAGTAGTAGTATTGTTTTCTGTACTAATACTAATTTTGTGGCCTACATTGATTTTGAAATTGAGATGGTATATACTACCTACAAAAAAGCGAAGGGAGATAAAGCTATGGCCGGGAATAAATTTCAGACGCAGGATATGATGGCCCGCTGTGTTCCGATGACCAGTGTGCAGGCGGTTTTGGGCGGCAAGTGGAAAATCCTGATCTTGTGGTATATTGCCTTTTATAAAGTTCAACGCTTTGGTCAACTCATGCGCCGTCTGGACGGGATTACCCAATCCTCATTGACAAAACAGCTCCGTGAATTAGAGCAAGACGGATTTTTGCACCGAGAGATTTACAAGGAAATCCCCCCCAAGGTGGAGTATTCCTTAACGGAGCTGGGGCAGAGCTTCACCCCGATTTTGAACCAAATGATGATATGGAGTGAGGCGCATCTTTGTCCGCCTGACTATATCAATCCTTTTGGAGAAGATAGAACATTGCCTGAATAATTCGTGAACATAGAGTTATCTAATTCGGAAGTTTTGACCGTCAAACAGCAGCTTCATTCTATCGGCATTTCCGATATTTGAAAGATTCCCTATGTTTTCAAAGTCAAATAAATAGGCCGCTGTTTTCATTAAAAATGCGTGTGTGACAACAAGAATGTTGCTGCCATCAGGATAGACCGATCCTACGGATATAAGCAGTTCCTTTAGCCGTTTGCTTATCTGCTCAAAGGTTTCTGCCATTCCAGTAGTATCATGCTGTTTGATTGCTGTGGCAACCTCTGGAAGTCGTTTGTTCATTTCAGAAAAGGAGATGCCCCCCAGCCATTCCGACACTCGCTTGATGAAGATGCTGTTCTGTTCTGCTTCCATGATGCCAAGACACCATTCCCGCAAGCGAACATCCTGATGTATTGGAAGATCAAGCTGGCCGTTTTCTTCTAACACCAGCCGGGCCGTATGGAACGCCCGGTTTGTGTCGCTTGTGTATGCTGCTTGAAATACAACGGAAGATAGGGTCTTTCCCAACTCCTTTGCCGCTTGCTTTCCTGATGCGGTCAAGGGGAAATCAGCCCATCCCTGCGCCCGGTCAAGTTGATTTAACAAGGTTTGCCTGTGGCGAACAATATAAAAAGTGACCATTTCAATTTGCCTTTCCATAAAGGTTGCACCAGGAGGACGCCCCCCTGGTGCAGTTAGTCGGTTTACAGGCTCTCGTAAGAAACCAGCTCTCTTATCGGGATTCGTGTCTGACTGTGTCGCTCCGGGTCGGTGAAGTTCTCCCCAGCATAGCCGACTACCAGGATATTGACCGGCTCCAGATTGGCGGGGAGGTTGAACTCCCGGCGCAGAACATCCGGCTTGAAGTAGCATACCCATACGCTGCCCAGGCCCAGCTCTGTGGCTTGGAGCATCATGTGGTCGGTCAGAATGGAAGCGTCAATATCCCCGGTCTGCTTCTGGTCAAAGGGCCGCACCCACGCCTTGTTGTGGTCGGCGCAGACAATGATTGCCAGGGGCGCACCGTAGATGTTGGCGGCTTTGCCGGTCTTCGCCAGCCCGTCCTTGCTCTGGACGGCAATCAGGTGAACCGGCTGGAGGTTGGCGGCGGTGGGGGCCACATGAGCGGCCTCCAAAATTTGCTCCAACTTCTCCGGCTCCACCTTCTTGTCGGTGTAGCTGCGGATGGAGCAGCGTGTTTTCGCAATCGTAATAAAATCCATGATATGTTGTCCTTTCTGAATAGTCTGATGGCTGATAATGGAGAGCGCCATCTGCCATGATTTTAGCAACATCCAGAAATCTACACAAGATTGCACTTTTTAGGTAGGTACTTCCCCAAAAGTAAGTCCTTTTCCTAATCGCAACGATATGATATAATTTTCATGAGGTGATTCCATGAAACAAACGCAATTCAACTGCCCTGTTGAGGCAACTCTGTCGCTGATTGGCGGGAAATATAAGCCATTGATCCTTTGGCATCTGGTAGATTGCCCTCTGCACTATATGGAGTTGCAACGAAGGATTCCAAGCGCCACACCCAAGATGCTCTCCCAACAGCTCCGTGATTTGGAGAACTGCGGTATGGTGCATAGAGAAGTAATTCCTGAGAAGCCTCCCAAAACGGTGTATTCTCTAACGGCCTTTGGGGAAAGTATCGTCCCAGTTCTGGATGCTATGTGTCAATGGGGAACCAATTACATGGACGGGCTGGATGTTCAAGCTCCGTGTTGTAACGCTGGGGCATAATAAATAGGCATAGCTACCGTTGGGTGGCTATGCCCATTTTTATATTCGATCAAATTTGTGACTGCCGTATATAGTTACATAGTACCGTAAAATCAGTGTTAGGATTCTGTTTCAAAATCCTCTGCATATTATCCGCAACCTGTTGACGCAAGGCAGGCTTTTTCAAATCGTCCAGCAGAAGGAAGATATTCAGCCGCCTGCCGACTGCGAACAGGAGCTTTTCATCCGGCGGGAGCTGTAAAAAGCGTTCGATCACGGAAAGCATTTGCGCCTTGTCCGTCTGCAAATTGCCGCGCACTTCCAAAAGCAAATTGATGATATGCTCGTTCACATAGAAACTGTCCATTGGCTGAAGCCGTTGCAAGAATAGCCTCTGTTCCTCTACGATTTCTTCCTCTGATTGTAACGTAAATGAGCCGTTTCGGACAAACTCGCCCAACTTGGATTCCGGCTTTATTCCAGTGGCATGAACGCGAATGTAATCGGGCCGGATGATATTCAGCGCCTCGGCGGTGACAGCGGCATTTTCCTCGGACAGTTCTCTGCCGCCAATCCCCAGCAGAATAAACTCGGACAAAATCATACCGGCCTCTTTTGCCATACAGCCGCTTTGCACCACCGTATCCGCTTGAAAGCCCTTGTTAATGAGTTTCAATATCTGATCGGAGCCGGTTTCCATCCCGCAGTAAAGATGATTCAGACCAGCTTGCCGAAGGGCCTGCAATTCCGGCAAGGTCTTGCGGGTAATGCTGTCAGCGCGGGCATAGGTTGTGATGTATTGTAAGCTGGGAAAATAGCGATTGAGGGCATCCAGTATTCGGAGCAGATAGTCGGTTTTCAGTACCAGCGCATCGCCGTCCTGCAAAAAGCAGGATGTGAAAGTTCTCCCTTTGTAAAGCTGGGCCTGTTTCGCTATATCTTCTATGGTTTCCTCAATGGGTCGCATGGAAAACTGTATAGATTTATAGAGGCCGCAGAAATAGCATTTGTTCCAATGGCATCCCCGTGTGACGCGAACCAGCAGGCTGTTACTTTCAGAGGGCGGACGAATCGGCCCGATCTCTACATTTTTCATAAGAGGTTTCCTTTCATTGTAATTGCAATAAACATACCATCTTATAAAAAGGAGAGCAAGAACGTACTTTTAGGGAAGGTACTTTCCAAAACAATAGCACCTATTTGACATAGTTAATAACTGTTTCAGACCACGTTAGAAAATTGTTGAACATAGGCTGTGCCCCTTGATGGCAAACGGGCATAGCCGCCATTAGGTGGCTATGCCCGTTGTTTATCAGATCGCAGGTACTTACTTCACGATATAGGTGATAGGTGCGGAGGTATCTATGCCAGCATACATGGTTTCAAAGCCCGCATAGCGATCCAGCCCTTTTTTAATGTTTGCATCCAGAGCGCGAAAATGTTCGTCGCGCTGGGCTTCGGTGTCGAAATAGATTACATTGCTTTCGGGCAGGCCATTTGCTGCTACGCCGGTTTTGTCCACGGGCGTACCATAAATATCGCCAGACTGCACCGGGGTTGCCATTTGAGCCTCACTTGTATCAAATTCAGCAGACTTGCCATCATCTTTGAAAAAAGTCCCAAAGGTGTCCGCAATCTGCGGAGTGGAGGCCGGTTTACCCACAATGTTGATATTGTCGTTCTGCTCCACGGGATCGGCCTGCTGTGCATTTGCGGAGGTCGCAAATGCCGTGGTTACTCCACAAACCAAGGCCAGGGCCAGAACAAGAGAGAAAATAGATGCTTTTTTGATTTTCATAATTGCAGTTATCCTTTCTTCAATCGCGTTTTTACTAAAATTGCTGCACAAGGGAGCAAAGCCGCTTCGAGTTTCTTCCATGCTGATGAGTGTCCGCGCATAAGCCGCTTTTGTGTTCTCCCCAAAAAGATGCACTACTGCCTCGTCGCACGATAGTTCAATATCCCGGTTCACAAGGATATACATAACCCAAACCAAGGGATTAAACCAATGCACACACAGCGTCGTAATCAACACTAATTTTGTAATGCTGTCAAACCGCCGGATATGCACATATTCATGCTCCAAAACATATCGAAGTGACTTTGTATTAGCCCATTCAGTAGATATTGGCATCAGAATTACGGGGTGAAATACACCATAGGTAAGCGGGGCAGAAAATCTACTGGATTGCCGAACGGAAATAGGACGCTTCTGTTGATGCTTGTTCAGCCAGCTTCTAATGAAGGCATTTTCTACTGGAAATGAAGTTTGAAATTCTTGTCGGCACTTCCAATATGCTACGCCAAAAGCCAAGGCACAAATCAATGCACCAGCAGCCCAAACAACCACCCAAACAGAAATTATATTTGTGGACATTGTAGCCTTTTGCCCAGCTACTTCGACCGGCATCAACGCAACTGCAAGGGGGCTTTCTGCAACGTCTGTTCCTGATACATGACTGCCTAATAATGAATAGACACTAAATACAGAGGGGAAAGAGAACGGGAGCAGCAGGCGCACAACGGCTATTCCCCAAAGCGCCAAAAAGGTCTTTTTCGGGAGACGGTTGATTGCCAAGGTACGAATGACGGTGATTGCCAAGATCATCACGCCTCCCGCAAAACTCATTTGCAACAGGCTCATTTGCATCACCTCATTCCAAGTCGCCAACAATCTGCTTCAGCTTTTCGATTTGCTCGGCGCTCAACTTTTTTCGCCCCAGCAAAGCCGCAAACAGTTTGTCCGCACATCCGTCATACACCCTGTCGATCAGTTCGTTTGTTTCTGCCTCCTGTATTTCTGCCTGCGGCACAAGCGCGTGACACATGAAACCGGGGTCGGAGCGTTCAATCGCGCCTTTTTTGATGCACCGCTTAATCAAGGTATAGGTCGTATTCACATTCCAACCCAATTCCTCGGTCAGCAGTTTAGCGATATGCTTCGCAGGAACATCGCCATCGCGCCAAAGGACAGACATTACTTTCAGTTCAGAAGCAAACAGTTTAGTTTCCATTCGGTAGCACCTCCTTTTTAAGACCGTAGTAGTGGCCACACCGTTATACTACCACAGTCTTAAAAGAATGTCAATACTACTGTGGTCTTAAATTTTGATTCGGTTGATAAGTAACGCTCTTACTTTTTTGACAGACAAACTAAATCCTTTTGCATAATTCAGAACTACATAGCTTGTTCATCTCTAAATTTCGGAACCGGCCCGTCCTGATATGGGTCATAGCGATGCTCATTACAACCAAACTCCTGCAAAAAGCAGATCGTATTGTCCGCCGTCCATTTTACAAGGGTCATGCCGTCAAAGGATTCCACCCTGCCGTCGTCCATTTTATTCTTGAAATACCATTCAACGATAGTCTGATACCCTTTGTGGAAATACTGTTTGATGTCCCACTGGAGGACATTTCCGCGTGTATTCCATTCCTCAAACCAATGCTTCACTTTGGCAACACCCTGATACTGCGGCCCCCAGCTTTCGATGTAAAGGGCATCAGCAGAAAATATGTCCTCTATGCCCAGGTCTTTCTTTTGTAGCCACATATCAAACCATAGCCTGATGATTTTCTCTCGCTGATCCATAGTGTCCTCCTATACCCGCTGCCAGAGCAGCATATTGTTTTCAAACAGGCCGTTCAGCCTGCCGGTGTCCTTCAGCCACGCCAGATAGGAGCGGACGGTGCTGCCCACCAGGACGTATTGCTCAAAGTTCATGGTCAGCCCGTAGTCCGTAAACAACCGTTGCAGAATGGCCTCAAAGCAGAGCGGTTCCTTACAGATACCAATGATCTTATCCGCAATCTCCAGCACCTTGTCGATGTTGTACTGTGCGAGGTCAGCTATGTCCTCGGAGGCGGCGGCGTGGGCCGGGACAAATACCTTCGCTTGCAAGGACTTCACCATTTCCAGCGTGTTCAGATAGGCGGCAACATCGTAGATAAAGCCAATCTGATACTTGTCCAATGTTTCCCGGCTGGACAGGCAATCCGCCAGATAGACCACATCATCAGGTGTCCGAAAGCCCACCATATCAAAGAAATGTCCCGGCAGGGGGATGATTGTAAAGCCCTCCGGCAGACATTCCTTCATCAATTCCTGGGCATCACTCTCCTGGGCCATGAGAAATTTATGCCGCAGCTCCTTACACGGATAGCCGCCGTACAAAAAGGACGGCTCCAGAATGGGGTGGCAGGTAAGAGCACAGTCAATCCCCGGCACGTAGATTTTGCACCCGGTCTGTCCTTGCAAATACCTGTTGCCGCCGATGTGGTCAGCGTTGGAGTGGGTGTTGTAGATGGCGGTGAGGTGCCAGCCGTTGGCGTCCAGAATCTGCCGGACTTTACGCCCCGCGTCCTTATCATTGCCGCTGTCGATCAGGCAGACCTCCTGCCCGTCCAACCGCACCAGCCCGATCTTCGCCGGACTTTGGATGTAATAGCTTTGCTCCGAAACCTGAATCAGTTCGTACATAATCAGCGTCCTCCTTAATGGCTTGGATAGAATATGGTGTTGTAGACCTCACACCTGTCCCCGGTCACGTTCTGATAGGCGTGGGGAACGTCGGCTCGGAAACGGATAGCCTGTCTCTCGCTGACCTCCACCGGCCTGTCCCCCAGGACGAGCCGCAGCGTCCCCCGCAGGACAAAGATGTGTTCCTCCACACCCTCATCGTGCTTGTCAGAAGAATGGCGGCACTCCGGGTCAAACTCAATGTAGAATGTCTCCACGCTCCGCACCGGGTCATAGGTGAACAGCGGATAGGCCCTCATTTTGCCGCCGTCCCCCAAGACCACGTTTGCCTCGTCCGGGCCGGTGACGGTGTATTCCGTCTGCGGTTCTTCCAGGAACGCGGACAGCGGTGTTTTCAGCCCTGTGGCAATCTTCCAGAGGGTTGTCACCGTTGGGACGGACTGTCCGCGTTCGATCTGGCCTAACATGGGCTTGCTCACGCCCGTCAGCGCCGCAGTATCGTCCAGGGAAAGAGTGCGGGCCATGCGGATGCTTTTCAATTTCTCGCCAATTCTCAAATTCATAGGTTCCATTTTATATCCGTCCCGTATGTTTTAACAACTCAGAAATCCATTATAACATATCGAGCGGATAAATGGAAGTCTGAACGAAAAGTTTCTCTCCAGGAATTGAATTGCGGCTGGGCCTATGCTATAATTCAAACGGTAAATTTTTTTGAGAAAAGGTGTTTTGATGAACGAATACATAACAAATCGGGTACATGATTTGTACTGGAAGGAAGATATAAATTGTGCAAGGACAGCACTCGTCTGTTTGAGCGAATTATTTGAAATTACCATTGAGCCGCAAACAATTTGGTCTGCGGTTGGACTGCATGGCGCAGGCGGATATAGAGCGCAATGTGGTTTGGTGGAAGGTTCGCTTATGTTCATAGGGATTTATCTTCATGGGCTGGGAAAATCAGAAGATGAAATCGTATCTGCCTGTTATAATTTTGCGTCTGCCTTTGAGAAAACATTTGGGTCATTAAGATGCCTTGAACTGCGTCCTTCGGGTTTTTCAGAAAGCGATCCGCCACATCTATGTGAAAACCTGACTTGTAATGGAATTGAGTTTGCTTATCAGTATATTTTAGGGATTACGAAACAGTAAATGGAACTTATATGTTTATTGGGGAGCTGCTTGAAAAGGCGGCTCCCCGTCTTTTCCTCTTATGATATAATGCCAGGGACAGGTTGTGCCGTCCAGTTACGCTATCAAACTGTCCAGTCACGTCAACCGGGCTTACCCTGATAGCCATTTGAACGAATAAACAGGTAGAGGAATATCGCCATGATGAGAATATCAATTTGTGATGATGAAGCCCCCACCCGCGCCTACCTTACGTCCCTGATCCGGGCGCAGGACTGCCCCTGTGAGGTCGTGGAGTACGCCTCCGCCAGTGACTGCCTCGCAGACCACCGGGGAATTGACCTGCTCTTTCTGGACATTGAGCTGAACGCCACCGGCCCGGATGGTATGGCGCTGGCCCGCCAGATCAGGGAACAGTCAGCCGTGACCCAGCCGGTCATTATCTTTGTGACCGGCTATGAGCGGTATGTGTTCGATGCCTTTGACGTGGGCGCGTTCCAATATCTGCTGAAGCCGGTGGACGAGGAAAAGTTTGCCCAGGTCTTTGCCCGCGCCGTGGAACAGATCGAGGTGGGCCGTGTTCGGCCGCAGCTTTCCCATGCGCTCACGCTTCAATCTGCTGGCACCAGCCGAACCGTACCGCTGGACAACATTTATTACATCGAAAGCAGCAATCACAAGGTTGTGCTGTGTCTGAAAGACGGGGCATTTTCCTGCTACGCGAAAATTCGGGATTTAGAGGCGGAGCTGGGCGATCAGTTCTTCCGTGTCCACAAGGGCTATCTGGTCAATCTCGCCTATGTGGAGGGGTACAGCAAGACGGAGCTGACGCTGACCAATGGGGAAAAGCTGCTGATCTCCAAATACAAGTACCAGGACTTCGTGAAAGCCTACCTCCGCTTTGTGAAAAGGGGGGCTGGCCTATGAGCGAGACAGGGTTTCGGATATTCAATCAGGCATTTTCCGCCGGGGCAGAATTGACATACGCCGCCCTGCTCACCGCCTTTTTCCGGCCTTTCGTTCCGCAGGACAAACGGCGGTGCGGGCTGCTCCTTGTTTTTTTCGTCTACATTCTGTTTGAGATCGTCTGCAACCGGGCGGCGCTGCCCCAAGGCTCCTTTGGGCTGATCCTGATGGCGATGCTGCTGGTGGTATCCAGGTGGATCGGACTGGAAAAGCCGTCTGTGTTCCTCCTGACGCTGCTCTACTTCAACGCCAGGATTTCCAGCGGCCTGATGGTGCAAAGTCTGTATTTTATTGTGGAGCGGTCAGTCCCCTACCGCCTGGAACCGCCGGAGGCGGTCTTTCTCCGCGCCGCCCTGCTGGTCATGCTGTTCCTGCTGTCCCACGCCTCTATGCTGGCCGTCATGCTCTATGCCCTCCAGCATCAAATGCGGAAACAGCGTATGACGCTCCACCGGCGGGAGCTGTGCTATCTCGCCCTGGTGCCAACAGCGGGGATTCTGTTCGGACAGGTGATCTCCCGGCTGCTGGTGGAGTTCAAGGACGGCGTTCTGCTCCAGCTCTATGAGCGCCACCCGGCGTTTTTGGCGGTAATCCCGGTGCTGGCCCTGCTGTTCTACGCCGGGGCCTATCTGACCATCACTTTTCAGCAAGGTATGGCGGCGCTCCGGGCTGAACAGGCCACCCACTACATGGAATACCAGCAGACACAGGCGATCCGGGCGCGCATCCATGAGGCGGAACAGTTCTACACCCGCATCCGTGGGCTGAAACACGAAATGCGGGGCCACCTGACCAACATCAAAGGTCTGGCGCGGAGCGGCGAGTATGAAAGCCTGGAGGACTATATCGCCAAAATGGACGAGAGTATGAGCGGCTTTGAGCTGACGCTCCAGACGGGCAACCCGGTCACGGATGTGATTGTCAACGACATACGGCGGCGGAGCCTTGACCTGGGTATCCGCTTCCAGGTGGAGTTCCATTACCCCGATCCGGGGGCTTATGACGCCTTTGACGTGGGGATCATCCTTCAAAATCTGCTGCAAAACGCGGTGGAGGCTTGCGAGAAAGTCAACGAGGGTGAACGGTTTATTGTACTGACTGGAAAGAGAAAAGGACGTTTCTTTCTGATAGAGGTCAAAAACTCTTTCGCGGGTGAGGTGGTATTCGGGCAGGACGGCTTGCCTGTCACAACGAAACAGGAGGATGTTCCCATGCACGGCATCGGCCTTGCCAACGTGCGCCGGGAGGCGGAGAAGTACATGGGAGAATTGGAGCTGAAAGCAGTTCAGCAGGAATTTTCCGCAACAGTTCTATTGCAGGAAAGGAGCAGTTTATGAGCGGCATGATCGATTGCAGATATTTGAACAGGATGTATAGCCCCCTACCCGAAAACCGCACCGTTCGGAGTACGGCGGCACGGACTTCCAGTTTTCTGGATATGGCTGCAAAGGCCAGCAGAGGCACGGCTGACGTGCTGGAGATCAGCAGCAGGCCGGAAGTCACCAACGAGGGCGAAACATCAAATGTTGATGCTTACAAGAAACACCTGGAAAACAAATACGGACAGGTTACGATTCAGAGCGTCGGAAAAGACCAAGCCAGCCTTCAAAAAGCGGGCGGTCGCATGAACGGCAACAGCGTTGTGATTGCGCCCAACATTTTAGAGGATATGGCGAATGACCCGGAAAAGGCCGCGTATTATGAGCAGAAGATTGATGATTTTTTCAATGCTACTCCAAGATTGAAAGCACAGTTCGCCGCCCGGGGTCTTAACTATGAGCCTTGTGGCGTGGTAATCCATGAGGATGGAAGTGTGACCTATATCGGCGGCTGTGGCGATTCCCCGGAGCGTGTGGCCGAGGTAAACAGGATCAATGCGGAAAAGGCAAAGAAAAAAGCGGAACAGCAGCGGCAGTATCAGGAGCAGGCCGCAGCAGCGGCGGCACAGCGCAGGGCCATGTGGGAGCGTACCGCAGGGGCGGAGGTATTGGAAAAATCCTTTTCCAATATCGGTGATCTGCTGAAAACGCGGATGGTATCTGCCCCCGCTATCACGCCGGAGATTTCTTTACCAGCAGGAGCAAATATGTTTTTCCTCAATATGTAATGAAACAGGAAGGATGATACAATGAGCAATATGATTCAACCGGGTTACGGAATGCGAACATACAGCTCTCCTACAAAGGCCCGTGAAGCAAGGCAGACCGGGACGCAGGGCAGCAGCTTCATGGATATGGCGGCACGGGCCGGTGAAAAGAAAAATGATGTATTTGAGGTCAACGGAACAGAGGCCACCCAGCAGAAAACGGAGTTATCCGAAGCGGAGGAAATGCAGCTATTTAAGCAGGAGTTCTATCAGGACTTATCGAAAATAGTCGGTCATCCAACGGTGAGCAATTCGGCTGTCAATATATCGGATGCGGCATTTCAGGCTATGAAAGACGATCCAGAATATAGGTCACAGGTTCTCTCTCTGCTCCAAAGAGATTTGGGGGCTTCTTATGCTCCAAGAAGCTGTTCCGTCCTGATTACCGTTGGAACAAACCTCGATCAATATAGAGCAGATTCCTGGCCTGTTGGAAATGATTCAGAGTTTCGTCTGCGCTCAAAGGACAGCTTCTATAAAAGAACAAGTGAAAACCGAGATCGGCAGAAAGAACTTTTGGAGGAATACCAGGAAAAGAAATTGCAAGCTAAACGGCGGCAGCAAGAATTGTTGGATAAAGCTGCCCAGGATAGACGCCGTTTAGCCCAAATAGGGGCGCAGGAAAAGTCCTTCACCAACATAGCCGACCTGCTAAAAACAAGAATAGGGACTACTCCCTCCACTACGCTGGAAACGTCTTTACCCGCAGGGATAGATGTACCTTTCTTTGATCTGTGATATAACTGGAAAGGGTGATACAATGAGCAACACAATTCAGCCAAGTTATGGGACGCAGACATATAGCACTCCCACAAAGGCCCGTGAAGCCAAGCAGACCGGGACACAGGCCAACCGTTTTCTTGATATGGCGGCGCAGGCCAGCCGGGGCAGAACGGACACGCTGACAACCGGCATGAGCGGCCTTATGGGTATGGCGGGTCTGCCTACCAGCCTTATGATGGATTTGTCGGTGCGGGCTGCCGGGCAGGTTCAGACGGGGGATGTGGAGGCAACAGAAGCAACGGAGGCTCCTTCTCTGGAAACCATGCTGAAAGCGAAATATCCAAACATCCACTACCACGTTTTTGATGCCAGCAGCGGTTATTGGCGCACCCGGAACGACTACCCCCACTACCTTCTGTACCAGGACGGGGACAAGGCCAAGGAAACGCTGGAGAATTGGCAGCCCACCGGGGCCAATCCCTTCTATGGCTCCATTGACGGCAGGTTCACCGCTCCGAAAGAGATTCACGCCCTGGGCAATGTCCCGCCTGGGAGCAAAGCCGTGGTCATTCATCCCAAGGTGCAGGAGCGCATGGAGCAAGACCCGGCCTATGCCCAGGAGATTTTTGCGAAGATCGACACATGGTTTGCATTTGACGTAGCGCGGAACGAGGCCATCATGCCCGGTAGTACATGGGATATGTCTCAGGCCGTTGCCATCGGGGAGGACGGCAATATCTGTAATGCCTGTTCCTCCAGCGCGGGCGGTGAAATCACCTACTCCAAGAGCGGTTCTGACGATGAAGAAAGCTGGTGGGATTTGCGTATGGCCCGCCACGCCGAGTTTATGAAGCTGGCGGTGGAAAAGCAAATTCAGCGGCACATCCAGGCTTCTGAGCTGGCTGCGTCCGCTGCGGCAAAGTCCCAGCTTGCCGCCATGCTGACGGGCGGGAACCTGCGGGAGATTTTTGGCAGCGAGATTGCCGGTATTCCCACCGAAACCGTTCTGGCGATCACACAGTCCCAAGTTTGGGGCGGCGGAGCGATGTTGTAATTATCCCTCTCAAAAAAGTAAGCGGACAAGGCTCGGTTGGGCCTTGTCCGTTCACTCTATTTATAGACCATTCTGCGGTAGTCTCTCTTAGTAATACCATCCTAATCTGCTTGATAATCTCCGGCGAACCCCACAGGATCGGCACAGGAAATTCGATGACGCCAAGATGCTCGTTGCCGCTCTGGTCGGTAATATCGGCCCCTACCACCTCTGTCCGGCTTGTGTTTCGTTTTTGATTTGTTCCATTTCCGTCGCTACATATTCAGCGGTTATCTTTTGATATTCCCTATTAGCTTTTGGGAAAGATACTGACTTGAGCAACTTGGCAGAGTAAGTCTGTGCAGGTTCATTTTCAAGGTCATTTGTGTATATTTCAACAACAGCATATCCAACAATGTTATCTCCCTCGTAAATTACGATGTTGATATATGCCGTAGTTCCCATATACCGTTCAAAATCGCTCTCGCCTGTTCGCGATAGGTTAGTCCAATATACAATAGTATCATTTCCAGTGTTGAACGACGAGTCTAAATATGTTATTTTGTTACCCTCCCAAAAAAGCAATGTCCCGCCATCAACTGATACCTCAAAACTTAAATCGTCGTATTCCGTAGTGGATAGTTTCAATGGAAGTCCCGGTCGGCTGCTCATAGCAAGGCTCCACTTATAATCTGTTGGCAACTCTATACCTTCCTGCATGGTTATTTCTTCATCTGATGAAGCGGCATACGCTGTGACTACCAAAAAGCCCGGTGCAATGGTAACGTCTGGACCAGGAATTTTGAAAAGCACTCCGGCTAACAAAGCTACGCATAAACAAGCTGCGATGGCCCCCCGTTTCAACCAGCCGGGTCTTTTGGCGTGCTGGGCAGGGGACGCTTCTTCGATGTACTTTTCGTCCACTTTGCCCATAGCCTTCAACAAACGCTTTTCTTTCATAGATCAAAACCTTCTTTCTCCAATAATTGTTTCAGTTCGTTTCGGGAGCGGAACAAAGACATTTTCACTTTGCTCTCACTCATTGAATAGCCTTTCGCAATTTCTTTGATTGTGTTCATATACCAATATCTACGCATGAATATTTTGCGACTGTCCGTTGAAAGAGTATCCAGGAACCGATTGAGCAGTTCTGTCAAAGCAAGATCATCGACAACCTGTTCCACATTTTCTGAAGCTGGGATACAATCATTCAATTCCTCCAGCACAAGCAGCACTTGTCCGCAGCCACGTTTTTCTGCGCTGTATTGCTCCCACCTGTTAAGCGATAGATGCCGGGTGATCGTTCCAAGAAAAGCCGCAAATTTACTCGGACGCTGGGGCGGCATCGTCCTCCAAGCGTTGAAGAACGTATCGTTCACACATTCCTCGCTATCCTCATGGCTGTGCAGGATATTAAATGCGATAGAATGGCAGTACCTCCCGTACTTCTTCGCAGTTTCAGATATAGCAGTTTCGGCGCGCCTCCAATACAAATCTATAATTTGCTTATCCTCCACACGAACCTCCTTCCCCTTGCGATAAGGCCCTTCACCCATATAGACAGGAAACCTCTACGGCACGTCACATTTTTTCAAAAAATAAAGTGCAGGGGACAAAACTCATTTGCGTTTTGTCCCCGCACCTTTCGTTTAGATAATCATGTCCGAAAATGTATCGGCCATTCGCCCAACAAAATTCCATTGGCGCTCCATGTAAGACTTTAGCTGCTGGGTGTCTCGCTGGTAGTCTGTATAAATCATATCCAAAGCGTCAAAGTGATTTGCTATGGCCTGGGCCACATGGTAGCCGCTCTCCATTCCCGCCGAAATCCCCTCGCCCATCGGATTGAGGAACCCAGCGATCTCACCGGCGAACAGTACCCGGCCCTGTCCATAGGTGACGGAGCAACCGGGCCGGATATGGGGCATCAGCCACTTTTCCGCCTTGACCTGCCGCTCGATCTGCAAGCCGTGGTGGGTTTCCATGTAGGAGATGAACCGCTGATAGAACTGCTCGATCCTGCTGGTGTCCTTGACTGAAACGCCCAGCACCAGCATTTCATCTTTCACATTGAACCATGCGTCATACTCGGACAGCTCCGGCTGTAAGTAGGCATAGAAGTAGTGCGGGTCTAACTGGATTGTTCCCCGGTTGAACGTCTGGAAAGTCGTGATAAAATCCCGGTTGTTTCCAAGTAACTGCCGCTTTAATACGCCGGTGACACCCTCACAATCAATGATGTATCTGGCCTGTTCTGTGCAAGAGGATTCCCCCCGCAGCGTGACAGAAATCAAATCGGGCTGTTCCTCACAGGAAACGGCGCTGGTGTTGTCCCGGACTTCCGCGCCGGACGCTGCCGCCTGTTCCGTCAGCCAGTTATCAAAGGAACTGCGCCACACGTTCAAGCCGCCTTGTTCAAAGCGGAACTCCCGGCCTTTATCATCTGTGAAGATCATGCCCCGATTTTCTGCCGGGGTACACGTTGCGGACAGCGGTACATCCTGTCCATAGTAACGCCGCACCAAATCCATTGACTTCTGGATCAGGATGCCGGAGCATGATTTATAGCGGGGGAGTTTGTGCCGTTCTACCAGCAGGACGTGAAGACCTCTTTCAGCCAGTACCTTTGCGGCGGTACTTCCGGCAGGGCCAGCACCGACAACAATTACATCGTACATGGGGCACCCCGTTTTTCTAAAGTTTCGCTTCGATTATAGCACAATTTCATGGCTGATACAACGTAAGACAGGGCTTTCGATTCAACAAAGATGAATTATAAAGGGAAGTAAAGAGAAAATTACATCATTCAAAAGAATGAGTATGAACTATACAATGTGCTTGGGTGATGTAATATGGCAGAGGTCAAGGATTGTCCCGGTTTTGAAACTTTTGGAGAGGATGTACGAGCAGGGCGTGAAGCGCAAGGAATGACACGCAGAGCGTTGGCAGAGGAAGTAAGCGTATCAACTCGCTATCTCGCCAACATTGAATTAGGTCTAATAATTCCCAGCGTCCCGGTCATGTTGCGACTGATACAAATTTGTCATTTACCTATGGAACGCTACTTCAATCCTGCGCTAATGCAGGAAAACAGTGAAGTACGCCAGAGAGTGCGTCACAAAATGCAACTATGCCCGGAAAAATATCTTCCTATCGTAGAAGCCACTTTGGATGGGGCAATCAGAATGAAAGAGTAAGAGCCGTTGATTGCGAGGTCAATGGCTCTTATTCGTATGCCCTTATCTTCAGCGGTAGGTTACGACCTACGCTTGGCCCAGCACATTCACACGCAATAATCCCCGCCGCTCTCGCCGCTGGGCGTACTCTACCAACTCACGGGCGTTGCCGGGGTGCCATGCGTAGGCAATCAGAAAGTCGCTGTTGTCCACCATGTAGCGGTTGGCCCGGACGATAGCCAGCTTCCTTGGCACTTGCTCTATCCCCGGAGGGTAAAAGGAGCCGTCAAAGCCGCTGGGTGTCTTTTCAGTCCGTTCAGCCGGGTGGTAGGGCCGCAGGCAGATCAGCCGCACGTCCGGGTGGCGCACCTTGGCCCGCTTCACCGCGCTTGCCGCCAGCGCGTCAAACCCGCCGTAGCGCCCTACCACAAACTCCCCCACACCATACTCCGTGATATGCCGCTCCACCAGGGCGTCCAGTACCGGGGCCAGACTGTCCGGCGCGTCCCGGTGGCCGATAAAAAAGCAGGTTTTCTCCATCGCATGACCTCCTTGTGCCCGCCCGTTCGCCGGACGGCGGGAATACTTGACCTGTGATTGCCCTATTATATCATTGTATTGCTATAAATGGCAATTACATTCTCTAAATAAATCCCCGTTTTCGTGTTACCCTTTTATCGGAAAGAGGGGTGCGCTATGGAAACGGAATATCGGGAACAGTACATCCGCTTCGGATTGAAGGTGCAATACTACCGAAAATTGCAGGGGCTGACGCAGGAGGCGTTTGCGGATAAGATCGGGCGGTCATGGTCGTATGTCTCTAAAATTGAAAGCCCCACGCGGGTCTTTGGCGTGTCGTTGGAAACGCTGTTTAAGATCGCGGATGTACTGGAAGTTCCCGTTTCAAAGCTGTTTGAGGAATGAAAAAAGCCGCCCTGGACGAACTGTTTCCAGTCAGTCCAGGGCGAAAATTATACGTCTGCGGGGTCAGTAGGCAGGTGTGCCGTATCCATAAATTTCATAATGGCCTATGGCGTAGCGGTTCTCCCGGCAGCTATCGCCGGAGTTGCCCTCCACGGTGTAGACAAGACCGTTCTCCACCTTCTCCACAATGCCCACATGGTCGGCAAGGCCGTCCTGGGGGCCAGAGTTGCCCTTGTTGTCCCAATCAAAGTAGATGATGTCACCGGGACGGGGTTCATAGCTGTTGTCCTGCCAGAGTCCCCGGTCTTTGAACCAATCAGAGCCGGAGATACAGCCCGCTGTCCTGGGGATCACGCCAGCGTCCAGATACCCGCACTCGTTGGCGCACCAACTGACAAAGCAGGCGCACCACTCCACGCGGGAGTTGAAGCCGTACCATGACCAATAGGGCTGGCCCCCCACGTTGCCGAGTTGGGAGAGAGCCACCACCACGATCTCTCCATCGCCTACGCCGATACCGTATAGGGCGCTGCTCCACATACTGCGGTTTTCTTCAGCCAGTAATTCCGCAAGCTGCGCCCGCTGGTCGGCAGTGAAGTTGTAGGCGTCCGCCATTTCATCGGCGGTCTTGTGGGTCACGGTGATATAGAGGGTCGTTGTCGTTACCTCAACTTCTTCCTCAATGATGTTGCCCGCCCCATCGTCGGTTTCCACGGTTTGGGTGGTGGTGGCGGTTTCGGTGCGGCTACTTATCTCGTTCATAGCCCAAAATATCTCTTTCAACAGCTCTTTTTTGCTGTCGTCCATCGTGGCGACTTCCTGGGGGTTGTTCGGGTCGGTGGTGGTCTTAACGGCGTATATTGCCAGCACCTCCGGCCAGACGGCGCGGGAGCCGGACATTTCAAGCGTGTCATGGGCGGTGCTGTTCTTGATCTCGTCCAGCTTGCCCTCATACTCTTGATTGATCTCCCGGACAACGGCGGGCATGGTCTGTCCCGTGCCGCTGTCCTCTCCCGAAAAGAAGATACCGAAGCAGGAGCCGACGATCAGGCCAATCAAGCAGATAATCACGATAGCAAGGATGGCAACCCAGCCCCCAGCGGCAATAGCGGCCACAAGTGCCTTGACGGATGCGATCATGGCTTTTACCGTAGCGGAAACGCCCTTTGCGGCGGCTTTCGCGGTGGTGGCGGCGGTCTTGGCCGTGGCACGGGCGGCGTGGGCGGTCATTTTCGCCGCCTTTGCGGTGGCCTGGGCCGTTTTCTGTGCCGCCTTTGCCGTATGGTCTGCGGTCTTGATGGCGGTTTTAGACGTATGCTGGGCGGTTTTCACGGTGCCCTTTGCGGTACGCTGTGCCGTCTTTACCGTCCGCTGGGCGCTCTTAACAGTGCCCTTTGCGCCCCTGCCGGTGGCCTTTGCGGTCTGCCCCATAGCCTGGGCGGGCCGTTTCGCCGTTTTTATGGGCGTTTCCAGGTTATTGACCGCTGTTTCCACCTGATGGGGCGCTTTGGCGGCGTCCTGGGGCTTTACCTGCGGTGGCCGGTCAGGCTGGACAGGCCGGTTTTTCACCTGCCGTTTCCGCTCGGCCCACTTTGCGGCCTGCTTCTTGGCAAAGGCCCGCCCACGCTCCACAATGGAGTTTGCGGTATCAACAGGGCGCTCAATGTCAGCGCGGGCCGGGGGCCGCTCCGCTGTGCGCTCATACCGTGGGAGGTGCTGACGCTCCGGGGCTGTCCCGGTTCGCTGGCGTGGGAGCCGTCTGTCCTGGGCGGAGCCGGTGCCCTGCCGGGGGCGCTGCCCATCCCTGGGCGGGTCGGTGCGCTGACGGGGTAGCTGTCCCGACCGGGCCGTTCCGCTGTGCCGCTGTGGGGTCTGGCCCTCCGGGGCCGTACCCTGGGACGGTTCGGGGGCGGGAGCCTGTTCCGTGGGGGCGGTGTTTTCCCGGCGCTTCTCCGCCGCCCGTTTCTCCCGCTGGCGCTGGAACAGCTTTCGCCCCTGGCGTGCTGCCGTTTTCGTGCCAGACACCGCCACATTCGCCGTATCATGGGCCAGATCATCGGCAGCAAACTCCACCTTATCCTCGGCGTATTCGCTGGGAGTAGCCTGCCGGTCATCCATCAGCGCCGCCGCGTTCCGCTTGGAGCGGATAAAGGCGTTTTTCATGCGCTGGCCCACGACAGCGGATTTATCCAACACCTTAATGTCCTTACCCTTTTCACGGGTCTTGATCTTGCTCATGGCCGCTCACCTGCCCGTCTTTTCATCCAGCGGTGTTTCAGTTCGGCGGGGGCCACATAGTAGTCCCTGCGGCGCTGGCCTGTCCACTCCCGGCCCCCGGCCTCGCCGTCAAAGGCAAAGCCAGCGGCCCGCAAAGATGCTCCGTTCTCGGATGCCAGCGTATAGGTGACGATTCGCTCATAGCCCATCTCAAACCCAATGCGGCAGCAGGCCCCGTAGAGCTTGGAACAGGCGTTGTCCGTCCCATCCGTACAGCAGCGCAGGATTTCCAGGGTCAGCCCATCGTCCAGATACCGGGCGACGGGACGGCCACAAATGGCGACGCCGCACAGGTTGTCCCCATCATAACAGGCCACGGCGAACTTGCCGCCCACGGGCGGGATGCTGTGCCGGTGATACCGGCCCACATACTCCCTCGCGGCCCGCAGGTGGCAGGGCTTGATTTTCAATGTCATTTTCATCCCTCCATTCAAAGGGAGAGGGACAGGCTTCAAGCCTGTCCCCCTCCGGGTCTTATCCTGTTCACGGTCTGGCGCTCTTTTTGTTGGGATTGGGGATATAGTCGGCAAAATTCGGGACAACACGGAATATCCGCTTGTTGTTCACCCACCGGGCAAGCTGGCAGGTGATGGGCGGGGCGCTGGGTCGCTCGTAGATCATCACAAAGGGGTCGTAGCCCATGTCCCGCAGGGTTTCCACCCGGTAAAGGTCTTGTTCATGGGTGCTGCCATAGTTGGTCAGGACATACACACGCCGCCGCCGAAAGTCCCGGATGGAGGTCAGCTCCGAAAACCGCCTGAAACAGCCCGTCAAGTCCGTGTTGGGGTCGTCCCACGCGAAATGGAGCATTTTTGTCTTTACCCGGTTCAGCAGGGAAACATTGTCCGGGGTAATCAGGCGCACATCCAGCCCTTGGGTAAAGTCCACCCACGCCCCGCTTTCCGCAAGCTGCAAAATCAGCCTTTCATGGTCAGGACAGGCCAGCAGGTTCGCGTCCAACAGCTTGACCTCCTTTTGCCCGTCCCAAAATTCGGACAGGTCAGCGATGTGGGTACTGCGCCGCCCCTCTTTCTTGGACACAATGCAAAATCCGCAGTTCCGGGGACAGCCACGGGTCATAAAGCCGTAGGCCGTGCCGGAAAACTGCGGATATAAGGCGTAGTCCGGGCGGGTGTGTTCCACCTCGTCGGGCAGGTTGGGGCCGGGGCCATAGCCGGTGCCGCCCTTAATGACTTCACCGGCGTTGTCAACCGTGATCGTGTCTTTGGAATAGGTGTCCGTAAACACCCGGCTCTTATACACCCGGTCATAGCGGCCCTCCGGCATCCACCACTCAACATCATCCCCATGCGCTTTGTGGTAGGCAGACAGTTTCATCAGGCAAAGGTTGGGCCAGTTATGCCCGTCCACATCTATCAGGCCGATCTTCATGCCTGTCCCCCCGCAAAGCGGCCCTCACCGGGCCGGGTGGTCATCAAGCGGTACAGTTCGGTGTTAGAGGGGAAGCGGTTGACGAAGGGCACCAGGGCCGAGCCGTACTTGATAAGCCCGCACCCGGCGGGGGCGTTGGTGATGTGGCCCATCTGTTCCTCGGAGATATTCAGCAGGCGGGCCAACTTCTCCCGGTCGCTTGCCGCCTGGTTCAGCATGACAATAAACTCGGAGTTGGACAGCATGGTACTGGCCTGCACGGAGTCCAGAAGATACTCTACGTTCTGCGTGATGGCGGTGGGGTAGGCGTTACGCTTGCGGAACTGCCGCCACGCGGAGTTGAAAAAGGCGGCGGAAAACTCGTTCTCAAACATGACATGGAACTCGTCGATAAAGACGTGGGTGCGCTTGCCCTTCTTCCAGTTCAGGGTGACGCGGTTGAGCATGGTGTCGGTGATAACAAGGTGGCCGATGGGCTTCAACTGTTCGCCCAGGCCGTGGATGTCGAACACCACCACCCGCTTGTCCAGGTCAACGGTGCTTTCATGGCCGAAAATGTCAAGGGAGCCGGTGGTGAACAGTTCCAGGGCCAGGGCGATCCCCCTTGCCTCGCTCTCCGGCTGTTCCAGCAGCATTTCCCGGAGGGCTGTCAGCGTGGGAGCGGGGCCACCGTGTTTTGCGTTCTCGTACAAATCCCCCGTACAGCGGTCGATAATGGAGTTGTGCTGGGGGCCTACACCCTTGGGGTCAATGCGTTCCACCAGGGACATGATAAACTGCGATTTCACCACGATGGGGTTGTTCTCACCGTAGCCGTCCACCATATACATGGCGTTCAAGCGGTCTTTGCCGCCAGCGGCCACCCGGACAACGCTGCCCAGGCCATCCATCGCTTCAATGAGGGGGGCGTACTCGCCCTCCGGGTCTGCTATGAGAATATCATCGTCCGTGTTAAGGATCAGGAACGCGATTTCCTCTTTCACACTGAACGATTTGCCGGAGCCGGGGACGCCCAGCCGGAAGGACGACTGATTGAGCAGGTTGGCCTTGTTGCACATGATAAGGTTATGGGAAATGGCGTTCTCCCCGAAGTAGATGCCGCCCCTGTCCATGATCTCCTGCACCTTAAAGGGCATGAATACGGCAAGCGATTCCGTGGTCAGCGTGCGGAAAGCGTCGATCTTCCGGGTGCCGATGGGCAGGACGGTATTCAGGCCGTCAAGCTGCTGGTATTTCAGCACCGCCAACTGGCACCGCCCGGACAGGGAGCGCACCTTTTCCGTGTCGCTGTCAAGCTGCTGTTTGCTGTCGGCGGTGATGACAAGGGTGAGGACGGCCTGCATCATCCGCTGGTCGCGGGTGGTGAGGTCGGCCAAAAACTCCTTGCTCTCCTTGCGCTGCAACTCCATGTCGTAGGGGACGATGGCGGAGAAGTTGTTGTTCTGATTCTGGCGGCGCTGCCAGTTTGTGATATTGGTTTCAACCCCCAGCAGACGGTTCTCCACCTCCCGCACGGCCTCGTCGGTGGGCACGGAGAGGATGTCAATGGACAACATCATATTGCGGTTCAGGTCGGTCAAGTCCGCCACGATCTCGTCCTGGATATAGTTGGCGTAGTCCTTCAGGAACAGTATCCGGCAATAGCGGTCGCCCAGCTTCAAATAGTCGCTGTGCTTCTCAATACCATCCGGGCAGATATAGTCCTTGAAGTCGTGGCCCTTCCGGGCCATATCCGCCATATCGAAGTGAAAACTGCCCTCGTCCCCGGCCCGGTAGAAGTCGTGGAGGATACGCAGACGGTCAGCGGCGTCCAGCTCCACGCACTTGGAGCCGAGGGCGGCAAAGCGGGCGGTCAGGTCGGCCCCGATCCGGGTGAAGTAGGCGCGGGCGTCCTCAATATCCCGCTTGTAGACGGTCACGGTGACAAGTTTCTCCTGGATGATGCCGTTGGCCCCGGTCGCCTTGTCAATGAGCATTTGGTTGTACTCCTTGCGGTACTTGTCCAGGCCGTCCCCCCGCATAGCCATAAGGACAGACTGCTCAAAGTCCGCTTGGCTCTGGCGGCGGTTGCAGATGGTGAGTTTGGTGGTGGCGGCGCTGTCCAGGCCGTTCAGCAGCTCCGAGTAGGCCAGGAACATGGTTTCCTTGTCCTCCCGGCTTGCTACCTTGTAATTGATGTCGGTGAAACGGTAGGTCTTGGAGAACTTGATGCCCACCTTAAAAATGCCGTCCGGCCAGACGCATTGAATGGGTATCACGTCCTGCACCCTGCGGGGGACGCGGTACGGCTCCCGATCCTGCCGCATGATGGTCTTGATACTCTTAATCATGGCGCTTGTATTCCTCCTTTTCCCGCTTTTCCATGCTGGACTTCAAAAGGTCGTAGTACAGCGTGGACGATTCAAAGCGGAGTTCTCGCGGTTCCAACAGTTCCGAGCGCAGCCACGCCCAAATAAACTGCTCCGCCGCCATGCCGTGGTAGGTGAAGAAGCCCAGGGCGGCAAAGGGGGCCGCGCCCAGGACGCACATCCAGGACACGGTTTCCGTGCCGACGTAGGGTTTCAGCAGAAAGTACAGCCCCACGGCCACGACTACCGCCAGGGCAGAAAAAACGAGCTGCCGCAGGGACAGCCCGAAAAACATACTTTCCGTGTAGTTGCGAATTTCACGGTTGATTTTGACTTCCAAAAATAAGACCTCCTATCGCTCCGTCCCGCTCTTTTTCCGGGGTGCCTTTTGCCGGGAGGGGTAGGGCACAAATTCTTCCTCCCCCTCAATCATGCTGAACTCCGAACGCAAAAACGGGTGAGTTTCCAGCTTTTGATACTGACGGATCAGGTCAATGGCCCGTTCTCTCGTTGCGGCGCTGCCCTGCATCCGCCCGTCCTTAAACACATAAAATCGCTTCATCCTGCCTCCTTTACAAGCCCATCATTTCACGCACAACATGGTCGGACATCTTGACGCTGCCCACCAAAATGAGCATATTGAACACCAATTCCCCGATATAGCTCCACACCATAGAAGCCGCCGCCGCGTCCGGGTCAACAGCGGGCGGGGAGCTGGCGAACACGGAGAAGATGATGCAGGCCAGCACGATGACGGCCCCCTCCAGACAGACGGCGGCGTAGCTTTTCAAAAAGCTCTTGCCCACGTTCTGGCTGGGTTCCCCGGCAAAGCTGGACAGGGGGATGGGGGCCAGCGCAGCGTACATATACATCTTGAAAAAGCGCCCGTAGACGCTCAAAATCATGACAAAGGACAGCACCCAAATGAACAGCCCGCCGATCAGCGTCACCGCCCAAAGGGGTATGCTCTCAAAAAAGCCGCAGTCCTCAATGGCCGTTACGATCTCGGCGGGCAGGACGGTGGACGATGGCGCTCCGAAGCCCGCCGCGTTCATAATGGAGGACACCACGCCCTGGATGATACTCAACAGGGCCAGCATCAGCTCCATGCCATAGGTGATAAGGGCCTTTGCCAGCGCAAAGCGGACGAACAGCTTTAATGCGTGTTCCGGCTTTTTGACCTCCACAAAACTGCCGCAGGTCTTGACCACGCCCACCACAAAGAACAGCACCAGCAGGGCGTAGCCGATGGCCTGCAACGCGCCGTGGATGTCCGACACCACGTTCCAGATCGCGCCGCCCTTGAAGTCCTGGGGGGACTGCGTAATGAGCTGCCATATCTCGCTCAACTTGCCGTTCCAGACCTCCAAAGCGTTCTCCAAATTCTGAACTACCCAATTATCCGACACGCAAAGCACCTCCTTTAAGGGGCAGGCCCGTCTTTGCGGGTCTGCCCCGTGTCAGTGGATAATGAGTGCTTACGCGCCGGTGATAAGGGTCAAAATCTCCTTGGCAAAAGTGATAATGACGCCGCCCGCCAGGGTCAGGAAGCCGTTGGAACGCTGGGACGGGTCGTGGCTCTGGAGGGAGAGGCCCACCTGGACGATGCCCCAGCCCAGCAGGATCAGGCCCACGGCCCGGATCAGGCCGAAGATGAACGTGGACAGGTTGTTGATAACGGTGAGGGGGTCGCCGCCAGCGGCGGGGGCGGCAAAGGCCGTCAAGGTGCAGCAGCCCATCAGGGCCACGGTCGCCACCAGGGAGCAGTAGTAGCGGAAGCCCTTTTTCACCTTGTCGGGCGTGGGCAGACGGTTCTCGTTCTTCTTGAAAATGCTCATTGTGTGTTACCTCCATGATTGATGATATATTCCTCCAATTCTTCCTCAGTGAGAAGAATGAAGCGGTGTTGTCCGGCGTCCAGTTTCACCTCCGCCGCCTGTTTCAGCAGTTCCGGGTCAAGCTGGATAGAAGCGATGCTGCGGGTGTCCTCCCCATGCCGGTACGGTTCGACCCCGCCGTCTGTGGTCAGTTTCACGTTGGGGTGTTTCAGAATGTCGTACTTGAAGTCCTGGATGGGCCGCTCCCCACGGATAAAAAGAAGCGCATACTGGTTGTCCAGCATACGCACTTCATCCGGCATAAGCAATTCGCGGCCCGCTAATTGCCAGTTGGTGGAGTAGCTGCCGCTCCGCCCCCTGGACTGTCCGTAGGTGTTCGTGTCGATGGTTTCCTTGCCCAGCAGCTTGGAAACGTACTCGTGGGTCGCCTGCTCATTTCCACCCAAATAGATAAACTCGTCGCAGTTGCCCACGATGCTCTCCCACTGTTTCTCAAAGAGGGCCTTTAGCTGGGCGAGGTTCTGGATGATGATGCTCACGGAGATCTCCCGGCTCCGCATGGTAGCCAGCAGCTTGTCAAATTCATCGGGCAGGGCGACGTTGGCGAACTCGTCCATGACGAAGTGGACGTGGACGGGCAGACGCCCGCCGTGTACCACGTCCGCCTGATAGTAGAGCTGCTGGAAAAGCTGGGTGTAGAGAAGCCCCACGATGAAGTTAAATGAGCTATCATTATCTGGAATGACGGCAAAAATGGCCGTCTTTTTCTCGCCCAGGCTCCATAGCTCCATCTCGTCTGTCTGCGTCATACCGGCCAGGGATTCCAGGTTGAACTTTTCCAGCCGGGACACCAGCGTGATCTGGATGGATTTCAGGGTCTTGCCGCTGCCGGAGCGGTAATTGCGGTAGTATTTCAGGGCGATATGCTCCGGGTTCCTCATTTCCAGACGGTCAAAGAGTTCATCCAGCGGCGATTGAAACTCGTCGTTGTCCTCCCTGACTTCCCCGGCCCGTATCATTTCCATGACCATCGGGAAGTTCTGTTCATCGGGCGGGGCTTCATAGTGGAGATAGAACACCAGCGCCAGCAGGAGCATTTGTGCCGCCTGATCCCAAAAGGGGTCTTGGCTCTGACTGCCCTTGGGCGTGGTGTTCTTGAACAGGTTCGTCACCAGCCGCTGGATGTCGTTGTCGCTGCGGAGATAGACAAACGGGTTGTAGCAGTAGCTTTTCTCCATGTTGATAAGGTCGATCACCTTAATGTCGTACCCCTTGGCTTTCAACAGGTTCCCGGTGTCCCGCAGCAGTTCGCCCTTGGGATCGAGGCAAACAAAGCTGGTGTTGGCGTTCATAATGTTGGGCTTTGCGAAAAATCTCGTCTTGCCCGCGCCGGAGCCGCCGCACACCAAAATGTTGAGATTGCGGCGGTGTTTGCGTCCGTCCAGCCCTATGGCTACGTTCTGCGTCAGTATCTTGTTCTCGGTCACTTTCCTGTCGGCGTACTTCTTCCTGACGGCCTGGGCGGTGCCCCACTTGGCGGAGCCGTGTTCCTCCCGCCTGCGGTAGTTGCGGTCGGTGGAGAGGTAGATACCGATGCCCAGCCCATAGCACAGCAGAAAAACGAGGACAGTTTTCAGGCTGTCCCCGCACAGTACGATGTGGAACGGGTCGTTCAGCGCCGCGCCGCCGTACTGCACCAGCCCCAGCAGACCGCCGCCCACATAGGGGGCCAGCAGCAGGGCCAGCCAGACCACAGGGATAACGCCGCAGGCATAGAGGGTCAGATGGGCCTTGGAAAACTTATCTTGCCTCACGGTCAGCCCTCCTTTTCTGGCGCTTGGTGGGGGCGTCAATGACCTTGAGAATGAGGTCGTCCACGTCCTCGGTGGGCTTGCCGTCCCGGAGGGCGTCGTTGCGGAAGTCGGTCAGGCCCGCCACCATAAGCCGCTGCTCGAAGCCGTTCAGCGTGACCACACGTTTTTCATCACGCATAGAGCGCCCTCCTTACCTCGCGCCGCCGTCCCGGTTTTTCTGCGCTTTCTCCTGGGCGGCAAAGAGCCGGTTCATATCGGCGGTGATGGTGCCAGCCACGTCCCGCATGGCGCCCGCCTCGGCCCGGAGCGCCTTGGCGTCCATCATGGCGTAGCTCTCCGGCAGACGGTCAAAGGAGAAGCCCTCCACCGACACGCCGCTGCGCTTGCACAGCATATAGGACACACTGTACGCCGTGAAGTCGGGGCTTTCACAGGCGATCCCGCCCTTGTCCATGTGGGCGCGGGCCAGCTCCTGGGCCACTCCCCGGAAGATGGTGGGGGCGTCCAGCCCTTGCCGCACATAGATCACGCTGTTCTGCGGGTGATACGCCACGTTGACGCCCTCCGGCAGTTCGTTGGAGATGGAGAAGCGGCAGGGGGCGTTGTTCATCAGGGCTTTCAGCAGAAGCCGCTCGTCACGGGCCACGGCGGGGGCGGGCCGCTGGTTGGCCCTGGTCTGCGAAATGTCAAAGACCTTTTTCACATTGTAGGACACGCCCACGCTGCCATCGTCCTTTTTGTACTCCTTGCCGGGTTCCAGGATGGTGATGGCGTCCTGGCCCCGCTTGACGTACACGCCGTCGGCCTTCCAGGTGTCGAAGTCGGCCAGCTTGGTGGCCTCCGGGCATTGGGCGGAAATCAGGATGGCGTTGCTCACGGAGTAGAGGTCAAAGCGGGCCTGCACGTCCAGATAGGTTTGGAACACGCCGCCGTCCACCCCCATGTCGTGAACATAGTTGTCGATCATGGCGTAGACGCCCTCGCGCTCCGCCTGCTTTTTCGCCGCCCATGCGTCTTTGTCAAATTCCTCCTGCGGGGCGGGCTGGCTGGTGAACAGATCATCATAATTCGGCATAGTTATCGCTCCTTTAACCGTTTGGGTTTATACTTTCGCGGGGCCTTGTGTTTCGGCCCCTTGGTGGGCTTGGACTGCTCCCTGCCCTTTGCCGCCTTTTCCCTCTGTTCCGCCTTGATGTCGTTCAACTCCTGCCGGACAGAACGGCGGGAACGCTCCTGCGGTTCAGAAGTACCCGGTGCGGTTGGCTCTTTGGGCTTTGAGGTAGGCTCGGACTGACGGGATTTCTCGATCCGGCCCTCGGTGGGGTTTTCGGTCTGCCCTTCCTCCCTGGTGGGGGAAACGCCCAACACCGCCTCCAAAAAATCATCGTTGTCTTGTTCGGGGGCGGTGCGCTCCGGGACGGGCAGCTCGCCCTCCTGTTCCGGGGCGGGGGAGAGCATAGCGTCCAGCAGATCGTCCACCTCCTGCTCGGTCATCGGCTCTGCCGCCGCTGGCGCTTCCGGGGCGTCGTTCTTCTGTTCCTGACGGCTCTGTTCGATCTCCCGCCTGACCTCGGCCATATCCACGGTGGCAAGGCCGAACCGCTCAATGATGCGGTTGATCTTGCTGGCGTCCTCCGCCCGTACCATGATGTCGGTCAGCCCGTCCGTGGCGTCCCGGTCTTTCAGGACGCAGTAGAGGACGCCGTACTTCTTGGCCTCCCGGCAAAAAAGCTGGAGGTCGCTGTCCTTCACGGCGAACACCTTCAGCTCCTTGCCGCTGCGGAGCATATTGGTCAGCCGGGTCTTGCCCTTGGTTTTCTTCTGCTCCCGCAGGATGGCGTACAAGAGGATGGCAAGCTGCTTGGCACCCTCGCCGGCCAGCTTGACCGCTACCTCACCTGTTTCCAGGGACAGCCTCACGACCTGCTCCGCCGCGTCGCCTGAATAGCTCATGCTGTGTCAGCTCCTTTCGTTCGGTTTCCTTTTGTTCTATCAGTCGATCCAGGTTTTCCTTGACCTGCCCGGAACGCTGGGCGATGCCATCACATAAGACCACCTCCTTTCGTACCGCCCTGATCCGGCTGGACAGGGCGCTGATCTTCTGCTTCACCTCGCCCACGGCCACGGGGTCGCCCAGTCTGTTCAGTCGCCGCAGTTCCTTACGGAGTTCCTGCCGCTGGGCGGTCAGGGCGTCCACCTCCGCCGACGCCGTTTCCCGGTGGGCGGTCAGCTCCCCGATGGTGCCGATGCGGTGCTTTCCCAAAAACCGGGTTTCTGCGTCCAGCCTGTCCAGCTTGGCGATGTCCTCCCGCAACAAAAAAGACACCCGCTTGACGGATGCCGGTTTCTTGACGATGATGTGAAGTTCATAGCAATATCGGAAGTACAGCGCCCGCAGGCCGGTGACTTTCTTCCTCGGCTTTCCCCGCACCCGGTAACACCGAGGCGGGCGATGCACCTCCTCTGGGAATGGCACTTGCTTTTGGAGGTTGTGCAGAATACGCTCTTTGATCTCGTCCAGGGAGTAGCCCTCACCCAGCTTGTGGAAACGGAAGTAACCGCCAGCGTCGGGTGGTTTCAGGGCTGGATATTTCAGGGGCTTGCCGCCCTTGCTCCGTGTTTTGATCTGGTAGCCCATTTCACCCATCACCCGCAGAAAGTCGCGCTCGGTGGTGGATGCGAGGATGGCCCGGTCAATGTCCGCCCGGATGGTGCCCCGATGGGTGGGCTTGCCGTTCTGCTCCGCCTGCCATTCGGCGTAGTGCTTGGCCCGCCCGCCGGGGTTCTCAATGACGGAAATGGCGTACTCCCGGCAAAGCCGGTCTGACACCTCCCGCATACGGGCATAGTCGGCGGGGGTGTTATCAAATTTCAGCCCATCCGCGAAAGAAACAGAGTTCAGGACAAAGTGATTATGATAATGGCCGGTATTACAGTGGGTAGCCACTACCACCTCAAAGCGGTCGCCCCACAACTCCTGCGCCAGCTTGACGCCGATCTCATGGGCAATCTCCGCCGTGACCTCATTGGCCTTGAAGGACTGATAACCGTGGAAACAGACGCGGCCCCCCATTTTGTCCCGGCCCGATATGCGCTGCCATAGCTTTTTCGTTTCGATAAATTGATGGGCAGCGGTTTCTTCTTCACAGTTCAAGCAGGACACATAGGAGCGGCGCTCGGTTTTCATGTCATTGGCGGCATACTCCAGCACATCGCCAACAGCGTGGAGGGACGCCAGTTCCTCATAGCTGCCCTCGGTGGTCTTTTCCGGGTTCCGGGCGTAGTTTATCACCCTGTCCACGCGCCCCTTGATGGGCCAGATAGAGGTAACGGCCATATCAGTCCGGCATGGTGTAGGCATCCACGATCAGCTTCTCAACCGTGCGGAGGTCGGCCACATCCTTGCGGAGCTGGGGCACGTCCAGCAGGCCGATGGAATTGGCCCGCTTCAAAATCTGATTGAGGTTGCTCCCCACGCGCCGCACCTCCTGGATCAGCGCAGGCACGTCGGCAGTCGGCCCGTCCTTGACCTCCTTACCGGCAACAGCCGCACGGATGAAGCCCTCCCGCGAGAGGTGGGACTTGCGGATTTTTTTCGTCAGCGCGTCTAACTCGTCCTTGGAAAAATAGACGACGACGCGGCAGTTCCGTTTTCTCAAAATGAAACGCTCCTTTCTGGAAAGTCGGTTGTAAATGCGGGGTCATAGGGGCGGCAAGCCCCTGTCAAGCTGTCCTTGCTGTAGCAAGGACGTTGCTTGTTAAGACAATACCGCCCTCTGCGCCTGCGGCGCGGGAGAACGGGTGGGGTAGGTTCAAGCCCGGTCGGATTCCCCCCTGGCGGGGCGGGCCGCAAGCCAATACTCCCGCTTGGCCTGCATATATTCGTCGTAGGCAAGCTGGCGGTTGATGCGGTCAAGCCACGCCCACTCCGCTGGGGAAATGCGGCGGACGGGCTTGGGGGGCGGTTTGCTCTGGGGCCGGTTCATAGCCATAGGTCAACATCCTTTCGGTTTTATTTGTGGCATCACGGGTGATGCCATGCCCCTCAATGGGCTGGAAAAAGTGGCATCACGGGTGATGCCACTAAAAGCTGTCCAGAAAGTCAAACACGTCGTTTATTTCCTCTGCGCTGGCTTGCGTTTGCGCCGCTGGCTGGATAGAGCCACCTTCTGTGGCTCGTATCAGTTCTTCAGAAACGACCTGACGGATAAAGTCTTTCAAAACATCGGTTTGCTCCTTTGCGTTTATCCTTGTGATAATCTCTTTATTGATGGATTGAGCGTCCATACGGTGCAGGGCTTCCCATGCCCTGCGGTCATCCTCCCAATCAAGATTAAATCGGAGAGAAAACCGCTTGATTTTCATTCTCTCACGCCCCTACGCAAAGCCTGTTCGCACAGATACTCATAGCCCTTGGCTGTGGCGCAAATATCATCGTAGATGGTCACACGGTCGGCGTCGTACTCCCCGAAGTTGCGGATCAGACAGCTCCCGCCGCCCAGCACATGAAGCCGCATGAGGGCCGGGTTGTACTCATGCTCTCGCAGGATGCGGAAAATCTCACGCACATACCCTGCGGCGGTTTCCCGGATGGTGGTCAGGTAGTCCTCCTGAATGTCCGCCGTGCCGAACCGCAGCACCCGGTTGATGATGGAGTCGTCCACCGTAGCGTGGTGGGTTCGCATGACGTTCTCCCGGACGGCCAGCATACATTGGTGGGTGCCGTACTTCTCCGTGAACATTCGGTCTGCGGCGGGTTTGCGGTCGTTGATAAACATGATATTCATGGTGCCGTTTCCAATGTCGCACAGCATATTCACGCCCTGGAAGTCCCTGATCTGACTGGCTACCGCCGCAAAGCCCTGGGGGAACACATCAGCCCCGGCGATCTCCGCCTGATACGTTTTTCCCCGGAAGGTGAAGCTCACCTCCCGGCTTCGCAGGAGGTATGCTTTGAAGTCCTCCCGCTGCTGGCTCACCCAGGTCAGGGGCAGGCCCACGGCGAGGCGCACCGCGGCGTCGGTCAGCCCATGCACGTTCAGCTCACGGGCGATAGCCGCCAGGGTTAGGATATAATAGTCGTCGTCCCCGGTCTTGTCAGCGGTAAACTCCTTGTGGCCCGTCCCGATCAGGTAGTACCGCCCGCCGTAGATTAGCAACTCGTCCTTAAATACCGGCTCGGCGTCATGGGCGGTCAGCCCTGCCGGAAAACAGCAGTTTGCGGTCTTGATGTTGCCGTAGCCGTTGTCGATGCCGATGATCTTCATGCCCTGATAGTCCTTCACCGGCTCCATTCCTCCTTTCGATGCGTCAGCCCCAGCTTCCGCTGAAGCAGCTCGTTCACGTCCTTGCCATAGGGCGGCGGTCTGTCCTGTACCGTGTACTTGTCCCCCAGGCCCTCCATGATGCCCGCCGCCGCGTCCCGGCCCACCTCGTCGTTGTCCAGATGGAGATAGAGCGTGTTGGTGCCGGGGTGGTCTTGGAGGTACTGGCTGAGAGCGAGAGGGATAACAAACTCCTGTTTCCGCTTGAACACCCCGCCCAGGGAGAGTAGAGCGTCCTGCCGCCAGTCCCGGCCATTCATTTTCAGCAAAGTGGCGTAGCTCAACAGGTCGATGGCCGATTCAAACAGATGGACGCCGGGGGCGCTGGGGTTCTCGGCAATCGTGAACGAGTACCGCTTGTCGCTGCCGGGGGCCTCGCCCTTGAAGTCCCCCACGGTGCCGCGTAGGGCGGCGTACCGGGGCTGGCCTTTCAGGTCACGGCCCACGAACACGCAGTTGTGATAGGGAAGGCTTTCGTACAAGCGCCCGGTCTGGATGCAGTAGTCGATCACGTCATAGTCGATGCCCCGCCCGTGGAGATAGCTGACCATGTGGGTGGCGCACCGGCTGGACTTGGGCAGGGACAGCACCCTGGGTTCCTGTTTTTTCGGCTGGGCCTGGGGCGCACGGGGCAGGGGGGAGAAATTCTGGCCCACCAGGGCCTCCACCGCCTGGGTAAAGGAAAAGCCCTGGACTTTGATAAGATAGTCCAGGGCCGTCTTGCCGCCGATACCACGGGAAAACCAATTCCACTTGCCGTTGCTGATTTTCAGGCTGTCATGCTCACGGGTGCAGTAGGTGTTCCCGCTGACGTGTACCAGCTCATGGGGGTCAAACCGCTGGAGGTAGGTCAGCAGGTCAAGCTCCTTTGCCTGGGTGATCTGTTCCGGCGTGACGTAGCCCATCTACCGTCCCTCCCGCTGGCCCGCTTTCTTTTCAGCTTGTATCACAGCGTCGGCGCGGGCCTCGATCACGTCCCGCAAGTCCTCCATGTGGTGGGTTTCCGTCTTGTTCCACTCCTTGTAAATGTCCGCCAGTGGGTTGTGGGATTTCAGCAGCGCTCTGACCTGGGCCTCCGGCAGTTTGAGCGCCGACATTTCCATCACGATGTCCTCTTGGACGGTGTACGCACAAGCGTGGTCAAGGATTACATTGGGCGGCTGGGTCAAAAGCCATCCCCGGTACTTTGCTTGGGCGTTCACGATACGCTGGTACAATTCGTCCCGCAGTTCCTCGCCTGTCATGGTTTATCAACTCCTTTTTTGAGATAGTAATAGCCGGGGGGACTTTCGGATTGAAAATCTCCCCGGCTATGTACGGTTCTTGTTGTAAAAGGGCGCAAAAGATGGTATAATGCGGCAAAAGCAAAGTTATACATGGAGGGCCGATGAATGGGACACGTTGAACCGGACAAAGAGAAACGCCCTGTGGTATATACCCCCGCCGCGAAAAAGACGGCGTACTTGGACAAGCAGACATTCGCCACCATTATGTGCATGATCCCCGCAGGGAAGCTCACCACCCAGGAGGCCATCTGCGATATGTGGGCCAGACGGAAGGGGGCTGACTTCTGCGAGATCGAGGGCGGCGGTATCATGCCCTTTGATAAAAAATTGTTCTGGAGGCCCGCCGATGTTCAGCGGGTGGACTTTATCACAGAACTGAAAGACTATGGCGAGGCTGACCGGGATAGCCTGATACCCTACTGGCGCATGATCTCACTCCGGGGGATGCTGATAGACTATGGCCGGTATTTTGACAAGGAAGCGCAAAAGGAGCTTTTAGAGCGAGAAGGTCATGTGATAGAGCAGCCCGATCCCAACAAGCGCCTGTACCGGGTACAGAATTATAAAACGGCACTTTTTGATCTGAATAAGCTGATTATCAACGAATAAATGGCTATTTCTCCCACTTGCTGAGTTCCACAAATTCGCTGGGCGGGTCGCCAGTCAGCCGTTTCAGGTAGTCCCTGCCGCCGTCTACGGCCACGCCCCGGCACTTGCACCATTTGAGGTCGTGGCTGTGTTCTGACACGATGATACTGCCGCACCGCTTACACTGGACTTGGTTGACGGAAATTTTCATTTTTTTGCTTTTTCTCCTATGAATTTTTTATTCCCGGTTATGTAGGGGGCGGCGCTGGCTGACTGCCAGCGCCGCCCTTCGTCACAGGACACACGCTTTTTTGAGATAGCCCACGCCGTCATAACAGCCCCGGAGGTAGAGCGTCTGTATCTCTATCTCCACAAGCTGGTTTTGCAGGCCCATGGCCTGAATGAGCGCCGCACACTCCTGTTCGGTCAGCGCCGACGCCTGTTCCGTGTCGAACACCTCCATCACATGGGGGTACTGCCGGTAAATACTTTCGATCTTGTCCCGGATGGCCTGGTACTCCTTGTCCGCCTTGGGCAGCTTCGCGGTGATGGAACTCACATACTCCTGAAATGCTGTGCCCTGGGCGTCCACAAAGGTTTCAAATTTTATCTTGTCAGTCACCGCTTTCACCTCCGTCCGTTTTCTGCGGTCATTATACCGCATAGCCACCGGCGCGGCAAATGTGCGATGCTCACCGATCCCGGCCAGGGCCGTCACGGGCGGGGGTATCCTCACCCGGTTCCCCGTCCACGATCTCGCTCTCCCGTTTATCCATGTTCAGCAGGATGTTTAATTCGTCCAGACGGGCGGATTTTGTTTTCAGCTCGTCCTCCTGGGGGAAGGGCTTTTCCACCTCCTGCTTGGCGTTAGCCAGTTGGACGTTGACATTCTCAAGCTGTTCCCGGCAGGCGATCAGCCGTTCCTCCATACCGCCCAGCAGATTATCCAGACGGAGGATGTTGCCGAAAATATCCGTACCCAGGCCGGTGGTGTGTGTGAGCGTCCCTTTCAGCGTGATACGGAACTCCTTGCTGAAGCTCTCAAAGGACAGTTCCATAGCAAAGCCCCGGTACTGGCCCAGGGGGACAGGATCGGGGCTGGTCATGGCTTTGCAGGCGGCGAGGATGGCGCTGCCTGCCGCTTTTTTGTCGGTGTAGACGGTGCCCTCCACCTCCATGGGGGAAAAGCCGTCCTCGTTGGGATGGGTGTTCTCTTTCAGCCGGTTTATGTCGGCGGTGTAGCCCTCAATGCGCTGTTCCAGGGACACTATTTTTTGCGGCAGGTACTTGATGATCTGATCCTCCAGGGCATACCGCTGGCTCAAATGGTTGGCTTTCAGCAGCTTCAACCGCTGTACGTCGATGTCCAAATCATGAGGTAAGCAACCCCTTACGGGGCCACTCCCTCCCGAACCGTGCGGGCATCTCTCGATGCACACGGCTCTCCATTTACGTTCATCTTACGATTTCAT
>CAJTEY010000007.1 GCA_910575775.1 Lachnospiraceae bacterium | reverse complement strand
TTTTTTTGAAAAAATATTGACAGATTAAACAAAATATGCGGCGCTTTCGCTACAGATTTATAGTAAGGCAGCGAAAGCGCCCTTGTAATTAAGAACTATCTTGATTGCAAGGAGGAAAGCATATGAAACCTATTGATGTTAAGAAAAAATTATCGGCTGCAATTGATGGAGTTGCCAGCAATTCCCGTGATTATTGTGTCAATGCCAAATCTGATTTTAAACGTAACCGCAAACTCCCTTTTAAACAAATGATACAAGGTATTATAGGAATGGGCGGAGGCAGTCTTTCAAATGAAATACTGGACATGTCTAAATACTCACTTAAAACCGCATCCACCGCTGCTTTCGTGCAGCAAAGATCCAAAATTAAACCCGAAGCATTTGCAACGGTTTTCCAGTCATTCTCCAGTAACATATCCCAGGACTTTACAGAAGGCATGCGTGTTTTAGCTATTGATGGTTCTGCAATGCAGATTGCCACAAATCCAAATGATGTAGATTCTTTTTTTCCGGGAACAAACGGACAGAAACCATACAATCTTTTGCACCTGAACNCATTATATGACTTAAAACACCATATTTACATTGATGCGGTCATTCAAAAGGCAAAATACCGAAATGAACATAAGTCATTTATTGATATGGTTGACCGTTCTGATATCAAAAATGCCCTCGTCATTGCGGACAGAGGGTATGAATCTTATAACAATATGGCACATATACAGGAAAAAGGCTGGAAATTTCTCATCCGGGTTAAAGACGGAAATACTGGAATTAAAAGCTGTCTTGATTTACCGCAGCAACAGGAATACGATGTGGAAGTACATTTAAAACTGACCAGAAAACAGACAAAAGAAGTAAAGCCGCTTTTAAAAGACAGAAATCATTACAGATACATTGCAGTAAGTTCTCCTTTTGATTATCTGCCGTCAAAAAGCAGAAAAAGAGATGCAATATTATTTTATGAACTGCGGTTCAGAGTCGTACGCTTTCGAATTGGTGATGATACATTTGAAACAGTTCTGACAAATCTTGACGGACAGATATATCCGCCACAAAAACTGAAAGAACTGTATGCCGGACGTTGGGGAATAGAAACATCCTTCAGGGATTTAAAATATACACTTGGGATGCTGCATTTCCATTCAAAAAAGGTGATGTGTATTCAACAGGAGATATATGCACACTTAATAATGTATAATTTTTCTGAAATGATTACCTCGCATGTAGTCATTAAACAAACGCAGAGAAAACATATATATAAAGCAAACTTTTCCGTAGCTGTGCATATGTGCAGGCTGTTTTACCATNAAAAAATCACATCACCTATTTTGGAAGCCATAATTTCACGGAATGTTATACCTGTTCGTCCGGGCAGACATAATGTAAGGAAAAACAGTGATAAATCATTTAAAGGCTTCCTGTATAGAATAGTATAATTATTAACAAATACATAATTATTTTGAGGCAGGAAAACCTGTCTGTTTGTATTGCCATAAAATGAGAGAAATGAATCTAATTTTTCATTTCTCTCATGGAATAGACTTTTACGTTAGTATTAACTTAATGACATTGGGCGGTTGCTATGCCCTGTATTTTATAGTGGAAGGTACAGAGAGAAAGTGCTATAATCGAAAGCATGATTTAAGATATAGGGGATGAAATGGCATGGAAATAAATATTGAGGATAGTTTTAGGCTGTTATTTGATAAAAATAATAATGCGGCATACAAGGCATTACAGACGCTACAGAAAGAATGTGAGGAATCGGACAAGGTATATTGTTATATGGATAAGTTTGCCGATATGATTGACAATGATAATTCCTACATTCGGACAAGAGGGCTTACGCTGATTGCCTATAACGTTAAATGGGATAAAGATAATAAAATTGATGAAATCATAGACGAATATTTGAAGCATATAGAAGATGTTAAACCGATAACGGCAAGACAGTGTATAAAACTTCTGCCTATGATTGCAAAGAATAAGCCGGAATTAAAGTGTGATATTGTTGCCGCACTGCAAAAAGCAGATACATCTATTTATGCAGACAGTATGCAACCATTGGTTTATAAGGATATTCAAAATTCTTTGGCAGAGATAGAGAAGCTATAAATTTATTGAGATTTTAAGGAGTATAGAGTAATGGATAACTGGTTTACAATAGATAAAATTGATGCAAATACATATATTATCAGTGAATACCGGCATTGGGAGGAAACGCATTGCTATCTGTTGAATGGAAATACCCGAAGTTTGTTTATTGATACGGGGCTTGGCATTTCCAATATCTATGAGGAAGTGCGGAAGCTTACCGATAAACCAATTACGGCAGTAGCCACACATATTCACTGGGATCATATTGGAGGGCATAAGTATTTCCCGGATTTTTATGCTCATGCTGATGAATTGGAATGGCTGAATGGTAAATTTCCTTTATCAATCGAAACGATAAGAGAGATGGTCGTAGACCGCTGTGATTTGCCCGAAGGGTTTTGCGTGAGCGATTATGAATTGTTTCAGGGTATGCCAACAAAAGTGCTGAGAGACTATGACATCATTGATATTGGCGGCAGAGAAATTGAAGTGCTGCATACACCCGGACATTCTCCGGGGCACATATGTTTCTGGGAAAAAAGCAGGGGATATTTATTTACAGGCGATTTGGTTTATAAAGATATTCTGTTTGCTTATTATCCGTCTACTGACCCGGAGGCATATCTTGATTCCTTGGAAAAAGTTGCGGCATTGCCTGTAAAGAGAGTATTTCCTGCACACCATTCACTGGATATAAAGCCGGAAATCTTAATTCGTATGCGGGAAGCATTTAGAAATCTTAAAGCGGATGGGAAACTTCATCATGGCAGTGGAACATTTCGCTATGGTGATTGGGGAGTATGGTTATAAATTAGAGAGGTGCTATTTTGAATGGGGAGCTTAATAATTATGTTATAGTTGTAGGGCGTTCGAGTAACGGATAAAATTTCGGAAATGCTGATAAATGGGCGTTTCCGGGATTGTTTTATGCCTGTTGACTCTAAAATGGCTCTATTTATAAAAAGAGTGGCAATTGTTTAGGGGGAATATATGAAACGTGATGAGATAATTGAGAGTAATAAAACATATTGGAATGACCATGCTGATTTGTGGTTTGGAACAACGGCACTTCCGGTGTATGGGGTACGATTTCCAACAGAAGATGATTTACATTTATTCAGTGATGTTGCGGGAAAGAAAATGCTGGAGATATGCTGTGGCAGTGGACATTCATTGAAGTATAATGCTGAAAAAGGTGCAGGGGAGTTATGGGGAGTTGATCTGTCCCAAAAGCAGCTTGATAATGCAGCAAAACTTTTAAGTGACAGTGGATATTCGGCAAGGTTATTGTGTTCAAAGATGGAGGATGAACTTGAAGTGCCTAAAGGGTATTTTGATTATGTATATTCCATTTACGGCATTGGTTGGACAACCGATTTACAGGGAACATTTGATAAGATTGCTTCTTACTTGAAAAAGGATGGCATTTTTATATTTAGTTGGCATCATACATTGAATTACTGTATAGCATGGTCATGTGACGAACGTAAAGATGTTTTTGAAGATGAGAAGTTGGTAATGATGAAGAGTTACTATGACGAATCATACTTCAAAATGCCTGTGCATGATAGTGAAATTATTTTATGTAACAGAAAGATGTCAACATATATTAATGCATTGGCAAAAGCAGGATTTGTAGTAGAGCAGTTAGTGGAAGCGTCAGATAATAAATCATTAAATGCTACAGGAGATGTTGATCCTAAAACAAAGAAAGCTAAAATGCTGCCTATTTCGTTTTGTATCAAGGCAAGAAAACTTTAAATTAGCTTAGAATAAGCGATGGGTGGAGTGATTTGGTGTTGCATGTGACGTGTTTTATATGTTAAATACCGACTAGTGCTCCATTTTCCAATTGCATACACTTTTTGCGAAGTCCAGAATTTCCTTATACAAGGCGTTTGAGGGAGGCGATGCGGTGGCATCGTTGACCGAAAACAACGCAGTAGAAGGGAATGCTGGCAAGCAAAAAAGGATAGTTAATTGGTAAATGGAGCACTAGGGAAAGTACCCATGACAGGGTGGTAGCCTCCCGAGTTTATGAAAACCGGCGTGCCGGTAATACAAAACGTACATAGTACGTTGGAAGGGAGGTGGCGCCGATGACAGCTTTTGAAATCATTTCGATTTTCATTGGAATATTAGCATTGCTGATATCCTTTGGTAGCTTAATTGTTGCGTTGCCTGCCTTTCTTGATAAGAGAAACAACAAGCGAAAATAAAAATGCCTATCCTGTCTGCCAACAGGATAGGCGGTGTCCGTAAGGACATTCTTTGATCTAAACTCGGAGCATCCACTTTGGAGTGGGTGCTTTCCTTTTGTATTGTTATAATACCATTGAATGTGAAATGTTTCGAGATATTTCCGCTAAAATCTGTAGATGATTGTTTAGTAAATTTCGATTTCGCCCTCATAATTGTCGGCTCTTTCCAATAGAGGATCGGTTGCACCCATTGTAAAAGCGATATTACTGCTTCGGATAGACAATAATTCCATTCCAAGTGTGAAGGGTTAATTTTCGGGATATATTTTTTATAGAGAGTGCTTGTTGCCTCTCATTGTTTTCGTAAGCGTTATTCTCCAAGTAATAACGGAATGCTTTTACAATATAATCAGAAGCTCCCGATGCCGGCGTGGTATCCGGTGTTATAGGCGCGGATGTAATGCTCATGTACGATAAAGTAACATAATAATTTAGTGGACAGCCACCGCATTATTCCGCAGATTTCAGAGAAAATTTATGGCAATATGTATACTTTAGTAAAATAGTAATAATTTTGAAAAAATTGCGTTATGTTGTAACAAACACCGTTATTATGTGATATAAGAGATAAGTTATAGCAAATATCCTGTATAACTTAAAAATTTACTTACGAGGAGGTGAAAAAGTGGAGAATTCTAGTGAAAATATAGACATGGATTCGGTTTATCAAGAGTATGCGAGTTTAGTTTACCGTTTTATATATTCCTATACGAAGGATGTAGAATGGTCTCAAGAACTAATGCAGGAAACATTTTTACGGGCGGTAGGCTCCATTTCACGTTATAACGGCTCTTGTAAATTATCTGTATGGCTTTGCCAGATAGCGAAACATGTTTTATACCAGGAGCTTCGAAAAAAGAAGCGTACGGAAATGGTAGAATTGGCAGATTATTTATCGGATGATTCTTCACCGAACGGAGAGACCAGCGTACTGAATCAGGAAAATAAAATAGAGCTTTATCAGGCAATCCATCATTTGCCAGAGTTGGAACGGGAAGTTATTTTATATCGAATTACGGGCGAACTTTCTTTTCGTGAAATAGGAGCAATTTTAGGAAAGAGTGAAAATTGGAGTAGGACGGTTTTTTATCGAGCAAAACAGAAAATCAAAAAGGAGTTGAAGGCACATGAATAAAAATTATTCCTGCGATATAATCAAGGATCTGCTTCCAGGATATATTGACGGAGTATTAAGTGAAGCAAGTGAAAATGTAGTAAAAGGGCATTTAGAAGAATGTGAAAAATGTAATAGAGGCTATCTGGAAATGAAAGAAGAATTGAATACTGGAATGGAAACAAAAGAACAAATTGCACTTGACGGATTTAAAAAATTGCGGCAACATACCAGAAAGTTGAAAATTGCCGTTGGAATCACTACAGGGTTGCTGGTATTTCTTTTACTATCCGTTTTTGTAAGAGTCTTTGTAATCGGCGTTCCTGTATCTACTCACGCAATGAGTGTAGATGATCTTTCATACAATGAAGAAACAAATTGTCTTGAAATAAGTGGTACAGTGAATTTTGCTTCCTGCCGGGTCAGCCGCGTGGTTTGGAAACAGAGTGAAGAAAACAGCAACGCTGTAAATGTGTTTGTATATGGAGCCGAAACATTGCCTTTTCAATCGGAGAAAAAAGAGTTTAACATATCAGTTCCCAATATGAAAGGTAAAACAGCGTATCTTGCCTGTCCGGATTTTGACCAGCGAGAGGTATATAATTGGAAGCATTACCACAACGAAAAACTGATAGAATTGGAGAATGAAATTTACAATCATCTTACAGAACTGGACAGAACCAAGGACGCATTGAGTTATAACGGTGGGATTGAAACCGTAAATGGGGTAGAGGGGATCTGTTATTCTGTTCAATCCGTAATTGGTGAAAACGCAACATTTTGGACATTTAATGACCAATTGATTACCGACGGCGACTTTGAAAGCAGAGATTTTGAAATCTGGATTTCTTTAGACAAGCCATATCAGATTTTCATTAATGATTATCGGACAGAGGAATATACAGATGACTATTCCGTTATCAGCAGGCACTAGAACAACGTGGCGTGAGATATATTGCAATCAATGACGGAGTAGACAGCACAAAAGGCGACAACGATTTTACTCCGTTCCGCAACCTGTTTAATGCCACCCTCTCATAAAGAACGACACTACACGCAGGACATAGCCTCCCTGTTACCTCCGATAAAGTTGCTCCATGCCGCAAACCATATTATTGGAAATGGCTGCCGAAAAGTATGCTGTATGTGGAACCGTTCAAAAGTTTCAGATAAGAACATAGAATTTCATACGCTCTCCACATTGCCATGTTATACTAGATGTAGACGCAATATCAGGCGCGACAAATTCAAGCGCTGTCATAAAAAAGCGGTTGAGAACGCTCTGAAAAGCAGGAAATTGACCACTTTTTGACTTATTTGCAGTATCATATTCTGGGAGAGGAGGTTACTATGGCATACAAAATACTCATTGTTGATGATGAAAAAATGCTGACAGAGTTATTGTCAAGTCACTTACAGAAGTGTGGATATGAGGCTTTTGTAGCGGAAAATGCACAGCAGACAATATCCATGCTGAATGTCTATCCGGATTTGATTCTGCTTGACATCAATATGCCGGAAATAGACGGATTGGAGTTATGTAAAATGATCCGCCAGAATGTCGTCTGCCCCATTTTGTTTCTGACAGCCCGGATTACGGAACAGGACAAAATAATCGGCTTGCAGGCCGGCGGTGATGATTACATAACCAAGCCGTTCAGCCTGAAAGAGTTGACGGCAAGAGTGGCGGCTCACCTGCGAAGGGATGAACGAAGCAAGTGTGCGCCTAAAATCGTATCTTCCCAAGGCTTGATCGTAAATCTTGCGGAACGTACTTGTTTTTATGGGGAAAAGCCGCTGAACCTGTCAAACCGTGAGTTTGACATTGTGGAGTTCCTGATGCGTAACGCCAATCAGATATTCGACAGGGAGCGGATCTATGAAGCCGTGTGGGGGCTGAATGCCGAAGGAGATAGTGGAGTCATAAAAGAGCATATCCGAAAGATCAGGAATAAACTGAAGGAAGCTACGGGCAGGGAATATATCGAAACAGTTTGGGGGATGGGTTACAGATGGAAAAAATGAGGAAACCCGGATCAATGAAAAGAGCTTTTATCTGTGCGGTAGCTGCTACAATGTTTCTTGTTTTTGCGGCATCTGTCCTGACGATTTATGGATGCTACCGTATACAGAAAGTGATACTTCCCGATTCTCAGGAAGTCTGGCTGAATACCCGGACGGTCACAGCGGACGGGAGCGTATTAGAGGGAGGGCAGAGGGTTATCCTTGACGAGCCTGCCCAGGTGAATATGCTCGTTCCTACCGGAGTGGATGTAGCTCTGGAGAATACGGAATTCATAATAGAGAAAATCGAGTCCGGCTTCGCGGCGCTTCGTTCAAAGCAAAAGTTTGTATACAGAATGGCAGGCATTTCTATGGTGCTGTTTCCTTTTTTCTATTCCATTGCAGGCATCATGCTGTGCGCATGGTGGTTTTACAGGAAAGAACTGTCACCGCCCATTCAGGTTCTTGCCGATGCGACAAAACATATTCGGGAGCAAGACCTTGATTTTACGGTTGATTATAACAGGAATGATGAATTAGGAAGGCTCTGCACCGCTTTTGAAGAAATGCGGCAGGCGCTTTATGATAACAACCGTCAGCTATGGAACATGATTGAGCAGCGCAGAATCCTGCAGGCATCAGTGGCACATGACCTCAGAAATCCCATTGCGATTGTCGAGGGATATGTGGAATATATGCAGCAATGCCTGGCAGATGGAAATCTGAATGACGAAGAATTGCGGCATACACTGTCTAACCTTGCGGTAACGGCAAAACGACTTGAACATTATACAGATTATATTCGTGACCTGAATGCGATTGAAGAAACGGAAACAAAGTATTCCGTAGTTCAATTACCGGACTTTTTAAGAAGAGCTACGGAAAGTCTTTCGGTTTTTGCCAAACAACATAGCCTGGAGATTGCATACCATTCCACCATATCCGAATGTCAGGTGAAATTAGACGAGCAGATCTTTTACCGTATTGTCGAGAATATCTTTTCTAATGCCATTCGATATGCCAAAAGCAAGGTGAATTTTGCGTACTCTCTTACCGATGGTATGCTTATGATAACCATATCAGACGATGGCAGTGGCTTTTCATGGGCAATGCTTCGTAAAAAGAACACCTTTCTTTATTCTGAGGATAAAACGGGAGAGCATATGGGTCTGGGATTGGCTACAAGCCGTGTCCTTAGCCAGAAACACGGCGGAAGTTTAGAACTTTCAAATATTGCTCCCGGTGGAGCTTGTGTAACAATTAAACTTGCAGTCCACAAAATGGGATGATATTTTTATTGGAGAAAAAAGTGATCGGAAATGAACCAAATCAAGATTTATTTTAGAGGAATGGATAAAAAAGGAACGGTGAATTGGATAATAGCAATTATAGTTACTGTTGGATATTTAACAATAAGTATGAAAATTTGAAAGTGAGTTGAAGTAATGTTTTATAATGCAAAAAACAATAATATAAAAATAGAACAAAGTAATATGGATTATGTAAGTTTTGGTGTAGGAAATAAAAATTTAATTATAATACCAGGACTAGGAGATGGATTAAGAACTGTTAAAGGTATGGCTATTTCACTTGCATTTATGTATAGACAATTTGCAAAAGAATATTCAGTGTATGTGTTTAGCAGAAGAAATAATCTGGCAAAAGGATTTACAACAAGAAATATGGCACAAGATATAGTTGAAGCAATGAATTTATTAAATATATCAAATGCTGATATAATGGGAGTTTCTCAAGGTGGAATGATAGCACAATGTATGGCAATTAACAATCCAGAAAAAGTAAATAAATTAGTATTAGCAGTAACATCTTCAAAGTCTAATGAAATCATAAATAATGTTGTTGGAAACTGGATTCAGTTAGCAAAGAAGGAAGATTTTAAAAATATATTCCTAGATACAGCCGAAAAATCTTATAGCGAAAAGCATTTAAAGAAATATAGAAAATATTATAATATTCTATGGAGAGTTAGCAAACCAAAAGATTATAAAAGATTTATTATTCAAGCTAATTCGTGTTTAACACATAATGTATATGATGATTTAGATAAAATTAAATGTCATACTTTAATAATTGGAGGAAAACAAGATAGTATTGTAGGAGTAAATTCTTCAAAAGAAATAGCAGATAGAATTAGTAATAGTGAATTATTTTTATATGAAGATTATGGACACGCAGTTTATGAAGAAGCAAAAGACTTTAATGAAAGAGTTTTAAAGTATTTATAGAGATAAATCGGGATTTGAGGAAAAGGAAGAATGGAAGATAAAAAGATATTACTTGATAATATTGACAAAATTCATATAACTGAAATGGGAGTTGATAGAATTAGAAAAAACCTAAAAATAGATACAGTAGATGTTGTTGAGTATTGCAAAAATAAGGTATTGGATAAAAATTGCAATATATACAAACAGGGTAAAAATTGGTATTGCGAAGTTGAAAATATCAAAATTACTATCAATTCATATAGTTATACAATTATTACAGCACATATTGTTAAGTAAATTCCAGTTTGTCGGGAAGATGTAGGAAGCGAAAAACCGGGATTTGCGGAAGGTGTTTCTTATGAAAAAAGCAGATTTAAAAGCAGTTGTTGAAAATAGGTTCCGTGAACTTGGTGCAAAGCAATTAGAATTATATCCGTCAGGTATTTGTTGGACAATGAACGGAGAATTTTTTAAAGTATCTACATTAACAGACTTTTGGGTATTAGAGTGGACTGATAATCATTCTTATGCTTCAAATTACTGTTTTGAAGATATTGCCCCAATGCCATATGATATATCTGAGCAAGAAATAATCTGGCAGGTAGATAAACTATTATTGTAAATTTCAATTTGATATACTGGAAAATCGGGATTTTGCGGAGAAATTATTTATGCATAACAAAATGGCGGCAGGATTCTGTCGCTTTTCTGGTTTCTAATTAGGGCAATTTCTATTAAGATAATTTTAAAAAGTTATGTTATGTTAAATAGGGAAAGGGGTGTCATATATGAACAATAATACAGTTGTAGAAAAAATAGTAGACTATATAGAAACGCACATTAACGAGGATTTGTCGCTTGATAAAATAGCAAAAGCACTAAATTATTCAAAATTTTATATAGCCAGAATTTTTACTGAAGAAACAAAATGTACGGTTTATAAATACATACAGGGGCGTAGGCTGACTTTGGCTGCTCAAAAACTTGTAGAAACAGAGCAGCCCATTGTTGAAATTGCTTATGAAGCACATTATGATTCACAGCAAGCATTCACATTAGCTTTTAAACAGCTATATGAATGCACGCCTAATATTTATCGAAAAAATGGTGTGTTCTATCCTAAACAATCGAAGATATGCAAGATGGGTTCGTTTAATGGATACTCATTTATGTATTATTTAGCAGGAGGTAAATTGGCAGCATGAGTACAATTCCGTATGTTATTGAACAGACAAGCCGAGGAGAACGAAGTTATGATATTTTTTCAAGACTATTGTCCGATAGAATTGTTTTTTTAGGAGAAGAAGTAAGTGATGTTTCAGCAAGTTTGATTATTGCACAAATGCTGTTTTTAGAATCCCAAGACCCAGAAAAAGACATTCAATTATATATAAATAGTCCAGGCGGTTCTGTTTCGGCGGGTTTTGCTATTTATGACACAATGCAATATGTCAAATGTGATGTATCAACAATATGTATAGGTCTTGCCGCAAGTTTTGGAGCCTTTTTATTGGCAGGAGGTACAAAGGGAAAACGTCTTGCTTTGCCTAATGCAGAAATTATGATACATCAACCTGCCATTCATGGAAACGGAATTCAGGGACAGGCAACCGATATAAAAATTACATCTGACCATATCCAAAAAAGTAAAAAACGATTAAACACCATTTTATCAGAAAATACAGGAAAAAGTATTGATGAAGTTGCTATTGCAACCGAACGTGATAATTATATGACAGCAAAAGAAGCAATGGATTTTGGCCTGATTGATAAAATATTAGAGAAGCGTTGATTTTGCTCGTATCGCCGCTTGAAAAGAACAAATACCTCATCAAAGAGCCGGACATACAGTTGCAGAGCCAACAGACTTGTGAGAAATTACAGTTTGTTGGCTCTCTTTATGTAAAAAACTAAGCTGTTTCTCCATAAACTTTTTTCTATTCCTTGACCTCATTTTGACTTTTGGTTTTTATAATGAAAGTCGAATCTAAAACAGGTAGGAGGATAGACGATGCGAAAGCGATTCTTATCATTAGCTATGATTTTTGTTTTGCCCTTTGCTGTGGCGGCCTGCGGAAATTATAACATTGCGGACGAGAATGCCCCGCCTCAAAATGTAGAAGAAGACCCATTCGCCGGGGCGCAGGAGGACGGAGATTTAGGGTTTCTCAGCCATGGGGAAGCGGATCCTGCCAGAGCGGATGACCAGAGTGTTTTGCCTTATGAGTATCATGGCGGAGAATTTGTCCTGGACTATCAGTTTTCATCAGAGGGGAAATTGGACAGCATTGGCTTCCTGCTTTTTTTGGACGGAAAGCCGCAAGCCTACAAGGTGAACGACACGGGGGCGGAATATGAGTATCTCCACTGCTTCCGGACGTCAGAAAAGCACGAGGAGAAATTTTCCTTTGTGTTCACACCGGACACAGGGAAAAAGGGCGATACCCTGAATATGACGGTCGTGAGCGTCACCAGGCCCGATTTCCAGCCTGATATGAAAGAAACCTCAAGCTATGGCTGGTATCATCAGAGTTTTGAAAGAGTGCTGAAACTGCATTTTAATGAGGATGCTCCGGAAAATGACAGCATTAATGGAGAAAGTATCACTGCCTTTCGTGATGTCAGCATTTCAGAGGAAAAAGTCACTTCTTCTTTTATTGAGAATGAGCTTGTGAGAGCAGGATGGAATGACGTTACGATGGACACCTTGGATAACAGTGTCTATTGGACGCTTGTCTATGACGGCGAGGTGGTGTATGACAATATCAACCTTACCGGGAAAGATACGCTTACCGTGCGCTACACCCTTTGTGGAACGCCAGGCGCAAAATATGGCATATCATTTTTCTTAAACCATAAGCCTATATCTTTTGATGGAGCGGTTTCCCGTGATGTCACATTAAGCAAAGGAAATGTGTGGATCATGGAAGCAACCATAGATACCGCTAAGCTGGATGGTTTCAATACTTTTTATGCGACAGCTGTCGCAGCGGACGGAAATTCAGTTACAAGTAAAACAGGTTCAATTTTATTATACAGGGAGGACTAAAATGAAAACAAAATGGATGTGTATGATACTTATGCTTGCTTTGGCTCTTAATCTGTCGGCCTGCGGAAACAGACAGGAGAATGGGAACAGCTCTGAAAACGGAGCCATAAACATGGAGCCGCAATCCGTAGAAGATGATTCATCGGAAAATACCGGAAATGAAAGCAGCGAAATGAACGTGATTGATTTGCGGGATAACGGCACAGATAAAAATATTATGGCGGTCAGCAGCTTCAAGGATTCCGCTTTTTCAGGAAAGGTCAGCGGCTGCTATTATGCCGGTGGAAGCCGGATTATCGTTGCGGCGGATCAGCTTTATCTTTACGATACGGGGAAAGGCAAAACAATCGCGAGTGCGGATATTTCTATGGAAGACTTATGCGTACAGACCTTTACAGACGGCTACTTTGTTGTGGGTCAGGGAAAGGCTGGCGGCGGCAGCAACGGTTCATTTGCTGCATCAGAAAGCGGCGGTATCAATGGATACATACTGAATAAGGACTTTGCTGTTCAGGATACCATTTCCTTTAGCGGATTATTAAGTGACGATTTTATTGTGCAGATCACAGGGATCGCTGTTTCACAGGACGGAAAACAGGTTGCTTTCGGCGGACTTCAGGGGCTTTACCTTTATGATGTTTCTTCCCGGAAGGTTCGTACCATTCTGAACTATTCCGAAGAAGGCACGGCAGGTAATATGCAGATTGTAACCATGGACAGCCTTACCTTTACGGGGAATAACACTTTAGTCTATGTAGGCATGGCTACAGATACCTCCATTGGCGGGGATGGGGTCAGTGTTTATGGTACAGTATCCACAGACAGCGCAAATCTCACGATTACCAAAAAGGGGGATTATAAAGTAGATACGGAAGAAGTGCAAAAGGGCGGAAACCTGCTTATTATGCCCCAGAGCTTTGACAAAAATAACGGAACCCTGCTGATGCTTGATACCATATCCAATACAGAAAATACGATGTCGTTCTCAAGCCGCAGCGAGGGAAAAGACGGTGTTTACTGCTCCGGGCAGGGAAAATATGTGGCTACTGCTATTTTGGAGGAAAGCAGTGTTACAATCAACATTTATGATACGGCATCGGGAAAAAGGATCCATACGGAAACCGTTCAGGACAGCAACAGTACCTATTTCCTGCGTATTCCACAGATTTTGATTTTGGATGAATCCGGCACCTGTATCGTTGTGCTTGGACGGGGTATTGACGAGGTAAGCACCTTGATAACAACCTTTGGCTTTGCGGGGTAATTCTTGATGAAAATATCATTACGAAATGTTTCAAAGCAGTATAAGGGCAAGTATGCCCTGAAGGATTTTACCACGGAACTTACGGAGGGGGTCTATGGGCTTTTGGGCGCTAACGGTGCGGGAAAGACGACACTGATCAATATATTTGTGGGTATTTTGGGAAGCGATGGCGGAACGGTTTTGATTGACGGACAGGATGCAGGAACATTGGGTAAGGACTTCCTGTCAAAAATCGGATATATGCCGCAATATCCTGTCTTCTACCGGGATTTTACAGTGATGGATTTTCTGCTGTATATGTGTGCGCTGAAAGGAATCCCTGACGAACAGGGTAAAAAACGGGCTTTGGAGCTTCTGGACATTGTCAATCTTTCAGATGCTAAAGATAAAAAGATTGGCGCTCTTTCCGGCGGTATGCGGCAGAGGGTCGGCATTGTCCAGGCGATGCTGGGCGATCCTGAAATTCTTATTTTGGATGAGCCGACAGCAGGGCTTGATCCCAGTGAACGTATCCGCTTCCGCAACCTGATCTCAAAATTCGCACAGGGGCGGACCGTTTTGCTGGCCACCCATATCGTATCCGATGTGGAGTGTATCGCAAAGGAGATTATGATCTTAAAGGAAGGCTCCTTAATAACCCAGGGAACTACCGACACATTAGAACAGAATATCTATGGGAAAGTGTGGGAGGTGACAGTAAACGGGGAAGACGCTGCCAGACTTGGCAGTCAATATTATGTCAGCAATATGAAACAGCAGGGGGAACGCTTTTTAGTAAGAATCGTAAGCGATACGCTGCCTGCTTCAGACGCAGTAAAGGTTTCCCCTAACCTGGAAGATGTATTTCTGTATTATTTCCGTGGGCAATGAGCCAAGCGGACATGCTTGCATGTCCATTTGGCGAATGCCGCGAGAGTCGCAAGACCCTCCGTGGGCAATGAGTTAAGGGAGAGATAATATGACACGCTTAATCAAATATGAATTTTACAAATTATTCTGCAAGCGGTCAATACTTGTTGTACTCATATTGTTCAGTGTAATGAACTTGTTCAAAATTAACAGCGAATTCCACTCGTATTCCTACCTGGCGGACGGAAATGACAGCCGCAGTTGGAACAGCGTGTATTGGCAGCTTTATGAGGATTACAGAGGGGAGATCACTGTTGAAAAAATCAACCATCTTCTTTCCATATATCAGCCGTTAGCAGACGCTACGGCTGATATGACAGCAAGCACAGCCAAAGACAATTCGGATATGATGACGGGGAATATATACAGCGACCGGAATATCTTGGATAAATACTATGTGGAGCCTATGGAATATTTCTATCATTATCGGACTTATGCGCTTCAAGTGGCAGAGAGGGCAAAGGAAAATGCCGCTGTTTACAAAGAACGGGGGCAGACTTATGAAGCGCGAAAAAACAGTGTGATCTATAATCTTTATTCCGGGCGGAGCATAAAAGCCTTTGCCTATGAGGAGATGTATAACTATTATTTGAACTATGATTTTTCGGGCATATTGGTTTTATTTCTTTGTCTGTACGGGGTTGTCAGTACCTTTGTCTGCGAAAAAGAAACACAGATGGATATGCTGCTGCTGACAAATCCGGGCGGCGGTAAAAAGACCACATTTGCTAAAATTGCTGCGGCTTCTTTGTTTGTAATCAGTGTGGCCATATGGTTTTCTGTTGTGGATTATACTGGTTTTGCGTATTTCTTCGGAACGGCGGAAGGAGGAAATCTTCCGCTGTATGCTGTCCGCAATTTCAGTACGGCTGCGGTAAACTGTAATTTATGGCAATATGCGATTCTGTCCGCAGTGATAAGGGCAGTGGGCGTATGGACGATGAGCATGGTGTTTCTATTGATTTCCTTGTTTGGGCACAGTGCTCTTGTTCCGTTTGTCGCTGATTTCGGAGCAGCCCTGTGTTTCATTATTACAGGTGCGTCACAGAGCTGTTTCAGTAATGTCTGGCTCAAGATTATAAACCCATATTCGCTGCTTGCGAACCGCATACTGTTTGGCAAGACCGAGTTTATTGGTTTTGCAGGATATCCGGTACAGAGTTTCCAGGCAGCAATTATTTTTGCCATAACCGTAGGGGTGGTTTCCATAACGGCAATGATGATGCTTTCTAAACGGAACTCTTTTGCCGGGGGAAGGAGGATAAAATGTCTGGATTTATGTACGAAGTAAAAAAGATTATGCTCTGTCAAAGGGGACTGTTCTATATTGCCCTTGTCCTGCTCTTTGGCACGGTCTGGCTTGCTTTGTCCGACAACCCTTATGACATAGCGATGGAGCAGTATAAAAATGAATATGACTGGTATCTGGAAAAGGTAAACGGATACTGCACCGAGGAATCTTCCCTTTATCTGGAGCAGGAGGCGGAGAGGATTGCAAAAGCGAAGGAGAGGCAGAACAGCCTTTTGGAGAACTACTATGACGGGAAGATCAGTGAAAGTGAATATAAAAAAGAGAGCCGGGAAATAGAGAAGGTTCTGGAGCGTCAAAATGGATTTGAGGTCATCTATCAGCAGTATCTCTATATCTGCGAAAATGCGGAGAACCGCTGTTTTCTCCAGACAAACGGATGGATGGGGCTTCTTGGCAAAGGTACGCTTCATTTCACTCTCTTCCTTGGCATTTTGCTGATTGTTACGCCTGTTTTCTGTTCTGAGTACAGCTGCCAGATGGACACCCTGATCCTGACTGCAAGGGAGGGGCGAAAAAGCGCTCTGTATAAGCTGCTCATTATTACCACGGTTGTCCTCTTCCTGTCGCTTTGCATTTCGCTTATTGAATACGGATTTTACAGGTTCAAATACGGACTGCCGGATGGGGATTATCCGATTCAGAGTATTCGTTACTTTGCGGACAGCAGCAAGGACATGTCGCTGTTGGAGGGATATGTATTGATAGGGCTGCTCCGGATGTTTGGGGGTGTGTTTCTTACGATACTCCTGATGTTCATTTCCGTTTTGGCAAAAAAGTATGCGGTCACCCTGCTGACTGGTGCGGTGTCCGTGATGATTCCCTATATAGGCTTATCGAAAACCGGTATTTACCGCCTGCCTCTGCCGCTGCCGTTTCTGCTTGGAACTGACTTTTTTGCAGGGGATATTGTTATGAGCGATGCCCTGACGGGTGATGAGAAAATTATTTTTGCGGAGGTTGGCACGGTTACGCTATTGACCTTGCTCTTTGTATCCGTGCTTTTGTGTACTTTGGCCGTGGTCTGGATTTTACGGCGCAATTCTAACAGATGGCTGATGAAATCAGGGCAAAAGAAGCGTGGGGCGGTTTTCGTTGTCATGTTTGGCCTGGCATTGGCAGTGACGGGATGTTCAGGCCGTGGAAAAACGGGAAGCGTTGTCTATAATTCATCGGCAGGCTATGACTGTATGGGTTATGAAATCATACGGGATGCAGGGAATTTTGATTATTCTCTCAAAAATACTTCCACGGGGGAAACATATCCTTTAGCACGTTCCCCTATGTTTGGGATATTTTCTGATGAAGAAGAAATATGTGCGTTTTATGTGTGTCCGCCATATCTGTATTACACCACATCGGTTATGGAAAGCTATGTCAACCGGGTGGGAAACTATAACAGCAATGTAACGAAAGTGTCGGTTGTGGAGTTGAATCTGAATACCTTTGAGGAAAAAACAATCTTTGAGCAGATGACTAATTCCGGGCGTTCTCTTTTGGGCATTGACTATGAAACGGGGGATAAATGGAAATTTCTGGATTTTCACCACGCTTTTTTCCTGAATGACGATAACCTGTTTTTCATTGGCAATGATGGCATAACAAAAGTAAACCGGTATACCAGAAAAACTGTAAAGCTCGACATTCCTACAAACGGAAATATTTCATTCGATGGGGAAAGCATCTTTTACAAAAATGAACAGGGGGTTTTAACAAGATATGACGTTTCCGGTAATGAAACTTACACTTATGAAAATATAGTTGCATATGATTTCTGTATGGATGAGCAGTCAATCTATTATATTTCCAGAACGGACGGCGGAGACTTGTATTCCTGCGGCAAGGACGGGAATAACAAGGAATTGATCAGTCATATACCTGCAATGTCGGTTACCTGTGATACAGGAAATATTTATGTGTTATCAAAAGAAAGTGGTGAGGAAATCTGCCTTGAAAAAGATGGTGAAGGATGGATTGATTGAGGTTGGGGATTACAACGGTAAACGTCATAAGTATGTCTCACTGACGAAAAAAGGCGAGGAGTTTCCCAAAAAACGGTTGATCTGGTTCTTGTGGAAGAAATTGCAGCTTTTGGAGGTTCCATGATCTCCTGTATATATGGGCTGATGGACGTTGCCGTAGTTGGTCAATATCAGGGTCCGCAGGGTGCGGCGGCTGGCGAACCCTGCGGACCGTGGGCGATCTGTTTCATACGAAGGCGCGTGCATCAAAGAGTGAATTATATGTTCCTGCTATAATGTGAAAACAAATAAGTAAGGCATTTATAAATTGGCAAAGGTGATGGTTTCCTTTTCCAACTCGGATGCCACTTTGTGGTTTGTATCCATCCGCCTGGTAATTTCTGTCATGTCGCTCACCAGACGCTGTGTGCTGTCGGCTACGCCGGAAACACCCGTTGCCCCCTCATCAATGGCCGTTGTGATGGTTTCTATGGCGTCAACGATTTCAGTCATGGAACTTTTCAGACCACGGGTACTCGCATTAAACGAGTCCATCGTCTGACGTATATAGGCGGCATCTTCCTGATACTGCTGCCCGGAAGCAACGAAAGAGAGAAATTCTTTTAAGATGGATTCCTCTATGTATGTGACCAGATTTTGTGCGTTTTCGGAAAGATTGTAAACGGCGCGGGTCACAGTAGTGTTGACTTCCTGGATGTGGTTTGCAGTTTCGCTGCTGGAAGCCGCAAGCTGTCGGATCTCGTCTGCCACAACCGCAAAACCTCTTCCTGCCTCTCCGGCTCTTGCAGCTTCTACGGCGGCGTTTAAAGCAATCAGATTGGTTTTGGAAGCGATTTCAAGGATGTCGTGCGTAAGGAGGCTTACTTGGTCGACACTGTGGCTTCCTTCGATCGCCTCGTTTAAAACATCCAGTATTTCTCTGACTTTGGCATTGGTGTTATCCAGACTTTTCTGTGCAGACTGTCCCATTTCTTCGGCCCGCGTATTCATTGCGCCGCAGTATGCCGCGATTTTTTCACATTCATCAGCCATATTTTCAGAATCCGTCTGCACATTTTTGGCATTCTGGTTGATGTGGGAAGCGCTGTCTGACACTTCCTGGATGGTTGCCGACAGTTCTTCGGAAAGGGCGGATAAATCGGTAGCGTTTTTGCTGGAAGTCTGTGTGCGGTATAAGACTTCCTCCACGACACCGCTGATACGCCCGGAGCAGGCCTGAAGCGTATCGAGAACACTTGCTATGGGTCTGACTACAGACCTTAAAATGAGAGATACCGTAAATAAGACGAGGATAATACAGGCAAGGGTGGATGCTCCGTTTGTAACCATGGAGCTGAGATAAACGGATGCAAGCTGTGTTCTGGCCTGTTCGGTTCTCGTGCTGATGGATTCATCCAGAATGCGGATGCTGTTTTCCACAGCATTGTTGCAGGCGGCCACGTCACCGTTGGCGAAAGCATAGGCATCCTGCGTTTTGCTGGCAGCACTGGCGCATACGAGGAAAACGAGAGAATGTTTCAAGGAATCATAATCGGCAAGCAGTGTATTGTAGGTTTCCCTGTCATCATCACTGATATAAATTTCATAGTCAGCAAGCATGCCGTCCAGCTCTTCTTCCGCATCCTTTATGTCGTTGACGAGAGTAATCATCGTGTTATAGTCAGTAGCCACGATATGGGACAACGCCATCTTATGTATGTTCATAACGGACTGATGAATCCGGGCCAGATGGGTTTTCCCCTCCATATAGTTATCTGCAATGTTCGCAGCGTTGTCATTGACGTTTTTGATATTGGTCACTGCCAGCAGATTGGATATAAGCGCCACAATGCCAAGCAGGGCAATGGGCAGTATTAAACGGTATTTGATGTTTAATTTTTTCTTCATAATCCCTGTGTCCTCCAAAAGATGTCTATGCTTTTATGGCGCGGTTATTCCTTCCACCATAGAATCGAGCTGCTCCTGCAGTCCTTTTTCTTCCGGGTTTCCCGCCGCCATATTCAGGGCAAATGCGGATACCGGATCCCAGAAATTGCCGCCAATACGCTGCAGGCAGGAAAATTCCGACTGCTCAAGCAGGGCAGTGATGGCGGGAGAGTTCTGTACGTCGGCGGACGCAGCGGCTTTTGTATTTGCCGGTCCCTGTCCGCGCATTTCAAAGCGCAGCTGCTGGTTCTTCTCGTTGGAAATCCACTCAGCCAGCCGCACGGCCCATGTATAATGCTCGGAATAAGCATTGACGCCAATCAGCTTATAGCCGGAAAAGGATGCCATCTGGATCTGTTTCCCTGCACAGGTATAGGTCGGAAGTCTGGCCGCGCCATAGTCTGCACCCCACGCTTCTTCCATAGCGACTGCATTCCATACGCCGCTGACTCCGGCTATCACGGAACCGTCCCGGACTCCTTCAAGGAAGCCTTCCTCCACCGTGTTGAGAAAAGCCGGGCTGCTTGCAATGGCGAGCATGGCATTGGCAACGTCCTCACCTTTGATGTCGCCTTCCGTCTGGTTCCAGGTGCAAAAGTTGGTAATACCGTCACTGTTTAGCCCGACTTCCAGGCCGGTATTGCCGAAAAAGGAGTAGACATACCAGGCGGAAGACCAGTCCATGGTAATGTTCTTTTCGTTTTCCTCTGCAATCTGCAGCATACGGTCAAAGGTTTTAATATCTTCCCGATTGAAAAATTGTTTGTTGTAATATAGGAAATAGCCGTTGTCCGCCGTTAAAGGGTAGGCATAAAGTGTATTTCCCACAGAAGCGGCCTCAACAGCGCCGGGCAGATTTGCAGATTTGATGCGGTCTGCATTTTCGACCGGCTCCAGTGCACCGGCAGCTACGAGCGTATTTAGCTGGTCATCCGCAAAAGCAAAGACGTCAGCGCCTGCTTCCAGATCCCCCATTAATGCATCCTTACAGTTAGATTCGCTCTGGGCAGTAAATGTAATATGGAAATTGGCCTGCCCTTTGTATTCCGTCTGGAAGTCCTCGATAATCCGGGCTAATAGCGCCTCATCTTCTTCGCCGCCCCAGACGGTCAGGTCGACATCTCCGTTATCAGACAGGATTTCTGTTTCGCCTGTGTTCTCAGCACTATTTCGCAGCTCCATATCGGCATCGGTAATTTTATTTTCTTTGTTTGATCCGGCACATCCGGACAGCGAAGCGGCCAATACAGCAGTGATAAAAAAAGCGTTGATTTTCTTTCTCATAGATCCCTCCATGTCAGCATATACGGCGATCCCTGACCAGCGCTGATGCTGTCCCACCTGTTTGCTTCGGGGAAGCTGCCAATACAGGATAGCCCGTGGATATTATAGCGGTTTTCTCCTTTTTCTTCAATATTTTTTAAAATAATTCCGGCTGTCAAGTACGATCTGATATCTGAGCGGACGCTGGCAGAAAAGGGCTAATCGTGAATCCCTCGTTCAATGATTCCGAATCCCAGCGGATAAGGCCCGGTGTGTACGCCGATGGTGGCGCCGATCTGGTAAAGGGGTATCTCATCTATGGCATAGCCCTTTTCGCGCAGGAAGGCAACCGCCTGATCACGGAAGGCGAGTCCTTCCTCCCTGTCATAACCGTATCCGACGGCAAAACTGTAACAGCCAGCCCCAAGAGCACTTTCCTGCAAGTATTCCAGAAGGAGGGACATGACCTTTTTCAAGGTGCGCTTCCGTCCCCGGTCGAGGCCGGAGGGGAAGATTTCGCCCTGTTTCAAGGTGATGACGGGGCGGATATCCAGTGCGCCTCCGGCAAGAGCCGCCACCTTTCCGATCCTGCCGCCATGTCTTAAGTATTCCATATTTCCCACGGTAAAGAAAATCCGGCCGGTACTCTTGATGGCCTCCAGCCGCGCAATGGCATCCCGATAGCTAAAACCGTGGTCCCGCAGACTGGCTGCCTCCAGAACGTACTGGCCCTGCAGAACCGTATTGACAGTGGCATCAATGACGGTGATCCTGGCATGGGGGTATGTTTCCAGAACCAGGTCTTTTGCATTCAGCGCGGACTGCATGGAACCGCTGAACTTGGTAGTGATGCAGATGCATATGACAGGAGTGTCATTTTCTGCGAAGGGCCGGAAAGCTTTCTCGTAATCCCGGATGGATGGCATGGAGGACTTGGGGTATACGCCCTTTTTCTCCACCATCATCTGATAGAAGTCCCGGACATCGATGTCTACTTTCTCTCTCAGATACTGTTCGTCGTCAAAGGATACATAAAAGGGAACGACCGTAATATTTTTTTCCTGCACCAGCGAGGAAGGCAGATCGCAGGAGCCGTCGCTGATTATATGAAATGTTTCACTCATATCGAATTTCTTCCTTATATTCTTGTATTGTAGATTGAACCAGTTTTCAAATCATTGAATGCAAATTTGCCGGTAAGACTTTTTGAGATACATTTCCAACCGTTTTTTTATTTCGCCAAATTGCTTTGTCCCATCCGGTAAGTTGAGGATAATTAACACTTTCCAGCGATCACTGATAAGCATTAATGCCGTTTCCACCGGGCAGGCAGGTAAACTTTTTTCCATAAAGTCCCCGTTTCTTCACAATAGTTTCCTTTTGGTAATTATAGCACAATAAAGTGCTTATTTTACGATTTCTCTTAACAGCCATATTATAAACTTGCAGGTGGGAAAAAACAAGCCACAGCAAACAAAGAATAGGAGGACTCTGCTATGATTGCAGCAATATGATACGTTTCGCATAAGCTTCAATTAAGTCTGAAAAAGAGGATAGGAGACATAAGAGATGATACGGCGCGCAACGGTAAATGACGCTTCCAGGATCAAGGAGCTGTATGTAGATCACTTCTTTGAAAACTGTGGGATCGGCAGCGAACGGATGGCATTTGCCATAAAAAGGAATTGCAGATATCTCTGGGTGCTTGAGAAAAACACGGATGCCAGGCGGTTTTATGAAAGGCGGGGATTTACAGATACGGGCAAAAGGCGGCTGGAGGAGGGGACGACAGAATATCTTGTCGAGATGAAATGGCAGAAGCCGATTTTAGAAGTTTTAGAGCAAAAACATGATTGTATTTTTCCACGCTTATGATACAATAGATGCAGACTATGCAATACAGACCCGATAAGGTAAAGCATGGTCAATATTATTATTTTAGGAAAATGGAGAAAAACAGTATGGGAAATGAACAGGCGATTGTGAAAAAAGGCGGCGGCAGAAAGAGAAAGCGTATCGGGAAAAAGGTCGGCAATGTTGTAGTGATCATGCAGGCCATTTCTGTAGTTTTTGCAGTAACTATCTGTGTTTATATGTACAATTCCCTTGTTAGGAGTATGCAGAAACAAATTTGTACGAACGGGACAAATGCACTTGCTTATGAGCTGAGCCGGGTATCTGAAGAGGATGACATCAACCAGATATTGGACGGAATGAAGGAGCGCATGGGTTGCGAATTTACTATTTTTGAGGGAGATACGAGGGCATACAGCACGGTGACCAAAAACGGGGAACGCGTTGTGGGAACCAAGCTGGCCTCCAATCTGATTGATATTGTATTGAAGAAGGGCCAGTCCTATGTGGGTGAGGCGGATATTCTGGGAGAGACTTATCTGTGTTCCTATGTCCCGACTAAGGGAGAGAACGGACAGATTGAAGGTCTGATCTTCGCTGGCATATCCATGACTGAGGCGAAGGAGGAGACAGCCAGAATTATTACATATGCTGCAGTGATCAGTGTGGCGGTGATTATTGTCTGTATTTTGTTCCTTCTGGTTTATCTGAAAAAAGGTGTGTCGGGACCGCTTGCCAAAATTACGCAGGCGGCTATGCGGCTGGAAAAGGGCGAGCTTGGACTGGCTGACGGCGAGGAAGTAAAGATTGGTGTCCGCTCCAATGATGAGATTGGTCTGCTGGGGGAAATATTTGAAGGCACCGTGATCAGCCTCCGCGCATACATTGGTGAGATTTCTGATATATTGGGAGCGATTGCGAAGGGAGATCTGACACGGGAAGCACAGCAGGATTATACGGGCGACTTTCTGGCGATCAAGAAGTCTCTGGACAGTATTCTGGGTGCGCTGAATCAGACGATGGGACAGATTGCGGCCAGTGCCAATCATGTATCCGACGGTTCGGATCAGGTATCTGCAAGTGCCCAGACGCTGGCGCAGGGGGCGACCGAGCAGGCCAGCGCCGTTACCGAGATTTCCACTACGATTACGGACATTTCAGCCAGTGCAAAAGAGACTTCGATTGCGGCCGAGGAGGTGGGCCGGATTACCAACCAGGCAGGAACACAGCTTGGCGTCAGCATGGAGAATGTGAAGGAGCTGAGCGTTTCCATGGAGCGCATTGCCAGCGATTCCAAACAGATCAGCACCATCATCGCAACGATAGAAAACATTGCATTCCAGATCAACATTCTTTCGCTGAATGCGGCTGTCGAGGCGGCAAGAGCCGGCAGCGCAGGCAAAGGATTCGCCGTGGTTGCGGAGGAGATCAGCAGTCTTGCTTCGAAATCGGATGAGGCAGCCAAGGCGACTAAGGAATTGATAGAGAGCTCCGCCGCGACAATCACGGAAGGCGGCAAGGTTATGAACAGAGTGTCGGAAGCGCTGGAGCGGACAGGAGAACTGGCAGGCAACGTGACTGTCAAGATGGAACAGGTTGTAGAGGCGGTGGAAAAGCAGACCATCGCGATGGAACAGGTGGCTACCGGTGTCGAGCAGATTTCAGCGGTGGTGGAGAACAACTCCGCGACCAGCCAGGAGTGTGCGGCGGCCAGCCAGGAGCTGTCATCCCAGTCTGGTATGCTGAAAGAACTGATCGGTGCTTTTAGACTGAAAAATGCCCGCTGGCAGTAAGAAAATCGTATGTCAGTTGGCCCATGAAATCTGCGGCTCTGTCACCAGAGGATAGGTTTTCAGCGCTTGCGCATCCAGATTTTCATGGAGGAGGTCGACTGCGGTAAGCTGCGAGTTGGCGTAGGTTTTATAGTAATATCTGCCCTTTGTGGCGTTCATGCAGCAAGCGTAGGTGGTGGTGTCGTAATGCTCCTGCTTGGTTACGACACTTCCACGAATCATGGAGACAGAATCCAGAATATGAAATAATTGAGAGACGCTGCTCATCTCATCCTTTTCACAGACGGAATTCATGGAGAGGTAAGCTGCTTTTACAAAACGTGAAGCGGGAGAGTAGTCACCCGGCAGACCAAAGCTGCCTAAGCCTTGTCCGAAAGGGACAAGGCTTTTTATATTGCTGAAACAGTTTTGCGGACAGGCTGTGGTCAGATTCATATACTGGCACAGGTTGGTGGTCTGAAAATGGAATCCTGGATTATTGGTCAGTACTCCCACAGGGTTGTCGTATAGCTCCAGCCCGTTTTGTGTGGATTCCAGAACAATGGAATGCTCTCTGTCTGCGATATGCCAGTGCAGCGGTGTCAGCGGCAGGTCGTCATTGAACGGAATGCTTATCAGATGGGTGGAAGCCATAAGCGCTTTTACGTCCGTGACAGAAGCGCATTTGGCGCACAGCCACAGGATCAGCTCAAAGGGTGACACATTATGCCGGACAGGGTCTTCTTTCTGGGGATAATAGGCATTGTCGGGAAAATTCAGGCCGGCGATGCACAGTCCCCGCTCATTTACCGCTTCCGCGTAGAGCGGATAGTTTTCCATTACGCTGGCCATTCCAAGCATGGCGTAATGTCTGTGAAGGGTGTCATTTTTGCGGAAGGATATGGGATAATTTCTTGGTGTGAAAACGACTTTTTCACCGAAAGAATACTCGATATCCATTGTGCGTCCAAAATAAAAGTCTTCGGTATTCATAGCAATACTTGTACACATAAAGGATCCTCTTTCATATATGACTTCCATAATAGTGCGATAGGAAAAACGGTGGTGCGCACTCGGTTTTTAAAGTATATGCAAAGAGGGGAAAGAATATGAAAAATTCTAAATCGGGTTTCCAAGCCCGGTTACTGTTTAATTGTACCTTTTAACGTGCATTTTGCGCCGGAAACAGTTTTTGAAGTCTTTTTTTTGGTACAGTATTTATGTACATGGAACCGCATTTGTCTGATTAGCATGTTGGATATTTTATTGAGAAATTATCATTGCGTCAAGAGGCGGATTCCATACCATACATATAAGAAGGGATGACTGTTAACATGATAAGGATAGCATTTTGCGATGATGACCTGACGGTACTTGACGAGATCCTGGGATTGATGGATCAATTTCGTACGAAATATTATCAGCAGATAGAGTATTCTCTATTTCACAGTCCGTTAGAGCTTCTGGCTGAGATAAAAAGCGGACTGCGTCTGGATGTTCTGGTTCTGGATGTGATTATGCCGGGAGCGGACGGCATAAGCGTGGCAAGGGAAATCCGCCAGTATGATGAGGCGGTAAAGATTATTTTTTTGACATCCTCCAGTGAGTTCGCTTTGGAAGCTTATACGGTAGGAGCGTATTTCTATCAGATGAAGCCTGTCAGTGAGGAAAATCTGTACCGTCTGCTACGATCTGTGATTTCAGAATGCGAAAAGGCAAGACAGTATAGTCTGATTCTGCACAGCAAGAGCGGGATCACACGGATCCATCTGGATAAGCTTTTATACTGTGAAGTGGTAGGACGGAATCTGATGTTTCATCTGGAAAACGGAAAGGTGCTGGAAAGTGTGGGAAGTATGAATATACTGTGCAGTAAACTTGCATCTTATAAAAACTTTCTGCATCCGCACCGGTCATTTCTGGTGAACATGGAGTTCATCCAGAATATTTCGTATCGGGCGATTACAATGGATAATCATGTGGAAATTCCCATTCCGCATGGGAAGTGCTCCCAGATAAAAAATCAATACCTTGAATACGCGTTCAGCAAAAGACAGATCTTTATGCTGTGAGTCAGTGATATCGATTCTTATTTTTTTATTAATTTTAGAGAATTTCATTATAAAAGGGCGATTTTTTGTTATACTGTTAATAGTTTGAAGCGGATAGCCGGTTCGAAGAGGGACTGGCTGTGTAAAAGCCAAGCTTTTAAGGGAACTGCTTTTGTGTGTCAGGCAGATAGAAATGCGGATACGGAAATGCAGTTTCTGTGAGAAGACAGGCGGCAGAAAAGTGGACGGGACTCGAAAATATCATAGGAGGAATCAGGGTGTTTTTATCAAAATTTTTCCTGCTTCTGCTGGGGATGACTGTACCAGCTTTTTTTCTGCTACCTGCAAAATGGCGTTCCGGTGTACTTTTGGCGGCCGGCTATGTGTTCTGCGCTTATATGGAACTAAGGTCGCTGATTATTCTGATTGCGATTACGTCAGTTACCTATTTCATGGCTGCTTATATCGAAAAACTCCGGGACAAAGGCGCTTGCAAAAAGGCGGGAAGGATCACTTTTGCAGCGGTATGGGGTCTGACTTTTTTGCTGGCGGTATACAAATACACGGGATATCTGGCTGACTGTTTTGGTCTTACGGACAGAATTTCGGAGCGTATGCTAAAAAATCTAATGATGCCGGCAGGCCTGTCCTTTTACTCATTTCAGGCGATTGGTTATCTGGTGGATGTATATAAACACAGAATTGCGGCGGAAAGAAAGTTTGGACATCTTGCCTGTTATCTGTCCTTTTTTCCAAAGTTTGTCAGTGGCCCGATCGAGCGGGGAGAGGCATTTCTTCCGCAGATGAAAAAACTGGAAGAGGTCAGATTTTGGAACCGAGGAAGGCTGTCTGCTGCTTTCACATATATGCTTTGGGGGTATTTTATGAAGCTGGTGGTGGCGGACAGGCTGGGCCGGCTGGTCAATCCGTTGTTTGCGGAGCCGGAAGAGTTTGATAGTTTTTGGCTACTGCTTGGAGTTCTGATGTATTCGATTCAGATTTACTGTGATTTTGCCGGATATTCCTATATTGCGGCAGGCTGTGCAAAGCTGTTTGGGATAGAGCTTCAGGAGAATTTCAGAGCGCCGTACAGGGCGAAAAACATTCAGGAGTTTTGGCGAAGATGGCATATTTCCTTAAGCGGATGGCTTCGGGACTATATTTATATTCCCCTGGGGGGAAACAGGAAGGGGCGCTTTAGGAAGAATCTTAATATTTTGATTGTGTTTCTTGTATGCGGCGCATGGCACGGGGCAGGAATGCATTTTCTGGTATGGGGGTTTTTGCATGGGATGTATCTCCTCGCCGATTCACTTACGGGACAAAGAGTCAAAAGCAGGATACTCACCTTCTGGCTGGCAGGGTTTGCATGGATCTTTTTCCGGGCAGACAGTCTGGACGGTGCATTTCGTTATATCCGCCAGATGGCGACGGCGGGACTGTGGCCGGAACGTATGAGACAGGCGGCGGAAAGCCTGCAATTAAACGAAGTTGAGATCGGGATCGGGGTCAGCGGGATTTTTATTGTCTGGCTGGCGGACAGACTGTGTGATCGTACAAAAATGGAACTTCCGATATTGATCCAGCAAAAGAACAACGGAAAGAGGTATCTGGTGTTCTATCTGCTTCTGACAGCTATTTTTATTTTTGGCATTTATGGGGCAGGCTATCATACGGAGCAGTTTATTTACATGCGCTTTTAGAAGGGAATAGGAAGAGATGAGAACAGGGATGAAAAAGAATCTGCTCAGAGCAGGATTCCTGCTTTTGCTTATAGTGACGATTTATCTGACATCAAGCGTTTTGCGGGTAAAGTCCGGGCATGGGATCAATCAGCTGGAGGGGCTGTACTGGCAGCCTGAACATTCGATCGATGTAATGATGATGGGAAGTAGCCATATTCATTGTAATGTGAACACAGCCCTGCTTTGGGAAGAGTATGGGATAGCGGCATATGATTACAGCGGGGCGCAGCAGCCTCTCTGGATGACTTACTATTATCTGAAAGAATTATATAAATACCAGACCCCGCAGGTGATCGTACTGGACTTATACTCGCCAGCCAGATACAAGGAGGATTATCAGTACGACTGGATATCGGAAAATATTCTGGGGATGCGTTTCTCGGTCAATAAATTGGGCATGATGGCTGCCAGTGTGGAAAAATCAAGATTTTTTCAATACTTTCCGTCCTTCTCCATTTATCACAGCAGATACGATGATCTGGAGAGGGATGACTTTAACAATTTCTTCTGGAACAGCAGGGAAAAGGAAGACTTCAAAGGATATACACCCTATTGGCAGCGGACGCCGCAGACAAAGCCGGAAATTTCGGAGACTGAAAAAGGAGGATTGACAGAGAAATCCGAAAAGTATCTTCGCAGGATTATCAGTTATACGAAGAAAAAGGGCAGCAAACTTGTCTTGATGGCGGCGCCCTATGTGCTGACGGCGGAGGATAAGCTTACCTACAATCAGATAGAAGAGATCGCGGAGGCGGAGGGGATCACCTTTGTTGATTTTAACGAGTATTATGATGAAATGGGACTTGATTTTACACGGGACTTTAACGATGATTCTCATTTGAATTACTGGGGCGGGTGCAAATTTTCCGATTATCTGGGAGAATTTCTGACTGCCCGGTTTGAGGTGACAGACCGGCGTGGGCAGGAGGGTTATGAGTCATGGGACGACCATGTCATGCTGATTGCAGAGGAAGTACAAAGCTTTCAGAACGGTACGCCGGGGCAGCAGGCTGATGCGGAATGAATGCAGCGACAGACTGCCGCTGCATTTATTTAAAGGTTTCTTGCCAGAGGAAGATACAGAAACAGATCGAATACCCCGTTCTCGATCTTGATTTCCAGATGACCGTGATACCTTGTCACAATTTCATGGATGCTTTTCAGCCCTAAGCCGTGATTTCTTTTATCCTCTTTCGAGGTAGGCAGAATCAGACCGTGCGTCAACGGCTTTCCAGACATGGAAGCCGCCTGCTTTTCGGCTTGTGGGCGGGCGTTTTTCGGTTCCGGGTCGGGATTGCATACCTCCAGACAGAACAGGCCTTTGTCTGCCCTGCATTTCAGAGAAATTTTTCTCTGCGTTTCATCCAGCTTCATGCATGCTTCCACAGCGTTGTCAAGGGCGTTGGCGTACAGGGCGCAGAGATCCGTTTTGTCGTAGGGGAGCGGCGCGGGAATTTTCACATCCATTTCAAGACGGATGCGGCATCGGTCCATCGCGCTTTTCTTGACGGTCAGCACGGCGTTGACGGTGGAATCCCCACAGTAAGTGAAGGATTGGGAGAGCGCCGTGTTGCCGGACAATTCCTCGGCGTAGGCCGCCCGTTTTTCTTCGGGCAGGGAGGACAAGACCTGAATGTGGTTGGCTAGATCGTGCTTTAAACGCCGGAGTTCAAAATGCTGCTGCTCCATCGTTTCGTAATATCTGCGGTTGATCTCCGCGAACATGCCCTGCTGTTCCAGTTTCCGCTGTTTTGCCAGAACCGTGACGCACCAGAGCAGACAGATGAAGGCAAACAGGGCAATCAGCAGTAAAACGGCATATTCCCGATGCGCCATAGCATTTACACAGTAATCATAGTGGCGAAGCAGGGTGACCACGGTCATTACAATGCCAAGGGGAATGAACGTGAGAAAGAGCAGTAACCGCCACATGCTGTCTGAGAGGACATAGTCCTTATCGGGCGCATTTTTTTTCGTGTAAAGAAAGAGGAGCAGCGCAAAGGGCAGAGTGAACAGGCTGGAAACGTGGTAGCCGTGTTCGGTCAGCATCCATGTCCCGTCCAGAGTATGGTTGACATCGCTGCCTCCAAAAATGATCATGCTGATTCCAAGCTGTCCCGGCGGAAACAGAAGATCGTGGATATAGTTATCCCGCAGGGCGCTGAAGGAAAAGATTGTGCTGGAAAACAGAAGCCCGATGGTTACTTTTTGCCAGAACGTGCCCTTGCAGGATAGAAATACGATAACCAGAAAAACGGGAGTGGTTGCCAGAATATTAAAGGGATCCCCAATAAAGATGATCATAGTGCACAGCAGCATACAGCCCCCGAAAAGCAGAAAACGTCTGCCTCTTTTTTCGGAAAGTGCAATCAGATATGACATGGCGTGCATAATCAGCCAGCCGGAAAGCAGGATGGCGGACAAGTGCAGGATATTCAGCAGGGTTATCATTTGAAAGTATCTCCCATCATAGATTTGGCTATTTTTTGCAGGGCGGCCTCCCGGTATTTTCTGCTGCATGGAAGTTCCTGCCCGAGGACGGTCACAGAATCGCTGCCGAGGTAGTCCACATGAGCCGGATTGATCAGATAGCGCTGATGAATCCGCACGAAACCGGCGGACAGTCTGGCTGCGATTTCATCCAGTCTGGCATAAAAAGGATACGTACCTTTGGCGGTCACCAGAATGACTTTCCGTCTGTCGGAATAGAAGTAGAGGATGTCGGAGTAGAAAAAACGCCATGTGCCGTCTATGTTTTTCAGAGTAAAGGTACGGGATTCCTCCTGTGCCGATTTGGCCCGCACACGTCCGATTAACTGCTGCAGCTTTTCTTCCCGGACCGGCTTCATCAGGTAATCCAGTGCGCCCACCCGATAGCCGTCAAAGACATAATCAGAGTAGCCCGTCACAAAGACGATGAGGATCTGTTCGTCAAACATTCTGATTTCTTCAGCGGTTTCCATGCCGTTTAACCCCTTCATTTCCACGTCCAGAAAAAGCAGGTCGATTTCGTTCGGATGTTTTTTAAGCCACGAGGCGGCGTTTGTGCCCGAAGAAAATTCGTAGACGATCGACTCACAGTCCTCGATCAGTAATTTTTCCAGTTGGATGCGCAGGGCGTCCCTTGCATCCGTCTCATCATCACAGATTGCGATTCGCAGCATATGGATCTCTCCTTCCGTCTTACGGTAAATGGCATGGCGCAGACCGCCTGCATGCCATCGCAGATATTTTACCATATTTTTAAGAGACAGTCCTGCCCGGTCTTTCCAAACTTTACATCCAATCAGTCTAAACTTTACATCATGTGTAAAATTCGGTCAAACTTTACATGCGGACTGTCAGGAATGACAGCCGCATCTTTGGCGGGCGGTATTTGTAGTATGCTTATTATGCAAATCTGCCATGCGAGGTAACTTTGCAGAAAGTCAGCGGGAAGGGAAACAGGCATTCCATTCCGCCAGTAAAAAGGAGGACACAGTTATGCTGTATGTGAAAGAGCTGTACAAATCTTACGAGACAGGCAAAAACAAATATGAGGTGTTGAAGGGAATTGATTTCCATGTACCACAGGGGGAGTTCGTGGCGGTCATGGGGCCGTCGGGCTCCGGAAAAACCACGCTGTTAAACTGTATTTCCTGTTATATTCCCTTTGACAAAGGAAACATCAGGCTGGGTGGCATGGAGCTGGCAGGGATGAATGAGGAGGAACTGGCAAGGGTCAGAAATACGAAGATCGGGTTTGTATTTCAGGACTTTATGCTCCTGGACGGGCTGACGATCCGGGAAAACATTCTGGTGCCCCGTATTGTGCAGGAAGAGGTGGGGCAGGAGGCAGAAAAGTTGGCAGATCAGCTTGCGGCCATGTTTGGCATCGTGCATATTCTGAATAAATATCCGGCGGAAATATCCGGCGGTGAGAAACAGCGGGCGGCGGTGGCCCGGAGTCTGATCAACAATCCGCTCATTATTCTGGCGGATGAGCCGACGGGAAATCTGGATTCCAAGTCCAGCCGGGCGGTGATCGAGACGTTTATCCATGCGAAACAGAAAATGAATGCCACGATTTTCATGGTGACCCACGACAGTTTTTCCGCGTCCTTCTGCGACAGGGTGATTTTGTTGAAAGATGGCAGCATATACCGCCAGCTTGAAAAGCAGGAAGAACGCAGCGTATTTCAGGACCGGCTTCTGGACGCGATCAAAGAGATGAGTGAATAGGGGGGACTACGATGGGCACGATGACAAATATGAAGCAGATGGAACAGAAGCTGCAGAAGGCGGACAGGAAGCAGTCGCGTCTTTATCTGTTCTGTAATTTTATGGCGCTTATGATTATTTCGGCATATTCTGCGCTGATGCTTTCGCCCACGGTGCAGAAGGTGTTTCCGAAGGGCGGCGACAGCGCGAAGCAGATGTACATGATCTTCGTGATGACGCTGGTGGGATGCGTGGTCTTTACGATCTACGCGCTTGGACTGTTTTTCCGGCATAAGTCCGGGCAGCTCGGCGTTCTGATGGCTTTGGGGGCTTCCAGAAGGCGCCTTGCGCCGGGACTTTACCAGGAAGTGATTTTCTTGAGCGGTGTGTCCGCCATTGCAGGGACGGCAGCGGGCTTTCCCTTCGTGCAGGTGATCTGGCAGTCGTTTCGCCTGTTTCTGGTGGACAGCTCAGATATGGTTCTTATGTTTGATTTCAGATGTCTGTTTGTCTCTCTGCTGTTTTTGCTTTTCGTGGTGGGCTTTGCCTGTCTGACGGCGTGGCGGTATTTGAAAAAAACAAATATCATGGAAGTGATCCGGGAAGAGCATATTAACGAGCCGGTGAAGGAGCTTGGCAGATGGTGCGGCCCGGTGGGCGTTTTGGTGCTCCTTGCAGGCGCGGTGATGGGATATCAGGCTCCGAGCGCATGGCATGTGTGGTTTTCCGCTTATCCGCCTGCGTGGGCAGGTGTGTTCTATGCCCCTGTGTTCCCCGGACTTTATATGGTCATGCTGCACACGGTGGTGCACGGATGGAAGAGTCATCGGAAGAATCCTTATAAGAATATCATTTCCCGGAGCATGATGAAGTTTCAGGGAAGACAGACGGTCAATAATATGCTGGTGATTACCCTGCTGGTCGCGGGAGGATGCTTTGCCATCTTCTATGTGCCGACAAACGCCATATCGTCGCTGATTCACTACGCATCCCAGCCCTTTGACTATTTTTATAACTATCAGGCGGATCAGACGGTGCCGGACAGGGAAGAAGTGGAGGCCCTTGGCAGGGAATACGGTCTTTCATTTAAAGACTGGAAAGCGTGCGGTTATGTCACTCTGGGAATCGGCGGAGATGCTATGATTGAGGAGGAGGACGGCAGAAGCTATCATATCGAATATGTGGAGATGAAGAGTGAAGCGACAGTACTTTCCGAGGATGCATACAGGGAACTGACAGGACAGGAGGTTGACGTGGAGCCGGGAACTTACTTCAATCTCACGAACGAGGAAGAAACGGCGCTGTTTACCAACGAGTCGGCAAGGGAATTTACCAATATGGTGACGCGCACACAGCTTGCCACGCAGTTTGCGGGATATCTGTACTTTGATCTTTTGGTAGATGTGGATAGGGACTGCTGTGTGCTTGACAATGAGGACTACGCTCTGATATCCGGGGGACTGACGGATGACTGGAGAGGGCAGTTCGTAAGGTTTAATGTGGACGGAGAGGATTCCTATCCCTTTGCCAATGCCTTTTATCATCGCTTTGTGTCATCCTTTGACGCATCCTGTGAACGCCCTTCCTACTATGACAGAGTGCAGAAGATCCGGGAGAACGAGGAGGGGAAAGTGTACTGGGGGGATACGGACGATATGACGACCATCAGTTACGACATGTCGGATTCCTTTATGTTCAGAACCTTCTGGGTGTATCAGCCGGATTTTCGGATTTTGAACCAGAATGATTATGCAAGGAATATGGGGGTGATGTTTATGATGTTTCTCTTTATCTTCCTCGTGTGCATGATCACGGCGATGGTGGTGTGCTACACCCGCTGTCAGAGCATTGCGATCAACAACCGTTATATTTTTGACGATTTGAAAAAGCTGGGGGCTTCCCCCGCCTTTCTGGACAGGGAAGTGCGCAGCCAGTGCGGCAGCGTCTTTAAAGTGCCTTCGCTGGTGGGCACGTCCGCCATGTTCCTGCTCTTTACCATGATCCTGTACGCGAATGACGGCAGAATTATCGGGGCGGAATGGGCGGCAATGGGCGTCTGCCTGTGTATAACGGTGGCAATCGGCGGGGTGATTTACGCGGTGTACCGCTCGGCGGTGAAGGTGATTAAGGGGCAGCTTGGGATCATCTATGTGCGTAAATGAGTTGTGCAGGGCGTCAGGGTTTCGGAGGAGATGGAGGAACTGTTTGGGCGGATGTGTTTGTAATGGCTGTGCTGATGTGTTAGAATGGACGCAGGCAGTCACTTGAAAATGGTCATTTTATATGGATAGGAGCTTTTAATAAAGATTGTGTGCACAGCGGAATTTTTCCAAAGGAACAGCTTGAGACGGCGGAAGAAGTGGTGGAGATGGTAGGAAAGTATCTGACATCGCTGGAATGAAAATATAAATGATGGCTGTAATTTTAGAAGGAGTCCCCAATGCTTTATCACCCGATCCCCCCGCTCTACGATGAGCATTCCAAAATTTTGATATTGGGCAGTTTTCCCTCTGTGAAATCCAGAGAACAGCAGTTTTTTTACGGACATAAGCAGAACCGTTTCTGGCGTGTGATGGCGCAGGTGCTCGACTGTGCGGTGCCGGAGACTGTCGGGGAGAAAAAGGAGATGCTTTTGTCCCATCATATCGCGGTGTGGGATGTAATTGCGAGCTGTGAGATCACAGGCTCCTCGGACGCCAGCATCCGTGATGCAGCTCCCAACGATTTGACAAAGATTCTGACCTGCGCGGATATCCGGGCCATCTATACCAACGGCGGGAAAGCGCAGCAGATGTACAGGAAATATATTTACCCGGTGAACGGCCGGAAAGCGGTTTGTCTGCCGTCCACAAGCCCGGCTAATGCCGGATACTCTCTGGAAAAGCTTGTGGAGGCGTGGCAGACGATTAAAAAGGAACTGTAAACAATTCCGATTTCGGAGATGTTTATATGAAAATAAAAAATGTAAGGTGAAGAGTTTTAGTGACAGGAGGTGGACAAAATGCCGTTAGTTTTGTGCATTGCAGGCACTCCATGCGGAGGATGAGGACGCTGTATGGAGGAGAGACCTAAGGGGATATAGTCCTCAGCCTTTGCATCCTGAAGGTAACGTAAGTAGAAAAGAAGGAGCAAAGGAAAATGAAAAATACAATAAAAGATTTAAAAACGTTTCTGATTCTGTGGAGTACCCAGTCGCTGTCACAGCTCGGCAGCGCCATGACGGGCTTCGCACTTACCCTGTGGCTGTATGAAAAAACGGGGTCTGCGCTGCAGACGGCACTTTTGGCAGTGTGCAGCTATGCGCCCTATGTGGTGATGAGCATTTTTGCGGGGGCGCTCAGTGACAGGTGGGACAAGAAAAAGGTGATGCTTGTCTGCGATACGATGGCAGCCTGCTGTTCTGTGGCTGTTCTGGTATTGTTAAAGGCAGATCTTCTTCTGCCTGTCCACATGTATATTTTGAATGCGCTGACCGGCCTGATGAATACCGTGCAGCAGCCCGCAAGTGACGTGGCGATGACCATGATCACGCCGAAGGAATATTACCAGAAGACGAGCGGCCTGCGGTCGCTTTCGGCATCCCTTGTGACCATATTAAATCCGATCCTGGCCACGGCATTGTACGCTTTGGCGGGGATGGACATTGTCATTTATGTGGATCTGACCACGTTCGCGATCGCGTTTCTTTCGCTGCTGTCTGGAGTGAAGCTCTCTGTGCCGGAAAAGAAGGAAGAGGCGGAGAAAGAATCTTTTTTGGAGACGGCCAGAGCAGGGCTTGTCTGTCTTCGGAAAAACGAACTGGTACTCGTATTGATTTTGTTTCTGGCGGGGGTTAATTTTGTGGCTTCTGCCTTTGATGCGGTGCTTCCGGCGCTGATTCTGCCGAGAAAAAACGGCGGGGAGGCGGTTCTTGGGATGGTTACCTCGTGCGCGGGGATTGCGATGTTTGCCGGGAGCCTGATTGTGACGGTATTGCCGGCACCGAAGAACCGCATCCGCGTGATCTATCTGACGATGCTGTTTTCTCTGGGAACGGAGAATTTTATTCTGGCATTTACGGATTGGCCCGTGCTTTGGTGCGTGGGACAGATCATCGGCTGGCTTCTTGTGCCTGTGATGAGCGCCAATCTTGACGTGATTCTGCGGACCACGATTCCGCTTGACATGCAGGGAAGAGTGTACTCCTGCAGAAATACCCTGCAGTTTTTTACGATCCCCATCGGGCTGCTTTTTGGCGGCTTTATGGTCGATGATATTTGCGAGCCGGTGATAGCGGCAGCTCCTGCACAGGGAATGCTTGTCAGGCTGTTTGGCGCGGGAAAAGGTTCGGGCGCGGCGATGATGATGTTTATTCTCGGGGTGCTCGGGGTGGTGATCTGTCTGGGATTCGGACGGGTATTGCGTAGATACAGATATACAGAATAATGACATAAACAGGTTTTACGACAAAGAGCCTGTAAACACAAAACCGACAGATGTTTTCGTGAGAAAAACCTGTCGGTTTTATTACGCGAACAATGAGCCAGGCCAGGTGCCGTGCTTGCATGAGCATTTGTGAAGCACAGAATTTACACCTGTGCACAGAATGCAAAATACCCTTTTCCCTCCGCGCTGAGAAGCAGACTGTAGGGCGGATATTCCTTGTCGAATGTGCGCACAAACTGTTCGAAGGTCAGCATGTCATTTCGCTCGAAACTGCAGCACATGCTAAGCGGGAAGTGTGTCTGCAGACGGCTTACAAACTGTTCGGACAGAAGTTTCATGGCGGTGATTACCGTCTCGTCAATTCTGCGTATTTCTTTTCGGAGGATTTCGCTAAGTGCCTGCAGAACAAGGGATTCTTCATAAATCAGATAAACGCGGACGGGCTTCTTTTCTTCCGTGCGGTAAGTCAGGCGGAAACACAGAGTTTTTCCTGTGGAAAATGCTTCTCCGCTGTAACGGCGGCTGATGACTTCCGTCTTGGACTGTGACAGGCCTTCCAAGCCCTGCATAAGAGCTTTTTCCACACTTTCCAGTTCGTTATCATCCGGCTGGTGCACCCATTTTTGGGGATTTTTGCCAGTAATGGCGCGATCCTCGACAATGATGTGGCCATTGAGCCAGCCGACGCAGATGCCGAGAAAATGTCCGACGGATTCGGTGGAGTAATCCTGTGCCTCCATCTCCGCTTCCAGAGCCGGAAGTGTTTTATCCCGTAGGCTGTCGTGCAGACTTTTGTGCACGGCAAGACCCGGATAACCGATGGACTGCATGTATGCTTCCTCGTCTGCAAAATGCTTCATTGTGTAGCTTTTAAAATACTTGATGCCTTCCCGGCATGCGTGCTGTTGCTTGGCCTCGTCCTCATTGAGCGCAATCAGCTTCCCGACGATGGAAAACAACTTTCTGTGTGCGCTGTCGATGCTTTCCACACCTACGTTAAAGCGGTCGTTCCATTTGATTTCTTTTGCCATAATACAATCATCTCCCTGGTAATTGATAGGAATATGTTACCATATTCAATGCCGTGTCTCAACCGATAAAAGCGGTTCTTAAAAAATAATAGTGCAAGAAAGAAAAAGTTTTGCTATGATCTATCTATGAGAGGCTTTATAAAGTACGGAGGGGGAGTAAAGAGTATGAAGTATAAGGTGCTGCTGACGGGAAACAACAAGATGGTAATCAATGAGTTTTTCACTTATATGGACTTCAGCTTTGAGTGTTTCAGCACTTCGGATCGGTATGATGATATCATAAATCATGTAAAATACATACACCCGGATGTGCTTGTCTACTGTCTGTACGGGGAACACCCGGATGATTTGAAACGGTTCGTAAATGTGGAGCGGAAAATTTCCCAGGAAGGCATTCCCATTGCTATTGTGGGGGATGCCGATGAGTGCGACCAGTTTGAGCGGGTTGCACCTTTGATGGATGTAAGCATTTTCCGCAGGCCGATCTCGTCCCAGAAGCTGGAGGAGGCTGTCATAAGTCTTTTGAAAGAAAAACGGCCGGAGCCTGACCGGGGAAGCCGGTCAGTGACCTTGACAGAGAGCACGCTTAAGACAGAGGATGTTATGCGGGTGGCGGAGGAGCTTCTGGCCCAGCTTGCAAAGGAAGAAGAAAAGGAGAAGAAGCTGAAGGAAGAGGCAGTGAGAAAGAAGCATATCCTTGTTGTGGACGATGACAGCAGTGTGCTGAAACTGCTGAAAGGGTACCTGGTTGAGCGTTATGATGTGGCAACTGCGATCAACGGTAAAATTGCCCTGAAATTTCTGGAGACGAAAAAGACGGATCTGGTGCTTCTGGACTATGAGATGCCGGTGGAGAACGGGGCCGCAGTGCTTGGAAAAATACGGGAGAATCCGGCGACAAAGAATCTGCCGGTTGTATTCCTTACAGGCGTGACTGACAGAAAAAAAGTGATGGAGGTTCTTGCGATGAAACCGCAGGGATATCTCTCCAAACCGATTGATATGGAAAAACTTTCCTCCACGATTAAAGGCGTGCTGGGATAACAAAAAGCGGCGCAGAAATGAGGTAAAAATGGCGGTCAGAGAAGGCGAAATCAGGCTGACAGATTTGATAGACGTGGAGTCTTTACAGAAAATACAGGATGCTTTCTCGGAGATGACGGGTATTGCATCCTTCATTACAGATGCCCACGGTGTGATACAGACAAAACCTTCCGGGTTTACTGATTTTTGTCAGAAATATGTCAGAAGCACGGAGGAAGGGCGGAGACGGTGCGAGGAATGTGATCAGATAGGCGCGGCGAAAGCGGCTAAGACCGGCTCTGCCTGTGCCTATTTCTGCCATGCGGGACTGGTGGAGTTTGCGGCGCCGATTATGGCCCACGACCGTATGGCGGGGTGTTTCATAGGCGGACAGATGCTTCCCGTACCGCCCGATGCGGAGAAAAAGCGGAAGGTGGCGATGGAGATCGGGGTAGATCCTGAGGAGCTGATGAATGCCGCGTGGGATGTTCGGATTGTGGATGAGGAGACGATTGAAAAGGTATCAAATTCTATATACACAATCGCCAACGTTCTGTCGGATATTGCCTACAGCAGGTACCAGGTCAGCTTAAAAAACATGGAGCTGCGCAAGAACTCCAATATGAAATCCGATTTTCTCGCGAATATGAGCCATGAAATCCGCACCCCTATGAATGCAGTGATCGGTATGGCGGAGATGGCGCTCAGGGAGGAGCTGACGCCTGCGGCGAGGGAATATATCGGGCAGATTAAATCCTCGGGACAGACGCTTCTTACCATTATCAATGATATTCTTGACTTTTCCAAGATTGAGTCCGGCAAGATGGATATCTGCGATGTGGAATATGAGCCGATGGCTCTGATCAATGACGTTTCTAACATTATAATGACGCGCATCGGGAGCAAAGCGCTGGAACTGACACTGGACGTCAACCCGGATCTCCCGGTGGGACTTTACGGTGACAATGTGCGGATTAAGCAGATCATGCTGAACCTGGCCAACAACGCGGTCAAGTTTACCAAGGAGGGAAACGTACATATACTGGTGGACTATCTGCGCACAGAGGAAAATATGATAGAGCTTTATGTGTCAGTCACGGACACGGGAGACGGGATCAAAGAGAGTGATATGACGAAGATTTTCCAGTCATTCCAGCAGCTAGACAGCAAGAGGAACCGAAACGTCGAGGGAACCGGCCTGGGACTTGCAATTTGCAAACAGCTCGTATCCCTGATGGGCGGAATCATCCATGTGGACAGCGAAGTCGGAAAGGGGTCTGTCTTTACAATAGTCATTCCGCAGAAGATAACGAACGATAAGCCCTCTGTGGAGAAACTGCAGAAGAGGAAGACGGCGGCTGGACTGATGCAGAATAGTTATGCCGCGCGGGAGCTGGCGATAGATATGAAAAAGCTGGATGTCGCCTATGAACGGCTTACGTCGGAGGAAGAGCTTGGACGGATGAAAGAGAAACAGATAGAGTATCTGTTTGTGGAGCAGCCTCTGTTCACAGAGGGCGTGCAGCATTTTCTGCGGCTGAACCCGGAGATCCGGGTGGTGCTTTTGGCAAATTATCATTCGATGGGCTCCTATGACCAGACGAATCTGCAGATCGTTAAAAAGCCGCTCTACGTCATGGGTCTGGCGAATATATTGGATGGAAAGGAAGACAATGCGGCATTTTCCCTGATGGAGGCGGAGGATTTCGATTTTGTAGCCCCAAGTGCGGAAATTCTGGTCGTTGATGACAATACCATCAACCTGACGGTGGTGAAGGGACTGCTGAATCCCCTGCAGATGAAGATAGACTCGGCGCTGAGCGGAAAGGAAGCCGTTCGGATGGTTACGGATAAACGCTATGATATCATCTTCATGGATCATATGATGCCGGAGATGGACGGTGTGGAGACAACCCGGGTCATCCGCCGGCTGCTGGGAGAAAACGGGCAGGTGCCGATTATCGCCCTCACGGCAAACGCGGTGGGAGGAACGGGGGAGATGTTCATACGCGAGGGTATGGACGATTATGTGACGAAACCAATTGAGATGAGGGACATTACCGCCAAGCTCCGCAAATGGCTGCCGGCTGAAAAGATTGAGAGGAAAAGTAAGAGTAATGCGCCGGTGCGCAGTGTACAGCGGAGCGAAGGGGCGGAGCAGACAACCACGGATATTGTTATTGAAGGGCTGGATGTACAGAGTGCGATGGGATTCCTGGGAAACGAATCGCTTTTCTGGTCTGTGCTGAAGGAGTACTACCGGGTGATCGACAGAAAGTGCAGCTTGATACAGGAATATGAAAAGAAAGAGCTGTGGAAGGAGTACACGGTGGAGGTGCACGCATTAAAGAGCGCCTCAAGGCAGATCGGCGCCCTTGACCTGGCGCAGACCGCAGAGCAGATGGAGGCGGCCGGGAATGCCGGAAATGCGGCGCTGATCCATAAAATTACGCCGGGAATGCTGGAAGAGTATATGTTCTATAAAGGCATTCTGGCGCCTTACTTTATAAAAGAGGAGGCCGAGCAGAGCGGAAGAGCAGCGGAGTCGGAAGAGATGGCGGCGCTTTTTGCACAGATGGAGGAGGCGATGGAAAACCTGGATATGGATGCGATGGAGCAGACAGTCCGGGATATGAGCCAGTATTCCTACGGGGATGCACAGCGCAGTATTTTTGAAAAGCTGAAAAATGCGGTGGAAGATATCGACACGGAACGGTGCGAGGAAATCATCGCAGAGTGGAAGAGAGAACTGAACGCTTAAATATAAGGAGAAAAGTGTATATTATGCATTTTTCTCCTTTTCTTTCGGGAGGGGTTGTGGTATGATAGAGCGGGCACAGAAAAGGAAATTGGAAAGGATGAAAAACGGATGGCAGAGTGGGCAGCAGATTTCAGTGATCTGTTTTATAAATGTTTTATCAGGGAAGACCGTTATAAGCTTCTTCTGAGCGGCATCGGCGTGACGATCAAGGTATCGCTTCTGGCGATCGTCATCGGCATTCTGATCGGTATGGTGATTGCTACATGTAATCTGTCAAAGAAGAAACTGCTTCGGTTTATCGGCGGTGTTTATACGGATGTGATCCGGGGGACGCCCTCGGTGACACAGCTTATGATTATCTATTTTGTCATCTTTGCCACGGTGCCTTTGGATAAATGGATCATTGCCGCCATTGCTTTTGGCGTCAACTCCGGCGCGTATGTGTCCGAGATTGTCCGGGCGGGTATTCTGTCAATCGATAAGGGACAGACGGAGGCAGGAAGATCCCTGGGGCTTTCCGCATTCCAGACCATGAGCCGGATTGTGGTGCCGCAGGCGGTCAAAAATATCTTTCCGGCACTGTGTAATGAGTTCATTGTGCTGATTAAGGAAACTGCCATTGTCGGGTATGTGGGGCTGATGGATATTCAGAAAGCGGGAGACTTCATCAAGAGCGCAACCTTTATTGCATTTATGCCGTTAATCGGAACAGCGGTGATCTATTATGTGCTGATCAAGATACTGACACTGGCACTCCGCCAGGTGGAGATACGGCTGAGGAAGGCGGATGCCAGATAACGGTGTGAGAGGCAGTTTGGAACCGCACATGGGAGAATACCGGAAATGAGGTGTTCTCTGTATGGAAGATAGATGGAAAAATCATGCTGACATGGAGAATGTGATGATAAAAGTCAGAAACTTACATAAAAAATTTGAAGATCTGGAAGTGCTGAGCGGAATTGACGAGCACATCACGCAGGGAGAAGTCGTTGTGGTGATTGGGCCTTCGGGATCGGGTAAAAGTACTTTTTTGAGATGCCTCAACCTGCTTGAGACGGTTACCGAGGGGGAAATTTATGTGGATGACGAGCTGATCACGGCCCCGAAGGTGAATGTGAACCGGGTGCGTCAGAAGATGGGCATGGTGTTCCAGCAGTTCAACCTGTTTCCCCATCTGACCATTATGGATAATATCACGCTGGCCCCGGTACTCCTTAAGAAAATGACGAAGGAGGAGGCGGTGAAGCGTGGGCAGGAGCTTCTGGAGCGGGTGAATCTGGGCGAGAAGGCGAACGCTTATCCGGCGCAGCTTTCCGGCGGTCAAAAGCAGAGAGTGGCGATTGCCAGGGCGCTTGCTATGGATCCTGAGATCATGCTGTTTGACGAACCCACGTCTGCCCTTGACCCGGAGATGGTGGGGGAGGTGCTGGATGTGATGAAAGATCTGGCCAGATCGGGCATGACTATGGTGATAGTCACCCACGAGATGGGCTTTGCCAAAGAGGTGGCATCCCGTGTGCTCTTTATAGATCAGGGTGTGGTTATGGAGAGCGGTACCCCGGAGGAAGTTTTCGGAAATCCCAAAAACGAGAGGACGAAAAATTTCCTGAGTAAAGTGCTGTAGATGCGGCGGAGCCGGCAATGGACGGAGCGGTATCCGGGCTGCGACAATGAGAATATGTGACTTGCGCGGACGTATCGTCCGTGGAGTGATATATGATATAGGAAACAAGGAAATACAGAGGAGGATCACATTATGAAAAGGACAACAAAATTACTGACAATGACGCTCGCCGCAGTGATGGCGGCGTGTACACTGACGGCCTGCGGTGGCTCTTCCAAGGGCGATGCGCTTACCTTCGGTACCAATGCGGAGTTTCCGCCGTTTGAGTATGTCACATCAAATGGTGCGATCGGCGAGTATGACGGGATTGACATGGCCATTGCAAAGCAGATCGCGGAGGACAACGGCATGACAGCGGCCGTGGAAAACATGGAGTTTGACTCCCTTCTGGTTGCCCTGCAGAACGGGCAGATCGATGCGGTTATCGCAGGTATGACGGCCACCGATGAGAGAAGGGAAACGGTAGATTTTTCCACGCCCTATTACACGGCGACCCAGGTTATGATCGTGAAAGAGGATTCTGACATCACATCGGCTGCGGATATGGCGGACAAGAAAATCTGCGTGATACAGGGCTACACCGGCGAGGTGTGCGTGCAGGATATGGGTTACACTTACGAGGCGTTCAAGAAAGGCACAGAGGCTGTCATGGAACTGACAAACGGTAAGTGTGACGTGGTTGTCATCGACTCTGCGACGGCTCAGAAATATGTAAGTGACAACGAGGGCTTAAAAATTGTGGAGGATCCGAGTGCCTTTGAGTCCGAGGAGTACGCGATTGCGGTACAGAAGGGCAACACGGAGCTCCTTGACAAGATCAATAAGACTATTGAAAAGATGCTGGCAGACGGCACGATCAATGAGCTGGCGGTGAAGTATACAGAGGAAGCGACTGCTGAATAATACATAGGAATGCAGAAATGGGGCGGCACAGATTTGTACCGCCCTGTCTTGACGCAAGACACTTTCTCGTAGTAGTATAGTGAAGTAACCCGTGAATTTGCACAGAAATGAGGGAAGCATGAAAAATGTGTGGGAGAAGTGGACAGGCATAAGCCTTGTCAAAAGAATTGTTGTGGGGCTGGTGATCGGTGTCGTTCTGGCTCTTGCCGTGCCGGGAGCGTCAGGCATCGGCGTGCTTGGGGATGTGTTCGTAGGCGCGCTCAAGGGGATCGCGCCGCTTCTGGTATTCTTTCTGGTGATGAGTTCACTCTGCAATGCGGGAAAGTCTCATGGCGGAGTGATCAGGACGGTCATCATTCTCTATATGTTCAGTACTGTGCTCGCGGCGGTGATCGCTGTTTTTGCCAGCATGGTATTTCCCGTGGAGATGGTGCTCGTGGACGCGGCTTCGGACGCTTCGGCGGCTCCCAGCGGTATCGTTGAGGTGCTTAGCACGCTTCTGATGAATGTGGTAAAGAACCCGGTGGATTCCCTGATGAATGCGAACTATGTCGGCATTTTGTCCTGGGCGGTGCTTTTGGGCGTGGCATTCCGAAACGCGGGAGAAGGGACGAAAAAGACGCTCGGGGATATTTCGGGAGCGATATCCAGGGTGGTTGTGGTTATCATCAACTTTGCGCCTTTCGGCGTGCTCGGACTGGTTTACACCAGCGTGACGGCGAGCGGCCTGGAGGCTTTCAGGGATTACGGAAAGCTGCTGATCCTGCTTGTGGGATGTATGCTCTTCATCTACTTTGTGACGAATCCGATTCTGGTGTACTGGTGTATCCGCAAGAATCCCTATCCGCTGATTTTTAAGTGCCTGAAGCAGAGTGCGATCACGGCTTTCTTTACAAGAAGCTCGGCGGCAAATATTCCTGTCAATATGGAGATCTGTGAGGAGATGGGGCTGGATAAAGATACCTATTCCGTGACGATTCCGCTCGGCGCGACCATCAATATGGACGGCGCGGCGATTACCATTACAGTAATGACGATGGCGACTGCCTTTACGATGGGCATCAGCGTGGATATTCCGACGGCGATTATTTTAAGTCTGCTGGCGGCTCTCTCGGCCTGCGGCGCATCCGGCGTGGCCGGCGGTTCCCTGTTACTGATACCGCTTGCGTGCTCGCTTTTTGGCATTCCGGATTCCGTATCCATGCAGGTGGTGGCGGTAGGCTTTATCATCGGAGTGATTCAGGACTCCGTGGAGACGGCGCTCAATTCCTCTTCCGATCTGCTGTTGTCGGCTTCGGCGGAGTTCAGACAGTGGCGGTTAGAGGGGAAAGAAATCAAATATTAAGCGTGCCGGAGAAAGGAAAGGCGCCATAAACGGGGGAGTACCTGCAGAGGGTGCTCTCTTGGTTTCTTGCCGGAATAGGCATTGGAATGGAGAAAAAATGAAGAGAACGTGTAAACAGTGCGGTGCAGAATTTATGCTGTCAGAGAATGAGATTGCCTTTTACCGAAATAAAAATCTACATTTGCCGAAACGCTGCGAGAACTGCCGCAGGGAGAACAGGAAGACAGATGGTGACAGTGCGGTGAGGCAGGAAATAAAACCTTATTATAAAAAGGATGGCAATAAAATAGGGAGGCTTGCAGCCGCAGCGGCGGTCTGCCTCTTGTTGGCAGTCGTGATCGGCGCATTTCGCGCGGGATGGCTGTTTGAAGCGGCCTGGTCCGGCCAGGGAGATGGAGTCAGCGCGGAAACAGTGGCGGACGCTTCCGTAGCGGTGGATACAACCCCGGAGAGTCCCGAAGAGATGGATGACACTCCGCCGGTGGTTCCCGGCGAGATGGATGATGCGCCGCCGAGGATTCTTGATGAGGTGGATGATACTCCGCCGGTGGTTCCTGATGAGGCGGATAATGCGCCGCCAGAGATTTCCGCAAAGGTGGATGATGCTCCTGTAGATGTGGCGCAGGATGCGCCGCAGCAGACACCGGAAGATTTGCAGACTTCTAAGACGGTATCGGCAGGACATACATATTCTTTCCGCCGGGCGGAATATTTGCAGGAACATTTCGAAAAACACGGTGCAGAATTTCCTTATGCATCAGCGGACGAGTATCTGGCGGGCGCAAACAGGGTAGTTACATCTCCGGAGGCCTTACATAAGCTGGAAGCGGAAGACGGGGACGACGTGTACTATCTGGAATCTACCAACGAGTTTGTGATTGTCGCCACGGACGGTTACATTCGGACATATTTTAAGCCCGACGAAGGAAAGGCATATTATGACAGACAATAGCTTCTTTCATTTTACACATTTACTTTAGCGTACTGCTATGATAAAATACAAAAGTGTGTGGAGTTATGAAACAATACAGAAAATGAGTTCGAAAAGAGGAGGAGCATTATGAAAAAGAAATGGGTGATGATACTGGCGGCGATGGCTGTCTGCGGAAGCCTTGCGGGCTGCGGCGGCGCAAAGGAGACGACTGCGGATGCCGGAAACCGGGTATATGCGGTGGAGGCAGGCTCTGCCGGAGAAGCGGCAGCCAGTGAGAAGGGCTTTCAAACCAATGTGGTGGCTTCCCAGGCAGATGCGCTGATGGAGGTGGCTTCGGGCACTTCGGACGCGGCGATCATTGATCTTTTGATGGCGGGCGCCATGATCGGGGAGGGAACCAGTTACCCGGATCTGGTACATACGGATAAACTGACAACAGAGGAGTACGGGGTAGGATGCCGGAAGGGCTCCGACCTGGCTTCCTATATCAACAGCGTGTTTGCGCTAAGCTATGCGGACGGCTCCATGCAGGGAACGGCTGCAACTTACGGTGTGCAGGAGGCCCTTGTGGAGCAGAAGGCTTGTGAATTTACGGCATCGTCTGCGGATAGCGATGTGGCTTATATTCAGGGCAAGGGTACGCTGATTGTTGGTATTACGGAGTTTGAGCCGATGGATTATAAGGACGATTCCGGCGAGTGGATCGGTTTTGATGCGGATATGGCGCGTCTGGTTGCAAAGCAGCTCGGCGTGGAAGCACAGTTTGTGGTGATCGACTGGGACAACAAGATCATGGAGCTGGAATCCAAAAATATCGATGTTGTGTGGAACGGTATGACATTGACTGATGAAGTTAAAAACGCGATGGAGTGTACCAACGCGTACTGTAATAATGCGCAGGTAGTCGTAGTGCCAGGGAAGTAAAAGGAGAAGAAACTGCGCGGATTTCACGAATGTTAGGAGAGTAAGGCATGTTTTTGAGTGTGACGCAATCGCTGTTGGACGGTCTTTGGACGACTTTTCAGATTTTTATATTTACTCTGCTTTTTTCGCTGCCGCTGGGGCTTGTTCTCGCTTTCGGTGCGATGAGCAGATGGAAAGCCCTGCGGGGGCTGATCCAGACGATTGTATGGATCATAAGGGGAACACCGCTGATGCTGCAGCTGATTATTATTTTTTACGGGCCGGGGCTGTGGCTTAACCACAACATCTGGAGCGGCAGTGAGGCGGGACGGATCACCGCCACGGTGGTGGCTTTCAGTATCAACTATGCCTGCTATTTTTCCGTGATTTTCCGGGGCGGTATCGAGGGCGTTCCCGTGGGACAGCGGGAGGCGGGCGAAGTGCTTGGCATGACGAAGTGGCAGATCTTTTATAAGATCACGCTCCTGCAGATGGTGAAGCGGGTGGTGCCGCCCATGTCCAATGAAATTATCACGCTGGTGAAGGACACGTCTCTGGCCCGGATCATCGCGGCGTATGAACTTACGTTTGCGGGCTATTCCTTTATGAAGAGCAACGGGCTTACCTGGCCGCTCTTCTATACGGGCGTGTTTTATCTTCTGTTTGTGGGTATTTTGACACTGTTGTTTAACTATATCGAGCAGAAGCTGGATTATTTCAGATAAGCCGCAGAGTGTCTGGGAATGGAGGAACAAATGGCTGTTTTGGAAGTAAAAAATATCGGAAAACATTTCGGCTCCACCAGAGTGCTCGATGACGTGAGCTTTGATCTGGAGGAGGGGAGCGCGCTGGCGATCATCGGGTCTTCCGGCTCCGGCAAGACAACGCTCCTGCGGTGTCTGAATTTTCTGGAGGCGCCGGACCGGGGATCCATTGCGGTGCGGGGGGAAACTTTGTTTGACGCGGATCACCCCGTCAAAGGGCAGGAGAAGGATCTGCGCACGAAAAGACTGCATTTTGGTATGGTGTTTCAGGCGTTTCATCTGTTCCCGCAGTATACGGCGCTGGAAAATGTGACGCTGGCGGAGACGCTTCTGGCGAAGGAACAGCCGGACTTTAAGCGGAAGAAAAAGGAAATTCTGGAGGAGATCGAAGCCCACGGGAAATCCCTCTTAGACCAGATGGGGCTTTCGGAGCGCATGGATCATTATCCCCACCAGCTTTCCGGCGGACAGCAGCAGCGGGTGGCCATTGCCAGGGCATTGGCGTTACAGCCGGATATCCTGTGTTTTGACGAGCCGACCTCGGCACTTGACCCGGAGCTGACGGGGGAGGTGTTAAAGGTGATCAGAGGGCTTGCCGAGAAACATACGACCATGATTATCGTAACCCATGAAATGAGCTTTGCCAGGGATGTGGCGGATCGGATTATTTTTATGGACGAGGGCGTGATCGTGGAGCAGGGTGATGCCAGACAGGTGATCGACCATCCGAAGGAAGAACGGACGAGACAATTTTTGACAAAATATTGAAAAAATAAGGAGCCTGCCGAGTGACAGGCTCTTTTTGTTATATCGAAAAGTGCGACAGCGTAAATCATTGAAGGAGAATGCGAAGCATTCTCTGAATCGAGCGTGCTGACGCTCGATTTTTACTACCTTTTTTCGAAAAAGTACCATAGAAACAGAAGGGGAGGCATGGTATGGTGGAGGTAGAAAAGGCAAAAATCTTTTAGAAGGAGGAAAATGGTATGTTAATGGAACTGGTAAGTATTCTTTTGGGGATTGTCCTGCTTGGGGCGATTGATTACGGGAGCGGTGCGATTCGTTTAAGCGGGATCATGTTTTTGATTGATCTGCCGTCAATGCTCATAATTTTGGCTCTCACGGCGCCGGTACTGTTCAGAGGCGGCATATGGAATGACTTCCTGCGGGCGTGGAAACTGCTGAAAAGAAGCTATACCTGTCATCTCAGTGAGATCAGGAGATCGCTGGATGTGGTGGAGATGCTGCAGAAGCAGTTGATCTATGCGGGGATCATCAGCATGCTTCTTTCTTTTATCCATGTTCTGGGCAACATGTCCGATCTGGCGAGTCTGGGACCTAATGTGGCGGTGGCCATACTTACGATGCTGTATGCCGTAATTTTTGAGATGCTGCTTCTGCCTCTGCAGATAGAGGCAAAGCGCCGGATCATAGATTATATGGAGGTAGATACGGACGCAGAAATGCGGGCGGACATAGAAACGACAGCGCGGGCGGCAGGAAAGGAAGACGCAGCTGCGGGGAAAGAGACGGATGAAACAAAGGATGGGCAGACATGAGGAAACAGACACTTCGGGTTTTGCTGGGGGTGTGCTACATGTGTCTGCTGACAACGCTGCTGCTGTATCAGGCAGGCGTGTTTGGCGGGAGACGGGTGTGGACGGTGGCAGTGCTTGGGACACTGTTTCTCGGCGTCTCTCTGGCAGTGGTTCTTGCGCTCTATCTCCGGGTGACTGACCAGATTGCAAAATCGAAGGAGAATCCGAGAACAGACCAGACGGAGCGGAAACCGGCCGCAGAAACGTACGTCCTCTTTTTGTCTGTGGTGGAGAACTGCACACTCTCCGAGCGGGAGCTGGAGGTGGCATGGCTCCTCTACAGAGGCTACACCAACAGGCAGATTGGCGAGACGCTCTACATCGCTGAAACTACAGTGAAAAAGCATGTGTCCCATATTTACCAGAAGATGGACGTGTGCAGCAGAAAAGAATTCCGGGCGAAGGTGAAGGGCAAAATGGCAGAGCCATCATGCCCCGCCGGATGATTTTGCGGCGGTTTCCGCCGCAAACAGATCCTCTCTCGTAATGTTCTTCAGCCATTTGCCGCTGCGGTAATGTCTGATGACCCAGGGCCATTTCACAAACTCATCGGTGCACAGCAGAAAATATACCCAGAGAACAGGCAGCTTGAAGACGAAAGCCGCGAGAAAACCGAGCGGCACCGCATAGACCCACATGTCAATCACATCGCAGATCAGACCGAAACGGCTGTCGCCGCCGGCACGGAATACGCCCGCGATCAGGGTCGTGTTGACGGCGGCTCCCATGATGTAGTATGTGTTGATGAGCAGCATATATTTCAGATAATGCATGGCTGTCTCGGAAAGCTTCGCAAAATGCAGCACAAAGGGCGTGGCGAGAAGTACAAGCACGCCGCCGACAGCTCCCGTGATGACAGTGAGCTTCATCAGTTTGGAGGCATAGGATCTCGCGTGTTCCATATTCCCCTCGCCCATCACATTGCCGAGAAGGATGCCGCCTGCGCTGGCGGTACCAAAGCAGAGTACAGTGCCGAAATTTCTGACAACGATCACAAGGGAATTGGCGGCCACCGCATCGGAACCCATGTGCCCCAGAATCACAGAGTACATGGAGAAGGCAACGCTCCAGGCGATGTCGTTGCCAAGGGCAGGCAGGGACAGCCTGACAAAATCCTGAAACAGAAGTCTGTTGCGCAGGAACATATAGCTGAATTTCAGCTTGATATCCTTGCTGAACATGGATACTACGATACAGCCGATCAGTTCGATGATCCGGGACAGGGCGGTGGCGATGGCCACGCCGGTGGCGCCAAGCTGCGGGGCGCCGAAAAGCCCGAAGATAAACACGGCATTCAAAAATATATTCAGGGTGAAAGCCATCACATTTAAAACCATGCAGACGGTGACCCGCCCGATGCTTCTAAGAATCGCCAGATACACTTCTATGATACCCCAGCAAAGATAGGTGACAGCCATCACGCGCAGATACCCGGCGCCGATGGTAATAAGCTCCGTGTCATTGGTGAAAAGCTTCATCATAAGCTCCGGCGCAAAGAAGGCGAAGCCGGAGAAGCCGAGGGAGATAACAAGGGAAAACCGCATGGCGATGCCTTGAACGGCGCGGATCGGCTGGAGATCTCCCTTTCCCCAATACTGTGCGCTGAGCATGGAGGCGCCCGTTCCCAGACCGTAATAGATCATAAAGAGAACGCTGGCGTAGTTGGCGGCCAGCGATACGGCGGAGATGGAGGACTGTCCTACATAGTTGAGCATAATCACGTCTGCTGAGCTCACGGCAGCGCTCAGGAGATTCTGTATGATGATCGGAATTACCAGCTTTAATATCTTATGATAAAAGTTATCTTTTGCGGATACGCTCTGCATGGAAAAACCCTCCGTTTTTTGCGTAAAGTGATAACATCTTAATACATTCCGTTCCCCCTGTCAATTGGTTTTCCAAACTTTAAATTTTTTATGATTTTTATAAAATAAACGCTTGTGTTTTCGGTGCATTGTGATACAATCGTCGCAAATGGTTAGCGTGAGAAGAACTTCTAACCACTCACAGCAGAGGCTGTTTCGTGGAGAAGTTCCAGATTTGCTTTGCAAATCACTCTCACGCAGTAGAATGCCTGAAATACGGGCATTCTCCGTAAACTAGAGTGATGGAGGATATTATGGAAAAAGATATGACGAAGGGAAGTCCCATGCGGCTGATTCTGGGCTTTGCCGTGCCACTTTTGTTTGGGCTTGTTTTTCAGCAGTTCTACAGCATGGTGGACGCGATTATTGTGGGCCATTATCTGGGTGTGGATGCCCTGGCGGCGGTGGGGGCGACAGGCTCCGTCAATTTCCTGATTATCGGATTCTGCATGGGCGTGTGCAGCGGCTTTGGCATCCCGATTGCACAGGAGTACGGCGCGAAGCACGAGGAGGCGCTTCGCCGGTTTGTGGCGAACAGTGTGTGGCTGTCTGTGATTTTTTCCGTGCTGGTCACGACCGTGGTATCCTTGCTTTGTCGCCAGATTTTGCTGCTTATGCGGACGCCGGCGAACATCATTGACGGTTCTTACGACTACATAATTATTATTTTTCTTGGCATACCCGTGGTGTTTCTCTACAATATGACGGCAGCTATCCTGCGGTCGCTGGGGGACAGCAGGACGCCTGTGGTGTTTCTTGTGACAGCGGCGGTTCTTAATATTTTTCTGGATGCCTTCTGTATTGTCGTGCTGCATATGGGCGTGGCTGGGGCGGCGGTTGCCACGGTGGTATCGCAGGCCATCGCGGGTTTTGCCTGCCTGATTTATATGCGCAGAAAGTTTACGATATTAAAACTCTCTGCGGATGAGCGCAGATGGGACCGGGACTATGCGGCGAAGCTCTGCAATATGGGGATTCCTATGGGACTGCAGTATTCGATCACAGCCATCGGCAGCGTGATTTTGCAGAGCGCGGTGAACGGTATTGACTCCAATGCGGTGGCGGCGGTCACGGCAGGTGGTAAGGTGAGTATGCTACTGGTGTGCCCCTTTGATGCGATGGGATCCACTATGGCTACTTACGGCGGCCAGAATGTGGGGGCGGGGAATCTGGAGCGTGTGGACAGGGGACTTAAGAGCTGCACGCTGTTAGGGCTGATTTATTCCCTGATAGCGCTCGGCGGGGTGTTCCTGTTCGGGAAACAGCTTCTCTTGCTGTTTCTGGATGCTGGTGAGACGCAGATCATCGCCAACGCCTATTCTTTCATACAGATGAATGCGGTGTTCTATTTCCCGCTTGCGCTTGTGAATATTGTCCGTTTTCTGATCCAGGGGATGGGTTTCAGCAGGCTGGCGGTTTTTGCGGGGGCGTTTGAGATGCTGGCGAGAGCGCTGGCCGGATTTCTGCTTGTGCCTCAGTTTGGATTCAGTGCGGTGCGGTTTGCGAACCCGCTGGCATGGATTTTTGCAGATATTTTTCTGATTCCGGCTTTTTTCTATGTGAGGAAGAAGTTGGAAAGGATGTTAAATGCCGGGGCAGACGGCACGGAAACGACACAGCAGGCATGACATGAATGTCTGGAAATCTAAGGGGAGAACATCATATGAGTGTAACGATCTTTACCATGACACACAAAAAATTTCCGGAGCCCGGAGACCCTGTCTATGTGCCCTTACAGGTAGGGCGGGCCGGATCGGAGGATCTCGGGTACATGAGGGATGACACGGGTGTCAGTATTTCTGAAAAGAACTGCTATTACGGGGAGCTGACAGGTGTTTACTGGGTGTGGAAAAATATAAAGACTTCCGATTATGTAGGGATATGTCATTACCGGCGGTATTTCTGTACGGAGGAGGGGCGGATTCTCACGGAGAGGGAATACGAAGACATCCTCTCGGCATATGACATCATTACCTCGAAAAAACTGAAACTGAACTTTACTTATTATGAGGGGTATGCCGGGGATTACAATATCCACGATCTGGAGGCTGTGGGCGAGGTGATCCGACAGTTTTACCCTGCATACCACGAGACTTTTGAGCGGCTGGTACACAGCAGGGGCACTTACTTCGGCAACATGATGGTCTGCAGGAAAGAGATTTACGACGCCTACTGTGCGTGGCTTTTTGATATTTTCGGGAAGGCGGAAGACAGGATCGACGCCTCCGGGTATGACGACTATCACAAACGGGTCTACGGTTTTATCTCGGAGTTTCTTCTGTATGTCTGGGTGAATGTGCAGGGGCTCAGGGTTTATGAGTGCAAAGTGGGCATGACCGATGAAAAGCGGGAGACGGCGGAGATCAAGGAGCGGCTTTCCGGGTTCTTTCTGGAAAAGGACATAGGCGGTGCGAAGGCGTATATGCTGGCATGCCTTGAAAAGCGGCCGGATGTGCTGATGGAAGCCTCTGACATAACGGGAGAGTTGAAGATGTCCATGCAGGTAATTGCGGTATCCGAGCTGGAAAGACAGGCTTATGGAAGTGGCACTATCGACCGCATACAGGAGTTCGGAGCGTTGATGGCACATTTTCAGAAGCTGAATGATGTGATTCAGACATGGCATGAGAGGGAGAACAAAATGTCTCCCTCAGAAGTAGAGTTTTATCTGAAAAGTGAAAGTATTACCGAGATTGCATTGGAAGCCTCGGCGCGGCTGTTTTATCCGGCGAAGGAAGCAGCGGAAATTGCAGAGGCACTGACGGCCTGCAAGAGCCGATAAACAATGGGATGGCAAACAGGCGGCAGGGCTTTAGGCCGGTTCGAAGCGCAATCATCACGAAGCTGTCTGCTATGGCTGTCCGGGCAGTGTGACAAAGCCCTTATCCCAGTACATATAGTACAGTCCCTGTTCTTTCGTGTAGCCGAAAATGAAGGAGCGGGGATGGCGGATCTGACTACCGTCACTCTCCAATCCGTCACCAATTTCCGTAAAGAGCACGGCGATTGCCGGAACACCCCCGTCCGGGGCGTCGGCGTGATACAGGGCATAAGTGTCCGCCAGATAGCCGTTGTCCTCAATATTCTGCAGTTCATCCTTTATGACGTCTCCATAATCTTTCCCGTCGATATAAAAAGCATAGCTGGAAGCTCCGGTTCCGGGGTCGACGACCTGACCGTAAAAGGCGAGTCCTTCCTCCGTGCCGTCCCCGTCAAGGTCAAAATAGCAGTCGGGTGCGCCGTCCACAACGGGCTCGAAAGTTTCGGGGTCGTATTTGTAGATATAGTTGCGCTCGTCCACAAAACTGCCATCGTAGCGGTAGTCCTCCTTTAAGCCCAGATCATAGGCTTTTTCGTAGGGCAGCCGGAAGTAAATTTCTCCGGAAGCGTAAGGGCCGAGGACATAGGGAGCGGCTAAAAAGCTGATGCCGCTTTTGGTAAATACCCAGCTTTCCGGGTTAAAAAGTGTGCTGTCCAGATCATCTTTGGAAGGCGGGCCGAACAGTTTATCCTGATAGGCGGGTGTCTCGGCCAGATTGATCATATAATCCAGAGCTGCGGCGTGGAAGGCTTCGTAGTCTTCGCAAATCTCATCGAAAGCGAGAAGCTCGCCTGTTTTCGCGCTGTAGTTTCGCCCGATGGAGCCATAGTTGCCGTGGGCGCCGCCGGTAAAGTCATAAACAGTGATCTCGAAGGCAATCACGGCCTCATCCATGCGTGTCACCTTCGCGCTGATTTCCGTGCTGTAGCCAATGAAGTCCCACCCGTCCTCGCCAAGACTTGCCGCGTAGTCTTCCTTTGCCATAGACAGCGTTTCATCATAAGAGAAGGTGTCGTAGTATGCAGCGATATCCGCGTTGATTTTTTCGGTGATATCCTCTGCGCCTTTGATGCTCACGACAGGACGCTGTGTGCCGCTTGTGAAAATGACTGTGCCGTCGTCTCCCTTGACTTCGTCGGAGGTTTCCTCGAAAGTGACAGAGATGGGACTTTCGGAGTTTTTCTGCTCCTTGGCACTGGGACGGCCAGATGTGACATCGGTGTCAGATGGTTCGCCGGTATTTTCGGCACCGCTGGTATCTTCCTCTGTTTGCGGGGCATCCTGGGGACTTCCACTTTCCGCTTCGTCGTCCTCGATGTCTGAAATCTCCAGTCGGGCATCCGTATCGGAGCTGTTTTCTGTGCCGCAGGCGCTCAGACTTACTGCGGAAAGGGCCGCCGCCAGCAGTATGGATACATATCTCTTTTTCATCGTATCGGTTCTCCTTCTACATAAATGCGGGATCTTGCCCGCCTGTTTTAGTAAATTCATTATAAAGGAAAAACGGTGAAATGAAAAGGATTTCCCTGTTGAGTGCCGGGCCGCCCCGTGTTAAGATAGTGATAATATACAGAGAGGCTTCGTCTGCGTATGTGCGGGACTTTGTATATGGAGTACAAATATGACATAAGTGTCAGAAAAAACGGAGGGTGCAATGAATTATCAGGAGGCATACAAAAAACTGGAAAAATACGGACAGCTTCATGTGCTGAAATATTACGAGGAGCTGGCGGCGGAAGAGAGGGAGGCATTGCTTTCCCAGATTGAACAGACGGATTTCGATATGCTGTCGCTCTGCAAAAAAAGGGAAACCTTAAATCCCAGAGGGAAGATTGAACCGATTGCAGTGATGGAGCTTCCGCAGATTGAGGAAAAAAGGGAGGCGTACACGGAAATTGGCGTGGAGGCGGTCAGGGCAGGCAAGGTAGGAGCGGTGCTGTTAGCCGGCGGCATGGGAACCAGACTTGGCTCCGACGCGCCCAAGGGTGTTTATAATATCGGCCTGACAAAGGATGTTTTTATTTTTCAGCGTCTGGTTGAGAATCTGATGGATGTTGTGAACCAGGCGGGGGCGTGGATTCCCCTCTATGTGATGACAAGCGAGAAAAACCATGATGCGACTGTCCGCTTTTTTGAGGAAAAGAAGTATTTCGGTTACAGCGCGGACTATGTGACTTTCTTTATGCAGGATATGGCGCCGGCCTCGGATTATGAGGGGAAGGTATACATGGAGGCGAAGCATAAGATGTCTACCTCCCCCAACGGCAGCGGCGGTTGGTTTCTTTCCATGATAAAATGGGGCGTGGCGGAAAAGATGCGGCAGGCGGGCGTGGAGTGGCTCAACGTGTTTGCTGTGGACAATGTGCTGCAGCGCATTGCCGATCCGTGCTTTGTGGGAGCGACGATTGCCACGGGCAGCGCGGTTGGCGCAAAGGTGGTGGCGAAAAATGCGCCGGACGAGAAGGTGGGCGCGATGTGTCTGGAGGATGGCAGGCCGTCCATTGTGGAATACTATGATATGACGCCGGAACTGATGGCGGCGAAGACGGAGGAAGGAAAGCCGGCCTATGATTTCGGCGTGATCTTAAACTATCTGTTCCGGGTGAAGGATCTGGAGGAGATTGTGGCGAGACAGCTTCCGCTCCACATCGTGGAGAAGAAGATTCCTTATCTGGATGCAACGGGAGAGCTTGTGAAGCCGGAGGAGCCAAACGGCTATAAGTTTGAGCAGCTTGTGCTGGACATGATCCACGAGCTGGATTCCTGCCTGCCCTTTGAGGTGGTCAGAAACAGGGAATTTGCTCCCATTAAGAATAAGACGGGGATTGACTCGGTGGAGAGCGCGCGGGAGCTGTGCAGGGAGAACGGCATCCTTCTGTAGGGCGGCAGATCTGTTTCTCCCGCTGTGCTGAAATTCCATGCAGACAACATTTCGACAGATTTAGGTAACATTCCTGTATTGAATATGCGGGAAAAACAGTGTAGACTGTAATCACATTAAGAACAAAAAACAAAGTTTCGGAAAAGAAAGGCGGGGTGCGGATATGGCAATTTTAGTGACAGGAGGCGCCGGGTACATCGGTTCCCACACGGTAGTAGAATTACAGAGCGCAGGCTATGACGTGGTAGTGGTGGACAATCTGGCAAATTCCAGTGAAAAGTCTCTTGAGAGGGTGGAAAAGATTACGGGAAAGCCCGTGAAGTTTTATAAGGCGGACATTCTGGACAGGGATGCCCTGGAGCAGATTTTTGCGAAGGAGGAAATTGATTCCTGTATCCATTTCGCCGGGCTGAAAGCGGTGGGCGAATCCGTGCAGAAGCCTTGGGAATACTATGAAAACAATATTGCAGGGACATTGACTTTGGTGGATGTGATGCGCAGGCACAATGTGAAAAATATCATCTTTTCCTCCTCGGCAACGGTTTACGGCGATCCGGCCATTATTCCGATCACGGAGGAATGCCCGAAGGGACAGTGCACGAATCCTTACGGATGGACAAAATCCATGCTGGAACAGATCCTGATGGACATCCAGAAAGCCGATTCCGAGTGGAACGTAATCCTGCTTCGTTACTTCAATCCCATCGGGGCGCACAAGAGCGGCACTATGGGCGAGAATCCCAACGGCATCCCCAACAATCTGATGCCTTACATCACGCAGGTTGCAGTGGGTAAGCTCAAAGAGCTGGGTGTTTTCGGAAACGATTATGATACGCCGGACGGCACAGGCGTGCGCGACTACATCCATGTGGTGGATCTGGCGCTGGGCCATGTGAAGGCGCTGAAAAAGATTGAGGAGAAAGCGGGACTTTGCATTTATAATCTGGGAACAGGCACAGGGTACAGTGTGCTCGATATCGTGAAGAATTTCGAGGAAGCGACCGGCGTAAAGATTCCGTATGTGATCAAGGAGAGAAGGGCGGGCGATATCGCCTCCTGCTACGCCAACGCGGACAAGGCGAAGAGAGAGCTTGGCTGGGAAGCACAGTTTGGCATCAGGGAGATGTGCGCGGATTCCTGGAGATGGCAGAGCAGTAACCCGAACGGATATGAGGACTAAGCCTGTGGCAGTTGATGCAGCATGCCGGTGACAGATGCATGAAACAAGATACGGACAGAAATACACTGAAAAAAGGATTGCGGGATGCAGTCCTTTTTTCGGAGAAATGTAGGGACATATAACTGATATGCTTCAACAATATTGTAACGAGGAGGTATCAGATGGATCGGATAAAAAATGTCACGCCACATAGAAATACATGAAAATGAAGTGGCACACGCTCCCGCCCATCACGAACAGGTGAAAGACTTCATGGGATCCGAAATTCTTGTGTTTTGAGTTAAAAACAGGCAGCTTTAACGCGTAGATGACACCGCCCGCCGTGTAGAAAATGCCGCCCGCGAGAAGCCATAAAAAGGCGCTTCTTGAGAGGGTGCTCCAGAGCGTGCCGAAAACGGCGAGACATGCCCAGCCCATAGCGATGTAAAGGACCGATGAAAACCATTTAGGACAGGTGATCCAGCATAGTTTGATAAGCATCCCCGCGATTGCGATGCCCCAGACTGCGGAAAGAAGCATATACCCGCGGCGGTCGCCGAGAATTACGAGGCAGACCGGGGTGTAAGAGCCGGCGATCAGCACAAAAATCATCATGTGGTCCAGTTTGCGGAATACCTTCAAAATACTGTCTTTTACGGTGACGCTGTGGTAGAGCGCGCTCGCGCCGTAAAGGGCAATCATGCTGCCGATAAAGACTGCCAGCGCGATAAACACGATATGGTCTGCGTCGACGGCGGCTTTCACCATAAGCGGCGTTGCCGCGATAATAGCCATCATCATACCGATAAAATGGGTGATGGCGCTTCCGGGTTCACGAATGGTAATCTGCATAAAATCAACTCCTTTATAATATTAAAACCTTGACATGTAGTTTTAAAAACTATGTGTTACATACTATGATACTACTACCTAATGTGTGCAAAGTCAATCGTTTTATGCATTTTTTGCGAACACGGTTTCCGGCCCGCGTCTGGCAGTACGGATCTCCCGGCCTGCGCCTCAGTCCTCCTCGATCACATGAATTTCCAGAAAATCGAAATCAATCTCTTCTATAAAATGATCCTGACTGAAACGGGCTTTGCTGTGCCGCTTAAATTCGGATACGGTAGACTCCAGCCAGATCGGTTTCCCCAGGTCGAACTGCAGGCAGACTTTTTCCAAGGCGTCGAATACCTTGTGGGTGCGCGTCTCTTCCCGTCCGTCCTCAATTACGGTATCTCTTACCATTCGGTTGTCTTTAAATTCCTTTGCCCATAGACGAAACATATTTCACCTCATTTCCGTGACGGCTCAGCCTTAGGCATTCTTGAAACCATCGCTTCACCGTCATCTGCCGTTCTCATACCAATATACAAATCCCGGCCGTAAAAGTAAAGTCTTCCCTTTTTATGTTTTGCTGGCATTCCTTATATATGATATACTGTTTCCATGAAAAGTAGAAAAAAAATAGCATATATTTGGAAATCAGACATATATATATTGTTGGCGGAAAACAGAAGGCTTCTTTGTCATGCCTTCTTCTGGGGCATTCCGTTTGCCGCATCCTGTGTGCTTGGCTGGCGGCTTGTCCATGAGGGGACGGTGTTTGGCTGCGGCGGTTCGGCGGCGTACGCAGGCAGTTTTTTGCTGTTTTTGCTGGAAACGGCAGTTCTTTCCGTACCTGCGGCGGGGGTGGCGGCTATTGTCATGCGCGTCGGGAAAGGGAAACAGGCGGCAGGTAAGGCTGCGAAACGCCCGGAGGCACGCCGCGCATGCCAGGTGTGGCTCTTCAGCAGCCTGCTGATTTTTCTCTGTTGGCTGCCGGTTTTTTTTGCCTATTATCCGTCCGTGTTTGCCTATGACGCGGAGGGGCAGCTTTATCAGGTGCTGTCCGGAGACTACAGCACGCATCATCCGCTTGTGCATACCTTATTTCTGGGAGCCTTTTTCCGGCTTGGAATTGCGGCCGGTTCCATCTCCACAGGCATGGCTGTCCATTCGGCGGTACAGATGGCGCTGATGGCGGGCGCTTTCGGCCGGGCTCTTTCCTTTTTGCACAGAAGACGGGGTTCCGGGCGGGCGCGGGCAGTTCTGTTTCTTTTTTTTGCACTCTTTCCGGCCAATTCGGTTCTGGCGGTCAGTACCACAAAGGATGTGCTGTTTTCGGCTCTTGTGCTGCTCTATACACTGTGCCTTTACCGCGCAGTGTGCGGCCGGGGCATGGGAATGAGCGGGAAGGAACAGGCGGTCTGTATCGGTCTGGGCGTGTTGATGCTGTTGTTTCGGAACAATGCGGTGTATGCCTTTGTGGTAAGCGTCCCGGTTGTATTTTGGGGCATGAGAAAGGCAAAGCCCGGGGAGCGGAAGGCATATCTTCGCATGGCGCTGGTTACGCTGGCACTGTACGGCGTATGCGCGTTCTCGTTAAAGGCCGCCACCCACGCGCAGAACGGCAGTCCGCGTGAAATGCTTAGCGTGCCGCTGCAGCAGATGGCGCGCACACGGGTGAAAGCGGAAGAAAAAATAGCGCCCGAAGTCCGGCAGGAACTGGAAAAATACATTTCCTCAGAATGGGTTTTCGCGGCCTACAATCCCCATCTGGCCGACCCTGTGAAAAGCAGGGCCGTGATCCACGACGATCCGGCTGGACTGGTTCGCACATGGATAAAGCTCGGGCTTTCATACCCGGCAATTTACGTTGATGCTTTTCTGGATAATTCCCTGGGACTCTGGTATCTGTGGGACACTTCCCACGCCCAGGTGTACGGGATCGGAACGGAGAGCGGTTTTGGATATCTCTCCACGGATAACCGTACCATGCCGGCAGGGTTTGAGGTGGTGGAGCAAAGCCTGCTTCCCGGACTGCGCGTCTTTCTGGAAAGGATCGTATCGGATAACGCATACGGTAAGATACCCGTGGTGAGACTTCTCTTCACACCGGCACTGTACTGGTGGCTGCTGTTTTTGTACATGGTAACGGCGTTTTACAGGAAAAGATACCGGGAGGCGCTGCCGGCAGTATTTCTCTCTGCGTACTGTCTGACTCTTCTGCTTTCGCCCACGGTGCTGGTACGGTACGCTTACCCGTTGATGGTGACGGTTCCCGTCATATGGTCGTGCTTTGCGGCGGACACGAATGAGCAAAGTGAAAATATACAATAAATTATTAAAAAAATCGAAAATGTTGTATAAAATACACATTTCAGATAAGAAGTATGGTATAATACACGCAATGGATGGCGCGCACGGTTTTTATAGGCTGTGCGCAGGGAATGCAACGGAATGAGAAATATAAATTCGGGGGATTCTTAAAATGGAAGTAGTGGTAGATAGAGGAAAAGACGGCGATATAGACAGTTGGAAAGAAGTACAGCTGATTTATAATTCGGCCTTGAAACAGATTTCCACGAAGCTGGAAATTTTAAACGATGAGTTTCAGCATGTACATCGGTACAATCCGATCGAACATATCAAGTGGCGTATCAAGACGCCGGAGAGCATTGTGAAGAAGCTGAAAAAGCACGGCTATGAATCCACCATTGACAATATGGTGAGCCACGTCAATGATATTGCGGGCATCCGCGTGATCTGTTCCTTTGCCTCGGACATATACCAGATAGCGGAGATGATCAGCAATCAAAGTGACATTCGTGTCATGTCTGTGAAGGACTATATTGTGAATCCGAAGGCCAGCGGTTATAAGAGTTATCATATGCTTGTCACGGTTCCCGTTTATCTTTCGGACCGCATTGCTGACACGAAGGTGGAAATCCAGATCCGTACAGTGGCGATGGACTTCTGGGCCAGTCTGGAGCACAAGATTCATTATAAATTCGAGGGCAACGCGCCGGAACACATCAAGGAACAGCTTGTGGAATGCGCGCAGATGGTTTCCGCGCTTGATGCGAGAATGATGTCGCTGAACGAAGAGATTCAGCATATCGAACAGGAAAGCGAAGAGTAAGAGGAATTTCCCAAGGTACTTCAGAGAGGGAGTGGTGACTCCTGTGTCGAAAATTCTGGTTGTGGAGGATGACCTGCCCCTGAATGCGTGACTGTGTTTCGCGCCGGATGGGGCGGGTTATCTTTTGTCATGGCCTGTACCAGTGATAAAACCTGGCAGATGTTAAAGAGTGAACAGCTTGCTATGCGCGCCCATTTATGCTATGATTTTGGCAATACTATCTTTTAAGTATATTTGGAGCCTCTGGGGCGGAAAGGTACGGTTATAAAGAATGAAAAAAGCAATCAATCAATCTGCGCTGACAACGATCCTGAATGTCGGCTCGATCTGCGCACTGCTGTTTATGCTGGTGCTCTTGGTTACATACAGTGATGTAAGCCGGCAGTTGGAACGTGCAAACGAGGACCGCTTTGAGCTGACCTATAATGCCAACCGTTTTATGAACGGTTCCGCCTATCTGACCAACGAAGTGCGCGCCTACGCATCCACCGGGAACCAGGAACATTACGACAATTACTGGAACGAAGTCAACACCTTGAAAAACCGGGATATCGGTGTGGCGGCCATGCAGGAAATCGGTATTACGAACGAAGAACAGAAGATGATTGACGATATGTACGGCCTCTCCAACCAGCTGGTTCCCTTGGAGGAACAGGCGATGAAGCAGGTGCAGGCCGGTGAGCAGAGCGCCGCTGTCGACTACGTTTACGGTGAGGAGTACAAGGATTCCATCACAAAGATTAATGCGCTGAAGGAACAGTTTCTGGCCACTCTGGATGAGAGAACCCTCCAGGAGGTGGATGCACTCACCCATTCCAGCAGTATGATCCAGTTTCTGATGGTGATTGCCCTGGCTATGGTGGGCACGCTCCAGTTGATCAGTATGTGGGTGATACGCAGGAAGATCTTGCGCCCTGTCATCGCCGTGCGCGACCAGATGGGGGAAATCTCTCAGGGAAATCTTTCGGCAGAGTTTGGTTTTCGTTCCGACACGTCAGAGATTGGTATGCTGGTAGCTTCCATCCATGAGACAAAGGGAGAACTGAGAAAATATATCTCGGATATTGACAATAAGCTTTCAGAGATGGCGCAGGGCAATATGAATCTGTCCATTGACAGCAGCTACCGGGGAGAGTTTTTACCGATACAGGATGCCATGCGCCAGATTCTGGACGGGCTCAATGACGCTTTAAGCCGGATTCATCAGACCGCAGGGAAGGTTTCCGACAGATCCGAGCGGATGGCTGTCAGCGCACAGACCCTGTCCGACGGCGCGGTTCAGCAGGCGGCCGCTGTGGAAGAACTCTCTGCCGGCATTCAGGATATTTCCGGTCAGGTGAAACGCACTTCCAAGGATGCGGACAATGCCCGCAAATCTGCAGTGGAGACGGAGAGCCAGCTTGCCGTGTGCAGTCAGAAAATGGATGCCCTGTCATCTGCGATCGCCGATATTTCGGAATCATCGGATCAGATCAGCGGTATCATCAAGACCATAGAAGATATTTCATTCCAGACCAACATTCTGGCGCTGAACGCTTCCGTTGAGGCAGCCAGGGTCGGAGCCGCAGGAAAAGGGTTTGCGGTGGTTGCGAATGAAGTGCAGCAGCTTGCCGCCAAGAGCGCGGAGTCTGCCAAGAATATTACGGATCTGATTGTCAACTCTGTCCGGCTTGTCCAATATGGCACGTCCCTGTCCGGGGAAACCATGACGGCGCTTACCAATGTGGTTTCCAGTTCCAGACAGTCGGCTGAGCTGGTGGAACACATTGCGGATTCTGCCAAACAGCAGGCGGAATCTTTAAGTCAGCTGACTGAGGGAATGGAAAATATTTCCGCAGTTGTGCAGACCAATGCCAACACGGCGGAGGAGTCGGCTTCCTCCGCGCAGGAGCTTCGCCACCATGCGGAGAGGCTGCAGGCGGCAGTACGGCATTTCCAGCTTCGGGGTTAGACATTCGGCCGGATCATAGAGATACTGTCAGACGGTATGGGAAAGTTTTCCTGTGCCGTCTTTTTTTGTGCCCGTATTCTTATCATATTAGAGAAAAATCTGAGATTGTTGCATATTCCGTTCTGGAGGGAAAACCTATAATGGGAGTATCAAAAATAAATTTACAGGAGGTAGCATATGAAAAAGAGCGTGAAGAAACTGATAAGTCTGGGTATGACAGCGGTGCTGCTGACCGGCATACTGGCAGGCTGCGGAGGAGAAAAGACACCTGCGCCGGCTGCGGAGGGGACACCTGCGGTGGAGGCGGAGAACACACAGGAGACGGAGAGCGCCCAGGAAACAGCGGAAGCGGAATCGCCTGCCGCAGAGACAGAGGCTGCGGAAACATCCGATGAACTGATTACGCCGGAGACGGCAGGCAATGTGAAGCCGAACAACCAGGGCTACAAGGTGGCTCTCTGTAATTTCTCTCTCGCAAACACATGGCGGGTGGAAATGCAGGAGACATTTATCCATCAGTGCGAGCAGTACAAGGAGCAGGGCATCATCAGTGAGTATTATGTGACAAACTCTGACGGCGATGTGTCACAGCAGGTGTCCGACATGGCGGATCTGGTGACAAAGGATGTGGATCTGATCTGCCTCACGGCGGCGTCCGCGTCCGCTCTCGTACCGGCAGTGGAAGATGCGATGGAGGCAGGCGTGGCTGTTGTGAATTTCGACTGTGCCGTGGATACGGACGACCTGACGGCGAAACTGATTCTTGACAATGAGGAGTTTGGCAGGGTGGACGCGCAGTGGCTGGCAGACCAGCTCGGCGGCAAAGGAAAGATCATCCTGATTGCGGGACAGGCAGGCACGGACAATGCGGAGAAGCGCGTGAACGGCGCGAAGAATGTCATCGCCCGGTACCCCGATATGGAGATTATTGCAGAATCTTACTGTGACAACGACTACGCAAAGGCAAAGGCGGCTGTGGAAAGTATGCTTTCCGCATACCCTGAGATCGACGGCGTTCTCTCCCTTGGCGGCGCGATGACAAGAGGTGCCATAGACGCTTTTGAGGAGGCAGGACGGGAACTGGTTCCCATGTGCGGAGAGGCGAACAACGGTTATCTGAAGGTGTGGCATGACAGGGTAGACCAGGGATTTCAGGCAATTGCACCGATCTCTCCCAATACGAGCGGGGCAATGGCGCTCCGGCTTGGCATCGATGCGCTGGAAGGACTGAACATCAAAAAGGACAATACGCTGACCGTGAATTTCGTGACCAACGAGACGCTGGAAGAGTTCGTGAGGATGGATCTGTCAGACAGTTTCTGGGCGCCCACGGAACTGCCGGAAGAAAAGCTGCAGGAGCTGTTCGGTGAAGAGGCCGGAAATTAGACAAAGAGAGTCGGATGGAGGAAAACATGGCAGAAGAAATCTTACGCATGTCAGGTATCTATAAAAGTTTTGGAGGCTGTAAAGCGCTGACGGATGTCGATTTTGCCTGCAACAGAGGTGAGGTGCATGTGCTGGCGGGAGAAAACGGGGCCGGTAAAAGCACCATCCTGAAAATACTGGCGGGACTGTTTGAGGCGGACAGAGGGGAAATCTGCCTGAAAGGGGAGAAAGTAAAAATCAGGACGCCCAGACAGTCCCAGGATATGGGAATCGCTATGGTCTTCCAGGAATTGACGCTGGTGGGGGAAATGACGGTGGAGGAGAATCTCTTCCTGAATATGGAGCCGGTCAGGTTTGGCGTTGTGGATCGCAAAAAGATCCGCAGGCAGGCGGAGACGGTTATGGAGCAGTACGGCATAACGATTGATCTGGATGCCATCGTTTGCAGGCTGACAGTGGCGCAGCAGCAGATGGTGGAGATCATCAAAATACTGCTCCACGACCCGGAGCTGATTATACTGGACGAACCAACATCCGCCCTCGCCAGAAAAGAGGTGGAGAAACTCTTCCAGATCGTGAGAAACCTGATTGAGAAAGGAAAGACGATTATTTTCATTTCCCACAGACTGGAGGAAGTGTTTGAGATCGGTGACCGGGTCACGGTATTTAAGGACGGCGAGCGGGTGGACACAAAGTTAGTGAGCGAGATCGACACGGATGAGCTGATCCGCATGATGGTAGGGCGGTCTTTGCAGAATATTTTCCCACCGAAGAATACACAGATCACAGAGGAAGTGCTTTTTGAGGTGAAAGAACTGACGGGAAAAGCGCTGCAGCAGGTTTCCTTTGCGGTCAGAAAAGGAGAGATACTCGGGATTGCGGGACTCCAGGGACACGGGCAGACAGAGTTAATGAACGCCATAAGCGGCCTGTATCCTCTCGAAAAAGGGGAGATACGAATGAAAGGCCGGGAGATTAAGGTGAAGAATGCGAAGGCTGCCCTGAAAAACAAAATTGCGCTTGTGCCATCAGACAGAAAGACCGAGGGACTTATGCTGGGACTGCCGGTCCGGGACAATCTGGCTCTCTGCAGTCTGGGACGGCGGGCGAGAATGGGCGTGATCAGCGCATCTAAGGAGAAGGCATACATAGACCATTCCGTGAAATCCCTGTCCATCAAGGTATTTAACGTAAACAACCCGGTGGCCAGCTTGAGCGGCGGTAATCAGCAGAAGGTGGTGCTCGGCAAGGAGCTTGGAATTGACCCGGATGTGATACTGTTCCACGAACCCACGAGGGGAATTGATGTGGAGGCAAAAAACGAGTTTTACAATATTATGAAAAATCTGGCAAAACAGGGAACGGCAGTTATTATGTGTTCCAGTGACATGATGGAAGTCATCGGCATGTCCAACCGGGTGGCCGTTATGTACGAAGGGGCGGTTACGCAGATCCTGGAGGGCGAGGACATCACAGAGGAAAACATTATGCGGTGCGCTATGGGTATTTCGGTGTGAACGCATGGCTGACATGGAGGTAACTATGACAAAAGTTCTGAAACTTATGAAAGAGGAAAAATTCAAATATAAATATTCCGGGGTAATCATGGCGTATCTGTTTCTCGTGCTCTTCATGGTTTTCATCGGGATGTTTGACGACAGCTTTTTTACCGGCAGAAACCTGTCCAATGTCATATACACCGCATTCCCTCTTGTGATGGTCTCCTTTGGACAGACAATCTGTCTGCTGACCCACGGGATTGATATTTCCCTTGGCATGATATTGTCTCTGAGCAACTGCGTATGCATTGTGCTGATGAAGCCGGATGAGCCTTTGGGCTGGGTGACGGGTGTGGCGGCAGCCCTTGTGACGGGTATGGTCTGCGGTCTGATCAACGGCATTCTGATCGGACGTTTCCGGCTGGCGGCCCTGATCGTTACCCTTTCCATGTCCACCGTGTATGGGGGCATTGCGCTTTATCTGCTTCCCATGCCGGGCGGCAGCATTCACAAAGGGTTCGCCAAATTTCTGAGAGGGAAGCTCTGCGGCATCCCGGTGGTATTTTTCCTGCTGCTGATCGTACTGGTGATCGTCAGAGCGGTGTTGAATCAGACGCCCCTTGGCAGAAAAATCCGGGCTGTGGGAGGAAACTATGCGGCGGCATACGCAACGGGCATTGATGCCGTGAGGACAAAGATCATAGCGCATATGCTGGCAGGGCTTTTGAGCGCTGTGGGCGGCGTTTTTCTGGCGGCCTATATGTATTCCGGCGATCCCACGATCGGATCCAGCTATTCCCTGCGGGCCATCGCATCCAGCATCATCGGAGGAGCCGTATTTTCAGGGGCTGTGGGGGATGTGCTCGGGACGCTTGCAGGAGTTGTGATTCTCACGCTGATTAACAATATGCTGAACCTTCTCGGCATTTCTTCCTATTTCCAGTTTCTGCTGCAGGGCATCATCATCATAGCGGCGCTGGCGCTTGGTTCTTTGAAAAATGTGAATCGTTAGGGGGCATATATGGAGACAAAAGTGTTACATATCAAAGAAAATCTGAAAAAGCCGGAATATTTTGTGTATATCATTCTGGCGGTCATGTTCACGGTGGCAGTGATTGCATCGCCGGGCTATCTGCAGCGTGCCCATATGTCGGGACTTCTGAAGACGGCGTCCTTTCTTGGAATCGCGGCGATCGGCCAGACCTTTGCCATTCTGCTCGGGGACATTGACCTTTCCGTTGCCAACACGATTACGCTTGGCAATGTTCTGGGAGCGCAGATCCTGATGGGGAGCGATGCCAATCTGGGAAAGGCTTTTGTCATCATCCTGCTGGCGGGCATACTCATCGGTGCCGGAAACGGTTTTGGCATACGGTATCTGAAGCTGGATCCGTTTATTATGACACTCGGCATGAGCTCTGTCATAGAGGGTGTTTTTATGATCTATACCCAGGGGGCGCCTAAGGGGAAAACGTCTCCGTTTATGAGCAGCCTGTGCAGGTCGGCGGGCACCGGGGTTGTGACAGGGGTCTTCCTGATCTGGATTGTGCTTGTTGTTATCGCCATCTTTGTGATGAAAAAGACCACCTTCGGACGCAATGTGTTCGCGGTAGGGGCGAATAAGACGGCGGCACGCTTTTCCGGCATCAATACGACAAAGATTTATTTTATCGTTTATATCATATCTGCCGTGCTCGCTATTTTTGCCGGATTTCTCCTGGTGGGCTACACGGGGACAAGCTATCTGGACGTAGGGGTGGATTACAATGACAATTCGATTGCAGCCGTCATAATCGGCGGTACGGCGGTGACCGGCGGACGGGGCGGCTATCTGGGTACGCTGGCAGGCGTCATGCTCATGGTTATGCTTGTGGATTTTCTGACGATTGTCAACATCTCCGAGGCGGGCAGACAGATGATACAGGGCGGTATTATCATTATCCTGCTGCTGCTCTACAACAGAGACAAAGCCAGTCATTAAACGTCTGCGATACCGCAGAAAGGAATGAGAAATCCTGCGGGGGTGCAGATGGGAACAAGGATGGAGGTCAGGATGGGAACAGAGACGAAAAGTGAAGTGAAATATCGGGTTGTCAAAGAAGAACCGCTGGACGGTGTCTATGTGGCCTCCCGGGTGTGGGAAGAGGGGAAATGGCAGGCGGCCTTTGCCTCGGAGACGCAGGATGTGGGAAAGACCGTGCGGGTCGGCCTGGATTCAATGGAGGAGCAGGAGATGCTTTCCGGCCCCGGCGGCTGTATGGGCGTCATTCCTGTGCCGGGGAAGGAAGGAGAGTTTTTGACCATAGAGAAGTTTTTCCCGGTATTTCAGTCGGAGAACGCGCAGATTGTATGGAATACCCGGAAAGGAACGGACTACGAGAAAAAGGTGATCGGCATTCTGCCCTTCGCCCACCGCATAGACATTGTCAGGGCTTTTGGGGATTATTATCTGGCGGCCTGCACTCTGTGCAGAAAAAAGGACTATACGGAAGACTGGTCCACGCCCGGCTCGGTGTATGTGGGCAGGCTGGATCTGGAGAAGAAATATGTGATTGACTTCCGGCCCATACTGGACGGGATTTTCCAGAACCACGGATTTACAAAAGTACCCGGGGATGAGGCGGAACGGATGCTCATTGCGGGCAGATCCGGCATCGTGGAGATCCGCCCGGCAGAGGAGGGCGGGGAAACGGCATGGAAGATGACAACGCTTCTTGAGGAGCCGTGCAGCGATGTGGTGGTCACGGATATCGATGGTGACGGGGAGCTGGAATACGGGATTCTTTCCCCGTTTCACGGGGAACGGTTCCGCGTCTGCAAAAGAAGGCAGGACAGGCTGGAGAGCATCTACGAACTGCCGGGAGAACATGCCTTTGGCCACGCCATCTACGGCGGGCAGGCGAACGGAAAGAACTTGTTTCTTGTGGGGTTTCGGGGAGCAGGGAAGGAGCTGTATGCGGTTTACATGGGCGGGGACGGCGCGCTCCGGGCAGATCTGGTCGATGAGGGGAAGGGCCCGGCCAATGTGACGGTAGTCTCCGGCAGAACGCAGGACTATATCTGTGCGGCCAACAGACAGAGTGACGTGTATACCATTTACGGAAGAGACGGCGCGTGACCCGCACAGGAGGTGGAAAATGCCGCAAAGCAAAGAGAGTTCGGCGGCAGAGGGAACACAGATAAGAGGAAAAATGCGTAAAAGAGAAGTGAGATTCGAAAAGGAGGAAAAAAGGATGAGCGTAGAAAAGACAGATGGAAGAGGACTGGTGTCCGGCATTTACATCCGCACAAACAGAGAGATCACAAGGGAAGACTGGATTCTGGAAGCCTTTCCTGAGTGGGGCACATTTCTGAACAAGGAAATAGAGGCAATGGAAGTGCCGAAAGGTTCGGTCAGCCTCTGGTGGTGCGGCGGTCCCTCCTGGGTGCTGAAAACAGATGAGGGCGGCATTTTCCTGATTGACCAGTGGTGCGGGCCTTCCCATTACACGACCATTGATTACTGCGGCGTTTGCAAGCAGAACGGGGCGCCCAGCATGAACTGGCTGCGGCTGAATCCCCAGGTGATTGATCCCTTTTCTTTCGGCAGGGTAGACGGTGTGTTCTGCACGCATGTGCACAACGATCACTGCGACATCTACACGGTGAAGGGCACAATGGGAACTACGGATGCTGTCTATGTGGCGCCCCCGGAGACGGTAAAGAGACTGAAAGAGTTTGAGGTGCCCGATGAGAGAATTGTAACGGCAAAAGTGGGGAACAGTATAAAACTGCCGGGAGCTGAAGTGGAGTTTCTGATGAACTATGACGACTGCGCCACAAAGACGGGGGACGGCGATGCACAGCCCTACGAAGATGTGGCATGCTCGTTCCTGTTTAAGACTTCTGCCGGAAATATTTTGTTCCTGGGTGATACATGGTATAATGATGCCTATGTGGCAATCGGCCAGAAGTACGACATTGACGTGGCGGTTTTTGATATCGGCTACAATGCGCCGGGAGCTTTCGACAAGATGACGCCCTATGACGGCGCGCGTCTTGGCAAGGCGCTTAAAGCAAAGGTACTGATCCCGGATCACTGGGAGAACTGGGCCAACTCTTCCTCCGATCCCGATATGCTTGTGCGTCAGTTTGAGAGCATCAGCGCGGACATTTGTCCCGAGTGTAAGACGGTGATTATGAGGTGCGCCGGCCGGTTCGATTATCCGAAGGATCAGGACATCAGGCGGTACAAATATCCCGATCAGAGCGACAGGTTCCGTCTGGATCATTCCATGTATGCGAAATATCAGTAACGGATTTGAGGGTGTTTGAAAAGGACACCCTCTTTCGGGTATCTGCACTCTGCGCAGATGCCGCCTGGACATTGATCGGAAAGTAGGGAGAGAACAGAGAAGATGAAAGTATGGATGAAGCGTCTGCTCTGCGCAGCGGCGGCGGCAGCAGGAATCTGTGCGCTGGCCGCTCTTTCGCAGGGCGCAGCCGGCGGGACGAAACAGGGCGGGGAAAGGGACGAAGTGACGGCAGTTCCTGTCAGAATCGGATTTTCCGAGACGGATTCCTCCAACCCCTGGCGGGTGGCGCAGCAGACAAGTCTGATTAATGCGGCAGCGGACCGGGGGTTCCGGTTTCTGTTTGAGGAACCGAAGGAGCGGACTGCGCAGTGGCAGCTGCAGAACATACGCGAAATGCTCGATGCGGGGATGGATTATCTGGTTGTCATCCCGGCCAGTGAGACGGCGCTTGGGGAGATCATAGAGATGGTGAAGGAGACGGGTACAAAGCTGATTCTGATGGAATGCAGTACATGGGATGTGGATCCGAAGGACTATCTGTTTATGATCTGTACGGATTATTATAAGGAAGGTCAGCTCTGTGCCCAGATTCTGCATTCCCGCTATCAGGAGGAACCGGTCAGCATTCTGGAAGTGGCCGGGGAGGAAGGCTCTACGGTGGCCGGACAGAGGGCGGCAGGATTCCGGGATGAAATTTTAAAATACCCGAACATGAAAATTTCCGGGCAGATTTTAGGAAGTTTTGACAGGGTGACGGCACAGAAGAGCATGGAGGAGATGCTGGCGGGGGAACCTTACTATTACAACGCCATTGTGGCCTATTCGGATGAGGACGGCCTTGGCGTGCTCCAGGCGCTCAAAGTGGCGGGGAAGGCGGACGGAAGCGTGCCGATTATCTCCATCAACGGCGTGCAGGACGCGCTGAAAGCGATTATCGCAGGGGAATACTATGCGACTGTGGAGAGCAGCCCGGAGGTTGGACCGCTCATCATGCAGTTAATCGGATCCAATGAGAAGGGGTATGCGCCGGCAAAACAGGTCTTTATTCCCTACAATATTTTTGACCGGGATAATGTGCTGGAGCAGTATAAAAATGCGTATTAGACGAATGGAGAGAAAGATGACCCGGTTTTTGCAGCATCTGCGTTTCAGGACAAAACTGATTATGATATTCGGTCTTGTGTGCGTGATCCCGCTCAGCGCGGAAATGATACTTTCTTACCGCATCAGCGCGCAGAATACGTTCGGGATCACAGAAGAGTACACGGTGACAAACATGAATGTGGTGTGCGAGGAGATCGACGGGATCTTCAAGCGCGCCAATGCCGTCTGTGACGAGCTGGAAAACAGCGTGAATATTCAGGAATATCTGCGCAAAGACTTTTCAGATACGGCGGAGCGGTATTCCTATGACCTGAAAGTAAGCATGGAGCTGCTGAACCAGTATTCGTCCAGCCAGGATATATTTGGTGTCTATGTACTGGGAAAGAACGGCGCCCAGTATAAGTCCAACTACAATTCCTTCCGCATTGTCAATTTTGCGGAGCAGGACTGGTATGAGACCTTGTGCCAGACCGGGAAGAGCGTGTGGTTTCTGCCGCACAAAGGCTCTTATGTGGTGAAATCGGAGATGAAAAACTTTGTCTCCCTCGGAAAGATGCTGATGGATAAGGCGAGCGGAAACATGAGCGGCGTGGTCATCGTGGAGATTGACGAAAATATGATTACTTCTCTCCTGGACAGGTATGAGGGAAGCCGGAACGGCTTCTTTGTGGTAGATGAGAAGGGAAATGTCATTTTTAAAAGTTCTTTTTACGATGACGGCATACAGGCGGATTTCCAGGCTATAGCGGCAAAGGAGACGGATCATGCGCAAAACCAGTATTACCGCCTCTGCGGAAAACAGTATCTGGTGAGCGGCAGGGAGCTGAGCAACGGTCTTTGGAGCATCTATTCCCTGATCAGTGTGGATCAGATCAACGCCACCGCGTCGGGGACACTGCTCGTAAACTGTATGATACTTCTCTGTTCCGTGGTGCTCATGCTGTTTCTGATTTTCTGGGCTTCCGCAGGCATCACCAGGCCCATTGCCAGACTGAGCGCGGGCATGCAGGAGATCCGCAGCGGCAATCTGAACGTTTCCGTGAAGCCGGAGGAGACGAAGGATGAGATCGGACTGCTGATTGATGACTTTAACCGTATGTCCGCGACCATGAATGAGATGAATGAAAAGATATATGAAAAGCAGCGCAGTCTGCAGAAGGCAGAGATGAAGGCGCTACAGGCCCAGATCAATCCCCATTTCCTGTACAATTCCCTGGACTCCGTGACGTGGCTTCTTCGCCTTAACAAAAAAGAGGAAGCGATCACGATGGTCGGGGCGCTGTCGAAACTGTTCAAGGCGGTGCTCAGCAAGGGGAAAGAATATATTCCCATAGCGGATGAAATCTGTCATGTGGAGAACTATCTGCTCATCCAGAAAATCAGATACCGAAATAAATTCCGCTATGAGATGCATGTGGAGGACGGCGTCATGCAGTACCGAACGGTCAAGCTGATTCTGCAGCCTCTCGTGGAAAATGCGATTTATCACGGCATCAGGGGAGAGGTGGAATCGGAAGAGATCCTTGTCTCTGTGTATGAGCGCGGGGCACAGATCGTCTTTCAGGTGTCAGATACAGGAAAAGGGATGGAGGAGGCACAGCTAAAGATGCTGCGGGAAAACGTGAAAATGCTGCGGGAGACGACAGACAGTTATGGGCTGAAAAATATATATGAGAGGATTCAGATCTACTATGCCGGAAGGGCGGACATGACGATTGATTCAGAGCCGGACAGAGGAACCATAATTTCCATCTGTATACCGAAGGAGAATGCAGGAATATGATAAGAATGCTGTTATGTGACGATGATGAGGTTATTTTGGAGGGAATCTGCGAATGTATTGACTGGCAGTCCTATGATATCGAACTGATTGCGGCAGTGAATAACGGGAAGAAGGCGATGCAGATCCTGGAGCAGGAGTCTCCCGATCTCATTTTGACCGATATCAGGATGCCCTACTACACAGGGCTTGATATCGCATGGGCGGCAAAACAGAAAAGTGCGGACATCATTGTGGTGATTCTCAGCGGCTACAACGATTTTGAGTATGCCCGAAAAGCGATCAAAATGGGAGTGCTGGATTTTATCTCAAAGCCGATTGATCTGGATGAGCTGGATCATGTGCTGCGGAAAGTGACGGAACAGTGGAAAAACCAGCAGTACAGCAGACACCGGGATATGCGTGACGGATTTGCCAGACTGATCAACCGGGCTGGGGAGGCGCTGCCGGAAGATGTGACATGGATGTCAGAAATGTTTGAAAACAGGATCGTCTGCGTGCTGATCCTGGAACTGGACGAATTTCAGCTCGTCATGTACGGCGGGAGTGAGGAGACCAGGTATGAGACGATAAAAGATTACAGGGAGCTGTCGGCCCTGTTCCACAAGCAGGGAATTATTGTCATGGAGCGGTCGGAGTACAGCATGTTTTTGTGCTGCTACAGAGAGTCTGCGTCCGATCTGGAACTGCAGCTTGGCATGATGAGACAGCGTGTGCGGATGTTCAATGAAGCGGAATGCCATATCACAAAGATTACGCTGGCCTGCAGTAAGCTGTCAGAAGATTTCCAGAAGATGAATCTGCTGAAAAACCAGGCGGAGGACGCCCTGCGGTTTAAATTCATCAAGGGAATCGGGCAGACGATACGCTATGACGATATCGAGGTCTATGCCTGCGGACAGGGACAGGCGGTTATGGGGGAGCTTTCCCTTCCTTCGCCGATGAAGCTTGCGGGTCGGGAGGAGATACCGGAGATCATGGAAAAGATCCGGCAGAAGTTTAAGAGCGCGGAGGGAAACGCGGAATTTGCCATTCGGCTTTCGGCCGGAAACTGGATTATCAGACTGTCCCAGGAGCTGGCGGAATATCACATTGACCTGACAGATATTTTTGAGAGGCCGACCGATATTTACGACAGGATTTCGAGCATATCCGACGTGGAAAATATGGTGGCGTATATCGGGCAGATCTACACGGAGATCTATGCATATGTGGAAAAGAAAAAGAATGGAAAATATATCGACGTGATCTCCCTTGCCACAAAATATATCAGGGAAAATTATAAGAAGAATACGCTGTCCATTTCCGAGGTGGCCGAATATGTCAATATGAGCGTCGGCTATTTCAGCCTGATTTTCCACAACGAGACAGGGGATACTTTTTCGGACTATCTTTTGAAACTGCGCATGGACAAGGCGTGCGGGCTGCTGGAGCACACGAATATGAAGCTGCTGGAAATATCCTGGGCGGTTGGATATGAGAACGCCAACTATTTCAGCACGGTGTTTAAAAAGGTGATGGGGGTGACGCCGTCCGCTTACAGACACGGGGCGCGTTCTGAATGAGTTCTGACGCATTTCCGCGTATAAGCAGAATTTCTGCTTATACGCGGAAATGAGGAGTGCCCAGGCACCTTTCGGCACCCGGGCTATTATGAAAAAATTTATCTATGTGTGTAATAGTTACACGACATCTCGTGTTGTTTTGTATGAATTAAGTATACTTCGAAGTTATGAATAAAATATGAACAAAGTGTAAAGTTATGGTTAATATTTATAATAATGTAAAAAATGGTAATAAAAATATATGCATATTGCACAATGAAATGCAAATCCAGGAAGTGGAAGAGGGAGTGAAAACTTTTGACTGTTGTCATAGATGCGGAAAGATGATAAAATGCAGACATGGTTTTTCTGTTTTGCGGAAGACTAGAAGATAAAGGAAATGGAGAACATCATGGATACATTTATAGATAAGCTGGCACAGAAGAAAAATGCGCAGGAGATGATCCGGGCAAATTCTGCGGCGGAGGCTGCGAAAATGGAGCAGATGCAGAAGCAGATGAAAGCGTATGACGAGCTGATGCAGGAGATCCGCCGGGTGAATATCAAGACGGCGGAAAATGTGGATCATGTGCAGGACATGCTGGCACAGTGCGTGGAAAAGCTGGAGGCGCTGGAGGCAGGAAGCGGACAGGCCGAGGATGTGGAAAAGCAGCTTGCCGGGATAAAAAGCCTTCTGGGGGAGCGGATTGCCCAGTCCGAGGAGTTTATGCACAGGGAGAACGTAAAGGTATACCGCAATGTACAGGCGGCCTTTACAGAGGAGCTTGAGAAACAGAGCCAGACCCCTAAGGGCAGCAGACTGCCTGTGGGACTGGCTGTTGCCATTTTAATCGGGGTGCTGGCGGATATTGCGGTCAATGTGTTTGCGCTGCTTATGCAGCTTACGAACGGAAAGCTTTTCTGAGCCGGGGCATGTAAGAAAAATAATGATGAAAATATTGAGCAGATATTATAAAAAAATGAAAATTGCATATATTAAGGTTGCGGTGCTTGCAAGCATTGTCGCAGCCTTTTTCCTGCCCCATCTGCAGACACTGGAAAGCGATGGGGATAACCTTTTTACGGTATACCTAAACGGGATGCAGGTAGGTGTGATGGGTGATGCCGCAGAGGCGGACGAGTGTCTGATTGAGGCGAGAAAAGCGCTTGCGGCAAGCAGTGACGAGATGGTACTGGCGGAGAGTGAGCTGAGCTGGGAAGGGGAAGAGGTGCTCTGGGGCAAGGTGGATGACAAGAATCTCATTGTTGCCAATATGCTGACTGCCCTGCGCGGCAGCGTCAAGGAGACACTGAACCGCTCCTATACCGTGAAAATCAACGAATATACGGTGAACCTGGCAAGTACGCAGGAAGTGCTTGCGCTCTTACAGGCATCTATCAAAAAATATGACAGCGGCAATCATTATTATGCGGATCTTGTGCTGGACTCCGACAGGGAGCTCAACGTGCTGACGACGCAGATTTATTCGGCCAGAGAGCAGAAAGAAGAGGCGGAGGAGGCAAAGGAGACAATGACCAGTGCGGGGATTAACGCGGTGCTGGATGATATTTTTGAGGACATCGAACCGGCTTCGGAGAAAGAATTTTCCGATTATGAGCTGGGGCTTCTTGCACTCGATTTTGGCGACACGGTGGAGGTGGTGGAGTCCTATCTGATGGACTATGAACTGACACCTCTGGAGCAGGCGATCGAAGAGGTGACAAAGGATCAGGAAAAGGAGCAGATTTACGAGGTGGTTGCCGGGGATACGCTCTCCCAGATTGCCGAGAAGAATGAGATACCATTGGATGAGCTGATCGCTATGAACGAGACGATAGAGAATGAAAACTCTGTGATCCGTGTGGGCGATGAGTTGATTGTGACCGTGCCGGAGCCGGAGCTTTCCGTGGAGCGCACGGAGCAGATGTACTATGAAGAGGATTACGAGGCGGACGTCATCTATGTCGACAACGACGACTGGTACACGACCGATATGCAGACACTGCAGGAGCCGTCTGCAGGTCACCGCAAGGTTGTGGCGGATGTGTCCTATCGCAATAACGAGGAAGTGGGAAGAGAAATCCTGAAGGAGGAGATTACCTATGCGGCTGTGCCCAAAATTGTGGAGCGCGGCACGAAGATCCCGCCCACTTACCTGAAGCCGATTTCGGGGGGAAGACTTACTTCCAGATTCGGCAGACGAACGGCACCTACCCGGAGAGCCAGCACCAATCACAAGGGAGTGGACTGGGCGACGCCTGTGGGTACGGCGGTTATGGCGTCCTGCGCGGGAACGGTATCCAGGGCAGGATGGGGCAGCGGCTACGGCTATGTGGTTTACATTGACCATGCGGACGGCAGGCAGACCCGCTACGGCCATTTGAGCAAAGTGCTGGTAAAACAGGGGCAGACTGTGAGCCAGGGGCAGAAAATTGCCTTGAGCGGCAATACGGGCGTAAGCACGGGACCGCATATTCACTTTGAAATTCTCATTAACGGCACGCAGGTAAACCCTTTCGATTACTTGAATTAGCAGTTCGGGCGTGCGATGTGAAGGGGTTTACAAACCTTCAAAATCTGTTATACTGTATTTTAATGTTTGAGTTTTTTCGATGAAGAAAGGCAAGTAAACATAGATGGAACAATATGCGATTAAAGGTGGGAATCCGTTAGTCGGCGAGGTGGAGATCAGCGGTGCGAAAAACGCGGCGCTGGCGATCCTGGCGGCCGCCATTATGACGGACGAAACCGTGTTGATAGAGAATGTGCCGGACGTCAGGGACACCAATGTCATGATGCAGGCTATGGAAAGTATTGGCGTTGTGATTAATCGGATAGACAGACATACGGTGAAGATCAATGCCTCGCAAGTCCACAATCTGGTGATTGAGGGCGATTATATCAAAAAAATCAGAGCATCTTACTATCTTTTGGGGTCTCTGCTCGGCAAATACAGCAAGGCTGAGGTCGTTCTTCCTGGTGGCTGTAATATCGGGCTGCGTCCCATTGACCAGCACATCAAAGGCTTTCGTGCGCTGGGAGCTGACGTTGGAATCGGATATGGCCGCATATGCGCGGAGGCTGCGAAACTGAAGGGAAACCATATCTACATGGACGTGGTTACCGTGGGCGCGACCATGAATGTGATGATGGCGGCAGTGATGGCGGAGGGCACCACCGTGATTGAGAATGCGGCGAAGGAGCCTCATGTCGTTGACCTGGCGAACTTTTTAAACAGCATGGGCGCCAATATCAAGGGCGCAGGTACGGACGTGATCCGTATCAAGGGTGTGGCGAAACTACACGGGACGGAGTACGGAATCATCCCCGATCAGATTGAAGCCGGCACGTTTATGTTTGCGGCGGCAGTGACGAAGGGTGATGTGACGGTAAAGAACGTGATCCCGAAACACTTAGAGTCCATCAGTGCGAAACTTTTGGAGATCGGCTGTGAGATTGAGGAGTCTGACGATGCGGTGCGTGTGGTGGCGGCGAAGCCTCTGGGACATACCCATGTGAAGACCCTTCCTTATCCGGGATTTCCCACAGACATGCAGCCGCAGATTACGGTGGCACTGGGACTTTCTACGGGAACCAGCATTGTGACGGAGAGCATTTTCGAGAATCGCTTTAAATATGTGGACGAGCTTACCTGCATGGGCGCGAACATCAAAGTGGAGAGCAATACGGCGATCATTGACGGCGTGTCCAAGTACACCGGGGCGCATATTACCGCACCGGATCTGAGGGCAGGAGCGGCGCTTGTCATTGCGGCGCTGGCGGCGGACGGGATCAGCACGGTTGACGATATCAAGTATATTCAGCGCGGTTATGAAGATTTTCATCTGAAGCTGCAGCATCTGGGGGCACAGATTGATCTGGTGACCACTGATCGGGATCTGCAGAAGTTTAAATTAAAGGTGAGCTGACGGTAAACGGCCGGCCGGTTCTGGCTGTTTTTCCGGCTGATACAGAAAGTGAGCATTCGGGGCTTGACACAGGCTCCGAGTTGGTGTATCTTGAGCTTAGATCAATTTTATATTGTGATGTCTTTCTCTTATTCAGAGTGGTGGAGATACATAGGATCGATGAAGCCACGGCAACCCCTGACAAGGAAGGTGCCAACCTGAGCGAAGCTGTTACGGCAGCATGATCGAACAATAAGAGGATTTGATGCTTGTATGTCGGGTCCCCTTATTTCAAAGAGAAGTAAGGGGACTTTTCGCGGATAGGCAGAGAAGAAATCTTATTCACATTCACAAAAAACACAATACACAAAAAGGAGAGGAAAAATGGAGAAAAGATTATTTACATCCGAGTCTGTAACTGAGGGGCATCCCGACAAGGTCTGCGATGCGATTTCCGATGCGATCCTGGATGCCTGCATGGAAAAGGATCCCATGAGCCGCGTGGCATGCGAGACGGCAGTCTGTACCGGGTTTGTGCTGGTGACAGGTGAGATTACCACCAATGCATATGTGGATATGCAGAAAATTGTGCGTGATACCGTAAAAGAGATCGGTTACACCAAGTCCGAGTACGGCTTTGACGCAAACACCTGCGCTGTGTTCGTGGCGATTGACGAGCAGTCTGCAGATATCGCGATGGGTGTGGACAAGGCACTGGAGGCAAAGAAGGGCGAGCAGAACGACGATCTGGATACGGGAGCGGGCGACCAGGGTATGATGTTCGGCTATGCGACCAATGAGACCGAGGAGTACATGCCTTATCCCATCGACCTTGCACATAAGCTGGCGCTGCAGCTCACCAAGGTGCGCAAAGATGGCACCCTCAAATATTTGAGACCCGACGGCAAGAGCCAGGTTTCCGTGGAGTACGATGAGGCAGGCAAGCCGGTTCGTCTGGAGGCGGTTGTGCTGTCTACCCAGCACGATGAGGACGTGACCCAGGAGCAGATCCATGAAGACATCAAAAAATATGTGTTTGATCCCGTTCTGCCCAAGGAGCTGGTTGATGACCAGACCAAATTCTTCATCAATCCTACGGGACGTTTCGTGATCGGCGGCCCTCACGGTGACGCAGGTCTGACTGGCCGTAAGATCATCGTAGATACCTACGGCGGCTATGCACGTCACGGCGGCGGTGCGTTCTCCGGCAAGGACTGCACAAAGGTGGACCGCTCTGCAGCTTATGCGGCGCGCTATGTGGCGAAGAACATTGTGGCTGCAGGCATTGCGGACAAGTGCGAGATCCAGCTCTCCTACGCGATCGGTGTGGCACAGCCCACTTCCATTATGGTAGACACCTTCGGCACAGGTAAGATTGCCGATGACAAGCTGGTGGAGATCGTGCGCGAAAACTTTGACTTAAGACCTGCAGGCATCATCAAGATGCTTGACCTTCGTCGTCCGATCTACAAGCAGACTGCGGCATACGGACATTTTGGCCGCAACGATCTGGATCTGCCCTGGGAGAAACTTGACAAGGTGGATGCACTGAAGAAATATCTGTAAATTCATAAAAATACCAAAAGCCCTGTGCCAATATGGTGCGGGGCTTTTTCAAATTTTGAAATTTGCGGCCTTCAGGCACTGTTACATGCTAAAACATTGACCAAATTTTGGAATACATGTAAAATATTATGGTAAAGAGGGCGATATATACTCTGGAAGTATGTTCGCGTATCAAAAGAGCAGTTTGGATTTTCAGTGTGAGAATTGGGGGCGATGAGTATGTATAGGAATTGGAAAAGCGCGGCGGCGTTGGGTTTGGCGCTATTGCTTGGATGCATGATGCCGATGAGTACGATGCTGGCAGCGGAGGATGATGCGGGAACCGAAGTGTGTTCCGACGCAGATGCCGGCATGACTGGCGGCGATGAGAGCGCACCGGAAAATGAGAACACGGCGGACGTGGAAAACGAGCCGGAAGACGAGGATGCGGCGGACGGAGAAAACAAGCCGGAAGACGAAGATGCGGCGGACGTGGAAAACGAGCCGGAAGACGAAGATGCGGCGGACGGAGAAAACAAGCCGGAAGACGAGGATGCGGCGGACGGAGAAAACACACCGGAAGGTGAGGACGCGGCGGACGGAGAAAACAAGCCGGAAGACGAGGATGCGGCGGACGGAGAAAACACATCGGAAGGTGAGGACGCGGCGGACGGAGAAAACAAGCCGGAAGACGAGGATGTGGCGGACGGAGAAAACACATCGGAAGGTGAGGACGCGGCGGACGGAGAAAACAAGCCGGAAGACGAGAACGTGCCAGACGTGGAAACTACGCCGGAGATTTTCATTACGAGGGATGGAAAAGAAAGTACTTGCAGTCTGGGCGGAAAAATTACCTTTGAATATATTAGGAACTGGGGACCGCAAGTGGAGGTGACTGTCAGCCAGAGTGACCAGAATATGTCCGTTTTCTGGGCCAAGGATAAAGTGACGGACATGGAAGCGGAAGCGAAGACGGAAGAGCAGATGAGTTCTTTGAGGTGGTATGAAAAAGAGCCGTCTGAAACGATTCTTCTTGCGCAGGATGGGAGCTATGTCATATATGTAAAGGTGACGGCCGGAGAAAAAAATTACTACGCCCGCTCTAACGGAATCGTGGTAGATACCCAAAAGCCTGTCATAAAGGGGATTGAGGAAGGAAAGACATACCCGGAAGGAACGGTATTCCAGGTGGAGGATGCCAATCTGGACAGAGTTCTGGTAAATGAGCAGCCGGCAGTTCCCGAAGGTGCAAATTATAAAGTGACGGCAAACGGTACCTCCTGTGTGATCCGGGCAATAGACAAGGCGGGCAATGAGACGGCCTGCAGCATTACCGTATCAACAGAGGAGAAGCCGGAGACGGATCATGTTATCTCCCAAAGCGGTGTCTATGCGCTCAAGGCAGGAGAGAAATATCATCTGGCGCAGGGACAATGGAAAGTGGACGGTGACAAGTCGGTTTATCATGGCGGCAATGATTTCTATGTCAGCGCAGATGGTAATTATAGCTTTACCAAGTAATTTTACGGCGGAAAGCAGTGTGTGGAAAGAGGGGCGTGGTAGAGGATGCAGAAACGGACATTATATAAGAAGCAAATCGTTTGTGTCTGCGCCGCAGCGGCAGTAATCGCAGTGGCGGCAGTCGCATTACTATTTAATAAGAAGGAAGAGGTATTCCGATCCATACTGGTCTATGATGTACAAGGAAGCGCCGTGATTGAGCGTGAAAGTGTGGGAACCATGAATGCGGCAGAGAATCTGTACCTGGAATCCGGTGACCGTGTCAGCGTGGCGTCAGATTCCAGTATGCGCATGAAGCTGGATGATGATAAGTATGTGATGGCGGAGGCGGATACGGCTTTTTCTCTGGAAGCGGAGGGGACGGAGGCAGATTCCAAAACAAAGATATGTCTGGAGCAGGGAGCTATTACCAATGAGATCCAGCGTCCGCTGGGCGAAGGAGCCCGGTATGAGACTTCCACTCCCAATTCTGTGATGGCTGTCCGAGGAACCATCTATCGTGTGGAATTGTATGTGGATGAAAATGGCGATCAGAATACAAAGCTGTGCTGTTTTCAAGGAAAGGTCGGGACGAAGCCCGTTCTTCCGGACGGTACATACGGGGAGGAAACCTTAGTTCCGGCAGGTAGTGAATTGACTGTGTATCAGGATGGAACGGTGAGCGATGTCGAGGATATTGCATACGACGAGCTTCCCCGACAGGCGGTCATAAATCTGCTTGATATGATGGAGAATGGACAGGATATGACCGGGATTTCGCTGGAGGAACTGACGCAGCTTGCTTCGCCGATGGAAGATCCCGGTAAAGCGGCAGAGAATGAGGACGAACAGGCGCCGCAGATTGAGGATGAGCCGGCAGAGCAGGCAGAAGAAGAGATTCCGGGCGAGGCTGATGCGCAGATATATACGGATAGGATAAAGAACATCACCGACAAACCGTCTAAGGCACAGCCCCAGGCTCCTGTGATTCAGCCGACGGCAGGAAAACCTGTGCCGCAGGCTCCGGCGATGAAACCGCCAAAAGCGGAGCGGCCGGTGAACAGCGGTCGGGTGGATCATGGCAATACTGGCGGAGAAGGTTCTCAGGACGAAAATACCGGGAACAATCCAGACGACGGCAAATCAGATAAGGATAAGCCGAGTAAACCGAATAAACCGAGTAAACCCGATAAGCCCGACAAGCCGGATAAACCCGATGAGCCGGATAAGCCCGACAAGCCGGATAAACCCGATGAGCCGGATAAGCCCGATGAGCCGGACGAACCCGATAAGCCGGATAAGCCAGATGAACCCGGCAAGCCGGATGAACCAGGTAAACCCGAAGAGCCGTCAGATCCAGTGACTTATACGGTGACCTTCATGTACCAGGGCAGGGTGTTTGCAACGCAGACTGTCACAGACGGGGAGACGGCTACAGTGCCTGTGCTTGTTCCAGACCAGAGAGGTACGTGGGAGTTTGATTTTGGAACCAAAATTGAGGCGAATACGACAATATCTTGGAAATAGCGGGATTTAGAGCATGAAATACTTGAAAAAAATGAAAACGGCGGCGGTTACTGCCGCCGTTATTCTGACCTCTTTTGCTTTTCTCTATTTTGGTACGGCCAGTTTCCTTGACATAGGAATTTCCGACAGGCTGAACCAGAGGGGGAGTGTCACCAACAAAAAAATTTATATCATAGGTATCGACGATAAAACGCTGGAAGAATATGGCCCTGTCAACACTTGGAGCAGAGAGATCCCGGCGAAACTGGTGCGCCTGTTAAACGGTGCGGATGGCGTGTGCCCGGCTGTGATCGGATTCGATGTGATCTACAGCGAGGAGGCGGACCGGGAGGGGGATGTCACCTTTGCCAGAGCCTGCGGGGAAGCGGGAAATGTGGTCGCTGCCATGAGTTTTTCTTTTAAAGAACGGCCGGAACAGGGAGCGGACGGCAGGATTGTCTATAATCCTTATCACGTGGATTATGTGATTGAGCCCTATGACGGGTTAATGAGTGAAATCAGGTGCGGCTTTGCCAATACCTTTGTGGATACGGACGGCTATGTGAGGCAGGCCATGGCTTATCTGGATTATGAGGGGAACCGGGCGTACAGTCTTTCCACGCAGGTTTATAAGATTTATCAGGAAAGCCGGGGAGAAGAAGTGGTATTTCCTGCCGTATATGGGAGAAACAATCGGTTTTATTTCACTTATTCCGGTAAGGCGGGAGGCTACAGTGTCGTCTCTATGGCGGATGTGCTGGACGGTACGGTGGATCCGGCGATATTTCGGGACGCGGTTGTGCTGGTGGGTGCCTACGCTGTGGGTATGCAGGACGCCTACATGCCTGCCATAGCCCATAACAGCCAGATGTACGGAGTGGAGATACATGCCAACATCATAGAAGCTTTGCTGGAGGGAAAAACCCAGCTTCCGATTCCGCCCCTGTACTATGCACTGGCGGCGTCGCTTCTGTGCGGCGTATTCTATGTCTGCAGTGAAAAAATAAGAATGTTGTATTCCACAATTCTTCTGGCGGGACTGACAGTTCTTGACCTGGTCTTCGTAAAGGCAATGTATGGGAGTGGATGGATCGTTCCGACGATCCTGCTGCCGGTCTGCCTGCTGGTCATCTTTCTGGTGCAGATGGTGCGCAGATATCTGGCGGAGATTATACGAAGACGGCGCGTGATCAATGTCTTTAAACAGTATGTGGCGCCCCAGGTGGTGGATAAAATCAGTAAAGACAAAGACTTTGAACTGGTGATCGGTGGGGAAAATCGTCATATAGCGGTGCTGTTTGTGGATATCCGGGGTTTTACCACGATGTCGGAGAGTCTGAAGCCGGAGGAAGTGGTGGAAATTTTGAATGAGTATCTGGGACTTACCACGCAGGCGATTTTTGATCATGGCGGAACGCTGGATAAGTTTGTGGGAGACGCGACCATGGCGGTGTTCAATGCGCCTTTTGATCTGGACGACTATATTTTTCGGGCGGTAGCTACCGCATGGGATATGCAGGCGGGGGCGGACAGGATTGCCGAAAAATTCCGCAAGAGATACGGCAAGAGTGTGTCCTTCGGGATCGGCGTCAACTGTGGAAATGCCGTTGTGGGGAATATCGGCTGTGACTTCCGGATGGACTATACGGCCATCGGAGATACCGTCAATACGGCAGCCAGGCTGGAGAGCAATGCGAAACCGGGGCAGATTCTGATCAGTAAGGATGTCTATGAGGCGGTAAAGGACAGAGTGCTTGTGACGCCAATCGGGGAAATTCCTCTGAAGGGGAAGAGCAACGGCGTCTTTGTATATCAATTGGACGGCGTGAAAAATTGAGCATAGTGGAGGAAACATGAGTAAGCTGTATTTGATTCCGGACAGGAAGGATATGGAACGGATGTGCTCTCTGGCGGCAGAGTACGGATGCGCATTTGAATATAACGATTTCTATGTTGCGAAGGTGATGGACGATTCAGAAAGGCGGGAAGAGATCATTGCAGACTACAGAAAACGCAGAGGGGAGAACGCAGAGCGCGGATCTGCCGCGAATGTATTTCGCACAGATACCATGCATGGTGCATTTCTGGATGTGACGATTCACAGTGACGATCCTCTGATCAGGAATGTCTCTACGCTCCGGGTACGTCAATCCATGGAGACTGCCCAAACTATGGGATTAAAGGGCGTCGTCTTCCACACGGGACGGCTGGCCGGATTTCGTGCGCCGGAATATCTGAGGAACTGGCGGGACAGAAACGCAGCGTTTTTTACGGAGATTGCGCACCAGTATCCGGCACAGCAGATCTATATGGAGAATATGTTTGACGAGGCGCCGGATATTCTGGCCGGTTTGGCGGAGAAGATGCGGGGCGTGGAGAATTTCGGGGTTTGTCTGGATTATGGACATGCCATGCTCTCGCGGTGTACCGGGCGGGAGTGGATTGAGACACTTTCCCCTTATATACGCCATATTCATATCAATGACAATGATTTGCAAAACGACCTGCATCTGGCGGTGGGAGCAGGAAAGTTGGACTGGCAGGAATTTGACAGTCTGATCAGGCAGTACCGGGTAGAGGCGCCGGTGCTGGTGGAAGTCAACAGTTACGAGGCGCAGAAGGAATCACTTCAATACATGAAGCGCTGTGGGATCTATCCGATGGAGAAAGAGGGGGAAGAGAGGGATGCATCTGCAATACGAAGACTTTGAGAAGATAATGGATATTGGCATACGCCTTTCCACGGAAAAGAACAGAAACCGTCTGCTCATGACCATTCTGGATAAGGGGATGGAGATTACAAACTGTGATGCAAGCACCCTGTATCTGTATGAGCATGACGAACTGCGCTTTAAGTTCATGAGGACTCTTTCCAAGGAAATTAACCGGGGATTGGATGGAGAACCGATTGATCTGCCGCCTGTGCCGATGAAAGAGGAAAATGTGTGCTCCTATGCTGCGATTCACCGGGAGGTTGTGAACATATCTGATGTGTATGCCAGCAACAGGTTTGATTTTTCGGGTCCCAGACAGTATGACAGTCTGACCGGGTACCACACGCGGTCACAGCTGGTAGTGCCGCTGGCAAACAATGAAAACGAACTGATCGGTGTCCTGCAGCTGATCAACGCCATGGACGAGAAGGGCAATGTGATCGCCTTCAATGAAGAGTATGAGATCATTATACGCGCCTTGGGAGCCATTGCGGCGATCGAGCTGACCAATCTGTCCTATATGGAGGCGCTCAAGACCCAGATCTATTCTTTTGTGGAGGCGCTCACAACGGCTTTGGAGGAGCGGACGCCGTACAATGCCCTGCATACAAGGAATGTAGAAAAATATGCGAGTCTGCTGGCGGATTACATCACCGACCTGCACAGGGAGGGTAAATGTGAGAAGACCTTTGATCCGGCAAGAAAGGAGCAGCTGATGCTGGCGGCGCTTATTCACGATATCGGCAAGATGGTGGTACCCCTCAGTATTATGAATAAGGCTACCAGACTGGATACGGCAATTGGGAAGGTAGATGACCGGTTTGCGCTCTTGAAGGCCTTGTATGAGATCGATCTGCTGCGCGGCAGGATCACGCCCGAGGAACATGAAACGGCGGTAAAGGATCTGGAATCGGAACTTGCCTTTATCCATGAGATGGATGTGGCCGACTATGTGACGGACGCTGACTGTGAACATATCAGAAGACTGGCCGGGAAACAGCATGTCGGTGAGGACGGAGCGGTTGTTCCGTATCTGACAGAGAAGGAGGCGGAGAGCCTTGGAATCCGAAGCGGCACGCTGACACTGCAGGAACGCAGGGAGATGGAGAACCATGTGGTTATGACATCCCGTATTCTGGAGAAGGTACAGTTTTATAAAGGCTTTTCCATGGTGCCCAGGTGGGTGGGCGCCCACCATGAGTATCTGGACGGCAGCGGGTATCCCAATGGACTGAGAGGCGAGGAACTTGACCTTGAGACAAGGCTTCTGACGGTGGTAGACATCTACGATGCACTGGTAGCTACAGACAGGCCGTACAAGCAGCCGATCTCGAGGCCAAAGGCGATTCAGATTCTGAAGGATATGGCAAAGAAGGGGAAAGTGGATCTGCAGCTTGTGGAGTGGCTTGACGAGGCGCTGGAGAGAGAATCGGGGAAAGCGCAGTGACAGAGGTAAAGTGATGAATCCATACAAAATTCTTCTTGTGGAGGATGACGCTGAAATCAGCGAAATGTTAAAAAATTATCTGGAAACGGAAAATTATGAGGTGGCCTGCGCCCTTGATGGGCAGCAGGCCTGCGCTATGTTTGACGATACATCGTACGACCTTGTCCTTTTGGATCTGATGATACCGAAGATCAGCGGCATGGGGGTGATGAAACACATCAGACAGAGCAGCTTTGTCCCGATCATCATACTTTCGGCGAAAGATTCGGAGAGCGATAAGACGCTGGGGCTTGGCCTGGGGGCGGACGATTATATCACGAAGCCGTTCTCCGTGGTGGAGGTGCTTGCCCGGATCAAGGCTTCCCTGCGAAGGACGATGCAGTATGACGGAGCGGCAGCCGGGACTTCCGCTGGGGAGCCGCCGGTTCTTCGGGCGGGGGAACTGACTATGAACCTGTCCGACTATACGGTGAAAAGGGGAGAGGAATCCATCGACCTGACGGCGAAGGAATTTGAAATCCTGAAGCTTTTTATGCAGAATCCAAAGAAGGTTTACACAAAGGAACAGATTTACTCCTGTGTGTGGAATGATGCCTACTGCGGGGACGAAAATGCTGTGAATGTACATATCAGCAGACTGCGGAATAAGATTGAGGATGATCCGCGCAGTCCGCAGTATGTGCTGACGGTCTGGGGCATCGGGTATAAGCTGGGGGGAACGACATGATGATGTTTGTTTTGGGACTGGCGGCGGCAGCCCTGGCAGCAGTCGCCCTGTACCAGCAGTTTGCGTTCCGAACAGGCACGCAGAGAAAACTCCGGGAAATCCATCAGAGGCTGAAGGCAATTCTGGATGAAGACAGCGGCGGGAGGCTGATGGTTTTTACGGATAATAAAGAGCTGATGGAACTGGCGGCACAGATCAACCGTCTTTTGGAGAAGAGCGCGAAAGTGGAGGCTGATTTTTGCCGCTCCGAAATCTCTTCCAGGAAAATGCTTTCCAATATTTCCCACGATATGAAAACGCCTATGACCGTGATCCGGGGCTATCTGGAGATTATGAGGACGAAGGGTACGGCGGAGCCGGAAATGCTGGAGAAGGCGGAGCAGAAGGCACAGGCGCTTATGGAGCTGATCGACAGCTTTTTTTCATTGGCCAAGCTGGAGGCAGGAGATACGGATATGACGATTAGCAGACTGGATGTCTGTGAAATCTGCCGGGAGAGCGTTCTGGAGTTTTACGAAATACTGACGGGAGCCGATTTCCAGGTGGAGATCGGGCTGCCGGACGAAGCTGTTTACGCGCAGGGAAACCGGGAGGCTCTGCAGCGTATTCTGGGAAACCTCATCTCCAACGTGATCCGTTACGGTTCGGAGGGCAAGTATCTGGGTGTTTTCCTCAGATCAGATGAGCGGTTTATTTATGTTGACGTGGCGGACAAAGGGAAAGGGATAGACAGCGCGTTTGCGCAGAGTGTGTTCGAGCGTCTGTTTACCATGGAGGATTCCCGCAGCCGGAGCGTGCAGGGAAACGGCCTGGGGCTGACGATCGCAAAAAAACTGGCGGAACAGATGGGCGGGAACCTTACGCTTGAGAGCGATCCGTCTGTGCGGACCGTATTTACGGTTTCCTTAAAGAGAGCGCCGCAGCAGACCGGCATGTAGTCATATCGTGTGAACGAAAGAAATTTGTAAGAATTGGGCAAGAGTTTTGAAAATTGCGGCCGTTACAATGGTTATATAAAGAAAGGGGGCAGCGAAATGTCTTATATTTTACAAACCAGCCGCCTGACCAAAACCATTGGCGGCAAGGAACTGGTAAGAGATGTGGATATCCACGTGAAAAAGGGAGAAATTTACGGATTTCTGGGTCCGAATGGCGCGGGCAAAACGACGGTTATGAAGATGATCCTGAATCTCTGGAAACCTACGATGGGGACTGTCGAGCTGTTTGGAAAGCCGCTGACACCACAGTCGTACGAGGTGATGAGGCGGATCGGGAGCATCATCGAATTTCCCACGTTTTATGAGCATATGACCGGGTATGAAAATCTGCGGATGCACTGTGAGTATATGGGATATTATCAGCACGGAAGTGTGGAAAAGGCGCTGGAGGAGCTTGATCTGACGGCAGCGGCGCAAACGCCTGTCAAGAATTATTCGCTTGGCATGAAAGAGCGCCTTGGAATTGCGAGGGCAATTTTGTGCAGGCCCGAGCTGCTGATTCTTGATGAACCGACCAACGGCCTTGACCCGGCGGGCATGAAGCAGATCAGGGAACTGCTGCGGATCCTGTGTGCAGAGCACGGGATGACGGTTGTGGTTTCCTCCCACATTCTCCCGGAGATAGAGAGCATTGCGGATACGATCGGTATCATTCACAAGGGCAGGATGAAAAAGGAAATCGGCCTGAAAGAGATCGAGGAGATGAATCTTGCCTATATCGAGCTGGGGGTGCAGAACACGGAGAGGGCGGCTTATGTGCTCGCTGATAAAATGGGACTGACCAACTTTAAAGTGATCGACGGCGGAATCATCCGCATTTATGACAATCGTGTCACAACGGAGGAACTTGCGAAGGCGCTGGCATTGAATGAGACAGCCGTAACTTCGCTTGGAAGAAAGGCGGAGACGCTGGAGGATTATTTCCTGAAACTGACCGGGGAGGTGAAAGCAGATGCTTAAATTGATAAAACTGGAATGGAAGAAAAATAATATATGGAAATATATCCGCAATGCGGTGGTGACGACGGCAGTCCTTCTTATATTGCTGCTTATGGCGGCGGGGGAGCTGGAGACGGAAGCAACGGTGCAGTCATATGGCAAAACTATGCTGGATGTTTCCGTGGGAATGTTTGTCCATGTGGCGTACATTGTTTTTACAGGTGTGATGATCGCGGCATTCATTGTGGGCGCATATGAGAAAAAGACGATCCATCTGATGTTTTGTTATCCGATGAAACGCAGCAGGATTATTTTATCAAAAGTCTGTGCGGTGTGGATTTTTGGTTTTGTGGCGATGACAGTCAGCAAGGCTGCGATCAGTCTCATTCTGATTCTGACAAAATCCTTTACAGGGATCACTGCTGCCGGCCTTGCGGTCGGGGAGCCTGCATTCTGGCTGGAAGCCGTTCTCTCTTCAGCGGCCATGGCGAGCATCAGCTTTATCGCACTTCCCGTAGGCTTGAAAATGAAATCGTCCAAGGCGGCCATAGTGGCGTCGGTTATCATCGTCTGCTTCACGCAGGGAGGGATCGGCTCGGCGACTCTGGCGAATAATATGACGTTTTATGCCATTTTGTTCGTGGCGGCTATCGTGTCTGTGTATCTGTCCGTGCGGCGGGTGGAGACGCGGGATGTGATGTAGAGAAGGCCTGTCTGATCTGTGTGCCTGTGGACGGGGCCGGGGAGCCCTGCCCCGGATGTGTTTGACTGATTCCGCTCCAGCGTCTATAATAAACAAGACGATAAAAACACGGATTTGCGGCATTTACACAGGATTTTCCGGGAAGGATACCATCATGGCATTTGCGCATTTACATGTCCACACGGAGTTTAGTCTTCTGGACGGTTCCAACAAAATAAAAGAGTATGTGAGGTATGTGAAGGAGCTGGGGATGGACAGCGCGGCGATCACGGATCACGGTGTCATGTACGGTGTCGTTGACTTCTATAAGGCGGCGAAGGAGGCGGGGATCAACCCTGTCATCGGCTGCGAGGTTTACGTGGCGCCCCACTCCCGCTTCGACAGGGAACTGACAGGCGGCGAGGACCGCTATTACCATCTGGTGCTTCTGGCGGAGAACAATACGGGCTATGCGAATCTGGTGAAGATCGTCAGCAAAGGCTTTACGGAAGGATACTATTACAGGCCCCGTGTGGATCTGGAAGTGCTGGAGCAGTACCACGAGGGACTGATCGCGCTCTCGGCCTGTCTGGCGGGGGAGGTGCCCCGTTACATCCAGAAGGGCCTTGTGGATGAGGCGAAGAAGGTAGCGTTAAAATATCAGAATATTTTCGGGAAAGATAATTACTTTCTGGAATTGCAGGATCACGGGATTCCGGCGCAGCAGTCGGTCAATTCCGTGCTTCTTCGCATGAACAAGGAGCTGGACATTCCTCTTGTGGTCACCAACGACGTGCACTACACTTATGCGCAGGACGCCCAGCCCCACGATGTTCTGCTCTGTCTGCAGACGGGAAAGAAGGTGGCTGACGAAGACCGCCTGCGCTACGAGGGCGGCCAGTATTATGTGAAGAGCGAGGAGGAGATGAAGGGGCTTTTCCCCTATGCGTGGGAGGCTGTGGAGAACACCCAGCGGATTGCCGACCGCTGTCATGTGGAGATTGCGTTCGGCCATTACAAAGTGCCCCGCTACGACGCGCCGGAGGGATACGATTCATGGAGTTATCTGAACAAGCTCTGTCAGGACGGGATGAAGGAGCGTTACCCGGAGGATGACGGCACGCTGCAGGAGCGTCTGCACTATGAGCTTGACACGATCAAAAATATGGGTTTCGTTGACTATTTTTTGATCGTGTGGGATTATATCAATTTCTGCCGGGAGAACGGGATCGCGGTGGGGCCGGGCAGGGGTTCGGCGGCGGGAAGCATTGTGTCCTACTGTCTGAAAATCACCAATATTGATCCCATCAAGTACAATCTGCTCTTTGAGCGGTTTCTGAATCCGGAGCGCGTTTCCATGCCGGATATCGACGTGGACTTCTGCTTTGAGAGACGGCAGGAAGTGATTGACTATGTTGGTCGAAAATATGGCAGCGATCGAGTGGTGCAGATCGTCACTTTCGGTACGATGGCGGCGAAAGGCGTGATCCGGGATGTGGGCAGGGTGATGGATCTGCCCTACGCCTATGTGGACCGTCTCGCGAAGATGATCCCCCTTGAGCAGAACCAGGGCGTTTCCATTGACCGCGCGCTGGAAATGAACCCGGAGTTTAAGAGTCTCTACGAGGAGGACGAACAGGTACACAGCCTGATTGACATGTGCAGGCGTCTGGAAGGATTGCCGAGGCATACTTCCATGCATGCGGCAGGGGTGGTGATCTGCCCCGAGGCGGCGGATGAGTTTGTCCCCCTCTCCAGAGGAGCCGACGGTTCCATCACCACCCAGTTTCCCATGACCACCATCGAGGAGCTGGGGCTTTTGAAGATGGATTTTCTGGGTCTGCGGACGCTGACGGTGATCCAGAATGCGGTGCGGCTTGTGGAGCAGAGCAAGGGTATTGCGATTGACATTGATAACATTGATTACAACGATAAAGAAGTGCTGGCCTCCCTCGGGACCGGGCGGACGGACGGCGTGTTTCAGTTGGAGAGCGGCGGGATGAAAAGCTTCATGAAGGAATTGAAGCCCCAGAGTCTGGAGGATGTGATTGCGGGCATTTCCCTGTACCGCCCGGGGCCGATGGACTTTATTCCCAAATATATCAAGGGCAAGAACCATCCGGAGACGGTGACTTACGAGTGCCCGCAGCTTGAGCCGATCCTTGCGCCCACTTACGGCTGTATCGTGTACCAGGAGCAGGTGATGCAGATCGTGCGGGAGCTGGGCGGCTATACCATGGGCAGGAGTGACCTGGTTCGCCGTGCCATGAGTAAGAAAAAGCAGTATGTGATGGAGCAGGAGCGCAAAAACTTTACCTACGGAAACCCGGAAGAGGGGGTACCCGGCTGTGTGGCGAACGGCATCGACGCGAGAGTAGCCGATCATATCTATGATACGATGATGGACTTTGCGAAATATGCTTTCAACAAATCCCATGCGGCCTGCTATGCGGTGGTGGCATACCAGACGGCTTACATGAAATATTATCATCCCGTGGAGTTTATGGCGGCGCTGATGACATCCGTCATTGACAATCCGGGCAAAGTGGCGGAGTACATTATGACGAGCAGGAGCATGGGCATACAGATTCTGCCGCCGGATATCAACGTGGGGGAAAACGGCTTCTCGGTGGCGGGGGGACAGATCCGCTATGCGCTTTCCGCCATCAAGAGTGTGGGAAGACCCGTGATTGATGCGGTGGTTGCGGAGCGGGAGGCCAGAGGCCCTTATCTGAACCTGGGAGATTTTGTGACGCGCGTGACAGACCGGGATATGAACAAGCGCGTGGTGGAGCACTTTATCAAGGCGGGTGCCATGGACAGCCTGGGCGGTACGAGGAAACAGCTTTTAAGTGTGTACTTACAGGTGATGGACGGCATCCAGCAGAACCGCAAGAACAATTTGGCGGGGCAGATATCGCTCTTTGATATTGCCGACGAGGAGGAGAAGGTGGACTATCGGGTCAGCCTTCCCGATGTTGGCGAATATTCCAAGGAGATGAAGCTGGCCTTTGAGAAGGAAGTGCTGGGCATTTATATCAGCGGCCATCCGTTGGAGGAATACCGGGAGACGTGGAAAAAGAACATTACGAACACCACAGCGGACTTTGCCATGGATGAGGAAACCGGGGAGACGAGGGTAGCGGACGGTGCGAAGGTGACCATCGGCGGCATGATTACGGAGAAAAAGATCAAGTACACCAAGAATGAGAAGGTGATGGCTTTCCTTCAGGTGGAGGATCTGGTAGGCTCCGTGGAAGTGATTGTTTTTCCGAGAGATTACGAGCGCTACGGCAGCACGGTGATGGAGGACAGCAAGGTCTTCGTCAGGGGCAGGGTGTCTGTGGAGGAGGACAAGGACGCGAAACTTGTCTGCGAGCAGATCACAACCTTTGAGCAGATGCCGAAAAAGCTATGGATTAAGTTCCCCACAAGGGAAGCGTATGAGGCGAAAAAGGATACGCTTTTCGATATATTACGGGAGGCGGAAGGAAAGGATCATGTGGTGATCTATGTGGAGAACCCCAAAGCCATGAATCCGCTGCCTGCAAACTGGAATGTGTCGGCCCAGGCGTCGCTGGTCACAAAGCTGGAGGCGGCGTTCGGTGAAGGAAATATAAAAGTGGTATAACGGAGGAAGTCTTATAAAAATCGTTGAAAAACCTTTCTTTATAATGTAAAATACAGATAGGATTTTATGGGCAGTAAACAGTCAGTACGCTGGCGGTTAGCTGGATAAAAGGCATAACACATGACAGAGTGGAAAGGTGTGGGAATCGGTATGGCGAAGCAGATTAAGACGATCGGTGTGCTGACCAGTGGGGGAGACGCGCCGGGTATGAATGCGGCGATCCGTGCGGTGGTCAGAAAGGGCATCGCTAACGGGGTCAAAGTGAAGGGGATTAAGAAAGGATATCAGGGTCTCCTGAATGAAGAGATCATAGATATGGAGAAGTGGTCGGTATCTGATACGATTCAGCGCGGCGGCACTATTCTGGGAACGGCGCGATGTCATGAGTTCCGGACGGAAGAAGGACAGCAGAGGGGTGCGGAAATCTGTCATAAGCACGGAATTGACGGTCTGGTGGTGATCGGAGGGGACGGCTCCTACCGGGGCGCGCAGGCTCTTTCGAGACACGGCATCAATACCATCGGTCTGCCGGGAACGATTGATCTGGACATTGCCTGTACAGAGTATACCATCGGTTTCGATACGGCGATCAATACGGCGATGCAGGCCATTGACAAGGTAAGAGACACATCGTCCTCCCATGAGAGATGCAGTATCATTGAGGTTATGGGCAGGAACGCGGGATATATTGCGCTGTGGTGCGGTATTTCCAACGGCGCGGAGGATATTCTGCTGCCGGAGAAATACGACTATAACGAGCAGCAGATCATTAACAATATCATTGCCAACAGGAAAAAGGGTAAAACCCACCATCTGATCATCAACGCGGAGGGCATCGGGCATTCCACTTCCATGGCGAGAAGAATTGAGGCGGCTACGGGTATTGAGACGAGAGCCACGATCCTGGGCTACATGCAGAGAGGAGGTTCTCCCACCTGTAAAGACCGCTACTATGCTTCGATCATGGGCTGCTATGCGGCGGATATTCTCTGCGAGGGCAAGACAAACCGGGTGGTAGGCTACCAGCATGGCGAGTTCCTGGATTTCGATATCGAGGAGGCGCTGAGCATGGAGAAAGGCATTCCCGATTATCCCTATGAGATGTCGAAGATTTTATAATTGCAGAGGCGTGGGTTTGCGGACGCAGATGCTGCAAAAAATATAGGATATGGATGTTCCCCGCAGATGCTCGCATTTGCGGGGAATCTTTATGAAGGAAGAACTATGCGGACGGTAGATGCGCTGCGTCCCGGATCCGCTTATGACAGGTATGGCAGCAAGCCGTATGGAGGAGATCATGATTACAAGTTTGCACAATAAATCCGTCAAGGAAGTATCCGCCTTGATTGGGAAGAAAAGGGAGCGGGACAGGCAGGGCCTTTTTGTGATTGAGGGCGCAAAAATGTTTGGTGAGGCGCCGGTAGAACGGATCAGCCGGGTGTATATCGCACAGGGCGTCGAGAAGGAAATGTATGCGCGATATGGGGAAAAGCTGTCCGGGCTTTCTTGTGAGATCGTGGCGGATGAGGTATTTGACAGGATGTCGGATACGGTGACTCCTCAGGGGATTCTCTGCCTGGTGCGGCAGCGACACTATAATATAGAAGAAATGCTGCAGAACACAGACAAAAAACAGATGTTATTTATAATTTTGGAAGATATACAGGATCCGGGAAACCTGGGGACTATCTTTCGCACAGCGGAGGCGGCCGGCGCGGACGGCGTGATTATGAGCAGCAGGACGGCTGACATCTATAATCCGAAGACCATCCGCTCCACGATGGGTGCTGTTTACCGGGTGCCGTTTCTCTATGCGGAGTCGCTTCCTTCCGCCATCAGGATGCTGCAGGGAAAGGGGATAGCTGTCTACGCCGCCCATCTGGACGCAAAGTCCTTTTACGATGCGCACGAATATCGTCGGAGTACGGCTTTTCTCATCGGAAACGAGGCCAATGGCCTGCGGGAGGAAACGGCGGCCTGTGCGGATACACTTCTGGCGATTCCGATGGAGGGAAAAGCGGAGTCGCTGAATGCGGCGGTGGCATCTTCCATACTGATGTACGAGGCTTACAGGCAGAGAAGAAATGGTTAAATCAAGATTTAACAATAAAATAACACTAGGTTTTCAATCTGGAAACAAAAGCGTTGATAATGTCGGTTTTTGGCTTAAAATGCGGGAAAGTAACAAATGTTATTGAATGAAAGGCGGTGTGGGAGTTATGAAGATTGGATTTATCGGACTCGGCAATATGGCATGTGCCATCATCGGTGGTATGCTGGAGCAGGGAATGGTGTCGGCGGAGGACATCTGCGGCAGCTCGAAGACACAGAAGACCCGTGACGCGGTGCGGGAACGGTTTGGCATTGACGTGAAAGCGTCCAACGCGGAGGTGGCGGAGGCGGCGCAGACATTGGTTCTGGCGGTGAAGCCGCAGTTTCTGGGGGATGTGATCGGGGAGATCCGTGATGCGGTGAAGTCGGACACGCTGATTATCAGTATCGCGGCCGGAAAGACACTTGCGTGGCTGGAAGAGGCCTTTGGCAGGCAGATGAAGCTTGTGCGCTGTATGCCAAATACGCCTGCGCTTGTGGGAGAGGGCTGTACGGGCGTCTGCGTAAATGATGCGGTATCGGAGGAAGAGAGGAAGTACAGCCTGAGATTGACGGAGAGCTTCGGGAAGGCAAGTCTGGTGGAGGAGCGTCTGATGGATGCCGTCGGGGCGGTGAGCGGATCCTCTCCGGCGTATGTGTTCCTTTTCATAGAGGCTATGGCAGATGCGGGCGTGGCAGCCGGCATGCCCCGGGCGCAGGCTTACGAGTTTGCGGCGCAGGCAGTGTACGGCAGTGCAAAGCTTGTGTTGGAGACGGGGAAACATCCCGGCGAGCTGAAGGACATGGTCTGCTCTCCGGGTGGTACCACGATAGAGGGTGTGCGCGTGCTGGAGGAGGCAGGCTTTCGCGGGGCAGTGATGGACGCGCTCTTAGCCACGGTGGAGAAGTCACGGAAACTGTAACTTTGGTTCACCCGGAATTGCGGTAAAAAGGCACATCGGGGAAGGCTGTCGGAACATCTTGTGTTTTGTAAAAAAATAGTAACAAAATATAGAGATAAAACAGAGCCAAATTGTATAAACTTGACAAAGAATAGGTGTTTTGCTAAAATAATCCATACTTAACGGAAATGTAACAATTTTGTAACAAACTTTATCTTTTGTGTTATGGGAAATGGGGATTTCTTGTATGGATGAAGATGGAGGGATGTTTATGCGGAAAGAGTATAGACTTCTGCTCGTCAGTTTGATTCTTGGTATATGTTTATGCGGTCTGCCTCTGCATGCACAGGCGACTAACAGGGACGATTATCTGGACTCGCTGAATGTAGGTGTAGCCCAGATTGTGGATCCTACCGGGAGAGCGGCAAATGAGGACGCGATCCGGGAACTGACCGAGGTATCGGAAGCAAACGGCGCGGAGAGGGAAACGGATCTGGTTATGGCTAACGTGCAGGTGGCTATGAATGTGCGCGCGGAGGCGGATGGAGAGTCCGAAAAGGTGGGCCTGCTCTATAAGGACTGTGGCGGAAGGATATTGGAGAGAAAAGACGGCTGGACAAGACTTCGGAGCGGGGATCTTGTCGGCTGGGCAAGTGACGAGTATCTGCTTTTCGGCGAGGATGCGGAGCTGCTGGCTAATGACGTGGGAAACCTTATCGTGCAGATAGAGACGGATACACTCTGTGTGAGAAAGGATCCCGAGTCGGAAGCGGAGGCGGTGGGTTTCATTCCGCGGGACGAAGAACTGGAAATTATCGAGGTGCTCGACGAGGAATGGATCAGTGTGGATTACGAGGGTGAGACAGGATATGTGTCGGCGGAATATGTGGACATTGACTTCCATATTGACGAGGGCGAAACGCTGGTAGCCATCCAGAAGAGAGAAGAGGAAGAGCGGAAGGCGAAGCTTACGGCAAACAGAGGCGCAGTGGTGGTGGGCGGAGACGACACCAGACTTCTGGCGGCGCTGATTTACTGCGAGGCGGGTATCGAGACGTATAACGGCAAGCTGGCGGTGGGTGCGGTGGTTATGAACCGTGTCAGAAGTGCGGCTTATCCGAATACAATATCTGGTGTTATTTTTGCGTCGGGACAGTTTACGCCCGCACTTAACGGCAAGGTGGCCAGAGTGTACGGCGGCGATATTCCGGAAAGCTGCTGGGAGGCGGCCAGAGCCGCGATCAACGGGGAGACGAACGTGGGCGATGCGACCCATTTCAGACGTGCCGGCAACCACGAAGGCCTCCTCATCGACAGACAGGTGTTCTGGTGACAATGTGAGAACGTGCGTCCGTAGTGTTAGACCTTGCCACATTGGGAATACTATGAGATAATGTAATTGTTGCAAAGGAAAAACAAGCGACGCGAAGCGGCATTTGTTTTTCAGAAGAATCGAAGATTCTTCGCGACATATAACGAGCAAACGTCCGATGTAATCGGACACCACGCGCGTAAGCGCGGGCTTGCGAGTGTGTTATTAACATTAGGGAGGGAACATGATGGAGATACAGGCGTTAAACATGACGGTGATCTGGCTGGTTATCCTTGTGGCGCTGGTTGTGACCGAGCTCCTGACGATGGGACTCACAACCGTCTGGTTCGCTGGCGGTGCGCTTGTGGCGACTCTGGCTTCTCTGCTGCATCTGCCGGTTATTTTACAGATTATATTGTTTCTTGTGGTTTCAGCGCTGCTTCTGTATTTTACGCGACCCGTTGCGGTAAAATATTTTAACAAAGACCGGGTGCGCACGAATGCGGAGAGCCTTGTGGGACGGCAGGCCATTGTCATAAGCGAGATCGATAATCTGCAGGGGATCGGCCAGGTGAATGTGGGCGGCATGGAATGGTCTGCCAGGACAAAGACGGACGATGAGAAGCTGCCGGTGGGCGCCGTGGTGATTGTGCTCGCCATAAACGGCGTGAAACTAATTGTTGAGGAAAAGAAAGAGATGCAGTAACTGTCCGGCGATCATGCGGAACGGTTGCTGTCTGTCAACACTTTCGGAAATGGAGAGGAAAAATGGGTGGACTTGTAGCGTTACTGGTTGTTTTGATACTGATCGTACTGATTCTGGCGTCCTGTATCAAGATTGTGCCGCAGGCGCAGGCTTATGTGGTGGAGCGCCTTGGCGCTTATCAGCAGACCTGGTCGGTGGGACTGCATATCAAGGTTCCTTTTATCGATAAGGTGGCCAAAAGAGTGGTACTGAAGGAGCAGGTGGTGGATTTCGCGCCCCAGCCCGTGATCACGAAGGACAACGTGACCATGCGGATTGACACGGTGGTGTTTTTCCAGATCACGGATCCGAAGCTTTTTGCTTATGGAGTGGAGAATCCGATTATGGCAATCGAGAACCTGACGGCCACAACCCTCCGTAATATCATTGGTGAGATGGAGCTGGATCAGACGCTTACTTCCAGAGAAGTGATCAACACGAAGATGCGCGCTTCTCTCGATATCGCGACGGATCCCTGGGGTATCAAAGTGAACCGTGTGGAGCTTAAAAATATCATTCCGCCGGCGGCGATTCAGGACGCCATGGAGAAACAGATGAAGGCGGAGCGTGAGCGCCGTGAGGCGATCCTGCGTGCGGAAGGTGAGAAGAAATCCACAATCCTTGTGGCAGAAGGCCAGAAGGAATCCGCAATTCTTGAGGCGGAGGCGGAGAAACAGTCCGCGATCCTGCGTGCGGAGGCGCAGAAGGAGAAGATGATCCGTGAGGCAGAAGGTGAAGCGGAGGCGATTCTTAAAGTGCAGAAGGCTACCGCTGACGGTATCCGTATGATCCGTGAAGCCGGTGCGGACGAGGCAGTCTTAAAGATTAAGAGTCTGGAAGCTTTCGAGAAAGCGGCGGACGGACAGGCGACGAAGATTATCATTCCCTCGGAAATCCAGGGGCTGGCGGGACTTGCGGCTTCTGCGAGGGAGATCCTCAAATAGAAACAGGCATTCTACGTATTGGTTTGCGTAACAGGAAAGCGACAGGACGGTTCTGCGAACCGTCCTATTTGCGCGAATAAGCGAAGTCGGGCACTACATAAGGAGGAGGCAGCATCATGGACTTAAAAGGACGCAGTTTTTTAAAGCTTCTGGATTTCACCCCGGAGGAAATATCGTACATGCTGGACGTGGCGGCAGATTTGAAGGATAAGAAAAAAAGAGGAATCCCCGTGGACAGTCTGCGGGGAAAAAATGTAGCGCTGATTTTTGAGAAGACGAGCACCAGAACCCGCTGCGCCTTTGAGGTGGCGGCGCATGATCTTGGCATGGGGACCACGTACTTAGATCCGGCGGGTTCCCAGATCGGCAAGAAGGAGAGCATTGCGGATACGGCGCGGGTGCTGGGGCGTATGTTTGAGGGAATCGAGTACCGCGGATACGGTCAGGAGATTGTGGAAGAGCTGGCGAAACATGCGGGTGTGCCTGTCTGGAACGGTCTGACCAATGAGTTTCACCCAACCCAGATGCTGGCGGATCTTCTGACCATACGGGAGCGTTTCGGACGCGTAAAGGGCATTAAGCTGACCTACATGGGGGACGCCCGCTACAATATGGGCAATTCCCTGATGGTTGCCTGCGCCAAGATGGGCATGCATTTCACGGCCTGCACTGACAAAAAGTATTTCCCCGGGGAGGAGCTGGTGAAGACCTGCCGGGAGATTGCGGAAGAAAACGGCGGCTCGATTCGTCTGACGGAGGATGTGCCGGAGGGCGTGACGGGAGCCGATGTGGTGTACACGGACGTGTGGGTGTCCATGGGCGAGCCGGCGCAGATCTGGGAGGAGAGGCTGCGTGATCTGGCGCCTTATCAGGTAAACGCGGAGACGATGGCCCTTGCCGGGAAAGATGCCGTGTTCATGCACTGTCTGCCCGCTTTTCATGACCATCAGACCGAAATCGGAAAAGAAATCGGTGAAAAGTACGGCATGGCGGAACTGGAAGTGACGGACGAGGTGTTTGAGTCGCCACAGTCCATCGTGTTTGACGAGGCGGAGAACCGCATGCACACCATTAAGGCGGTTATGGCGGTGACACTTGGGCGGGCGTGAGAAGAATTTCCAATCACTCGCAGCAAAGGCTGCGTTCGCAAAGTCAGCATAGCTGACTTGGAAGTTCCAGGAGTTGCTTCGCAACTCCGTCTCACGCAGGAGAATGCCTGAAACACGGCATTCTCCGCATAATCATGGAGGTGCAACGGTTAAATTCATGAAAACAGACAAATCGGATATTTTAACATGTCTGCGCAGCAGCGAGGACTACGTGTCGGGGCAGCAGCTCTGCGACCGCCTGGGGGTTTCCCGGACGGCGGTCTGGAAGGTGATCAACCAGCTGAAAGAGGAAGGGTACCGGATCGAATCGGTGCCAAGCCGCGGCTATCGTCTGGTGGAAAGTCCGGCGGACGTATATTCGGAGAGCGAGATTGTCAGCAGACTCCGTACGAAATGGGCGGGGCAGCGGCTTATCTTTTTCGAGTCCACCGGCTCCACGAATCCCGACGCCAAGCGGTTTGCGGAAGAAGGCGCACCCCACGGCACCACGGTGGCGGCTGACAGGCAGACTGCGGGCAGGGGCCGCCGGGGCAGGATGTGGGAGTCGCCTGCGGGCAGATCTATCTATTTTACGATTATTATCCGCCCGTCCTTTGTCCCGGATAAGGCATCCATGATTACGCTTGTGATGGCGCTCTCCGTGGCGGAGGCCATCCATGAGATGACAGGCCTTGACACGGGCATCAAGTGGCCCAATGATATTGTTGTGAACGGGAAAAAGGTGGTCGGCATTCTGACGGAGATGAGCATGACGCCGGAGATGAACGAGATTCAGTTTCTGGTGGCAGGCGTGGGCGTCAACGTGAATCAGGAGAGCACGGAGGAATTTCCGGAGGAGATCCGGCAGACGGCCACTTCTCTGAAAATAGAGTCAGGGAGACAGTTTGACCGGGCGTGGCTGCTTGCGCGAATTTTGGCGCAGTTTGAGGCGGATTATGAAACATTTGAGCGGGGGCTTACGCTGTCTGCCTTAAGGGATCGTTACGAGGCGCGTCTGATCGGCAGGAATGCAGCAGTGCGCGTTTTGGATCCGGCGGGGGAGTATACAGGCATTTCACGGGGGATTACCGACACAGGAGAACTGATCGTTGAGAAGGAGACGGGGGAAACCGTTCTTGTCTATGCGGGGGAAGTGTCTGTCAGAGGTCTTTACGGCTACGTGTAAAGATATGACACGTTTGTCAATTTTAGAGACGGCAGAGCAGAGACAGTGGGAGAAAACGGATGGTGGAAGAAGAGAAAAGAATTGTGCTCTGCGGCGCGAATGCCTATGAGCAGAAATATTATTTTAACGAGAAATTTGAAAAGATTCCGCAGTCGATCAAGGAGGAACTGCATATCATCTGTGTGCTTTTCACGGAGGAAGTGGGCGGTATCTTTACCATTGTCTTTGAGGAGGATGGCAGTATTTCTCTGGAGACGGATGCCGAGGAGGACGATCTGCTCTATGACGAGATCAGCAGCGGACTTCTGGTGGGAGAAATCCGCAGGAACAGGCAGGAGATGTTAGAGTCCCTGCAGTTGTACTACCGGGTGTTTATCCTGCATGAACCGATACAGGAGGCGGATTGAAAATGAGCCATTTACTGAAACCGCTTACAATCGGCGGTGTTACTCTGGAAAATAATCTCATACTGGCTCCCATGGCAGGCGTGACCGACCTGCCATTTCGTTTGTTGTGCAGTGGTCAGGGAGCGGCGCTTACCGGGATGGAGATGGTGAGCGCCAAGGCCATCATGTACGGCAATAAAAATACGGAGGGGCTGCTTGCGATTCATCCGCAGGAAGGCCCCGCTTCCCTGCAACTGTTCGGTTCGGATCCGAAGATCGTCAGCGAGATGGCGAAGCGGGTGGAGGAACGTCCTTTTGCCATACTGGATATCAATATGGGCTGTCCCGTGCCGAAAATTGTGAACAACGGGGAAGGTTCGGCGCTGATGCGGGAGCCGGAGCTGGCGGGAGAGATCATTGCCGCCACGGCCAAGGCAATAGAGAAGCCCGTCACCGTGAAAATCCGTAAAGGATTTGACGAGGATCATGTCAATGCGGTGGAACTGGCGAAGATCGCGGAGGATGCGGGCGCTGCCGCAGTGGCGGTACACGGCCGGACAAGGGAACAGTTTTACAGCGGAGAGGCGGACTGGGAAATCATTGCCAGGGTGAAAGATGCCGTTTCTATTCCCGTAATCGGAAACGGGGATGTGACAGACGGGGAAAGCGCCGGAAAACTGCTTTTGCAGACAGGCTGTGACGGCGTGATGATCGGACGCGCCGCGAGAGGAAATCCTTGGCTGTTTCGGCAGATCGCCGCTTATCTGGAGAAGGGGGAAATACTGCCGGCACCGTCCATGGAAGAGAAGAAGGAAATGATTTTACGTCATGCTGAACTTCAGATGGAGATAAAGGGAGAATATACCGGCGTCCGGGAAATGAGAAAGCACCTGTCCTGGTACACGGCGGGGCTGCCCGGTTCCGCAAGACTCAGAGGGTGCGTGAATCAGGCGGAAAGCTTCGCGGATATCAGACGGCTGGTGGAATCCATGTGAGTGCGAAATCCGGAAGAACGGTTCGTGAAATTTGTCTGCATGTCTGAAAGCCCGGAGTCATATACTGTGTCAGAACAGAAGACGGGTACAGGGGAAAATAAGATGGAAACAGAGAGTATTGTCTATTTTCATCCCATACAGGATATGCATAAAATGGCTGCGGCTAAGAGACACTGGTGGGAGGGCGCATCCCTGCCGGCAAACGTTTTGAAGGCGGAGGATGCGGACGGGTTTTTTATGCCCGTTGACTGCCCGGTTCCGCCTTTCTACTATAAAAAGAAACCGTGGCCGCAGGAGGTTTTATCGGAGGTTATGGAATATGCGCTGCACGCCGCTCCGGGACTGGCGGACGCATACTTGCACCCACAGATAATGACACTTATGTCAGAAGATCAGAAGAAGCGATGGGAACCGCGCAGGGAGACCATAGAGAGGCTGGCTGCCGGTCTGCTTGCGGCCTGCGCCGCCGACTGCCTGTATCAGGAGGGCAGGGTCAATGTGCTGCTCGGCAGGCCGGAGGATACGGACTGGCAGATGGACATGACAAGGCGGCTGCTTGCGCCGTATCTGCCGAGAATCAACAGGCTCCTCTTTTTTTACGAGGAAGTGGAAGGATCGGATATCTGGGAGGAGATGGCGGATGAGCTTGAAGCGTACGGGTACGAATACGGGCTTGTGCCAGGCGTGCGTCCATATCTGACAGCGGAGGCAGGATTTCGCTGCGACAGGGAAAGGTGCGGCGGGGTGATTCTGGATTATGCTGACACGCCGCGATATCCCAGAGTGGAGCGGGAGGGACAGACGGTTTACGCGGATTTGACCTCCAACCCGGAAAAGGAGAGAAGCTGCATCGGAAAAAACGGGCGTATTTTCTATATATCACCCATCAAATATCTTGACACTATAGTGAAAAGTCGTTATGATAAAAAAATGTACGCGAAGCCCGTAAGCGGGATGAAAGAAAGCGGAATCGAGCTGCACTACGATAGAAATAAATCGGGGAAAGGAAGATTTTACCATGCAGGAGAAGAAAAATATTTTAACGTATGAAGGTTTGCGTAAATACGAGGAGGAGTTGCATGATCTGAAGGTCGTAAAGCGAAAGGAAGTGGCCCAGAAGATCAAGGAGGCCAGAGAGCAGGGAGACCTCTCCGAGAACGCTGAGTACGACGCAGCCAAAGATGAGCAGCGCGATATTGAGGCGAGAATTGAGGAACTGGAGAAAATTCTCAAAAATGCTGAGGTTGTGGTGGAAGACGAAGTGGATCTCGACAAGATCAACATCGGCTGTCAGGTGAAGATACTGGATGTGGAGTTCAATGAAGAACTTGATTATAAAATTGTAGGTTCTACAGAGGCAAACAGTTTAAAAGGAAAGATTTCCAATGAGTCTCCTGTGGGCAAGGCACTGATCGGAAGCAAGGTTGGCGACACGGTAGAGGTGGAGACGCCGGCGGGTACCATTCAGTATAAGGTGTTGGAAATCCAGAGGTCAAACTGAAGAATACGAGAAAGGACAGCGATATGGCAGCGATACAGCAGGATATCAATCAGCTTTTGAAGGTGAGAAGGGAGAAGCTTGCGGCCCTGCAGGAGGCGGGCAGAGACCCTTTCCAGATCACAAAGTATGACGTAACCCATCACAGTCAGGAGATCCATGACGGTTTTGACGCGCTGGAAGGCAAAACCGTGTCCGTTGCGGGCCGTGTGATGAGCAAGCGCGTTATGGGCAAAGCATCCTTTTGCAACGTGCAGGATCTGGAGGGAGACATTCAGGTCTATGTGGCGAGGGACAGCGTGGGCGAGGAACCTTACGCCGATTTCAAAAAATATGACGTGGGTGACATTGTAGGCATCGAAGGGGAGGTTTTCAGAACCAAAACCGGCGAAATATCCGTCCATGCGGCAAAAGTGACACTGCTGTCAAAAAGCTTGCAGATCCTGCCTGAGAAGTATCACGGGCTGGTAAATACGGATATCCGTTACCGGCAGAGATATACGGATCTGATTATGAACGGGGATGTGAAAAAGACCTTCGTCATGCGCTCCAAAATCATCAGCGCGATCAGACGCTATCTGGACGGGCAGGGATTTCTGGAGGTGGAGACGCCTATGCTTGTGTCCAATGCGGGCGGCGCGGCGGCAAGACCTTTCGAGACCCATTACAATGCGCTGGATGAGGATGTGAAGCTTCGCATCTCCCTGGAATTATATTTGAAGAGGCTGATCGTGGGCGGTATGGAGAGAGTCTATGAGATCGGGCGGGTATTCCGCAACGAAGGACTGGACGCCAGACACAACCCCGAGTTTACGCTGATGGAGCTTTACCAGGCGTATACCGATTACAACGGGATGATGGATCTGACCGAGAATATGTTCCGCCATGTGGCAAAAGAAGTCTGCGGCACTACCACAGTGCCTTACGGAGATGTGGAGATTGATCTCGGGAAACCTTTTGAGCGGATCACTATGGTGGAGGCCGTGAAGAGATATACAGGCGTTGACTTTGACGAAGTGCCCGATACGGCGGCGGCAAAGAAGCTGGCGGACGAGAAAAACGTGCATTACGAGGAGCGCCATACCAAAGGGGATATCATCAATATTTTCTTCGAGGAGTTTGTGGAAGAGCACTTGATACAGCCCACCTTTGTGATGGATCATCCTGTGGAGATTTCGCCCCTCACCAAGAGAAAGCCGGACAAGCCGGATTATGTGGAGCGTTTTGAGCTGTTTATCACGGCGAGGGAGATGTGTAACGCTTACTCCGAGTTAAATGACCCGATTGACCAGCGGGAGCGGTTTAAGGCGCAGGAGGCTGCGCTTGCGGCAGGCGACGAGGAAGCCAACACAACGGATGAAGACTTTATGAACGCACTGGAGATCGGCATGCCCCCTACAGGCGGCATCGGGTACGGCATTGACAGGCTGGTGATGCTTTTGACCAACTCCCCTGCGATCCGTGACGTGTTACTTTTCCCCACGATGAAAACGCTTGGCGGAAAAGACCAGTAAAATCAAGGGTTTGCGGACTTAAAGACAGTATGGTACGACAAGAGTACGACAAAATAAACTCTCTTAACGGGTTAAAATAAATGATTTTAAATTAAACTCGTGTCAGTTCAAGTTAATATTTTGTACGATAAGGACATTTTTCTAAAAGAAAATTTTAGGGAAGTGTCCTTTTGTTATGGTCAAAAAACAAAATAAGAAATGGAGGAAATGAACATGAGTAGTACAGCGTTAGGAGCAGAGAAAGCGATTATTTTTATCAGTGATGCACATGAAAAATTCTACTATGAAAAATTGAAAGAGGTCAGGTATCAGGACGTGTACCACAAAGCGCTTGTATATTGTCTTGGTATCAGCGATGACACAAGAAGAAATATCAACAGCATTTATAACTTTAAGACAGGCTGTGTAAAAACGGAGTGCCTGCACGAAGGCTGGCAGACCAGCGGGAGCTTAAAAGTAGTCAGGATGGCGTTTAACCTTTACTGCAATGGTACGCCGAGTGTCCTTGACTATGATGATGCGGAGGAACAGGTGGACGAGTGCAGACGGTACACAGTGGAAGAACTGTTCTGCTGTGCCTATGCGCCTTATTTTTGGCAGGCGGTACAGATTCGTTATCCGGAATATGTAACATATAACCACAACTTGTACGCCATGCTTGGAGGACGGGATTGATGTTAAAAGTCAGGCTTATGGGAACGAAGAACGATATTAAGTGGTTCGGGAAGATTTTACAGCGTAACCCGAAAATCGAGGTGACGGAGTTTTCCGATATGTTCCCAAACAAAGGGACAAAGAAATATTACAGGACTTATGTGGAAGTCAGGAAAAGCAACGTAAAAGAAAATTAGTAGAAGCAAAGGAGAATCATCATGTGTAAAATAATCGCAATCGCAAACCAGAAAGGCGGTGTGGGCAAGACCACCACCACAAGCAATTTAGGAATCGGGCTGGCAAAACAGGGAAAGAAAGTGCTTCTGATTGATGCGGACGCACAGGGCAGTCTGACCGCAAGTTTAGGCTTTACAGAGCCGGACAGTCTGGAAATCACGCTTGCAACCATTATGGGGAACTTAATCAATGACGGGGAAGTAGAGCCGGGGGAAGGTATCCTCCACCATGAGGAAGGGATAGACTTAATGCCGGGGAACATTGAGCTTTCCGGTCTGGAGGTTTCCCTTGTGAATGTGATGAGCCGGGAAACGGTACTCCGGTCATACATAGAGATTGTCCGGGAGAGTTACGATTATATTTTAATTGATTGTATGCCTTCTCTCGGCATGATTACCATAAACGCCTTTGCCTGCGCCGACAGTATCCTGATACCTGTACAGGCGGCATACCTGCCCGTCAAAGGCTTGCAGCAGCTTATTAAGACGGTGGGAAAGGTAAAGCGGCAGATTAACCCGAAGCTGGAGATTGAAGGGATCCTGCTTACAATGGTGGACAGCCGAACGAACTACGCAAAGGACATCAGCGCCATGCTGAAGGAAGCCTATGGAAGCCGGGTGAGGATATTTGCCAATGTCATTCCCATTTCCGTCCGGGCGGCGGAGATTTCAGCGGAGGGCGTCAGCATCTACAAGCATGATCCAAAGGGGAAAGTGGCGTCAGCTTACGATTCTCTGACAAAGGAGGTGCTTGCAGATGGGCAGTAACGCAAAACCAAGAAGCGCATCAAAGGTTGCTCTGGAAAGTTTTGATGATTTGTTCGGTGGAAATACCGCACAGGAAAATGGGATAGAGCAGATTATCAATGCGCCACTGGCAGAGCTTTACACGTTCAAAGACCACCCGTTCCGGGTGGAGGACGATGAGAAGATGGAGGAAACAACCGAGAGTATCCGCCAGTATGGGGTGCTTGTGCCGGGGATTGCAAGACCGAGGGCGGGTGGAGGCTATGAAATCATAGCCGGACACCGCCGCAAACGTGGCTCGGAGCTTGCCGGAAAGACGGAGATGCCTGTGGTTGTCCGCAACTACACCGATGATGAAGCTACGATAATCATGGTGGATTCCAATATCCAGAGGGAAGATATTTTACCGAGTGAGAAGGCGAGAGCCTACAAGATGAAATATGAAGCCATGAAGCATCAGGGGAAGAAGTCAGGCAGAAACACACTGGATGAGGTCGGGGAAGCTGCCGGGGAAAACGCTAAAAAGGTACAGCGGTATATCTGGCTTTCCCGTTTGACTGATGAACTCCTTGCTATGGTGGACGGTAAAAAGCTCGGTTTCTCACAGGGCGTTGACATTTCCTTTCTGGCGGAGGAAGCGCAGCAGTGGGTGCAGGCAGTCATAGAGGAAAAAGGCTGTAACGTCAGCATGGTGCAGTCGGCAAAAATAAAAGAGTATGGCAAGACCGGGGAGCTTACCCTTGCAATGGTGCGCCTGATACTGACGGAGGAAAAGCCAAAGGAACGGAAGGTAACACTGAAAGCGGACAAGATCAGCGAATATTTTGGGGAGGACTGCAGCAGTGAGGAAATAGAGGGCATCATCATTCAGCTATTGGATGAATGGAAGAAAAGACAATAGAGGGGAGGTGCATCAGCGTGGATGGCACAATAAAATTTGACTATTATTATGGCATCGAAGCGGAACAGTTTTCTTTTTACCGGGTTCCGAGGCTGCTGATAAAAGACGCAAGGTTTAAAGAGTTGTCCAGCGATGCAAAGCTCCTTTATGGTCTGATGCTTGACAGGCTGGCATTGTCAATCAAGAATGGCTGGCTTGACGAGGAAAACAGGGTGTATATCCATTACACCCTGGATAACATAATGGAGGATTTGGGATGCGCAAGGGAGAAATGTGCCAAAGTGATTGCGGAGCTTGACAGCAAAAAGGGAATCGGTCTGATTGAGAAGAAAAGACGGGGACTGGGCAAGCCGGACATCATCTATGTGAAGAATTTTGCGACACTGGATACCGGGAAAGAACCGGGAGGAGAGCCGGAAAAAGCTGATAATGCTGACAATTCCGCAGAAGTTCGGAAACCGAACTTCAAGAGGTTCGATAATCAAACTTCAAGAAGTTCGGAAATCGAACTTCAAGAGATTCGGAAACCGAACTTGCAGGAGTTCGGAAACCGAACTTCAAGAAATTCGGAAACCGAACTTGCGGAAGTTCGGGAATCGAACCCTAATTATAACAATACTAATTATACTGATCTGAGTTATACCAATCCTATCAATCAATCAGACAGTGAAGCAGAAAAACAGGAACCGGGCAAGCTGGATAATGGTATGATTGATGTGATGGATGAAGCCAGCGCCTACATGGAAATCATTAAGAAAAATATTGAGTATGAGCATCACATGAAATATGGCGATTGGAGTGAAAAAGGTCTGTATGAGGAACTGTATGAGGTGATATGCGAGATTGTGTGTGTAAAGCGCAGGACGGTAAAGGTGAATGGGGAGGATTACCCTTATGAGCTTGTAAAGTCTAAGTTTTTAAAGCTGGACAGTTCCCATTTGGAGTATGTCATTGGGTGTATGAAGGAAACCACAACAAAAATAGCCAACATCAGGGCATACATGGTGACTGCCCTCTATAATGCCCCCAATACCATGAACCATTATTACCAGCAGTTAGTTCAGCATGATATGTATGGCGGCGGTTGGGAAGAAAAAGGACTGTTCCAGTCCAAAGCGGAAGGAGATGGATAAATGGAATCCATGCGGGATATTGACCGGGCAATGGAACGGGAGATCGCAAAGGGGAGCTGCCCGTTAAAGTTTGTGGGGATAGAGTTTGGCGATTCCCCCTATCAGGAGATTGCGTCAAAAGAAAAGCTGCTGGAGGTATTGTCCTATCTGCTGCGGACAGGCGATTATGGGAAATTTGCCGTAAATGGGACGGGGAGCAATGTTTATATGAACATCAGGGGCAGGAAGCCGGATTTTCAGCGAACTTATTCCATATTTGACCGGAACTGCATTTTTTCCGCAATCAGTCATTACGGAAAGAAAATAAAGCCGGATTTTGACGGGCATACTTATCTGGAAACAGTGCAGTGTTTCTTTAAGCTGCCGGACGGGGAACAGGAGAAATACAGGGTGACATATTACGGGCAGGAAACCTTTGTTTTCCCCATGTCGGATAAATATATCCTCGGACTTTATACGCACTGTATCTCGGCAAGGCGGGCGGCATCGGCGGATATGGATATTCCCGGCACAGGCTTTTCAGAAAAAGAACAGGGCATTGTCAGCCTTGCGGGTGTGCGTGACGTGCTGTTCCAGTGCCTTTTGTTTGACACGATAAAATATGGGGAAGGCGTGTTATGCGCTGACCTTTGCACAATCTACTGTTTAAAATAGAATCAATAGCTTTTGGACTTTTTGTCCAGAAGTGAGTTAGGAGGTGCGCTATGGCGGAAAAATATATTACGGAAGAACAGCGGGCAAAATGCCGGAAAGTGGCGGATGCGTTTGCGGAACTGTATGAGCTGGCAGATGTAATGGTGGCGGATGCCGGGAGGTTCGGCTTTGTCCGTCTGCAATGGTTCAGTGAGGGAGAAGGCTTTGATTCGGCAATGGCATTTTCGGACAGCATGGAACTGTTTGAGGAACTCTGGCGGATATGGTATGAACATGAGGTCTTAACGCCTGTTTTGGGTACGCCGCTTGCGGAGCTTGACTATGACGAGATATTCAGGTCGCTTTCCAAAGACAGGCAGGAGGAAATCTTGGAAAAGAAGAAATATTTTATTTCCCGGTGTGAAGATGCTTTCGCTTAGGTGGCAGATATTTTTTACAATTTCGGGGCGTTTTCTGCTAAAATAGACCGTATCAGGGTAAAGGAGTGGTGTGTTTGGGAAACAGGAAGCGCCTGAAAAGGGCAGACAGGACATATAAAGACTTAAAGCAGAAGCAGAAAGCAGGAATAGCAGACAGTATGTTCCAAAAGACCTGTGATTATTACAGGGAGCATGGCAGGATGCCGGAAGGAGAGGACTGTGAAAAAATTGTGGGGCAGATTTACCAGAGGGTAAAGGGGATAGCGGAAAAGGCTTCTTTTGATGAAGTATACAGCCTGTACCTTTACCGTCTGCCACGTTATGAAACGAGGATTGCAGAGAACGGGTTTCCGGAAAAGAAAGAGAAAAAGAAAGAAGATGCCGACAAGCCGAAAGTAAAGCAGATAGGCAGGAGCAAAAAAGTATGCCCGAACTGCGGAAGGAAGATGAAACAGCAGTTTATCGGGTTACAGCACTGCAAATGCGGCATAAGTTGGAAAAAAGACATCGGATATTTTGAGCGTACCGGGGATATGGTTTTCGCTCTGGAACGGAGGAAAGTAGGGAAAAAGACAAAGCAGTGTCCGGTAATCCGGTACAGATAATTAAATACCAGAAACAGCGTGAGGGCAGTTATAGACCGTAAACAGCGGTTTGTAGCTGCCCTTTTTGCGTTTAAGTAACTTTTGGACTTTTTGTCCAGAAGCAGAATGGAGGATGTAATGAAAAAAAGAGAGTTCCAGAAAAAAGCAACAGCGGAGCTATTGAAAAGGCTGGCGGCGGTCTGTGCGGAGTTGGGGGAGAATCCCAACATTACAGTATCGTCAAAGTTCCACAGTTCCTATTTTAAGCTGCGGAATGACTATAACCTGATGCAGATTTCCGTCAAGCAGACAGGGGAGCTTAGTTACCAGCTTACGGATATGCTTGGCAGCACTGGCGGGAAGCGGATTTACTATGAATATCGTGAGAATGATGATTTTACACGCATCATAGAAAAGTTTTGCGGCGATTTTGCAAGGTTTTATAAGGATTTCCTGTTATCCGGCACACTGCATGACTTCTGTGACATAAAGCTGTCATACGGGGAGGACGCAGGCGCAGGACTGGAAGAATACGAATCCTGTATCCGTTCCGGGTGCTTATAGGATAAAAAACAGCTTTTGGACTTTTTGTCCAGAAGTGGGAAGGAGAGCTTATGAAATATTTAATTCGCAGGCTGTACGTCCCACCCTGACGGGCGTACAGCAATAAAAAAAGAAGGAGGAAAAACCATGCAGGAGGAAGTGACACAGAAAACCATTGCCCTTGTGTTTAAATCTTCCCGGCTGACTGCCGACGTGCTGAAAAAGGCTATGAAGATGTATCTGGAACACCGGAAACAGGGAAAGCAGATGCCGCATGGGAAAATATCAGTGAAAGAGCTGGTCGGTCAGGGTATGGGCGCTTCGAGCATTGAGGTGACGGATAACAACATCAAGTCCTTTGAGAGAGTGGCAAAGAAGTATAACGTGCAGTTCGCTGTGAAGAAGGATAAGACGGAAAAGCCGCCGAAGCACATCGTATTATTCAAGGGCAAAGATGCCGACGTAATAACGCAGGCATTTAAGGAGTTTGTAAAAGTTAATGAGAAAAAGCATAACCGCATCTCCGTAAAGGAGAAGCTGGCGCAGTTCCGGGAGCAGTTAGGAAAAGACAAAAACCGGGAGAGGGCAAGGGAACACCAGAAGGACAGGGGGCAGTCATTATGAGTAAAATCGTAGAGGGCATTGCCAAAGACCTAAAGTCAATCCCTGAAAAGCTCAAGGCAAAGACGGGGAATGTTGACAAAAAGAAACTTTTCCTTATGAACCTCCCCTATGCGCTTGCCGGGTATTTCTGCGACAAAATTGCGTGGCTGTGGCGGGTATCGCCGGGGCAGGATGCTTCCGCAAAGGCGATGGCGGTCATGGCGGGGATGGAGGACTTATTTTCCAACCCGTTACCAAGTTTCCACCCAAAAGATTTGCTGATAGGGATAGGGTGTGGCATTGCGCTCCGCCTTATAGTGTATTTCAAAGCCAAGAACGCCAAGAAGTTCCGGCATGGCATGGAGTACGGTTCTGCAAGGTGAGGTGCATAATCTTAACTGTAAGCAACACCTATATTGACGCAGGAGGGTATGCACATGAATGATTACAGCAAAATCACAGCCCTTTACTCCCGCTTATCCGTGGGGGACGAGGACAGGGACGGCGGCGAAAGCAACTCCATACAGAACCAGAAGAAATTTCTGGAAAGCTATGCCAGACAGCTAAAATTGACCAATATCCGGCACTACATTGACGATGACGAAAGCGGCAGGTTTTTTGACCGCTCCGCTTACTCCCGCATGATTGAGGACGTGGAAAACGGAAAAATCGGTGTCTGCATTATGAAAGACATGACCCGCTGGGGGCGCGACTATCTCCAAGTGGGAAACGCTATGGAGATTTTCAGACGGAACAACGTGCGCTTTATCGCGGTAAACAACGGGATAGACAGCGAAAAGCCCGACACGTTGGAGTTTGCGCCGTTCATCAATATCATGTCGGAGTGGTACGCCCGCGACATCAGCAAGAAAGTAAAAACGGGTATCCGCACAAAGGGGACAAGCGGCAAGCCAATCGCTACCGAAGCCCCATACGGATATGTAAAAGACCCCGACAACAAGGATTTTTGGTTGATTGACGAAGAAGCCGCGAAAGTTGTCCGTTTGATTTTCCGCCTGTTTCTGGACGGGAAGAACCGAAACCAAATCGCCGTATATCTGAAAAACGAACAAATTCCAACGCCCACTTTCTACATGAAAGACCGGGGGCGGGGAACTTGTAAAAACAAGACGCTGAACGAGGAAAACCGCTACAAATGGAATAAGGCGACCCTGACCCGTATCCTCACACGGCAGGAGTATTGCGGAGATGTGGTCAACTTCAAGACCACAAAGCATTTCCGCGACAAACGAAACCACTATGTAGACCGAAGCCAGTGGCATATTACGGAAAACGTGCATGAGCCGATTGTTGACCGCACCGATTTTGAGAACGTACAGCGGATTTTGGAAAATGCCCCCGTCAAGCGACCAAACGGGGACGGGGAAATCCACCCCTTGTCGGGCTTGCTTTTCTGTAAGGACTGCGGCGCAAAAATGCACATACGGATAGATTACAGGAACGGCGGCAGGCGGCATATCGCCTATTGCAGTGAGTACCACAAGGGAAAAGCCAGAAACCCGAAGTGCCATTCCCCGCACATCATGGACGCGGATTTACTCATGCAGACCGTTTCGGACGTGCTGAAAAAAATCGCGGAATACTCCATCAGCAACCGGGCAGACTTTGAAGCCTTAGTGAAAAAGAGCCTTGACGTACAGCAGACCGACCGGACGAAGAAACAGCAGAAGCGCGTACCGCAAATCACAACGCGGCTTGAACAAATCGAAAAGGTTCTGGATAAGCTGTACGAGGACAACGCACTGGGAGTAATTGAGCAAGACCGTTATGAGCAGATGTCGCGGAAGTATTCGGAAGAATATTATATGCTGAAAGAGGAACTTGCGGAAATCAAAGAGCAGTTATCCGCTTTTGAGAACGCAGGAGGGCGGGCGCAGAGGTTTGTAAAACTGACAGAACGATACGCCGACTTTGCCGAACTCACCCCCGCCATTCTCAACGAGTTTATCAGCAGGATTGAAGTGCATGAGCGCGACCAGAAACGGGCGAGATACGCCATACAGCATATCGGGATATACTTCAACCATATCGGCAAATTTGAGAACGAACTGACACAGCTTGCCGAGCCGACAGAGCAGGAAATCAAAAAAATGCGGGAGGAAATCGAAGAAGCGAAAAAGGAAAAGAGCCGCGCTTACCACCGTGAATATTCCAGAGCCTACCGCGCCAGAAACCGCGAAAAGCAACGGGAGTATGACCGTATCAAGGCGCGGGAATACCGGGCAAGGAAAAAGGCGCAAGCCGCCGCCATGTCCGCACAATAAAACCGAACAGCCGACAGCAGAGAGGGATTTTCCAAATACGGGAAATTCCTTTTTTGCGCCCACAGAAAGGAGCGACCCATTGACAGAATTGACAGAAAAGAAAGAAACGCCCGCCCCACCCCGAAAGCCCGACGGTATCATCACGACACACAGGGACGGGCAGACCATTGTTGCGGAGTTGTTTTTCAACCACAGCGGCACAGAAACATTCCGCGACAAGCTGCTGAAAATGATACTTGCCGATAAGCAGGAATAAAACGGGAAGCCGATTGTCTGTAAAAATCCATTCCTATCCTATCCATTCCATACAAAAATCGAAAGGAGCGATTGACGCATGGCAAAGACCAAAGCCGAAAAAATCACGAGCATTGAGGAAGAAATCCGACAGCTTGAAAACAGGCGCAGACAGCTTGTGCAGGAGCAAAAGGCGCAGGAGCGCAGGGACAGAACGAAACGCCTATGCCGCCGCATGGGGCTTTTTGAAAGCCTTGTCCCCGACACGATACCGCTGACAGAGGAACAATTCAAGACCTTTCTTGAAAAGACTGTAATGACCGACCACGCCCGCCGCATACTGGACGGACTGACCGCCCAGAACGCCCCCACAGCCCCCGCACAGGGCGCAGAAACGGCGGCACAGGGTAACACGCCACCCGCCGCTAAAACCGCCCATACAGCCCGCGAGGGCGGCGCAGGCGGGAGTATGAACGGGGGGCGGCTTGCAAGGGTAACGGGCTTATGCCCCTACCCTTGCTTAAAAGCAAGGGCGCACTTATATACCACAATGAATTGTGGTATGTGCGGTCTTGCAGACGGCGTTTTGTGCCTGCCGGCACAAAAGAAAACGGCGGGAGTTGCCCGCAGAAAGGAGCGCGGCGCGTGGCAATCTATCATTGCAGTATCAAAGTCATATCCCGCGGCAAGGGCAAGTCCGCTGTTGCCGCCGCCGCTTACCGGGCGGGGGAGAAAATCAAAAACCAGTTTGACGGAATGACCCACGACTACACCCACAAGGGCGGCGTAGTCCACACCGAGATTTTACTCCCCGACCATGCCCCCGCCGCTTTTTCAGACAGGGCGGTTTTGTGGAACGAAGTGGAAAAAATCGAGAAAGCGAAAAACGCCCAGCTTGCGCGGGAGATTGAAATTGCCCTGCCCCGCGAACTGACGAGGGAGCAAAGCATTTCCCTTGTCCGCGAGTATGTGAAACGGCATTTTGTGGCGGCGGGAATGTGCGCCGATTTTGCCATACATGATACGGGCGGCGGCAATCCCCACGCCCATATCATGCTGACTATGCGCCCTTTTGACGAGCGCGGTGCATGGGGAGCGAAGCAGAAAAAGGAGTACATTCTTGACAGGGACGGGAATAAAATCTATGACCCGAAAAAGCGGCAGTACAAATGCAAGTCCATTCCCGCTACTGACTGGAACGAGCAGACCAAAGCGGAGGAATGGAGGGCGGCATGGGCGAGGCTTTGCAATCAGGCGTTGGAGCAGAACGGACACGCGGAGCGCGTAGACCACCGCAGTTATGAACGGCAGGGAATAGACCAAATCCCCACCGTCCATTTAGGCGTTGCCGCGTCTGCTATGGAAAAGCGCGGCATCCGCACCGGGCGCGGCGACCTCAACCGCGAAATCGAAGTGACAAATAAGCGTTTGCGGCAGTTAAAGGCGCGTATTTCCAAACTGCAAGACTGGTTGAAAGAGGAACAGGAGAACACCGAGCCGCCCACCCTTGCCGACTATATCCAAGGCATACTGTCACGCAAGGCACAGGCGGGGAAAGCGGGATATTCACAATCGCTGTATAACCTCAAAGACGCGGCAAAAATGCTGAATTTCCTGCAAACCAATAACATCATGGATATGGCGGGGCTTGATGAAAAATTCAAGTCCATGATAGGGGAACAACTGGATATTCAAGGGAAACTGAAACCCGTTGAACGGCGGCTTGCCACTCTGAAAAAGCACTTAGAGCAAGCCGACATTTATTTCAAGTGTAAGGGAAAGAAGCCGCTGACCGAAGCCGAGCAAATCCTATTCACAACGGCGAAAAATTATCTCAAAGGCGTGATGAACGGCAAGACCACAATCCCGACAAAGACATGGAAAGAAGAATACACCAAGCTGACCGCCGAGAGAAAAACGCTTAATCAGCGGTATCTTGTATTGAAAGAGGAAGTGAAAGAAGCGGAGAAAATCAGAAAGAGCGTTTACAGTATCTTACGGCAGGAGCAGCGGGAACAGCAACCCCGCAGAAAACAGGATATGGAGCGATAAAATAAAGGGCGGCGGGATAGTCAACGCTTCTGCCCCGCCGCCCTGTTTTGGATTTTTATTAGACCGATAAACTGGAATTTACGTTGCTGTTACTTTTTCAAAAAATCACTAAATTCTTTCAATTCTTTTTTTGTATCTTCGGAAAGCCTGTTATATTCTGTATCATGAATCGCCCCCTCTAACGTATATAAATGTACCAGACAAACATTTGGATATTTCTGCTTTAACCTAAGAAATGCGTCTTTTGCACCTACCTCAATTAGTTTCTCGGAAGATTCAATACCAACAGATATTAGCTTTTTTTCCATTTCGTTACCAATATTCATCATAGATGTTAATTCTGACATATTTATTTTCAACTCTCCTTGTTCTACTCATTTTTTAAACTGGAAGTTTCTTCTCTATTAGCGGTTATATTTTGCTCCTGCATAAATCAGCAACGCCAATCCCACAACAAATCCCAATGAAAAAGCGATAAAACTTAATGCCGAATCTGTTATACCGATTATTATAGCAGTCGCCAAAAGACCAATTCCAATAAAAATAACACCCCAACCTGATATTTTACAAAAAACCTTTTTATCACTTGGAGACACTTTGTCATAATGATAACTATGAAGCAAAGTGATTTTTTCCTTTTTCCACATCAAGCAACCAAGATATATAAAAACAAGTGCAAGTACACCTATTCCAATCGCAACACCTATCGTTTCTGTCATAACAAGCCCCTCCAAATCCCGATTTATCGGTTTGTACTAGGAGAAATTATACCATACCCAATTACGAAAAGCAATCCCCCGTTCTACGTCCGTTCCGACTATCCAGACCGTCAAGGGACGAGTAGTATTTTTTCGCAAAGAGCGCGAAAAAATCTCCACTCTTAAACCCTTGACCGTCTGGATTTTTGCCGTTGTCATTTCGCCGCCGAAAACGGGGAACAGGATAAAAAAATCCTGCCCCCGTTTTCGTCTGCTCCATTCTAACGGCAAAACCGTCTGCACTACTGCGGCGGCAGTCGTTAGGTTTTGCGGTGGCTCTGCCCCCGCGCCCCCGACCTCTCCCAAAGAACAGAATGGAGTGTTACGCAATAGAGCTTGAAAAGGCTTGATTTTTAAGGCGTTGCAGACGCGAAAATCCACAGGGTAAGGGTTTTATACTACCTACCCACGAAAACGGCTTCTAACCGTTCACAGGCGCGTTTTGCGCCCCTTTTCCTGCCCGTTTCCCGCCGCGCTGAAAAGTTTTGCGTCAATAACTCAAAAAAGCACTTGACAAAACGCTTCATGGGGGACAGCGAAAGACATTGAGCCTTATGTCGATCCGGTATTTGAGAACAACGTGTTACTCACAGAAACGGAAAGGCTGATGATGTCCGGCAGACCAAAACAGCCGAAGTATGCGAGGAATAAAAATATCCTTGTTATCGGCGGTTCTGGTTCGGGCAAGACGAGGTTTTTCGTAAAACCGAACCTGATGCAGATGCACTCATCGTATGTTGTCACTGATCCGAAGGGGACAGTGTTAGTGGAGTGCGGAAAAATGCTCTTAAAGAACAATTACCGGGTGAAAGTGCTGAATACCATTAACTTTAAAAAGTCCATGAACTATAACCCTCTCGTTTATATCCGGAGCGAGAAGGACATTTTGAAACTCGTAAACACAATCATTTTAAACACCAAAGGGGAGGGGCAGCAATCCGGCGAAGATTTTTGGGTGAAAGCCGAAAAGCTCTATTACACCGCACTGATCGGGTACATCTGGTATGAGTGCGTGGAGGAAGAACAGAATTTCACTACTCTGCTTGACATGATAAATGCCAGCGAAGCAAGGGAGGATGACGAGGAATTTAAAAATCCCGTTGATTTGATGTTCGATGAGCTGGAGGAAAGAGAGCCGGAGCATTTTGCAGTAAAGCAGTATAAAAAATACAAACTGGCGGCGGGCAAGACAGCGAAAAGCATCTTAATTAGCTGCGGCGCACGTTTAGCCCCCTTTGACATCAAGGAGCTGCGTGACCTGACAAGCTATGACGAGTTGGGACTGGATATGATTGGGGATGAAAAGACAGCGCTGTTTGTCATTATCTCCGATACCGATGACACGTTCAATTTTATTGTGTCTATCATGTATACGCAGCTTTTCAACCTGCTCTGTGACAGGGCGGACGATGTGTATCATGGCAGGCTGCCCGTCCATGTGCGCTGCTTGCTCGATGAGTTTGCCAATATCGGGCAAATACCAAAATTTGAGAAGCTGATTGCCACAATCCGAAGCCGGGAAATATCAGCTTCCATTATCTTGCAGTCAAAGTCGCAGCTTAAAGCGATTTATAAGGACAATGCCGACACCATTGAAGGGAATTGTGATACCACCTTATTCCTCGGAGGGAAGGAAAAGACCACCTTAAAAGAGATGGCGGAAATTTTGGGTAAGGAAACGATAGACCTTTACAATACCTCTGACACAAGGGGTACGTCGCAGTCCTACGGTTTAAATTATCAAAAGACCGGAAAAGAATTGATGTCGATGGATGAGATTTCGGTTATGGATGGTGGAAAATGTATCATGCAGCTTAGAGGGGTTAGACCATTCTTCTCCAATAAGTTTGACATCACAAAGCACAAGCAGTACCGGCTTCTGTCCGATTTTGATGACAAGAACGCCTTAGACATCGAAAAATATGTGAAAAACCTGTGTAAAGCAAGAGTCAGGGACAATGACACCATTGATGAGGTGGAGGATGCGGGCGTGATTGAAGCATGACAACTGAATATGGAAAAAACTGAATAGGGAACTTGTAAACCAGCAACAGGACTTCTGGACAAAAAGTCCAAAAGTTACGGAAACGGAGTTTTGAATGTACTTGGGAAAGGACAAAACAAAGCGTCCGGCATAGCCAATCGCCAAACTGAATATGCCGGATGCCCGCAGGGTTCTTCCTAAAGGATTGCCCTGTCTTTATCTTACCATAAGGCAGGGAATTTTACACGAAAAAACTCTTTCAGAAACCAGACAAAATTATTTTTGAGAAAGAAAGAGGTAGAAACATGGCATTTTTTACAACAGCGGTAACAGGATTAAAGACAGTCGTAACAGCAATCGGAGCAGGCGTGGGCGTATGGGGCGTCATCAATCTTCTTGAAGGATATGGAAATGATAATCCGGGTGCAAAATCGCAGGGCATCAAGCAGCTTATGAGTGGAGGGGGCATTATTATTGTGGCGCAGACGGTGATTCCACAGCTCTCCAGCTTGTTTTCATAAGATAAATGGGCGGCATCATAGACAAAATCACTGATTTCATAAAGGAGATGCTGCAGGGGTGGGTACTTAATAACCTTGATACCATGTTTTCCGACGTCAATGATAAGGTCGGCACGATTGCGGGGGAAGTCAGCAAGACGCCAAGCACTTGGAACTCCGGCATATTCAGCATGATACGGACATTATCGGAAAACGTGGTAGTCCCCATAGCAGGCATGATAATCAGTTTTGTGCTGATCTATGAGCTGATAACAATGGTAATCGACAAAAACAATATGCATGACTTTGATACAAGCCTGTTCTTCCGTTTTTTATTTAAGGCTTGTATCGCTGTCATGCTGCTTTCCAAGACCTTTGATATAGTCATGGCGGTGTTTGATGTGGGAAGCCATGTGGTGACACAGGCGGCATCTTCCATATCCGGCTCCACAAGCCTTGACGTACAGGCTACCCTTACCACCATGTTCAACAACCAGATTGACACAATGGGGATAGGGGAGCTTATCGGTCTTGGCATGGAAACTATGGTCATCAGCTTATGTATGAAAATCATGTCCGTCCTCATCACCGTCATTCTATACGGGCGCATGATTGAAATATACCTTTATGTGTCAGTAGCGCCAATCCCGGCAGCGACAGTTACCAACCGGGAATGGGGCACAATCGGGACAAATTATTTAAAAGGGCTTGTGGCTCTTGCATTTCAGGGGTTCTTTATCATGGTGTGCGTGGCGATCTATGCTGTGCTTGTGGCGAGTGTCGCAGTGGCGGGCAATCTGCACAGTGCATTGTGGTCGGTTGCGGCATATACCGTAATCCTCTGTTTCAGCTTATTTAAGACAGGCTCATTATCAAAATCAATTTTCAATGCCCATTGAGTACGAAAATACTGTACTTATTGGGCATTTCCCACGAAAGGAGCAGACTATGGCAATATCCGTACCAGTGCCGAAAGACCTGAGTGGAATCAAGACAAAAGTGGCGTTGAACCTTACCAGAAGGCAGATTATCTGCTTTTCGGGAGCCGCCCTTGTGGGAGTGCCATTATATTTCCTTACAAAAGGAGTATTAGGCACACAGGGGGCGGCGCTTATCATGGTGGGCGCAATGCTGCCATTCTTCTTTTTGGCAATGTATGAAAAAGACGGTTTCCCGGCAGAGAAGATTTTATACTTCATGCTCCGGCAGAAGGTACTTACGCCGGGAATCAGACCGTATAAATCGGAAAACCTTTACAAGCAGTTGGAGGAACGGGAAAAAATCAGGAAGGAGGTATGTTTCCTTGAACAAAAAGCAAAAGGCGGGGGCGGCAAAGCCAAAACCGCAGGAAAATAAGCGGACACCGGAAAAAGCGGGACTGACTTTATCGGAAAAGAAACGCCTTGCGGAACTTCGGCGTGTGCTTGCCGGGAACAGTAAAGAGCAGGCGAAGCCGGACACCGCACAGAAAACCATTACATTCAAAAAAATGTACCGGGACGGCATCTGTCAGGTGGCGGACAGTTATTACACGAAAATGGTGGAGTTTTTTGACATCAACTATGACTTGCTGGAGGTGGAGGATCAGGCGGATATTCTGGAAGAATACAGCAAGCTGATTAACTACTTCGATCCGTCCATAAAGTTCCAGCTGTTCTTATTCAACAGGCAGGTCAGCGAACAGGCTCTTGCGGAGCAGTTTGACATTCCTCTGCAGGAGGATGATTTTGACGATATTCGTGACGAGTACACGCATATGCTAAAGCACCAGTCGGCAAAAGGCAACAACGGAATCATCAAGTCCAAGTATCTGATTTTCGGCGTGGAAAGCGCCGGGTACAGGGAAGCAAAGAGCAAGTTAAGCAATATTGAAAAAGACGTGGTACGCAATTTAAACAGTATCGGCACAAACGCCAGAGGTCTTGACGGGAAGGAAAGGCTGCGTATCCTGCATGAGTATTTCAATCAGGGTACAATGGAGCCTTTCCGTTTTTCATTTAAGGAGCTGTCAGAATCCGGGAAGTCGGTCAAGGACTATATCGCCCCGCCGGGGTTTGACTTCCGCTATCCGAGCCGCTTTAAGTCCGGCAGCATCTATGGGAGCGTGTCTTACCTTGATATGATTGCGCCGAAGTTTACGGACGAGATGGTTAAGAAGCTGCTGGATATTGACGATAACCTCACACTTACCATGCATATGCAGACCATTGATCCGGTGGAAGCAATCAAGATGATAAAACGTGCGCTCACTGACATTCAGAAAATGAAAATAGAGGAACAGAAGAAGGCAGTCAGAAGCGGTTACGATATGGATATTCTGCCTACGGACATCGTGACTTATGAGAAGGACACGTTAGAGCTTCTGGACGATTTGAACACAAGCAACCAGAAACTTATCAAGATGACCTTCCTCATTGCCTGTTACGGGAGGACGAAGCGGGAACTGGAGAACCTGACGCAGAGGGTGTCCGGCATTATCCAGCAGGCAAACTGCAACCTCAGATGCTTGCAGTATTTACAGGAACAGGGGTTAATGGCGAGTGCGCCGATTGGCTGTAATGAGGTGGGGATTGAAAGAAACCTCACCACTAAAAGCGCCGCTGTCCTTGTGCCTTTCTGCACACAGGAGCTTTTTATGCCTGCGCCCGCCATTTATTACGGTTTGAACGCACTCAGCAATAACATGATTATGGCAGACCGAAAAAGGCTGCGTACACCGAATGGGGTGATTTTGGGAACGCCGGGAAGTGGCAAGTCTTTCTCCGCAAAGCGGGAGATTCTCTCCTGTTTCCTTATCACAAAGGACGATATTATTGTCTGCGATCCAGAGGGCGAGTATTTTCCGTTAGTGCAGGCACTTCATGGGCAGGTGGTAAGGCTTGCCACCAATTCAAAAGACTTCTTAAATCCGATGGACATACAGCTTTCCCATAAGGGGGACAAGGAAGCGTTGAAGTTAAAGAGCGATTTCCTGATTACCCTGTGCGACTTGATTGCCGGGGGGAAGGACGGTCTGGAGAATGACGAGAAGGGCATCATTGACACCTGCATCAAGCATATTTATGACGGGTATTTCAAGCACCCGAAGCCGGAGAATATGCCCATACTGGAAGATTTGTATAATGCGCTGTTAAAGTATGAGCCGAGGGACGTTGCGCCGGAGATGCAGAGGGAAGCGAAGCAGAAGGCGGTACGGATTGCCAATTCCTTAGTGCTGTATGTGCATGGCTCGCAGAATTATTTTAACCACCGTACCAACGTGGACGCACACAACCGGATCATGTGCTTTGACATTCGGGATTTGGGAAACCAGTTAAAAGAGATAGGGATGCTGATTGTGCAGGATGCGGTCTGGAACAGGGTGTCACAGAACCGGGAACGGAAAGTTGCCACAAGATACTACTGTGATGAGTTCCATTTGCTCCTGAAGGAAAAGCAGACAGCAGTTTACTCGGTCGAGATATGGAAAAGGTTTCGGAAGTGGGGCGGAATCCCGACAGGCTTGACGCAGAACGTGGGCGATTTTCTGAAATCGGAGGAAATCGAGGGCATCTTGGGGAACAGCGATTTTGTGTACCTGTTAAACCAGAACGCCAAAGACCAGCATATTCTGGCGGATAAGTTGGGATTGTCGGAGAAACAGCTCATGCACGTCACCAATTCCGAGCCGGGAAGCGGTCTGATACTGTTTGACAACGTGGTTATCCCCTTCGTGGATAAGTACCCGGCAGATACAAAGACCTTTGCGATTATGAATACGAAGCCGGAAGAATCCGTAACAAAGGGGGATGAGGACAGTTAATGGCAGAAAAGAAAGGGAAGAAAAAACAGGATACCGTCTACCGTAAAGAAGCAAATGCGGAGTTTCATAAGGGAGCTGACAATGCTTTTACGGGCGGCGGCAATGCTGCCTATCAGCCGAGGGATTCCGGCACAGGGAAGCCGGGGCGTGGTTCGGGCGGCAAAAGGCAGACGGAAAAGAGTATGCAGGCACAGCAGGAAACTTTTGGACAAAAAGTCCAGAAGTCCAAAGAGAGCCAGACGGGAAAAAACAGCACGTTTACAGAGAATAAAAGCGTGGATTCCCTAAACAGCGATGCCGGACAGCGTAAACCGAACCATGCTTCAAAGGTTCAGGCAAAAAAGCAGATGTACCGGAACACTTCTGGACAAAAAGTCCAAAAGTCCGAAGCGAAGCCGGGGCAGGAAGAAAAACCGGATTTTGTAAAGGAAAGCAGTGGATTTACCGGGCAGGAGAATTTTAACCAGACGGAGGACAGAGAGAAGCAACAGCCAGATGCGGAAGATTACCACCGGAGGGACACTTACAGGCAGTCGCAGAAAAAGGGGAAATACCATAAAAAGCGGGTGCAGAGGGAACACCGGAATAAAGGAAGTACGAAGGAAAAAGCGGAAAATAAAACCTTTACGGAAGAATCTTTTACGGAGAATACCGGGAATCTGTTTCAGGGGGAAGGGGATTCTGAATTTACCGGAAGTAAAAAGCTGCAAAAGAAACAGCGGCAGGCAGAAAAAGCCGCAAAAAAAGTACAGAAGGCAAGGGCGAAGCTGCCAAAGACAAGGGAATACACCTTGCAGAGAGTGTTTGACGAGAAAACCGGGAAGGGAAAATATGTGGTTGTCCCTCTGGATAAAGAGAAGCCATTCAAGCAGGAGGGCATACCCAAAACCACCATGCGCCGGATGCAGAATGAGAGCCGGAATTTCGTGCATGGGAAAATCGCTGAAACGGAGAAAGAAAATTCAGCGGTGGAGGGCGCACATAAATCGGAGCAGAAAGTGGAAGCGGTTTATTCTTTCGTCAAAAGGCAGGTAAAAGGGAAAGAGCAGAAACAGCGGGCGAAAGTGGCAAAGCTGGAAAAGAAGCAGTTTAAAAAGGAAGTCAGTTTCCAGTACCAGAAATTCTTGGAAGAAAACCCGCAGATGCAGAAAAAAGCCTTGCAGAAGCGGTTACAGAAACAGCGCATCAAACGGGAGTACATCAAGGCGAGGAAGAAAGCAGCGGCAGGAAAAACAGCGGAGCAGGCGTTTGAAAAGACGAAAAACGGTGCGGTCACTGTGGCGAGGAAGTTACAGGAGTTCGCAAGGAGAAATGCGGGCTTGCTTGTGACGGTGGGCATCATGGCTCTGCTCCTTATGATGATTATGGTTTCCGTATCGTCCTGTGGGGCGATGTTTGCGGATACGCAGTCCACGATTTTAGCAGCGAGTTATTTAAGCAAGCCGAAAGAGATTGACACCGCTGATTTACAGCTTACCCGTCTGGAGCTTGACTTGCAGAATGAGATTGACCGGGTGGAAACGGATTATCCGGGGTATGATGAATATTCTTATAATCTTGGGGCAATCGGGCATAACCCGTTTACCCTTATCGGCTATTTATCGGCAGTCCATACGGAATTTACCGCAAGTGAGGTGGAAAGCGAAATACAGGCTCTTTTTGATGAGATGTATACGCTCACACTTACGCCGGATACGGAAACGAGGACAAGGACAGTCACAAAGACAGGAACGAGGACGGTCACTGATCCGGTCACAGGGGAGGAAACAGAGGAAGAATATGAGTATGAGGAGGAAGAAGAATATGAGGTCAGTATCCTCCGGGTGACACTGACGGTCATACCGCTTGAAAGCCTTGTTTCCGGGAAAATGGATACGGAGCAGGCGGAGATTTTCGCCATGTACCGGGAAACAAACGGTCTGCTTCAGGAGTTCGCATCGCCGCTTAACCTTTACTGGTATTATTATGTGTCAAGTTATTACGGATACCGGAAAAATCCAGCCACAGGGAACGAGGAATTTCACCGGGGCGTGGATATAGCTGTACCGACAGGCACAACCGTTTATGCCGCCCATGACGGTACGGTGACAGCGGCGGCGTATGACAGCCACTACGGGAATTATGTAGCGATTGAGATAGACGGTTACACAACCAAGTATGCCCACATGGACAGCATCAGCGTGGGTGCGGGGCAGGAAGTGGAAAAAGGGGCGGTCATCGGCACAACGGGGAATACGGGGAGCAGCATAGGAAGCCATTTGCATATCGAATGTTTATATGACGGGGAGTATTATAACCCGTTATTTTATTTTGGCGTGGGGGAAGGCACACTGTACGGGGAAACACCGGGCGGTCTGCCGGGGAACGCCATACCGCCGGATGCCTATGATGACGCATCAGTGCAGGCTCTTATGGAGGAAGCCGCAAAATACCTCGGCTACCCTTATGTGTGGGGCGGCTCAAACCCTTCCACAAGTTTTGACTGTTCCGGCTTTGTCTGTTGGGTATTTACTAACAGCGGGGTGCATAACCTTCCACGAACAACCGCACAGGGGATTTATGACCAGTGTACTCCGGTTTCCGCATCAGACGCAAAGGCGGGGGACATCATATTTTTTACCGGGACTTACAATTCTGCCGGGGCGGTGAGCCATGTGGGGATTTACTGCGGCAACGGAACAATGATTCACTGCGGAGATCCAATCAGCTACGCAAGCATCAACTCGTCTTACTGGCAGAGTCATTTTTACAGTTTCGGAAGATTAAATTAAGGAGGCATTTATGACAAAGGAACGCATTGAAAAGGAGCTTTCCAAAGTGGATGCGCAGCTTGAATCCTTGCAGGCGAAAAAGAAGGATTTGGAAGAACAGAAGCGCATGGCGGAAAGAACAGAAAAAATGGATATTATCGAAAAGCATAAAATCTCGTCCGAGAAGCTGCAATTACTCATTAAATTCAGCGAGGACGAGATTTTGAAGTTATTGGAAGAAAAAGAAAATGCAAAGGAGATGGCAGGAAATGAAGAAAAAGTTATCAGCTAGGGCGGCGGTGTCGCTGCTCTTGTCGGCATTATTGTTCTGTATGCCCGTAGGGGCGTTTATGGCGAACAGCGGGAATACGGTAGATGTCTATGCGGAGGGTGCGCTTACAGAGGAAAGCGGCGAAACGTCAGAGAAAGGCAGTACCGAAGCGGAAACAGAGGAAAGCACTGAGACAGAGGAAAATACGGAAACCGGAGAAAGTGAAACTGGGGAAACAGAATCCGAATCCGGCGAGAATGAAGGCGAAGCAGAATCCGGTGGCAGTGGGGAAGGTACGGAAGGCGGAACAGTATCCGGGAATGAAGTTCCGGAGCCGGAATGTACCTGCAAAGAAAAATGCACACAGTATTCCGCTGATAAAGATTGTGAGGTCTGCAAGGGGGATTTCAGCTTATGCGAATATGTGAACCCGAATGTAAAAATCACAATCTCCACTCCCTCCGGCTGGCACAATGACACCACAAAGGTACATATCTCCGTTGAAGATGTGGCACATTCCGGCAACTTCTCCATAAAGACGGTGCAGGCGAAAGTGGCGCAGAATGGGAGCTGGACGGACATCACAGAGGATATGTATGTGGAGATTTCAGAAAATGCCACCGTCTATGTGCTTGTGACAGACCAGAGGGGCAAGACCTATGAGAAAAACCGCTATATCAGGTGCTTTGACTTCACGAAGCCTACCTTAAACGCTGCGGTCAGTGACGGATTGTTAAGCGTACAGGCGCACGATATGGATTCCGGCATCAAGGCGGTGTATGTGAACGGGTATGAATTTACGGAGCTTACCAATGGCGTGTTGAATATCCGCCTGCAGCAGTTTGACGCAGGCTACCAGTATTTCACCATTTCCGCAATGGACAATGCCGGGAATATGTCAGAAGTCTATAAGACAGCGAACCCGTATTATACCGATCCGGAAAAGGCGGACGGGAATGAGAAGAACCCGGCAGAGCAGCTCCCGGTGAACGCACAGGCAACCAAGCCTTCCTCCGCTACCGCACAGGTAACGGAACATACCAAAACGGACAGTGACGGGAACACCGTTTCCGAAAACAGCCTTGCAGAGCAGAAAAAGCAGGCAATGGCGGAAGCGGCGGCATCGGAGAAGAAAGAGGAAGCCGGGGAGAAGGAGAAAAGCGAAACGGGGAAGGAATTTTATACAATCCAGACCGCATCGGAAAAAGTATTTTACCTTATCATTGACCGGGACGGGGAGGAAGAAGTGGTTTATTTCCTGACGGAAGTTACGGAAAATGACCTGTTGAACGTGACAGCGGACAACAGCGACACCTTACCGCAAAATTCCGCCGCACTGGAATCCGCAATCCCTGTGACGGAGGGCGCACTTCCCAATAATAACGGGGAACAGGAAACGGAAGAAGAAGCTGCGGAAGAAGCGGCAGAGGACGGGGAGGAAAATACCGAAGAACCCGAACCGGAGCCGGAGAAAACAGGGGAAAACCCGGCGGCAACCTATATCATTCTTGGGCTTGTGGCGGTTGTAGCCATTGGCGGCGGCTATTATTTCAAGGTAGCAAAGAAAAAGAAAGAGGAATTTCTTGACGAGGACGATGATGAGGAGGAAGAAGAATACGAAGATGATGAGGAGAATGAGGAAAAAGAGGATGATTTCTTTGAGGATGACGGGGAGGAGTAGACGGCGATATGGCAGAAAAGAAATATTCAGTTATTCTGGCTGATCCCCCTTGGCATTACTATGTACATTCTAAAAAAGATGCGGGAAGAACCGCAGAAAGCCACTATTCCACCATGAACATTGAAGATATAAAGGCACTTCCGGTAGCTGGCATTGCGGACAAGGACTGCGCCTTATTTCTTTGGGTGACATTCCCATGCCTTTTGGAAGGTTTGGAAGTGATAAAAGCATGGGGGTTTGCTTATAAGACGGTAGCGTTTGTATGGGTAAAACAGAATAAAAAGAGTGAGTCGCTTTTTTGGGGTATGGGGTATTGGACACGCAGTAATGTAGAAATCTGCATACTGGCAACAAAGGGCAGACCAAAGCGTGTCCATGCAGGGGTACATCAGGTAGTAGTATCCCATATCGAAGAACACAGCAGGAAGCCGGAAGAAGTACATCACCGGATTAATCAGCTAATGGGTAGTGTGCCCAAAATAGAACTTTTTGCCCGGAGAAAGGCAGAGGGGTTTGATGTGTGGGGAAATGAAGTGGAATGTGATATTGAGTTGATAGGAGGAAAAGAAAAATGCAGTTAGTGATAGCGGAAAAACCGAGTGTAGCAAGGAGCATTGCGGAGGTAATCGGCGCAGCAGAGAACCATGACGGATATATGGAAGGGAATGGTTATGTTGTGAGCTGGTGCGTAGGGCATCTGGTGGAGCTGGCACAGCCGGAAAGCTACGGGGAGCAGTGGAAAAAATGGACGTATGAGAGCCTGCCCGTCAAGCCGGAAACATGGCGGTATGAGGTGAAGCCGGACACGAAAGCGCAGTATGACGTGCTTTTCCAGTTGATGCACAGGGAGGACGTTTCGGCTACGATCTGCGCCACTGATGTTGGATAGTGCGGAGGGGTGACAAACAAATACAAATAAGAAAGGGACTTCCTCAATCCTTAAAAGGCTATGACACTATCGGTTATAGTCTTTTTTCATGCGGTAATTACCGTATAAAATGAACTCCTATTCCCACAAGCGGAGAAATATCCAACAACAATATTACGCAATCCAATCTCCCGACAATTAACGTAAGAAAATCATTTATCAGCACGGAAACCAATCAATCATATCAATCCATATCACAGGAGGACAAAGAGCATGGATAAAAAGCAGGAACAGCAGATTTTATACTATTACAGTACCACAGAGAAATATATCCGTAGCAAGACACACTCTAATGCGCATCAGAGTGTCTTTACCAAAGAAAGTGATAAATACCAGTGGCTTGTGTTGGAACAGAGAAGCCAGTGCGAAGTCGAGGTAAGGCAGACCGACAATCATGGAATAATTACAGCGAGGGATAATTACGAACTGACAAGAAATTTACCTAAGTGCGTGGGCGTGGAGCGTTTATGTGAAGGCGCAAATGTTCAGATACCTTTTAATGCTGATGAAATCAATTTAATCTATCAGTTTGGGGAACAGAGCAAAGCGGAAACGTGTGCCAGTCTGTCCGCTATTCTTCCGCAGATAAAAGACGATAACACAAAGCAGATAGTAAGTACCACCTTAAAGAAATTAAATTCTCTGTCCGAAGAAACGTGTGCGGAACTGACAGCCACCACCAAAAGACGGAAACTGACTGAGCATGACCATTCCATAAAGGCAAGGTTAGCCAAAGCAAAGGAACAGACAAAACAGCCGACAGTTGCCGAGGAAAAAAAGCACAAAACCCACAGCAAAGGAAAGGGGGATATGGCACTATGAAACTTTCACGATACGAGCAAGAAACGATTGTTAATTACAATGCAGGAGAACAGACTGCCACCGTCTACACAAGGGATAAAACAGTTATGCGGAAACTTGACACACTTGTTGATGAATTTCCCGACATATACAAGCTGACAGGGCAGGACAAAATATCTAAGACCTATTCCTTTCCGAAATCATACGTTAATTACCGTAAGCCAAGAAGGATAAGCAAAGAACAAAGAGAACAGGCAAGAGAAATGATGTTAAAGATGAATTTAAGCGACAGCAAACAGTGAGAATTGCTATCGCCTGTTTATAATTTTTGGTCTTTGTCAGAGGGAATATATCGGACAATATCTTTTATGTCACAATCTAAAATTCGGCATATATCATTCAATGTTTTAGTTGATACATCTTTGTTGTGCTTCAAGCGGTGGAGTGTACTATGTGATAAATGATGTTTATTTGTCAAAGTATACCAATTTTCATTTGACTTATCCAAAGTTTCCCAAAACGGAGAATAGTCAATCACATTCAGCGCCCCCTTTAATAGTATCTTTAACAATAGAATAAAATATATTCCGATACTTAAATATCTTCGTAAAAACGAATACAACAAGAGGAAAGGAGCAAAACTGAATGTGTAGTTTTAGTTTGAAGTAAGAAAAGTAAAGAACAAATAAAAAACAGACAAGGGAGAATGATATGTAAAAAATATAAGCGACAGCAAACAGTGAAAATTGCTATCGCCAGTTTATAATTTTTGGTCTTTGTCAGAAGGAATGTATCGGACAATATCCTTTATGTCACAGCCTAATATTCGGCATAAATCGTTCAGCGTTTTAGTGGTCACATCTCTATTGTGTTTTAAACGGTTGAGCGTGCTATCCGATATGCGGTGGTTTTTCGTCAGAGTATACCAGTTTTCAATTGATTTTTCTAAAGTTTCCCAAAACGGGGAATAGTCAATCACATTCAGTCCCCCTTTAATAGTGTGTATAACAATAGAATAAAGTATATTCTCATACTTGAATATCTTCGTAAGAACGAATATACTAAGGGAGTAGGAAAAAATGAATATGTATGACCCCTAGTGTGAAAGGAGAAAAATCACCAAATGAAATTTTATGAAATTACGTACATAATTGAGGACGAGCAACAGGAAAGGCTGTCGGCATTGGCAGAGCGTTATGAAAAAGTTAATGGGTGGAATGAAAAAGAAATATTGCAGTTTGCTGTTGCTGCCACTTCCAAAGAAGAAATGGAAAGTAAACTCCAATTTTTGGAAAAGGAAATCGTTAAGATGGAAAAGGATTGGCAGGAGCAGGAAGAAAAACCCAAAGAAAAAAGAAAGTATATCAGCGATGAAGAATATGAAAAATGCAAAAGAGTTGTCAGTGCTTATGAGAAGGAACTTGATGAAATTGAAGTTACGGTTGTAGACGCAGGAAGGTTCGGATTTGTGAAACTGATATATTATAAATTCCCGTATGGATTTGATGACGCCATAGCCTACACAGACAGCCTTGAACTTTTTCTTGATTTATGGGACGAATGGTTTGAGGCGCAGTTGTTAGCACTCACAAAAAACACCCCAATGGCAGAACTGGATTATGAGGATATATTCAAATGCCTGTCTAAAGATACGCAAGAGGAACTTATGGCAAAAAGGGAATACTTTGCAGAAAAAGCGGGAATTGGAGCAAGGTAAAACAGAAAGGGAAAAAGGCTAATGCGGATAATGGCAGTTGCAAGGAAATGTATCAGTACATTAAAAAAAATAAAACGCAAAGTAATGTTCAAAATAAAATTATGGGAAATGGACAGATTGTGGGAACTTATGGGTGGAAGTTGTTGGGGATTGTTTCCCCCATCATTTTATTACACTCATACGGAAGAAGAAATAGAACGAATAACAAAAGAAACCATAGAAAGTTGCAAAAAAATGCTTGATGAATTTTAAGCCTTTAGTTCTTGCTTTAAAGGGAATTTTCAGAAATGGAAATTCCCAATTTGTATTTATGGACAAAGGCAAAAAAAGAATATCAGAAACTAAATAGTCCTATTTGGGTAGCGGTTATCTTAACAGACAATCAGCTACCTTTTTTATTTTCAGAAACTATCAACACAGCACAGAAAGAATGAGGTATCAGAAATGATTGAGAGCAAGAATGATACAAGCAAAAACTTAGAAAAAGCATTGCAGGCGTTGAAACAGGCGCAACAGCGTGTAGCTAACGAAAAGAAAAAACAGAACGAGAAAAAACGCAAAGCCGAGAACCACCACAAGTACATCATGGGCGGTATTATCGTGAAGTATTTCCCCGACTGCTACCGCTATGACGAGGGCGAGTTAAACCGTATCTTGTCGGTTGCCTTGCAGACAAGGGAGTGTCAGCAGATTATATCTAAAATCAAAGCGGAAAGCCGAGAAACCACTCCCCCACAACCTACTCTCCCCAATGCCGAAAATGAAAGCGAGGGCGGTACGGAATGACGAGGGCAACGGAACTGGAAAGCCGAGGTAACGTATTCACCCCGTTTACGGGGTGCGCACAGATATACCACCAGAGGTGGTATGTGCGCTCTCCGAGGGGCAAGTTTCACTTGCATGGACTCTTGCAGAGGGCGTTGTCTGTCTTGCGACAGCCAAAAGGGGAAACGACAATTCCCCTTCGCAAGCTACGCTTGCTACCCTTTAGTGAACTTTGCGTTCAGACAAAAGCCAAAGTGCGGCTTTTATCTGCCCACAAAGTCTATTCATGCACCCCACTACCCTATTGGCAGAATGTAGGTGTTGCGTATGGGTAATGTCACGAAACAGGCAAGCACACGTTTTTCCATAGTCAAGCGGAGCAAGGGGCAGTCGGCAGTTGAGAAAGCGTCCTATATCAGCAGGAGTGTTCTTGTCAGCGAGTTTGACGGGCAGACCTACCGCCCGAAATACCATGAGGATTTAGTCCATAGTGAAATCACTCTCCCGCCCAATGCGCCCAAAGAGTATGCAGACCGAGCCACTTTATGGAACGCTGTTGAACTGTCAGAGAAAGGGCAGAAATCACAGCTTGCAAGAATGTTAAAAGCGTCACTCCCCAACGAATGGAGTTACGAATTTGCAGAGGAAGTTGTGAGGGATTACGTTCAGAGGAATTTTATTGATAAAGGTATGTGCGCTGACTGGGCAATCCATGACAGCGAGAACGATAAAGGACAGCGCAATCTCCATATCCATGTTTTGCTTACCATGCGCCCTATCACTGAAAACGGGGAATGGGGAGCGAAACAGAAGAAAATCTATGACCTTGACGAGAACGGCGAAAAGATACCAGTGATTGACAAAAAGACAGGTCAGCAGAAAGTTGACAAGCGGAACAGGAAACAATGGAAATGCCACACCGCCGACAGCACCGACTGGAACAGTAAGGAAAACGCTAAAATGTGGCGCAAGGATTTAGCCGACACAATCAATGCCGCCAATGAGCAGTTAGGGATTGCGGTACATTGGGAACACCGTTCTTTTAAGGAACAGGGGATTGACCGAGAGCCAACTATCCATATCGGGGCGATTGCCAACGCTTTAGAGCGCAAGGGAATACAGACCGAGAGGGGAAACATCAATCGGGAAATCATCAAGAACAATATACTGTTGGAACAGGCGAAAGAAATACTCATGCTTGCCAAGCAGGAACTTCACAGCGCACAGTACGCAACGTACAAAAGTACGCAGATTAAAAATGCGGCGGTCAGCGTGAAGAATGAAGTCATAGAAATGATTGCAAAAGTGAGGGAACGCAAAGGCAGACTTGACTTGCCGATTGTCAGCGGAAAGCACCTAAGAAGAATATCCGACAGAAGCGCCTTGCAGTCAGCCGACAATGCGGAGAAATTCATCACGACAAGGAAGATAGACAGCTTTGAGAGCCTTGCGAAATTCACAGCGGATAAGGAACAGAGATACCAACAGTTGGAAACGGTACATCTTTCAAAGGGGCAGAAACTAAACCGATTAAAGGAACTGTCAAAAATGTATGCCCTTTATGCGCCAATCCAAGCCACCTATAAGGAGAGCCAGTCACTCAAAGGATTTGCGAAAATGAAATACGATAAGGAGCATAAGGACAGCTTATCGAAGTACCCCGAATTAAAGGAGCGTATGCAGAGCCTTTTACAGAATGGCGAGAAGATAACGCCGAAACAGTGGAAAGCCGAGATACAGTCCTTGCAATCCGAGTATGACAGTATCGGCAAGGAGCAGACCAAGACCGCCACAGAGTTAGCATATGCCGAGGTAATCAGTTATAACAAAAAGAACCTTGAGAGGGAACTTCAGAACGAGAGCCGACAGCATAACAGGCAACAGAACAGGACTAAGCGGAGGGAGGAAGAAATTTAATGGAAATCTAATAGAAATGAGCGTGTGATTGTGGTATTCTTGTTAGGGGCACAAATCATAGACAGTATAATTATATTTTTATGGAGGATATGTATGGATATTCGTGTAGAGCCTATATTATACGAGCAGAAATCTGTTTTTATTCAGATGTTGGAATTGTATAATTATGATTTTTCAGAGTTTTCCAATGATGACATAAACGAATATGGATATTTTGGATATGAGCATATTGATGATTATTGGAATGAAGAAGGCAGACACCCTTTTTTTATCAGGGTAAATGGAAAACTTGCGGGACTGGTTTTAGTACGTTCTTGTTGTGAACATAATAATCTGCCAAGCCCTTATAACATAGCCGAATTTTTTGTAATGAAAAAGTACAGACAAAAAGGAGTTGGCAGGGTAGCCGCTATGAAGATTTTTGATATGTTTCATGGTGGGTGGGAAATATCCCAATGGATTAACAACTTACCCGCCCAAAACTTTTGGGGTAAGGTTATTGCAGAGTATACAAACGGGAAATATGATACATTTACCGCAATGGAGGCAAATGAAACAGGATTTACGTTTGATAATTCACTTTAGAAGTTGAGAAAACATATATTTTTAATTTCAATCGGTTTTTATCTTACCTTACGACAATCACAACTGAATAAGTAACACAGCGTCAGAGCGTATAGAAAAATCTATGCGCTCTATTTTATTGTAAAGGAGCAGATTTATGAGCAAAGACAGCAACACAGGGCAAAGAGCCACCCGACAGCACCCACCCACAAAAATAATCGTGGAAAGGCACTATGTAGGCACTGAAAAAATGGAAACGGTATTCAAGCGGATAGCCGAGGAACAGATAACAAAAAAGGTTAAGGAGATAGCGGAAAACAGCGGAAATTAGCACTGGAAACGGAAAAGGGAATATAGTATAATAGGAATTGAGGAAGTCCCTTTTCATTAAGGAGGACGACATGAAAAGGGCAAAACTGAATAACGACAAAATCACTGCTTTATATTGCAGGCTTTCCAAAGATGACGGCACGAACAATGAGAGCATGAGTATCAGCACACAGAAAACCATGCTGAAAGATTATGCAAAGCGCAACGGTTTTCTGAACTGCCAGTTTTACGTTGATGACGGTTACAGCGGTACAAACTACGACCGCCCCGCTTTCCGACAGCTTATCGAGGATATACAGGACGGGGAAGTGTCAACGCTCATCACAAAAGACCTGTCACGATTGGGGAGGAATTATCTTGAAACAGGTACTTATATCGAGGTATTTTTCCCTAATCATAACGTGCGGTACATTGCAATCAATGACGGGGTGGACTCCATAGACAACGCACAAATGGATATTACACCGTTCCGCAACATCATCAATGAAATGTACGCAAAGGACACATCAAGGAAAATCAAGAGCGCACTCCACGCAAGGAGAATGCAGGGCAAGTATATGGCAACCACCGCCCCGTTCGGTTATCAGAAAGACGAGAAAGACCATAACCACCTTGTCATTGATGAAGTGACCGCCCCCGTTGTGGAACTGATTTTCTCAATCGCCGAGGAGGGTGTGGGGCTTCACACTATCTGTAACCGCTTGCGTAAGGCAAAAGTGCTGAAACCGAGTTTCTATAAAAAGGAACTGTTTGAGCGTTTTATGGACGAGGAAAAAATGTATGACTGGGATACTGCCTATGTCAGTCAGATATTGCACAATCCCGTCTATGCAGGAAACCTTACTGTTGCGGACAAACCAACTAAGACCATACGTTCCAAGAAAAGACAGTATATTCCGTTTGCAGAGCGTGAAGTTATCTATGGCACACATGAGCCAATCATTGAACAGAACCGCTGGAACAATGTGCAAAAGATTTTACAGAGCCGACCGCCTGTTATCGGGGAAAGTTCAAGCGGATATGATAACATTTTCCGAGGGATTATCAAATGCGCTGATTGTGGGAGTGCCATGCTTGCCAAAGTCGAGCAGAAAAGAAAGCGGAACAACGTACTGGACAAGACTTTCTACTGCTGTACCAAGTACCGTAAATTCGGGAAAGAAAGTTGTTCATCACACAACATTGAGGCGAGGACGGTTCACGAAGTTGTGCTTGTAGACATTCAGAAACACGCAGGACAGGCACTGACGGACAGGAAAGCAATGGTAACGGAAATTGCGGAGCGTCTTAATCTCCAAATGTCAGCGGACAGGGAACAGCAGAAAAAAGAACTAAGGCAATGTAAACAGCGTGTGTCGGAGATTGAAAACCTGTATGCCAAACTGTACGAGGACTTGACAAGGGAACTGCTGACCGAAAAGCGTTTCCAAATGTTGTCGGCAAGGTATGACAGCGAGCAGGAAGAACTGACTGCCAAGATAAAGGAACTTGAAAAAAGTGCCATAGCGGACAGGGAGCAGTTATCTTCCATTGAGCAGTTTGCGGAGCAGATAAGCGGTTATGCAGGAATAACGGAACTCAATTTTAAGATAATCAATCAACTGATAGAAAAAATTCTTGTTTCTGAACCCGTAGAAGTTGACGGGCAGAAAATTCAACGACTTACTATCCATTACAAATTCATAGGGGCATTGGAAACCCTTGAATAATGGATATTTTCTAAGTCACCTATTCCAACTATTCAACAGACGCCGGACGGGAGGGAGAGCTTATCTTCCGCCTTGTGTATGAAATGGCAGGCTGTGACAAGCCGATCAAACGCCTGTGGATTTCCTCAATGGAGGAAAGCGCCATTCGTGAAGGGCTTGAAAATTTACAGCCGGGGAGCGATTATGACAACCTGTACCATTCCGCACTGTGCAGGCAGGAAGCGGACTGGCTTGTGGGCATCAACGGTACAAGGCTGTTTACGGTTTTATATGGCGGAAAGGTTTTAAAGGTGGGGCGGGTGCAGACACCCACCCTTGCGATGTTAGTAGACCGGGAAGCAAAGATTATGAATTTCCAGAAGGAAAAATATTACATGGCACATATTCTGATGGACGGGATGGATGCCGCCACCGGGCGTATTGATGATAAAAATGAAGCGGATGAGATTGCGGGGGGTTGCCAAAACGGGCAGGCTCTTACCACGTCCGTTGTGAAAGAGGAAAAAACGGTTATGCCGCCGAAGCTCTATGACCTTACCACGCTCCAGAGGGATGCGAACCGCTTGTTTGGATTTACCGCAAAGCAGACCTTAGAGTACACACAGAGCCTTTATGAGAAAAAGTTAGCCACATATCCGAGGACGGACAGCCAGTTCTTATCCGATGACATGGGGCAGACCGCAGAGGGCGTGATTGAAGCAGTGTTCAGTTCCCTGATGTTTGAGGAAAACAAGGTTTCCAGACCAGACATAAAGCGGATTCTGAACAGTAAAAAGGTGACAGACCACCACGCCATTATCCCCACAATGGAGATAGCGAAAGCTGACCTTGCGGCACTGCCGGAAACGGAGCGTAAAATCCTGTCTTTGGTTGCGAACCGCCTGTTATGCGCCACCGGGGAGAAACATCTGTATGAAACGGTAAAGGCGGAGTTTTCCTGCAATGGACATACTTTTGCGGTTTCCGGGAAGTCCGTCACGCATAACGGGTGGAAGTCCTTTGAGGATGCCTTTAAGCGTTCCTTTAAAATCTCCGGGAATCAGGAGGAAGAAAAAGAGGAAAAGAAGCTGCCGGAACTGTCGGAGGGACAGGCATTTGACGGTGTGCAGACGAAAGTCAGCGAGCATTTCACTTCGTCGCCGAAGCACTTTACGGAAGATTTATTATTATCGGCAATGGAACGTGCCGGGGCGGAAGATATGGGCGATGACGTGGAACGAAAAGGCTTGGGTACGCCTGCGACAAGGGCGGACATCATTGAGAAGTTAGTCAGGGACGGGTTTGTGAAGCGTGAGAAGAAGCAGATCATACCAACAGAGGACGGAATGAAGCTGATTACGGTGCTGCCGGATGTGGTGAAGTCCCCGAAACTTACCGCCGATTGGGAAAATGCCCTGACACTGGTAGCGAAAGGGGAGCTTCCTATGGAGGACTTCATGGCGGACATTGAAAACATGGTGTCGGAACTGATACATACCTACCATGAGGTCAGTGACGAACAGAAAAAGATGTTCGCACAGGAGCAGGCGGCTCTTGGGGTATGCCCGAACTGCGGCGGTCAGGTGGTAAAAGGAAAATTCGGCGCTTACTGCGTGAAAAAATGCGGTATGAACGTGAGCCGGGTAATGGGTGCTGCCCTTACCGATGCACAGGTGAAGGATATGCTTGCCGGAAAGAAAATCCTGTTAAAAGGGTTAAAGAGCAAGGCGGGCAAGCCCTATGATGCTTATATCATTCCGAGTGGGATGGAAGAATACCATTACACCAAAGACGGGGCAGAAAAAAGCGGGGTACAGTTTAAGTTTGTCATGGAGTTTCCGAAAAAGAAAACTTCTGGCGGGAAGAAGAAATAAGGGAGGAAGAAAGATGTTTACAACCGGGGATAAGTTATTAAACGTGATGAAAGAGGAAGAAATCAGCATTATCGAGCTTTCCAGAATGTCGGGAGTGCCGGAGAGGATAATCATGGATATTCTGGCGGGCATCAGGGAGCCGGAGCTTGGCGTGGTATGCAGGATTGCGGACGGACTTGGCATCTGCGTCCATGAACTTCGTGCCGATGAGGAACAGTATGCCATATCCGTACAGAAAGATACCCTTGCAAAGCTGATCGTGGTCAGCGAGATAAACGGTGTGGAGCTGGAGGAACTGATACATACCATTCTGGAAAAAGGCATTGAGGAACATGGCTTTTATGAATAATGAAAATTTAATATAGTTGATAAAAATAGACTGTAAAGCATTTAAAAGTGTTTTGCAGTCTATTTAGAAGTAGTTGAGATTTATGTGGTTAAAGGATATAATTAGAGAAAGGTTGTGCTATTATGAAGTAGGGAGATTATGAAAGATGAACTTATTTGAAAAAGGGGAAACAACATCATGGTTTAGGGCTATATCTGATAATATTAGAAATGAAATAAATAATTTGACAAATACAGAAATATGTAACACCGATTTGGGGGATTTGACAGAGTATTATTTCGCAAAGTATCAAATTGAAGAAATTCAGATATTTACGGAAAACATAACGAAAGAGCTTACCGAAACAAAATTACAAAGATATAATCAGTTCTATCGCCCCGGATATAGTGAATTTGGTTCTCAGTATCATATGTTAGATGGCTATAAAATTACTTTTACAATTCCTTTTGATGGCGATAAAGATTTATTGGATTTAAGACCGTCAACTTTTTATAGGCAAAGTTTTCCAGTTGACAGAGTAATAGCACCAACTGACGATGATTATGGGAAAATTATATTTTCTCTGGAGTACGCAAAGAGTGAATTGCAAAGAAGTGAGAATAGTAATGAGATTGTTCAAAAGGGGTTTCAGCGTGAAATAGATACATATTTTAAGACAATAGAAACGATAAATCAGGAAGTGAGAAGCTATAATAACGGTTTGTCAAATATTGTAAACAAATATTTGGAAACAAGGTTACAAAAAGCAAATGATTATTTACAAATGAGAGAAAGATTGGAATTGCCATTAAAGCTGAATGCTAATGCACCCAACACAAAGCCTGTTATTTTAAAAAAAGCAAAGAAGAAAAAAGAAATATCTTTTCCAAATAAGAAAGAGCCTGAGAAAAATTATGAGATTTCCGATGCGCATTACGAAAATATAAAGAGTATTATTTCATTAGCGTGTGTATCTATGGAAAAAACTGCTCGTACTTTTAGTAAGTTGTTGGAAGAAGAATTGAGAGATATTATTTTATCAAACTTGAACACACATTATCAGGGTACAGCTTCAGGGGAAACTTTTAACAAAATTGGAAAAACTGACATCTATATTCCATTTGATAATAAGGCAGCATATGTAGCTGAATGTAAAATTTGGCATGGCAGTAAAAAATTTGTTGAAGCAATAGACCAGCTATGCAGTTATACAACTTGGAGAGAAACAAAAACATCACTTATAATTTTTAATAAGGAAAATAAAGATTTTGAATCGCTGCTTGATAGCATAGATCAGGCTTTGAACGCATCAGATAGGTGTAAAAATATCATTCGACTTGAACATAACCAGTGGCAAGGTATTTTTTCTAAGGAGTCTGATTCAAAAGATACATTGACGATTAATGTAATGGTATATGATTTATACATTAAGCAATAAAGATGTTTGTTTTATATTGAATATTATATTTGGAGTAGCACTTAGGAGAAATCTTAGGTGCTTTTCTTATATTAAAAATCCGAGGAAAGGAGCATACAAAAATTGAATAAAGTTTACCGTCACTGGTGGCAATGGCTTATGAACGAACCATAGCCACCTTTTATATTGCCCAAAAACAATAAACAGGAAATGGAGGATTGCCATGAGAAAATATGACTTAATTTCCATACTCTCCGAAGAAACTTCAAGGAGGGTGACGAGAAATGAAGAAAGCTGGAAGAAATATTTGAACACAGCATCAAGGCTCTACAAATACCCGTTCAAAGACCAGCTCCTTATCTATGCCCAAAGACCGGACGCCACAGCCTGCGCTTCCATAGAGATATGGAATGAAAAAATGCACTGTTGGGTAAACAAGGGCGCAAAGGGGATTGCACTTCTTGACGAAGAAGGGAGTCCCTACACCGGACTGAGGTACGTTTTTGACATATCGGACGTGCATAAGGCAAGGCGCATCGGGCGTTTCCCTCAGCTTTGGGAGATGCGGGAGGAACATCAGGAAGCGGTTCTGAACCGTCTGGAAGGGATTTACGGGGATACTGACAAAGAAGCCGGGTTTACGGACAGGATCAGGGAGATTGCTTCCCGGATTGCACAGGACTGTTATGGGGAGCTTGCTTCGGATATGGAATATCTGAAAGAGGGAAGTTTTCTGGAGGAACTGGACGAACTGAATATTGCTGTTCGTGTCCGGGAAACACTGGCGGACAGCATCGCCTACACTGTTTTAAAGCGGTGCGGCATGGAAGATGCGGAGCTGGCAGAGGAAATCCAGTTCCCCTATATCCATGAGTTTAATACAATAGAAACACTGTCGCACATCGGTGACAGCATATCCGATTTATCCAAGCCTGTGCTTATGGAGATTGGCAAAGCAATCGGGGCGTATGACAGGGAAATCGCCGGAAAGGAAGCATCAAGAAATTTTGTCGAAAAAGGACTTGCAAATACCTCTGGCACACGCTATAATGCTTTAAAGCGTGAAAGCAAAACGGAGGACATACAACTTACCACACAGACCGGGAACGCCGGGGAAAGGGGAAAGAATAATGAATCTGACTTACGAGAAGAACGGGGATTATCTGATACCGATGTTAAAGATGGACGAACAGCCGGAGGGGACACTGACGAAATACGGACTGATGAGGAAGAATTACTTACAGGAACACAAGAAGGGGATTTACACCGGGCTTCTGCTGAAAGGGAAGCTGAAAGAGCATCTTCTGACCATTCAGGAGCAGGCGGAGCAGAGGATGGAACTGCTGACCGGGCAGATGATGAAGCAGGAGGGAGTGACGGAAAAACTCAAGGCGGAGAACCAGATGCTTTGGGTTCAGAAGATGAACAGCATCAGGCACTCGGCGGAGGAAATCGTACTGAGGGAACTGGTATACAGCCTGTAAGTGAAGGAGCGACTGAAAAAACTGAAAATAAGGATTTACCAGAGCCGGACAGTGGAGAACCATTGCCCGGTCTTTCTTTGTCCGGAATAGAGAAAGGCATCTTGCAGTTTGATGAATTTATGGTGCATAAATGCCCGGATATTGCCGGGGTAATGCTTTTCGAGCCGGATAAGGATAAACAGACGGAATATATCAAAAACAGTTACAGGCATAAGGAATTTACCGAGTTTTATGTAGGGGAGGAAAGAGCCGGGTATAGGGCGGACGAAAACGGTCTGACGGTCTGGAAGGGGAGCTATTTAAACCGGACAGCGGAGGCAACTGTATCATGGGAAACTGTGAGGGACAGCATCGCCCTTTACATGGAAAAAGGCGAATATCTGAAAGAGGGGCAGATTCCGCAATGGGAAGAACCGAAGGAAACGCAAAGTTACCAGCAGCTTAGTTTATTCCCCACGATAGAGGAACAGATCGGCACGATAGAAGCGGCGCAGGCAGGAGAGAAATATATCATGCCCGCCGCTTTTTCTCTGCCAAAGGAGCAGCTTGAAGCCATTTTACGCACAGGGGGCGGACGGGATAACAGCAGGAGCCGCATTTATGCCAAGTACCAGCAGGGCAAAACGCCGGAGGAAATGGCGGAGTTTCTGAAAAATGAGTACCGAACTACGGGGAAAGGCTTTGATTTTGGCAGCAATCCCATTTCCGTCTGGTTCAATGAATCCGGCATGAGCGTCGGCTACGGGATGTCCGCAAAGGAAAACCCGGTTGCGGTGATGGGATGGCAGGAAATAGAGGGCGTTGTCCGTTCTATGGTGGAGAATGGCTCTTACATGGGCGCAAATGAAGTGTTCCTTGTGGATGCGGTGGAACGTCAGAGGGTGTCAAATGACCTGTTCAATTTCTTTTGGGACGGTATCGGGGAAGCGCCAGAGAGCATACCGATTAAAAGCCACAACCACCCGGAGAGCATGACAATCCTGTGCGAGCTTTTATCCACACAGGAGGGGCGCGATGTCATCGCCGGGGAGCTTTCCCACGCAAAAGAGCAGATTGAAGCCGGGGAAAAGCAGATCAGGTGGCGGTATGTGAAAAAGCCGGAGCATCTGCTTTCAGAGATTGCGGATTTAAGTACAGAGAAAACGGAATACCCGGTACAGGACAGCATGGAGGTGCTGCATGAGGATTTTATTACACAGGATGAGATAGATGAGCGTCTGACAGGCGGCAGCAACTATCATCATGGGCAGTTCCGTATCTATGAGTATTTTATGGAAGGGCATGATAAGAAAGAAAATATTGCTTTCCTTAAAAATGAATACGGGACGGGCGGCGGCGCTCCCGCCTTAATCGGTTCAGACCGGAGCGATGAATGGCACGATTCCAAAGGAATCAAACTGGGGAAAGGCAGGATAGGCGATCCATACGCAAAAGTGCTTTTAAAATGGAACGTGGTGGAGAAGCGCATCAGGGAGCTTGTCAATGCGGATAAATACCTTACGCCGAAGGGCAAGGAAGCCTTTGCACAGTACAAAAAAGAGCAGGCGGAGGAAGCCATGCGCCGGGAGCAGGAAAAGCTGGAGCATGGTGTCCGGGTAGAATGTAAAGATGCCATAGAAAAAGCGATTGCGGAGAAATTTGACGGTTACACCCTTCCGGGGGATACTGCAGAGGGCGTTATCCGGCAGTATGGGAAGGAACGTGTGGAAATCGTCCTTGCAAACACAATCATGCACTTATCCCATGACGGGCGGTTTTCCCCCGACAATAAGGAGTGGGCAAAAAGCCTTGTCCCTTCCGCTGACTGGCAGACCAGGGATTACCTCGTCACGTCCCACCCGGCTGTGCTGGACGGTTTTACAAACCAGACAAGGCGGTACATAGAGCGTGACAGGGAGCCGGAAAAAATTGCTGTACCGGAACAGGAAGCGGAAATTTCCGGGGAAAAATCCCAAAGTCCCGAACCGGAAAATAAAGCCAGCGACAATGAAAAAGCGCTGATGGAAAGGCTTGCGGAGATGTCCGCTGTGGTTAAAATCTGCGGTGCGCTTTCTATGAAAGATGTGGTCGGCTGGAACGAGGATACCGGGGCGGTTGCCATTGAGGATGACAGCAGGAGGTTAGAGGGCAAGGCGGTCTATGATACTCTGTTTTTAGAAGCCGCTGATTATGTCCTGATGCAGTCATTAAGCGGCAATACGGAAAAAGCGGTGGAAATGGATGCTCTGCTGAAGGAGGCTCAGAAGTATGCGGCACGTTATGAGAGCGAGCCAAAACAGCAGAGGGAAGGACACGCTGCGGAAGTTTCTGAAGCAGAGCAGTCAGAAGAAAAGAAGGAAGAACCTCTCCCGGATGCAGAGCCGGAAAATCTGACAGAAGAACCGGAACAGGAAGAAACAATACGCTTTACGGTTACGGAAACTTCGGATGCCTTTATAGAGCCTTATGCGGTATGGGACAGCGAAACACAGGATTATTATGTAACAGGCGATGGCACAGTGCCAACATTTGACACACCGGAGGAAGCGGATGTTTTCTGCCAAAATCTCAACGGAGATTTACAGGGGAAAGAAGCAGAAAATATGGTTACAGAGCCGGGAACTGTTTCAGAATCAAAAGATTCTGCTGAAATAGATGATTTCCCCGACATTGACACGCAGGCTGTCCGGGAAGGTCTGGAAAAAGCCGGGATTGTGGACGGGCAGTTAGTAGACGAAAATGCTTTAGAAAACGATCCGTTTATCCGGCAGGTCATGGGCGATGTGGAAACGCTGACCGGGGGCAATCCGCCAAAGCCGGAAAAAGTACCACAAAAAGAGCCGGAGATTGATAAAACGGGCGCAGTCAATTACCGTATCTCTTTCAATGAAGCAGAGAATACCGGGAAAGGATTTGCG
>CAJTEY010000006.1 GCA_910575775.1 Lachnospiraceae bacterium | reverse complement strand
AAACCAGACCAAGAAGAAGCAAAAATAGCTACATACTTTTCAACCAAGAAAACCCCACAAACAGCGTATTTATGCTGGATGTGAGGTTTTTACCTTTTCTCAACTGTCAAAGATGGGATTATATAATATAGCATTCCTCTTTTTAAAAGTAAATGTCACAACCTCAAAAATCGCCTTCTCATAAAAATTTAATAAATGTCTTCCGAAAACTTCATTCTTTTCTAAGAATTGGACAATTGCATTTTGACAGACTGTGTCGTATAATGACAGCGTGTGCCAAAAAACACATTATAATAGGTAAAAAGGTAGCTTAACCCAAGATACCGTTTGATACATGAAGGAGCGAACAAGAAATGAGTGATATGCAATATACACTTGGCATTGACATCGGTTCCACCACCGTCAAGATCGCCATTCTGGACGACAGGCATCAGATACTCTTTTCCGATTACAAAAGACATTTTGCAAATATCAGGGAGACGCTCGCATCTCTTCTCTCCCAGGCTTTTGAGCTGCTTGGAAACCTCACGGTACATCCCATCATCACAGGATCCGGCGGCCTGACTCTGGCGAACCATCTGCAAATTCCCTTTGTGCAGGAAGTGATCGCCGTTTCCACTTCCCTGCAGACCTTTGCGCCTGTCACGGACGTGGCCATCGAGCTGGGAGGTGAGGACGCAAAAATCATCTATTTCGAGGGCGGCAATGTGGAACAGCGCATGAACGGCATCTGCGCCGGAGGTACAGGTTCCTTTATCGACCAGATGGCCTCCCTCCTGCAGACGGATGCATCGGGACTCAATGAATACGCTAAGAATTACCACTCCCTGTATACCATAGCGGCCCGCTGCGGCGTGTTTGCCAAATCCGATATCCAGCCTCTCATCAACGAGGGGGCAACGAAGGAGGATCTTTCCGCCTCCATCTTCCAGGCTGTGGTGAACCAGACCATCAGCGGTCTTGCCTGCGGCAAGCCGATTCGGGGACATGTGGCGTTTCTCGGCGGTCCGCTGCACTTCTTATCGGAATTAAAGCAGTCTTTCATCCGCACGTTAAAGCTGGATGACGCCCATATCATCGACACGGACAATTCCCACCTCTTCGCAGCCATAGGCTCTGCCTTAAACGCGAAGGAGGAGGCTTTTTATACGATGGAAGAGCTGACAGCCAAGCTGTCCACCGATATCAAAATGGAGTTTGAGGTGGAACGCATGGAGCCTCTCTTTGCCACCCAGGCGGACTACGATGCTTTCCGTCTGCGTCACGGCGCCCATCATGTGGCCACAGGCGATCTGGCTTCCTATCAGGGAAACTGTTTTTTAGGGATCGATGCCGGTTCCACCACCACAAAGGTGGCGCTCGTAGGTGACGACGGCTCCCTGCTCTACTCCTTTTACAGCAGCAATGACGGCAGTCCTCTAAAAACCGCCATACGTTCCTTAAAGGAGATCTATCATCTGCTCCCTGCAGGTGTAAAAATCGCGCGCTCCTGCTCCACCGGCTACGGCGAAGCGCTGATGAAAGCCGCCTTTCTTCTTGACGATGGAGAGGTGGAAACGGTAGCCCACTACAATGCCGCCGCTTTCTTTGACCCGGAAGTGGACTGCATCCTGGATATCGGCGGGCAGGACATGAAATGCATTAAGATCAAAAACCATACCGTGGACAGCGTACAGCTCAACGAAGCCTGCTCTTCGGGCTGTGGTTCCTTCATTGAGACCTTTGCCAAATCCTTAAACTACGGGGTGGAGGATTTTGCCAGAACAGCCCTCTTTGCGGAGCATCCCATTGATCTGGGCACCCGCTGTACGGTATTTATGAATTCCAAAGTAAAGCAGGCGCAGAAAGAAGGCGCGTCCGTCTCCGATATCTCTGCGGGACTGGCCTACTCCGTCATCAAAAATGCGCTCTTTAAGGTAATCAAAGTCTCCGATGCCTCAGAGCTCGGTAAGAATATCGTCGTACAAGGCGGTACGTTCTACAACGATGCCGTTCTGCGAAGCTTTGAAAAAATTGCCGACTGCGAGGCTATCCGCCCGGATATCGCCGGTATCATGGGCGCTTTTGGCGCGGCGCTAATTGCAAGGGCGCACTACAAAGAGGGATATCAGACTTCCATGCTGAATCTGGAACAGATCACCGGGCTGCAGTACGAGACCAGTATGGCCAAATGTAAAGGGTGCACTAACAACTGTCGTCTTACCATCAATAAATTTACGGGTGGGCGTCAATACATTTCCGGCAACCGTTGCGAGCGGGGGCTTGGGCGGGCCAAAAAGGAAAACGGCGCCCCCAATCTCTTTGACTATAAGCTGAAACGCTACTTTTCCTATGAACCTCTGCCCGCCAACGAGGCGAAGCGGGGCACTGTGGGTATTCCGCGGGTGTTGAATATGTACGAGAATTATCCTTTCTGGTTCACCTTCTTCACAAAGCTTGGGTTCCGGGTGGTGCTCTCCCCTGTTTCCAACCGCAAAATTTACGAGCTTGGCATCGAATCCATTCCCAGCGAATCGGAATGTTATCCGGCAAAGCTGGCGCACGGACATGTATCGTGGCTCATCAAACAGAAAGTGGACTTTATCTTCTACCCCGCCCTCTTTTACGAGCGGGATGAGTTTCACGATGCAAACAACCACTACAACTGCCCCATCGTCACCTCCTACTCCGAAAACATCAAGAATAACGTGGAGGAAATCGGACGTGGGGAAGTTGTTTTCCGCAATCCCTTTATGTCCTTTAAGAGCCTGCAGACGGTAACGGAGGCGCTGACAAGGGAATTTCGGGAACTTCCAATAACATCCGTTATGGATGCGGCAGAGGCGGCTTGGACAGAACTTGCTGCGGCAAGACAGGACATGCGCGATAAGGGCGAAGAAGTGCTCCGCTATCTGGAGACAAACCACAAGCGCGGCATCGTGCTGGCTGGACGCCCATACCACGTTGACCCGGAAATCAACCACGGCATTCCCGAGCTGATTACTTCTTACGATATCGCGGTGCTGACCGAGGACTCCGTCTCCCATCTGGCGGCGCCGGAGAGACCGCTGATTGTGTCCGACCAGTGGATGTACCACTCGAGGCTTTACGCGGCGGCAAGCTTCGTCAAGACAAGGGACGATCTGGATCTGATCCAGCTCAATTCCTTCGGCTGCGGTCTTGATGCCGTGACCACGGATCAGGTGAACGACATCCTTACCCGCTCCGACAAGATCTATACCTGCTTAAAAATTGATGAGGTCAACAATCTGGGCGCGGCCAGAATCCGCATCCGTTCCCTGCTCTCTGCCATCAAAGTCAGAGAACAGAAGGGCGAAAAGCGTGTGATACGCTCCAGCGCCATCACAAAGGCACCATTTACCGAGGAAATGAGAAAAGATTATACCATCCTCTGTCCTCAGATGTCCCCGATTCATTTTGAGATCATAGAGGCCGCCTTCAATGCCTGCGGCTACCACTTTGAGGTGCTTGGCAACGACACAAGGCAGGCTGTGGATGTGGGGCTGAAATATGTAAATAATGACGCGTGTTATCCTTCTCTAATCGTGGTAGGACAGATTATGGATGCCCTGCTTTCCGGGAAATATGACCTGAATAAAGTGGCTGTCATTATGAGCCAGACCGGCGGCGGGTGCCGCGCTACAAACTATGTGGGATTTATCAGACGCGCCCTGGAAAAGGCCGGCATGCCGCAGATTCCTGTAATCTCCTTAAATCTGGCCGGTATTGAGAGCAACCCCGGGTTCCATCTGAACGCCAGCCTCTTTATGCGTGCTGCCTACGGCGCGCTGTTTGGCGATATCTTTATGCGCTGCGTCTACCGCATGCGGCCTTATGAGAAGGAGCCAGGTTCCGTCAATGCGCTGCATGCCGAATGGGTAAAAAAATGCCGGGATTTTGTTTCCAGAAAATCCATAAACTATCTGACTTTCCAGAAAATGTGCCGGCAGATCGTGAGGGATTTTGACCAGATCCCTGTCCATGAAGATCTGCGCAAGCCCCGCGTGGGCATTGTCGGTGAGATTCTTGTAAAGTTCGCCCCGGCCGCCAACAACCATCTGGTGGAGCTTCTGGAGGCGGAAGGCGCGGAGGCAGTCGTGCCCGATCTGCTGGATTTCATGCTCTACTGCTTCTACAACCAGATTTATAAAGCGGAGTTTCTGGGTACCTCGAAAAAGGCTGCCCTTCTCTCCCGCTTCGGTATACGGGCTCTTGAAAAGCTGCGTGCGCAGGCCGCGAAGGAATTTGCAAAGAGCAGACACTTTACTCCGCCCGTCAGCATCTACACGCTGGTGGATTACGCGAAGCCCATTGTCGATATTGGCAACCAAACCGGGGAAGGCTGGTTTCTCACAGGAGAGATGGTAGAGTTGATACACAGCGGCGTGGACAACATCGTCTGTACCCAGCCCTTTGGCTGTCTGCCGAACCATGTGGTCGGCAAGGGCGTCATCAAGGAGCTTCGCAAACGCTTCCCCAGCTCCAATATTGTAGCCATCGACTACGATCCCGGCGCCAGCGAAGTCAATCAGTTAAACCGCATCAAACTGATGCTCTCCACAGCGCAGAAAAATTTAAAAAAACTACCGTCTGACAGACGGCAGTAAAGAATAAACCGGGTGCGCTCATTCGCGCACCCGGTATTTTTATCATATTACACTATTTTATTGTATGAAACATGGCATCTTCGTCTAATAAAACGTTTTATCCACCCTGCGGTTTATGAAACGGATCTTATCCCGTACTTCATCCTCAAGCTCCTGGATCGCATCGTCCGCGCTCTCCTTCTGGAGCTGGTTTACGCAGAATACGCAGGAACCAAAGGTATCGTTGGAAAAAAACTTCGGTTTTTCCCATTTCACAAAGTAGGATACCCGGTGTTTTAACAGCACCTTCTCAATCTTCTCCTTTGTCGCCAAATCCTTTACCTGACACCACTCCAGTTCATTGTGCACCTTAACCTTTTGATATGCTGTCTCCATAATTTCCTCGTTCCCCCTGTTTCGAAACGTTAATACATATCAATTATAAGATAAAAGACAAAATTATGCAAATATTTTTCTGCCGGACAGATAAAGAAAACGCACCGCCATAAACGATGCGTTTTCACTACACTTAATTTTTAACACCCTTACTACTTTGCCTCAATAAATGCAAGGTGGGTATTGTCGGTGATATCAACAGTTACATGATCATCAGTCACTACCGTAGGAACCGCAATCCACTCTTCATCGGTTACACGCTGATAAACAGTGATTGCCTGTCCTGCCTTTACGCCGGGCGCATAGAAAGTGATCTGTGCTGTGCCATATCCTGCATGGGTATGTACGTTTACAACCGTGAGCAGGGAACCCTTGCCCTGCGCCAGTTCTTTCGCTGCATACACTCTCTTGAGATCCGGCTTAACCAGGTCGAAGGTAAGGCCGGGAGCCTCCACACCGTCAAGAACCGCGCCCTGGCCGACCGCCAGATCCTGAACCTCTGCGCCAAGCATATCCCAGATATCAATGACAGCGTTGTTCATGTGCTCACCAATGGTCTTATTCTCTTCGATAGCCAGCACCGTTTCTGCAGGTTCGCCGATATCTGAACTGTCCTCAAGATATACGGCTACAGGTGCGCCCACTTCCTCTGCCATAACAGGCACGGAGAAAACCATAGTGCCAGCCAACGCCAATGCAATTAATTTTTTCATGTCAATCATCCTCCTTTTTCTCTTAACTATACCACCTTCCGAAATTATGGTCAATCGGCAAAAAAGGAAGCGCATCATATTTTTACAACATGATGCGCTCCATCCACACTACAAATAAACTTTTATCCTTCTTTAGTTTGCTGCGTCTTCCTTCTCTTCGGACTCTTCTTCCTCATCAGCCGCTTCGTCTTCGCTCTCTTCCTCATCAGCCTTGTCAGCAACAGTCAAAACTTCTGCATCGCCCTTCTTGTCAGCCTTTACTGCTACTTCTACAGCGTCTTCCTCAACAACAGCCGTCTCTTCATCCGCCTTTGCATCTGCCTTTTCCTCAACCGTTGCTTTCACCTCAACTGCTGCCTTCGGTGCTGCAGGTGCTGCTACCACTGCTGCTGCCTTGATGAAAGCAAGATGCGCGTTGTCAGTAATCTCAACCGCAACATGATCATCTGTAACCACAGTGGGAACCGCTGTCCACTCCTCATCGGTCACACGCTGATAAACAGTGATCGCATCGCCAGCCTTTACGCCGGGAGCGTAAAAAGTAAACGCCGCTGTCTCAAAAGCAGCATGTGTATGTACATTTACCACTGCAAGCAGCTTACCTTTGCCCTGCGCCAGTGTCTTCGCCGCATAAACTCTCTTAAGCTCAGGCTTCAGCAGATTAAAGGTCAGTCCCGGCGCTTCCTCGCCGTCAAGAACAGCGCCCTTACCGATTGCCAGATCCTGGATCTCATCACGCTCCAGATTCCAGTGATCTGTCACTGCATTGTTCGAGTACTCCTGAATCGTCTTGTTCTCGTTGATCGCCCGAACAGTCTCGGCAATAACGCCGGTGTAAGAGTCGTCCTCGAGATAAACTGCCTCAGGTGAGCCTACTTCCTTCGCCATAACAGGTGTAGAGAAAATCATAGCGCCTGCCAGTGTCAATACGAGTGCTTTTTTCATGTCAAACTTCCTCCTTATAAATTGGTTTGTTACGAAGTGCAGACATCTTCTGTCCGGACGATCAATCCGCCCTCTCACCCCGTCTGTCTATTACTATAGCATTTTCCAAAACAGGTTACAATCATTTACCGCTCTGTCAGCATACAAACCTTTAAGGGAATTTTGACAATTATTTGGTAAATATTTCCATTTGCATTATTTTTAAACCATATACCTGCCGGATATACGCCCTGTTGCCGCGCTGTCCCTTGCACGCGTTATCTATTTGTGATATCATACATTGTATCATTTGTATTTTCATTTATTATGAAAAACCCAAGAGAAAGGTAGGGATTCTCATGCCCATCAAAGTAGCTGATTTGCTGCCGGCAACCGGCATTTTAGAGAAAGAAAATATATTTGTCATGACAGAATACCGGGCGATGCATCAGGATATCCGTCCACTGGACGTACTGATCTTAAACCTGATGCCCACCAAAGAAGTAACCGAAACCCAGCTTCTGCGCAAGCTCTCAAACACACCGTTACAAGTAAATGTAGAATTTTTGCAGACCGCCAGCTACACGCCTCTACATACCGATTCCAATCATATGGCGGCGTTTTACACGACGTTTGACCAGATCAAAAACCGCAAATTCGACGGCATGATCATCACCGGCGCTCCACTGGATCACGTCCGCTTTGAAAAAGTAGCTTACTGGGATGAAATCTGCACGATCATGGAGTGGGGACGCACACATGTGCACTGTACCCTTCATCTGTGCTGGGGCGCATACGCCGCCTTATACTATTTTTACGGTCTTGACAGAGAGGATTTGGATGAAAAACTGTCGGGTGTATATATCCATAAGATTCTGAAGCGAAAATCTCCACTCTTCCGGGGCTTTGACGATATTTTCCATGCGCCGCAGTCCCGCGCCATGACGATCGATCCGGCCCAGATTGCCTCTGTGCCGGACTTAGAGCTCATGGCTGTTTCGGACGAGGCCGGTATGGCTATCACCAAAACAGAAGACAGCAGGCATTTCTTCGTCACCTGCCATCTGGAATATGATGCCGATACGCTGGCTCTTGAATATGCGCGCGATATGGAGAAAGGCATGAATCCAAACATTCCAGTAAATTACTTCCCGGGAGACGACCCTTCAAAGGAGCCGATCGTCAACTGGCGCTCCGCCGGGCAGCTTCTGTTTTCTAACTGGCTGAATTACTACGTGTATCAGACGACGCCGTATGATGTGCGGGAAATATAGCGTCACGTCCTGTTTTTGCAAGTTTATGGAGCAGCGGACGAAGTTCCCCTGCTGCCCAGGTCTGCTCTTCTGCTGTGCCTGTGAAGCGAAACATTTGCCAGGCATAGCAAAAGGGGGCTTCATACGAAAAACGGATTGTAATAGCGGATGAGGACACAGGGATCTAAAGCCCAGTATAACGACAAATACTCCCCTCCACTCTCATACTCTCCTGCCGTCCTGTTTCCTGTCCGCAGGAGCCATATACGCCGCATACTCCCCAAGCACCTCATCCGTCTTTCCGATCCGCCTGACTTGCCCATCGTGCAGCCACAATACCTGATCGCAGAGCTCTTTCAGGGTAGAAATGCTGTGTGAGACAATGATCACCGTCCGTTTCCTGTCGTTGATCAGTTCCTTCATTTTATTCAGGCTCTTTTTTCTGAACTGTTCATCCCCCACACTTAAAACCTCATCAACCAACATAATATCCGTCTCCAGCATCGCCGTGATGGAAAATGCGAGTTTGGAATACATGCCGCTTGAATAAGTTCTCACCGGCCTGTCTATAAATTCTCCGATCTCGGCAAAGTCAATAATATCCTGCGCCCTCTCCTCAATCTCTTTCTCAGAAAAGCCAAGCAGCATTCCGGACAGGACTATATTTTCTCTTCCCGAAAGCGTATCCTTGAAACCCACTCCCAGTGACATCAGTGATACGGAATGTCCCTTTAAGTCGATTCTCCCCGCATTGGGGGAAAACACCCCCGCGATGGATTTTAAAAGCGTGGACTTCCCGCTGCCGTTTTTTCCGATAATTCCCAAAATATCACCTTCACCCACAGAAAACGTCACATGCTTTACGGCCTCAAATACCTCCTTCCTTTTCTTTTTATGAAGAAAGGTTTTCCGTATGGAGACATGATTCATAATGCTGTAGTGGATACACACATCTTCCAGTTCTATCGCATTTTTCTTTTCTTTCATCTGCCCCTCCAGCCGAAGCATTTTTTCGCTTAAAAACAGTACGCTTATATCACCTTTACATAAGAATTTTCATTGCGGTAAATCATAAACACGCCGATCCCGACCAAAAGAACAGACAGTACACACCATACAAACAGAAGTTTCCAGTCCAGCGACTGTCCGTAAAGCACCACATTCCTCATCTCCGCGATCAGAAACGCAATCGGGTTACACTTTTCAAGTACCGCTCCGAAAGGTTCCGGTATCCGCTTTGCAACGGCATAAAAAGTTCCTGTCAGATACATCATCATGGTAAGCAGAATGCCCGTAATATAGGACAGGTCATTCACGTACACGCCGTAATGCATCAATATGCTTCCAATGCCAAAAGTGATCAGAAAGAGCACTGCCAGGATCGGCGCCATCGCCAGCACGCTTCCCGTTACCCTCACCCGGAATACAACAAGCATCACCGCGATAACCGCAAAAGACACAAGCATCTTGAAACCGTTCACCATAAGTTTCGAGAACAGCAGAATATATTTGGGCAGATAGATCCTTGTGACAATCCCCCTGTTCGCACGCACCATCTCCACGCTCCCCGTTATCCCTCTGGTGAAAAAGCTCCACATAGTAATTCCGATAAAAATAAAAATCGGGAAATACTCTTCCGCTGCATCGAACACGACGCCAAACATAACCGTATAAATCAGCATCATGCAGAACGGCTCAATCAGCCACCACATCCAGTCCAGAAAAGAATTGGTCACTTCCGCCTTCAGATCAGCCTTCGCGGCGCGGACAGCGTAGGGGAAATATTTTTTCATGTCTCCAAAGAACCTGGCCGCATACTTCCTGATCTCCGCCACGGTAATGCCTCTGTTCAAAAAACCACACACCGCCCGGGCCAGGCACACGCCGATCACCGTACTGCATACCATGTATTTGATTCGGAATGACACGGTCGTGGTAAAGGGATTCCATCCGCGCATGTCAACGCCCCGGTACGATGACACGGCAAATGTGGCGGCATTCAGAATGAAAAAATACGCCGCCAGAACCTTTATGCCTTTTTTTCCTTCTATATCCGTTCTCCGTGTCCGACTATGTATTTTCCACGCCACAAACGGAGCGATAAAAAACATGGCTATACTGGTGAAAAACATGACCCGTTTTACCTCCGGCTTCTGTCCTGCCCTTTAGGGCTGTAAATCCTTGTTTGTTTTTTGTGCCACAACTCTTACACATACGGCAATATCATCTTTTAACGGTGCAAACTGATCGCTCTCTGCACTTTCGATTATCGTAAAACCAATGTCCTGCAGTTTTGCCAATAGCTCCTGCAGCACAATAAAACGTCTATAATGTCCGTCACAGATATACGCATTTCTCTCTACAGCCTGTCCTGCCCCATATTTTTTATCGTTTACAGAACGTGCTTCTATAAAAAGATACCCATTTTCCTTGAGCATATCATATGCCTTTTGTAGAATCTGCGTTTCCTGATGTACATTGATCGCGTGAAGCGTAAATCTACTGTAGCAATAATCATACTGAATCCGATATAGCGATTCTGCGCTCACAAAATCGTCGCATATAAAAATACAGTTTTGCAGCAAATTCTTTTTCTGCAATTCGTTTATGGCAACCTCCGATGCGTCTATTCCTGTAACGTGAACCCCATGTTTTGCAAAATACAGGCTGTCTCTTCCGTTACCGCACCCCAGTTCAACTAAATTTCCGCCAATTTCTATGTATTTCTGCAACATGGCACAGGCAAATAAACTGGGCGCAGCCTCCGTGACTGCCTGACAGGCATAATAATTGTTCCAATACGCTTCATCTCTGTTCCATCTCTTTTGAGGAACAACCGTGTAGTTTAAAATATTTTGTACAATATCGTCCAGCGACTGTCTCCCATCATTTTTTATGACAAGATCCGGATCTTTCGGGTATTCAACTGCCAGGTCGCTTCCCGCTGTCTTTCCATCATGTTCAGAATAAAGCTCGTTACGGCTCCTGCGCTTCAATACTTCCATCTCAACATCCAGAAACACTTCTACATAATTCTCAATATGCTCCCGGTTCCATTCCCTTATTTCATCAAACATGGCAATGGTGCATATAATCACATGAATCCCCTGGTCTGTCAGAAGTTTGCATAAGGCACTATATCTATAGGCCCTCTCCAGCCGATCCTCCCTTCTATAGCCCAGATCTTTTCCTACTATATCCTTTAATATACCGCCATCAAATATCGCCGTATTTTTCTTTTGTGCTCTCATACGATAATATAATCTGCTCCCTACAGTTGTCTTTCCCGCTCCTGACAATCCTGTTATCCAATAAAGCATTCCTTTATTCATATCTTTGGTGCCGCCTCCTTTTATCACTTACAAAATAGACTTAAATTTTTCTAATATTTCAGAAAGAATTTCCCTTTGCCTGCTGTCCGTTCTGAAATGTCTGTGTGTATTCATGTCATCAGGAATCGAAAAGGCATCCCCATACATGTCATTCACATATTTCACTGCATTGCGCGGCGCAAAAAACATATGCCCTTCCAATTCCACTTCACCCAGCGGAAAAACTTCTGCCAGATTTTTATTGGTTCCGGCCGCTGGTAAATAGCTGAAATTTTCAACGGACCATATCATTCCCCGCGCCTCCGCCCGTCTTTTTCCATAACTTTCAAATGCTCTTTTATTAAAGCTTTCAATGCATTGGATGAATGCAGGCGGCGCAGAGTCATACGGAAAAAGAATATCTCCATCAGATGGATCAAGGCCAGCCGCCTTGGCAATCTTATTTCCTTCCACCGCTATTTCCTTATTGAACGCAAACTGCTTCCAGATTACTGCTTCGTTGATTTCATCCGCATAATCATATATAAAGATATCCAGAACAACTTCCACATCATATGCTTTATACGCAAACTGATGGCAAAAGTTCAGATTCCCCGCTGACACACACACGCTCTCTTTGATATAAAAATCCTGATCGTCAGAAAATACTGTCTTTACCTTCTCAAATTCATCCCGCATCATTGCAACATCCAGGTCATCATCCCATGGAATGCAGCCATGATGCCGAACCGCTCCCAACAATCCTCCGAAAATAAGCCAGTACTGAATATGGTTCTTTCTACAGATCTGATCAAACTTAATGAGCAGGATCAGTCCGGCCAGTTGTAAATCTCTTAATTCACCGGATGCCTTAGGCAGACTTAAGAAAAATCTCTCTCTTGCCGCCGTCAGTTCCTCTCCTTCAGTACGGTAGCACTGCCATAACAGCATCTGTATCTTTTCCATCTGGCTCAGAAAAAGAGTCTCGAACTTTGACAAATGCTTATTTATCATCCCAAGTTCCGTCTCCAGGTCATGAATCCGTGCCAGCAACGTATCTTCTTTTCTGACCGTACAGTGATGACGGACCAGTTTGTCGAAACATACAGAGTCGATAACCATTTCTTTATTCCAGTCAAAAATAACAAAATTAAATCCCCTGCTGTTGACCGCATAATTGATATCATCAATGATGATTTTCGCAGTGTCTGCTTTCTTGTAAACACTGCTGAACAGTCTGATTTCATGTTTCGCAGCCGTCAGTCTTTCTTCCAGATCTTCATCATTGACAGATATTTTTTCAGTTACCACTTTTCCGCAGTTGATCGCAGCGATATAACTGTGCCAATGTTTTCCCTCAAACGATTCCTCCAGCCCCAGTTCCTTTACCGCTTTCTGTTCATCTGCACGCAGGCAGAATCCCGGTGTATCTTTAACTGCAATTAAGATCAATATGTTATCTTTGAAGTGCTTTAGCATACGACAATACGCCGCAAAATTCTTTTCTTGTATCAGCTGGTCCATCAAAAATCCCTCCTAACAACTGGGAAACCGCTCCTTCACGTTACTCGCTCCCGAAATATAATCCATGGACACATCATAAAATCTGGCAAGAACCAGCAGGCTCTTTACCGGGATTCTCGTCTTGCCGTTCTCATAGTCCGCATAGGTACGCTGGCCAACTTCAAGCATATCCGCAACTTCCTGCTGTACCATGGATCTGTTTTTTCTTAGTTCCCGTATTCTTTCATTGTAGTTCATGGCATGCCCCCCTTTTTGCAGTCTGATTCATCTGTAGCCGCACGCTCTGCCGTCTGTAAAACGTCAAACCGTCAGGCATAGGAAAACAGAACCTTTCAGTGTTTCCTTCTAAAACGTATCTCATGCAGCAGATATTCAAAAATCTGCCTGTCTTTATGCCTGAGCGAATTAAGAATAACCCCTGTGAACAATGACATCAGTGCCGCAATCATAACAAATCCGCATACAATTAACGTAGGAAATTTCATCACCCATCCGGTCTTTAGATATTCTATAAGGACAGGCAGAAAAAAGGCGAACGATGTAAGGGACAGCAGAGCGCAGATCATTCCAAAAAAAGCCATTGGCCTGAAATCCTTGTATAACCTTAATATTGTCCTGACTACTTTATAACCATCCGCATAGGTATTTAACTTGGACTCGCTTCCTGATGGTCTGTCCCTATATGCAATTACCACATTTTCAACCATCATATTTTTATCAATTGCATGAATACTCATCTCTGTTTCTATTTCAAACCCTTTGGACAGTACCGGATAGCTTTTCACAAACTGATAACTGAACGCCCTATATCCGGTCATAATATCCCTGATATCATTTTTAAATAGTAAGTTAACTAATTTTTTTACCAGTGTGTTTCCAAAATTATGAAAAGGTCTTTTATTCTCCTGATAATATGTAGAAGACAATCTGTCTCCAACCACCATGTCAGCCTTTCTTTCAAAGACTTTATCTGCCATCTCCCTGGCGTACTCCGCTGGATAGGTATCATCACCGTCCACCATTAAATAGCATTCCGCTTCTATCTCCCTAAACATCCTTCTGATTACATTTCCTTTGCCCTGCTGATACTCATTACACACAATTGCCCCTTCCTTAACAGCCTCTTCATATGTACGGTCAGTCGAATTATTGTTATAGACATATATGACTGCTTCCGGAAGTTCCCGCTTAAAATCCCGAATCACTTTTCCAATTGTCGTTTCTTCGTTATAGCAAGGTATTAGCACAGCTATTTTATCCATTTTAACCCTCCGGCATAATTGCAATTATAATGATCCGCTTTTTGAATCTGCGAAGATAAACAGTATCGCTGCTTACAGCCAAAATTCAGTCATGGAAAGAACACTGTAATACAGCTTTGGGGCAAATGACTGCAAATTCGAATTCGTGTGAACATTGAACGCCAATAAGGATTCATAAATAATGCCCCACAAAACGCTTATTAGAATTCCGCCTCTTATCAAAAGCTTTAGTGTATTATCATTACAGTTTTTTTCTATAGAAGCATACAGCATTATAGCTGAAAGGCATAAAAGCCATCCAAAATCCATCAAATAGCGTCCAACCAGTCCTGACATCTGTGTATCCACGACCACGACTGACAGAGCAGAAACAAGAAAAAACAAAATCATCTGATAGATATTTTTACAGTATTTTTTTAAATATACCGATGCGAATGGCAGTATTAAAATCGGATGATTAAAAATGATGCCGCCAAAATTGCCTTCAACAATTGTAACACCCATATAATTTGTGTAAGAAATAGCTCTGTCAGAGGGCCGTATGGAATCCAGGATGAACGGAAACACTGCGCTTATCTTTGTCGGATCAAACAAATACTCATATATGCCTAATAATGTCCGATCCCAATGCCATCCCCGGTGTGTCATATCATTAGATGTAAGATTATAATTCGCCCCGAAGTCTAAAGGCGAACCGAAACGAATAAAGTTATAATACATAATCCCCATTGCTATGAACAATGCCGGGCATATCCATGCGCTTAAAAATCTGATCCCCTCTTTAGACCGCAAATAGTTTTTATTGAATATATAATCTTTAAACAGAAACAGTGATGCAAAAGCTACGATAAGAAATTGAGGCCGGCATCCGGCTGTTAAAGCAATACAAAGAGAACCCGCCATCACCTTATTCCATTTAAGCTTATGCCCCTTTTCATCCTCCGCCCCATACCAGAACCAAAGTCCCCATACTGCAAACGCTGCTGCTGCCAATATGGGCAGCCCATAGAAGGCAGGACCCCGAAATGCGTAAAACATTCCGGAGCAAAAAATTAACATGACGCAGCTAAGTATATAAATCACAAACGGTGTATTTGAAAAATACCTTTTAAAAATCGAGTATAACAGTGTAAAGCAGCCTGTAATATAGAAAAACCCAAAAACTGATATCGAAACCGTTACCGGCAAGTGCGCCCCGGTCAGTGCATAATAGGGCAAAAAATGAAGCAGCACAGGAACAATGCCAAAATAAACATAATAGCTGCCTTTGTAGTAAGCCCAGTCCAGTCTCCATGTTTCACCGGCCTCCCTTATGACTTGATCCCGCAGTCTTGGGTCATATGGGTTCCCCATTGTCCCTAGCGCATCCGCCGGCTTCTCATTCAGATAAGCGTGTCCGTCCATCAGCGCCTCTGCCAGCTCATGGTACGAGGTTCTATAATTCCTGTAATAATACTGGGGATTCATATTTGCAAAAAGCAGGCAGAATACGATGCATAATACCGTACAAAAGCCAACGATACCCCCCCCCCCTTCTTTTTAGGGAAATCTCCCCAAAGCGAATATTGTATACATGCGATTTGGGATATAAACTATGTACAAAAAACAGCAAACCTATCAATATGGCAAAACGAATTATCGAAAAACGAAACGGAACTGTAACATTAAATCTACATTCCATTATTTCCACTGCTGCGATGTCCGTATGACCGGGCTTGGGAAAAGTCAAATCCAAACTTTTTAACCGGCCACATGGATTCAAACGGTTATAATGCGACCTTTCAATTTTGGGAACAATCACCCTGTCCGGAAGCTGATAGCTTAATTCATTGCCCTCGTCCCGTACTTTCATATAAACAGTGACATAACTGTCCTCAATCGGCTGGTGCGCAGAATCCAAATAACGGCATAGCAGATATACATTTTTTGCACGGATCTCCCCATTAAAAATCGTCAAATCACACCAGGAATCTTCACGAAAGGGAGCAATAATAGAAGTATCCCCTTCAGCATCATACTCATATTGCCCGTCCTTTAAAGAAAACATGCTTTCTCCAATCATGTCACATGCTTTCCACCCTATGGATTCCCATGTCCTGAAATTACAGACTACTGTTTCAGCAAAAAGAGCAATTATAATAAGCAATCGCATCTTAGCCTTAAAATTATGATTTTGATCTGCTATCCCCCTTTTTAATGCATTCCTGTTCATCCTCATCCTCTTTTTTCTCCCAGTTCTCTATTGTTTGCCTCTCATTTTCAGTTTTGAAATATATCAGGAGAAACGGCAGACACACCACCAGATAAAAAACATATCTGTAGGCATACGATATCGGTGCTGCTCCCATCATGGAACCCCAGTTTAGCAGCATTACGCCAAGCACGATGGCATTTCCAGCTTTCTTCTGCGCACAAAATGATATCAGCAGAAGTAAAATCCAGAACAGCTGCCCTCCGCCCCAAAATACAAATATATACCTGTATCTGTCCTTTAATGCCTGCGATACTCTGTTTTCAAAAATTCCCCTGTTATCAAACCCGTGTTCCGTCACATATTCATTCCACCACGCACCAGATGTATTGTTGCATGTTGTGAAAAAGATTGACTGGCCGCCACCCCAGCCCCATTGATTGGAAGAATTCAAATTCCAGAACCCATACATATGAAATAAATACGACCTTATATACAGCGGCACATTCTGCACCCCGAGTTCCAACCAGATTTTGAGAAACTCCGCTTTATTTTCATTCAAATATTGATTGTTAAATTCACCGCTGAACTTCACAACATCTACATTTGAAAAACTATACTTATCTCGCCAAATACTTATTGGCGCAAATTTTTCCAATGTCTGTATCTGTTCCTCAGATATCTTCCCTTCATTCGCCACTACCGCCGCCATTTGAACCATAGGCACAGACATCGCCTCCCGAAATGATATGTCCTCCTGAAGCGCATTGCTTTTGACGGTAGACAGAAGTTCAGATATCATGACAAGCAGCACAAGATCCCTGATAAAAATTCCCCTTAGTCTGTCAAATTTAACAATGCAGTACAGCAGGACAATAAATGCAATCAGTTCCCCGTTGCTCCTCATAAATGCCACCGCCATCAAAGCAATGGTAAAGAGCAGATCATTTCTTTCACTTTTAATCCACCCCCCCCCCGTGTCAGTCATGTCAATAATACACGGCAATATAAGCAGCGTCACATAAGAGTACAGACTATCCTTGACTATAACAATCGCATAATTCGCAACAATGGGCGTAATAGCAAAAAAAACATTGTATGCTATAAGAACTTTTTTTCTTACCCCCCGTTTAGCAAGCCACTCCGCCGTATACGCTACAATTGCTGCAAAAACTATCATTTGCAGCAAAACATATACCGCATAACCCGTCAGCATACTTCCTGTTATTTTTTCAGCCTTATGTATAACCAGATTCACCAGAAGCGAATGTAATAGCGGCTGCAGTCCATCAATTGCATGATCGATAATATTTACAGTGTCATTCATTCCTGTGCCCGGAAAATGTATCATCCACGCCATGCCCCAAAAAGGAAGCACAAAGAAGAATGTCTTTTTAAACACGCCTTTTGCATCATTTTTCTTCAAGAATATTTTTTTATTCCATAATCGGAACAAAATTTCCCACAGCAGGAAAAAAATAGCAGCAGTCCCCAAAAACAATATCAAATTTTTAAAAGTAAATACGGACAAACGAATCTGTTTATATGGTTCCTGATTCCATGCTATCGGCCTCATTATCACCGATAAAACAAATGCACACGCTGCCAGAACAGCATAGATCATCCCCCATCTGTATGTTTTGAATAGATCCCGGTCTGTTTTCATCATATTAGTATTTCTCCGCCGTCTCCAGCGCCCTGCCAATCACCTTGTCCATGTCGTAATACCGATACTCACCAAGCCTGCCTCCGAAAACCACATGTCTCTCCTTTTCCGCCAGCTTTTTATAGGCTTCATACACCGCATTATTTTTCTCATCGTTTACAGGATAATAAGGCTCCTCGCCTTTCTGCCACTCACCCGGGTACTCCTTCGAGATAACCGTCTTTGGCTGGGTTCCAAACTCAAAATGCTTATGCTCGATGATTCTCGTATAGGGCACTTCCCGCTCCGTATAATTCACCACCGCATTTCCCTGATAATTGTCACAGTCCAGAATTTCCTGCTCAAAGCGCACTTTTCTGTAGGCAAGCACCCCTTCGCAATAGTCAAAATAGCGGTCAATCTGCCCGGTGTAGACCACACGGTCAGCCATGCCGTCAAACTCTGCCCGGTGCTCCAGATAGTCAACGCCCAGCTTTACTTCAACACCTTTCAGTATCCTCTCCACCATCGCCGTATATCCACCAGCAGGAATCCCCTGATACCTGTCGTTAAAGTAATTGTTGTCATAGGTAAACCGAAGCGGGAGCCTCTTGATGATAAACGCCGGAAGCTCAGTGCAGTCCCGTCCCCACTGTTTTTCCGTATATCCTTTCACCAGTTTCCGATACACGTCCTCCCCCACAAGGGATAGCGCCTGCTCCTCCAGATTCTTGGGTTCCATGATCCCTAATCCGGCGATCTGTCCGGCAATTTTCTCTTTCGCCTCCTGCGGCGTCCTGATGCCCCACATTTTACTGAAGGTGTTCATATTAAAAGGCAGATTATACAGCTCGTCCTTAAAGACAGCTACCGGCGAGTTTATGTAATGGTTAAATTCTGCAAATCGGTTTACATAATCCCATATTTTTTTGTCTGAAGTATGAAAAATATGGGCGCCGTATTCGTGCACCTGTATCCCTTCCACCTCTCTCGTATAGATATTGCCGGCTATATGCTCCCTTTTGTCTATCACAAGACAGCTTCTGCCCTTCGCCACAGCCTCATGGGCCACCACTGCACCATACAGCCCTGCGCCTACAATCAGATAATCATATTTCATCCTTCCCGCCCTCAATCTCCAGATACTTTTCCCAGAACGCAAGCTGCCTGATCTCACTGCCGCGTCTGATATAGCTCTGCTTTGCTTTTTCATATTTCACCAGTATGGCTAATACCATACCGGCCACTTCAAATCCCTGCCTGATAAAAGTCCGTATGCTCCTGTGGGTGACAAAGCCTTTGTTCTCCACAATGTCGTAGAACAGGATCGTTCTCGCCCGCCAGACAAACTCCGGCCTTGCCGCCGCCATAGGCACCGTCCTCACATGCTTTGCAGGGAGCAGATATCCGTTGCATGTCAGTCTTCTAACCACCTCATGCAGCGCGGAATGTTTCTCCTTGCATCCTCTTTTGTACTCCCGGTAGAAAAAAGGCACTTCCAGCTCTTCCGCCATCACTGACCGATAACCGGACGCCATAATCTGCCTGTGAAGCTGTTCCCCGTCTGTCTGCTCCAAAAAATCAATTCCTTTTAAGAAATCCTTGATTCCCCGCATATACAGCGATACATTTTTGTATCTGTACAGATATCCCTCTCTCCGATATTCCCGGATCAGCTCCCGGATCAGTTCCTTTTTTCCCCATTTCGGAAAGTGGAAACTGTTGTCTATCAGCCTGTTGCGGATGATATAGTATTCCAGAAAGGAAGAGTATTTGTTTTCAAAGGGTTCGTGCCAGACGCAGATACCGTTCATCAGTATCAGCGTTTTCATGTTCCGCAGGCCATATTCCAGATCATCTCCCCGTATAAAAACGGGAAGCGGCAGATTGTCCGCATTGACAAGATGCATCGGAAAACAACAGTACCACCACGCATTGTACTCACGGTATTCCTCCTGCTCGTTCAACAGACAGTTCTGCCAAAGACGCAGATCCAGATTTGCTTTTAGCGGAACGAGATTGCCCGCATTCCACGACGCGCCCGACTCGATCTGGATGTTTCTCTGGTCAGACCGCAGCATGGCTCCGCCGATAAAAGCACTGGCATATTCCTCCTTCAGCAGGGACAGAACCGAGGCTGTGCGCAGTATGGAAGCCGTGTCAACGATCACATCATCATCCATCAGCAGTGCATGTGTAATTCCTCTCTCCGGGCGCTTCAGAATTTCAATCAGCCCCCTGGTAAAGCCGCCTGCACCGCCCGCGTTCTTGTTTGCGAATATATGTATTTTTTCGCTGGCAAGGTCGTATTGTTCCAATGTCTTTCCATTATCCGAAATAAACATTTCTACCCTGCCGTACAGCGGGCTGTCTGGATTTTCAATAATATCCCTGTTGATCAGCCCGACATTGTCACACACATACTTCTCCCGCCTGTAAGTGCAGACCACAATACCGATTTTCACAGGCCGGCAGTCTTCCTGTATTCCGGCGTCATAAGAGCCGCCGAAAAACTTCGCCCCTTTCTCCAGCGCCTCCAGCCGGAAAAAGAACATCCCCTTCGTCTCTTCCGGGAACTCCAGCGTGATCTCTGTCTGCCTGTCCACATTGACGGTTTTATTTTTCAATTCCCGCTCGACGTACATTTCATTTATTTTCTGTTTCCAGCACAGGCTTACATTAAATTTTCCCTGCAGGGACAGTGTGAGCAGCACCTTACTTACCTTTGTGTACTTTCTCCACTTTTCGATTGTCAGACTGTTAAAATAGGTATCCGTCGTCACGATCCCGCCCTTTTGAAACAGTATGTAAACGCCCTCTTCCTTGACGAGACTTCTCTTATAATTGGAATGGAAATACATTTCCATATCCGTACATATACCGTCCTTCGGCCATAAAATATCCTGAATCTTCACTTCTGCAAGCCTGCTCCTCTCTGCATGTTCCATGTCTGTCTTCTATCTGAACTCCGGAATGCCTTTTCGAATGGCTCCGGTTTCCTTTGCATCCCTGTAAGCTTCCCTGACCAGACGTTTTTCATAAGCCCAGTCGTAGTCATCCATATTCACCACACCAAACAGCCAGTTGCGAAATACAACGTGGCAGAACATATCCGCCCCGTTTACTGCTCTGTCCAAAACATTCCCATGCTTTTTCACGCACAAAATTCGGTTTCTGATCCCGTAGTATTCCCGCCAGTCGTAACGGCGGTGCGGATGCCTGGATCTGTCTGCCACAGTCTTATGGTTCAGTTTTGCGTCCGGTATCACAAGAAACCGGGTATAACGGTTGATCCGCATAGAATATTCGGTATCGTCAAACCATATAAAATATTCACTGCACGGAAGACCGGCTTTCCTGACCAATGCCCGGTCAACCACCATGCCGCAAAAGGAGGCTATGTCGCAGGCAAAGGGCTGTCCCCCGGGCTGTCCTGTATAGCAGTTTTCCGGGCAGTTCTTCAGCCGCAGTCCCGGCCTCGATATATTCCTGCGGTGAAATGTGTCTATTCTGCCTGCCGTCAGCACAGTACCTGCAAAAGCCTGGAAATCCGGGTGTTCCAGTCTGGCCCTCATGATTTTTTCCATGTAATCGTTTTCCAGAACCGCGTCGTCATCGATCATCAGGATACAGTCCACGCGCTCCGCCGCTGCCAGCTCTATCCCCTTTTCAAATCCCCCTGCGCCGCCCAGATTCTCTGCACACGCAATCATCCGATAACGTACATTCTTCTCTTTGTAATCCCGCAGATACTGCTCTGTACCGTCCGTGGAGGCATTGTTCACCACAATGACTTTCTTTGCCGGAATTGTCTGATTTTCAACCTGCTCCAGACATTCCTTCAAAAGTTCCAGTCTGTTGTATGTCACCACAACGACCGCGTAATCGGCTTCCATAATCTCGTCTCCCATACAGCATTTCGATGTTTTTTTGAAATGTGTACTTTTGCATAAAACTTTCTGGAGATTACACTCTTTTGAAAAAACAGGTGAATGTAGTGGAAATGACATAAAAATCCGCGAAAATCCGTGAAAAAGAAAAAAACAATTGAACAATCATTGTTTTTATGATAGACTAATAAATTATTAAAGAAGATATGTAAGTTTTTGAAAAAGTACACATTTACAAATTCAGTTTCAGCTCAGTTGCAGTTTTCCAGTTTTCTGGCTTTCCCATAAAATGTACCGACAGACATTTCACAGGCATCCGCTGCCTGGCGAAGTGTTATTTTTTTGTTTCTCCATTCTCTGTACACTTCCCCGAAATTGTCTGGACAGGGAATCGCCGGACGTCCGAACCTTACACCCCTCGCTTTCGCTGCCGCGATGCCTTCCGCCTGACGTTGTCTGATGTTCGACCGCTCATTTTCCGCCACAAAGGACAATACCTGCAGGACGATATCACTGAGAAACATACCCATCAGATCTTTCCCCCTGCGCGTGTCCAAAAGCGGCATGTCCAACACCACGATATCAATCTCCTTCTCCCTTGTAAGCGTCTGCCACTGTTCCAGGATCTCCCCATAATTGCGCCCCAGCCGGTCTATACTTTTGATATAGAGCAGGTCGTTTTTTTTCATACGCTGCAGCATTCGCTTATAGGCCGGACGTTCAAAATCCTTTCCAGACTGCTTATCCATAAAAATATTTTTGTCCGCGACAGCAAGTTCCCGCAGGGCAATCATCTGCCGGTCTTCATTCTGATCGCGGCTGCTGACACGCACATAGCCATATACATCTGCCATCTTCTCTTCTCCCTCCTGCCAGGACAGACAGATTCCCTGTTCCGGCAATATTATATTTTTCCATATTTCTTACATTGTAAAACGCAGATAGCAAAAAAACGCAAAAAAAGAACCGGGATCACTCTCTTTCCGAAAGAGTGTCCCAGTCCTTTTTATTTGCGTTTTTTCTGTATACCGTCCCTATCTGGTCACTGATACAATCCCACCAGATGGTCAATCGCCATCTGCTTCATTTCACCCTGTGCCAAATAACCGGCTCCATACATTTTCACATACTCCTCACCCATTGCTTCGATCTGCTCATTGTAGTATGCATCTGCGTCAAAAGAAAGCCCTGCGTCCTCAAAAATGGCTTGATAAACCATCGCCTCCTTTACCGCCTCCTTTGCCCGCTGTGTGAGTTCTTTCTCATAAGCAATTTCATCTTCCATCTCCATGCCTGAGTTCTCGTCACTGTTTTTCATGACAGACTTTGTTGCTTTAACATATTGATTGGGATAAGTATTCACCGTGGAATTTTCCAGTACATATGTCGTCAGGTACTCCTGAAGATGCTCCTGATAAAACTCATCTTCCACCTTGGCTCTATATTCCGCTACCGTTGATACCTCCTCTGTATCTGCCAGATTCTCCGCCACAAAATCGTCCGTAAGCTCCGGCTTTACCATGATGCCATTGACAGTGACCGCAAAAACGGCATCTTTACCTGCCATCTCTTCATTGTAATCCTCCGGGAAGGTAACCTCCACCGTCACCTCGTCTCCCGGCTTATGTCCGATCAGTTGCTGCTCAAAATCATCTACTAACGCTCCCGATCCGATGGTCAGATCATATCCTGCACCGCCGCTGTTTCCGCCATCAAATTCGACGCCATCGACAGTTCCCACAAAATCAATATTGACTTCATCCCCATCAGCGATTACCATCTGTTCATCCGTGCTGAGTTCCTTATAGGATTCCAGCATTGAGGCAATCTCATCGTCAACCTCTTCAGCCGTAGCCGAAACCTCATCCGTTGGCACTGAAATATTTCCGTAATCTGCCAGATCGACCATAGCCGCCATATCCGCATCCGCTATCCTGCCGTCATCCGTAAGTGCTGCGCTGTAATCCGTGCTGGGAGTTGTGCGGATCGCCATGATATACAACTGCCTCCCCACCACAAACAAAATTCCCAGCACTATGATTGCCGCCACTGCGCTCCCTGTTATTTTGGCGACGTTTGCATCCCGTTTCTCTCTCTGCACCTGTTTCCTGCGCGCATCCCGTTTTGCCTTACTTTTGCTTACATTTTTGTCTCCGTCCACTCTGGCAGACTTTTTCTTTTCCATAATGTGTTCCCTCTTTCTATCGTATTTTATCCCTCAAGAAATTAATTTAACACATCTGGTCAGTAAATGAAATAGTTTGCGCGAAGTTCACAAATAATGCACAATTTGTTCTTTCTCTATCTCAAATTTCTCAGCGCATTTTTCCATAATGATATCCTGAGACATGCCAAGCTCCTGATACGCCTGAATCAATATACGGATTCCTTTTTCTATTCCCTTTTCAATCCCTTTTTCTACCCCTTCCTCGTATCCTTCCTGCCTCATGTCCTCAAATGCATTGCACATATTGTATCGCTCCTCTCCTTCTTCTGCCACATGGCACCTTTCGGGTATCCTCACATGCGCCACTACTTCGAGCATGTCTCTGGTTTCACTGTCTATCCTGCTGTACGCCTCACGATTCTCTTCCATAATTTCCTGCAGTTTCTCTTTATCCTTTACATAACGGACTATCTCAAATACCTGACGCAGACCTGTCTTATACTCCTCGAAAGTGTCATGTTCGTGGCAGTCATACAAATTCAGCCGATAGTTTGATACAGCTTCTTGCGTTTCCATTGTTTGCGATAGCCGATACTCTCTGAAAGCATATTCCTCAGTACCATCTGATAGTCCACATAGTTCTGGTTCTCCACCACAAGGATGTGCAATTTTTTCCCTTTCCAGATCCGCACCTTATCTACAACTGTTTTCATACTCCCTGTTCCGGTTTCCGCTCCTGTAGTCGCCATCTGCGATTCATCCGGCTTCACGATCTGCCTTCCGTGAAATAGTGCGCCGTTTATCTGGTCTGCAAACCTGCTGTTGTCATCCAGATAGTCAAACTGGTACTCATCCTTTTTTCCCATCAGCCTTCCTCCCTTGTTCAGTTTTCCATATAAGGGATTCAGGTTCCTTGATGTGCTGTGCAGATAAATCAGAATTTCAGACTCCCAGATATGTGTTTAGTTCTATTGTCAGTAACGGTAAAAATATACTGTTTTCCGATACCTAGAATCATCATATCATAACTGCCATGCATATGTAAAGCGGTCGTTTTTTCCTTCTGGGAAATTCAAATTTTCTATATTTATACAAAATTTCTATCAAAATATCAATAACACTTACCAACATCCACTTTTGATGCTATTCCATTTTCTTACTTACTCTAAAAACGGCTCCGCTGATTGGATACACCCAATCATTATTAGTTGAAATATCATAAATTCCATTTAAGTGTTCGTGTGCCACTTTTAACGAAGACTCTTCACTTTTACTTAAAAAGGAAAGCATATCAACATTCATTGTTTCCTCTTGATAGCTCACAAAAATTTTGGGCGCTTTCGTCGGATCAACTAAGATAATTTCAACTAATGAATCCCATTTTCGCGGCATATGGAATATGATTCTAACTACATGCTCTTTTGCCTGTATATCATGTCCCACATTGAAAACACATATAAATCCAGGAAAGAGGATCTTTACTTTATATCGCAATTTCTCTTGTATATAAAAATAATTTTCGGCATATTCAAAATACTTTTTATACATTTGGGGAAGCTTACTATTTAGTTCAAAGTCATAATTATACTCTTTTCTAATTTGATACGGCTCATCCCTCATCAGATAATTTTTTAAATTATCACAGACCATTTCAGTGACATCCTCGTCCTTCACAATGGAAGAAATCGTTGAGTTAATAAAGTTTTGTCTCTGTACCTCGGTAAAAAGTTCAAGCGTCTCGGGTGTACTCATCAATGTCTCCGTTATTTTATTTGACACCTCAATACTATATGAATCACGAGATATTTTTTCATAAAAAACATTAAACAATAATATTGTTGGTAAAAGTCCGCTCAAATTAATTATAATACTTTCAAGAACATTCTCAAGTGTAGCAATTTTTAGCAGAAAAGTAACTACACATATTAATAAAACCTCAACACCCATTGCTACACCACATAAAAAATGAAACTCATTTTTTTATTTCTAATTACCGTCTCCTTAAATTTCTTGTTTCGTTCTTTCATTTCTTTCCAGTGATGACCACTCATCTCCGTTCTCCTTTCTTTTGAATACTATATTTTAGGCGTTTGCAAAACGCCACAACCCGCATAAATGCGGGAATCTTTTTGGTACAAAATAAAACATCCCCTCAATGGTTTATGGTAAAATAGGCTTGTCGAAAAACTATCAACCAGCCACCCAAAAAATGTTCATTCTACAAATAGGACACAATAAATTCAATGACATCCCTTATCGCACCCTCTCCTCCATTTAATCTGCTCACATATTTCGCTCTCTTTTTTACGGAATCTAAAGCATTATTCACCGTACAAGGAAATCCAATCTTTTCCAATACATCTATATCATTAATGTCATCCCCGACATAAGCAATTTCCATCATATCAATCTCGTACTTGTCAGCAAGTTGTTTTACAACATCTAGTTTATTCCCTATACCTTGATGCAGTTCATCAATATGGAGTTTCTTTGCTCTCATTTCAACAATCTTGGTACATTCTCCCGTTATGATCCCCGTTATGATTCCTCTCTCTCTTAAAAGGGAAAAGCCCATACCATCTTTGGTATTAAATTTTTTGAATTCCTCCCCCTCTGCGGAATAATACATACCACCATCCGTAAGACAGCCGTCACAATCCGTCAAAAACAGCTTTATCTTTTTTAAGCGCCCTTCTAGCCCAATAGACATTTCTCTTCTTCTCAACAGTTCCTCTATAATGATCCAGTCACTTGGTTCATCAATCTCATACGCAGTATCTTCACTCATTTCATATATCTTAATATTACCGGAAATTCTATTTTGGAACGTCAGCAACCTCTCTTTGGAAGTAATATAAAAAGCTCCGTTTTCCATCAGATATCCTAAAAAATCCTGCCTTCTCGGTCTGTGACATACGTTATAATTTTTTGAAACAGCGTTTCCATTTTCATTTTCCTCCCACAAAAAACGACGCTGGCGCACACAGGAAAGCACGCTATCCGTTTCAGACTGCATAAACAGCTCAAAACCGCCTGCCAAATCATCTGCCGTCAAAAGCGGTGAAGTCGCCTGAATCAACACGATATTATCAAAGTCATATTTTGAGGCGAATTCCAGCATAGCACTTTCTGTAGACGCTGTATCTGAAGCTGTCTCGGACGAACGTCCAATTACTTTCATTTTATGAAACAAATCCCTGCTTTCATTTTGTAGCTGAATCACCGCTTCTCTGACTTTATCACTATCGGTTGCCACATATACTGCATCAATGTAAGAGCATTCGCATGCCGCCTTGATTGTCCAATAAACCAGCGGCCGCCCGCATATTGTTTTTATATTCTTAAAAGGAATTGACTTGCTTCCGCCTCTGACGGGTATAAATGCGACGTTCATCCCTATAAACCACCTCTCCTGCAATACTGTGTAAAAATTTATCTACTCTTCTTTTTTCACAATTCCTTAATTTGCCGATTGTCCCAGGCCATTTTTTTATAGAGTAAAGAAGAAAATGTAATAAGGAAAATATTGTGGCTGATCATGTATAACCCGCTTTCCATAACACCATATAATGCATACATAAATAAAATAATTGCGACAATATATTCTTTTCGTATAATCATGGCTTTAATCAGACATAAATAACCAATAAAAAAAATAAAGAAAACCAATAATCCATATCGCAAAAAAATGCCCAAATACGCATTATCAAGGAATAGTCTTGTTTTGATACCTACTAATTTCCTTTCACTCTCTGATATATATACTTTCTGCCCCAAAAGTGAAACTCCATATAATTGCCATACTATATGACAGAGAGAAAATCTTGAGGACATCCATTTGTCTATTCTTTCCAAAACAGAATTCCTACTGACATCTATGTAAGAAAAAAATATGCTTAAAAGGCCAAAACAAAATGTCCCAAATAATAAACCTTTTTCAAACAACTTCATGTAACCCGGTCCCTGATTTTTTACAATACTAAATAACAATAGTATACATAAAAGAATTCCTGTAACAATGTAAGCCGTCTTGGAGTTTGGAATCATAATTAAAAATAAAACTGCCAAGAAAATCAATATATAATTCAATTTACCTAATCTATTCTTATGCACATAACAATGGCATACTATATATTGAAAAATTCTTAATCCCAACTGGTTCGGATGAGAAAATCCCAAAGAATAGCGCCGCATTGTTCCCCTCATTAGTGTTGCATCTTCAATAACTCCTAATAAGCACAGCATCGCAATCACAGGAATCATGATTGATAAAATTTTATATGCCACACAAATTACATCATCCAGATCTACATTTTTCGCCGCCACAACAAACATCCACGCAGACAATAATGACCTATTCCCTGACAAAAAAGTAGCAATCACAATAGGCAGCGTGATCATTACGATAATCATCAATTCCCGTTTCGTATATGACTGAAAAAGGATTATCTGAAGCATAAGTAATCCAAAAACCATCCAAGCAATCAAATTACTAATATTGTCAACTGATACCCCCAGAATATTATCCAAGGTAGAATTAAATAATATTTCTGTAGAGTACCAAAAAATAAATATATACATATACAAACTTTTCATTCTAATTTTTCTATTCATTATGGCCTTTTAATTCAATCTATACTATTTTCTGTATTTATGTAACACGTCACTAACATAATTCTTATAGATCAGACAGGTTGTCATTGTAAAACCCATGAAGTAAATTAACATAGCTTTCCAACTGTTATTCCATACAATATTAACCATATAAAAAACCAACATTTCCAGCAGCACGTAAACAAAATTGATCCGCCATCGCGTGTGAAAGCTTCTGCTCAAATATCTTGATGAACAAAGATACCAGATCAGCAATGTGATAATCGATGCTATTGAAAATACGATTGGATCATGATAAAGTATATAACCTCCGAAATTCAATGTACCTCCTGTCAGAAGTATTCCGAACGAAATAAACAGATATTGTTTTAACTGATTCAGCACTTTATAATAAGTAAATATAATCAAATTGATACAACTAGATAATGCCAGTCCTGGCATAATAATCTGTAAATAATCCAAGGACGACACATAATCCGGCAAAAACCATTTTACGAAAAAAGTCAATGGAAAATATGCTGTAAGCAGCAAAAATACAATTACAGACACAGTTGCCATTAACATCGAAAATTTAGACACTGCATCCTGCACCTCCAAACGCTTCAAGCTTGGAAACATAACTGTGGCAATAGCGCTTATAATCGCAGTAATCATGTTTGCAATACTGTATGCGAATGCATACATCGAATACGTTGTTATATCAAACAGTACCTCCACCATTTGACTGTCTAATACAAAAATCAAATGAGCAATTTGATATGAAATCGTCAGTAGAATACCTACTTCAAAAATTTTTTTAATATTAGGCAGATACTTTTTAAAAGAATCGGCTTTTCCAAAAGTTAGATCCTTATAAGTTATCATGTACCAGGCAAGCAAAGCCACGTCAATCAAAACAATACTTAGAATATAAATTTCACCATTTAGTTCCAAAACATCCAGTTTGCTCAACGCAACCATAATACCTAGAACCACAATCTGCATTAGCGCTTGTATAATATTTCGTAATGTATATTTTCTAAACTGCATCACTGCCTGAGATATAAATTTATAATAAGTTGAGAGATTAGCAAATAGTGCATCTACCCCTATCATACAGAAAGTATAACATTTCATCCCCTGGAAGGCAGTCAATGATATAATGATAATCATTGCAGAAATAATCATCTGAAATTTAATAAAAAACTTTGTATAAACTCTAAATTCCTTCTGGTTTATGTCATGATAGTCCTTCCCCCCGTAGAGCAGTAATATCCCATCTGAAAACCCAAAATGAAGCATCATCGCATATACAAGATATAACGTAAACGTTTTATAATAGCCATACTCTATAACGCCGAGTACCTTTGGAACAACAAGCCATGCCAAAAGCTTTGCCGTAAGTAAAGCAATATTTCCTGCTACAACTAATAAAATACCTCCTGCAGCACCTTTCTTGATACCATATATTGCTTCTTCAAGTAATTTCTTATTACCTCCAGATATTGTCATGAGTCCCTTTCTTCTCTTTTCAACATCTACATCATTTTTTTAATATTTCTTTTGTTCTTTTCCATAACATGGCTGTCCTATTCCCCAAATTATATTTCACAATTGCACCACAGCCAAAATAATATATCTTCCTACTTAGCGACAGCTCCTTTGATTGATATAGCTGTTTTCTATAACATTTCAGTTTCGGTAACAGACTTACTATTGTGCTGCTCCATCCATAAATACAATATGCTTCAAAAATCATTTTTCTCAAACACATCTGATATCGTAATTCGGCCACTGAAACCAATTGCTCTGACTTTTCCTGGCATTTATGTATAATATGATCCCATGCAATGAGATTGCTCAATTTACTTGTTCCTATACGCCAATTTCCCGAAACATTGTTATCATGTATCACATAATGATAAAATATATTATTTAAATGAACAGCATTTCTAATAGATACAATATAATCACACCAAAATGCAGCATCTTCACATTCAAACAAATTTTCATCAAAAAAAATTCTATTTTCTTTTTGAACATCCCTTTTTCCCATTTTATTCCCTGGAATAAGCGAAATGCCCGTTGCAGGCGATGGTTTTATCAATAATTTTAATGTATGAATCGCATCAAAACATGTACCAATGTGCTCATGACTAAGTTTCTCAACTCTCCCTGACTCCACTTCAAATTCCTTGCTAATTCCACAGCAAACCATATCCGCATCGTATTCTTCCATCGCGGCAATCATTTTTTCATACATATCAGGTTCAATATAATCATCCGAGTCAACAAATGCAAAATACTTTCCCTGCGCCTTCTCCAGCCCTCTGTTTCTGGCAGCACTGACACCAGCATTCTGCTGATGAATTACAATAATTCTTTTATCTTCATCCGCCAACCTGTCACACAATGCACCAGAGTGATCCACAGATCCATCATCAATCAATATGATCTCTATATCCTGCCGGCTGCTTGCCGCTACCGATCTTACACATCGCTCCAAATATCTTTCTCGGTTGTAAATCGGAATAATAACGCTTAAAACAGGCTCCAATTATGTCGCCTCCTCATAGTCTCTCCTATACTTTAGTTTCTTTCGCTGCTCCATTTCAATTGAAAGAATTTCCTCTGGTTTCAAGTTTAACGCCTCATAAACCGCCTTCAGATTTCTTACCAATTTGCGAACACCATCGGGCTCCAATGAAGCGGCATGATCTGTTCCCTTCCATGTACGATCCAGTGTATAGTGCCTTTCTATTACAGCAGCTCCCAGCGTATAGGCAGCAACATCTAATGCAATTCCCAGATGATGCCCCGAAAAACCAATCGCCTTAACCCTGTCTTCATACTTCTCCTGCATACGCTTGATTTCTAAAAGACATACCTCAGTAAAAGGAACGGGATACCCAGAAACACAATTAAACAGGACTACATCCTTTGCTCTGCCATATCTCTCAAATAATTGAACAATTTCTTCTTCCTCATTATGCGTTGTCATTCCAAAAGATACTTGTATCTCCCCTTCATAATTCTCACACAGCCATCGCAGCATCTCATAATGATTATTACATGCCGAAGGTATCTTGATAAAATCAGGTTTTAAAGATGCAATTTCTTTTGCTGAAGTCATGTCCCAAACAGATGACGCATATGTTATACCTGCTTCTTCACACCTCTTTTTAAGCCCGGCGTGTTCTTCCACTGTAAATTCCAGAAACTCCCTATGCTCTCCATATGTTTTCCCATAAGAGTTATACGGATTAGGGTGTGGTGTATTATACTGCTCTGCCGTTAGCAATTCTTTAGGACACCTTTTTTGGAATTTGATTGCATCCGCCTTACAAAATACGGCTGCTGTTTTGATCATTTCATACGCAATCTCTATTTGCCCCATGTGGTTGCATCCTGCTTCCGCTATAATATAAGGGGGCTTGTACATATATTTTCCTTCCTCTCATCATAACTCCCGTAGTTCATATTTCAGCTCACTTAAAAACTTTTCATTTAAATTAACTCTCACATCTGCATTTGCTGTCACAACAGCACTTGTACATAGTCCAACAGCAAACTTAAATTTAATCCCCAGAATGTTCAATAATTCACTTGGATAATTTCCTTTTATAATCATTCCTTCTGGGAAATCATACTGTGTTGTATCCCTCGGATGAATCTTTACAAATACTTTTCCATATTGGGAATAATACTCCATTATTTCTTTATAAATTCTGATCTTATCCGCCTCTTTCACATAACCGTCTTCAGAAATCGGCTGTGTATAGAGAATTCCACATGCTTCTTTCCTAAGTCTCTCTAACTCTGTTCTGTCTTTACGATTCACAAGCAGATCAGTCAGTTTTCCTCTTTCTTCTTCGCTAAAATCTATATTTAATGTAAACTGCTTCAGTTCTGGCATCGGATAATTTGAAAACATTTCTTTATTTTGTACATAAATCCCTTTCAGTCTATTGTCCTTCCAAAACTCCTTTTCGTTTCCATAAAGACATTTTAACCATATTATAAATGGTTTTTCATCTGGTAACGCTCTTTGCGCACACCCCTCCTCAATAAAAAGACTCTCTTTACAATACCTAAACCAAAGAGATGCCGGATAAGATACCAAGGCTCTATTCCACATGTAATTCACTAAAAAGAAATCTCGTCTCTGCACATGCAGTTCGTTTAACACACACTGCATTATGGCAGTGTTTTCTTTATCACATAATCCTACTATACGGCGAATCATGCTCTTTTTAATCACTTTACACTTAATTCCCTGTTGTTCCATTTTCGAAGCTATTTCCTTAAAATAATATATATTTTTTTGAGAATATGCCGGCAATATCAGAGCGCAATTTCCATATAAATCGGCTTTCATAATCAATGAAACCGTAATCAAAATGTGGTAAGGCGAGCCACATACAAATATAACTTTATCCGATGTCTTCCTCAATATTTCAGCAATTCTCATCATGCGATTTCACATCCTTATGTTCCATCTATACTCTAAAACACTCCGAAATCATAACCACTATATTGATACTCACTCTAGCTTAATGGGATCCTCCTCTTTTTAAATCTCAATATCCTCATAAGAAAATCAAATCTTCTATCAAATTCATTTTTTCTATCCAACAATGCAACCTTACATTCCACATATGAATATCCGTTCTTTTCAATCCAAATATCCAACATATGTTCTGCCACATACCCTATAATTCTTTTTCTGTCATCACCTATATATTTTTCCAATGCATTCAGTATAGAAAATTCCCATTCACAAAAATCATTTAAAAGATTCTTTTTCATAATAAACATATTACACATATGGCCACATTTACGCGCCATTACTGTATCTACTGCCTTATCATATTCTGGCGAAATAGAATGGATCACTTTTCGCAAATTCACCAGATCAGAAGCTGTTGAAAAATCATATCCATTGAAATGTTCTTCTAATGTAACGATTCTGTAATTTCTTTTTATTGGCAAAACAATGTCTGCCTCTTCAAGCAAATGTTCCGCTTCATCTTGAGTCAAAACACTCTCAAAGCTCCCACCTTTTTTCTTAAACATAAAATGTCTGCGATACTGCACTAATCCCATATAATCACAGTTCAGATTTTTCCATCCCCAATATAGCCCTGTAAGTTCACTCCACAAGCTATTTTTTAATGAGATATTATCACCGGTATTATCTCCCACAAATCCCAAATCTGTTTTCCCTTCTCTTCCCACATGAAGCGGAATATACATATCGTCTTTTGGCATCTGGGCACATTTATGAGTCGCTACTAAAATTTTTATTTTCTTATTTTCCATAGTTAATTATCATTTTCACAATTTACCTAAACAAACTACTTATATTCTCTCCTAATACGCCCCATCCCCCCGGAACACCGCCGGAACAGTCCTCAAAATCATCTTCAAATCCGTCCACATCCCCATATCCTCTATGTAATCCAGATCCAGCTCCACCCATTCTTCCCACGTCACGTCCGCCCGGCCGCCAATCTGCCAGTAACACGTAAGCCCCGGCTGTACCACAAGCCGCTGCCTCTCATACGGGTTGCACGCCTCCATCTGGTATGTCAGGATCGGCCTCGGGCCTACGATGCTCATGTCTCCCTTTATGATATTGATAAGCTGCGGGAGTTCGTCGATGGAAAACCGTCTTATCACTTTACCGACTCTGGTAATTCTCGGATCATCTTTGATCTTAAAAGCATGGCCTGTCTGCTCGTTGTGTTTCATCATTTCAGCCATTTTTTCATCTGCGTTTACATACATACTGCGAAACTTATAAATAGCAAACGGCCTCATATCCTTTCCCGCCCTCTGCTGCACAAAAAATACCGGTCCGCGATCCTCTCTCTTGATCAGAACAGCGGTCACCAGAAACACAGGAGAAAAGATAACAAGCGCCAGAGCTGACAACAGTACATCCATCAGTCTCTTGATCAGCTTATATACCGCACTTTTCCTCCGATATACTTCACGCATATTACATCTTCCCGAACTTGCATCCACAATTCGGAAAACCGGCTTTTCGATAGTATCTGTCACGATTTTCTCCTGCATTCCCCTGTCTCCGTCATATCCTTACGTCAGACGTACCGCCGCTGTGCACGGCAGTACGCTAACCCCACACTTGTATAAAAAACATAATTATTCCTTCGGCACTTCAATAAATGCCAATGTTCCAAGACCCGTCAGATCAACTACGACATGATCCGCTCTGATCTCGGTTACACCAACCTCAAGCCATTGTCCATTAACGATCTGGAAAACTTTGATGTTCTGTCCGGCTGTAACGCCTTTCATATAAAAATTCACCCGCGCGGTCTGAAAACCGTTTACGGATGCCTTAACCCGTGCCACTGTCAGCACCCTGCCTCCCAGAGCCGCAGCAAAGGTCTTTGCCGAATTTACACATGCCATGGTTGGCTTTAAAACAGAAAATACCTGGTTGCTGGGCGCGCCGTTTAAGATCACGTGCCCTCCCTGCCCGATGGGTACCGCATTGTCCAGTCCCGGGACAGCCACCACCATATTATTCATATACTCGCCAACAGTCTTTCCCTCTGCGGCCGCTGCCTGTACCACGGCTGCCGGCACGGAAGACGCTTCAACCGGCGGAATCGGTGCTGCGGGCTGTTCCTCCTCCGTCTCCTTTTTGGGCTTCGGTTTTACAGTCGATGCACTCGGGCTCTTACTCCCCGACTCTCCATCTTCATCCTCTACGTCTTCCACTACCTCATCCTCTACATCTTCCGCCGCCATGACGGGTGTGGCAAGCAGCATGGCCCCTGCCAGTGTAAGCGCTAAGAACTTTTTCATTAGAAATCCTCCTTTCATCACTTAAGTGTGGTTTATATTCACGTCTTACAACGCAAACAACTTATTTTTGCCAGGTTTCTACTCTGCAATGATTCTGCTGATTGTACCCGCCGAATCCCGTATCAGTACCGCAGTCACCACAAACTGGCGCTCTGTATCTTCTCCCTGTGCCGTGAGTGTAATAAGATAATTATATTCATTGACGCTCTTCCAGCCTTCCCGCAGATTCATCCCCATATCCCTTATTCCATACAGGTCGTCCAAAAACTGGCGGCATCCCGACTGATATGTAAAATCATAGGTGCGGATCAGGCTTGTATTTTCTCTTTCAAAAGCGGCGAAAATCTCATAGACCAGAACATTGCCATCCAGATACAGATACGCGTACTCATGGTCATCAAAAAAATCCGGCTCCTTGAATTTGTACAAATCCGAAAACAGGCCGTTCCCATCCGCCCCCGCTTTTCCATGTAATACGGTGTTAAAATCGCACATGCTCGTCAAATTGGCAAGTTCTATATAGACAGCCCCTGCGTCATCTTCTTCTCCATCAGAATTATGACTTTCGTAAAAAGTATCTGACTGTCCACTCTGTAAAACGGGGCAGTCTATTGCCGTACCAGGAATATGAAGCCATGCAAAGATATCGGGATTTTTTGCCCTCAGCGCGTTAAAATCTTTCGCTGGTTCTTTCGCATCTTCGTCAGCCGGATCCTGCAGTGGTTCGGATCCGTTCCCTGTATTCTCCTGGATTTCTGCCACATTTTCCGGCTGTTCTTCCTCATTTTCCGGCGTCTCTGTCCCGCTGTCTTTTATGTATATACTTCCGCCCACACATACCACGGCAATAACCAGCATCATGCCTATCAGAGCGCCTGCCTTTTTCAGATTGCTTCGCATAACCATACCTCGTATTCCCGGCTATTCTACTCTTTCATAGAACACATCCAGAATCAGCTCATACAAAGCATCCTCATCTGGATAAAATTCTTCAAATTCTTCTCCCATGACAGTTTCTCCCTCAACGAGATAGAAACCATTTTCATCAAACCGATAATCCGGCAGAAGCGATGCCAGATAGGCCGCCTCATCCAGAGAGATATCCGTAACCATCTGCGGCGATACCGCATTGTATAAATCCAGTGCCACAGAAATATTGTTTCCGATCTGCTGTTCCGCCGTACCGATGAATTTTGTCAGGTACTGTCTCTGTCTTTCCAGACGCATATCAGCAGAGCCAAACACATCCGTATCCCTGTATTTCACGTACCAGAATGCGCTCTCCCCGCTTAAATGTATCTGGCTGCCTTCCACAATTTTTTTATCTATCTCTGTCAGATCCTCCAGCGCTGTCACATCGATACCGCCCACCGCATCATTGATTGTAGGAATCGCACTCATATTAATAGCTGCGTATCCATGTATCGGCAGATTGTAAAACAGCCGCTGTACCGCTTCTTTCTGGTATTCGCAGCTCTTCTCCACCCCATTGCCAAAACCGTGCTGTACAGCAATCTGGGCTTTCGTTGTTGTAATGTAAGCGCCCTCTCCGTTGTAGATATCAATATCTGCCATGGTGTTGCGGTTAATCCCGATGATCTTAACACTCCCATCCTTCGGATTCATCACCACAAGAAACAGGGCATCCGCCTGTCCGCCATCTGTCCCCTCTTTTACCGCTGCCGCATCTCCTTCTTTATCAATACCCATAACGAGAAACGTGAGAATATCCTGATTATACTGATAAATGGCATCCTGGTATTTCACCCAGCCATCCCGCCATCTGGCCGCTTCCTCCATCGTCAGCTCGCTGCTGCCTATTGCAGGCCGCAGCTGTGGCCGTATTTTGTCCGAATCGCACAGCAGACTTCTTTTTCCCATAGCCTTGGCAACCTCCATTCCCCCTAAGAACATGCCGCCGATAAGCAGAATGCCAGCCATGGCTGCCAGTATATATTTTGCCGACTCTATGGCTGCATGTCTGATCTTCTGCCTTCTTCTCTGCCTTTTCTCTCTCTTTTCCTGTTCCCTTCTCTCTCTTTCCTCCCGCTTCTGATGTTCAATAAACTCCCTCTGAAGCTCTATATGCAGCTGCTCTTCCTTCTCCTGTTTCTCCAGGGATTCCGCGTCCGTCCCGTACTCGCCATAATACTTTCCGTAGTACTTGCCGTAATATCTCCCATAGTATTTACCGTAATGCCCATAGTAGCCCTTACCGCTCATGCTGATCTTGTTCAGTACGACCCCCAAAATACGGCTTCCGGTTTTATCAAGCTGGTCTTTTACTTTCTGTGCAAAGCGGTAACTGATCGCATTGTTTTCTATCACCAGTATGGTGCCGTCACAGTTCCTTGCAACAACGGCAGCGTCTATCACACTTCCCAGCGGCGGTGTATCGATGATAATATAGGAAAACGTCTTTCTCAAAGCGCCCAGCATTTCAACAAATTTCCTGCTTCCGAGAAGTTCGCTTGGATTAGGCGGCACCGGCCCTGCAAAAAGCACATGCAGTTTTGCAATATCCGTTTCACATATTGCATCCATAAACTGGTTTTTTCCGATCAGACAGTGGCTCAGCCCGTATTTTACCGCGCCTGTCTTATATCGCCCGATCAGTACCGATTTACGCATATCCGCATCGATTAACAGCGTCTTATTGCCCGCCTCCGCAAACGACTTTGCCAATTCCATGGCAACACTGGACTTTCCTTCATGCGCCATACAGCTTGTAACTGCTATGACCCGGATCGCGTCACCACTAAATTCTATATTGCTGCGGAGTGTCTTAAAGGCTTCTTTTGTATAAAACCCGTTCTTTTTCTGGAAGTACAGTTTCACCTCCTGCATCATTTTTTCCTCTTACTCTTTCTGACTGTATTATCTTCTGAAATAACCGGTATCATCGCCAATACGCTAAGTCCGAGGTATTTCTCGACATCCTCCGAAGATTTGATGGAATCATCCAGCAAAAAGATGACTACAATAACGGCACATGCCAAAAAGCAACCTGCCACCCCGCCTATCAACGTCCATTTCACAATGCTGGGACCTGATTTCTCCGTCGGCATGTTGGCTGTCTCCACCACATTGACCGCCTCGATGTCCATTACATTCTGGATATGTTCCTCTGCCACTTTCCTGATGCAGTTTGCGATGTTCATGGCAGTCTCGGGGTTCGTATGTTCCACTGTAATTGACACAATACGGGTATCTGCGGGTGCATCCACCGACACCTTTTTCATCAGTTCCTCATACTCTATCCCTTCCAGAGAAAGCTGTTCGATTACTTTCTCTATCACATATCTGCTGTTAATCAGCTCCGCGTAATCCTTCGTCAGTTGCGTTCCTATCTGCACATCGGTATAGGTAACTGACGTGTTGTCCGTTTTATTTAAAATATATATTTTTGTGGTCGATTCAAAAAATGGCGCCAGCACATAGGCGCTGACCGCAAAGCCGATCCCTGCTGTCACAATCCCCACAAGCAGAATAATCCAGAATCTGCCGAGCAGTATATGGGTCAGTTCCAGCAGATCAAACTCTATTTCATTCTTATTTTCCCTGTATTCTTCCATCCTGTCCTTCTACCTGCCTGTCAATTATAGAGCAATCTCTCTATCCCTGATCACATCCATCGGATTATCGAGAAACAGCTTCCTGCAATAATCCCCGCCGTACTTTTTACTGATAAAATCTGCACAATCCGAAAGCGCAGGCGCTCTTTTGCCTAAGTCATGTGCATCCGTCGCAATAAAATGAACCTGTCCACATTTTAAAATACGCTTTACAAACTGTCTGGTTTTCCAGCCGAATCTGCCGGTAACACTGCCCGCATTCACCTGCATGTAGCAACCCATCTCGATCAGATCATTGATACCGGATTTTCTGGCACAGACATTCCGATACCGTTCCACATGAGCCAGCACCGGATAATACCCTTCCATCAAAAGAGAATAAATTCCATTGCGGATATAACTGTAATCCGCCAGAGGATTGAACTCCACCAGCAGATAGCGGGAACCCGCCAGAGTTACTGTCATATCCTCTTCCATGTTCCCGAGCATCCCGCTTCGGTAATACACTTCCCTCCCCATGTGCAATTTTATATCTATCTTTTCTTCCTCCATCATGCACTGCAGTTTTTCCATCCTGTTTTTCATCTCAGAAAAAGGCATGTGCCGATGTCCCGGTTTATCATGCGGTGTGAGAACAATCACGGATATGCCGTCGTCCGCCGCGCATTTCAGCATCCGCATACTCATTTCCCAGCCGGCCGCCCCGTCATCCACCCCGGGTAAAATATGAGAATGAATGTCGATAAAATTTTTCATTTTCCACCTTATTACAAATGATCGCAATCTCTGTGTTTTGCTAAATTTAAGCTAACATTATTGCTAATTATAATAGATTAAATCTTTTATGTCAACAAAAATACCCCATTATTCTTAACGAATAGATCCTATATGTAATGTACAATCTATTGAATAAAGTGAAAAAAACGTCAGAAAGGGTATGGCTATCATTGATGTATGAAAACTTTCTCCCCGACAGATTGGCAGAACTCAGAATGCAGAAAGGCATCTCCGCACGCGACATGTCTTTATCTCTAGGACAGGCAAACAACTATATTAATACCATCGAAAATAAAAAATCACTGCCATCCATGCAGTCATTTTTTTATATTTGTGAATTTTTAAACGTCACCCCACAGGAGTTCTTTGACGGAGAAAATACCAATCCCCAGATGCTCAAAGAACTCATCTGTGAAGCAAAGAAGCTGGATTACACAGCCTTGACCCATATTTTGGGCATTATGAAAGCGCTGAATAAACAAAAATAGCAATCCCACCCTTCTATTTCAGATACTCTTCCATAAAATCTTCCTCAGACAAAATTTTGACTCCCAGCTCTTTCGCTTTCTTATTCTTGGAGGACTGAGATGCGGTATCGTTGTTAATCAGGCAGACGGTCTTCCCTGTCACGCTGCCGGTCACCTTTCCGCCCCGCTTCTCGATCTCCTCCTTCATGGCGTTTCTGTTTTCAAAATGCGCAAGGCTCCCCGTGATGACGAAGCTCATACCTGACAGGGTCTGCTCCGCTTCCGCCGTCTCCTGTTTTTCAATCTCCACTTCCCGCAGCAGATTCTCAAGCTGCTCCACGGCTTTCTCATTATGAAAATAATCGTAGATGCTCAGGGCAATCACACCGCCGACGCCGTCAATCTCCGCCAGCTCCTCCGCCGAAGCATTCCGCAGCTCCTGCAGATCATACTGAAAATATCTGCACAGCATTTTGGCGTTGGCCACACCTACATTCTCAATCCCCAGCCCGTAGAGGAGACGCGGCAGCGTAGTCTTGCGCGACCTCTCCAGGCTCTCCGAAAGATTCTGCCAGGATTTCTCCCCAAAACCTTCCATCTGGATGATCTCCTCACAGAACCGCTCCAGACGGAACAGATCTGCAAACTCATGCAAAAATCCCCGGGCAAGAAATTTCTCCAGCGTCGACTCGGACAGACCTTCCACATTCAGGGCATCCCGGCTCACCAGCAGGGTAAACGCCTTAATCTTCTTCGCGTCACAATCGGGATTGTCACACATAAGCGTCAGCACGTCGTTCATCTGGCTGATGCGGGCAGGCTGTCCGCAGACAGGACATACTTCCGGTATTTCCAGTGAATCGCTCCCGGTCAGATTCTCCGCAATCTGGGGAATGATCATATTTGCCTTGTAAACCGTGATTCTGTCCCCGATCCCAAGCTTCAGCCCCCGCACAATGCTGATATTGTGTACGGATGCCCGGCTTACCGTAGTGCCTTCCAGCTCCACGGGTTCAAAAATAGCCACAGGATTGATCAGGCCGGTACGGCTGGCGCTCCACTCCATCTCGACAAGCGTCGTCTCCCGCAGTTCATCCGCCCACTTAAAGGCGATGGAATCCCGTGGAAATTTTGCTGTCCTGCCAAGAGACGCACCGTACGCCATGTCCTCATAGGTAAGTACTAACCCGTCGGAGGGCACATCGTAGGTCTGTATCTTTTCCTCAAAATAACTAATGTTATCCAATATATTTTCCGGCGTAACCAGGCGGTATTCCACCACATCAAATCCCTGCTTCTGCAAAAAGGCCGACTGTTCTGTGCGGGAATTATGAAAATCCACGTCCGCCCGCACAAGGGAAAAGGCGTAGAACCGCACACCCCTCTCCGCCGTTATCCGATTATCGAGCTGCCTGACACTGCCGCTGCAGAGATTTCTGGGATTTTTGTATTTCGCCTGCTCGTCCTCAATTTCCCTGTTGATCTTCGCAAATCCACTGTAGGTGATGACCGCCTCGCCCCGCAGGATCAGTTCCCCCTTATAGGGAATATTGAGGGGAAGATTGCGAAACATCCTGGCGTTGCCTGTGACTACTTCCCCCACCTCGCCGTTGCCTCTCGTTACCGCCTTCTGCAAGGTGCCTTCCCTGTATGTCAGCACAATGGTCAGCCCGTCCAATTTCCACGAGAGAAGCCCTTCCTTCCCGTTCAGCCAGTCAGCAAGCTCCTCCCTGTTCTTCGTCTTAGCCAGGGACAGCATGGCCGACTCATGCCGTTCTTTTGGCAGCTCATCCACCGCCTCGTAACCCACCTGTACCGTGGGGCTGTCCGCCAGCGTCACACCAAGATCTCTCTCCAGCCCTGTCAGCTCGTCATAGAGTCTGTCGTACTCGAAATTCGACATAATCTCCTCATCTTTGGCATAATAGGCCTCCGAAGCCTTATTTAAGAGGGAGACAAGCTCCCGCATACGATCCATTTTATTTTCCATCACACAATCCGCAGAGCCGGTACAGCTCCTCCCGCTCCTTCCCTGTCAGCTCCCGGTACTCGCCCGGTTTCAACTGTTCCAATCCAATATTAATAACACGCGTTCTTTTCAGACTCTTTACCCGGTAACCCTGAGTCTCGCACATGCGCCTGATCTGCCTGTTCAGTCCCTGGGTAAGCACTATCCGCAAGGTTTTCTCACCGATCCGCTCAATCTCACATGGCCTTGTCTTCTGTCCCAGTTCTTCCAAAAAAACGCCTGCCCGCATACATTCTAACGCGCTTTCCTCCCACTTCCGGTCCGACTTGACCATATACTCCTTCTCATGTCCGTTCTTCCCCCGCATCATGGCATCGATCAGATCCCCGTCGTTGGTGAGAAGCAGCAGCCCCTCGGAGTCTTTATCCAGCCTGCCCGCATAGGTCACGCGCTTATGGTAGCCGATCTCCTTCGTCACAAGCCGCCCTGCATGGGCGTCCCGCTCCGAACAGACCACTCCCAAAGGCTTATAGTAGGCAAGCACCACCTTTTCATCCGGCGGCGCAAGGCGTTTTCCCCGCACCTCCACCCGGTCGTCGGAGCCTGCTTTCATGCCTGCTTCAGCCCTCTTTCCGTTTACAAAGACTACTCCTGCATCTATCAGCTTATCCGCATCCCGTCTGGAGCATACACCGCAGGAGGCAAGATATTTGTTCAAGCGCACCTTTTCCATCCCTACACCTCAATCCAAAACATTTCACGCCGCCTTATGAATCACCTGGAACGCCGGACGTCTCCGTCTGTCCGCTTCCTTCCGTCTGCTGTATTTCCTCACGCTCTACCCCGTGGGCAAAGAGAAAGTCCCGCCATTTATCGTAATGCTGGGCATAAAGATGCACGCCGTCAAAAGTAAGCTCCGCCAGCAGATATCCCTCCTCGTCCGTAAACAGCGGATTGCAGTCAAGGTAAAAGACATCGCTCCCGTTGGCAAGTCTGGCTGAGGCCACGTTTTTATCGTTGATATTGATATTGTTAAACTCCGTCTCCATATTATTCTTCTCCTGGCTCACATGGAGATTCGCCATCACATAAATAATAACACCCGGTTGCCATTCTTTGATCTGCCGGATCACCTTCAAGTACTGCCTTAAATACATGGGGGTATCTCCATATCCCAGTTCATTCATTCCCAGCATAATATAAATTTTGCCGTAGTGTTTCTCCTGCAAAATTTCTTTCATATCCACCTTCTCACCTGTCTTCTGGTAAGTCACCCCGTCGTCCTCAAGAAGCTTATAGATAGTCATGCCATTGTCACAGAAAAAATCCGCACCTTCAAGCCCGGCATAGTCCGATATACCCAAAGTCCGGGAATCGCCCAGAAAGGCTGCATCATTAAAATAACTTTCGTTCTCTAATACATAATCATATACCGTAGTCAATGCAATTTTTCCTGCATCTGAATAATAGCGGGAATCCGTTTCAATCGGTGTGTATTCCACAAATTCCGTGGCATGTTTTTTCTCTTTTTCCTGTTTTCCAGATATTTCTGCACTTTTGTTATCTGTTTTGCATTTTAAATCCTTTTTTATTCCGATAGTATTTTCCTTGCGTGTCCCTGCATTTTTGACGTCTTTTTCTCCCTGCTCCTTCGGTTTCTGCACTTCCTCCACAATGCTGCTATCCTCTTTTTGCTCTTCTTTATCTGTTATATCATTTTCTTTCGCAGGACTTTTCTCCTCAATCATGCGCAAAGCCGCTACATTTTTCCCGTCTTCCCGTCCTTCTGTTCCGTCAAAAAATATAAGAAACACAACACTTGTAAAAATCACAAGCAGGACAAAGGGACAGTTATATATGATTTCCAGAAAAGTCCTTATCTTATTTCTGTTCATTTTTCTCCTCATTCAAACATCAAAATCTAAAATACAAAAACGGGTTATTGCTTCCCAGAACAATTTCCCTCACCGACCACCAGAAGATACCCAGAAGAATCAGCACCACAAACCAGCGGTCCTTCCACTTCCAATACAAATTCACAGGCAGGGGAGTTGCAAAGATAACACACGCTATTATAAGTGCACCATACTCCTTGAGATACCTTACCAGCTGCGTGGTCCCGACCAGTATGCCTTCCCTGTGATATCCGACAAGATTGCCCAGATAACCGGCCAGCTGTCCCATATCCGTAATCGCAAAAATCACCCATGTTACAGGAATCAGCAGCACCGTATAGACATGCCCCAGCACAAGGCTTTTCTCCATCCACTTTCCGAAAGTCCGCTTTTCCAGCGAAATCAGCAGAAAAAAAACAATGCCCCAAAGAACAAAATTCCATGCCGCGCCGTGCCACAGCCCGGTAAGCGCCCAGACCACAAGTAAATTGCATATCGTCCGCCCGTTTCCCTTCCTGCTGCCGCCCAGAGGAATGTAGACATACTCTTTGAACCAGCTTCCCAGTGTCATATGCCACCTTCTCCAAAATTCCGACAGAGATCTCGAAGTGTACGGATGATCGAAATTGCGGGGAATGGAAAATCCCAGCATCTTACCGAGTCCCATAGCCATCACGGAATATCCCCAGAAATCAAAATAGATCTGAAAAGAATAGGCAAACGCGCCCAGCCATGCCACAAGTGGATGCAGCCTGCCCGCTCCCGCCGTCATAATCAGATTCCAGAGTGTACCGATCTGGTTTGCCAGAAGCACCTTCAGTCCAAGCCCGAGCGTGAACAGCTTCAGCCCGTTCTCCAGATCTCTGATCCGCACACGCCTGCCCTCCATCCGCTCTGCCACCTCTCCATAACGGACAATAGGGCCTGCTATCAGCTGGGGAAACATACAGATATAGGTGGCAAAGGAAAGCAGTCCCGCGCGCGTCTCTATGGTTCCCCGATAACAGTCAATCTGATAGGAGATCATCTGAAACGTATAAAAGCTGATTCCGAGCGGCAGTGCAAGCGAAAGCAGAGGCAAAAATCCTTTTCCTGCGGCCGCATTGATGCTCCCTGCGGCAAAATCCCAGTATTTAAACACAAACAGTACACTCAGATCAAGTGCGATAACAAGTATGATCGCCCGTTTCCGCCTTCGTGCCGCCTTTTTTTTACGGTTCGACTGCGGATAACGCGGTTCCCAGAACATATAACGGGTGAAACCATAATTTACCAGGACAGACAAAAGAAGCAGCAGAACGAAAAACGGTTCTCCCACTCCATAGAAGATCAGGCTCCCTGTCAGAAGTACGATATTGCGATATTTAGGAAACATCAGATAGATTATAATAAAAATCGGCAGAAACCGAAACAAAAATCCCACACTGGAAAATAACATCGAAAGAACTCCCTACGCTAACATACACAATGAAGTAGTTTATCTCCTGTAAAAATCTACATTTAGTATATTCCAGGCAGAATCATTTGGCAAGTCTATAATATGGCATAAAATAAAATTAAGAAATTACAAAGATTTGCGAAGCCCTTTCGGATAATGGTTTTTGATCTGCCCTCCCGAAGCCTTTCCAAAACCAAGTGTATATCCCTGGAAGGTAAGCGCCATCCACCCTTTCTCGTCTCCACAGGCAATGCTCTCTCCGCGCATATAAGCAGACGCTTCCTGCTCCGTAAGGGCATAGACACGCCCGCAGTCCCCTGGCAATAGAGCACGCGCCAGCGCATGAGCCGGCTCAAAGCGGTTCTTTTTCTCCGTCACAAGCTGCAGTCCCGGCCGCAAAACTTTGATTCCTGTCAGGGAAATCATTTCTCCTGGTACAAGATAAACCTGATCCCCGAAACGGATCATCTGTCCCGGATGCCGCGCCATCCACGCGCCGTCAATCTCCAGTTCCTCCTGCAGGAAGCTTTCTATTAGTTTACATAACTTTTTCTCTCCGGCAATCTGCCAGATTCTATTTCCCAGAGCTGTATTTTTCTCCACGCCCGTCTGTGCCGCACATTTCCGCGTTCCTTCTGGCGCGGCCGGTTCCCGCGCGTCCGTCTGCTGCCCGCACTTGCGCAGTCTGGCAATATAATGCCCCTCTCCCCGGATCAGATGCGGCCAGAGCCGCAATGTATGCTCTATCCCCGCCCCCGGCTGTGAAATCCAGTCTAGCCGCCCCGGAGAAAGAATGTCCCTCAGTGCTGTCTCTTCTATCGTATATTCCTCATGCTCCCGCAAAAATGCGCTGATGGTACCCTCATTTTCTTCTGGTGAAAAAGTACAGGTGGAATACACCAGCACACCGCCCGGCTTTACCATCTTCGCCGCTTCCTCCAGAATCAATGCCTGTCTTTCGGCGCACATCTGCACATTCTCCAGACTCCACTCCTCTCTGGCCGCCTCCTCCTTGCGGAACATCCCTTCCCCGGAACAGGGCGCATCCACCAGAACCCGGTCAAAAAATGACGGGAACAGGGCCGCCATGCGTTCCGGCTTCTCACTGCAGACAACACAGCCCGCCACACCCATCCGCTCCACATTCTGGGACAGGATGCGGGCCCGCTCCCCGATGATCTCATTGGAAACCAATAGTCCCTGTCCCTGCATCCGCCCCGCGATCTGTGTACTCTTTCCGCCCGGCGCCGCACACAGATCGAGGATCCGCTCGCCCGGCTCTGGCGCAAGCACTTCCACCGCCGCCATGGCGGAGGGCTCCTGAATATAGTAAGCTCCCGCCTCGTGAAACACATGGCGCCCCGGCTGCGCCGCCGCATCATAATAAAACCCTTCCCGCGCCCAGGAAATCTTTTCCAGCGGAAAGGGCATTACCCCGACAAAATTTTCTTCTGTGCCTTTTAACAGGTTACATCTGAGCCCATACTGCCGGGCCTGTCCGTAACTCTCCTCAAAGGCTTCATATTCCCCGCCAAGGAGCCTCTGCATCCTCTCTGCAAAGGCTCCCGGCAGAGCCGTTATCGTTTCTCTCATGTCGTTTCTCCAGCCTGTACATGTTGCCCGTAAACCCGCTTCTAAACACCTGCTGCCTCCCGAAGCGGTTTATGGCGTCAACGCCCCTCCGAAGAATGCCTTCTGTTCTTCAGTCACCAGGACACGGAGCGGTTTTTCCTGCTCCTTACTGCGGCCAAGCTTCGCCATAAATCTTCCGTAAGCCTTAAATCCGCCGCTTGGGATCATCTGGATCTTCACGCGGCCAATCTCTGCCAGCTCCCTGTCTCTCTTATAGCCAAAGCTGCTCTCCATCAGACATTCGTCCAGAATTTCTTCCGCGTTATCGGGCAGCTTCCCTTCCGTCAGCTCCAGATATAACATGTACCGCGGTTTCTGTTTCGCGTAATCGCCGTCCACGCAGAAACCTTCCGCCGCACACCCTGCTCTCATCTGGAACTTGCGCATGGCGTTCTCCAGCTGGCGCACATTCATCTTTTCATCCGCAATATTGATCACCTGGCTCTTTCGATAGCAGACCCGCACAATCGGCGCCTGCCCCTCAAAACCGACTACCTCCACCACATCACCGATCGCATAGCGGTAAGCCCCCGAAAAAGTGGTAACCAGCAGTTCATATTTAGAACCCACTTCCACATCACGGATCGTATAAATTCTTTCCCCTTCCCCGGTTTCTGGAACAAACTCATAAAAACAGGTGTCCGGCAGAAGCGTGTAGTAAGCGTCCTCCTCGTTAAAGCTTCCAGCTATACCAAAACAGCCTTCTGACGACGCATATGTAAAATAGTGGATCGGCAGATCGTCAACATACACACAAAGCTTGTCCATATATGGCTTAAACATACTGCCGCCGATCATCTGACCGTATTTCATCTCCGGCCAGATTTTCTTAACCAGCCCGTTCTCCAGTCCTTCCTGCGGGATCGCGCGAAGCTCCTGCGCCCGCCCCGGATCCGCCGGCAGGTGTTCCTTCAGATAAGCCTCCCATTCATGGCTCACCAGAAAACAATCGCTGATCTCCCCCGTCTCGATATCCGACAAAAAGGCATTCCAGTTCTCCACCAGAAACCGCAGCACCCCGACTACCCGGTTTACAAAGACACCGTGAATCGCCGTCACATCCCTGCATGCAAGCGCAAAGCGCAGTTTCACATAGAGCAGGTCTTCCAGCGTATGCTTAGGAAACAGCACCTCCTCCGGCGCCGTAAAACGGTCGAAATCCAGTTCCCCCTTCGCCTCCAGGTAACGGTGAAGTACGCCCGCCCGGACACCGCTCATGGTGCCGTCCGGCATAAAGTCACGACGGAACTCTCCAACATTGAAAATCCTGCCAAACAGCTCTTCATCCGAAGCGCCCGGTATCTGCCTGCGGATTATCTCCCGGCACAGATCCTGCCAGTAAAATTTCTGTCTCAGAATATCCTTCTCAACGATCGGCACATACTTAGGCGAGTCTGTGCTCCCGGAACTGATGCAGTAATACACCGGCCTTTCCATGGTAAGAAGTCCTTCTTCTCCGTTTACCTGCCGCTCAATAATGGTCTCATAATCATAATGAAAGGTGATGGGCAGTTCCTTCTGATACTCTTCTATCGAATGAATATCATCAAATCCAAACAGTTTTCCGTACTCAGTATCCTTATTCTCCGTAAGCCTGTCCAGCAGAAATTTTTCCTGCTCTGCCACCGCATTGCTGCACAATTCCTTAAAACAGGTTATTGCATCCGCCTTCCCTTCTCCTACCCCCATTGTAACCTCCTTCGCATTACCCACCGCATTTTCCCATAAATACGGTGCAGATACTGACATTATATGCGATTTTTCCTATAAAATCAATAGAGTTAACACGCCGCAAATGTTTTCCCCACACTTTTTATTGCGCATTTTCCGCAAACCCGCTATAATAGCAGATGATTTAACTATTTAACAGACTAAAGCAAAAGATGAGGAGGAAATCTATGACATCGCAGATTTGTATTATCATTGCCATCGTTGCCTATCTCGGCATGATGATTTACATCGGCATCACCTATTCCAAGAAAAATACACAGGCCGCAGAATTTTATCTGGGCGGCCGCAAGCTCGGCCCGCTGGTCACCGCCATGAGCGCAGAGGCATCCGATATGAGCAGCTATCTCCTGATGGGACTGCCCGGCCTTGCCTATATCGCCGGCCTTGCGGAAGTGGGCTGGACCGCTATCGGACTTGCCATCGGCACATACTTAAACTGGCTTCTGGTGTCCAAACGGATCCGCCGCTACTCCAGCCGGATCGGTTCTTTCACCATCCCGGAGTTTTTCGCTAAGAGATATGGCGATGACAGGCATCTTCTGACCTGTATCGCCGCCGTTATCATCGTCATCTTTTTCGTGCCGTACACCGCTTCCGGGTTTGCGGCATGTGGTAAGCTTTTCAGCACACTCTTCGGTATGAACTATATTGCAGCCATGCTCTTAAGCGCGGCTGTCATCGTCATCTACTGTACGCTTGGCGGTTTTCTCGCCGTGAGCACCACCGACCTGATCCAGGGCATCACCATGACCATCGCCCTGCTCATTGTAGTCGGCTTCGGCGCTGTCGTGACAGGCGGTTTCGGAAGCGTCACGGACGCCGTAAGCAGCCTCCCCGGTTATCTGAGTCTGGTACAGAGCTACTCCGCCCAGACCGGCGCGGCCGCTCCCTACACGCCTCTGATGATTGTGTCCACGCTGGCCTGGGGGCTTGGCTATTTCGGCATGCCCCACATCCTGCTGCGCTTTATGGCGATCGAAGATGAAAATAAACTGACGCTTTCCAGAAGAATCGCCACCGTGTGGGTGGTGATCTCCATGTCCATCGCCGTACTGATCGGCGTGGTGGGCTACAGCCTCTCCCAGGCGGGCATCATCCCTGTACTGGAAGGCAGCAACTCCGAGACCGTCATTATCCAGATTGCTTCCGTGCTCAGCACCCACGGCGTCATCCCCGCATTAATCGCCGGCGTTATCCTGGCAGGTATCCTGGCCGCTACCATGTCCACCGCAGATTCCCAGCTTCTGGCCGCAGCGTCCAGCATCTCGCAGAATCTGGTACAGGACTTTGGCCGGAAAAAGCTGGACACAAAAACCTCCCTGCTCATTGCCAGACTCACGGTCATTGCCATCTCCCTGATCGCCGTCTTTATCGCGCAGGATCCCGACAGTTCCGTCTTCGGCATTGTCTCCTTCGCCTGGGCCGGCTTCGGCGCGGCTTTCGGCCCGGTGGTGCTTCTGGCGCTGTTCTGGAAACGTTCCAACAGGCAGGGCGCGCTTGCCGGCATGATTGCAGGCGGTATTATGGTATTTGTCTGGAAATACGGGGTCGCAAAGCTGGGCGGCGCATTCGCCATCTACGAACTGCTTCCCGCCTTTGTCATCGCTCTTCTTGTCAATGTGGCAGTATCCCTGCTGACAAAAGCGCCGGATGAAAGTCTTGTGCGCATCTTCGACGAAGTTAACGCAAAATAAATAACACTTCCTATGCATCAGATACGAATATCAGAAACACGGTTTCTTCGGAGACCGTGTTATTTTATATCTATTAACAGATTTCATGTCATATACTTTTTATGTAAAATATAAATTATTTTTGCTTTTTTTTCGAATTATTTGTATAAATTACTTAACAATAATTGACTAACTGCATTTTTTTGTTTATAATTTTATTGATATTATAATATTTTAAAAAAACTTAAACTTTTTGCTTTCTGGAGGAAAAAAACTTGCTTCACATCACTTCACTTAACGATGGTTTAGATATTTTTAAAGCGCTCGGCTCCGATGTCCGCATCGAGATTTTAAATATTCTTCTGGATAACAACAGCATGAGCATGAATGAACTGGCATCCCGGCTGAATATCACAAACGGCGCGCTGACCAGCCACATCAAAAAGCTGGAAAGCTGCGGGCTGATCTCCATTTCCAGTGAGTCCGCCGGACACGGCAACCAGAAGATCTGCTCGGTTCATCTGGACAAGATTCTGATCGATTTAGAGCGGCAGGAAGATATTCTGAATGTCTACAGCACGGATATCAAAGTCGGTCATTACTCTGTCTACCGCATCTGTCCCACCTGCGGTCTCGCCTCGGACAAGGCCATTATCGGTGAAGTGGATGACTCCCGCTATTTTGACCATCCCGACCGCTACAGTGCAGACATTCTCTGGTTTACCAAGGGGTTTGTGGAGTACAATATTCCCAACTTCATCCCCAGTTTCCAGAAAATCACCCAGCTCACGATTTCAGCGGAGTTGAGTTCCGAGGCTCCTGGCGTCAACAATGTGTGGCCCTCTGACATCTCCTTTTACCTAAATGACGTGTGCATCGGCAACTGGCTCTCCCCGGGAGATTTCGGTGACTCCAGAGGGCTTTTCACACCCGACTGGTGGTTTCCCAACTGGAACCAGTACGGCCTGCTTAAACTGCTCGTGATCAATCGGAAAGGAACCTTCATCGACGGCCTCAAGATCTCTGACGTGACCATCGACAGCTTTCATCTGGATTTCCGCAGCAGTCTCCGTTTCCGGCTTGCCGTGGACGACGACGCAGAACATGTTGGCGGCCTGACCATCTTCGGCAAAACATTCGGCAACTACGGACAGGACATCAAGGTAAATATCCACTATTCTCCCATGGAGGAGGGCGAGTAGTCATTGTTCCTCTATTACAGATCCGAAATGCACTAGCAAGCGCCTGCAGGACTCTCCCGCAGGCGCTTTTCTTGTCTATATTCCGGCTGAAATATGTCTTTTCAATATTGTGATTCCGTCAGTCTTTCGGTCACTCGTACTTCACACCCCAGACACTCTCGTTATTGCCCACAGCGCTGAAAGTCATAACCTGGGTTCCCGCCTCATCGTTCATCTGGCAGAACACGCCGCTGTAATCCTTGCCGTCACAGGACACCTTCATATAACATGTGCCGTCCTTCATCTCCCAGTTTCCTTCCACGCCGTCACCGTACACCTGTCCGCTCTCATCCAGATACAGGATAAAGGGCTGGGCAATCTCAGCGTCAATGCCGGTTCCCTGATTGATCACATAGTATCTGCCTGCCACCGCTGCCTTATCATAACCGCTTTCAGACACGGTCTCGCCGTCTGTCGCATAGGGCAGCATACAGGGCCATCCCTCCTCATTGACAATAAACTGGTGCACCCTCGGCTCATGTTCTTCCGTCTTATTGTCAAAACGGGTATGGTTTACGATGTACTTTTTGCCATCCTCATCGACAAAGGCGGAATTGTGGCCTGTCGCCATATACGCCATCTCCAGGCTTGGCAGGAAATAGTTGCCGGAAAGCTTCAGTCCGTAAGGATAATGTTCCGGGTTGTTCGTGTCCATAGGGTATTCCCCGTTCATATCCACATAATCCCCGTCTATGGTCTCCGAGCGGAAAACGCGGATCTGGTAGCCGCCCTCTCTCGTCAGGCCGCCGTAAGATACAAAGAGGTAATAATATCCGCTCTCCTCATCGTAGAGGATATAAGGCGCCTCGATGGAGCTGTGATTGCCGCCAAGCAGCCGTTTCCCGAAGTAAGGGTCTACCCGCTTAGCCTCATCTTCCTCGGGGTGAATCACCTCGCCGGTTGTCTTGTCAAGCTCCAGAAGGTACATGCCGCCCGACCAGGAACCGTATACCATCCACAACCTTCCCTCCCCGTCGTAAAGCACCGTGGGGTCGATGGCATTGGGAAATTTGTTGAAGTTATATTCATTGCTCTTTTTGATATATCTGTCTTTGGCCGTATCCCGGTCAACATATTCCGTCACATCCGTTGCATCCAGCGTCTCCGCCGTAAACCCGGAATAGATCAGCGCGCCCTTCCACTCGTAAGGCCCCTCGATCTTTTCGCTGGTGGCATAGCACAGATTTGACGCGTTCCAGGTGGAGGTGGTACAGAAATACAAATAGTACAGCCCCGCATCCTCGTTGTAAATCACGTCCGGCGCCCACACATGCCATTTGCGGTCATCGGTGGGGATCAGGCTCTTCTTGCTGCCGGAGTAAGCAAATGCTTCTTCATTCGCCATCAGCTCATAATAAATCGAATCCTTCACCTTATAACCGTCCCCCAGGGATGTCCAGGTGCGCAGATCCTCCGACACCGCCGTGGACATGTGGGAACCGAATATGTAATACTTGCCATCCACCTTGTAAATAGAAGGATCGTGAACACTAACGCCCGCATCAATTCCTGCTGTTTTAATCCCATCATAGCTTACCGTAAAATCAAGATCTGCAGGCAGTTCTCCCACACCGCTCTCCTCCTCCGTGACCGATGCCGATTCCCCGCTCTCCTGTGTCTCTCCGCCTGCACCGTCGTTTTCCACTGCCTGCGTGCCCGCGTCCTTTGAAGAACCACACGCTGTAAGGCCAAACGCCAGCAGGAGGCTCAATGCGCATAACGCCCCGTTTCTCCTTCTCATCCCTTACCCTCCGTTCCGAGACGTCCCCGGCATACTATGCCGCTTCTGTCCGTCCCTGCTTCCTTTCCTGTTGTTTCCTAAAACAATCCAGACCGCTGACTCAGCAAACATCGCAAAAGACAGCAAGAACTGTTTTCTCTAATAAAACTATAACAGAGAGTCGATGGTTATTCAATATTTAATTTATATTATTTTAAAATATTTTAGTATTTTATGTTTCCATTTTCTATTCTCCGACCGCAATATCAATCTTGCGTAGTTTCTCCAGAAGAATTTCCTCTTCTGTGGGCAGATCCTCCGAGCTTTCAATCTGCTGGCGCACCTGCCACATCTGTTCGTCAATGGACGCAATCTGCTCCGCACATGTAGTCAGGCTCCTCACGATCTCCGCCTGATTGGGAACCTCCTGCTTGTATTTGAGCTGGTGCTCCAGACTTGCCCAAAAGTCCATGGCAATGGTGCGAATCTGCACCTCCACCGCCATCTCTCTTGTCTGATCGGAGAAGAACACCGGCACGCTCACGATCATATGGTAACTGCGGTATCCGTTGGGTTTCGGGTTCCTGATATAATCCTTCCTGCGGATCACCGTAATGTCGTCCTGCTGGGCAAGCGCCTGCGCCAGCACATAAATATCATCCACATAGGAGCAGACCACCCGTATTCCGGCCACATCGTGAAGATTCTCCTCCACATTTTCCACCGTAAAAGGAAGTCCTCTGCGGTTCAGCTTCTCCATAATGCTCGCGCTGCTCTTTAAACGGGAATTTATGGAAGTAATCGGATTGCGCTGATACCGCACATTAAACTCAGAGTTTAGGACATCAAACTTCGTCCGTACCTCCTTGATTGCACAACTGTAGCGCATACGCATCTCCTTATAATCGACCATCGTTCCCGCCATCTTCCGGCGCTGTTCATAAATTTCCTTGTCCACCTTGGGAATCACCATCATCTGATTCTCCTCGGCATCAAATCCCAACTCATCCAATGGGAAAAATGGATTTCCACTCATCTGTCTGACCTCCGTTCATTTCCCTAATATATACCGAATACCGAGGAAAAACAAGGAAAGAATTATTAACTTTTTATTAGAATTTTGGTAAATTCTGTGACAGCAGCGAGGCGCATCATATTTGACTTTCCGCATAAATTTACTATATAATAGGAAGAACTGGTTATGATCATCAAAAAAGCGCTGCGGCTGCAACGGTAATCCCTCCTGCACCGCTTATGCTTTGGAACGGAGATATTATGCAGTACAGAAAAATGAAAGACGGTACAGAAGTGTCGATTCTCGGCTACGGCTGCATGCGCTTTACCGGCGCGGGCACAAAGATCAATCTTGAAAAGGCTGAGAAAGAAATTATGCTGGCCATAAAAAACGGCGTTAACTACTTTGACACCGCTTACATATACGGCGGCAGCGAGGAAGCTCTCGGCACAATCCTGGAACGGAATCACTGCCGGGATCAGGTCTATATTGCAGACAAACTCCCCTATTATCTTCTCAAAAATGCATCCTCCATCGAGAAACTCTTTCAGGAGCAGCTCAGACGCCTGCGGACGGATCACATTGACTTTTATCTGATGCATATGCTTTTCGATTTAGAAGTCTGGAACCGGCTGAAAACCATCGGCATCGAAGAATGGATTGCCGAAAAAAAGAAGACCGACGCGATCCGCAATATCGGTTTTTCATTCCACGGCGATACCAGCACCTTTCAGGCTCTTGTAGACGCCTACGACTGGGATTTCTGCCAGATCCAGTACAATTATCTGGATGAACACACCCAGGCAGGAAGAACGGGCCTTCGCTACGCTGCCGGCAAAGGCATTCCTGTCGTTATCATGGAGCCTCTGCGGGGCGGCAGGCTGATTACTGCCCTGCCGGAAGCCGTCGAAAAAGCTTTTGCGGAGTATCCGATTAAGCGTACCCCCGCACAGTGGGCTTTTCACTGGCTCTGGGATCAGCCAGAGGTCACCTGTGTCCTCTCCGGCATGAATTCCCAGGAGATGGTTCTGGAAAACACAAATGCGGCAGACGAAGCCGGTATCGGCAGCTTCACACAGGAAGACCACAGCCTGATTGATACGGTGCGCACCAAAATCAACCAGAATCTCAAGGTCGGCTGTACCGGCTGCGGCTACTGTATGCCCTGCCCTCACGGCGTGGACATTCCTACCGCCTTCCGCTGCTACAACCAGAGCGCCATGCACAAAAAAATCAGCGCCATGTTGGAATATATCCAGATTACGTCCCTCAAAAAGGACGCCACTTCCATGAATAACTGCACCAAATGCGGCGCCTGTGAGAAACACTGCCCCCAGCACATCGAGATCCGAAAAGAACTGCAGAACGCAAAAAAGGCCTTGCAGCCTTTTTATATACGCGCCGTCCTGAAGCTTGTCAACAGACTTGTCAAACGGTAAGCGTTTACTTTTTTCCAAGCATACTATAATTTCCTGTGGCATCATAGGAATCCAGCAGATAATGATTTTCAGCCTGCATGGAGAGCATCGCCTCCCTGTCTGCGGCCTGCCGGGTTCCTTTTGTTTTATTCTTTGCCGCTTCTTTCCTCATCTGTTTAAGCGGTATGTTCGCCGCTTTTTCTTTCTGCCTCTGATACGCTTCCCGCAGACGCGCCGCGCTCTCCCTCAGACGGTTGCGGATATTTCCCCGTCCCGACTGCGCAACGGTGGTGTTTTCCTTCTGCGCCTGTTCCTGCTCCTGCCTTTCCTTTTCCGGCCCGTCCACACCGGCTGCCGTCACCGTATTTTCAGCGGCATGCGTTTCAGCCAGAGCCATGCTCTGCAGCGCAGCCCGGGCAGTCTCTCCCGCGTGCTCCCGTCCTGCCATTCCACGCGCAGATATACTTGCGCCGTCACGGCCGTCTCCTCTTTCGGATATGTTTGCAGTCAGAGACTTCTCCAGACCGAAGCCAAGACGCAGCCTTGCGTCCGTGCTGCGCTGCGCCAGATCAAATCCAATTCCTTCCCCCTCCTTCTGCGTCTGTGCCGCAGGCATGGGAGCTGATGCCCCACCCTGCTTCACCTTCGTTCCAGGCAGCACATGATTGGAGTATGGTTCGTGGAAATGCGAAGATTTCCACTTGATTACATGGTATTTGACATGATAGTCTTCGTTCTGCTGTACCCAGTTTATATGCTTCATTCTGATACCCGTCTTCGCCGGATGCCTTAATCATTGCAAGGCCTTTTTACAATGATCTTACTGTCCGCTATCTGCGATAATTAAAATAGCTGCCCGAGCTTCTTCTGCCGCTGCTATAGAGATTTGCCCTGTCAAAAGGACTGTAAGTGCTGCTCTTCTCCGCCTCTATATTCTGCTCTGCCGTAGCCGCCACAGAGCCTGCCTTCGCCGCTGCTTTCGAGGGAAATCCGTTTCCACCCCACACCTTTTCCAGCGTATCCACGTCCGCCGCTGCCAGCTTTTTTTCATCCACAACGAGCGTGCCGTCCGCCTTTCTGATTACGCCGGTGAGCTCCAGATCCCGTTCCGCCATGTTGGACATACTGCTTAACTGGGTCAGAAACACCTTGTCAGACCTGGTTCCCGACTCCTCCAGATCTTTTAACATGTTGTTATACTGGTTGACAAAGCTCTTCACATCCGAAACGATCTGATCCGTGCTGCCGCTCTCTCTTGCCTTATCGTAAATGGAATCCTCTTTTTTGCTCTTTAAAGCATCCGCGTACTCACCGACCTGCTTGGCATGATACTGCATGTCATAATAAAACTTCTGGGATTTCTGGGAAGAAGTGATAAAATTTCTGTTTCCCACACTGTTAGTGTCCTTCGTATTTCCCAGAAGACTGGCCAGTCTGCCGCCACGACGGCCTGCGTTGCTGCGGCTCAATGCACTCTGTAAGAGCGACGAATATGAACCTTTCTCGTTCTTTTTGTAATTTACCATGCCATTTCCGTAGTTTCTGGTAACTCTCATATTGATTTCCCCCTATGTCTATTTTTCTGGTTCTATCTCATATATCGGCCCGACCCATGTTTCGTTAACCCTGCCTGTCATGAACCGTCTCACAATTGTATCAAACGGTTTCCTTATTTCTGTACACTTTCACTGCAGCGTCTGGCAAATTCCGCATACTTCTGCTTGGACAGATAAACCTTATCTCCACTGACCAGCGTAATACTGGTATTGTCATAACCGCTGACTGCCGAGAGCGCCACCAGATACCCTCTGTGGCATCGGAAAAAGGCTTCGCCGAGCACCTCCTCCAAATGGTTCATCCGCTCGTAATACGCAATCTCCTCTTTCTTCGTATGCAGGATCACCTTTCTGCCGCTGTTCTCCGCATAGAGAATGTCCTCTACCGGCACCCTTCGATGCCCGCCCGCAGTCTTCACGAGAAGAATCTTCGGTGTGCCTGCCCGCTTTTCCACCTCTTTCACCGCACGGTTCAGAACACTTTTCAGTTTCTCCTGATCCACAGGCTTCATCAGATAATGAAACGCTCCCACATCGAAAGCCTGAAACACCTGCCCCTTTATCCCTGTCACAAAGATCAGAATGACATCAGACAACGCCCGCAGTTTCTTCGCCGTCTCCATGCCATTCATCCCTTCCATCGCTATATCCAGTAATACGATATCCGGCTGGTATCCTCCCTTCACAGCCTCTATCAGCTTCGTCCCTGAATCAAATTCACTGGTCTGCGCCCCTGAAAACTCGTTGTCGAGTAAGGTTCGAATCCTTTCTCTCCCTCTCGTCTCTTCATCGCAAATCGCAATTCTCATCTTATTCTCTTATGCCTCTCTTGCCGTCTGTCCTTTCCGCTAAATTTCCTCGTCTACCTCAATACCCTTGATGTCTGCCTCAATCAGCTTCAGCTTTTGCAGAATATCCTTGATCTCAGCCTTCACGGAATCGCCAGCCCCGGCTACATTCATGCCGGCCTCGGACATATCTTTCAGGAAAGCGGCTTCCTCCCTGGCATTCTTTTCCTGCGCCCTCTGCGCTTCTTCCGCCTCGTGACTCTCCTCTCGGGCCTCGTCGATTCTGGCTTCCATCAGTTCTTTCTGCTCCTTTCGAAGCTCAATCTTCTCCTCCTCGGCCTCCTTCTCTTCCGCCTTCTCCTCTTCCTCCTCGCGCGTCTCCTCGTAAGACTCGTCTACGTGATCCTTAGCCTCGTCCATAAGCATGCCCTGAATATCTTTACCGGCCTGCTCCATCACCTTCTCGGCATTGTTCTGGGCATCCTCCATCTCGTGATGTTTCAGACGTTCCCGCTTGATGGATCTGATCGCGCCGTAATACGACTTAATAGCCGATTCCGCCTTGCCGGCACGAATCCTAAATATCTGTTCCTCGCCGTCAATTTCGAGGCATTTCTGCTGATATTCTGTCAACGGTCCGCCTTCTAATTCCTTCAGTCTCTTACGCTCTTCTTCCGTAAAATCTAAATCTGCAAATTCACGATTCCCGGGATAATGCCGGCGCTCCAGAAGCTCCAGATCCTTCTGCTCCTGAGAATCCTTCTCCACGCCATAGCCTTCCCGCAGATTTTCCTTTCTTTCTCTGCATTCCAGAATTCTATCACGATTCACCAGAATCTCTTTTTTCTGCTCCTCTGCAAGCCCATCGTACTCCGCTATGCTCTGATCCGTCTTACGGTCCGTGTCCCAGGCGTTCTGCACAAACTTCATGGCCTGTCTCTGTGCCTCCCGCCTGCGAATGGTGATGGGATCCTTATGCAGTGAAAGATCTCCTGCAAAGATAACCGTTTTCTTCTGCTGCTTCGCCGCTTTGCATCCGTCTTCCACAGCCCCTTTCTCCTGTGTCTGGAGATTCGTCTGTATCATCTGACTTTCATTGCTTCCCGTCTTAATCTGCATCTCCGATCCCCCTTATCTGATAACGAATAGATACCTTCGGTTATTTAAGCATTTTATATAATAAATATCGGCGTCTTTCCCCATTTTCTAAAGAAGGAAAAGACGCCGTTCGTGACATAAATTTACCGCTTCATGCCATGATGTATGGATATCTTTCATCGTCAGTCATCTCTGAAGCGATTCCAGAAAAGCCTCACAGCCCTCAGACACATCCCGGTAAGTCGCCTCAAAATTTCCCGTATACCAGGGATCAGCTATCGCCCTGCCGCTCCCTGCAAACTCCAGAAGCTTGTATATCTTATGCTCCGGGTCACCGCCCGCGATCCGCTCCATGTTGCGGACATTCGCATCATCCATACCAATCAGATAATCAAACTCTTTATAATCCTGTTTCGTCATCTGGCGCGCCCGGTGGGGAATTAACGGGATGCCCTCCTGCCGCAGTTTGTTCACCGTGCCGTAGTGGGGCGGATTGCCGATCTCCTCGCGACTGGTGGCGGCGGAGTCGATGTGGAAAGAAGCTGATTGACCGCGTTCCTTGACCATGTGGGCGAGAAGGCTTTGGGCCATTGTGCTTCTGCAGATATTGCCGTGGCAAATAAAAAGTACTTTTATCATAACTCTAAAGCTCCTTATAAATGCTGATTTTCCTTGATTTTACGGGCTTTTCAGGTTCTCCCATTTTTTGCAGTTTTACAATTTTTTCGGTATATCTTGGCATAAAATCGCATATCTTCTGTTTCAAAAGTTGTAAAAAAGTTGTAAAAGGTGGTAAAATGAGCCCCTTTTTTCAACTTTACAACTTTTTACAACTCAGCGGTTACATACCTTTTTCATCTCTTCCTGCACATCTTCAAAGTCAACATGCGTATACACATTCAATGTTACCCCGATATCGCTATGCCCCATGATCTTCTGTAAAGTCTTCGGATTCATTCCCGACTTCGCCATGTTGGAACAAAACGTATGGCGCGCCACATGGGGCGTGATCACAGGAAGCTGTACCTTATAGATACTGTTAAACTTTTCCCTGATATGCTGAAAATACTTCTCCCAATGGAGGGCAACCATCGGCATACCGTTCTTATCCAGATACAGGAACCCCGTTTTTCCATCCACCATCGGTTCTATCTTCGGTTTCGGACGGTTCTTCAAGATCTGTGCAAAGCACTCCTTCACATCATCCGTCATCGGCACAAGCCTTGTCCCGCAGTCGGTCTTCGTGTCTACGATAGTATACTGCATATTCCGAGTACGCTGCAACTGATGATCTACATTGATAATACCATTTTCAATATCTATATCCGAAACAGTCAGACCGACAAACTCCGAAATACGCAGGCCTGTATGGAACAGGATGTAGATCCCTTCGTAGTACCTGCAAAAATGCCTGTCGTTTTTAATAAACTCAAGGAACTGTCTTTCCTGTTTTCTCGTGATTGCTTCCCGTGTTACGGAGTCATTCACTACAACGGTAGCAAGTTGGAACTCGAAGGGATTTTTACGAATCAGGTCATCATCCACGGCCATCTGAAATGCAGGTCTTACCACACCTCTCACCGTATGGATTGTACTATATCCACGACCGTCTTTTTGCAGCTTGATCAGCCACAGCCTCGCATCAGATAATTTCACTTTATCAATTCTCTTATTTCCAAACTCCTCTTTCTTAAGGATATTAATAACAAAGTTATAGCCGACACGGGTATTCTCCCTGACTCCTGTTTTTTGTGCAACATATTTCTTTACAAGTTCCAATACCGTCATATTACCGCCCGATAAGATCAAACCCGCATCCAGATCCCTTTGGAGTATCTTGATCTTATCCCTAAGCGGCATTTCATCCTTTACTCCCTGTGGCGTCGTATCGGTCCTTACCAGTCTCCAACTGTACAGGTATCTCGTATTTCCCGCATTGTCAATGTACTTGTACATATACCTTCCGTCTTTTCTCTGGCTCTCTCCATTCTGCAAAATACGGTTTTTGCTATCCCGTCTTTTTGTGCTCATAATGCCACTCCTTTCTTAACTGAAAAGAGCCCCGATATGGTATAGCTATAATATACCATGAACGGGACTCATAATCTAGGTCAAAGTTTGTCTGCCACCCGCAGACCGAACTTACATAACAGTTACTTTTTCATCAATAAACTTTTCAAACACCTTCCTCTTGATCTGAACCTTTGTCCCGTTATAAATAATGAACTCCTCATTCGGATGCTCCTTTACGAACCGCCTGAGGGTCTTTTCCCCGATACCAAAATACAGGGATGCCTCTTCTATCGTGAGTGTGTACTTCTCCCACCAAGGCAAAGGAATGTCTTTTCCTACTATCATAGCTGCAAATCCTCCTGTCAGAAAATTTGCTCTAATACAGAAAATAGAGACTTCCTCCTGCGTAATATAAAATTATTATGTCAACCGCTGTTTCTGTATAACCAGCAGTTGTTGTTTTACCGTCAGACAGAATTACACTATCTATTTTTCATGATACATGATGATTTTTTGTATTTCAATAAATATGCAACTTATTTCGTCCATCTTTTTCACGATTTTTTGAATATGCTCAAAGAAAAAGAACCTCGTTTATGAGAAGTCCTTTTTGTACCACACATTTTACTATTTTTCTATTACTCCCTTTAACTTATTAATTTTCTTATTTCTCTCAATGTTCTCATATTCCAAAAAACAAAGTAATAACATTTGATATGTCTCATCGTACCATTCTTCTAGTTCTTCATCGGAAAGATTTTTAACATATTCAATTGCATTTTTGCCTTCCATGTTATTATGTCTGATATTCATTTTATTAAGCAAATACCCTGTATTACTCTCTAATTCCTTATTTACTCTTTTCAACTCCCCTCTCAATGGCTCAAATTTATCCGCCAATAATTTCAATATCCTTTGCTTTTCTGCTATATCTCCTTTTAAGAGATGATGATTGTATTCTATCACTGCATATGCCGTATTGGGGTCAACAACCTCTGCAACTGCTGTCATTGCTGCATTTTTCTCAACTAATATTACTTTCTCTTCGTCTTCAAAAACTTTTTTCTCATATCCCAAATCGTCTAAAAGCCTTATAACATTCTCTTGCAAGTATAGATACTCATCATTATAATCTTCACTTCCGTCCAAATATTTTTCATTGCATAGCCAAATAATATTTGATACATATTCCAAGTAAAACAATATTTGTTCTTCTGATAACCTTCTGCTTATATGCGCATATGTAATTTGAAGTCGCTCCCTAATTTCTTCACAGCTCGTATATCTGCCTCTTGCTTTCCATTCCCGCATACATTCCATATCCACAATATCCTCAAGCGTATTACTCCCGACATATGCGTCCGATAATAGACCTTCAATTTTATTGATTTGGGAACTAATACTTACTTTTTCACTAAGAATTTCAAATATATTTCTTCGACTCATATATTTTCTCCTACTGTAGCCTTTATTCGTCTAGTCAATCTCTCAAACAAATCTTTTTCGTTCTGCCAATAAATTGTATTAATCTGCGCCACATCAAAATGTGTATCTTCGTCATTCCTGCAACTTAAAATCACTGTTTTTCCCTTTGCCATCGCATATCCCGCCTCATAATAGACACCTCCCCTATGTCCTGTCAAATCAACAATAACAAATTCACTATCATCTATTTCTTTAAAAATTTCTGGCACAATCTGATTATTATGCTCTTTCATATCTATCAACATTGGCTCGTAACCGCAAGACTTAATTGCCTCATTAATATTTTCCCTTGCCTTTTTCATTGAATCATCAAACCACATTGCAACAAATACCTTTTTGATATCTGGATTTATCAATTCTAAACATTTATCCAGTTCAAACTCTTTCACACCAGAAAGAATCCTTTTCACAAAATGTGAGTACATATATGTATATGAAGTATCAATCTGTTTAACCAGATATAAAATACCATAGCAAAATTCTATATCATCATCCAATAACTTCAACTTCTCAAAAACGTCTGATAATTTACTGTCATAATAAACGTTCATATTATCATAATCTAATATAATCTTTTTACTTCGTATTGAATCATCTAGGGTCCACCCCATCATGCTATGTACATTTATTACTATTTGTAAATCCAGTCTTTCTAAGTTTTGTCTCAATTGGCTTATATACTCTGGAGTATCATTTAAAGCCATCAATATATCGTCTGCAACATCTAAGTCTATGTCCTTCTTAAACAGTTCATAACAATTTTCACTCAAAAATCTAAATAAGCGAAAATCTTCCTTATGTTCATCCCATGTGCTTACTATTTCCTTAAATTTTCTTATGTTCATTATACGCTCTCCCCACTCTACTTAACCATCTCGCAAAATTTACAATATTTCTTCGCCGTTTTCAGTTCTCTTCTCATTTGCTCTTCAACATCAAATATACCCGCATATGGCACTTTCTGATGATAAAATATATTGGCAAAATACCAAAACACTCTTCCATACATATTACTATTTGCCACTTTTAAAATCTTTTCCTGTCCATACGCTGCACTAACGTTGCTATATGCCTTTTCCCCAAAAGATTTCAATATATCCATCTTATATTTCCCAATCCGCTCTTCTATGATAGTATAACGTCCGTCATTTATTGTTGCAACATATTGTAAATCTCTAAATTTCCATATCTTTAACACTTCATACAGAACCTCAAAAACCAAAACAGAAATATCCATCGTTTCATTACAAACTAGAGAATGTACCATATTGGCCTTTTCCATTAGTTTTTCTTGTTCCCTTATACCAATAGTAGGAAATAGTTTTGATAAAATATTCGTTATATCCTCTTTATCGACTTCCTGCACAACCATAAATTTATCAAAATATACCTTATATTTTTCTCGATAAGATTCGTTAAGTATTCCATTATCTAAAACCACTGAAAAATCTATAAATTTCTTTAAATACTTTTCTATATCTATTGAAGATTCATCTTTTCTTACTCCAAACATTTCTTCCACGGAATGCTCTAACTGCTTTCGATCTATTGCCATAATCACTACTACATTATCTAAACCATAAAAGATATGATGCAATCTCTCAAGCACCTTTATCGCGTACTGCGGAATACATCTGTCCAATTCATCCACAAATAAAACGATTGTTCTTTCTTCTGCTATTTCCTGCAATTTCTTCCTAACTTTTTCAATCGTCTGGCTAAAATTGAACATCTCATCAAACTCATTCTCTGCTTTTTGATTTATCTCCTTATTATTTTTTATGTCTTCTGCCCAACTGATTAAATTGATCCCTATCTTATTTTCTATATATAAGCCTGCTATCTTTTTAAGTTCTTCTCCAACAAACTCATATCCTGCCTTTATGATTCTCTCCGCTTCCCCATTGACTAAAACTTCATCTTCCCTAATCGAAGCCAGCATCGCTGATATAATCGCAACAGCAGGCTCTTCATAATAATCATGTTGCCAACAATTATAATGAAACACAAAATATCTATCGCTATTCGTTTCCTCAGACAGAAACACTTTTAATCTATCTTCAATTTTCTCAATAACAAAAGTCTTACCAACTCCCCAACCACCTTCAATGGCGAAACAGCATCCTCTTTTGATGTCTGATAACTGATTTACTATTTTAATAACATTTTCCACGAATTCCTCACGATTTAGCAAATCTAACCTTTTGTCCATAAGATTCCCCTTTCATCCAACTATAACCTGGAACCATATCTAATTCCATTTTCAGATATTTGTCTCTATTATATATTTGTTTTATAGTTTCTTCAATTCCCAACACAAAAAGAACCCCTTCCATATGGAAAGAGTCCTTTTTGTCTTTTACTGCACCATATGTACGATTGCATCATCAACTCATACAGTCATTCTATGAAAAGAACTTTATTTGTGTTACAATTTATTATAGAGACTGAAAAATTGTTACGACCACTATGTTCATATACATAATAAGTAATGCTCCAAACACTAAAACATAAAACACCCCGTTGTTCGGATATGTTAAAACTGGCATTATCCACCACAGCACAGAAATCCCTAAATAGACTTCATTATCAAAAGATTCATTCACACCAGTAAAATATGAAATTATCGCAACTATGAATGGAGGGATTACACACATAATGAAAGTCAATAATGCCATCAAAAAATTGTTTCTTTTTTCTTCGGGTATATTATGGCTTTTAACCTTTTTTTCACATCTATACTTTTTTTCATGCCCAAACATGAACATCACTCCTTTCTCACGTTCTCAGTTGATCAGTATTATGGTCATTACTTTAGTAAGCTATCTCTTATTAGAGCCATTTCATGAGCTGGGACATTACCATAAAGCCACAAAAATTGCATCTTCCCAAAACTATGATGTGAATTTCTGCTTAAAATGGAATTATACATCCTGCTCTGACTGGTCCATATTTAAAGAAGCTGAACAGATTGATATCCTTAAAGCTGGTTCTTTCAACAAAATTGCTTTTTGTGGTATATGTATTTTTTTTGCTCTTATTACATGCAATTTCTTTTTATTACTATCTTTTCTGTATGTAATACTTTTTGACTATTATCAAAACTGTACCTGCCTCTTTCCCAAAAATGATTACTATTACATACACCACTTAGATGAATTTGTTCAAGAGCCAAAATATATGGATGCAATTAGACAGGATTTTTTCATCAGAAAAATATACCCTTATTTATTAGCTGTTGGCTTTATACTCTATATCATTATTTGTTTCATACTTTTATCCTTATCAATAAAGAATAAATTAACATTTTCACTAATAGTTTAAATTTCTAAAAGAATCTCCCTCTATGTTGAAGGAGATTCAGTTTTTATTTTACTGCACAATATGTACAATACTGTCATCCGCGCCTGTTGTCTTGATCGTATAACCAAGTTCTATCGCATCGCCAATATATCTGTCCTGAATTGTATCAGGGTAGTCAAACGGTGTCGCTGCCACAATGGGAGTCCAGATCGTAATGCTGTGTTCTCCCTGTGATGCAACATCGTAAGTGCCTTCTACAATGCCAGGTGTCCTCTTATCGGGAGCCAGTTGGTTCGTATAGAACTTCATCTTCTGCAGGTTGCTGGAAATACCATTTTCATGACTTACACACATCGTATAAGTGACTGTTGTTACAGAATAATCAGCACTATATTTAATATCCCTCTCAAATACAACAGGAGTATCATAGATTCCTGAATAACTGTAAACGGTATCAGGATTGTCACTCATAAATACATACAAGTCATTGAATACGTTTGCTCCCGTTACAAGGTTTACTGCTAATCTATCAAGGATACTATAACTACTGATATATGCTCTAGCAGAACTTGTATAGAACGGAGCTGTCCTTCCATCTTTACCTGTCAAAGCGCTGATATTCGCATACTGTCTGCTGTTTGCAGGAACATCATTGTACCGTTTCTGTACCCTGTTAGATGTACCAAGAATATCATTCTGCCCGTCATCTGATCCAAAGTATCTCGCAAGATACTGAGTCAGGAAGCTGTTTTCATACTTCAATGTTACACGAAGTTCAAAGCCCTGTCCTGCTGATACAATGGCAAACCTATTCTGATTCACCATATCGATCCATGCATCCGTCAGATTGCCGTATATATCTGTATCTTCAATGTAATCAGCTCCCTGTGCTTCCAATTCCTTCTTATACTTGGAAGTATAATTGCTCTTGAAGAGCACCTGACTGATGTAGTAGCTCTCTGTCTGCGTTTTGCCTGCATTTTTGAACTGACCTACCGCAGACTGTACAGATTTTCCATTATAGCTGTAATTTGTCTTTGAATACTTGAAGAACATAATGGATCTTCTCCTGCTTGGGAATGTCACTTTGTTATTCCTGTTGCTTGGATTGTATTCAAAATCATACTGTGTATAAGTCTTTGTATGGCTGTCTACAATTGTCTTTGTTTCACCATTACTCAATCTGGTCGTAAACGATGTCGTAGGACCCATATGATGCAGTACGTTGTCATCCTGATTATATTGGTCAGGCACATTATTGGAATTACTGATGTTCTGCGGCCTCATCTCTTCCACATCAGGATTCATGGCGGGGTAGATATCAGATACACAGGACTGTTCATTAGGTGGATAATATCCGTCTTTTGCTGTAACACTGACTGTCCTTCCTATATCAGAACCAGACACCGCTGCTCCTGTATAATGGTCCTCATAGATCAGCCTGTCATGGTTAGGATAAATCTTCATTGACATTGTTTCCTTTGGAAGTGCTGTCATCGTAGCAAGCACTGTTGGAATCTCTCTCTGGATATAAGTCCTTCCCGTCTTGATATGGTCAACAACCACTGTATTTCCATAAGAGGCACCTGTCTGCGATGCACCCGTAGAGCCCCATGAGATCATCGTATTCACATCAAACTCATTGACATCGGAAGTGGTGTCATATGGAGTTGTATTTTCATTATTTTCTGTCTGCCCGTCATGTGACCTCTGCTTATTCTCATAAATCGTTGCTTTCGGGTTTACCACATCTACCGTATAATACAGGTTGTAGTTCAGATCGTGGTTATCCCTGTCTCTGCTTTGATAAATGTGCTCTGTGATGCCTGCTCCTGTATTCTGTACAAAGTTGGAAACCTTAATATCCACATCTGACTGCCATACCTTATTCTTTACTGCAAATGTCCTATATTCGTTATTCTGCGTATAAACAGTATGCGCTGGAATAGGGTTATTGGACTGTGGTCCTCCAGGTCCCGTATATTCTGAGCTGAAGTAACCGACTCCTCCAACATTATTGTGTTCCTCAAAACTATAGAACCAGTTCGTATAAGCTGTTGCAGCCATCTTATCCTTGGCGTAATTATAGGCTTCATCGAAATAATTCTTGGTGAAATTGTCGTTCTCACCTACATTGATATAGGCTGTTCCATAAACCAATGCGGAAGTGAATACCTCTGGTTCCGTATCAAACTCCCAAACAACCAGCATATCATTGTGGCTTGGTTTAGATACTGTAAAATCAGTCAACAATGGAGAACCTACATTTGTGCCAATGCTTCCCGCATCCTTGTTGTCATAGTTATCATCAAATTGGTCTGTAACAAGTGCATCCAGATAAACCTTGTCGTTCCAATCAGAGCCGCTGTCCCATGTATAAGCACCATTCAATGTGTAAGCTGTCTCAGGTGTTGTATATAACCCTCTGATCGTAATGTCAGTCAGATCCTGCACCAGTTTCGCATGTGGTACATTGATGGAACTCTTGGAGAATCTGTCTCCTGCAAGTCCTGTACGAAGCTCATAAATTGACTTGTTATTATCAGGTGCCTGCATCCTTGCCAGATAATTATACTGATAATAAGGTTTATTCTGTAAAGAGAACTCAATCCTAAATCCCTTAGATGCACCCTTGTAAGAATAAATATATTTCAAATGATACTTCTCACCAACCCTCAAATGGTCTGCATGTTTGATTACTTTTCCATTAGGAGCAGTATAAGTCAGGTTGTTCCATTCATCGTGGTCTGCAATAAGCAGGATTTCTGTATCTGTTTCTGCGGGAAATTCATGCGGAACTGTTTCCACTTTGATATAACAGATTTCGGGATCGATCAGTTTTTGTCCTCTTGCATAAACACCAGCCACATCCTGCCAGTCAATATATTTTCCCGTAATATCCTGTGTGCCTGTATTATAGTGCCATTTTCCGCAGCACCATTTAATATTGCAGGTTGATAATGGTCTATTATTTACATAGGTTTCAGCATATCCCATACCCCTTGACTTAATCCAATACGGGCAATCATATTCATGTGTACATTCAATCGTGTGCGTATGACATGCTGCCGTATGCTCATGTCTGGTGTAATGTGATCCCGTTTCATTCCCTGCTTCATCATAATCTTTTTCCTCTCCTGCATTTGGTTTGTTATCACAACTGTTATATGCATGTGTGCAATGTGTAATCTTTTTCGCATCAGTTTCACAAAACCAGTTACAAGCTGGTGAATAATCATGACTATGATTATATATTGACCCACTAGTCTTTTTTCTTCCACTGCCTTCTTCTTCGTAATAATCCGCAGGATTAGGACTTTTATAATCTGGTGTAAGATAAGTATATGTGAATGTTACCTCTTCACCTTCTAAATCCCATCTATAAAAATCTGGCAGTTTAAAAACACCATCCTCAGGTTCCAGCCCACTTTTTGACGGCGCACTGGTCGCATTAACTGCTCCTGATGTACTGATTGTCAGTGTTCCATCTTCATTATTTGTTACTGTACAGCTAGGTACGCTAAACTCGAAATAATCTAATACTCCATTATGATCAGAAACAGTCGCTGTATATAGACGCTGTTCCTCATCCCAATAAAGTTTAATGGGTTCACAATTTTCTGGCTCATATTCTGCAAAACTTGGAATTTGCCTCATATTAGTTGTCTTCCATACCACTTGACGATACAACTTCATTGCCTCATATTGACCGCCAATAGTTGTTTTAATATATCCATCGCAACTTCCTGAATAACTGTTAGAACCACTGATACCATATACACCTGTGGAATCTTGATAAATAACTCTTAGAAATTTTCCATTTCCTCCGATAGTTGTAATAAATCCAAATTCAATTCCCCAATCAAGAGCCTGTTTTGCCTGATACTTTGCTTCTTCGCTATATCCTGCTGCATCGGGATCTTCCCAACAATAATAATTGGTAATCGCTTGGGCATAGACCTGTGGCATACTGAAACCTGCTTCTGCATAGCTTATCTGCTTCATAGATGTTGAAAATACGTCAACACATCCCTCGTGTCCTGTCAGTAAGTTTGCTAAAACAACTTCTAAGTAAAACTTTCTAACGCTGCCTCCACCATATCTGTTATGATAAGGATCGTCTTCATCGTCTTCTTTATCCTCATCATAAGCCTCCTGCCAAGCATTTGATGTAGGCGCTCCTGCTGTGCTTGTCTGAGTCGCATCCGTATGGTCTCCATTTATGGTCCAGCCACCCCAACCGCGAAATAGCTGCAGTTCAGTACCACCTTCTACGTTGTATAGCAGATAACGCATACAGCCTGCAATAGTTCCTGCATAATCTCCACGTGAAGCACTACCTTCAATATATACCATCTGTAATTCAGAAACAGAACTTCTAAATGGATATCCTCGTTGGATACAATACACGGGCTTACCATTGATATATGCCATCATTCCCCTATGGTCATCAAATCCAATGACACCAAGAGATATGCTCTCTGCCCTCGCTGTCATTGGCTTATTAGCAAAGCATACTGCAATAAGCATAAGCAAGAGTATTTTTATGTATATAAATTTTCTTTTAAGCATTTCATCTTTCATAATTGTCATAAAAAACTACGTCACATATAGTTTTTCTTCTCGTCTCCTCCTTTCATCGTTTTTGAAGTTATCTTTTTTATTATAGATAAACGGAGTGCTGGTTATTATGAATTTGGGGAGGAAAAAAGCATAAAACAAAAAAAGACCTCAGATTTCTCCAAGGTCTTTTATCTTTGCTTTAATTACTAGTCCATTCCGTAACATAAACTGCATTCTCATCTGATCCTGTTACTTCCAGATAATACTTAGTCCAAGATCGACCAGCACTATCTCCCATTGCGGCAGATTCAAGATTTGTGGATGCACACCACTCAGGCTGTCCTTTTTCAAGATATATCCATCCTGTTCCCCAACTTGTCACATCCTTTATAGATGGATCCCAGGTCATTCCCCCTGCTTCCATAGCAGAGCGATAAACAGCTATAGCCTCTTCGGGAGTGTACTTATTACTTTGTACAGGAGCAGGTGCTTCTGCAACAGTATCCTGCTTCGGCGTTTCAGATACAGGTGATTCAGTATCACTTGCAACAGATTGGGATGTCTCATTAGTCTGAGTAACTGTACCCGCAGATTCTATTTCTTTAGCGGTATCCTGCTGACTGTCTAAATACTCCTTCCTTGAGCCAGGAAAGCCAACTGCTTTCACGTCATCAATCTTTGCATATCTGTCATTGCCATCAACATTGATGAGATACCAATCTTCATTTTCACTAATGACACTGATTTCAACATCTGGTTTTGTATAACCAATACATTTCCCATTATCAATATATAAATCCACGCTTTCTTTAAGATAATAAGAAACGATATCCGATGGACTAAAACTTTCATAATGGATTTCAATTCCACCGTCTTTATCAATATCTCTGTCCTCAAAGACATATTCATACTCTTTTAAGTTCAAAACATCTTTGTTACCAGCAATCTCTCCATCAGGTATCTCCTCATTCTTGTTAGCCTCCGCTTTTTCTGTGCTTTCAAGACTTTCAGAAATAGCAGCCTCCGCTTTCACAGATGGCTCTGTATTGCTTATCGCTGGGGAAGTATCTTTACCGCATCCAGCCAATACCAAAGCCATAATAATCATAACAGCCAATAAATTCTTCTTCATAAATGATTCTCCTTTCTCAAATCTTTATTTACGTAAAATAGCCTATATTTAGGTCTCTATATTATAGATAGTCCATCATTAAATATGAAAAGAATAATAGAACAACCCAAAAGCAGGCTGTTCCATTATTTATCAAATTTTAGAATCTGGAATCCTTATAGTAAATCCTACAGATTGCGAACTCTCCATCCTCTTCACATTCAACATAGTAGGTCATATAATCACCAATCTCGAATGTATCCTCATTTTCAATAGCTTTCATTCTTCGGACAGTAAAATTGCCAGGATCATCTTCTCTAAGTATTCTGCACTCATATACTTCCATATCAGAAGTTGGCTCATCCAAAATTGTTGGAAGTTCATCTGTACGATTCAGCATTGCAGCAATAATTTCCGCTTTAACTTCTTCTGCCGAGAGCATTGGAATTTCCTCTTTGGGAAGGTCATCATCAAGCATACATAAATAATCATAATCCGTACCACTTACAGGATTTTCAAAACGATACCATCTCGTATTAATGCCGTGTTCTGTCAAGACGACCGCTGCACCACTTTTAACATGCCCAACCTTGAAGCCTTCTTCAGAATAAACAGGGATATCATCAACAGCCGTAACTGCCTTCTCTTCCATAGCTTCATATGATACATCGCTTAACAGATAATCAGGATATTTTCCTATCTCATTGTAGAAAAGAATATCTCCATCCATCTCTGTATCAACTTCCCCATCATCAGCAATCACTTCCTCTGTCTCTGTGATCTCATCCTCTGTCTCAATGGTTGCTTCCTCTGAATCCGCTTCATCCGTAACTATGATAGGCTCTTCCTCCATAACCACTTCCTGATCTGTTGCTTTTGCCCTAGTGCCGCATCCTGTTAAGGTTGCAGCCAGCACAGAGGCTGTCAATGTTACTGCAATAATAGCTAAATTTTTCTTTCTCATAATACATTTCTCCTTTCGATTTTAAAATTTCTACCCTTTTTATAGGCAAGTCGTTTTATTATATACAGTGGTCTAAAAAACATAATTAGAGTCTTCAATATATGTAATTTATTATGTATGTAATATTTTGCCCTTAGTAAATTATAGCGTATATATCTGTTTCCGTCAATGTGTTGCACAAAAAGACGGTTTTTCATACCTTTCGCAAACAGATGAATGCCAAACGGAAGTTTATCTATCCAATAGTTTCTACGAAAAACGAAAAAGCTCAATTCTTTAATATTCACAAAATTTATCTCAAATGTTATTAAAAAAACAATTCCATATATAATCTATTAGCATCTGTTAAGATGACTCATACATAAGGAGGTATTCGCTATGCTGAATACTATTTTTAACTGCCTTACGGCAAAAAGAAACACATCCCCTGTTCTTGCCTTTCAGGTAACTCCTAAGGACAAGGCCATTTTTGACAAGTACTTTACGTACTATGTTAATGACGGATATTCGGAGGATGAGGCAAAACTCATCTCCGATGTTTTTCAGGAGTCAGCAGATGATGCTGATGTCCATGAAAACATTGATATCCGAAACCTGCAGCCCACAAACTATTTAAGTTTGTGCTGCTTAGGTGTGGTTGGTTTATACGCTTGTCCCAAAGGGACAAACGATAACCAGCTTATCTGTAAGTTACCGCTGGAAACAGCATTAAAACTTGCAGATGCATGGGGCATATGTTGGGAGCATACTTCAAGGCATTTCCTTGAGTATTATGCTCTCGCATAGTTTCTTTTGGTGGGGATGAGGTAATTCTCTCCCCACCAGAAAACTTTTGTATGATTCAATACCTTTAATCAGGATACGTTGTTCCAAAACGTGAAATAAGAGATGTAAACAATAGAAAGGTTCTTCAATTAGAAGATTATGGGGAAGCAATGGACTGTCCCCTGAACAGATGGTACTGTTCAAAGGCTCATTAGCAACTTGTTTTGCTTTTGGGCCTTCTTTTATGAAAAAAGCCCTTATTATACTTTCGATAATAAGGGGTGTCACAGATCGTCAAACTTTCTTACCACCAAAGTATTTACTGTGTATTTAGATAAGAATACTATATATTCTGTAGGAAACTCTGAAAGAAAAGAAATAGAAGCTGTGTTCCATGATGGAAAGAGATGCACTTCTTTGAAGAGCAAGCAGCTTTCAGATCAACAGGCAACTCATTCTGCAACAGCCTTCTTATCTTAACTGGCCTTCGCATATTTTGAGAGCTGAAATAGAGAAAATTTTTCTTTTTATCCTTCTAGTACTTTAAATGCCCCTCTAAAAGGCTCTGAGATGCCCAAATTGGAGCTTTATGTGTCTAGGTGCAGATTTATAAGCTGCGAACAAAAACTGCCTAAAATCATCTCCTACAGGCTTAAGGCTAATTCAGTCTATCATGTAAAATTACCCTGCATCATATTACTTCCAGACTACTTATTATACTTTTAATAATAAGGGGTGTCACAGATCGTCAAACTTTCTTACCACCAAAGTATTTACTGTGTATTTAGATAAGAATACTATATACTCTGTAGTAAACCCTGAAAGGAAAAAAGTTAGAAGTTGTATCCCATGATGGAGGGGATGCACTTCTTTTGACGAGCAGACTGCTTTCCGATCAGCAGGCAGCTCACCCTGCATAAACCTTCTTATCTTAACTGGCCTTCGCAAATTTGGGGAATAAAAATAGGGAGAACCTGCTCCCTATTGCTGTGCTTTTGCTCTAATTCTCCGCACTGTACTTACTGAAACGCCTAATTCTTTGCTGATCTTTGAAGCAGATTTCCCATTCACTGTCATATCTATCACTCTCTGCTTTAACAGCTCTCTTTCTGTTTCTTTTTCTGTATTTTTACCTATCAGCCTGTCCACTTTTCTTGTATCAACATGTTTCTTCTTGGCAATCTGGTTATTGCTCATACCAAGCTGTCGCATCCGCAGAAATTCTTCTTTGTCGGCTTCCTCTTTCATCTCCCGCGCATATCGTTTGTCATGCTTGATTGGCGCATATGCTTTTCTTGTGGAAATGATATGGGAAACCTTGTTTCTCTCCCATGCTTCAGTCTCCCCAATAAGCTGTTTCATTTCCCATTGCTCCAGTTTTCTGATCTGCAGCAGTTCAACAATCCTTTGATTCGTGTACTTTATGCCAAGTTCAGGATCCCTTAAATATTTCTCATAATCCTCTTTGCAGAATGTAAAAATTCTTAACAGACATGTTTCACTGATTGGCACATACAGACGCTTATTCCTGTCATTCATATACTGCAACACTTCTGCAGGTTCTTTTTCCAGATAAAACAAAATATTTCCCATGACCCGAAAGAAATGGAATCTCTCCCTGATCTCATCCTTCCGCAGTTCAATCAGCTTATCCAAGTCTTCCAGCCGCTCCCTGCCAACACGGGTAAAACGTTTTTTGTACTCTGTTCTTTTACGCTTATCTGCATCTTCCTGTTTTGCTTTCTTCGGAAAACCTACCGTCTCAGCAAGTTTGGACAAACTGACAGCGGGAAACGGATAAACGTCCATGCCTACATAATAGCATCTATAATAGCCATCTTCCCTTTTAACAAGGGCATCTCCCTCTATATTTTTGTTAGAGAACATCAATTTCGTTTTTCTATTGATAGAAATGTGCTTCCTTGCATTGATACTCCCAGGAACCATAAAAAAGTGTTCATTATCATAAGCATGGTAATCCTGCAGGCGAAGCAGTAACTGTTCTTCCACTTTTCCAAGGATGTACTTTAGAGAACTGCTTTTTAACGTAACACTTCTCCAAAGGTCAATGACAACCGTTAAGTCTTCCCCATTGATCAGTACATTCCTTGCATATAGTCCTATTTCTTCTAACTTATCATAGATAAAGCTGATCCAGTCTTCGTTATAATGGATTGCAGGGTACAACAAGTTTTCCTGCTCTGTTCCTTCCAGTTTGAAAGACAGGACCAGATTATTGCACTGCACCATATATTTTTCATCAAAAACAGGTTCTTTGAATTCATAGGTATGTAAATACGTCTCCATCCCGACAAGATTGTTGTACATCAGAAAGCACAGATATTTATATTCAGGGAAAATTTCATCCCACTTTTTAAAGAACGTGATGACAGAAAACTCATCTTCTTCTCCCCTGTGATACACACATTTAAAGCACAGATAATGGTGTTTTGTTGTCGGCTCAGGCCTCTCCTCCATTACCCCATCACAGGACTCTACATTGCAGAACTGCATAAGGAACTTATAGAAGAAAGGGTCCCTGTCATCGTTCATATCGACTGTATCTGTACATACTTTCTGATAAAACTCCTGTATCCCCTCTATATTCCTGTCTTTAACCAGCTGCTTCAGTATGGGCAGCATTTCCGCCATATTGGACTTTATCGAACCTATACTGGACTCATTTATCTTTTCCCTCCAGTCAGGAATCAGATCATCTATTGTTCCATTCATAAAAATAAGCCTCCTTTCACAGAATGGTCATGCCAAAACTTCCATGAAATGAAGGCTTCTCAATTTGCAATATTATCTATATAACTTTTTACTCATTCAACTTCTGGTAATATTTGAAAGATAATACGTTATAATAATAAGGAAATCAGAAATGAACAATGGTACTACTCAATACACAGCTTCATTTCATTATAATTTTGGGTCAGAGCAGGTATGTCGTTACCTGCTTTTTTGTTGTTAAAATATATTCTTTTAGTTAAGTTTCTTTATTATATACGAAATAAAAATAAATACAAGCGAAAAACGGAACGAGTAAATTTTATTTTGGGGGAAAAGAAAACCCTGCACGAGAATACTCATACAGGATTTTATAGTTTAGCGTCTTTATTTATATGTTACAGATGATGTACCGCAATTATTGAACATATAAGATGTCTTTGCCTGTGCTGTTGAGCATTTATTCTCTGTTACATTTATAGTCGCTAAAGCAGTGCAATGTTGAAACATAGCCGTCATATCCGTTGCTTTACTCGTATCGAAACTAACCAAATTCAGGCTTGCCAGATTACTACAAGTATCAAACATATGAGACATATCTGCCACATTACCCGTATCAAAATTACTTAAATCAAGGCTCATAAATTTGCTATTGCTAAACATTGAACTCATATTCGCTACATTACTTGTATCAAAATTGCTTATATCTAAACTCGCTAAAGCATCACAATAACTAAACATCCATTGCATATTTGTTACTTTACTCGTATTAAAATTACTTATGTCAAGATGTGTTAAAGACTCACAATTTCTAAACATCCATTGCATATTTGTTACATTGCTTGTATCAAAACAACTTATGTCTAAATCTGTCAATGCTTCACAGGCGTTAAACATATAACCCATATCCGTTACATTGCTTGTATCAACATCTTTACTAAATTTTATAGATTTTATATATCTGCTTTTTGACAAATAGGAACTAGATGTATTTCCTGTTCTAGCATCTCCGTTAAACATATAAAATGTATCGCTCGTAGCACTGGCCCTATTACTCGCCAACTGGGTTTTATATGTCTTCCCATTAACCATATAATTTGCATACACAATTACATCTGTATCAGAGGAAGAGCCTGCCCAATAGTTCAAAGTGATAGTATTATTAGTATCATCTAAGGTATAATTCCACTTACTATATGCTTCTGCAGGTGCCACTGTGTACGAATCCTTTTCTCCACAGATTGTACAGGTTCCATCTACATAATCGTGTGTATGATTAGGATCAATCGCTCCACAATCACATTTTCCATCTGCATAGTTATGTGTATGTTCCTGTTCCTTTTCTGTCTCCAGCCTTATCTCTACTTGGAAGGTTCCTTCCCATGTACCCGCTGTCAGATCTGGCGCACTGACGTAGTTTTGGGTTTCTTCATAAGAGTTTGTCACATCCGCAGAACTCCAATAGGTTTTACTATGTGTTACCGTTGCTGCTACATCTGCTTTCTTGCCACTCAGGTCTTTCATATAAAAATCTAAATTTTCACTGTCAGCAATACCATCCACAGGTGCTACATATACACGTTGGCTGGCGTCAATATCTCCTGACACCTTAACGGAATATGCTGCCTGCTTCTTGGAATCCAGCGCGATTGTCTTTGGAATGGTCACTGCGTAACTCGATGACTGCTGGTAAGTCACTTTTATATCTTCATAACTGTTTTCTTCTGTAGTCCAGCCAGAATCACCTGTATCTGTCCCCGTTGAATCATCGGATAAAGTATTAATTGCATTAATTTCCGCTGAATCATCCATTGGCGTTTCATTGATAATGACATCTGTTGCATAGGCAGCCAGCATACTGCTTAAAACTGTTGTACATGCCAAGGCTGCACACATTGTCTTTAAACTATACTTTTTTATATTCATAATTTTTCTCTTTTCTCCCTTCTTTTTATTTCAGGTCTTTCCTGTTTTTACGTTATATACAAAGCTGTCAAAAATATAAATATTTGTATGCATAACATCAAAAAAGACCTCAGATTTCTCCAAGGTCCTTTCGCTTAAGTCTCATTAAATTGTCAGACTCACATGGCTACTCTGTCATTGCATAGAAATAACTGTTTCTCTTTCCTACATTCTGGCTGCTTGCCGTGCTGGTCTTACATAATTCCAGATAATCTGCTCTGTTTTCATAGTCATCCAGAAATGCATTGAGATTGTCTGCATACTTTTTCTGCATTTTGCTGTCTTTCAAGCAGAGCGCTTCATTCGCTATTATCATGGGAACACTCACTTTTTTCAGGTTCTTATGCTTCTCAGGAATCGCTTCATCCAGAGCATCAAGGGATGCCAGTATGATATCGCACAGCTCCTGATCATACCGCTGCTTAAAATCGTCAATAAACTGTATGATTGACTTTTTACTGAGATCAGCTACACTTTCATCGGAAATCAAAGCAAGTGCCGCCAATATGACGCCCTGATCCTCTGACTTCCGAAGCTGTCCCTTTGTGAAGTTTACCTTCTCCATAAAAGGCTTGCTTACTGCCTCATCCACAAACTTTCTAAGGTCTGCACCCATATGTGCCCTGTATATATTGTCATTAGACAACTGCTGTCCATTGTTCAGTCTGCAGAAAATATCCTCTGTCTCCTGCTCGTCTATCTCCTGATATATATTGATCGTGATCTCCGCATTTTTGATGGTATTCTGGACATCTTCATTAAGCTCTGAGAATTTCTTCCCTGCATAATCATCCTCATAAGATTTATCTAATCTGAATTCATCATTTAAAAAGGAATGAAGCACCGTAAGCCTTTGCTTTCCGTCCAATATTTCCCAGACAGTCTCGCCTTTCTCATTTACTGTTTCTTTTGCAAATATGCCAGGAATAATGATCTCCTGTATGGCAGACAAAATCAAAAGAGATTTCTTCTTTCTGTCCCACTGGTCCTGTTTTCTCTGGATACCTGTTTCCAGTATAATTTTTCCCTTTTTGATATCCCTTACAATCGACTGTACAGTTCTTGTTTTAATATAACTTTTCATTAACGGCCTCCTTTTTATGAAAATGATTTAGACAAATCTGATAAAATATATTATAAAGTGCCTTTCAGGATACCGCAAGATATTGAAAGCAAAAAAACAGATAAATAATTCGACAAATTCTAAAAGACAGTCCACAATGAATATGCAGGCTGTCTTTCAAACAATATACTCTCATTCCTCTAAAACATAATGCTGATCAGCTTTAGCACAAAATTCCACAACTGCTTCAGCACAAAGAAAAACCCTAGCATGATACAGAATGCACCTTTGGCCACATAATTTAAAGGTTCCTTCCTATTGATCCACTCCCATTCCCAGCTACTTACAATGCCCCAGCCTTTATATGAACCCCAAAGCCAGAGCAATATACAAATAATTGTTACAAAATCCATTCCACATCTCCTCCTTCATTTGTATTTATAATCAAGCAGGGAAGATTTCCTCCCTACTCGCCGCGTGGCCCACATGCTGTGAAACAGCAAACTACTTTATGCGGGCCTGCGCATAAAACAGGCACTGCCTATTCTATGAGCCTTAAAAAGTCTTCTCCCTTCGTTGTCCCAAACTCCTTGTTTCCTATACTGATATGATCCAAGATATTCTCATAACTCTTTTTCCAGTCTTTGATCATCCTATAATTTCCTTCACAGTCCAAAATATAGGGAACGTTTTCATAGATATATAGAGTGACATCAAATAAATGCGAAGCATACTTCATGCATTCCGCAAGCATCTTCAAAAGTTGTTCACATTGTTCCAATTCCCCGCAGTCTCGTATCTTTTTTATTCCATCCTCATATTGGACAAGTCCTGTATCCGCCTGTTCTCCCATGAAGACAACTCCCGTCACCAGAAAATCAGTTTCACATATGTTATACGCTATGGTTTTGCACAGTTCTTCTGACTTAACAACCACATGATCAAAATAGCTTACCGCCTCACTTAAATTCACATAAGAAGACAGAATACTGCTCGGCGCATAGGATACCATCTGAATCCCCGTTGTCATGCACACTATTGTCCATTGATACAACTCATACAGGTTGCGCATATTTCCTATAAAGCCACAGAAATTTTCCCTAATGAACCCTTCCGATTTCTCTTTATAATTTCTATATCTCTCCGCCTGCTCTTCTACTGTAATGTATTTTGCCCTCAGTTGACTCTTCGGGATTGTGGCATCAAAATGAAGGTCATAGGCAGGCATCTGCGCCATTACCCAAGTATCCACCCTCTGTATTTCTTCTGTTATCCGATCTGTTCCTGAAACAGTTCCTCTTTTACGGAATAAATCTTTCCATCCCATCCTTTGTATCTCCCCGCCACTATTCCTTAACCATTTCCATGACCTTCTTTCCCATATGGATACCCCCTGCTACCGCCACAATTGCAAGACACACGCCTAAGAGCAGTACCATAAAGCTGTCAAGGTTATGGAAAATAAACGCACCGCCTATGAGAACGGCTGCTATCATCCCGATCAGTCCATAGGAAACCTTATCCCGCATCCTGTAATAGAGCACTTTCCCCTCCTGATTAAAACAGACTGAAGGAAACACTTCTTTCACAATTGCTTTGATATGGTTGATCTGCTCCCGATAGGAAACCACTGTAAAAGCATTTGCACCTATATCTTCGCTTTCCAGAAACTTCCTGATCTTTATTCTTTCTTCATCTGACAACTTTTCATTACTTTGCAGGCTGTCCAGATAAGCCACAAGATCACCTGTATTCTTCACCGCCAGTCTGCTGTGCTTTTCTAATCTGACCTGATCATTGCCTATTACGATCAATGGAAAAATAGGGATATCCCTTCCAAGCAGTTTCCTGAGCGTCAACAGTGTTGCCCTCGCATGCCTGCTGTTCTGATAAGCAGGGTTTTTCACCTGTTTCGTCCTTCTTTTTCCGCACAGATCCCACTTATCTTCATCCGTTATCACAAGCCTCTGTCCTGCACCGCCATAGTTCTTGACTTCCAGTACTGCCACCCCATAAGGCAGGATGACAAATGTATCGATCTCATTGGTATTGCCGCCTTCATCTGCTACATCGAGTACAACATTATGTACAGTAAACTCTGCATATCTGCTTTTTTCTAAGATCCTTGCAACGTTTTCCTCCCCAATATCCCCCTTAGCCGCTATGCCAATTTCTTTCTCCATATATGCCTTATATTCCATCAGACTGTTATAAAAATAGCCGAACCAGTCTTCCACAGGCCTTCCTTCTGGACCTTCCATCATCGGCTTCCCTTCAATGGACCCTGCATCCCTGTAACGGAATACCTCATCATGGTAGACCATCCATTTCTCATGCTTCGTTTCCAATGGGAGCATCATTTCTTTTAAGAGTCCCATCGTTTCCTCCAATAGGACAAGCTCCTGTCTGATGAAATTCACCCTGCTCTCATTAACAAGCCTGATACTGATCCCGTCTGGTTCATGTTCAAACCTATATAACATTTCGTTCCAGTCTGTCTTTATGAATGTGTCAGGATCGTACTTTTTCCCATATGCATACCTGCACACGAGCTTCCTCATTGACTCCCTATTCATAGCCCCTCCGATATATGCAATATATTGCTTATATTACCACGAAATCCTCCCCGTTTCAAGGAAAATATATGCAATATTTTACTACTAGCAATCATTTACTTATGTTTAATATTTTACATATAACATAAAATAGAGTTATCGGAGGTGTCCCTATGATCAGCTACGATAACTTTTGGGAGACAATGAAAAAAAGAGGCGTCACAAAATATTCCCTGATCTACCATTATGGGATCAGCAGCAACACGCTCCGCCGTATGTCACACGGAGAGTCCATTACCACGTCCACAATCAATGACCTGTGCCTGATTTTACACTGTAAACCGCAGGATATTCTGTCTTTTGAAATCACCGAAGAAGAAAAAGCCTTTACAGAGCAGCGGGAAGAAGAGGTTTCCATGAAGAAGAAAAAAAGAACCTAGAATGAGAGTTCTAAGTTCTTTTTTGTTTTTATAGACGCGTTACAGTAATTGCGTCCAAATATGGTGTTTCAGTAACTTTGTTTATTTCCATTCGGCATAAGGAAGCTCTAATGCTATAGAACCAATAATTGTGAGCTACGGAAGAAGCACAGCTTTTCTTCCCTGTGAATTGACCGTATACCCTATATTTCCCTTTCTCTAACTGAAAATTTCGGGAAATCCATTCAGTCCTTCCATTGCCGCCACCGCCTTCTGCATTACGCATGGAAAAATCAGTAAGGTTGCTATATGACATACTGTAAGAATAAATTGTTTTCCATGTATTCGTTTCCTCGTCATATTTCTGAAGCATGGAAGAACCACTTACAGGATCAGCCGCAGCAATTGCGCTATTGGGTCTAGTTACCGTAAAATACAGTTGCAGATAATCATTTTCTCCCATATCTTCTGTTATCTCGATCTCTTCCGAATAAGTACCGTTTAAAATCGCCTGATCATAATGTCCATGCCCTGAATCCGTTGTTGTGCTGGTCGAAGTACTTGCGGAGAAAACCGTTGTTGTTGTTAATTTCAAATCTAAATCCCCGCATTTATCGCAGACCCCATCTACATAGTTATGCCCTGTTGCAGGTATCTCTTCTATAAACTGGCCTCCACAGATACTGCAGGTATACACCTTTTCTCCTGCTTCCGTACAGGTTGCCTCTTTGGTGACTGTTTCACCCAAAACGTGCTCTTCCTTCTTTCCGCATTCATTACAAATATGGTACTCAGAACCATCAAACAAGGTAATATTCTCCAAATATACATCATACCAGTTATAACGGTTTGCATCAGGATTTGCACTACCCGCTGCATTATAGAAATGAGCCTGTAAAGTAATCGTATTCTTACCAGCATGTAAGGGAATCGTGTCAATAGTATTTGCAGACCCTATGGCACTAACAACCTGATACTGGCTGTATCTGTGTATTAAATTCCCATTTAATAACAGACGTACAGCCGCACCCTTATCGCCACAACCCATAGTATATGTAAAATAGTATTTATAATTATACTCACCTTCATAATCATCAGGCAAAACAATCTCAGCCACAGCATTAAATTGAGATCCTGTATTGCCGCCAGTACATATGCTATTTACATAAAAGTCACTATAACCATCTTTTGATCCTCTATTCATCCATTTGGTATATTTAGCTGAGTTAGTAGGATAAGCACCTTTTGTACTGCTGACAAGCTGTGGCTCAATAGTAAGCTCATATGGTTCATAATGATGTACATGGCTTGGGTCTGTTTCTCCACAGTCTGTACATATATTATTTTCGTAATTGTGGCCCGTTGCAGGTATCTCTTCAGTATAAGTATCACCGCAGCCGCAGGTATATGTTTTCTCGCCTGCTTCCGTACAAGTTGGTTCTTTGGTAACTACACCATCGTCATAGCTGTGCTTATGGTAATCAGGATCTTTTTCACCACAATCTGTACACTCTCCGTCTGCAAAATGATGTCCCTTTGCGGGTATCACTTCCGTATAGCTGTCGCCACATTTACAGGTATAAGTTTTTTCTCCTGCCTCTGTACAGGTTGGTTCTTTGGTGATTGTTTCTGTATAGCTGTGTTCGTGATTAGAATCTTTTTCATGACAGTCAGTACATTCACCATTTTCAAAGTTGTGACCCTTTGCTGGTATTTCTTCTGTATAGCTGTCACCACAGTCGCAGGTAAATGTCTTTTCCCCTGTTTCCGTACAGGTTGGCTCTTTGGTGATGGTTGTCACATAATTATGTTTATGTGTCACATGAATCTCCAGTTTAATTTCCATCTGGAAAATGCCTCGCCATGCACCTGCAGTCAGATCTGGAGCGCTGACCATGTTATCATCCTGCCTATAATTTTCAGCAACTTCTGCAGAATTCCAATGAAACTTATTATGTGTTACATTCGCCACAACATCCTCTTTCGCATTTTCAGATGCCTGATCTTTCATATAAAAGTCAATGCTGTCTGTATCAGTGATCCCATCAACAGGTGCTACATAAACACATTGATCCGCGTCAATATCACCTGAAACTTTGACTGCATATGTAGACTGTTTCCATCCATCCAATACGATCGTCTTTGGAATCGTAACGAAGAAGCTGGATGCCTGTTTATAAGTTACTGTTATATCTTCAAGATTTCTTTCTTCTGTCGAAATGTTTTCACCATCGATCACTGTTGTAGAATCACTATTGGTATTTTCCGTTGCATACGCAGGAATCATATTCCCAAATGTCATACTAAAACAGAGAAGCAATGATAGGAACTTGGGTATTCTCTTTTTTATATTCATAATTTTTCTCTTTTCTCCTTTCTTCCCTTTAATTTTGTCAAGCCAAAGGCAGCGGCTATAAATGCCAAACTGTAAAACAGGATATTGCTTTCATCTCCTGTCTGCACTCTGGAAATACCTTTATCTGCTTTTCCATCAACATTGCTGTTATTCTGACTTCCACCATTCTGACTGGCATTGTTTTTATTGTTATTATTCTGGTTGCTGTTATTTACATTATTATCTTTTGGCTTAATGGTCACTGTACTGCTTCCTGTCACAGTCGCATAATTGTCCCTCATAATTTTGTAGTAGACAGTATATGTACCTGGCTCTTTGTACTCTGGTTTCTTTGAGGAATAATTTATTCCATCTTCACTGTACAGGACCTTACAGCCATCTGTTTTTACGGATAAATCAATGGTATGGTTCTTCCCATCATAAAAGACAATACAATCATCTGCATCAAATTCAATTTCAGCTTCTTTGATCTTTACGACTGCAGAACCCGTGGTTGCTGTATATCCATCTTTTTCGACTTTATAGTATGTCACATATGTCCCTACATTCGTGTATTCAGGTTTCTTTGTCGAATAAGTTTTTCCATCTGTACTATACAGAATGGTTGCTCCCTCAGTCTTACAGTCAACAGTGATTCCATGTGATTTTCCATCGTAGATGCCTTCATAACCAGAAGCAGTAACATCAAGTTCTGGATACTTTGGAATTTCTTCTGAGAAATCATACGTTGACTTATAGATCACTTCACATTCAGCACTGGATTCCTCTGTACTTGTATCTGCTTCCTGAAAGTCAGTGACTTCCGCATATACAGGCAATGCTGTGACATTAAACAATGCCAGTGGGAGCAGTGCTGTTAATCCCACAAATTTCTTCTTTTTCATCTCTACCTCCTTCTTTTCTATGGAACTTACATAAAAAAGTTTATTGAAACATTTATGTAATATTGGTTTATACAAAATAATTCCTCTATTGCTACTTGTTGTCGCCTTTATCGTATACAGTTACACGAAAAATATAATTTATATCCTCTCCGTGGACTGAATTATTATAGTTTAAAGAAAAAATAGGAATTTATAATTATAATGTGAATAACTTTGCCTCTTACAAAAAAATAAGACCTGCATACACAAGCCTTATCTTTATCAATATAAAACATTCTGTTTTTTAAACTCTATTCTTTGTTAAAAATTACTCTGCATCTGCGAGTGCAATATTGAAGTTAAATGTACCCTTCCAGTTACCTGCTGTAATGGTTGGAGCCGCTACATTACCATCCTTGGAAGTATCCGCAGTAACCTCAGCACTTGTCCAGTCAACAACGTCCTGTGTTACATCAGCCTGAACATTTGCTTTCTTTGTTCCTGCTGTTGCCTGATCTATCATATAGAAGTTGATTCCTTCAATATCTGTAAGTGCATCCTGAGGAGCTACTGTTACTTTCTTGTCAGAAGAAATATCGCCATATACTCTTACTGCATAATCAGAATCCTTAGAAACCGCATCCAGTACAATAGTCTTAGGGATCACTACGGAGTAGGAAGATGCTCTTGTATACAGGACCTCTGTATCTCTTGATGTACCATCCTCTCCAACCTCTGTCTGTGAAATAGGATCATAATCTGTTGTTGCTGCGCATACAGGAAGAGCACTTCCCATCATCATTGTTCCAGCCATAACTGCTGTTAAAATTTTATTCTTATTCATTTCTATTTTTTCCTTTCTTTTCTCATTTTGAGATATTTTTTATGTTAATAGCTATTCCTGCTGAATTGCTTCACCGTGGTTAAAGAATAGCTGATGGCCATAGCCCCTGCTAACCACAACAGGCAAAAGTTGTATAATCTTTCTCATCATAAATGAGTCATTAAAAATTATTCAAAAAATATTGAACTATTATATTATTTTTAATTAAACACTCTAAGTCTATCTGTATTTCAAAAATATATCATTCTTTTTTGCACTAGCTCAATTTTTTACTATAAAAAATCCCTCTTACCATTTCTGATAAAAGGGACAAACTATACAACAAATCATTACTTTCTTTTTAATTGATTGTTCTTAAATTCATCCAATTTGTAATTTTGAATCCATCCACAGCACTCACTACCCTCTTCATCTTTCCAACATATTTGCACCCATTTTCCACGCTTATCAAGCACCTGCACCACACATCCTTCGGATAAATGCCCCATTACTCTGGATGTACAATCAGGTTTAATTCTCGGCATGACATCATTCCGATTAACAATTCGATACTGAAACATATTCCAATAGTCTGCATCTATATTCAATACATTTATGTAATAATTATTTGTTTCATAGACTGAATTATAAATTTTCGTTGACGTATCAACAAATAAGCCTTTTAAACCTGCAATAATAGATATAATTATTCCGATTCTTTCAATTATCTTCCATACATCATCTGTAGTAAGTTTCTTTTTCTCTTTTACTACTTTTATTTTAGATGAATCTTTATCTATTATTGCTTCACCTTTATTATATTCCTCTTTCACCTCAGCAACAATTGATTCCAAAATTACTTTTTGCTCTTTTGGCTCAATATTTTCTTTCTTTTCTTTTGCTATTCTAAATGAATTCTGTAGTGCTTTTGCCATCATATCATAATCATAATTAGCAAAAGGATTTGACACCTTGAGTACTCTCGTAATACTTTCTGTGTCTATTTCCGAAAAAGCGTCATATATACTTACTCCCATCTTTTGAATGGATTCAAGCTGTCTCTGTATTGATTTCACTGATGAGAAATCAAATGTCTGTATTTTTGATATTGGTTCTAGCTGTGATGCCATACTTTCTGCAATTTCTTCCCAGTTTACCCGCAATTTAGCTGTAGCACAACTTAACGAAGTAAGTGCTGCCGTCAAACCTTTATAATCTGTTTTAGGTATTACATTTTGAATATCATCCATAATATTTCCCCTTTCTGACTACGAATGAATTACTATCCCTTTGATTACAAAGATTATCATAATATTATGTCAATAGCAATAGATTCTTGCCGCCATATGTTTACACAACCAATATTTCTTAATGTTAAGAAAAGGGTATCAACTTCTAATCCAGTAATTCCAATCCCTTTTCTTATAAAATCTAATCTTACGGCTCTACGTTAGGAAACGGGTCTCGCCAATCTATGCTTTCCCCGCGCGCGGACAAAGCATGAACAGATTGCCTCACCCTTTACGCTCCGCTATCAAGGAAATTGTTCCTGCTCGCAGAAACAATTTGTCCGCAAGCGGACGACCTTGAGCAGGGCCATAAAAAATATGAGGACAGTCCACTGGACTCTCCCCCCATATTTTTTATTTGAGATGCGCTCGACCCGTTCGGGCATCTTTGATTCAGATTAAATACTCAATATAAAACAACTATTACTATTTCAAATTTATTTAATCTTTTTGTTTTCTGTTACAATATTCTTGATAGCTTATTATCTCGTTTGTTTCATACAACATCACTCTGCTCCTGCTCAAGTCAATTTTCTCATGTAGTATATCCACTTGCTCCGCGTCAAAAATGGTTTTGCTTAAATTTGCCCCGTTTAAATTTGCCCCGTTTAAATTTGCTCCGTTTAAATATGCTCCGCTTAAATTTGTTCCACTCAAATTTGTCCCTCTTAAATTTGCCCCATGTAAATCTGCTCCACTTAAATTTGCTCCTCTTAAATTTGCTTCGACTAAACCTGCTCCGCCTAATCTTGCTCCGTTTAAATTTGCTCCGTTTAAATTTGCTCCGTTTAAAAATGCCATTCTTAAATTCGCTCCGTTTAATTTTGCTTCGGTTAAATATGTTATGCTTAAAAATGCTCCTCTTAAATTTACTCCTCCTAAATTCAGTCCATTAGAATGATTATGCTGCAAGTAGTCCATTATTTTTATATCAATGTATTCCAATTTATCTTGCCACAAATGGAGCATTTCAAGCATATTGACAAATATATTATATTCCCGATGAAGGATATCTAATAGTGGTTCTTTTTGTTCCTTTATAAAATAGTAAGTCATACCATCGTGTAACATTATATTAAAAATCTCTCTTGTAACTTCTGATAAATCATATTCTTTCATGCTGTCAAACTTATATTTTATAAACTCAAGCATCTGCTCGGATAACTCTCCATATTTTAATAGTTCTCCTAATTTCCCTGCAATTTTTTCTTTAGACTTCAATTTATATATAGATTCATAAAAGTATATAGCAACAAAATACTCATATATAGAACGATGCACAAACTGTAGCTCATCTGTTCCTTTTCCTTCACAATGTCTTAATTGGAAAAAATTCCCGATTAAAGTATCACTTTTTATAGCCACATCTTTTTGGTCCGATTCTTCCATCTCATTTTCGCAAATCTCTTCAAATTTTTCTTGTGAAATAATTGCTTTATCTGCATTATTTTCAAACATCCAAAAAGCAATTCTTTGAGAAATATGATGTATATGTTTTTTGATTTCAGGGTCATTAATCCTGTGTTCTACGTCATAACCCCTGTCATATATGCCTCCTCCTTTTAATAAAAAAATCTGATCATATATATCAACGATAGAATTACTTCTTTCAATATCAACTTCTAATGCCAATACCATATACAGTATAAGAGGAATCCCCATTATATCTTTCTTTTCAATAATTTTGTCAATCTCAATCTCCGAATTTTTATTAATTCTTGCCGAATCTTTGTTCATAATTACTTCTTCATAAGTTTCACAAAAACTTCTTATCTGTGTTTCATCCCATGCCTGTAATGTAATATACTCAATTTCTTTTAACGTTTCCTTATCTACATAATTTTCTCTACATGTTACAATAAGCGAAAATTTCCTCAAATAATTCTTCTTTTCTAATTCTTGATTCAATTTATGTAAAATTTTTTCCCTATTCTCCTTCACAGATATCTCATCAAAACCATCAAGAATTAATGTCTTTCCCTCTAACATATTGTACTCTAAGTCAATAGTTGCAAATATCTCGTCTAATATATTATCATCCTGCCAATTAACACCCCCTAAATCAGAAGCAAACTGATACACAAGAATATCCTCTTCCTTTTCTACTATGTTAGCCATCATCCATGTAATCAGTGTACTTTTCCCTATACCTGGCTGTCCTAAAATCAGTAGCATTTTCTTTTTATCACTATTTATGTATTTCAACAAATAATTTTTCAATCTATCTGATGATTTGGTATTGAATCCCCATATATAATGTGGCAAACATTCTTCTTTATATATCTCCCTCAACTTTATATTTATACCAGCATTTTCATCTTCTTCGTCAAAATCATTCAAGAATACATTTTCATCCCATTTATCAGCATATTCCCTTGCTCTATTTTTTATAGGGATTTCGTAATCCTTTGCCTCATTGTTCACTATTGCATTTATCTTTTTATCTATACTATCTATACCTTCTATCACATAATCTAATTTCTCATGTGTCTTTTCATCATTTCTATTGCTCACATCAAAACCTTCACGCACAGCTTCAAATGTTTGTCCTCCCTGAAGCAAAATAATTTCCTTATATAAAATATCATTTTTATCCATACAAATTTCATGGTACAGTATTTTCAAAAAATCATCACATGTTTCAATAGTAACCTGTGCCGCAATAATCTGTAAACCTGCCCTTACATTTTCCTTATAGTCATCTCCACCATTCTTGAATTGCTTTAATATACTTTCCGCAGCGTCATATACCTGCTCTTTCTTCTTATATTTGTTGTATGGAAATTCATTCAAAGCATTTACTATTACCTGATATATTCTGGTTTCCATACTCTGACCGTCAGTTTTCCTATTTTTATTTGCTTCTATAATTTTTTCTTTTCCTATATCTATACAATATTCAGCAACCTTTAAGCCAAAACTTTTAAGTATATCTAATTCTGCCATCATTTGTACAACTCCCCTCATCAATATATTTGCTTTCATTGTACTATCTTTTCAGTCACTTTCCAACCACTCCATGAAAAAGGAACTGAAAATCTCCAGTTCCCATTTTCTCACTTAATATGCTTATTAAACTTAAACCCAACCTTACGCAAATCTCTCTCCTGCTCTTCTGTCAAACTCCCATCCGCATACTGCCTGATCACCTCACTCACCTTCTCCCCAAGCGCATAGTTTTTATATCTATAACTTCTCCCGATCACAAACGGCTTCTCCGTTTTCCTGATGCACTCCCGAAGAAGCCCCACAAACCAATCCCATTCCGCATTCTTAATGTCTTCCCAGAACATCCCAATCTCTTCCAGCATATCGATTCTCTCTTCACTGATCCCATACTGCGAAAGTCCAAGGTATCTGTCCCTCTGCTCCTCAATCCATTTGCCGAGTGCAAACCCATCAGACGTAACATATTTCTTTGGAACAAACAAATGCCCGTTTGTCTCAAAATACTGCTTGGCATAGCTGTACCCCTGATTCCATCCAGTCACTTGCTTTGGCTTGATCCACTGCATCCCCATTCCTTCCAGTCGTGCGATCTGGTAGGATGAAAGCTCTCCCCTCTTGTACATCTTTTTCTGATAATGCACCCACTGAAACATGCTCACCCCATCACAGAACAAGGTTGTATTCGGCATAGACAAGGTTCCATGCTCTTTGTAATACGCTTCCACTTCATCTGCCCTGCCAAGCCATATGCACAGGTCTTTCTGCGGAGAATCCGTAAGCTGCATCCTTATCTTTAGCAGAAACCTTATCTCTTCTTCTGCCAACAGATTCTGGTCATATGTTTCCTTTAGTCCTGCCCATATCCTGCCGAGCGGATAACCGCCCGCTGATACGTATTCCTCTGGGATATGCAGGAATTTCTTCTGCTCCAGATATCCCGCATCCATTATGTAATACATGATTTCAAGGAGAAATTTCTCCCTGTCCTTCGGATCTTTTATATTAAACTGCATATGCAATCTACCCTCCCTTCTCTTTTGATATGGAGGCAGCCACCTTAAATGCAACTGCCTGTTCACTTATTTCAATTTGTGACATATTATGTCATAATATTTTATTCTGTTTTATATTCTGTAGTTTCTGTTTTATAAGATGTCATAAAATAACATATTATTTTAATCAAAGCAGCAGTTTTTCTGCCCTGCTCTTAAATTCATTCATATTCTGCGGCGTAAATTCGATAATGTTACTCTTGATCCCTTTTTCTTTCCGAATGTTTGGATTCTCCGAATCAATGGCAAGCCTGTTGATCTGCGTGAACAGTTCTTCGATTTTCTTATCTTTCTCTTTAATGATACAGTTAAGCTTGTCTAATTTATTTTCATAATCTTTCTGCATCACCTTGACTGTCTTCGCCGCATCCTGATACCTGCTCATATCCTGCACCATCTCGATCAGCGTCTGTATCTGCACCGCCAGTTTCTCTTCATTGCCCTTGCAGGAAGTCAGTATCTGCTCCGCTGACGGGAGCGAGATACCTGTGCGTGCAGTCTCTACCTTCTGTATCTCCCTGTTGATCCTGTCTATTTCCTCTTTCATATTGTAAGTCCAGACATGTCTTTTGATCCCTGTGGCTGCCTCCAGTTCAAACAGCCTTATCGTCTGGTCGGGATGTTCTTTTGTGTACTGCAGCAGTATCTCCAATAACTGCTCTTTTGTATAGCCTGCGGGCCTGCCGCCTTTATTGTTTTTCATCTATTTTCCTCCTTATATTGGTATGAATCTAACACTATCTTCTGATTTAATAAAACACTAAGCTGTAAAGCATTCTGCTGTAATTCTGCATCGTCTCTTAGGTCTATCTGCCCGATCAGGCTCTGCAGTGACTTTTTGACAAACGCCATATTCCTGTCATTTTCTTCTTTATAGTAGGTAAGCAGGTCTTCCGACACGTTTTCTGGAAAGAAATATTTACAGAAAAGACAGGATTTATGGTTGCATTCATAAGGGATATTCTTGGAACTGCATCTTCCCTGCCCCTTTGCAACTTTGGGCAGGGCAAAATAATCAGCTCCCAAAAGTTCCTTCTCGATAACCTTTTCTCCCATATTGACATCATTGGAAAGCCTTTTCAACAGGTTATTTCCCTTCATAAACTGGTTTAAGATGTAACTCTTTGCCGTAGTGATTGTTTCCAGATGTGAATAATATCCCACCTGTGCATCGAGCGTGTGATGCCCTGCGATCTGTGCTATGTATATGGGGTTTACTCCCTGCAGCATCATATTCATGATCGCCAGATGCCTTGTATCGCCATAATAGATATAAGGAAGCTCCCTGTCTTTAGTCATACGGCTTCTGACCATTTTATAGTGGTACTGCCCTTCCACAACTTCCTTCTGGAAGGCATGGTAATAGATATTCATTTTTTCAGTGATGAATTTCTGTCTTGTATTTAAGACTTTATTTCTGTAAATCATGTCACAGGTCGGCGGCGAGATCAGATAGATGCAGTCATCAATCCCGTTACAATAATCCACATAGTCACGGATCAGGAAGTATAGTTCCTCATTGATCTCAAAATCCGTGACAATATCGCTTACCGCTAACTTTTTGCCAAGTTCTGTCTTTAATCTTTCAATCTTAAAGAAGTACCTTCCATTTCTTTCATAAATGCAGTCCCTCTTTAAATTGTAAAACTCGACAGGCCTTGTGGGGATGGCTGTCGTAAGTTTCCACCATAAGATGACAGGGAACAGTCTGTATCTATCCTCTGAATCCTTTATCTTCTCCCAATAGTCGTTTATGATATAGTCAAAGATAAGGACGCCCTGAAAATCTGGAAGCTCCCTGTAATTGTTCTCTGCTTTCTTGATATTTTTTACCAGATCATAATACAGCCCTGCATGGTCAAGATTGGAAAACTCCAGAAATTCTTTTATTGCAATCGCCTCCCGTTTTTTGTTTCCATTCCATGTTCCTATAAGCATCTGATAATCCTTCACATGATCAGGGTTAACGAAATCTGTATCTTCCATAAAGTGCTTTATATGCAGCAGCCTTTTTGTCACAGTGAGCAGCCTGCATTTCTGCACATACAGCTTTACCAGCAGATAATTCTTTACTGCTTTCTCCATCTGAGGATGCGCTTCCAAAAAGGAGAAAGATAGTCTCCTTGTCGGACTGTCTTTATCTTCAAAGCATATCCAGAGGTCATCATCATAGGAATCGTTGAGAAATGCTCCTGTTCTTTTCAGTTCATGAAACATCTCTATATAGGTTTCCTCATCCACATTGTTCATCTTATATTTGATGACCAGATATGACGACCTGTTCTCCCCGACATACGCCCTCACAGTCATCCCCTGTTTCTTTACATTGCTTCTATTTTCTATCATTCTGTATCTCCTCCAAAAATATCATGTTAGGTGTCTCTTTCTTGATCAGTTCGTTTATCTCTTTATAGTCAATATAAGTCTCTATGTATTCATACCCAAATCTGTCTATGGCTTCTTTTAAAACCATGATCAGCTTCCCGATCTGATAGGTAAGATTGATTCTGTCAATCACATCTTCCGCATTTGTTCTCCCAAACTCTGTCAAAAGTCTTTTCAGTTCATCCCCTGCCATTGCCAGCGAAAAGGTTGTGGGGATGGAATATTTGCACAGCATACATTTATCCTCTGTTGGATAGGGGCACCTGCCGTTCATCAGGCAGGAGACATCCTCAGTCCTGCTCATCAGTTTTCCAGAAAAAAGGAGTTCCGTTTTCTCCTTTATCTCATCCTCCTGCCACGAATAGATCTCGTTAAGCAGCATTTCCCTTTCTTTTATGGTGCCATACAATGCCCCTGAAATGCTTTCCACGTTCCTTGCAGGAAGCGCTTCTTTCATCTGGACGATCAGCCCTGTATTTTCTTTAAATGTCCGCTGCTTGTTATCAGCCAAGTCGAGCAGCCTGTCATACAGCCATCCGAAAAATCCCCTGTCTATGCTCTGTTTCCCCATACATACAGATTCATTCTCATTGTAAGTAGAGCGCAGATATACCTTTGTGATATTGGCATTTCCCATTTTGGAAGTCTTATGCGAGCGCATATAGGAAGTGAGTGTTCCTGCTTTTCCAGATAATCCAGCCATCCCACCCGCTGTTTCATTGAACATGGAGAGAAGTGTCCTGTTCGCTTTCATACTTAGGAAGTCCGTTTCCAGTCCAAACAGTTCCGTCATTTTCTTGGTATCCGCATAGAATCTTTCAAACAGCACAGCCTGTCCCTTTTTTCTTCTCCACTGTTCGCAGATAATCAAGGCTATTGCCGTTGGAAGAAGTGCTGCCTGCGGGATATTGAAATGTTTCTTTGCACCTGTCTTCTGTGTATGGTACTGTTCCGCTGCCAGTTTCACTTGGTTTATGACCTGCTGTGCATCTGCTATGGAAAAAGCATTCTCTTCAAACCACTCCAAAGTATATTCAGAAACATCGATCAGGTTTTCCAATGCGGGGATATGCAGCACATCCGACTTTCTCCATGCGAGCGACATATGGAGCAGGGCATACAGCCACGACCTTGCATAAAAACAGTCTGCAAAGGCTTTTTCTATATGCCTGTCAATATCAAAGAACACAGCCGCAAAGGAAGCCCATTCTTCGGTGGTATAAAAGTCTGCTTCCCCTCTTACCGTTTCCCTCCTGAGCATACTCATCTCCAGAGTAAACTTAAGCTGCTCAGGCTTTTGGTTATAGATATATGTTAAAAACCAGACCGCATACTGTCTTGCAGCAGTAGTAAAGCTGTTATCCCTGATCAGTTCAACCAGTTCTTCATCGGAATACTCCGCTATCTCCTTATCCATTAAAGAAAGCATTGTCTTTAAAGCCTTAAAATGGTTTGCCATATGCCTTTTCAGATTTTTTCTTTTATTGATAAGATACCTCGTATATCCAGCGTACCGTCTGATCGTATCTGGAAATCTTTCCTGATAGTCCTTGGGAAGTGTCTTTACCAGAAGGTCATATTTTTCTTGTACCTGTTTTTCATGGAGGGCGTTATACTGCAACATCAAAAAATCTACAAACTTTTCACATTCTGCCTGTGCATCCTGCCCTTCACCAAAACAGTCCTGCCCGCCCTGATAGACCCTGTATTCTTCCAGTTTCTTTTCTAACACAGCATCTGCTGCACCCAGTCTCTTTTTATACTTTTCTTTGTATCTGTGCCTGATCTCCGTAAATGTCGGCTTCTGCATATCAACCAATCTCCTCCTTATAAAGCTCATTCAATATATGGAGGGCATTCTCATCCATCTGTTTCCTATCCGTAAGATAACTGAGCGCTGATGATAAGTTCTTATCACCTCTCCACGCCGCGATCTCCATGATATTATCTGTCCCCTGTGCGATGAGATTGCTGAATATCCCCCTGCATAAGTGGGTGGACCATTTATAGGTGCTCAGATATACCGCATAGCTTTTTGCATCGAAATTGTCAGAATTTCTGAGTCTTTCTATGAATCTCTCTTTCAGGATGGAAAACCTCTTATAATAGACTGCATCTGTCATCGCCCTTCCGTCTGCATCCACAAACACAGCGGAACACCCTTCTTTTTTATATCTCTCCTTATGCTTATCAAACAGTTCCCACAGCAGGCTGTCATAAGCTGGCAGTACTGTCTGTATCCTGTTCTTCTTGCAGTGCGCGAGAAACGCGGTGGATACATCTTCCCTTAAATCTTTGTCTTTTAGGGTAAGCTGCATGGACTTCTTATCTCCCACAGTCGTTATCGAGATATTTTTATATTCAAGGGAAATAACTTCTGATTTCCGAAGTCCCCCAAAGCACTGTAGGAACACGCCTAATGCAATGTCTGGCACTTCATCCATTGCTGTCTTTATAAATGTGTAGAGATATTCTGGTTCAATGTTGTGGATCAGCTCCGCATCCTTTCTCTCCCCTTCAATGAATCTGCCTGTAAATGGGTTTTCCAGTACCCTGTGTCCCTCTTGATCGGTGGAATATTCTAATTCTTCTTTTGGGACAGCTTTCAGTGCTTCTTTTTTATCGAGAAAAGCATAAAACCTCGTTAAGTAGTGGGCATACTCGCTCTGTGTCTTCTTTTGTGCCGTTTCCGTGATGGAATTTAAATAATCTATCCCATCCTGGATCGTCAGGGTATCTATGGTCCTGTTCTTGTGAAAAATGGCATAATTTAAAAATCTTGTTATGATGTCTGCTGCAAGAGAAACTGTGACTGGCTTCCTGCCTGCAAATTCATTTAAGAAATCTGAGAATGGGGAGATCAGATATTCCCCTGTTTCTGTATTGCAGAGCGCTACATAAATCCTCTGGATATTATGTACTGTTCCGTTTTCCGTCTGGAACTTATCTTTTATGATTATCTTTTTCCATTTCATGTTATCCATTCGATTCATCCTCCCTTCTTTTGGACTGCATCTTTGAAATGTGTTATAAAACATTGAATTATACATAAAGTGATAGCAATTAAAACCAAATAAGAAAAATAAATATATGTATTTTATTTATTGAATCATAATAACGGATGCTATCTGTTTTTTTATTTATTTTAAACATTTAGAAAACCTTATTTTATCAGTGGTTCAAAGATTTTTTAGTTTTCTGCATAATTATCTTCATCTGAATGGTTTTATTCAGATGATTTATAATTCTTTGTTCATTTCTGATTTTAATAGAATTATGTCATTTGGAATCCCATCTGATATTAATATAGATTTTATCATTGAAATATATTTCTAACTTTTGCACTATACATTTGATATAGAATTTTTAATACTCCCTAAAACAAGACATAAAGAAAACATAACTTAAACGTACAATTTGACATTTACATCCTGTTCGTAAACCAAAGCTGATGTATAATTTGCTCCATTCTCATGCCCCTTTAAAATTCGAGGCAGAAGATTTTATGCTTACGAATTCTCGAAGGTAACATATTAAAAAACAAAACCATATAAAAGTCTTTTATATGGTTTTGCTTTTACCTAAATAATTATGAAATTTAATTTTAAAGGAATTCAATTATTGCTTTTCTCAGTCGGAAGACTTTTGAGAGACTGTAAATATGTACGTAGCTCATCCAAAATTTCATCATTAAGCGCTAAAATATTCTCAGTATATTTTTTTACAGCCATTTCATCTACTTGCACATTAAACCGTTTTCCCTTATAATACTCATATAGTTCTTTGCAAGCAACATCTAACTCAGCAAATTTTTCATAATGTCTCTTTTGATAAAATGGAGCTTTACCTATAAATAAACTTTCAAAACTACATTCACTCTTCTCCCATTTTTCTTTTTGCAAATTATTTTTCTCTTCCTGTTTTCCATAGTCATAAGCTGGAGCATTATCTAAATTTTTCAAATGCAAAGTCGCTTCTATGTATTCCTGCAACGCTGCCCAAATATTAAGATAATTCTCAAATTCAGTATTATACTGACTTTCCCAAATATGCCTCTTGAAATTTAAATCAGATTCAATAATTTTATTCTGACGTTCTAATATGCTATTATAATTTGCCAAATTTCGCTCATTATAAGAAGAAATTGCTCCGTCTATGATTCGTTTAGTTATCCATTTACAAGCCGCAACTATTGTAACCGCTGTAACCCCGCCCGATGTAAGAACAGATAAAATAGTATCCATTAATTTTACTTCCCCCTAAAATGCATCTCCTAATATTTTTCTTCCATTCGTCCGATCTATTTCTAAATCAAATTCTTCATAATTACATCTCTTAATGCTAGCAATACATGCCTCATAGCAATTAACAAGAAACTTCGTATCATCAGAAATAGCAGTACAGCGTTCCTCAATGTTTTCTATTCCAAACATCATAATATAGCTTTCAATATCCTTTATCACTTTTATATTCATCGCAATTTTAAGATATTTTCTTAATTCATCAGCACGGAGTTTTATAGTTTCATATTGTCTATCTCTCTTGCCAATACACTTAATTCCATTAATATTACCATCTGAAATAATTATATAGCTTTTCTCCCCTTCTATTTTACATTGTTGCAACAAACAAGAGGATTCTTTCTCTCTACTTTCTACTAACTTCGTAATATTTATTCCATGCAGATTCCTTAACGAACTATTATCAATTTTATAGAATACATACATCCTAAAAGCATCGAGATAATTAATCTGTGAATGCACAATTCTTTCACAATGATACATCGCTCGAAAACTTCCATCTTCATAATATTTCCTATGCGCAAACTTGCTCTTTAGGAAATTCTCATTTACATAATCTGAAATATTTGATAGAACCTCTTCGTTAAAACACATTAAACGTTTGCAGCAACCTGTAATTTCGCTTTTACCAATATCTAAATAATTATTCAGTGTAGAAAGATTTAGTATATCCGTAATTTCCCAAATAAACAAGGACGGCATATCAGTAATATTAGTTCTTGCTACAAAATATTCAAAATGTGTTAATACTTTTTCAATATATGTTTCACCTGCTAGTGTAATTCTTATTTTTCCAAATTCAATTCCTTCGTATTGTCCTGTTTTAACTGCCTGTATTTGCTTTAAAATAGATTCTTTTGATACATGATGCAATAAATCAAAAGTAATTAAATGATTCCAATTATTTCTCTTTCGGAATTCGTACATTTCCCATAAAGCCTTTACAATTTCGTTCTCATCATCACAAATTTTTAGCATATCCCTAGCTAATATTTCAATAGATATAAATTCCCATTCTCTACTTTTCTGTTCTGTTACTTTATTATATGAATTTTGCAAATACAATAGAATAAGTCGCGATAAATTTATTGCATATCTTTTGTTTCCTTTGTCTTTTCCGTAATCTGTTCGCTTTAAGGTAGTAAAAAAGCCCTCCTCATTTAATAAATCAAAAATATTTCTAAACAAAATACATCTAGAAGCATATCTAGGCCATTTATACTTATTGTTAATATTGCATAAATTTATATATGTATCGTAAATCTCATCTTTATCAACATTAATATCTGATAAAATTTCAAATTCCTTTCTAAAATTATTATTAAACAAAGTAAACATCGTGTCTGTCACATAATCATCGTTTAATATTTTTTCTATACGATGTATACCTTCTAATAGTTTTTCACAATTTTCATTAAATTTTTCAGGATAATTATCTCTTAATTTTTCAAGATATTGTGCCTTTTTATGTATAACATGATCTATTCGGCAATTAAAAGTCATTGATTTTTTGGGTATATATAAACTTACCTTTTGACTATTCATATGCTCATTAAAAACAGCTTTTGTTGTATCTCTCATAACAAAAATACAGACATACTCTTTCGTCGGATTACATATAGTATTATTATCTACTTTTATTTCCATAAAAAGAGTTTCCGCATTATTTCTAAATATGCCAACTTCTGTCACCAAATTTTGCAATCCAATTGATTCATAAAGAGTATCTAAATTTTCAAACACAAAATAGCAGACTTTACTTAAATTATTTATACGCTTATTACATATATCCCAAATGAGCATAAATAACAGTAACTCTGAAATTTGATAATTTTCGGTCATAAAATTTTTTATATCATAAAGCATATAATGATCAATTTCTTTCCTGTCATTTTTATCAACCAATTGTATAACGTATTTAAATTTATCAAACATATATATAAAATTATTTTTTATATCATTTTCTGCCATGCATCGTAAATTTGCCTCTGTAGTAAAAATTTCGCAAATTTTACGTATAATTATAGCATGATTTTCGTATACATCTTTATTTAATTCACAAAATATATTTCCAACAATCGTTGCTAAAAGTTCGTCCCCGCTTCTAATATACTTATCAAATTCAAGAACTACATGACGATTCTTTTCTTTATTCATCCAATAATTTATGAATGTAGTTTTACCACACCCTTCATATCCATGTAATACCACATTTTTCTTATTTTCATTCTCGATTTTATACTTATAATCTTCTATTAACTTGTCGATATTTTCGTCTGTCCAACAGAAGTTTTTAAGAAAGAAATCATATGTCATCGCATGTGTTAATTCCGATTTTTCCCCAGCCTGTTGTGGATCCGCTTTTAAATACTCTTTTAAACTTACCTTTTGCAAAATAGAATCAAATTTTTCCTTTGTGTCCTCCATGTTTTCATCTAAAACAGTTGTCATATAAATCTCCTTTCAGAATTAAATTATTTAATTGTTTGCGGAACTCTAAAATCGTTAAAAATACTGGCTTTTTGATTGTAGTAAGTCAACCTCCCCCTCAAAATTGCCCGTGTCCTACGCTTCCCGATACATGTGGAAATTTATATAACTTTACCGAATCACTTGATTTTCAATAATTATCCTTATTCTATCTTTCGTAAAGCCTATAGCTTCGTTAGAAAACAAAATAATCATCCACATCAACAGCATTTTGAATTTCGCAAATGCCTATTATATTATTCTCTTTAATATTTTGTAATTCAGTTTTCCATCTTTTCGTGCCATTTTTCACTTAATAACTATTGCCAAATTAATCATTAATTAAATAAAACATTTTAAACTTGGTATTTATTGCCGTTTTAACCGCAGAAGTCTCATTATTTCAGCCAATATTTCCTTACGCCCTTATAAATTATAACGATACTTTTACAGTTCCAATTCCTTTATCTATTACACCAAACTTTCACCTCCCTTCCCCCTCTTATATATCCCCACCAACAACACAATATTTGTCGTAGCTAAATCCAATGCATACTCCGCAAACTCATCTGAAATTGATGTAATCCTAAAGCCTTGTACGCATCTTCTTTCTATTCTTCAAAATTAAAATCCCACTTATCAACTGTATCTATATTATTTTCCCCACAGTAGCCCAAGCCAAAATTTCTATAGGCATCTGTGGAATAAACCTCTCGTTCATAGTGATCACTCAAATTGCCATTTGCAATACTTTCCAATTCTGTTAAAGCATCCTCCTTCTCAGGTTTCTGCAATTCACAAATAGCATTATACGGCTTATCCCCTTTCTGTAAATATCCAAAAAATTGTCCTTCAAAGTCAGGAATATTCACAATTACTTTATTATTCTTTCCTTTTTGTGCCTCTAAATATATTTTTTCATTTATAGACCACATTGGATTCTTTATCCAATTATCTTTTCTTTTAACTTTAGGAGTATCCAGATCATGCATTGCTATATAACTCATGCCAAAATGATTAAGTATTTTTTCAAACATTGGAATATTAGCTTTTCCTCTACAGTTCAAGACTGAAACATCCTCTTTCTTAACCAGCGTTAAAGCCGCTTGTTCTGTATCACCTTCTATTAAAATAACTTTATTCGCAAAAAAGAATTCATTAATAGTAGGGTGGCAATTTCTTATCATCTGTAATCTTTCTCTTTCATCCTCGGAAAAATCTGCTTCTTCTGTTGAAAATGTTTTAGTTGCATTTCCTTCATTTTTTTCCACTCTTATAATTGTTGTATGCGGTTTAGAAACATCTATAAAAATAGGAGAATGCGTTGTAATCATAACTTGCCAATTTTCTAATTCTGCAATTTTATATAACGCTTCCCTTGCTGCTCTGATTGCTGGTGGATGCAAAAACGATTCAGGTTCTTCTACCAATAGAATCTTCGGCTCTTCATTTTTTATAGCATTCCTCCCACTTTTCATCTTTCCCGAATCTGCTAACGCCTCAATTGCCGACCATAAAAATGCCCTTTGCAAACCACTCCCTTGATTTGCTAACGGATAATATTTTCCATCATAACTAGCAATTTGCAAATGCGTACCTGTTGCTAATATTTTATCCACATCAAATTTTCCTGCCTGCGGCTCAATATCAATTATGTTGCCTGGGAAAATCTCATTTAAATTTTCCTGTAATTTACCTGTGGTCTGTTCTAATTCCTCACTAATTTCTTTCTTTACATCTTTGGCTAAATCATTTATTTGCTCAATCATTTTTGACACTTCAGACTGTTTATTTTTTATATTTTCTTTTACTGCGGTTGTCAGCAAATCAACAATCTGCTTTTCTAATTGCTCCGAATCATCAAATGGATTTACTTTTAATGGCAACGGTATACAACTTGCAATTTTACTATCCCATCCTCCCATCCCGCCTTCATTCCACTCTGCGCTTTCATTATTCCAAGAAAACTTCTTACCCTTCTCTTCACTTTTTTCCCACACCCACTTATATTTAATTACATTTTCATTATCTTCGTCTGAATATATCCACTTTGTACCTATTTGAGTTTTATCCTCTTCGCTTATTTCACCAAATATACCTATAATCTCAATAGGATTCTCTTCACTGTGCTGAAAAAAATTTTCCAATGGTTGTGCTGCGCTAGAATTTCTAAATGCTTCATATGCCTTTAACACCGTTGTTTTTCCAACATTATTAGGCCCTATTAAAACAACAATATTATCTATTTTAATAGTAACTCCTTTTTCATCAATACAGCCAAAATTCTTAATTTGCAACTCTACAAGTTTCATAAATTTTCCTCTTCTTTCAGCTTAAGTTTCTTGCTGCATAATCTTAAATATAATTTGCAACTTTAATTTATTTTCAAAAAATATATTTAGTAATATTTTTGTCATAGTATTTAGTTTTTCTTTGTATCAACTTCCGCATTCTTTTTTCTTTTAAAGTATACATATCTTCATTTATTAGTCTAGTTATTTGTATACTTACACCAGAAAATGCTAAACATATAATCGACAATCCCAATAGTTCAAAAGCTAATCTTATATTTTCTGAAATGAACTGTAAAAATAGAATCAAACTAAATGAAATACATACCGCCCCATATAATAAAAAGGAAAAAGACATAGCAACCATGACAAAGGCTAAAAATTTACTAATCATTTCCATGAATCTCAGCATTTTATTGTTATCATTTGGATAAATATCTATATAATCATAAAGTAATACTTTTTTTAAGTCTTCAGATTTTTCTTTACCATTATCTATTAAATAAAAAATATATTTAGGAATAACATCATTGTCTCTTTCAGCTTTGTTATCAAGAAAATTTATTACATTCATATTCCTATCTTTGTGATAATCTATTATAAAGGGTTTTAATATTTCTTCATAATATTTCTCGACTCTTTTGGCATCACTTCTGAAAAGCATTTTATATATAGTAGCAGTTACACCTATTACTGCTGAGATAGCCGCTATAACCATTGTAACATTTTCCATAATCCTATGTCCCCCTATACAAATTTATTTTATTAAAAAACTCTGTAATTCTTGTAAACTCATTTAAAATTTTTACATTATCAAATATGTAGAATCACAAATGTCTTTTTAAGGTTATCTAATCAATTTTATCGTAGGCAACCCATGTGCCAGATCAAACCCATTCCCGATCACAAGTATATTCATAAACCAGTTCTCCATTGTGTATATTATCTTTTAACATTGCTTCCCATAACTGTAATCCATGATAAAATTCTTCAAAACATCAATAGCATCAAACGGAACCTTATATAATAAATCTAATACAACAACTGATAATGCAATTATAATTATCTGCCAAAAAACACCCCATATAACAATTCTTATTGTACGGAATCTCTCCAGTGATTCCCTGTGTCTGCTCACATCGTCTTTTTCCTCATAAAACTTTTCAATATTCTGTATTAAATCATAATCATTTCCATTTCTTATCGGAGTGCAGTTTAAGGAATATTCAAAAACCACTGTGAACAGTAATACTATGCCGCCTTTGATATGTCCTGTGAGCAATATCAAGAAGAACATAATAATACAGTATCCTATCTTGATTCGACTACCATTTTTCAGAATAGAAACACATTTATCATAACCAATCTTCTCCCATTCTGCAGAAGTTGTCATAGAACGTTTGATATACACTTTTGCTGGAATATTGTATCTTTTTATATAGTATAATGAAGTATAAAAATGACCTGCTTCATGTAAGGGAACAAGAAATAAATATAATATCAATCCATATACTGCACATATAGCATATGGCAGAATAGCACAAATCACACTAGGAAGGAGATGAAATGCAATGCATATTAAGCAGAATAAAATTGCCAATATACTTACAACACTTAGAAAAAGCATGAATGAATGTGAAAACTTCAATCTGTCCTGCCTTTTGTTATGGATGAGCTTCATCTTCTGTATCGTACCCCCGCTACTCTATTGCATATATGATTACTGTGTTTTTCAGCATGTTAATATCAATGCTCTATTTATTTTAATCACAACATTTCTGACGTGGCAATTCCCCCTTATGCTTGAAAGAGTTCGTAATTATGAAACTGTGTGGGCAACTCTAATCACATTGACAACATATATTACAAGCATTATATTAATGCTCTTTGCACCATGATATTTCTAATTTTTGTTTCACAACTTTACAAAACAACTAGTTTGATCTCTGCTAGAATTTGCTGACTAATCAATCTCCAAATTGTTTCACTAATCTATCACCTTAGAACTCAAGCGATGAAAGACTACATTTATAAGTCATCTCCATTATATCTTTATTGCAATATGCTGTCAATTACTGCCAGCTAATGTCGAACAATCTGAATGATTGCATCACATCCTCAATACAACCACAGATATTTCCGCACTTTTACTTTCGTGCCCAAGCAGCACGTTTCTAATTCCTTCTCTCTGGAAAATTTATTTTTCGTATGAGATACTAACAATAGAAAAATCATAAAAGGAGGAAATTTATATGGAAAGATTCGTTATAGACCAAAAAACTAACACATTAGTCAAATGTAATCACAGCATGATGTGGGAAAGGCTGGATTACCTTATTATCCCGCATCAATACAAGGGAATGCAGATTGATCGCATTGGTCCCCACTGCTTCGATCACCTGATGATCAACCTACTCTGCATAGAGGAAGGTGTGGAATATTTGGAAGACGAAGCATGTGAAAACTCCCATATCTACAATGTAAAATTGCCGAGAGGATTAAAGATTGGCAAAAGATGCTTTGCTGGCAGCCAACTTGAAGATATACTACTTCCAAGGAGCCTGCATATCATTAAAGAAGGAACCTTTTCAAACTGTAAAAACCTGAAATCTATTTGGGCACAGCGTGGTTTAAACACGATTTCCTATGATGCCTTTAACGGATGCGAAAGCCTAAAGGAAGCACATTTCCATATTTTAAAGAATGTCAGAGACAGGGCATTTACAGGATGCAGCAGTCTGGAAACTCTGAATTTAGGATATCAAATTAAAGAATTGGGAAACCATCTTTTCAACGGCTGCGATTCCCTTAAATCTCTTGAAATACAAGGCAACTTTGACAAATTGGAAAAATATACTTTTGCAGGTGCAGATGCTTTAGAATCCCTGTCTTTGTGGACCCATGCAGATTCCCTGTACTTCCCGCCTGACGGGTTTCAAGATACCTGTCTGAAGGAGATTTCCTTGATAGGCGATTTTGAGCCAATCGTGGAAAAGAGGTGCTGTTTCCCAGAGGATATTGTTTTAAAAATGTCCTATGGGCAGAAGGCTTTAGAAATTCTTGGCTATTACTTTGATGTAGACATCGTTGCATAATTCTCTACAGTGTTAAGAGGGAATCCGTTTGGACTCCCTCTTCGCTATTGAATTTCTATCGAAAAATCTTCATATATCCCAACATATGCCTTATCATTAAATGAATGCTTCTCCATAGCTTCCTTTTCTGTAGGAAAACATTATGCAGTAATTCAGCATCAAACATGGTTAAGTGCCATTTTCTACATTTGTTTCTTTTTCCTCTAGTTCTTGAGCAAACTGCAGTAAGGCTTCAACAAGGGATTTCCTTTCGTAGAATTCTGTATTCTTTAACTCATCAGTCAGGCGAATCAGTTCTTTTATTAGAGCATAATCATCCATACCATATTCATCTGCAATTTCTTCTAATTTAGTTGAATCCTTTAATACATCAAAGCGATCCTTTCTGTGCTCTTTTTGCATTTCTCTGGCAATCAAAGACCATCGCATTATTCCAAGAAACTCATAAGCACTTCCATCAAATTTATATTCTTCCATAAAAATACTCCCTTCATACATATTTCAGGAGCAATCATTCTGTCTATGTAAAATACTGCCTATCATGCAATAAATCTGTTGTATTTCTGTCTTTTTACGTTATAATGATACAGAAATCAAGTGTGTGAGGTGAATGATTGCACACTTTATTTTATAGGCAGATGTTTTCGCATCCGCCTTTTTTATTATATTGTTACTCATTATACAGGCAATTTTTTACGATTACAATAGATTTTATGTACGATCAAAAGTTTTTTGGGCACAAAAGTAGGCACTGGATAATGCATTCCAATGCCTTTGTTTTTAATATGTATCTATGTACTTAAAGTTTAATTATATAAACTTCAGTCCATTTCAAAATAATTTATATTTTATATCTAGTAATACTCTTCCAATTTGCAGGAAACCCCATATATTTAAGCAATTCATTCTCACTTAATCTGTTGCTGTTTTTAAGATATTTAATTATCGTATCCACAAGCACTTTTTTAAATGCAAGAAAATCTTCTTTAGGCAGCAAATATCTAAATGCAATCACCAAGCTAAATAAATCTCTTTTACCACAAATATACTGCTCTCCGATTTGGGGAATTCTTAATTTCTTATGAATAATCGTATTTGGTATCTCTGAATGCGCATAAGACGAAAACAGTCTTTCATTATGGGCACACATATTTCTGAAAATTACCAACACTTTTAAATATTGCTCCAATTCCTTTTCATTCACATGTACAAAATTATGACTCACTTTACTTCTTACACTATGCTCTGAAAGGGCATATAGGCTGGAAATATTCCCTATAGTCAATGCATTTACTAATATTCGTAAGGGAACATTCCCTTTTATACTCCTATGATGATTTATATATTCATGTTTATTACCATGCAAGACCCTATCTAAAATCTTTACCAATTTTTCAACTTCATCAGTGTTGGCTGGGACATTGTTATAATTATCCTTATCCAAATATTCTAATTGCGAATTCCCATGTTCCTCACTAAATGCATATGCGATAGAAACAGCTACTCTTCTCTCTATCTGGCATAGATATGATAAAAACAGTTTTTTTAACTGAATATCAAATTGATACAAAGCAAATACATCATCAAAAGTTGTATTATTCACATATTTTCTAGTACTGGGATTTGTAAAAGGTACTTTGTAACCACCAATAATATTAAAGTATCCACATTCCTTTAATTTTGCTTCCGCAAATACTAAATCATTAATGATTAAATCTTTATCATTCACAAGTTTATTCAATAACTGTTGATATGTTAGAAATGTTTCAATTATCATTGGCATAGTATTCCTCTTTCTCAAAAAAAAGAGAACCCCGTAGGGCTCTCCCTCGGCCTCAGGCATCTCAAGTTTCTGAAGCCTTATCCATTGATTAGATTATAACAGTAATCGGCTATTGCTGTCAACTGTTTAATTTTCTAATCAATACTATTATATACAGTAAAACTATTTTATATTCATAATAAACAAATAATATAATCTTAGTCAATACTTTCCTAAAATTCTTTCATATCTTCCTGTCGCTTCATACCCTCACATACTCAACCTCCATCTGCAAAATTTCCCCGCAATATTCCTTCCCCTGTATATCTGAATCTTTATAGCTATTCGTCACAACCTCACAACACACCATCTCCCCTGTCTTAACGGAAGTGTATACTACATCCACGGCACTGATCAGACCTGCTTTCCACAGGTCCATATAGTAATCATACTGGTCATAATCACCTTCCTGCCTCATCTGCTCCAGTGCCTCCTCCATCTGGTCCCTTGTCTGCCATTCTGCCTGTACTGTCTCAATCTCCTTTTTATCCAGACTGCATATGATTTCAGCCACTTTACAGTTATGCTCCGCAGCATGGGCGTTCTGGCATCTGCTTATCCCATACTTTTTCTCAATGAAATCTTTTCCCTTCTTTGTCAGCGCATAGCTTATGTTGCTCTTGGGACTTTTATTATATCTGGATGGATACGTCACCTTCTTGATCAGCTTGTCTTTCTCCATGTTTTTCAGCCTGCTTGCTGATATGTCTATCTTAGCCACATCTTCCTGTCTGACATTCCCTGCTATGGACAGCACTTTGAAAAACCTCTCATCCTTCGGATACCAATGTTTGATATGTTCTTTCATCTATTTCACCTCCCATTCCAGAACATTTCTATGTAAATAAAAAAGCGGGAACATCCACAAAAGACATTCCCACCCAAAAACTATTGTTTTTGCTCTTCATCATATCAGATGAACCCTGTATATCATTTCTCCTGTTTATCACTTTCCCTATATAAACACCTTCCTCGTAACATTACTCTATAATCAAAGCATCCTGATGTCAACTAAGTTGGCGTTAGGCAGGTCTGCAAGATACCATGTATCCTGTACCCTGTATGGACTGTCGAAACATCTCCTTTTTTACGTTGCTAAACAGCACCCTGATATATTGATAAGAAGTATAGATTACGGGTGAATGCCTTTATCAAGGCTCCTTTTCAAACAATCACGAATGATTTCCTTTTCTCTATACACCACCATTATAAAAATGCCATTCCAATAAATAACTGATCAGTCATATAGGAAACCACCCTAAAACATTCCTATCTGCCTTCCCAATTATTTCATCCCCCAATCTTTCTACAATATATAAACCATAACTATTTTGGCGGATAGCAGGTATAAAAGATACAAAATGTAACCCGCTGGCCATATGACCAGCACAGGCATCCCTATGCCTGAAAGCTATTGGACTGGCAGACATCAAACGTAAGGTGTCTGCTTTTTTGTCCACATTCACCCCGAAAGGAGAACACATGAACAGAGAAGCAATGAAACAACAGATTCTGGAAGCTCTTTCTAAGAAATTAGGAGACGGCTACCACGGCACTCTCGAAAAAGTGCAGAAAACAAACATTGATCTGGATGGACTTACAATCTTGAAAGATGGTGAAACCATCACACCGACCATCTATCTGGAACCTTTTTACAAAGCCCTGGAAAATGGCGTATCAGTTGATGATGTCACTGACAGGATTCTGTACATTTATTTCAATGCCAGAACCTATAAGGATCAATTTGACATTACATCCCTGCATGATTTTGATTATGTCAGAAGCAGGCTGTTTGTCCAACTGATCAACAGGCATCTCAATAAAAATCTGTTGCAGAATGTGCCGCACACCATGTTCCTTGATGATCTTGCCATCATAGTCCGCTGCACCGTTGAGACATCGGAGGACTGCGATGCAAGTTTTATGGTACATAACAGCCATTTAAACATCTGGCAGACTGACAGTAAGACTGTCTTATCCCTTGCAATCAGGAATACACTGGCAATGCAGAACGTAGTGCTTATGCCATTAGGACAGCTCATCAGGGAAACGTTTCCTGCTTACCCAGCGGAACATTCTTCTGACTGCGGTTTGTGGTTTATGAGCAATCAAAAAAGAACCTATGGCGCGGCGGCTGTACTGCATGATGATGTACTGGAAGATTTTGCCGAAAAGCACGGCAGTTTCTATGTCATCTTTTCTTCTGTACATGAAGTGCTGATCAAGTCATCGCCTGATAATTCCGACATTGACATCCTTACCAAGCATAATCAGGATGTAAATGCTTCGGCTTTAGAAGAAGATGAGATCCTTGGCACAAAGGCTTACTTCTACCAGAAAGGCAGGGGATTTATTTTATAACCCCTATGCAAAAGATCCCATTCATTATTTTTAACAAAAAATCAGAAAGGATAAGCATACTGACAGGTATGCAGGTACGAACATGAACAAGATCACACTGACAGGAAGACTCACAGAGGAGCCGAAGGTAACTTACAGTGCGGGCGCAGAGCCTGTTGCACGGGCGTTATTCAATTTCGCCGTCCCTGATATGTCCATGAAAAAGGATGGCGAGGGCAACTACCCCACAGACTTTTTTAGATGCACCTGCTGGGGTAAGCTCGCTGAAATCGTAGAAAAGCATTGCAGTAAGGGCACAAAGCTCCTCCTCTGCGGAAGGCTGAAAAACAACAACTACGAGAAGGACGGCCAGAAGGTCTATTCCAATGAGATTGTGATTGATTCACTGGAATTTCTTGAAGCAAGGGCGGCCAAGATACAGGATGCACAGCCGCAGGAAGCATCTGCTGCGGAACCCACGGCAGAAACGGAGCCTGCGCGAACGGAGCCACCGTCAAATGCTGTAAACTAGATTCTGCTCTTCTGAAAAATGCCATAAACAGACTGGAGGATAAACGTCTTTCCTACCTGTCTGCTTTTCAGGAAGAATCTGGAAGTGTCACCCTCAGGCTTTTATATGCTGACTCTGCATCTGTCATACAGGACTGCATGGATATAATCCACGAATCTGCCCTCGAATGTGGCATTCCCGTGGTCTGATCTGCGGTCCTGATGGACAGGTAAATTTTACAAACATAAAATTTCATTTTGCAAAGGAGAAACCACTATGATCAGAACAACACTGAACTGGACAGTAAAGAATTTAAAGAGCATGTATGACGGGAAGCATACGCTTCAGATGGATCATCCTATTCAACGTCAAAATTTACAGTGGCTGGATGATAGATTAAAACGTAGTTTGCTGATCCACAGTATACTCGCCAACTATCCTGTCCCGCCTGTCTACTGCCTGAAAGAAGCCATTTCCGAAAAGGATTATTCCTATTCGATCCTTGACGGGAAGCAGCGGCTGACCACCATCTTCGATTTTATTGACGGCAGGTATCCACTTGATACAGAGACACCTTCCGTCACCATTGATGATACTGTTTATGAATTAGGCGGTAAATACTTTACAGACCTCGACACTGAATGCCAGCAGGAGCTTCTCCGCTTCAAATTTACCATCTATGGTTTTGAGGATGCGGATGACGATCTGATAGAGGAAATCTTTTTCCGCCTCAACAACAGTACGCCCCTTTCCAAACCGCAGAAAGCCATGCCTTTATGCGGTGTTGAAAACGCAAAGTTCATCAAGTCGATCCTGTCTGACAGGTTCTTTTCGGAGATCTGCCAGTTCTCCGCTCTGCAGAGAAGGAAATCTGATGACATGTGTACCTTACTGCAGGCTATGATGCTTCTCGACAACAGGTATGAAGGGTATAAGTTCTCTTCCATCTCTGCGGATGAGATCATGATGTATGCTGCCTCCATCAAAAACAATTACTCGGAGGAACAGAAAAACAGGCTCTATGACATCATCGACTATCTTGAGAAAGTTTTCCCTGAAAAGGACAAAATGCTCAAGAAGATCAATATCCCCATCGCTATGCTCGCCGCTGACACTGCTATGGGAGATAGTTATGATCCCGTCAAGAACCTCTACCGCGTAGGACCCATGTATTTCAGACAATGGTTTTCCTATTTCTTTGCAGAGTGCTACGAAGAGTACAAGCAGTACTGCTCTTCTGGCAGCATCAAGAAGGAGAAGACCTTAAAGAGAATTGAGATCATGGGAACCTCCCTTGTCGGTTATTTTGAACTGGCAGAAGCAGACAAGGCAGAACAGGAGCCATCCTTATCAAATGAAGATGCTCCTGCTGATGAATCTGCTCTGGCAGAAGAAGGTGTTTCTGCTGACGAATCTGCGGTAACAGAAGAAGCTGTTTCTACTAACAAATCTACTTCAGCAGAAGGGGATTCTTCCCTTGAGGAGCCTGCCCCGTCAGATGACAGCAACCCCTCAACGGATGCTGATCTGGTGGAAAGTGATCCTACGGCAGATGAAGCAGAAAATGCAGTCGTTAAAGAAAATGCTGACAGCCACAAAGATGCTGGCTGCGCTTCTGTCGCTGAGGATGCTGCTTCCTATACTGCTACTGACTCTGAGCAGACAGAATTTAGCGAGAAAACGGAGGCAGAAGATCCTCCCGAAGAGCTTACACAGGACACAGAATAAATTTGTTTCAGGGATGCAGCTTTTATATGTGCATCCCTTTTTTACAGAATGGAGGACACCATGCGGATCGACTTTTATGATGCAAGGATCACAGACCATGACAGGACTGTTTTAGTGAAAGAAAAAGGCATCAATTACGAATGCCAGAAGATGGACAGCCCAAAAGAAATCTCCCTTATGCTCAAGAAACTTCTGCATATGGATGAACTGGCAGAAGAACATGTCTATCTGATCGCACTTAACAATTCGTGCAAAGTTTTAGGGATGTTTTTTCTATCCAAAGGAACCATATGCACAAGCCTTGTCAGCCCACGGGAAGTCTTTTTACGGGCGGCACTTATCGGTGCCGTCCAGATCATCCTCTGCCACAATCACCCATCTGGAAACCCTGTTCCCAGCGAATGTGACATGGAACTGACAAAACGGCTGAAGGACTGCGGGGAACTGCTGAATATCTGTCTGGCTGACCATATCATCATTGGTCATAATTCTTATCTGAGTTTCAGAGAAGCAAAACTTTTGTGAAGGGAGAACATGGCATGAAATGGTTTAATGGAATCACAACATTAAAGGAACTGCGCAAAGAATATCGGCGGCTTGTCGTAAAGCACCATCCTGACAACGGCGGTAACGAGGATGTGATCAAAGAAATCAACGCCGAATATGACCGCCTGTTCAAGAAACTAAAATACGACTATGAGCATGAGGATACATACAGCAAAGCCACGGACAAGCAGAAACAACAGTATGACTGGCAAAAAGACGCCCAAATCAGGGAGGCGATCATGCAGCTTTCCAGATTTAAGGATATTACCGTTGAGGTGATCGGCGTCTGGATATGGGTGTCAGACTGTTACCCATACAGAAAGGAGCTGAAGGCACTTGGGTTCCGCTGGGCAAGCCAGAAACAGATGTGGTACAAGCATTTCGATGACTTCCACAAGTTCAGCTCCAAGCCTGCTTCTATGTCTTATATACGGGCAAAGTACGGCTCCGTGGAAATCAAGTTTCAGAAAAAACAGGAAACGGAAACAGAAAAACTGACCAGAACATAAAAGAAAGGAGACTCATATGATCGATTTAAAAAACGCAAGTTCAAAGGAGATCGCATCCTACTTTTCCCACGAGGTAAACAACTTCTGCTTCAACCATAAAGCGACTGCGGAAGAGCTGAGAAGTTCACGCCTTATGAAAGATTTGGACCTTTGCTGGATTAGGATCTTATCAGACCCCGCCTACAGGACTGACCTGCGGAATGAGAGATCCGCACAGACAGGCAGACGGCTTGCCGAAATCCCTTTTATTGCGAAAAGGATAGCAATGACAGGCAACCTTAAGATGGAAGAAGTCGCAAAAATAATGGCAACGGACCACAGGACTTTGCAACAGACATTTTCAGGGCTTGTGTTCTACCACTTTATGATTACCTGCAATAAGAGGGAAAGCCAGACACTTCTCAAAGTCATGGGGGATTCCTTTTATAAACTGCCATTAATCTGAAAACAGGAGGACAAATTTTATGAACATAAATTTAAACGAAGTAAGGGAACATGTAGAACTCTACTTTAAAGAGAATCTTCCCAAATACACAGTATTGGAGATCAGGAGAAAATCCAGCCACCCCGATGACAGCTATCTCTTTATGGTATCAGCAAAAAATGATAACGGCACTTATGCCGTTTGGACTGGCTGGAATGAACTCAACCAGAGCCTCAATCACGGTCACTACGATCTGAAATCCGTTAAGGAATGTGAAAATATCTTTGAGGAATTCTTTTATAGAGCATAATGATACAGGGGGATTGATCTATATGACGGAATCCCCCTGTATTCCCACAGATATGCTTGAAACCATGATGATTTGATAGTATACTACAATTACACAGAAGAAAGGGGCTACAGAATGCCAAAGAAAACACAGGGTCTAAAGCCTGATACAGTACTAAAGAATTACTGGAATGACAACGGACAGTTTGCTGATTTCTTTAACGCAGTCCTGTTTGACGGTGAACAGGTGATCTCTCCCGATGAGCTGGAAGATGCCGACACGGAGGAATCTTCTATCCTTGAACACAGGGAATATGCCGAGAGCATCAAGGCATCCAGAGACAACATAAAGATCCATAAAAGATCTACCGCTTACGGGGTTGAATTAGTCATGCTCGGCATAGAATCACAGGAGCATATACACTATGCCATGCCGATGCGGGTTATGGGTTATGATTACGGCACATACAAAAAGCAGTATGACCGCAATGCCAAGAAATACCAGAAAAAAGATGAAATGACAGATGATGAATACCTTTCCAGAATGAAACGGACAGACAAATTTACTCCTGTCATCACCGTTGTTGTCTATTACGGCGATCATCCTTGGGACGGGGCTACTACCCTTCACGGGATGCTAAACATTCCTGATAAGATGAAGCCCTTTGTCAACGATTACAAAATGCTTCTTGTGGAAGCAAGGAAGAATGATCTGGTATTCCACAACATGACAAATATCACATTTTTTGATATGCTGAAGGTAGTTTTAGACAAAAGCATTACAAAGAATGAGGCTAAGGAAAAATTCATAGAATATGCCTTAGAACATAATGTAGACAAAACAGTAGTTATGACCGTGGCAGGAGCCACTAAACTCAAGATTGATTACAATGCGTTATCCATGAAAGGAGATGTTAATATGTGTACTTTATTTGATGAGGTTGAAAAAGAAGGAGTTCTAAAAGGAGAAATTAAGGGTATTCAGGCATTAATTGAAAGCCTGCAGGAAATGGATATTCCATACACTAAAACCCAAAATCAGTTAATGGTGAAATTCTCCTTATCAGAAGACACCGCTCAGGAATACATGGATAAGTTCTGGAAATAATCACGTTCTACTGCCCCTCCTCCGAGGGGCATTTTTATCAATCAAAGGAGATTTTATAAGATTAACTTTTGAAGAAATGGCTTTAAAATATCCCGATCAATGGCTTGGGCTAAAAATCCAATTTATCTGGATAACGATGGAGTCACATTGTTGTCCGCAGTAATTATATACACTGATAAAAGCTGTGACGAACTGCTTGAAATGCAGATTGATGGCAGAGACAGAATAATTGGCTGGTACACGACTGACAACAGCCTGCAGTTAGGAATGGCAGAAAGTGTTTAATGTAATTACACATAACATCGAATCAACCGCCAGTCTTTACTTAAAATATGACATAATCATTTAAATAAAGCAATTTCTACAATCGGGAAATTTAAATTATTATAATAGTAGTAGAAAGGAAGTCTTCTTTATATGTCAATTACAGCAACAGAACTTAAAAACAATCTTGAAAAATATCTACAGATATCTGCTACGGAAGATGTCTTTATCACAAGAAACGGAGAAGTAGTGGCAAAACTGACCAGTCCATACCATGACAGAGTGGAAACCGCCAAATCCTTATTTGGCATTCTGCCGAAAGATATAAACATCGAAGAGCTAAAAATAGAAAGGCTGGCTATGAAATAATTGCCTCTCTTGCTTCACCGCCTCTCTTTCGAGGGGCTTTTACTATATCTTTCTTCAAATATCGTATTTTCCACCACAACCCTCTATCTATCTGCCAGATTATCAATCCACTCCTTTTATCTATGATGTAAGGTAAGCCTTTCAAGTGCTTACAGACAGATAAAAAGGAGTGTGAAATCACATATGTACAGGAACGAAAATATCTCTGCCAGAACGAAAAGCAGACTGGCAAAGGAAGAATGTTTTAACAGGAATATACCCATATCGAATATACTTTTCTACATAGGCGGCGGATTTATGCTGAGAAAGCAGGCGGTTACTCTGGTCAGGATTTTCTATCAAATTAATGAGCATAAGGCAAATGATATGATCGCTGACCTGCTCTCCTATGGCCTGTTAGTCAAAAAACAGGCTACTGACACAAAGACCTGCCTTTACATCATGACAAAGTTTCCCCTTGCCATGTACCATGAATGTAGCACAAGGGATTCCTGCTCTGTCAAGCTGAATAACAGAAAGATCTGGCACAATATATACAGGACAGAATTCATCATAAGGCAGGCTGTTCCAATGATGGAGCAACTTTCCATGGAACTGACCCTGCAGAATCTGCTGAATTTCCTGACAGATCACTGTATCTGCGTCTTTACAACAGAAAACCAGATGTCAGTCTATCAGTTATACGGAAACCTTTACGAGAAGTTTCCCATCAAAGATAAGGAACTTATCGCCTCTGGTTTTCCCCGTGTATCTGATTTTATGGATGATTACTATAAGATCACCGCTGACCTGTACCACCACCAGCGAAATTTTCTTGGATATCAGATTGACGATGATTATTCTGGTTATCTGGACATAAAAGAGCGATTGGAAAGAGAAAGGGATCTGATCTCCTCCCCCAAAGAATACAAGAGGAACTACTATTCTCTTTTCAATATGACGGCCGCAGGATTCTTCTTCATTGGAAAACCAACAGGGGAAAATATCACCATTGGCACCTTCGATAAATGCAACAATATGTATCTCAAGAAAATCTACGAGAATATCATCTGCATCTATCTCATGTTGGAAAGGTATCTTGGTTTTTTCCCACAGATAACCTTACAGGTGTATATGTCGGATGCCGATAGAATCCTTTTTTTACAGGATAAAGAAAATGAGCAGGGTTACGATTATTCCAAACAGGAACGATCAGGACTCACTAAAAGAGATAGTTTCTTCCAGAATATGCGTATTCCAAGACAGAACTGGAATGATATCCATGTAGATTACATCTACTACCCATTAAAAGAAAAGTATCATTTATAGGCGTGTGTTACCGATCTATGACCTCAGAAATTTGCATTTCATCAGACTGTCTGCATTCCGCAGGCAGTTTGATTTATTGCGATAACTGTTTTAGCTTTCTTTATGTTTCTATTATTGTTATAATCTTTACAGAATCATATATCAATCCATCCCCATTCCAGAAAGGAAACCCACAAATGAAAGACAAACTATCATACAGACAACTATATGACGAAATCGAAACTCTGAATACTTCTGTTTTTGATTCCCTGATTAACAGAGACTTTGAATCATTTCAAAACACAATAAATGAGTTTGTCGATTCAGGCATCATGGAACAGGACGAATTTGCCACGGCAAGAGAAGCCTACCGCTACTCTTCCATGCCTTTTACCTTTGACGGCACATGGATCAGTGTAGATTCCCGCAACCCGCTTGACAGGCTTGTTATGGATGTCGCTGGTCCATCTATACAGGAAATACACGCAAGGGATGTGATGCCCTTCTATGCTTATATGGTAGGACATACAGAAGTGCAGGGAACCAGTCAAACAGACAGTAAGATTGCGGGCAAAAGGTATGCTGCCTTACAGCATTATAAAGAACTATACAAAGATTTGTATAAAGACCCTTCTTCCAAAGGCACATGGTCAATCCCGCTTGTCTCTGATGCCGAAAAGCATAAAATGGTTTACATAAATAGAATAACAGAACTTGCCGCTGCCCGCAGTAAGTTCTATGCGACATATGATTTTACTTCTCTTCCGCTAAACGGCATGAAGATCATCGACAGCGAAAAACTGAGAAACATGGATACCTCTGAAAAAATCAAGTATCTGACAGAAACCTTTGATGATATATATGACCCTGCCAAAAACAAGAACAGATTTAACCATTCTGACTGCTTTTCCTTTGACGGTTTTGAAAAAATTCTTGCAAGCAACTACCTGCAAGGCAAAGATATAGACAGGAAGAACTGGAAACGATATACAAAAGGCGATTTGCCAGTTAAAGCTGAGTTTTATCTACAGCTCGCATTTTACCTGACCATTCCATCATCTGATGAGATAGAAAAGTTTATGAATCTGCACGGATATTCCATTAAAGGCAATATGACACGATTTGGCGGTATCAAGGATGGCAATATAACACGACCAGTCCTACACAGGGATTTATGCCGTTGGATCGATGCAGGTATCGACTACAACCTGATCAACGAAATATGCGGGTTAAAGCTGGAACAAAAAGAACTCAGGAAAAAATCTCATTAAAAAATATTCCGCTCATAAGAAAAAGCAGTCCTAAGGCAAGGCTGCTTTTTCTTCAAACAAACATTTTTTCAATAGGAGAAAGGTGATCGAAAGGAATATAAAATGATATGCAGAGCGAAAATGTATGCTTTTGCTTCATATATCTAAAACCGTCATCGTTGCCATAGAGGAGTTCGCAAAAGACATAAGAGAATAGTTTCGCTCGATTTAATCAAATATATCACTCACCTTAATATAATATAGATGGCATCAAAAAATATATCGTTTTTTTATGCACTATCGCCTTCATTATCATACAAATTTATGTATGATGGCAAAGCTGCCGTTTTCTTATGGCATACCATATCGGGGCTTAATTTAAAAGTTGTAAAATGGTTGTAAACCTTCTTTCCACCTATGAAAAAGTCCCATTTTATCGGGGTTTCAGCAAAAATGGCAGATATTGCCGTGGCATATAAATAAAATTTTTATCATGGTTTCCATATCTCCTTATATCCCGGTATATCTTGGTTTTTCCTTATGTTTTCAAGGTTTTTCCTCTGCCCATATGTACGAAAAGTTTCGGCTTATAACCTCTGACCATAATTTCCTTCGGATAAAAATCGCTGCCATAAGCCCTCTGAATATCCTTTGGTAGATCAACAACAACTACCCCCGGTTTTCCTGTCTTTGCAATATAAAATGCTTTTTTAATTGTTTCTGCCAAATCTTCCCTTTTTCGTACCATCACAGCATATTTACAGATACTTCTTGTGATGCCCACAAAGTCCACTTCCTGAAAGGTATCATTCCCAATCAGGTGTGTCGGCACCTGTCCTGTAAAACATACTAACGGTACGCTGTCATAGTTTGCGGTAGCAATGCCTGTAACGAGATTCGTAGCCCCCGGTCCGCTTGTCACAAGATAGACACCAACTTTTCCCGTAGAACGTGCATAACCGTCTGCTGCATGGATTAGGCCCTGCTCATGACGGGGCAGGATAACATCTATTTCTTTTTCTCCATATAGTGCATTAAACAGATCTATCGCCTGTCCCCCCGGATAAGCAAACAATGTGTCAACTGCTTCTTCTTTTAGCGCTTTCACAAACAACTCTGCACCGATAATCTGTCTCATATCTTCCTCTGCTTTCCAATGCGTGTGCTTGCACGCATATTATTTGATTTTATAGGAAACGACTTCCGTCGTTTCCTATTGTATAACCATCTGACAGCGCAAAACCTTACTGATTGATTCCTTCTATAAACATCTGCACACTTTCCTTAATGTACTCATCTTTTTCAACATCTGTAAGCTCTTTTCCGAACGATGCATTCAGAAATGTATAGCCAAATGTTGCCGAAAATACTGTCAATGCCAGCGTTTTAAAGTCTTTCTTCGGTATTTTTCCCATCTCACACATCTGATTCAGGTAATCGGTAAATATCTCTAAAAAAGCCTGTGGAACTTTCATAATGAGCTGTCTGGTTTCCTCATAGAGCTGTGGTGCCCTCAGACCGATTGACAGATTGACGAAATCCGGTGTCATCCTGTCAATATATGCCCTCATGAAAATTTCCAGATCTTTCCGCAAATCCCATGTTACATTTTCAAAAATCTCCGGTGTGACATTCGCCCGCCAGCCTGTCTGATTTGCCCCTTGTAAAACAATATCTTTTTTACTCTCAAACTTGCGGAACAGAGTACATTCATTTACACCAGCTATCCTTGCAATCTCTTTCGTAGTTGTTGCGACATATCCTTTGTCCCGGACTAATGTCATTGCTGCGTCAATTATTTTCTGGCTTGTTTCATCCACATTCTGTCCCCCCTCGAATTTGTCTTTATCAATATATCCTCATGCAAGTACATGCTTTCATAATGGCAAACGAAATATCGAAAGTCAATAGGATCATTCTCAGACAAAACATCTCTGTTTGCCCACTGAACACCGACAACTTCTGTTTCCTGCATTTTTATTTCAGATATATCTATATCAGCATGAAGCAGCCATACATCATAAAAATCCTGAACCTCTTCCCTTCTGGTATGGTAGAGCATTTCAGCCTTGAATGGATTTAGCATTATCCCTAATTCTTCTCTGACTTCCCACATTGCGCCATTCAGACTGTCTTCCCCTGCAAGAACAGAGCCGCCTCTACATTCCCAATAAAACGGGTATGTTTTTTGAGGGTGGCGCTGTGAAAGCAGATACTGCCCCTGACTGTTTACAATCCCGGCAAAGGTGCATACCTCCAATCAAACAGATAACAGTCTGCAAGACCTTCCATTTCAATCCGGTGGCATTCGGAATACTTGTCATATACACCGCAGGCAAGCATCCCTGCCCGCTTTGCGCTTTTTATCGCCGGAAGGACATCATCAAAGACAATGCAGTGCCTCGGCTGTACACCGACTTTATATGCTGCCAGTTCAAATACATCGGAATACTCTTTACCACGCAGGACTTCATCCGTGGAACATAAAGCATCAAATACTTCCAGCACATTATTGTTCTTTAGACAGGGAATATATAACTTTTCGGGTAGTCCAGTAGCAACCGCAAGCTTAATGCCCGTGGCTTTCAGCCGCAGCAGGTAATTCAGTGCATGAGGCAACAGTCTGACATTATGGGCATATTCATACACGGCCATGTCGTTCCATTCCCTGACGATATTCTCTGTATCTTCAGACAGCCCGAATACATCAATCGTGTACTGTGCCGCCTCCTCAAAACTGCGGGCGCATATTTCTGTCACATAATTTCCCGGAACAGGTAAATTCCGTTTCTTTAGAAAAGAAATATCTATATACTCCCATATATTCATTGAATCGAGAAGTGTTCCGTCCAAATCAAAAATTGCCGCTTCAAAGTTCATTCACAGCCTCCTTTCCGAAAAACAGTGATTTTAAGTCGGCTGCCGATTTTTTTATATCAGGCTGGGCAATCACTGCGGAGACAACAGCCAGCCCGTCAATCCCCATAGGCTGAAAAAGCATTGCATTTTCCTTACTGATGCCCCCGATCACAACAATCGGTATATCAACTGCCTTACGGATTCTTTCAAGTTCCTCCATAGATACAAAGCCTGCATCCGGTTTTGTCCCCGTTGGAAACATAGCGCCCACGCCCAGATAATCAGCTCCGGCTTTTGCCGCATTTACAGCTTCCGCTGCGGAAACGGCAGAAACACCAAGCAGCATATCTTTACCAATTACCTTCCGGGCAATATCTGCAGGAATATCCTTCTGCCCGATATGTACTCCGGCTGCACCCACTGCCATAGCAATGTCGATACGGTCATTTATGATAAGCGGTATGCCATATCTGTCAGTGATCTTTTTCATTTCCGATGCCAGTACATAAAAATCCAATGACAAAATCTCTTTTTCCCGGAGCTGCACTATAGTACAGCCGCCAATGACCGCCTGCTCCACTGCTTCGCCTAAAGTTTTGGTACGCATGAGCATACGGTCCGTTACAAGGTATAAAGAATAATCAGGTTTCATTATCGACCATTCCTTTCTTCCTGCAGCCCATATTGGTAGAGGCGCCAGAAATGATGTGTCGGTCCACAGCCTTTCCCAATGTCAAGGGAATGCTCAATCGCCATAGTTACATAATCCTTTGCTTTTTGAACTGCCTCCCGTAAATTCACGCCTTTTGCAAGCTGTGAAGCAACCGCAGAGGAAAAGGTACAGCCTGTCCCATGTGTATTTTTCGTATCAATCCGGGCTGTGTCAAAATGACAGATTTCTTTCCCGTCAAACAGGACATCCATCGCATTCCCTGCTGCATGACCGCCTTTGACAACAACCGCCCGGCATCCCATTGTATGGATTGCTTTTGCAGCTTCTTCCATGTCCGCAAGCGATTTGATTCTGCCTCCTGCTATTTTTTCCGCTTCCGGAATATTCGGTGTCAGTACGTCAGCAAGCGGGATAACCGTCCCGATCAGCGTTTTGATTGCCGCAGGTTCCATGAGTGGGCAGCCGTTCTTTGCATACATCACAGGATCAATTACTATATTTGCCGGGTGGTAATATTTCAGTTTTGCGGCAACTTCATTCATACAGTCCGGTGTGGAGAGCATACCGACTTTCACTGCATCAACCTCAATATCTTCAAAAACCGCATCCATCTGTTTGCCGATCATATCCGGGCTGACATCCTGAATGCCGATTACCCTGTCTGTGTTTTCTGCCACAACAGATACAATGACGCTCATTCCAAATACGCCATGTGCGGAAAATGTTTTTAAATCTGCCTGTATGCCCGCACCGCCGCTACAGTCAGAACCTGCAATACTCAATACTTTTTTCATTGTATGATTCTCTCCTTTGCTTCTCTTGGGAAAACAATAAATAAAGTTCCGTCATTCACTGATATACTGCTTTCCCTGTCAATAAATTCGTTGCTTACCCCGATAGGAAATGTATTAGTCAATACTGCGTTATTTAGTTCATATTTTAAACCGCACAATGTTACTCCCTCCGCTTTTGTGGAACAGGAAAATACGGATACATACCCGCATGGAATTTTCTCAAAACAAAGCCTGTCATTGGTAATCGCTGTAATGACGGTGCCATCATCGAATAAGAAACCACGCATATTGTTTGCAGATAAATAAGCAAGCACTTGTAAGTTAGCCATTGTGTGGTCTATGCGTCCTCCCGTCCCGCAATAAATGTGGAAGCTGGTATATCCTGCCTTGATGCCCTCACGGACAGCCGCAAGTGTATCGGTATCGTCCTTTTCCGCACTTAACACTATGGTATTGGAGTGTTTGGGAATACATTTGAGGGTATCAAAATCTCCGATTACAAGATCAGCCCGGATGCCCTGCTTATCCAGATAGCAAAGCCCCGCATCGGCAGCTATCACAAAATCCTCTGCGGTTGGCTGAAAATCAAGTTCATAATTTTCACCTGCACCTACTACATAACAAGTTTTATCCTTCATGCTTTTTTCCTCCTATAAGCCATATTCCAAAAATCAAGCTCCAGATAACCTGCCTTTTCAAAAATACTGCCCAGCTTTTTCCGGTCAGCTTCAGAAAGGCTCACACATTTCTTATCTGCAAAGTCACACCATTCCTTGCAGCTTTCAGCATATCGGTCATCGGCATAATCTTGAATGAAGTCCCAATATTTTGATTTCCGGCTTTCCGGTTCATCTGCAAGTTTCCGGAATATATAGCTGTAACTCAGCATACACGGGAGTACCGCCATGAGTATTTCACACCCATTTCCACGCTCCGCAATTTCAAACAGAAAATCAATATACTTCCGGTTTTCCGGCAAAGGATCAATAAATTCTATGTCATCATCCGTCATGCCGAACTGCCTTAAATAATTCAAGCGCACCACTGACTCCGTATCTGTTACAAAATTCAGGATAGAATAGTAAAGTTGGATCTCCCTTAATGTTTCCGCATGGTATATTGCCTTGCCATACACGCGGGCATAATTTTTCAAATAGATACTGTCCTGTATCATGTATTCCTTAAAATCCTCAATGGGGAGTTTTCCGTCCTTCATATCCTGCACAAACAAAGTGGCGATACACTTATCCCAGACAGGCTTATTCTGTTCCAAAATACTTTCCATAAATGACATTACCATTTCCTCCTTGTGGTAAAAAAATAGAGCTTCCAAATCATCAGAAGCTCTTTCAGACGCAATACGGCGTAAGAAATTGCTTCCCTACGCCGGTATTAGCCGACAGGTCAAGAGGTCAGGTCTTACCTTTTTCAACTTGTTCAGTTCCCTCGCAAACACATATCATTCTTATTCAGTTAAAAACAAAAAGGACATTCCATGCGCAGGGAATATCCTAAAAAATACGGTATCGTATCATTCGCTCCCTACGTTGGTATTAGCCAACAGGTTCAAAGGGTCAGGTTCTGCCTTCTCAACTACACTGTAGTCCCCCTGCTTGGATATAGTATAGGTGATATGGGATTGAAAGTCAATAAAATTTTAGGGTAATCCACATAAGGCAGTAGATCGGCAATGCAAGGGCAGATTCCGTTATATATGACCCGGCACCTTTGCCCACAGGCAAAAAGGACAGGCCGGCAAAACATGGCCGCCGTCTGTCAACAGACAGCGACTTTACCCTTTCCGCCGAAAAGGCGGGCAGTTATTATACGAGATACTGCCGTGTGCTGACAAATATCTTCGGAGCACGGGAAGTTATGGCCTATGTAACTTACACAGGAAAGGAAAGCGGCACAAGAAGGCTGTTTTTCAGCACTATTTTTCCCGCGCAGCTGCAGATCTTTTGTGCATGGCAGGAGAAAGCGCCGCTTAGCCGGACGGGAAGCGGGTGGATGCCGTACATCCCTCCCTGTTCCTGTATTCGTTCCAGTGGAACATAGTAAGTTACTATGAGCAGAAATCTTTCTGGTCCTTATGCGCATACATGGTCCGCAGCCGCATCTTTCCTCTGTCTGTTTTCATCGTATCATCCGAAAGAGGCGGTCAATTCGACAATCTTATCCACTGCCGTCTTGTTGGACACGATGGATATTTCGGGAAATTGTTTGTAGTTTGGCAGCATTTCCAATATCACATAGTCGTCATATCCTATTTTGTGCAGAGCACGCGCAGTCTCCTTGAAGTCCACATCCCCTGCAAACAGATCTACAAAAGCCCCCATTCCCGCCTGGGAAGTGCGGTAATCGGACAGATGGATCTTTTTGATATGGTCACCTAAAATTTCTATCCAGTCACCGGGATAGCCGATATACATAATATTCCCCACATCGAAATAAACTCCAACGTTAGGGGAACCCACTTCCCCGAGCAGCCGCTTCATTTCCAGAGGAGATAATAAAAAACGGTTCCACACATTTTCTATGCCGATATTGACCTTGGCCTTCTCCGCTTCTCTGGCTAAAGTCTGCAGAGCTGTGCAGCATCTGTCATAGGCCAGATCATATCTGACCCGTTCCGGCTTTGACGCAAAGTCGCATCCCACATAACCCGGAACGACCAGAATCGTATCCGCGCCCAGCAGATGAGCCGCTTCTATCTGCTTTTTCACAATATCCAGCGCTCTCTTCGCGATTTCGGTATCATTGGAAACCAGATTATTTTCCCAGAGCGCCCATACACCCACGCTTGGTATTTCCAGTCCGTGGCTGTCAGCCAGATTTTTTATTTCTTTGATTTGCGCGATGGTTGTATCGGGATTCAGATATCCGTTTTCACTCATTACAGGCTCCGCCCCGTCATATCCCGCCGCTTTTATTTTTCCAAACACATCATCTAAATCCGCATCTTCCGTAAAAGAAAATAAACTGACTCCTGTTTTCATCCTGCCCTCCCTGATTCCGTTTTGCTGACTCTTCTCACACTACGCATAGGAAATTTTCACTTTTTCCCCAGTCTCCAGGGATGTCCGTATCGCTTCTATGGTGCAGAGCACGTTCCTGACATCCTCCATGCAGATGATTTCAGACTCCCGGTTCTGTTCCACACAGTTTAAGAAATGAAGCAGTTCCGTCTCGTAGGCATCTGTTTCATCCAAAGGAAGCACCGTTGTGACGCCGTCTTCATAGACTCTTGTCTCCCTCTTTGCGCTTCCCACATCCTCCAAATTGGCCCCCGCTTTCATTATGTAATCGTACACCTTTTTCTCTCCAACCAGACGAAGCTGCATGGTAAAAGGATACCCCTTCGCCATTTCGATGATGCCCTCTACGGACGCACTGATTCCATTCGGAAAGCTCAGAACACTCATCACATGGTTCCAGCAGCCGTACTCATTTTTTTGTCCCACTGCGTACGCATATTCTGCTTTTCCGAGCAGGTGACATATATAATCCACATCATGTAAATGCAGATCTAGCAAGCCGCCGCCGCTGTTTTCCACCCTCTTATACCATTCGCTCCAGGCCGGATGTTCGGACAGCCTCGCCGCGTAGACTGCTTTCAAATCACCAAGTTCACCGCTCTCATATTTCTGTTTTGCCGCCACATACTCCGGCCAGAAACGCACGACCTGACCCACAAACATTTTCCTGCCGCTCTGTTTTACGGCGTGAATCATTCCATCCAGCTGCTTTACAGAGAAGGTGACCGGTTTTTCACAAAATACATGTTTTTTATGTTTTGCCGCGATCAGCGCATACTCCTCATGCAGAAAGGTCGGCACACAGATATCCATCACATCCGCCTCGCACTGCTCCAGCAAAGTTTCGATCTCCTCGAAATATGCGCACTGAAATTCCTGTGCAAACTTCTCTCCAAGCGCTCTGTTTTTATCACATAATGCGGTCACTTCGGCATTTTGCGCTTTTGCATAAATCTGTGCGTGGGTTCTGCCCATAAACCCGGCTCCTATAATTGCTATTTTAATCACGTCCGCCCCTCCTGTTATTTGTTTTTCTTTATATTATTCAAATTGCTGAGCACTACCGCACATACGATAATCGCTCCGGTAATAATCGTCTGGATGTATGTTTCCACCTGTAAAATATTCATGGCATTGCTGATGACACCCATCAAAATACATCCCAAGAATGCGCCCGAAATCGTCCCCTTTCCACCGTCAAAAGTGACACCTCCGATAATTGCCGCAGTCAGGGCATTCGTCTCATAGCCGGTTCCGGCATTGGCCGTGATCGAATCGATTCTTGCCGAAAAAATGATCGCTGCCACCGAACAGAAGAACCCGGCGATTCCATAAATGATTACTTTATATTTTACGACATGAATCCCCGACAGAAAGGCATTTTTCTCATTGCCTCCAAGGGCAACGATACGGCGTCCGAATTTAGTCCTGTTCATAATCACATAAGATACCAGTACCATCGCCATAAGGACGAACAGCATGACGGGAAACACATTAAAGAGTTTGGTCTTTCCAATGGTGTTAAAAGCGCCGCCAAAACTCATAATCCTGCCGCCCGAGATCGTAAGCGCAAGGCCATAAAACATCTGGCTGGTTCCCAGCGTAATGATGAGTGGAATACACTTACTTTTCGCTATGACAACGCCGTTTAAAACGCCGCACAAAGCAGCGGTTATCATGCCTGCCATCACCGCCAGCGCCACATTTCCATTCGTACTGATGATCTGTGCCATCACCACGCCTGACAGTACCATAATGTTGCCGATGGACAGGTCAATGCCGCCGCTGATCAGGAGCATGCTCATGGCCATCGTCAGAATACCGATGACCGATATCTGCTGAAAAATGGTGATCAGGTTTTTCACCGCTATAAATCTTGGATTGATCATCGCCACAATGGCGACAATCGCCACAATCACAAGGCTGAGCAAGATTCTTTGGTCCTTTAAAATGGTTACTCTATTTTTCATATTTTTTCACTCCCAACGCCTGTTTTATAATATTTTGTTCTGTGATGTCTTCTCCCGCCAGTTCTCCGTCAATGCCGCCGTCCCTGATCACAAGCACTCTGTCACTCATGGAAATCAGTTCCGGCATATCAGAACTTACCATGATAATGCATTTCCCCTGCTTTGTCAGTTTTGACATCTGCTTATAAAACTCTGCCTTGGCATTGATGTCAATTCCCCGTGTCGGTTCGTCAAAAATATAGATTTCCTGTTCGATAAAGAGCCATTTTGCCAAAACCACTTTCTGCTGGTTACCGCCGGACAGATAAACTGCTTCTGTCCAAAGGGAGGGCGTTTTTACGCGTAGGTCGGCGATTAATTTTTCAACATAGGGAGGAAATTTCTTAATCTGGATAAAAAATCCCTTTATTTTATCCCACAGTCCGATGATCGTGACATTCTCAAGCACGGAATTATGGAGCATCAGCCCCAGCTGCTGTCTGTCTTCCGTGATGTGGGCAAATCCTTCCCGGATGCCGTCCCGGGGATTTCTGATCTCCACCTTCCTGCCGTGTATCCTGATCTCCCCGCCATATTTGCTGTCCGCCCCGGTTAGCGCGCGTACAATCTCCGTTCGTCCCGCGCCTACCATTCCTGCAAATCCTACGATTTCTCCTTCTCTCACCTGGAAACTGATCTTAGGACTGTCCTTCTTTAGCTGGAGATCCTTTACCTCCAGAAGCACTTCCCCGATCGTCTGCTTTTCCTTCTGATAAAAGGTGTCGACCGGGCGTCCTACCATGTCCGTTGTGATCGTCGCTATCGGGATATCACGGGTTTTGTTCTGATAAGTATTGACAACCGCGCCGTCGCGTATCACCGTCACCCGGTCCGCTATCTGCTGTATTTCATTTAGGAAATGAGAAATATAGATGATGCTGATTCCTTTTTCCGATATTGTCTTCGTTAATTTCAATACTTTTGCCGCGTCCTCCACGTTAAACATAGAGGTAGGCTCATCCATAATCAGAACCTTTGGTTCCACCGACAAAGCCTTTAATATTTTTACAAACTGCTGATCGGAAACAGAAAGGTTTTCTATCTTAGTCAGCGGATTCATCTGTATCCCCAGCTCTTCGATCTGCCTTTTTGTTTCTTCCAGCATTTCTTTGAATTTCACAAACCCGAAGCGGTTCGCCTTTTCATTTCCCACATAAATGTTTTCTACCACGTTCATGCTCGCAACCAGATCATTTTCCTGATAAACAATGTTAATCCCCAGTTCCTTTGACAGGTTGGGCGTGAGCGTTTCATAGGACTTCCCTTCCACCTCTATGCTGCCCGAGGTCGGCCGGTATGCACCGCTTAGAACTTTCATCAACGTAGATTTTCCGGCGCCGTTTTCGCCCACCAGGCAATGGATTTCTCCCCGGTACAGGTCAAAGGTAATGCCCGACAATGCATAGACACCAGAAAACTCTTTCTTGATTTCATTCATTTTTAAAATCGGATTGTTGTTGTAATCAATATCCACCATTCTGCCTCCTGTTACAAGTTCCTACCTAGCAGGAACTGCCCCAAAGCCGACTGGCTTTGAGGCAGCTTTGTTGTGTCATCGTTTATTTTCCTGATACGAATGCATATGCCGCTTCATAGTCATCCCAGGCAATAAATTCATCCAACTTATCCGCAGATACCGGAATGATCGGCAGTGAGATAAACTGTTCCGGCGTTTTGCCTTCCACCACCACATCATATAAATTCTGGAATGTCTGCACGCCCTGGATGGAAACCGGCGCTGTCATGTTCGCAGCTTCAATGCCGTCCTGCAGCATTTTGTAATCATCCGGCGATCCGCCTGTGGATACGATCGGAATATTCTCCATCCCTGCATCCTGCAATGCCTGATAGCAGCCCTGAGCCATCATGCCGTTGTTCGCAAAGATATAATCAAACTCTTCTCCCGATGCGATCAGATCCGTTGTCACGTTATATGCCTTGTCGGTTAACCAGTCGCCGTGCAGTGTCGCCACGATTTCCACCTGATCACCAAACTCTTCTATGGCACGGTCTACTCCTTCCTGGTATTTCTCATACACGCCTGCACCCTGCTGTCCTGCGCAGAAGAATACTTTTGCATTCGGATGTACTTCTGAAATATATTTGATCGCTTCATATCCGATCTGGTCATATTCGCAGGCAACACTGGCGATATAGTCTCCCGGATCCTCCACATCCATCTTGAAGTTCTCTACGGTCACCGGGATTCCCGCTTCATTCGCCATTTTTACAAGCTGTGCGCCCTGCTCGGTAGAAATCGGGAAAATGGAAATTCCGTCAACCCCCTGCTGGATTAAAGATTCCATTGCAGTCACAGATTCTTCCAGACTGTTTTTAGAATCTAACACAACCGTCTCCACTTTTACCCCTGCCTGTGTCCCGGCATATTCAAACGCTCTGGCTGAATACTCATTCCAGATGTCCGTCATATCATAAGCGATATATCCGAAGGTATAGCTGTCCTTTGCCGCCTCCTGCGTCTCTTCCGCCTCTGCTGCAGACGCCTCCTCGCTCTCCGCCGGGGTCTCTGCTTCTGCCACGGGTGTCTCCTCCGTCACTGCCGGGGTTTCTGCGGGCGCTGCCGATTCACTGGCGCCTCCGCATGCCATCAGCGAACATGCCATTGCTGCGCTGAGTAATACTGCTGTCATCTTTTTCATTTTTTGTCCTCCTGTATTCTTTATTTTCAAAAACACTTTCGTGTCTTTTGAACCCTTATATCTCAAATCCTTTTTCCTTTAAGTACTGATAAGAATCGGCAACTGCCCGATTAATCTCCCCGATGTCTTCTGGCCCTTCTTTCGTAAATTCTATCTCTATACTGAACGGACACCCATTTTTATTGTTCTCCAAATTCTCAAAAATTTTCGTAAAATCCACCGTCCCCTTTCCAAGCGCCGGGAAATCCCACTCCCGCTGTTCGCCCCGCTTATCTTTCAGATGCATATAGGCAATTTCATGGATGCAGTTTTGCATGTCCTCTTCCGGCTTTACCCCGCCGTAAAAAATGGCGTTTGCCGTGTCGTAATTGATACGCACTTGCGAAGAACCAATCAGATCCACAATTTCCTTTAATATTTTTCCGGTACTGTGCTCCCCGTGAATTTCCAGCACAAGCATCATATCCGCATCTTCCAGCAGCGGAATAACCGATTTGATATTTTCCGCCAGTATTTCATTGCCAGCTGTCTCTTTATCTTCCAGATGGGCTTCTCCCACGGAAGAAACGATATAATCACAGCCGAAAAACCTGGCCAGCTCTATATTTTCCACAAAATCCTTCCTTCTTTCCCGGTCCATCAGATTGCAATGCCCGCTCAGCGCAAAGGGAATGAGGGAAAGCTCCTGCATTTTCTTTTTCAGGCCAGTCAAGTACGAAAAAGACTGTGTCGGAAAAACATGCTCAGTCCACCCCTTCGTTGCCGTAAGTTCCACATATCGAAAGCCCGCTTTATGTATCCCCTCCAATGCCTCCTCGATCGGATAGCCATGATAACAGTTTGAATTGACACCTATTATCCGTTTCATTTCGCATTACCTCCTCCGCCGCTTTTCTCAATAAAGAAATAATTTGTCTGTCATATCTTCCAAAAATTTATAATGCATGTCCATATAGTACTTGGCCGCGCCCTGCAAAAGAGCTTCTTCCTTCAGCCTGGTAAAGCGGATGTCAACCTTGGAGACAAACTGTTGAAAACCTGTTGCCTTTACATTCTCCTGTAATTCCTGTAAGAAAATGTCCCCCAGCTTTCTTCCCATGCCTCCGATGACAACACTTTCCGGATTAAACATGGCAATCAGATTGCCCAACGCATAGCTTAAATCTGCCGCCAATACCTCTACCATTTTTAAAGCATCCTGATTTCCCTCTGCCGCCAGATTCCCCACATCTTTAAAGAGAATTGTGGCAAGATCCCGAAACGCACCCTCCGCATGACATTCCTTTGCTATCTTTGCCAACGCAAGCTCACCGATGCGGTTTTCCAGACAGCCCCTGTTCCCGCAGACGCATTTCTCACCGTTCTTATCCACTGAAAAATGTCCGAACTGTGTTCCCATGCCGGTGGCTCCCTTTAAGATGTTTCCCTCATAAACAAGCGCCGCACCGACACCTTCATTCATATTCAGATATACATAGTTTCTCCCTTTCATGTCGCCAAATGCGTTTTCCGCATAGGCAAGACACGCGGTATCATTGAATACTGCCAGCGGGTAATCCTGTATTCTTGCCCGCAGCTCCTGAATGACCTTTTCTTTCTCATCCAGTGTAAGCACCATAGAAATGATTTCTTCCTGTTCGCTGTCTATCATGCCCGGAACTACCAGACAGATCCCCAGTATTTTTTTGCTGCCGCAGCGGTGTTCGATACATTCCTTAATCTGTTCTTCAATCTGCACGGCATAGTTTTCGCCGATCCTTACTTCTGTCTCACTCACATGCTCCACCTCAAAGGAAGAGGTCACAATCGCCGTTTCCAAAATTCTTTTCCGCCAGTTAATCACCAAAAAGCAGTTCCCATCGCTGTTTACCACCAGACTGTTTGGCTTTCTGCCCTGCCTGTTGCTCTCCACGCTGCCTACGTCTGTCACATACCCTTCGTGGATTAACTCATCGACCAGCGCCGATACCGTCGTTTTGCTCAAATTCGTGACATTTGCAAGCTGGATCCTCGAAATACCCGGATCTGCATTAATCAGCATATAGATGTTCTTCTTGTTTATGGCTTTGATTGTTTGCTGACTGTATACACCCATGTTTTCCTCCAAACCGCCTGAAAAATAACTTTCAGACTTTTCCCTTTTTCTTTTACACATTATTAGTTTGTCCAGTGACCTTACTAATTAACTAGAGATTATCATACTTGCATAATAAATGCAATATATTTTTTATTTTTTTGTCAACATTTTACGTTTTCACACTTTCCTGTCAGAAAAAAGGAGCCATTCGGCTCCTTTCTGTCAGTCCTTGTCATACAGTTTTTCTACTTCCGCCTCATAAGCGGCTTCTGTCCTGGCATCAAATAAGACCCATTCTACAAGGTCAAAACCGCTCTCCTTTTCCTGCAAAAAACGATTCACTGTCCGAACCGCAGTCTTTGCCGCCAGCTCCACCGGGAATCTGTATACCCCTGTCGATATGGACGGGAAAGCGATTGTGCGGATGCCCTGGGCGAGCGCGATCTGCATGGAATGATAATAGCAGGCTTCCAGTAACTCCTCTTCCCGGTTTCCGCCTCCTCTCCAGATCGGTCCCACCGTATGGATGACATACTCGCAGGGAAGCCGGTAAGCTTTCGTGAGTTTTGCCTGTCCTGTTTCACATCCGTGCAGCGTCCTGCACTCTGCCAAAAGCTCTGGCCCTGCCGCCCGGTGAATGGCCCCGTCTACCCCGCCGCCTCCCAGAAGAGAGTTGTTGGCAGCGTTGACGACCGCCTGCACGCCTGTGATCTTTGTGATGTCTCCTCGTGTGGTTTTGATTATGCGCATGTGATCACCAATCCCTTTCTCAAATAAAATCATATATCCCTGAGCGCGTCAATGATATTCTCTTTCCTGATTTGATTGGCGGCATACAGCACCGTAATAAAAACGATGCAGAATACGCCAAGTATACTGACGCTCATACTCTTCCACGGAAATTGATAGGCAAAGCCTTCAAGCTGTTCGATCCCCACCATTCCCTTGTAGATCAGCCATGAGAGGACGCCGGCAGCCGGCACGCCAAACATGAGGGTACGCATCCCGTAAAAGAAACATTCAAAATACATCATTCGGTTAAATCCCCGTTCCGACATCCCAACGGAACGCAGCATGGCGAGTTCCCGTCTCCTGATGCGGATATTCGTTGAAATGGTATTGCATACATTGGCCGCCGCAATCAACGAAATCATGGCGGCAAATGCGTAAGTGAATACATCCACAACAAAAGTTGCGCTGCGAAACAAGTCAACTGCCGAAGACAAGTTGATCAGTGTATATTCACAGGTAGTTCCCGCGTCTGTGATCTCTGACTGGAGCCGCACCATCGTCTGTGAGGGTGCATCCGTCCAGAAAGTCAGACCCGATTTGGATGTTCCCTCCAATCCGTCAAATGCACGGTTCATGGACCACGGGACAACCATTAGAAATAAATATTGCGGCTTAGTATCGTAAGTCAGCATATCCAGGGGATAGTGATCCACCACAGTGGCATTGATTCGTTTACCCTCTCCTGTGGAGGCGTAAAGAACAAACGCCATTTCCTGTCCCGTGAAAAAAGTCTGATGCGCTGCCGTGTCTGCCATAAGCCCCAGAACCTTTGCATTCTGCCCGCTGTATTCTTCCACAGAAAATCCAAGGCTTTCTATAAATTCAAAATACACCGCGTCTTCAATAAACTGGACATAGATTGGTATGTTACAGTCCGCCTGAAACCGGCCGCCTGCAAAATCATCGGGAAGCCCTTCCACTGTGCCGGAATAGAGGAAGTCCGCCTGCCATGTGCTCTTGCTGACCCCATCCACCTTCTTTAATCTGTCATGCAGCGCAAGGAGTTCTTCCTTTGGCATCTCTTCTGCCTCAAACAAAATATCCCCGTCAGCCTCCACCGTTAATTCCTTTGCGATTCCTTTCAAAGTGCCGCCAAAGGCATTACCTGTTACAAACAGCACAACACTCAGCGTCAGAGATAATATGACGCTCTGATAACGCCGTCTGTTCCTGCGAAGATTTTTGAGCGCAAGCATTCCCTCCAGACCATAAACACGGCTGGAAAATCTGGAAATCTTAACATCCTTTGCCTCACTTTTAACTTCGTCTGTCTGGCGGATACATGTCATCACCGGGACAGACGCCGCTTTTCCTGCCGGAATATATGCGGAAATCAATATGGTGATCAGACTGACTGCAATTGCTGCCGCAAGCGCCGGTACAGACACCGATAATTCCAGCTGCGCACTGCTGGCGGCAATGGTGGCAAAGTTTTTTTCAACAACAGGAAGCGTCGCGGCAACGATCCCGATGCCGGCGGCCACGCCGGGCAAAATACCGAGTGCGCCGATGCAGAGACCTTCAAACAGGACAGCGCTTTTCAGCTGCCTGGCAGTGGCTCCCACTGACATAAGAATGCCAAACTGATGAACACGCTCATTTAGGGAAATATAAAACGAGTTGTAAATCAGAAAAACGGAAGCGATCATAATAATGGCAGTTAATATTCCCCCCACCGCAAACATAACCGTATTGAACAACGTGTTATCCGATGCCCCATAAAAACGCAGTACCTCTTCGTTCATAACAAAAGGATCGGTACCCGAAAAACGGTTTCCATATGCTGTCACTTTTCGCGGACTGTCCAGAGTGAGAAACAGGCTGAAACGTCCCTCCCCCGCAGAATCCGATCTCGTGATCAGTGTATACCCCGGTGCATCATGCTCTTCAAATCTGGCTCTTTCGTAAGTCCCTACAACCGTATACTTCTTTTCTTCCGCAGCGTTTAAAGTTTCGCCGCCCCTGTATGGATCGTGCTGTGTCAATCTGTCCCCGCCGGCTTCCCGATTACCGACTGCTGCGCGGAGCATCTCCCCTATCGGGATCCTCACACCCGCCTTGATGGAAATATGACTGGGAATGATGACTTCCGTATCATTCTGAGGAAGTCTGCCGGAAATCAGTGTAACCGGCAGCTTTGCAAAGGTTTCGTCCGTAAAACCGGCGACAAACAGATACGGTTTTTCTTCGCTTTTTGCCCCGTCCAGCATGGCATATCCGATATTTTCAAATGTCACTGCATCCGTGACCTCAAAATCTGCCGCCCTCTCCTGCACAAAGTCTGCATCCACATCCACAAAATTCAAATACCAGTTTCCGCATTTCGCTATCGAGCTATTGATCAAATATTGTAAGAGAGACGTTCCAAAAGTGGCGACAGCCGTAAATAAGGCGGCTGACAGCGCCACACCGATTACTGTCACAAGTGTAAGGCTGCGATTTTTCTTTAATTCCTGTAAGGCGGCCTTATGGAAAATGTTCATAAACGCGCCACCTGCCTCTCATCCCTTACCACTTTTCCATCCGCAATGCCGATAATACGGTCTGCCTGCAAAGCAATGTTTTCATCGTGGGTAACAATAACCAAAGATTGGCGGTATTTGCGATGGCTCTCTTTTAAGAGCCGGATAATTTCCTGGCCATTGCGGCTGTCCAGACTGCCCGTGGGTTCGTCTGCCAGGCACACCTGCGGAGCATTCATCAACGCCCGTCCAATGGCGACACGCTGCTGCTGTCCACCCGAAAGCTGATTGGGCAGATGCGTCCTTCTGTCCTGCAGTCCCAACAGCTCCAGCAGCTCTTCCAGCCTTTCCCGGTTGACCTTTCTTCTATCCATGAGAACAGGCAGCGTTATATTCTCTACCACATTGAGCGTAGGTATCAGATTGTGGAACTGATAGATCAGTCCTACCTGCCGCCTGCGGAATATGGCAAGCTTTTCACTGCTCTGGGCATATACATCCTGCCCATCCAGATAAATCTTCCCGCTTGTCGGAACGTCCACCCCTGCAATCGCATGGAGCAGAGTCGATTTCCCCGAACCCGAAGCGCCAATAATAGCTGTAAAATCACCTTTTTCGATATTCAGGGAAACATGATCCAGCGCTGTGACCATATTTTCATGCTTACCGTAGACTTTACACAAGTCCTCAATTTTCAAAAACTCCTTCATATGAGCCTCCTTTGCCTTTTACCAACAGATGACTGTTACAATCCGGCATCCGCTGTCTACTCATAATGATAAGATTTTGAACTTACTATTCGGTGACTTTTTTGTGACTGATCCGTCACATTTCAATCAGAATACTGACCCTTTAAAAAGCGGACGGAAAATACGGCTCCGCCCTGCGGATCGTTCCTGGCCAAAATTGTTCCGCCCTGCTGCATGATAATGGTCCTGCAAAGAGCGAGGCCGATTCCATATCCCGCCGCATCCGCATCTTTCCCCCGGTAAAACCGCTCAAATATATGCGGTAACTCTTCCTTTTCAAACCCTGCTCCATCATCGTGAAATGTAATCTCTGTAAAAATCGGATTATCCACACAGGTAATTTTTATTTTTCCGTCTTCGCCCACGCTCTCCATACTGTTTTTGATCAGATTCTGAAACGCTTCTGAGAGCCATCTGAAATCTCCTGAAATCCCGGCCTTCTCTGGTATGTCGGTCTGTATCTGAATCTTTTTCAGTTCCATTGCAATCAGGAACGGACGAAGTGAAGCTGCCATCAGACTGCTGATACAGATCCAATCCCTTTCGAAACTCACGATTCCTGCATCCAGACGGGATAACTTTAACAGGGAAGAAAGCAAAAAATCCATCTGCCCAAACAATTCCCCGGTTTCTCTGAGCAATGCTTTTTGCTCTTCTTTCTCCGTATCTTTTTCTAATAATGTCAGGATAATATGCACCGATGTAAGAGGAGTGCGAAGCTGATGTGAAATATCTGCAAGGGAATCTGCAAGATGCTTTTTTTCTCTTTTTAACGCCTCATTCTGCTCGCGGATGCGCAGCGTCATTTTGACGATCTCGCTCTGTAAGATAGAAAGTTCGCCCTCCTCAGCCTCACTGATACACAGATGTTCCGAATTGTGCAGCACCAGGTCGATCTGCTCAGACAGCCGTTCTATTTTCCTGTAACGTGCCCTCGTGAACAAATAGAATAGGATGCCCAGCAGACAGGCCTGAATCAGTATCAACGTTCCAGTCATCATGCCGGCCTTAAATCCCGCCATTGCCACAATAAAAACAATCATCAAAAACAGAACTGCAAACCGCCGTATTTCTTTATTCCGAAACATAACCGTCTCCCAGCCGATAGCCTATCCCATGAACTGTCAGTATCATCTGTGGGCTGGCCGGATCATCCTCCATTTTTTCCCGCAGCCTCTTAATATAAACCGTTAACGTGTTATTATTAACAAACTGGCCTGCGGCGTCCCACAGCTCGTCCAAAAGTCTGTCCCTCGTCAGAATATTCCCGGGATTATTGATAAATATCAACAACAGGCGGTACTCCAGCGCAGAAAGGTATATTTCTTTTCCATTCTTTTTGACAAGGCCGCTGACTGGATCCACAAAAATCCCATTTCTGTCAAAACATGCAGGCTGACAGTCCGTTTTCCTTAATGCGGCCCTGATTCTTGCGATCAGCTCCCGCGGTCTGAACGGTTTTGTAATGTAATCGTCCGCCCCCATATTCAGCCCCGTGACAACACTGGACTCATCCCCGGAGGCCGTCAAAAAGATAACCGGGATATTCTGCGTCTGCTGGATTTCTGTACATACAGCAAAGCCATTCCCGTCGGGAAGCGAAATATCTACCAGCGCCATGTCAAATCTGCTTTCCGCAAGCATAGCGGATGCTTCCCTCTGTGTGCCAGCGTGGCCGACCGCAAATCCCTCCGACTGGAGCAGGCGTATTAAGTTTTTGGCGATGGTCTTATCATCTTCGACTAAACATATTTTTTTACGCAAACCGCTTACTCCTGCTCCAAAATCCTACCTTTTTCCTCTGCTGATACAAGTAGTATTTCAGTGATCTATTCCTCTTTATCCATAACGACCGCAACAAATTTTGCCATCAGCGGAATATAGGTGACTGCAAAAACAGCCGCAGCAGCGTACCCTGCCTGCTTTCTGTTCTTTTGCGGTATTCTCATCCCGGCCAGAATCCCTATTGAGAAAAGGCAGAGCTTTATCATGGCCAGATCCTTCCAATCACTTCTCTCCAAATATTTCGCTGCATAATCAAACAATTTTTTCATTCTCATTTTCTCCTTTCTGATCCGCTTAACCCATTCTTTCTTCTGTATTTCACCCTGCAGAGGACGCCTGCTTTTTTTGCCGCTTATCCTCATACATCATCTGGTCCGCCACATCCCGGAATCCCTCATCCGTCAACGGACAATACCCTATGGCATAACTGATCGGAACTGCACTGGACTCATTATAAGACCTGCACAGCTTTTCCAGATCCTGTACAAAGATCTCTGCATCTTTCTCATACAGCACGGCAAATTCATCTCCGCCCTGTCTGTAGGCTCTTCCGTCATCCCCAGCCGCATCGGCCAGCAGACGGGCAAATCCCTGTAACAATTTATCCCCGGCAGAATGGCCTATGGTGTCATTCACCAGTTTCAGCCCATTCAGATCCTCCGTACAGAAAGAAATAATATTCCTCATACAATGCTTACTCTACTACGCGGTTATTACCTCACTTCTTTAGGGGTAAGTAAAAGCAGTCCTCTCTTTCATTTTTGCATACCATTTTTTGACTTATATATTTTTTCTAATCTGATTATATATGGCGCTTCCTTTCTTTTGTCCGTATTTTGCAACAATCGCTTTATAGATTTGCTGCTTTCCGTTCTTAACTCCAAGATTTTTTACAGCCGTGGATGCCGTATACGCAACGATATCATTGGAATATCCCGCTTTGCTTAGCAGCTTCATAATCGCAACATTAGTCGCTGTTCTATCCTTTGCTGCTGCCGTTGGCATCTTATTCTGTGAGGATATATCTCCCTCATATTTTGACAAAACCGGTTTCATTGCACGATACACCTCAAGATAATTCGGGCAATGATCTCTCAACGCATTATGGACTTCGACAAGCATATGTTCATCGCCGTAAAGTCTTGATGCAATCTGCGCAGCAGTATTCGCTACAGATGCACTAAATCCGGCACGTTTTACTGCCTGCATGGTTTCCGAATTGAGTTTTGTCTTTTGGGTTCCGACAACCGTAATGTTGGGTTTTTTCTGTATTACAGAATGCCTGCTTTCCGATGATTTTCTGATTGCTGTTTTCTTTCTAATCTGCTGCACTCTTGATGCCGTAATGCCTGTCGTTTCTTCCCAAAATGCTACCACATTGTCAAAATCTGTATCCTTACTGACTATTACAGCGTTACAGTTTTTCCCTTTTTTACCTGCCAAATACCCTAAAAAAGATACGATATGCATATCCGCAGACTGTTTTCCTACCGGCACTTCTATCATCTTAAGTTCCGCACCGCCGTGGTCAGAAATTTCGCTCATATCAATACTTTTGGCATTTTTAGTAAAAAATATAAAGATGTGGTCTGTCTTTCCCAGCTCCTCACACCCATTAAGACCATCACAATGTACATTTTCATAATCGACTAAATAATAGGTTTCTATTATTCTCACCTTCTCACCATAGAATTGTCTCTAAACTTCATTACTGCCTATTCGATATAATCCGCACTTCCTGCCGTCCTTTTTTATACGTCACATCCCGGTATTCCGAATGCAGCACCTCGCGCACGCCGTTTATGATAATCACACACCCAACATTTGAGGTGCCGCTTACCACAATTTTTCCATCCGCCGAGCGCCTGTTAATGTCAATCATCTGCTCCCGTTTCGCACAAACCTCCTTCAGTTTCAGCTGATAGTTGATCTTTCGGCGCATCTGCTCCGCTTTCTGCTGGTTTAACTCTGGTGTAGCAGGCTGAGACTTCAACTGATAGGAAATACGGTTGAGGGCGTTCTCCGCATCTTTCATATTCTGCTCGTATTCTTCCGTCAGACGGTCGATTTCCCCCATCTTTTCCTTAAACTCACAGTCCAGACCGATCACTAACTGAGTCGTCACTGCGGCGCGGTTGCCGATGGAAGCGGCGGTAATCAGTTCCACCGCCGTGACACTGCCGCCGATGATGGTGCCCCGGTTCCCGGCTATCACCACGCGCTGCCCCGACTCCACTTCACAATTTAAGATCGCCCCCGTATTTACTTCATTGCCGGCATAAACCTGTGTCTGCTCCAAAAAACGCGCCATCACATTGCGCCCCGCGCGGATGACGCCGTTTCCCGAACCCTGCATACCGTTTTTCAATATCACATCTTTTCCCGCAAAAAGATGCGCCGTCTCCACATGCCCGTTGACGGTGATCGTCCCGGTCGTTTTCAGTGTCACACCTGCAAATACATTTCCCTGCACCAGCACATCCCCGTGAAAGTCCACGTCTCCCGTGGCCGCGTCCAGATTGCCGTCTATCGCGTAGATCGGCGTAACCGTCAGGCATTTCCCTTCCAGCGTCACATTGCCTTCCGTACTGGCAAAATACTGACAGCCGCTTTCATCCGGCTCACATCGTTTACACTGAAGAGGCTGCAGTTCCTTTCCCTCATAGGCCTCCATGATATTTCCATAAACGTCCCTGCCGACTACGGCAGGAAGAACGGCGTGATAAGTAGCAAGAAGCTGTCCCTTGGTCACAAGCTCCATTTTCCCCAGCACGTTGTAATCCACGGAACCGTCCGGGAGAATAATCGGTCTCGTTTCCGGGTAAGGATTAAAATGGTATTCAAAATAGCCGTCACGGCCATCCTTCTTGGCAGTCCCCTGCGCCACGAAAACTTCCTCGTAATTCAGCTTCCCCTGCGCAAGCTCTTCCAACGCTTTCTCCTTGATGCCGTAAGCAATTCCGTTTTCCTGTAACAGATCCCGAATCTCTTTCTCTGTAAAACGGCGGTATAAAATGAGAAAAGCTTCCATACGCGTCTCACTGATCCGCAGAAGATAATCCGGCCCGTTGATAATAATCGGATTGCCACGGACAATTTTTGCGCTGGAATACCCGGTATCTTCTCCGTTCTCCTGTGAGCTGCGCTTTGCGCCCCTCCTTTGGGTGCCCATTCTCTCCTCCGGCGAAAGAAACATCGTTTTTTCCATTCCGTTTCTCTCGGGCGTCCTCTGTTCCATCTCCGCCATAGGTTCCCCCGCGCGGTTTTTCTGTTCCTTTTTCTTTTTCTTTTCCGTCTGTCTCAAAAATCCCATATGCCCAATCACTCCCGCCGCAGTACTCCGACATTTGCAATGTTCATAACGCCGCCTGTATTTCTAAAAATTGTAGCACATAGTACGGGAAAGTGCAATTCTACAGTCCTATCCAGACGTCAGATTTACAAGAGAAAAACTGCTTCTCCCATCCTGCCCTGGTCTTTGCTTTTCACTTCTCAATACCCATATCTCTTTCTATCCTTCAAAAGCAGGCATGCGGACAGGGCAAGAGCCATCAGTTCAGCCGCAGGCGTGGCCAGCCAGATCCCGTTCACGCCCAAAAGCAGGGGCAGCACAATCATAGTAATCAGCATAAAAACAAAGGATCTGGAAAACGCAAGCACCGCTGAAACCACGCCGTTTGACAGGGCGGTAAACATGCCGCTGGCAAAAATATTAAAGCCGATAAACAAAAGTGCGATGGTACAGATTCTGTTTCCAGTCACCGCCAGCTCGTACACCGGATGATCCGGGCGCGCAAACACGGACACAAGCGGTCTTGTCAGCAAAAACGAAGCCGCAACGGTCACAAGGGAAATCGCCCCAATCACTCTCATGCTGGCTGCCACAAGCTTTTTCAATTTTCCGTGATTCTGTTCCCCGTAGTAATAACTGATCATAGGCGCCACTCCGTAAGAATACCCGGTATACAGGGAGCTTGCAAACATCAGCACATACATGATGATCGTAACCGCCGCCACACCGTCCTCACCCACATAACGCAGCATTGTCCAGTTAAACATCATGGTAATAATCCCGGTGACAAGAGCTGTCGCCATCTCTGAACAGCCGTTTGCCGCCGCGTTCGTCAGAACTTTGCATCGAAATGCCGGTTTCTTGAAATGCAGCAGACTCTTTTTCCGTCCAAAAACAAAAAATCCCACAACAGCCGTCACAGAATAGCCAAGCCCCGTTGCGATTGCCGCCCCGCTGATTCCCATGTCAAAAACGGCGATAAGCACATAGTCAAGCCCCATATTTAAGACGCCGCCTGTCACAGAGCAGATCAGGGACAGCGCTGCCTTCTCACTGGCAATCATGTAAAGGGTAAAGTTGTTCATCAGAAGGATCGGCACGGTAAACACCAGATACCGGCTCAAATATGCGGTGCAGTACCCTTCCACCTCTGCAGAGAGATGCATGCCCGCAAAAATATGATCCATGACCAGATATCCGGCCGCACACATGATGATTCCCACCATCACATTCACTAAAATCAGAAACGTAAAGTCCTCCCTCGCCTCTTCCACCTTCTGTTCTCCCATCTTTTTCATAATGACCGCACTGCCGCCTGTGGCCAGCATAGTGGAGACGGCTGTCACAAGCTGAATAACCGGCGCAGTCAGATTGACTGCCGAAAGTGCGTCTGTGCCAATCAGATTCGATACAAACAGGCCGTCCACCATTGTGTAAAAGGACATAAACACTGTCATGGCAATGGTTGGAACGGCAAATTTCAAAATATTTTTTAGTGTGACCGGCTTTTCATAAACATTTGTGTTTTTCATAAACTTTTCCTCCTGTCTCATCCGCTCTTGTATTTGTTCTCTGTATAAGGTATCATAGACCGTACAGTAGCTGTATGGTCAAGAGCAGAAAAGAATTTGAAAATGGAGGAATCTATGAATAAGAAAAGCGGTCTTCTCACAATCGGCCAGTTCGCGGCCATGCATGGGATCAACAAAAAAACGCTGATGTGGTATGACGAGACCGGCCTGTTTAAGCCCGCCTCCATCAATCCCGAAAACGGATACCGCTGCTATACCTATCACCAAAGCCCTGTTCTGGAAACCATTCTGCTGCTGCGGGAACTGGATGTATCCATCCCGGAGATACAGGATTTTATGAAAAACCGTTCCGCCGAAAATATGAGAGATCTTTTAGAAGAAAGAATCAGCAATCTCGACCTGCAGATTACTCATCTGCAGGCAGTCCGCACTTCCCTCCACGCTCACTGCCGGAATCTGGACACACTGCTTACCATGAATCTGTCAGAAATCAGTGTGATAGAAAAGGAGGAACGCTGTCTGATTACGGTAGAAATCGACCAAAACACCTCCTTTGAAGAGGAGGTGGAGCTGATTACGGCCGAGACGGAAAAATACCATCTCGGCCGGCTGCACGAAGCCTCCTACGGCTCCATGATCCCTGTTTCCAGTCTGAAAAGCGGAAACTACGATGACTATTCCAGACTTTTTATTGAAATGCCTTTTCTCACATATGAGCCGGGACTTCACCAGCCGCCCTGCGGCAAATACCTGCGGGCTTTTCATAAAGGAGGCTGGGAGAATATACCGGGACGCTATGCGGAAATCTTTGCCTATGCCGAAAAACACGGTTATACGCTCCATGAATTCTCGTATGAAATGGGTATCAACGAAAACGTCATTGACCGCATCGAAGATTATATCGTCCAGATCGAGATTCCCATTCTCGGATAATTCGTCCGCTACCCTTCCACCACAAACAGTCTGGCCATCACTGGCTTCTCAAAGATAACCGTCAGCACACCGCGCTCCACCGCAAAGCTGACCGTCTCTTTTTCCGGGTAGAGGCAGGAAACCTTGATCCCGTCTCCCGCAAAAGGCAGGCTGTCAAGAGGAATAGACAGCATCGTCTCCGAACATACGGTGCCGACTTTCTGCCGCCTGTCATTGTTCTTTCCCTCCATCTGCCGTTTCCACACCGCCAGATACGCCTTATTTTTCGTCTGCAGACCGCCGCATGCCCACATGTCTTCGTTGTCTGTCACATCCAGCGGATAGAACGGCACCGCTTTTTTGATATCTGAACGTATCTTTTTATAACAGGCAATGCCCTCTTTTACCAGCTCTGTGCGTTCCTCTGACAGCTCCGCCAGATGGCCGCTCTGATGCACCCGGCCGAGCATGGCGTTTACCATGTTATAGATCACTTCCTCCTTGTCTCCCTGCCGCATGGGATAAGACCAGACTGCCGCCTGCTCCGGCGTCACACCTGCCCCGGCGTTGGCCGCAATGGTGGCATAGTTGCGGTAATCCTCCTGATCCGAGGTGGACTGGATGCTGTAGCGGGAAAGCAGCGCATAGTCGATCCGCAGACCGCCGCTGGAACAGTTCTCGATCACCAGATCAGGATATCTGGCAAACACATCGTCCAGCCATACAAGGTAAGCGCGCTCATGCGCAAGCATCCCCTGTCCCACGCTCTCCGCACCGATTTCCGTGCCGATCCCCGGTTCAATGTTATAATCCATTTTAATATATCCCACGCCGTACTCGTTGACCACCCGCTCAATGACCTCGTTGACATGAGCAATTACCGCCGGATTGCGAAAATCAAGCTGGTACCGGCTCCTGTCAAACACTCTTTTTCCATGACGCACAAAGAACCAGTCATCCGGCACCTTCTTCGCCTTCCCACAGTTGATTCCCATGACCTCAAGCTCCAGCCAGACACCGGGAACCATGCCCTTGCCGTGGATATAATCCGTGACCTCCCTGATACCTCCCGGAAACCGCTCCCTGCACTCCTGCCATTCGCCCACGCTGTCCCACCACTCGCCGGGCGCATACCAGCCTGCATCTATCACATAATATTCACAGCCGCACTGAGCCGCCGCGTCTATGAGGGGCAGCTCTTTCTCCGTGGTGGGATCACCGAACAGGCAGTTCATATAATCATTAAAGATCACCGGCAGATTTTCATTGTCCTTGTTGGGCCTGCGTATCAGGCGTCGATATTTCGTCAGCTCACCCACCGCCTTTTCGAAACTGTCCTCCGCCACACCCACCGCCACAGGCACCGATGTAAAGCTCTCTCCGGGTGCCAGATTCTTAAACCAGTGGGACTGCACCTCCGTGGGGCCGCTGACACTCAGATAAAAATGGGTGTTCTGGTCGCCGATCTCATAGTGCCATGAACCGTTGTGCTCGATCTGCCAGAACAGACTGGTATGCGCCTGCGCATTCTCGATATAACCCAGAGGCAGATATTTCTTGGAGGACCAGTTGCCTGTATTAGTCACCTCAAACACCTGCGAAGTACGCTGATACACACCCGGCTGTGTCTGTGCAAATCCCACCTCCCCGAAAGTGTACTCTTTTATGCTCATCTCCTTCTGCCAGCCGTTGTAGGGAACCCGCAGCTTCATCTTGGCATCGGAATTTTGATCTCCCTCCTTCTCAATCCCCGTATAGCAGAAGGAGGACAGATATTCCAGACACTGTGTCTCCTGCCCCATATTGGTCACCCGGTTCCACATGCGGACAATGGAAGTGCCGTTATAAAACTGCATCACTGTCTCCACGCGGACCTGGGTCACTTCCCTGTCTTCCTGCGTGATCGTGAGTCTGCGCCCGGTCTCGTTGACACTGTCCTCCATGCCGGCATAGGTAAGCAGATACCCCGGCGCCGTCACGATATGCTTATTGCCATGCTTTTCATAAGGGCGGTTATAGCCGGAAAGGCTGACCTGCACAAGCTGAAACGCCTCGTCAATGAACTGCTCCTTTCTCACCCGGTCCTCCGCCTTGCACTCCGGGCCAACTTTACACAAGTCCTCCTCCCGAAACGCATTCTTTGAAAAATGAAGCAGTTTCAACTGCCTTTTTTCCGTTACGCCAAACACGATATGTATCCCGTTTTCAACTATGTTTATGTATTCCATTGCGCCTCCTCAATATCCCTTGCAGACGTCTACCCACTGCACAGGAACTGCATATTTTTCTAACTCAGGAATCGTCAGCCCGATCGCACTGTTGGAGCTTCCGCAGGCAGGAAATACGGTTTCAAACCGTTTCAGCGATGCGTCCAGGTACACCTCCACGCCCTCGTTGACCGCGAACGGACACACGCCGCCCACGGCATGTCCCACCAGCGTCTCCGCCTCCTCAGGCGTAAGCATCTTCGCTTTCGTGCCAAACTGTCCCTTATACTTGTGATTGTCAATCTTCATGTCCCCTGCCGCCACAATCAGTATTGCGTGGCCATTCACCATAAATGACAGTGTTTTCGCTATCCTTGCAGGCTCACAGGAAAGGGCGGCCGCCGCCAGCTCCACTGTTGCGCTGGACACATCGAACTCCCGGATCTTTTCCTCCATTCCGTACTGTTTAAAATAGGTTTTTACTCTCTCAATCGCCATTTGCCGTTCTCCTTTCAGCAGGCATATGTTCCTGAATCACTCTCTTTGCCTGTGCCACAACATTGCTGTCCGTTCTGAAAATACTGTACTCATCCATAGCGGGAAGCCCCATAGGAACCCCCTCCTTGCGGTAGCGCATCCCGCTGTCCAACACCTTCTTGGCAGACAGATGATAGCTGGTAATATCTGTCTGCACACAAAACTGCCGTATCACATCGGGGGTCACGCCTGCCCCCGCCATAATGCGCGGCATTCCCGCCTCCTTCTGTAACCCGCACAACTCTTTCAGAAGCGGCATCCCCTCCAGACACTCCTTTTTCTGCCCGGATGTCAGTACGGTGTCAATGCCCAGCTCCCCTGCCTGTCTGTATGTTTTTATGGGATCCGCGCACACATCGAAGGCCCGGTGCAGTGTAACCTTCATGTCCCCTGCTTCCGCAATCAGTTCCCGCATCTGCTCCATGTGAAGACCGCCGTCCTCGAGAAGACAGCCGATCACCACACCTTCGGCTCCCGCTTCCCGAAAGAGCGACACCTCCCTTTTCAAAATCTGAAATTCATAATCTGTATACAGAAAGTCCCCAAACCGCGGTCGGAGCAGCACCCGGACCGGCAGGTCACAGCGGGCGCTGACCTGCTCAAACAGCGCAAGCCCAGGAGAAACACCGCCAATCACGAGGGCGGAGCAAAGCTCCAGCCTGTCCGCCCCGCCCTCCGCCGCCGCAAGAGCCGATTCTACACTGTCCACACAACATTCCAAAACATACTTATCCATCCGCTTTCCTCTCCTTCCATACAGCTCTTCAGTACAAGGATGGAATCCAGTTCATTATAACCGTATTTCTTTTGCAGATCCACAAGCAGCTTGTCAAGCGCCGCCGCGTAAGCGGCCGTATCCACTTCCCCCTGTGACATTCCCGTTTTCTTAACAGCTGCTACACATAATTTATTATAACACAAAAATCTCTGCCCCACAGAAAAGACAGCTGCCTTTTGTGATTCCAATTCCTGCAAACCGCCTAAGTTTCATCTGCCGGATAAATGGCTGTGCCATTATTTGCAAAAACAAACGTGCCGGAGAACTTATCCGCAGCCGCTTTTGCATTGCTAAGACTGCGATAGGCTCCCACCTGGGACTCGCTGTCCTTCCAGTTCTTGCACACACGGTAGTAATCGGATGTCAGCGTTTCGGGATAGGACACTGCAGGCCCGGCAATGTCCCCGGTATCTTCTTCGGTGTAGGCAGTAAGCAGATCTTTGACCTCCGCACGGAAGGTGTCCATACTCTTGACGTGCTTCGGAAACCAATGCATTACATCTGCGTGGTTAGATGCAATTCCCTGTTGATAACCCTCGCTGTGGCAGACGATGTTCTGTTCCGTCAGGCCATACTCCTTGCAAAGCAGAGCACTAAGTTGGACGGCCTCCCGGTACACCTTTTTGAAGTAGGTATCATCCGTAAGCCCGTCCTCGCAGATTTCAAAACCGATATGCGTATCGTTGGCACTGCCTCCGGCATGCCATCCACGGTGATTCCAGGGAAGTGTCTGATAGACTGCTATGGAGCCGTCAGCCAGCCTGCCGATAAAAGCATGGGCACAGACCTCTCTTCCCCCGGGATGATAGGTGTTCCAATGACTGCCGTTTTGATTTTTGCCAAGCAGGCCGTCATCGGGACCGACATAACACTTGAGATCTGGGTTATTGACACCAGTAGAATGAACCATGATGCCTTTGACCGTGATTTTCCTGCCTGCCTTATAGCATGCATTTTCTGTCAAAATGAGTTTGTGTAAATTCATATTACCTGTCCTCGCGTTCTGTATTCATCAGCTTCTCCCGAATCGACAAACCACATGCATCCGGCAATTGCCGTCTAATTTAAGATACAGCGTTCTTTCCAGGATGTGCATTGTCCTTTCCTGTCCAGAATCCAATATGACGAAACATGATTCATACTTCCTGAGAACAGTAATCCGTAAAAAAGAGACCGCTGTACACGCGGTCTCTCTCCATCCCATTTATTCCGATGCCAGTGTGAACTGATCCACCAGTTCTTTTAAGCACGTTGCCTCCGCAGAAAGTTCCTCGCTTGCGGCCGCGCCTTCCTCTGCAGTCGCGCTGTTGTTCTGTACCACAATAGAAATCTGGTTGATGCCCTCCGAAACCTGCACCACTGCCTCCGACTGCTCGCTGGATACTGTTGCAATCTCATCAATGGCCTCCACCACCGACTGAATGCTGTTCACAACACCTAACAGGACATCCGCCGTATTCTGTGCAATCTGCGTACCCGTATGTACCGCGTCAGTGGAATTTTCGATCAGCTGCGAAGTATTTTGCGCTGCCTGCGCAGATTTCCCTGCCAGATTGCGAACCTCCTCCGCCACCACGGCAAATCCCTTTCCTGCGCTTCCTGCCCGCGCCGCTTCCACGGCCGCATTCAAGGCAAGTATATTCGTCTGGAAGGCAATGTCATCAATGGTCTTAAGAATCTTTTCAATCTCCTCGGAGCTTGTCTGAATCCTTTCCATAGCTTCCACCAGACTCTGCATCTTCTGGTTGCACAAAAGCACTTCCTCGCCGGTCTGATGTGTCTGGCTGCGGACTTCCAAAGCGCCGCTTGCCGTATTTCTCACCTGCTCAGAGATGACGCTGATGCGCGCCGCAAGTTCCTCCACGGAACTTGCCTGCTCCGTAGTTCCCTGGCTGAGCGTCTGGGCACTGGCCGACAACTGGTCGCTGGCGTCAGACACTTCTCCGGCGGAATGGTTGACCTGACGCATGGCGCCGCTCAACTCTTTTCTCATATTCCGCATGGAATGCAGAATACTCTGGAAACTGCCCACATACACCTCCTCATGCGTGGTATGGACATCCAGATTCTGATTTGCCATCTCATTTAAGAGATAGCTGATATCATTAATGACGATGCTCAACCCTTCTACCAGTGATTCTGTCGATCTGGCGAGCACGCCCGTCTCATCCTTGTTTGTAATTTGGGGCATCGGCGTTTCCAGATCACCCTCCACCAACAACTTCATTCGATTGACACATGCCTTCATGGGACTGCCGATGTTGCGTGCAAGAGCCAGCGCCACAACAACTGAGAGCAGTATGGAAATTAAAATCACCAAAAGATTGACTACGATCGCGTCACGCGTGGAAGCCAGATAATTAATCTGCGGAGCCGTCACGGCAATGCTCCAGCCATCTGTATCCGGCACGGGCGCATAGGCGGCAAACATCTTATCCTCACCGCTCGTGTAACTGCCAAATCCGTTTTTGCCCTGCCGCATCTCTCCGTGGATCGCCGCCAGCTCCTGCAGCGACGGATCGCTCTGGGCTTCCGCTTCAATATTCTGAACCGTGATCGTCTCAAGCGTAATATCTGCAATCGTGTCACCTGTCTTATTAATCATGTAAGCCCTGCTGTTCGCACCGAGCTGGATTGCAGACACGATATCATTCAAAAAGGTCTCCTGCGGCACAAAATAAACTACGCCGACAATGGAAGAACCGTAATCTTCCTCCGCATAAAGAGGCGCTGCGACCATAATGGATAACTGACCGGTAATCTTACTGACTAACGGTTCCGACACATAAATATTGCCCTGAAGCGCCTGCTGTACATACTCACGGTCGGAATAGTCTTTTCCGTCAAATATACTGATACCGTTCGAGCCTATGATATTTCCTCTCTGGAAACCATGCATGGAAACGCGCTCATCCATAATGGCCTGCTTTTCCTCCACCGAAACACTGGAATCGCCAAGCTGTGGAATATGCCCTACTTCCATGACAACATTTTTGTACGCTGCCAGCTCCTGCTGAGCACGTCCTGCCGCCAGTACTGCGGTCTGACTCATCATCTGCTCCACCGTAGTCATGGTACTGTTATAATTGAGAGCTATGCTGGCAGTGCCGGATGCTACCAGACCTGCCAGAACAGTTAAAATGAGACAAAGGTTGATTTTAGTCCGTATGCTTTTCATGTCGATACCCCCTCCTTCCCAATTATAAAAATTTCCACCAACTCTTGTCAAGACTGTTCATTTTTTTGTTGTACTCTGATACGATAAGTCGATTCAATGCGAGTGATACATTTTATCGTTTATATATTCGCCGCAATACAGATCATTGACACAACCGGCTATCCGCATGCTTCCTTAATCGCCTCCTCCAATCTCTTCATCGCTTCTTCCAAAATACTTCTCGGACATGCCACATTGATCCGCTGGAAACCTTTTCCGCCCTCCCCGAACATTCCACCGCCGTCCAGCCACAGCCTGGCCTTATGCACAATCAGTTCCTCCAGCTCTTTCTCGGACAATCCTGTCCCTGTAAAATCGAGCCAGACCAGATAGGTTCCTTCATGCTCCGTCATCGTCACGCCTGGCAGATTTTCCTCCACATAACTTTTTACAAACGCAATATTGCTGCGGACGTACGCAAGCATAGCAAGATACCACTCCTCCCCCATGCTGTATGCCGTCTCGCAGGCAATCAGTCCCATCACGCCAAGCTGGCTGATCCCCGCAGCATCAAGCTGTTTTTGGAATCGTTTTCGCAGCTCCCGGTTGGGAATAAAAATATTCGATAAAACCATCGTTGCCAGATTGAATGTTTTGCTGGGGGACGTACAGACAATACAGTGATCCTCATACTCCTTTTTCAGCCCCGCAAAAACCTGATGTTTCCCCCGAAACACAAAATCCTGGTGAATTTCATCACTGACGACAATCACATGATGTTTCATGCAGATATCACCCAGCCGGATCAGTTCCTCCTTTGTCCACACTCTACCCACTGGATTATGCGGATTGCATAGAAGGAACAGTTTTACCCCGTTCTGAACAATCTTCTCTTCAAAGTCCTCAAAATTCATATGATAACGGTTATCCTCACCACGAAACAGAGGACTGCTGACCACACGCCTGCCATTGTCCTCAATCACCTCCGCGAAGGGGTAATACACGGGAAGCTGGATCAGAACCGCATCTCCCGGCTCCGTATAGGCTTTCACCGACATGGCAAGAGCCGTCACAACGCCCGGTGTCTTCACAAGCCATTCCTCCTGCGGTTCCCAGTCATGCCGCCGTTTCATCCAGTCTCTCACAATCTCAAAGTAAGGAGTTTTCACATCACTGTAGCCGAAAACGCCTTGTTTCACGCGCTCCGCCAGCGCATCCTCTATGTAGGAGGAAGTCCTGAAATCCATATCCGCCACCCACAGCGGCAGTACGTCCTTCGGCATCCCCCAGTCCGCCGCAAAATCATATTTCAGCGACCGGGTATTTCTTCGCTCAATTACCCTGTCAAAATCCAGATTTCTTTCCGCCATCTTCTGTTCCCTCTCTCTTTCATTATCTATAAAATACCACAGTGCAACTGCCTGTTTCCAAAATTCCAACTATAGTTGGTAGCTGACAACCATCGGCTTTTGGTAGACTGGTACACACAAAACCAATCTAAAACAGCCAAGGAGGACAATCCCAATGCAAGAGACAAATTTAACTGCCAAAACCATTTACCGACCGATCCCGTTCCTACTCAGTGTCTTCTCCATCACATGGCTCTGCGCCATTCTGATGACAATCACGGATTACAACGCCCACCCCGTTCTCTTCACGGTTCTGGACTTTCTGGAAAACGCTTCTCCGTTGATCTGTGTCTTTGTACTGTTAAAAAAACCGCTTTCCCCGATGCCCTCTCTGTTTCATTTTCTTTTGGGAAAAGCCGGACATCCTGCTTTCTATCTGATCGTCCTGTTTCTATTTGCGGCACAGTTTTTCAACTTTTATTGTTTCCGCCTGCCGGAAACGGGCTGCACGATACCGGCCTTTCTTTCCATCTTTGCCGGACAGCTTCTTCTGGGGGGCGGACTGGAGGAGGCAGGCTGGCGCGGCTACCTGCTGCCCTGCTTTGCCAGAAAGTGGCATATTCTGCTATCCGCTACAGTAACCAGCCTAATCTGGGTATTCTGGCATCTGCCCTATTTTATCATTCCAGAAAGTCTGCATACGGGACAGAATTTCCTTTCCTACACCTTGATCGGCATCGTAACCGGCTTCATACTCACCGCCATCTACCTGTTGACAAAAAGTGTCCTCCTGTGTATGCTTTTCCACAGTTGGCAGAACACACTTGTTATGACCCTCCCTGCTGCCACAGCAAATTCATGGTTTATGCTGACCTTTTTGATATTAGGCGCTGTTTCGGCCCTGCTCTGTCTGAATTTACACCGCCCGGATCATAAATCACATTAAGCTGCCAAACCACACATGCCGTTCTCTCCTGTCCGCTTTCCTAATTTCCTTTTATCAACTGCGCGAAGCAGGAAAGAACCCACGTGAGAAAGGAAACACATAATGAAAAACAAGACCGATTTAAGCGAGCGTCTGCGACAGCTTCGCAAAAACGCCGGTCTGTCCCAGGAACAGCTGGCGGAAAAGCTGGATATTTCCAGACAGGCTGTCTCCAAATGGGAGGCCGGCAGCTCCAGCCCGGATATCCATAACATCGTCCAGCTCGGAAAACTTTATGGCATAAGTACCGATTCCATCCTGCTGGACAAAGCCCCCTCTGCGGAAGATACCGACAGATCATCGGAAGCCGCAAATGGCGCGCCGCAGAATGAAGAAACGCCTGTACATGACGGACACCCGGCAAACGGCTTTCTCTGGGCAGTTCTTGGCACAGTGATTGTCCTTGTCCTGTATTTTGTGACAAATCTGTTTTAATGTGCCTTCTCAACCTTCCCTCACCCCGCAAACGCACAGTAAGGTCCCACCGTAATTTCTGTCACCACATGATCCTCCGCAGAGAAGCAGATGCTGATATTTCCGAACCCTTCCCCTGTGATGAGGCAGTTCTCCACTTCCCCGTAAGGGGAGGCATAAAACCCGTAAGCCTTCAGTTTTTCCCATGCGCTGTCCACACTGATTCCGGGATAAATGCCAAAGATAGTCACATCCTTAAACTTCTCTCCCATGTAGCTGATATGTCCAGCATTCAGCGCCTCAAAGGCAAACAGCTCCTTACCGTCTCTCAATCCGACTGTCCACTCCTCGAAATTCGGATCCGGCTGTTCCATTGTCACCCCATACTTTTCCGAAAGCAATTTCTGCGCTGCATCCAGAAAACGGTCTTCCTCTAAAATCAGCAGACCCAAATCCGCCTCTGTATCCGTCCGCTCCTTGCCCGCTTCTTCGGCTAACATCTTTAAATAGACAGGCGTAAAATCCTGAAAGGATTCATAACCGATCGGCTGATAGGGCACGACAATCTCCTTCGCTCCATCCATCAGTTCTTCATACCATGTTTCACTGATCGCTTTATCCCATGTGTCCACAGTGCCTGCCTCCACATAGGAGTCGTTCTCCGCATCATATCGGTAGAGCGTAAAAGGCCACAGCTCCCCGCCGCCCTGGTTGTGGGACCACTCCGCCTTTATAAAACCGTTATCATAATAGGTAAGCGCAGGAAAAGCAGTAAATTGCACCTTCAATTCTTCGGACACCGGGTCGTAATCATATATCCGCTCAAACATACTTTCCATACATGCTGTGGAATAACTGACAATCAGTTCCTCTCTGCCATCCCCGTCGATGTCCGCCACGGCGAATCGGTTGTCACGCATCTGCCCGGATCCGTCATCCAGAAAAGAGGTGTCCAAATCTCCGTCCGGGAGCTTTCTGACCCCGGTGATCTGAGAGAGCACGCCGCCATAATAATGTCTGATCTGCGCCTGTGCCCTCTCTGAGGTAACCGCATCTTTGCTCTCCGATCCTGCGTGTTCCTCTACATCTGTCTTTCCATCCTGTCCGCTGTCCGGGGCAGAATCCACATCCGCCACCGCCGTTTGTTTCTCCATATTCTCCGACAGTTCCGGCTGCGCTGCGGTATCATGCTCCGGCATTTCCGGCGCTGCAGTCTGCCCTGTGCTGCCCCCTGCATCACAGCCGATTAAAAATACCGCGCCCGCACAAAACAGCGCACAGGCCGACACCCATCCGATTCCCTCTATTTTCCTTTTCATGAAATTTCCTCCTGCCTTTACCCGTTGCATTCGTTCACAATCTCTTTTGGTTTCACCGTCATCTCCACCCACGCGGGAATAAATCCGCTCTTCACCGCGTTTCTCACCGATCGGATATTGGACCATGCCGAGCAGTAAAAGGGAACCTTTCCTCTCTCCAAAATTTCCAGCGCCAGACGGCTCGTAAGAGCTGATGCCACGCCACGCCTTCTATGTTCCGGCAGCACATCCACACCGATCTGCCACATACTCTCACAGTCCGCAGAGCATCCGGCCAGCCCCACCAGCTTTCCGCCATCGTATGCGCCGATGCCAAGGACATCCAGCTCCTTCCTGTCCGCACACAGAGCATTGCCCCATTCCGGCTTATACAAGTCCCGAAAGTCTGCCTGCTCCAAAACCCGCATCTCATAGCCACATAACAATGCGCGCAGTTTCTCCACATCCGGGAGATAGTATTCCGCCATAAAACATACTTTCTGCCCAAGCGGCTCCATCCTCTCATTCAGCCAATGGAGATTCGGTGTCTCAAAGCAGTGGTAAAACAGAAACTTTTTGACATACGTCTCCACAATCTCCCGGTATTCATCCCGCACGGATGCAACCACGTTGTTGCCATAGGAGACCAGATTACAGGCAATCGGCTCCTTATAATATTTCCGTGCATCCGGCCCCACGCCGGATCTGACGATCACAGGATCTTTACATAAAAATCTCCATTCCGCCGCCTTTGGCTGGCGGCACAAATAGCAATGAAAGTATTTCAACTCTCCACGTTGTGCCGTAAAATATCTTGTAAGAAGCTATACTACAAAGCACGGGAGGAGGAGTTGTAAAAACCTTCTCGTTTTAGACAGCATAAAAATCAGTGTAAGTTCTGCCTTTTCAAGCACAAATAAGTGGTACTCCGAGTCCGTACACTAAGAATTGTTTAAGCGCCTTAGTTTAATTGTGTGGCAGTTCAGTCAATGGCTTCTTATCTTTTACGAAAGGAGTCAGACTCATGAGAGTTACTTATCAAACCTGTTGTGGTGTCGATGTCCACAAATCTTTTCTCGTCGCCACAATCATCAAAACAACTGGCGGGATTGAACCTTCTTATCAAAAGAAACGATTTTCCACCTTTAACAATTCTATTCTTCTTTTCAAGC
>CAJTEY010000005.1 GCA_910575775.1 Lachnospiraceae bacterium | reverse complement strand
ACAAGGATAAACTGCAGCAGTTGATTCAGCGCGCCAAAAACGTAAGGTCCATTATCCGTCCAGACAGACATTTCAAAAGGAAAGTGAGTCATCACGGAATAACAAATGGTTTTTTCATACGCGTAAATTTATAGTTAGCGGATTTTCGGCTTAAGTTGACGACATTGGCAGGGGGACTTCCCTGACGGAACAGACGGTCTTGACATCCTCCACCACCGCATATACCATGGCGCCGCAGCGTTCCCCGTTCCCGTCCCTTCTGTATGCCTTGGTCTCTGTCTTGCAGATCCGGATCACCCTGTCTTCCAGATCCACGTCCTGCCATGTCAGGGATGCCAGCTCACCCACCCGAAGCCCCAGATAGAAATTCATGACGAGGCACAGGCAGGCTGATCTCTTGACGGGATAAATGTCCTGCTCAACGACCATGCGCAGGAGCCGCTCGATATCCGCCCTGGGCACGGCGAAATCCTTATGGGGATCCTTCACCAGCTTCCCTTCCGGCACGTATCTCCTGATCATCTCCCAGTCAAAGAGCCGCACGCCGCCAAGCTGCAGGAACCTTGCATATACAAGCACGTTGTTTGCGATCTGGTAGATACGGGAAAACTCCTTTGACGTGATATTGCCCCAGCCCACGATTACCCTGTCAGGAAACGGATCACCGCCGCCTCATCCAGCATGGAGACGTTCTGTTTCACGAACCAGCTTCCGGCATAGTAACGGTTGTAGGTCACTTCGATCCGGTCACAGCTCTGTGCCTTGATTACATTTATTTTCATTAGGAACCACTGCCTGTATATTTCCTCAAAGGTCTTCTCCTCGATTTCCGGCATCTTCACGACGCCGTTGCTGATCCCTATACTGATCCATTCATCCAGGTTCATGCTGCACCACCTTTCCCTGCGTATACCATTCATGCGTTACTTTATCCCGGAAATACGTTTTGCTGGCGGCCCGCCGCCCCGATTGGATCCGCCGCCCGGCAACCGCCTGCGGCGGCCACTTCCATACAGGCACTCCGTGCAGTGAACAGGGAAAAAGAGGATCATGGCCGCTCAGCTTTTGTCCAGGTCAATAAACTCTAAGCCGGAATCTTCTTCCTCCTTCTTCCCCCTTTCTGGTTCCGCTGTCTGCAGTGGCAGCGTGATCGTGGGGCCCCCTTTTTCCCCACTCACACGCTGTCCCTGTCCCGGGGTGTCAAAGTGGTTGTAAGAGTCATAGATTGCGAACAGTTTTTTGCTGCCCACAAAAAAGTTACCCTCCACTCTCTCTTTTATGGGGTACCCGTAATGCCGGTGCTGGGAGAAGAAGGACAGCCAGCCTTGGCGGCTGATGTTCTGCCACTTACGGCTGTTAAACATCATCTGTGCCTCGTCGATCAGCAGCAGGATTTCCCCTTCATTCAGACGTCTGCCCAGATGCCTGGAAAACAGGCTCCGGATCGGGATCCGGGTAATAGACCGGGTCAACGGCCGGATCGACAACGATGGGCGTGGGCGTTGCGCCGGGAAGAAGTGCCGGGTCAAGCTGCGGGAGAACATTCTTTAATAATTCAAGCAGTTGCTGCGCGGTCAGTCCCTGCAGGGTCTTAAGTCCCAGCGCACGCATCAGGTCAGTAAGCTGGGACAGGGTAAGCCCTATGTTTACCAGCGGGTCGATCATCTGCCCTGCCCAGTTCTGCGCAAGCCAGTCGGCTATGCGGCAGGACTTTGCATAGTTGAGGGCGCCGGTTACGTCAGATATACCTTTCAGATAGTTTTCGACCTCGGCCATAAAAATACTGGAAAATTTATGGAATAGCCCCACGCCCACCCCGTATTATAATTTTCAGTACCATGATTATTCTGATTGGATTCAAATGGGGTGTCATAACACCAACGCTGGTATGCATCCATACTTCTAATTGAGACTGATTTCCCATCATAATAGTAAAAATATATTCCATCTCGGACTGCAGGGCGGCAACAGGATACTCAAAGTTATCGTTCCATGTAAAATTGTTGTACATATGTTTCCCGTCAACAATCCCATTGGGAAAAATACCCTCTGTAATTGTATGTTTCCCCGCTCCACTGTGCGGCTATGTCGGCATCCGTGACAACCTGCGAGAAGTTATTGTAAAGGACATTATCCTGCAGGACAGGCGTGTCTTTTCCCACCCAGCCGTCCAGGATACCGCACCAGTCCTGGTAGATGTTCCTGGCATTGGCAGTGAACCATGTGGCACCCAGAGTCGTGAACTGCGCCACATGCGTCATGGGATCGCCGGGAATGTGGAACTTGTCTTTGTCCTTATCATCCTTTTTGTTCGGATCTCCTTCCGGCGGGATCCCGCCCTGTATAGCAGACCATTCTGTGTCCTGCACCAGCTCCAGGGCCTCTGATCCGAAAACATAGTCCTGCCCGGATGCATCGACAATCTGCGCTACCCAGCCGTCCACGGTATCACCGCATGAGTCAATAAATTCCTTTCCAAAGCGTGCGATGTCCTCCCGGTTCTCATAACCTTCATATATACCATATGCTGTCACTGCCGTTGTTCCCACAAACAGGCAGATCTCGAAAAGTGTGGCAAGCGTGATCCCCGCGCCGATAACGATCGTAGTCGCTTCCACCTTTTCCATATGGTTTACATCAAAGTGCCTTGTCCCCACTGATCCTGACAGGATCACGACACACAGTAACATGCACAGAACCCGTTTCAATAATTTCAATAATTTCATTCCAGCCACCCGTTTACTTTCCCACAAAATTTTTATATAATACCACTACAAGAAGTAGTCTCATGTTTATAGATCACATTTTTGAAATAGCAGCAGTTATAATTTTTCTTGTCACACTATATCGCGGTTTCTGCCGGAAACCGAAGATCAAAGTCGTCAGGGCTCCCACCACCAAACAGATCCGGCGACAGAAAAAGCGTGCAAGGCGGATCCGAAAGATTACCCGCCGGTTCAGGTTTCCGCATGTCGGGCAGGCGGAGGTCATCGAGTACGACAAAACCAATCCCTATATCGAAAGCATCTGGGAAGAAATGCGCAGGAAATAAATTTCCGTACGAAAAAGAGGCAGGGCATCCTATGCCACTGCCCCCTTTTATTGCTGCTAACCTTTTTCACAGAATCAGCCATGATCGTCGTCACATCGAATCCGGATGCTGCATCCGCGCCTGCAGACAGTAAAGCTGCTCTCGCTTTCGGCGCCAGCGTCATAAGCTTTGCACATAAACCCATACCTCACACCCCTCCCTTCATCATCGAAAATGCGCTTGTAATCACATAATCGAGTATTATCACAATGCCGACTACTACGGAATCCCTCTCACTCACTTATTCATACATACATTTTTCAAAATGCTTTTCCCAGATAAAAGTTGACATTGTTCCTTAAAACCACTATAATTAAACTCTAAGTTTAATTATAGGAGGTAGGCAATGGCACGGAGAAAAAAAGAGCCGAGAAGCGTACACCGAGAAAAAATTGCTTCCGCTGCGTCAGTATTATTCATGGATAAAGGCATTGTAGCAACATCTATGGACGATATAGCAAAAGCAGCCGGATATAGTAAAGCGACTTTATATGTGTATTTTGAGAACAAAGAAGAAATTGTTGGTATCTTAGTGCTGGATAGTATGAAAAAACTTTATCATTACATCGTTTCTGCACTGGAACAACAAAAAACCACAAAAGAACAATACAATTTCATTTGCCGTGGATTGGTTCAGTACCAAGAAGAATTTCCATTCTACTTCAAAATGGTATTAGATAAAATCAATATTGATTTTGAAAGCCACGATTATCTTCCCGAAGAAAAAGAAACTTATCAAATAGGGGAAGAAATAAACGAAAAGATAAAAGAGTTTTTAATCTCCGGCATAGATAAAGGCGATTTGCGTGGCAATCTGAAAATCATGCCTACTATTTTTAATTTGTGGGGTATGCTGTCCGGGCTTATTCAGTTTGCATCAAATAAAGAAGAATATATTAAAAAAACAATGGGCTTATCAAAAATCCAGTTTTTAGAGCATGGTTTTTATATGCTGTATTGCTCTATTGCAGTAAGCAAGGAGGAATGAGTATGAATGAAAAAAGGTTACTTGCTATTTTGGGAAGCCCTCATACAAGCGGAACAACCGCAACTATGCTAAATTATGCAATTCGTAGAGCCGAAGAAATGGGCTATACCGTAACGAAGATTAACCTATACGAAAAAAATCTTTCTTACTGTACGGGTTGTAGGGCTTGCATGAATACGTACACTTGTATTCAAAAGGACGATATACAGGAAATTGTAATGTGTTTACAGAAATGCCAAACGGTTCTGCTTGCAGCTCCTGTCTATTGGGCGAATGTGCCTGCTCCTGTTAAAAATTTATTTGACCGATTATTGGGAACGGCTATGGAGGAAACAAGCACATTTCCTAAGCCACGTTTAAAGGGTAAGAAATATATGCTTTTAACTTCCTGCAACACGCCTTTTCCTTTTTCATGGATATTCGGACAAAGCAGCGGGGCAATCCGCAGTATGGACGAGTTTTTTAAGACAGCGGGAATGAAACCGATAGGCAAAATTGTATGTGCGGGTACGGCACATACAAAAGAGTTACCAAAACAAACAATCAAAAAAATTGAAAGGTGTATGAAATGAGGATATATAAAAAGAAAATAGTTTTATGTGCTGTCATGCTCTTTTTGCTTGTTGGTTTAGTTTGGGGAGTATACTACCTTGAAAGTGTAACAGATTATAAACAGGCAGTAAAGGAAACCACTTTTGAAGAAATAAATATTTCGGATATTTCCGACGGAGTTTATATTGGCGAATATGATGTGAATTTTATATATGCCAGAGTGGAAGTTACCGTGCAAAATGGAGAAATCACAAATATTAACATTTTGGAGCATAGACATGAACGTGGAAAAGCCGCAGAAGCCATAACTAATAAAATAGTTGATGAACAAAAAATAGATGTAGACGCAATATCGGGCGCAACAAATTCAAGCACCGTCATAAAAAAGGCTGTTGAAAATGCCCTAAAAAATGGGCTATAACATTTCAAAAGCAACTGTAAACCATGCACCACCCTATGTGGGAGGAGGCCGCTGAAAAAGTAGATACCACCGTCTATATTTGGTATAATATAATTATCAAATACAGGCGGTGGCACTATGGTTGAACAACAACAGAATTTAGTATTAAGCCCATACATGGAAATATATGAATTAGTCGTTCCAAAAGACAACCTGCTCCGGCAGATGAAAGAGCTGGCAGATTTCAGTTTTATATATGAAGAGCTTATTAATAAATATTGTCTTGATAATGGACGCAGTGCAGTCCCGCCTGTCAGGATGTTCAAATACCTGCTCCTGAAATCTATTTATGATCTATCTGATATTGACGTTGTGGAACGCTCTAAATACGACATGTTCTTCAAATTCTTTCTTGATATGGCACCGGAAGAAAGCGTAATCAATCCAGGTTCCCTGACAAAATTCCGCAAACTGCGCCTGAAAGATATGAACCTGTTGGACATGCTGATCACAAAAACAGTCCGGATTGCATTAGAAAGAGGCATTATAAAATCAAAATCCATTATTGTAGACGCAGCCCGTACAAGATCAAGATACAACCAGAAAACACCAAGACAAGCGCTTTTAGAACAGTCAAAGATACTGCGGCGTGCTGTTTATGAAATAGACGGAACAATGAAAGAGCAGTTACCGAATAAAAATACAGAAAATTCTTTGGAAAAAGAACTGCCATGCTCTGCTCTCGGTCATCAAAGAAAAAGCTGAGTTGTGCAATTATCCTAAAGTAAGGGAGAAGCTGAATTTGCTGGAAGAATCTGTAAACGATGGCCCTGAACATATCGAAACTTCAAGAGATGCAGACGCAAAGACAGGCCATAAGACAGCAGATAGTTCTTTCTTTGGTTACAAAACACACATAGCAATGAGTGAGGAACGTATTATTACAGCAGCCACCGTTACCAGCGGCGAAAAGACAGATGGAAAAGAACTGCCGGAACTGGTCCGCAAAAGCAGGGAAACCGTACAAAGGAAGATGAATTTGAATTTAATAAAGATGCCGGGATGTACCAGTGTAAGGCAGGACATCTGGCAGTCCATAAATATCTGGACAGACGTGAAAAAGAAAAGAAGAATAAGAACCCGCGCATGATTTATTTTTTTGATATCGAAAAATGTAAATGCTGTCCATACAAGGATGGATGTTATAAGGAGGGGTCAAAAAAGAAAACATACAGCGAAACCCTAAAAAGCAATGCCCACAGTAAACAGGCAGAGTTTCAGGAAACAGAACACTTCAAAGAAAAAATGAAGGAACGCTATAAGATAGAAGCAAAAAACAGCGAGTTAAAGCACAGGCATGGTTATGACACTGCGTCATCATCAGGTCTCATTAACATGGAGATGCAGGGAGCGATGGCTATATTTGCAGTAAACCTTAAACGGATTATTAAGCTGATAAACAAAAAATAAACAGAGATAACACTTGAAATAATCGGAAATTTTATCCAAATCACAAAAAATCCACCAGAATAATCGAAATGGGTGGATTTTTTTGTGTATTTGAAACTTAAACCTGAAAAACAGTATGTTTTTCAGCGGCCTCGCTACGAGTGCAGGTGGGCGACAAACACCGTGGCGCATATCCTTGAAAACCGGGAATACACGGGCTGCCTTGTGAACTTCAAGACCGAGAAAGTGTCCTACAAGGTAAAGCAGAGCAAGGAGAACCCCGCCGAAAAGCAGGTAATCTTTGAGAACCACCACGAGCCAATCATAGACCGTGACACATGGGAGCGTGTGCAGGAGCTTCGCAAGCAGCGCAAACACCCCAACCGCTATGATGAAGTGGGCTTGTTCTCCGGCATACTGTTTTGTGCTGACTGCGGCAGCGTCATGTACCAGCAGAGGTATCAGACGGACAAACGGCGGCAGGACTGCTACATATGCGGCAGCTACAAGAAGCGCACGGCAGACTGTACGGCGCATTTTATCCGCACCGACCTGTTGACCGAAAGAGTGACCGAGAACCTACGGAAAGTCACCAGCTACGCCGCAAAGCACGAAGCCCGGTTTATGAAGCTGTTGACCGAGCAGACCGAGGACGGGAGCAAACGCCGGAACGCCGCCAAGAAGAAAGAGCTGGAAGTGGCAGAAAAACGGATTGCGGAACTCTCCGCCATCTTCAAGCGGCTGTATGAGGACAGCGTGGCGGGGCGCATATCGGACGAGCGTTTCACGGAACTTTCGGCAGACTACGAAGCCGAGCAAAAGGAACTGAAAGAGCGTGCCGCCGTTCTACAGGGCGAGCTTTCAAGGACGCTGGAAGCCACGGCGAACGCCGAGAAGTTTATGAAAGTAGTCCGCAAGTACACCAGCTTTGAGGAACTCACCCCCACCCTGTTGCGGGAGTTTGTGGAGAAAATCGTAATCCACGAATCGGAAGCACTTGACGGGAAACGCCGGGGGAAGCTCCGCAGACAGGAAATCGAAATCTATTACTCTTTTGTCGGCAAGGTAGAACTGCCCGACTAAAGCCCGACCCGTCCGGCAGTCAGCCGGACAGGGAACGGCAAAATTTTTTACACTTCTTTTACTTCTTTATCTCACATGAGCAAAAGTTCCCCTCCCGGTGCGGAGAGGTCATAACCTTCCGGGAAAACGGTCACATCGCCGCTGGCGGCAGAATCATTGCCACTGACTGACAGGTCATTGCCACTGGCCGTTTCCTGCCCTGGCTCCCCTTCCGGCTCTGGTTCCCCTGCCGGCTCTTCCAGATCGTAAACTGTTTCATACCCTTCCATGTCAGCCTATGCCTTCCATTCCTTGAAGGAGAAATCCTCCAGCGCGGGGCTGCCGAAACCGTTGATCCCGTACTGGTGGATGAACTCCTGCCCGATACAGGAAGGCTGGAGCGTCCCGACCTTGTCATCTGGCAGGAAGAAATCCGTATACTTACATCCAAACGAACCACGTTCATTGTCCTGCGGTGTACACTGGTAAAACGCCGTCAGGACTGTCAGCGGCTTCCCGTCTGCCTTCTTCTTAAAGTTGCGGTACCCGAGCACCTGGAATCTCACCTTTTCCATGTCCTTTACCTTTTCCATGTCCTTTATCTTTTCCTTTCCTCTTCCTTTTTATGTGCTGTTTTCCTGTTGCATCTATGTTAAACGCTACAGTCCTGGAAGCCTCCCCCTCCCATCCCTGGACTTGTTTCGGACTGCAGCGGGTAACAACATCATTATGTTCAGTTACATGCCGGGTCAAGACGTTCCTCCACATCCAGAACGCGCTGGCATCCCGGGTAGCCTTTTCCCAGATGCGTATACAGACCGCCCACCGTGAGCGGCCTGAATGCATGATACTACCGGGTGCGTTTTGCACGCTCCCCGGTCCTGAAATCTTCTTTTACTACCGTGTAGATATATTCCTTGTCCATCATAATTTCCCGCCTCCCTTGCCTTTTTCCCCGTCCTCTGTTACTATGACTATGTATCTCCATGACCCGCAGGGCATACGGTAGGGGTATTGTGCGCCCTGCGGTGGAGAAGGAACAATAAGTTTATGACAGACATTAAAGGTTAATAACTTATGCTTTGGATAATATCCCAAAAAGTTATTAACTGTCAATAATAATTTGATAGGAGTAAATGCCTACTAAAAAACCAGTTATACAAACTGTAGTAGATGAGAATATTTACAATAAATTCAAAGAAATTTGTAATAGAGAAGACCGAAGCGAATCCAAAATGGCTGCAATAATAATCAGACAATACATCGAGCAATACGAAAAGGAAAACGGCCGCATCAATAATCTGGGGGTATCAGTTACCAAAACTGGCTAGACCGGCACTGTTAGTATGCCGTTTTCTTTGCCGGCGCATCTTGTAATCTGTTTCTGCATATGCTATAATGCCGGTAGGCAGACAGAGGGATCGCAATGAAATCTGTCATCTTTAACACCAAAACGAAACCCCCAGAGAGGCACCTCTGAGGGTTTCTTGTTCCTTTACGGGGAACCAATCCGAGGTTAGTTGTCATTGTTGCTGCCACTGTCTAACCATTTAATGATGTAGTGGCACACTACACCGCCCATGACAGTAACAAATAAAGTGATCGCAATGTCCGTCATCTTCTTCACCCCCTCTCCGTTGCCGGTTTGGGATGACAACAAGACAAGCATATCACACCCTGTCTGTTTTGGCAAAACCTGTATCTTTTTGTCACATCTGCACAAACGGATGCCGCCGCTGCGGGCCAGATCGGCGCGGATCACAGACTTCCATCTGTACAGATTCACTAAAATGCGTACGCTGCATCGTAGTCAGCCATCCATCCCGGATTCTTTTCCGAGACCAGGTGCTGCATGCTGGTGTTCATGCGCACTACTGCATCATCAAAATGCCGCGTGATGATATCAAAGCTACCGCCATCCGCAATGATCACGCCAGCGATCGTGGGGAGGCACTGCCGGATCAGCCACCGTTTCTTCTCATCTATCGTCTTCTGCACCGCTTCCACATACAGCCGCAGCCTGCCGACCGCACCGACAAACTTTTCCCAGAGCGGGTGCGCGGAGCAGCGCGACCTGTTAGAGTCATCATTGACGATCACCCTGACGTAACTATTAAGTATTTCCATGATGATCTCACCAAGCTGTTTCCTCTGGATCAGGTAGTCTGCCGCTATGTTTGCACGGTCATTCTTCAGCTCGATCTTCCATCTTACCCAGGGTTCCTGTATTTCTTCCCCGTCCACGGCTTTCTGGTTCTGTTCAAGCTGCTTGTGCTCTTCATCTATCCAAAAATATACAAGAAAATTTTTTACCGGCAGACGGTGTATCCCTTTGTTTCTCCATGGTTCTTCATCAACTAACGCTACACGCTACGGAAAATGTGTAAGTGATACAACCGAGTCTCCAATGCATCCAGCAGATCAAGTGCCGCGTCAGAAGCCTTGAGTTCATACGCAATATAATGTATGATCTCCTGCATCTGTTCTTCTGCCTATGCCTGCTCCGAAACTTATCATTTAGCAAATATGGAAAGGAAGGGAAAAGAATGGAATGGGAACTGGAAATCAAGGACAGTGGCTATCTGCCGGAATAGTAGTGGACAGTTCTGAATAACCCATCTGTTCCCGGATGGCATCTATGGGTACACCATATGCGTTGAGTCTTGAAGCATAAGTTTTTCGTATCTTATGGCTCTCTTTTCGGCCAATCCCCTGACGCTGTGCATATTTTCCAAGACATACTCTATCTGCCTGACTCTCAGACTATTCTCTATTTTTGCTCTTTTGCCTGCCATTTTTTAGCGATCCAACTGTACTTTTTAGCCCTTTTACTCCACCTGCGTAAATCATCAGGGCTTTTCTAAAAATATCTGCCCTCCGGGAACACCGTCTTATTCCTTATAGTACATACGATTCAGCTTATTATGGTACGCCGCCATTACAAAGATACCTCCTATCGCTTCCATCATGCACAAATACGCAGCAATCAGTTCCCCAAAAGGCTGCCCGCACACAAAACAGCCGATAAGTCCTGCTCCGTACAAAATCCACATGATACCATGTTTCCGATTATACGATTTGACATTTGTAATCTGCTCTTTCCGGGGTGGCTTCTTTCCGGCCCAAAACCCGACAGGATCTTTGCTCCTGAACTGTACAACTCCCAATATGAAAATCGGTCCTATGCTGATCAACAGCACTACAAACGAAAAAATAATCTCCCCTGTCATATCCTCACCCTCCCAGTATGCCGTCTGGGCAATTTCGGCACGTTTTCCCTTATCTCACATAGATACCTGCAAAGCGCATATCCTCATCGTATGTCAGCCGGTAGGTAACACTTACATTTTCATAAGTCACCGTCATCTCACCGACTGCCAAATGACTGTTTCCCTGTATCACCTCAACCATATACACCGCACCGAACTGTTTCCGCTCTCCCCAGTCATCAGACAGTGTTCGCCGCATGTTCTCCCTCGTCTCTGCATTTAACAGAGGCTTCATCGTGGGAATTGCATTTTTCTGCAGCGCGTCATAATCTTCCGCATCCAGCAGCTCGATCGTCTCCTTCATGACCGCTTCAACTTCCTCTTTGTCAAAAACTCTGCTTTCCTCTATATCCACAGTTTTCGGAAGCATCCAGAAACCAGCCATTCCAATAAAAATCACTGCCAGAACAGTGGGAATTACAATCTTTAATACCTTGTTTCTGGCATACCGCCTCTGTTCCTCCACTGAAATATTTTCGTTAAAACCGTCCGCAAGCTCACCCGCCTTACCCATCCGGGAAATAATTTCTTCCAGGCGTTCCCCTTGATTCTCCCGCATCTGAATGTCTGCGAGGAGCTGTTTTTTGATTTCTCTTTTCCTTTTTCCGTCGCACTTAAGTTTTCTTGCAACAGCGTTTACATATTTCTTTTCGCCCATCACCTAATCCTCCATGATTTTTCCTATCCCGTCGGAAATCCTCCGCCAGACATCCTCAATCCTTGCAAGTTCCTGCATTCCGTCTTCCGTAATTTCATAATATTTTCTCGGCACTTGTTTCCCCACCGCACCGCTCCACTTGCTTGCCACCAGCCCGTCATCTTCCAGCCGGTAAAGAATCGGATATAATGTACCGTCCTTCAGCAGAAATATTTCCTCACTCTTCTCCCTCATCTCCTGAATAATCTGATATCCATACTTGGCCTCAGACTTAAGCAGTCTAAGAACCAGCATGTCTAAAACGCCTTTCTTCATTTGCCTTTCATACTTATCAGTCATAATCCCCTTCTTTTCTTCGCTGCCCCCTGTGTCTATCGAATGAATCTCATTCTCTAAATCGTCAAATCTTTATATACTTTGTAATACTAAGTATAGTATAAAACAAAAACCAGGTGAAGTCAACATCCGAAGCAAACCTGTGTCAGCAGCATAAAAAGATTACCTCACACAAAAAAAGACGAAAGCGCCACCCCAGGCAGCATTTCCGTCCTTTCCTTTTTCGTATATCGGTCTCTAATTTTCCAGTTTTCCGGCGCACTTCACCCGGTAAATTCGATCCAGCGACTCGTTGATCCGTTCCTCGGATATCGTCCCGTCCTGGACTGCAGCAAGCACCGCATTGTACGCCTTTTCAAAGTCATCGGGCATAAGCAGCATATCCGCGCCGGCCTCCAGCGCCATCACCGCCGCCTCCTCTGTCGTATAATATTCCGTAATTGCCGTCATATCCAGCGCATCCGTAATAACCACGCCTTCAAATCCCAGTTCTCCCCGTAAAATATCCGTAATCACTTTTTTCGACAGGGAGCTCGGCACATTGTCCTCATCCAGCGCCGGCGCCGTTGCGTGGCTCACCATCACAAAATCCGCACCCGCCTCTATGCCTGCGGAAAAAGGTACAAAATCCGAAGCCCGCATTTCCTCTAGTGACTTCGTAATTTCTACCCTTCCGTCATGGGTATCTTCCGTCGTGCTTCCCAACCCCGGAAAATGCTTCAGACAGGCACTCACGCCGGTACCTTCGATTCCGCTCACAGCACTGGTAACCATTTCGCTTACTGCCTGAGGATCAGAGCCAAAAGAGCGATCGCCCAGCGCACTGCCTTCTCCAGCCACATCCGCAACCGGCGCAAAATCCACGTTAAAACCAATCTCATTCAGATAAGAACCAATCGTTGTCCCGGCATCGGCCGCCAGAGAAGCATCTCCTCCCGCACCGATAGACGCCATATCGTCTACCTTCGTCACCTCAACTTTGCTGTTCGCAACCCTGCTGACCTCACCGCCCTCCTCGTCCACAGCGAAGAAAATCGGATAGTTGCTCATGGATGCCGTATTTGAAAGCATCGTCATGATCTGCTCCTTATCCAGAATATTCTGTCCGAAGTAGATCAGTCCGCCCACTGCGTACTGGTTCAATGCTTCCTGGGTTCCGTCTCCGGCTTTTGTCGCCGTTTTGACGCCTGTTATCGACTCCGGCGTTACCATAAACAGACCAGCCACCTTATTTTCAATCGACATCTCAGAATAATAGGACTCTGCCAGTTCACCCAAAATATCTTCTTCCTCTCCGGTCTCTTCCTCTGCCGGCTCGGGCGTATCAATAACCATTTCTTCCTCAGGCTCTTCCTGCTCTGCAGCTTCCTCTTTCGCCTTCTCTTCCGCCGCCTGTCTCTTCTGTTTCACAAAAGAAGCCGCCTTACTTCCGACCACAATACCGCCTGCGACAATCCCTACAGCCACAAAAAGGATCACCAGATAGGCGATGATCTGATTACGGATCCTGCGTCTGTGCCTGTATGCACGGCGCTCTGCCTCATCATCATAATCTTCGTCCTCGTCATCCTCTATCTCGTCATCTTCTTCGTCCTCGTCGTCCTCATCATCTCCATCCTCAAAATCTTCCTCTTCTTCATCCAGTTCCTCGTCCGAATATCCCCTTCTTCTCTTGTGCAGCTTTCCCATCGACTGTAACCATATCCTTTCTGAAATCTTTTATCCAAATGTTTGCTATAACAACAGACCCTTAGAATTCTCTACATACAAGATATAGTATGCATAAGTATACTATAACCTATTTTTAGTGGAAAAGCCACCCCGATTTTATTAAGATTCTTATAAGAAAAAACAATGCGAAACGGGTATTCATTCTCTAAGGAATCAATACCCGTTTCTAAAACTCATTGTCCAATGGCCTTTACCTCCGTCTTTTCCCTCACGTCCTCTTTCCATCTCTTCTCCCGTATCCCAGATACTGTGGCGTCTGTTCCCTCTCTCCCTTCGGATCTCTTCTCTTTTCCAGCATCCATTCTCGTCGTCTCTTCTATAGGGAGCTTTCCCGGGACTCTTTTCTGATTCGCCATCCCTCCATGTACTCGATTTCGCTCGTCTTTTTAGTGGCCTCCTATTCAATTGTAACTCCCTGATGTGTTACTTTCAGTTTTTGGTGGACCGTACCTCCTTTTCTTTTATTTTATCTATGTGAAGTGTTTCTTTATGAGTTTATTATATCACTTATACATGATTTGTCAACACATTTTTTGAAATTTTTTCCAACTTTTTTCACTTTCTATTATATCGTCTAATATTTTCTTGTTTTATTAAATATTTCTTTGAATTGACAGTTAATTTTGTTGTAAAATTGGGAGTTTTCAGCACATACCTAATACTAATTCCATGCTTGCACCGCTCCAAGCTACAGTGATACAATAAATGAAAAGCTTTACAAAACATGTCAGGTATGGAGGAAATACATATGTCACCAAAAAAAACTGCGCTATCCAGACAGGCAGAAAGCATTATAAAAAATCTGGAAAAAAGAAATATGGAAGGTCATTACTTTGAAACATCGTCAGCCTGCATCGAGGCCATTCTCGCCGAAATGCCCTCAGGCGCAATCATCGGCTGGGGCGGCAGCGAAACCTTGAAAGAATGCGGTCTGATGGACGCTATTCACAGCGGCTCCTATGAACTGTTGGATCGCAGCGCTGCAAAAACACCGGAGGAATCCCGACAGATCTACGGCAGAACGGTTCTCGCCGACTATTATCTTATGAGTGCCAATGCCATCACTCTGGACGGTGAGCTCATCAATATTGACGGCAACGGCAATCGGGTTGCCTGCCTGATTCAGGGCCCCTCCAACGTTATCGTTGTGGCAGGCATGAATAAAGTTGTTCCCGACACGCAAAGCGGCATTGCCAGAATCAGAAATACGGCGTCTCCCGCCAACGCGATCCGTCTGGAACGGAATCTGCCCTGCGCTGCGACAGGCATCTGCCACGACTGCCTTTCTCCCGAGTGTTTCTGCTGTCAGGTTGTCGTGACGAGACGGAGTATGCATCCCGGCAGGATCAAGGTCTATCTTGTTGGCGAGGAACTGGGCTACTAAAACAGATGAAAAGGAATCGGCTCTGTTACCAGCCCGATTCCTTTTCTTTTATCCGCGCTTCTATTCCACATTTCTTTCACTTTCCGCAACCCGGTTTAGCCATTCAGCTCTGCAAGCTTCGCTTTCAGATCACCAGAAATCGTGCTCACCATATCGGCCGACGCCGCAATCTCCTCTGTGGAAGCCGCCAGATTCGTCACCCGCAGATTCACGCCGTCAATGACGCTGATCAACTTCTTGGCGTCAGTCAAAAGTTCTGAAATCGCCGTCTGTATCTGTTCCTTATTCGCATCGGAGTCACTAGCCGTATCTTTGGAAGAGTCAGCAAGTTTCTTGATATTCTCGGCAATGATGGCAAAACCCCTTCCGGACTCTCCGGCCCTGGCCGCCTCAATGCTCGCATTCAGAGCAAGGAGATTAGTCTCCTCCGCCACATTGGTGATTTCCTCATTGTTCTCTTCCAGTCTGACAAGCAGGCTCTGGATCTTTCCGAGAGCCTCATTCAGCTGGTCGCAGAAACTCACCACATCGCTCATGGAAGCGGAAATCCCTGTACTCTCCTCCGCATTGCTGTTATTCCCCTCAGACATTTCGCTGATGGAGATATCAAGACTGTCAAAATCCACCTGCACTTCGGCAATCAGCCCGGCAATCTTTTCGTTCTTCTCCTGAAGCTCGGCATTCTTCTGCTCCACCTCGGAGGCCATCGTCCTGGCGATCTCGCCTTCCTTCTCCACCTCGCTCTTTACAAACTGGATGCAGTTATAAATGTTGTTGCAATCGTTATGAATCGCCGTAGCCATCTTCTTACAGCTGTCGTAGCCACAGGCAGAACAATCTATGGTGCGCTCAGCATCCGTACGCTTATCCATAGATATATAAATTTTCTCCAGCTCGGAAGCGCTTGGTTTGTTCGCCGTCACCATCGATGATTTATCCGTATAACGTCTGATAAAATCATTGATATCCAGTGCCGCAAACTGCCTGTTGAACTTTGCCAGTCTCTGTTTCGGCGTCAGGTTCCTGCTGAAAGCGTGCCTCTTGTCGTCTTTCTTGCTGGCCTTCTTGATTCTCTGCAATTCATAGAGCGTGTCGTCAGACTTCGTCTTCTCCTCCTCCACGCCAGGGCCGTAAATACAGCCCTTCGCGCAGTTTAACGCATCCACCATAAACGGCAGCTCTTTATTTCCCAAAACTCTTCTCTTATAGTCAGACAGGAACTTATAAGCATGCTCCTCGCCCTCAATCTGTCTGATAAAAATATCCTCACCGCAGAACCACTGCACGTTTTCCTTCAAACCGCCGGGCATGGGATATATGGAGCCCAGACCGTACTCAATCTCATCCGTCACCGCAGGGCCGGAAATGCTGTGTTCACGCACATACTTCATCAGATGATCAAAGGTCACATTGTACGAAACATAGCCGCCGCAGTTCGGATCGTCAATCTCGTTCTTTTTCGCAATACACGGACTGATAAAGGCAAGCTTGTCCGGCACCTTCATATATTTCTTCACATAGATCGCACCGCACATCATAGGAGAATGCACCGGCATCAGGCTTGGAATCAGCTCGGGAAGATACTTTTCTATGTACCCAACCACCGCAGGACAGGGCTGGGAAATGCCTCCCGTAAAATTATGCTCCGTTATGTATTTGATATATCCCCATGTGGTGATATCCGCTCCAAAGCTGATACTGATGATACGGTTTACACCAAGCTTTTTAAGGCCTCCTAAAACCGTGGCATATTCCTTCGGATAGTTTGCCAGAAAAGCCGGTGCCAGCAGGAGTGAAATCTTTTCTCCCTTTTTTAAGTCCTCAAAGAAACGCTCGGTGTCATCGTTATAGCTTCTCGCATCGTGTGCACAGGCATCAAAGCAGGCGCCACAGTTGATACACTGGCTGCCATCCACAATAATCTTGTTCTTTCCCTTTTCCTCTACCGCACGGTTTGCCGTCAACACAGGACATGCGGAAATACATTTGTTGCATCCTACGCAATTGTCGTTGGTATATACCAGCGCCTCTAACGGTTTATTTGCCATTTTGCCCTCCAAAATCATTAAAAAACGCAGTTATTTATGCTATTTGTACAATATATATGTTATATTAGCACAAAAAGGACAAAAAATAAACAATTTTTTTGTCCTTTTTGAAATGCACTCACACCATATTATCATCTTTTAAATCTGGGAAATCACAAAAATATCATAAATCGCTTTAATCGCCGTCTCAAAATCGGCATTCGCCACACCGATAATAATATTCAGCTCGCTGGAACCCTGGTCGATCATCTTGACATTAACGTTGGCATGTGCCAGTGCGGAAAAGATTCTTCCCGCTGTACCACGGGTAGATTTCATACCGCGTCCCACCACCGCAATCAACGCCAGATCCGCCTCTATGTCGATGGAATCCGGGTCAGCCAGCCTGTGGATGCCGGAAACCACTTTCTGTTCCTTGTGTATAAACTCATCCTGATGCACGAACACCGTCATGGTGTCGATGCCGGAAGGCACATGCTCAAAGGAAATCTCGTTCTCCTCAAAGGCCTGCAGCACCTTGCGCCCGAAACCAATCTCCGAGTTCATCATTTCCTTCTCTATATTGACCGCGCAGAAGCCTTTCTTTCCGGCGATACCTGTAATCACATACTTTGACTTCTGACAGGTGCTCTCCACAATCCATGTACCGTTGTCCTCCGGCGCGTTGGTGTTACGGATGTTGATCGGAATCCCCTCGCTCCTGACCGGGAAAATGGCGTCCTCGTGCAGAACCGAAAATCCCATGTAGGCCAGCTCCCGAAGCTCCCTATATGTAATGGTCTCCACACCTTCAGGCTTATAAATAATCCGGGGATCGGCCACCAGTACACCGGAAACGTCCGTCCAGTTCTCATACACATTGGCTTTGATCGCCCTGGCAACAATGGAACCTGTAATATCAGAGCCGCCTCTGGAAAAAGTCTTCACCTTTCCATCTTCGTAGGCCCCGTAAAAACCGGGAATCACAGCCGCTTCCACACCTGCAAGCCGATCCTTTAACAACTGGTTTGTCAGCTCTGCATCGTGCTCACCGTCCGCCTTGAAGCGGATCACCGATGCCGCATCCACAAATTCATATCCAAGGTACTGCGCCATGATAATGCCGTTTAAATATTCGCCGCGGGAAGCTGCATAATCTGAGCCTGCCTTTTCCTTAAAGTTCTTCTCGATGCCCTTAAACTCCTTATCCAGGGAGATTTTAAGTCCGAGTCCGTCTATGATTTCCTGATATCTGTCCTTAATCGCCTGCATCTGCCCGGCAAAATCTTTTCCCTGCTCCGCCAGCTCATAGCAGGCATAAAGCATATCCGTCACCTTTGTGTCATCCGAGGATCTCTTACCAGGCGCGGAGGGCACCACAAATTTGCGCTCCTTGTCCGCACGGATGATCGCGCCTACCTTTTTAAACTGCTCCGCACTCGCCAGAGAGCTTCCGCCAAATTTAACTACCTTATTCATGTCCTTTCCCCCCGCTATGCCATGATTCGGATTCTGTTGATACATCCGCCGATTTTCTCTATCTTTTCGTTAAATTCCTTCTCGGTCATCTCCTGCGTCATAAACCCAAACTCCTTCATCAGGCCTACGTTCACCTCTGCCATCGCGCCAAAAACAGCCATCGCCGCTTCCCGCTGATCCGCCGATATACGGACAAAGAATCTTCTCCTCGCGCTTGTTACATCCGCCACCTTTACTTTTTCCTCATCCCAGAAACACATGATGGTCTTGCCCTGATGTCTCGCGCAGTCCACCACATCAGAAACCACCGCGCTTGCCGTCGGCAGCTTACCCGCCCCGCGTCCGTAATACATAGAGTCCCCCAGCATATTTCCGTGGACGTACACCGCATTGAACACATCGTTTACACTGTAAAGCGGATGTTCCCTGGAAATCAGGAACGGGGCAACCATAGCAAAAAAGCCATCCTGCGCATCCCGGCTTAACGCCAGAAGCTTAATTGACTTGTTCATCTGCTTCGCATACTTGAAATCAGCCGAAGTAATTTTCGTAATTCCTTCTGTGTAGATATCCTCATAACTCACATTTTTCCCAGACATCAAAGAAGAGAGAATGGCGATCTTGCGGCAGGCATCATATCCCTCCACATCGGCCTCGGGATTTCTCTCCGCATATCCCTTTTCCTGCGCCTCCTTCAATACGTCCTCGAAATCGGCACCCTCTCTGTCCATCTTGGTCAGAATATAGTTGGTCGTTCCGTTCAGAATGCCAGTAATGCTGTCGATATGTTCCGCTGTCAGGGAATAATTGATCGGCCGGATAATCGGGATACCCCCGCCCACACTGGCCTCAAAGAGATAGTTACAATGATTCTCCTTGGCAATTTTTATGAGTTCGGGACCATGCGCCGCGACAAGCTCCTTGTTGGAGGTACACACGCTTTTTCCTAAAAGCAGTGCCTGCTTCGTAAAATCGTAGGCAGGTTTCGTGCCGCCCATAGTCTCACAGATGATCTTTACCTCCGGGTCGTTCAGAATCACATTGTAATCATGTACCACTTTACTCTCGTAAGGGTCACCCGGAAAATCCCGTAAATCAAGAATATATTTTACCGCCAGATCCTCCGCTGCCTTTTTGTTGATATCCGTCTTATTCGTCTCAATCACTTCCACAACGCCGCTGCCCACGGTGCCGTATCCCAAAACCGCTATTTGAATCATTGTTTTCTCCATTTCTGCGCTGCTTTTGTCTCAACTTTGTTGAGACGCCGCATTAATCGAGTTTGTGGCAAGCAACGCGCAGACACAAATCTCGCGATTGAAAATTTTAATTTTCAATCTTATCCTCCATGTCTAAGCAGTTTACTGCAATCTTTTCTCCCGCATTTGACTCCGCAGGTCAATCAAGTGTCTTCCTGTCCGCCGGCCATCGCCAGCGGAAAGCTTTTCCCACTTATACCAGCGGATACTTATCCGTCAGCGTCTTGATAATGGCCTGCGCCTTGCCGATGCCTGCTTCCCCTTCCTTAATGACAATGGAAATGGCCTCCGCCACCTGCTCCATATCCGCTGTATTTAAGCCGCGGGAAGTAGCCGCCGGCGTGCCCAGCCGGATACCGCTTGTCACAAAAGGTGACTTCGGATCGTTCGGAATGGTGTTCTTGTTCGCCGTGATATGTGCCTCGTCAAGCAGCTTCTCCAATGCTTTTCCCGTCAGATCATAATTAGTCAGGTCAACCAGCATCAGGTGATTGTCCGTTCCGCCGGAAACAATCCTGATGTCTCTCGCCTGCAGTGCCTTGCAGAGCGCCTGGGCATTATCCGCCACATTCTTCATATAAATCTTAAAGTCATCGGACAGCGCTTCCTTAAAGCACACAGCCTTCGCCGCAATCACATGCATCAACGGGCCTCCCTGTGTACCGGGGAAAATAGCCTTGTTGAAATTATATTTATCCGCAACCTCCTGGCTGGACATAATCATGCCGCCTCTGGGTCCCCGCAGGGTCTTATGGGTAGTAGTCGTCGTTACATGGGCATAGGGAATGGGGCTCGGATGAAGTCCGGCCGCCACAAGCCCGGCGATATGTGCGATATCCACCATCAGCACCGCCTCGACCTCGTCAGCGATCTCCCTGAATTTTTTGAAGTCAATGGTTCTTGCATAAGCGGACGCACCCGCCACAATCATCTTCGGTCTGCACTCCAACGCAATCTTTCTGACATTATCGTAATCGAGGAATCCATCATCGTTCACGCCATAAGGCACGCACTTGAAATACTTGCCGGACATATTGACCGGTGAACCGTGGGACAGATGCCCGCCGTGATCCAGGTTCATACCCATGAAGGTGTCACCGGGCTCCAGCACCGCAAAAAATACCGCCATATTCGCCTGTGCGCCGGAATGAGGCTGTACATTGACATACTCACAGCCAAAAAGTTCTTTTGCACGGTCTCTGGCAATCTCCTCAACCACGTCCACGCACTCGCAGCCGCCGTAATATCTCTTGCCGGGATACCCCTCTGCATACTTATTCGTAAGAGGGCTGCCCATCGCCGCCATAACCGCCTTACTCACCCAGTTTTCAGAAGCAATCAGCTCAATATGGGAGTTCTGTCTGTTCTGCTCGTCAACAATCGCCTGCGCGATCTCCGGGTCAACATTTCTTACCTCATCCAATGAATACATTCCTCGTTCCTGCCTTTCTGATAGTTTCCACCCTTTTTCTCTCAAAAATATTTTTTTCTATATTACAAATAAATATAGGCAATTTCAACACAATATTATAAAGTATTATGCTATGTAATGCAAACAAAATTTATGACCCTCCCACTGTGTCTGCCAGGACATGAAATATGTCTCCGTCATAATGGATAGATTTTAATGAAAAATTAAGAAAACTTTATGGAATTCTTATTTTGACTTTTCTCCCCCATCTGCTATGATGTAACTTATGAAAACAAAAAGAACAATGATAAGCTTTTGGAAAAATTACAGACATGCATTGCCGCTCATTCTTTATGGAATGGTATATATGCAATGGTTCTCCCATCTGGAAAAGACGGTTACCAGCAACTACCAGCTGATACATTTCAGGCCGGATGACTTCATCCCCTTCTGTGAGGCGTTTGTCATCCCCTATCTGTTATGGTTTGCCTATGTTGCTGCGGTAGTGGTATACTTCTTCTTCCGGGATAAGGATGACTATTTCAGAGCCTGCACTTTCCTATTTACAGGTATGACCGTCTTTCTGATTGTCAGCACCCTCTGGCCAAACGGACACGACCTTCGTCCTGCCGTGATGCCAAGGGATAACATATGTACGCGGCTGGTGTCTTCACTTTACCATGCAGACACGCCGACAAACCTCTGGCCCAGCATCCATGTGTACAACTCTCTCGGCTGTCATATCGCTGTTATGAAAAGTGCACGGCTGGAAAAGAAAAAGGGCATCCGAGCATGTTCGCTGGTTTTGTGTATCTCGATTATTATGTCAACCATGTTAATCAAGCAGCACTCAGTCTTTGACGTGACCACCGCCTTTATTATGGCCGCCGTGATGTACGGTGTCGTATACCGCTCAGACGTGCTGATCAACTTTTACCACGGAGTACATCGCAGAAGAAAGCACAAGCCGGGTACGCTTGTGTAGCAAATCGTCGCCCGGCGGCGACGATTCAGAGAATGCTCCGCATTCTCCCTCTATGATTTTCGCTGTTGTATTTTCTTGATTTGCCAGAAAATCCTCGCCCGGCGGCGACGATTCAGAGAATGCTCCGCATTCTCCCTCTATGATTTTCGCTGTTGTATTTTCTTGATTTGCCAGAAAATCCTCGCCCGGCGGCGACGATTCAGAGCAAGAGGGGAGGATCCCATCGGATTCTCCCCTCTTTATATTCATATCATATCTGTATCTGCCGTCCGCTGTGCATCCCGGTTATGACCACAACCCGCGCACGGGATAGCAGTTTAATTGAACTTAAAGAACCGCCTGCATATCTTGTAACTCTCCACGGATATCTTTCTGCCGCCCTTTCCCGGAAGGTTCATGGAGCTGCCAAGCACACCGTAACGCAGCCTCATATACAGACCGACGTCCTTTTGCCTGATATACCGCCACAGTTCCGCTTTCTTCTCCAGATTCTCCTCCACGCCGGAGCGGATCAGCATAATTGATGAGATAACCGTAATGATTTCCAGATAATTAATCATGTACCTCTTCAGTTTGCCTTTTCCGTAGATTTTCGCCTTTTTTTCCACGAGATAGTCGATCATAATTTTATTGACCTTTATCTGCTGGTCGATTCTGCCAATCATCACTTCCTCGTTGACCGACTGCCCCTCCCTGCCAATATAATAGCGGTAAAAGTTCACATCGAGATAGTACATGTTTTTCACGAAAGGCAGCGGTTCAAACACAAAAATATTATCCACATAAAACGTATTTTCCGGCAGTTCCAGTCCGCATTCCCGAAGAAGTTTCGTGCGGAAAATCACGGAATGCATGAGAATATACTGGCCTTTGTGAAAATGCTTCACCTCGTTCCAGGCAAATATCTTGTCCTGTGGAAGCGCATGGCGGTATTTCATCACCTTATGCTTTTTTTCTCCCTCCTTTTCGTAGACAAAGTTGCTGATAAGCATATCCAGCGTTGCATCTCCCGATACGATATCTCTCAGCACCTCAAGGATCTTCAGATAAGCGCTCTCTTTCACCCAGTCATCGCTGTCCACAACTTTGTAATAGAGGCCGGAAGCACAAGCAAGTCCCGCATTCACGGCAGACCCATGCCCTCCGTTTTTCTTGTGAATCACCTTTATAATAGAAGGATAAAGTCTTTCATAAGCATCTGCGATCTCTCCTGTCCCATCGGTGGAACCGTCATCCACAATCAGGATTTCCACGTCCTCTCCTCCCGGAAGCAGAGATTCTATGCACTTTTTTATATATTTCTCTGAATTGTAACAAGGTATTGCAACTGATAATAATTTCATGCCAAAACATCCATGCCTTTCTGCTTTCTCATTCTGCCAGCTTTTTCCAAACCGGCAAGTCTTTGTCTATTCTAGCATAAAAACCCCTGCAGATTGTTACAGAATTCTTATATTTTCCTTATTTTTGTTAACGCTTCAGCTTCGGTTCCGCAGCGTTAAATTCCCATGCCGCGTCTCATCTCCACCCGCTCTGCATAGGCAGCAAAGGCTGAGGGGATCGGATAATTTATCCGCGTCTGCTCCGGCTCCACAAACACAAAGCCCTGCAGTTCCTGCCCTGTCCCTTTTACGGCAAGTTCATCCACCCGGATCAGATACCCTGTCATATGCCATTCCCGGTGGGTAAATACATGCTTCGACGGGGGAAGTTTTCGGATTCGTATAGGCAAAAGCCCAATCTTTTTGAGATAGGCGCTGACCTCCGCCTCCTCACAGTGTCCCTCAAGAGACGGAAATTCATACATGCCGGCCAAAAGTCCTCTCTCCGGCCTCCTGCGAAGCGCCACCCGCTCTGCATCCTGTATCACCAGAATGGTCTTTTCTTCCATACTTCTCGGCTTCTTTTTCGCCTTTTTAGGAAACTCTGCGGTCCGCCCTTCAGCTCTCGCCAGGCAGAGCTCCTTCCACGGACAGCTTTCACACTTAGGCGCGCCGTTTGGAATGCATACCATAGCGCCAAGCTCCATGAGCGCCTGGTTGAAATCGCCCGGGCGGTCCGACGGCATCACATCAAGCAGATCCTCCTCCACAGATTTTTTCACCTTCGCGTTCAGAATATCCCTGTCATCGCACCGCAGCCTTGAAAGAATCCGCAGCACGTTACCGTCTACTGCCGGATAAGGCCGGCCGAAAGCAATAGATGATACCGCACCAGCCGTATAGCTGCCAATCCCGGGAAGCGCCTGAATTTTTTCGTAATCATCGGGCATTTCTCCGCCGTATTCGGAGACGAGAATCTCCGCCGCCTTTTTTAAATTTCTGGCCCGGTTGTAATACCCAAGTCCCTCCCAGAGTTTCAGAAGTTTCTCCTCCTCCACCGCCGCCAGACTTCCGATATCGGGCAATGCCTGCAGGAAACGGTCGTAATAGGGCTTCACCGCCTCCACCCTCGTCTGCTGCAGCATGATCTCTGAAAGCCATACATGATAAGGTGTCGGTTCCTCCCGCCAGGGAAGGATGCGCCTGCCCGCGTCATACCATGCAAGAAGAGGTTCTGCAATTCTGTCCAGACTGTCCAGAAAAACAGGAATGGGAGCGTCCAATTCCAGACCGTCCTCCCTCACAAGGCAGTCATAGGCAAGAAGCCGCACGCCCTCCCTTCTCGCCCGCCTGAGCGCCTCTCCAAATGCAGGCTGGGTATCCCAGTTTGGCTCCACACAATAAACACCCTTCATCTGGATCACAAACAGAAGGTACGCCTCATACCCCTTCCTGCGCGCCTCAGCCAGCTCCTCCACATGCTTGACGGCACGTTCGGACGGAGCGTCGGGAAAAGCTGCAACGCCTTCCCTCTCCAGGGTCACGCCCTTTACCTCAATATACGCCCGCTTCCCCGATGCGCTCTCCACATAGAAATCAAATCTGGAACTGCCAAAAGTCTTTTCCGGCCTGACCAGACTGACATCCTCGTAGAGGCCTCCCGCCTGCAGCCACTCTCCCGCCACCTTATTCGGCGCATTGGAATCCATATTTACCAGGCGGCCTTCTTTCTCCACCGCCACAAGGTCATATGCGGTAGAACGGGATTCCTTACCGTTCTTCTCCAGATATACCTTTGCCCGCTCCGTCAGAAGTTCCCGGCATCTGCCCGTATTCTTCACATGCACCTTCGTCCGCGCGCCCATCAGATCCACATAGGCGATAAAACGGTTCGGCCGCTCTATAAATTCAGCGGTGACAATCTCTGTATACTTCATATACTGTTATTCCTTTAACTGCTGTCCTTCTCCTCTATCTCTCCGACAGCTTCTCTGTTTTTGTAGGGAACACGGGCCGCCGGCACTACCTCGGATGCCGGAAGCGTGTGTACGGACTGATCGTCAAAGAATATATGCGCGCCGAAAGCATGCAACACATCCTTCTTCCGAATTCCACCCAGAAAAAACACCTCATCGATACGCACATCCCATGCCCGCAGCGTTCGGATGACACGCTCGTGAGCCGGTGCGCATCTGGTTGTGACAAGTGCCGTTCTGATCGGCGCTTTCTCCTCGGAGTAGTTCCTCTGCAGCTGAGACAATGTCTTTAAAAACTTCGCAAAAGGCCCTGCCTGCAAGGGATTATTCGCATTCCGCCTCTCGTTTTCCTCAAATGCCTCCAAGCCACGCTCCTGGAAAATTCTCTCTGATTCGTCTGAAAAGAGCACTGCATCGCCGTCAAAGGCTATTCTGATCTGCTGTATCCTGTGCTCACAATCATAGGTGGAAATTCCCTCGGTACAGATAATCCCGGCCGCAATATTCGAATCTATAGCCCTCTGTACATCCTCCTCACAGGCTGACAGAAACAGATCCGTCTTAAAAGCCGTAAGATAATGCGCCAGGGATGCGCCGCCGGACAGCACCGCTCTCGTAATGCGCAGGCCGTAATGCTCGATTGCCTTGAAAACCCGGAGGGAAGTGTCGGGACTGTTTCTGGACATGATAATGACTTCTACACGCCCTTCCATGCCCGGCAGCTCATTCAGATTCAAAAGCGCCCGCACCAGCGGAAATCCAGGACCGGGACGAAGAAGTTCATCCTCATGCTCCACCTGATAACGGCTGTACGCCTCCACGCCCTCTTCCTCGAATATTTTATTTTCAAACGTCAGATCAAACAACGTTCTGGACGAAACGCCCACTACAAGTTTGTTTTCCAGTTCGTAAGCCATAAAGCACCCCCACCCGTGATCTCTCCGATGGGGGCTGTCGTCTTCTGCAGAAACTGCTTATCTCAGTCTGTTACACTCAAATTTTTCGAAAGTGCGCAGACAGTTCCTAAGCTCCATATACCTGTCTTCCAGATCTCCCTCCTTGATCTCCAGATCGGACGCCACCGCCATGGTATTAATCATGCTGTCCGTGATCCGGTTGTGGAGAGAATCCAAAATCGAAAGTTTCTGCTCATAGGAATCCGCATCGAGAAACGCCAACACCAGAGGATCTATATTCAGTTGCTCTTCCTCCGGCTCTGTCTTTGCCGGAACAGTTTCAGATATAATAGTTTCCGTTTTAGTGACATAATCCGCATTCCGCGCCTCTTCCGCCGTGTCTGTAGATAAAGAGGCCGGCTCCCTGTCCACGGAAATTTCCGATAAAACGGCAGTCTCCTTCATCCCGGGATTCCCCGGTAAAGCCGACGGCTCCTCATCCTCCATATCCTGCAGAAGTTCAAAACGATATCTCTGCTTGACATCGGGATATTTCCCGCAGTCTACCTCCTCCATAAACATGGACAGAGGCCGCACAAATATCTCGAACGTGCCGTACATTGCCTGATAAACCACCATCGGCTCCCTTGTCTCACTGTGTTTCGCAAGACAGCGGATCTGGTATAAGTTGCCCTTAAAATGCCTGTACATTTCCTGTGGTCTGGGATTATGTCTCATAGGAATCTCCTTTTTGCGTAATTTTTCTCTACTAGTATAATCCCAAAAACTGCAAATGTCTATCCACGGAGCAGGCTCGGCAGCCTGCTCCATAAAATCCAATTTAGAACATTTGTTCTTTTATTAATTATAGAACAGATGTTCTAACCTGTCAACCTATTGCCATGACAGTTTCGGAGTTTCTTCATATGTATACAATGGAAAGCTCCTCTGTCTCCCTGCAAAACTCCTCACAGCACAGTTCCTCGGTCAGTCTCTCCTTCTCGGCCTCGCCAAGGCTTCCGATCATTCTGTGGTGAATTTCCACTCGGTAGCTTCTCGCACCGCCGTTTTCTCTCGTCCATGTCACTGTCACGCCGCTGTTTCGATACCCCCGCTCCTCCAGAATCCCTCTCGTCCGCTCCGTGAAAGCATCCTCGAGTAGCGCATATCGTTCGTTTTCCCGTGTGCAGTCATTCCGCTCCTTGCTCATCACCGTGCCGCCCACACTGAGAGCGGCAGTCAGAACCAAAAACGCCGTGATCATGCTTAAACCCCTGTTCATCTGTCACACCCCCTTGTTGTGACCACTATAGCATTTTATAAGTCCTATAAACGGGACACGAAACCCCCGAAGAGTAAATTTATTATTTTCCTCTCCGGGGGCTTTTAAAAATCTTTCGTTATGTTTCTTTCCGTTCTTTTTTTACGTCTTACGGCTCCTTTTTCCCGCTCTTTTGATCCTCCTTCCGCTTCTTTCTTCGAAGCAGCCAGATCAAAAGGATCACCGTCAATATAATCAGAACCAGCCAGATAAAGTAACAGATCCCAAAAATGTCGGGCAGATTCTTCCATACCATCCGGCCGCTTCGTTTTCTCCGAAGAGCCCGGAGCTGTCCCCGGTTTCTCCCTCATTTTCTCCTTCTACGGGATTTTCCGGGTCATCTTCGGGATTTTCCCGCCATCCTCTTTCTCCTCAGAATCTGCGGGCGGTTTTACCCCTCCCTCTCCCCACATTTTTCATCCGCCGGCAGCGTACTGGCTTCCAGCGTATCCGAAAGATCCAGATTTCCGGTCTGTCCACTCATCCGCCCTGTGAACCGCCGCTCTCTTTCTATGTAATATGTATCACCCTGCTGCCGTCTGCGCGTTTCAAACGCGCCCCGCTTATATAGGGTCATCATATGATAGAAAGAGTGCATTTGAAATACGTTTGGTACAGATTATACTTTTGGGGATATACTTTGCCATGCACCCCTATTCTGTTCTGTCGCGCAATGTTTTTCTGAGACTTTCCTTTTCAGCCCATGATAAAAATGCCGCATCAATCGCATAGTATGCCGCCTGTCTCAATATCTGCGCATCAACCGGCCCAAAGGAACCGGCAAGTGTCTGCCATTCTTTAAAAAGCGAGGTGTTTGAAACCGTGCGGTTATCTGTGTTGACCGTGACCGGCACGCCTTCTTCCCGCATTTTTGCCCATGGATATGTTTCCAGACTTTTTACCGCCCCGGTCTGCAGGTTGCTGACCGGGCATAATTCCAGCACGATCCCCTTTTCCCGGCAGATTCGTTTCATTTCCCCGTCATCGGCGATCGCCACACCATGACCGATACGTCCGGCCCCCATCTCAACGCAGTCCCTGACGTTTTCAACATTTCCGCATTCACCCGCATGAATGGTGAAAGGCATCTGCTTCTCCCGCGCTCTTAAAAACAGCTCCCGATAAAGCCGGGCAGGATACGCCGCCTCATTGCCCGCCAGGTCAATCCCCGCCACGCCGTACTCCCGCATCTGCAAGGCGCATGATAAAGTTTCGCCGTTTTCTTCCTGTGTCTTTCCCCGCATCATGCAAAGGAGCAGACGGCTCTTAACACCAAAATCTTTTTCTGCCTCCTCCAGCCCCACAAGCACTGCCTTCACTGCCTCCGTCTGGGTCAGTCCGCCTTTTCTGTGGTACATCGGCGCAAATCTCACTTCGATGTAGATCACACCGTCTGCCGCCGCCTGCCCGACCAGCTCATAGGCTGCAATCCGCAGATTTTCTTCTGACTGGAGAAGCGGCAGCGAATTGGCAAAGCAGGAAAGATAATCTGCAAGATCCCGCGCATCCTCCCTGACCCGCATACTGTCCAGTAATACCTCCATATTATAGCCTGATTCACGCACGATCCGTCTGACCGCCTTTTCTGTAAGCGATCCGTCCAGATGGCAGTGCAGCTCTACTTTCGGAAAATTTCTAAGCTCTTCTGTCTGCAAGTCTGTCTCCTTTTTTGTATGTATTTCCAAAGCCTCTTTTGCACCAGTCTTCCGAAAAAAAAGGCCGGAAACACATTATAGCTCTTCCATTTGAATCATTCCCTTACTGTTTTCGAGAAGCTTTAATACTTCAGAATGATAATTTTTAACCGGCAGTAAAATATGTAAGTTCACGCTCACAACTTTCTTCAGCACGATTTCCCCTTTTTCCAGACGGTGATGCAGTTCATCATCCATATCAATATAGGAAAAAGATAGGATACTGCAGTCATGGCTTGTGATCTCACTGATAAAGTTGTTCATATTTTTTGCGCTGTCGAACGACACGTTCAAGTCCATCACCCGGCTGCGCATTACAAGGTGCTGTTCCACATCAATGAGCTTCGTAAACGCCAAAAGAATCAATGCTGTGGCAAAAATGCCGCCGACGTAAAACCCACCGCCTATGGCAAGTCCGATACATGCACTCGCCCACAATCCTGCTGCCGTTGTCAGCCCTTTGATCCGATTCTGCCTGTCCGTCAATATGGTTCCGGCCCCCAGAAAACCGATTCCGCTGATTACCTGCGCGCCCATACGGGCAGGATCCCCGCCCGTCCCGTAGGCTAGGATCATCTGTTCATTCGTAATCATAACAAGCGCCGATGCCATACATACCAGCGTATGTGTGCGCACGCCGGCAGGTCTGTGCTTACGCCCCCGTTCCAATCCGATGAGCGCCCCCAGCACAGCCGCCAGCACAATCCGCACAATTCCCGCCACAACCTGCTGCAAATCACCGACTCCTATCATTCCTATATACTTCAAAAACTCGCTCATGCTGCTCCTCCCCATTTCACATATACAAGGCTACGCGGCTTCTGCACAAGTCCTGTTTACTGCTTTTCTTAAAATCCCTCAATCCTTTTCACCATCTGCATTCCTGTTTCATAGGCAAGCCGCATGGCTGACGGTACCAGTTCCTCCGGCACAGCCGGCAGATAGTGCTGGATTTCAAAATTAAACACACCTCTATAGCCCACCTCTGAAAGCGCTCCAAGTATTCCGTCCCAGTCGGCATGTCCCAGATAAGGTAAAATATGGATGCTTCCCACCCCTGCCTCATCGGATATATGCGTTGCAACAAGATGTTCTTTCAGCATGTGAAGTGCCTTTCTCTGATCCAGCTTTTCAATGCTTCCATGTTCCACGTCCCAGCATATCTTCACATGATCGCTGTTCACATCTTCCATCAGCTTAAGCAGTTCTGCCGGATCCAGACCGTACGGCTTTTCTCCTGCTCCCGTCCTGCCCCACATATTTTCCACAGCGATACCGACCCCTTTTTGCGCTGCGATGGCCCCATACCTTTGGAAAAATGCCACATTTTTCTCATGGGTGTCCGGCCGGACCATACCGCCCGCAAGAGCGCTGGACGGATGGACAACCAGCCAGGGCACTTTCATCATGGCAGCTCCCTCGATGCTACGCTCAAAAAGTGTTTCCATGTGGTCGTAGTTTTCATTCAGATTGCAGAAGTCGAAAATCGTCGCATGTGCCTGCACAAACGTAAGCCCCAGCTCTCCGGCCAGCTCTATGTACTCCTGAATTTCCCCGCGCCAGTCATCACCGTGGAACCTCCCGGATACGAGAGAAAGCTCAGCAAAGCCAAAATCAAGATATCGAAACCCTGCTGCGGCACACTGCCTTAACGTTTCCTTCACCGGAATCATCGAGCCGTCCCTTCGCTCGAAATAAATATTTGTCGAAGTCGCCAGCTTTATAGACGGCTCCTCCTGCACGAATTTTTTTACCGCCTCCACGACACCCGCTGTGTAAGACGCCCCGCACACATAATCTGCACATTCTTTTGTCTGCTCCGTTCCGTTTGCCACCACGGCACCGATTCCAGCAGCACGCAGCATTTCCTGATCGTTGGCATTGTCTCCCACAGCCAGCACATTCTCCATGTCAATGCCGCACACCTCACACAGTCCTTTCAGCCCTTCCCTCTTGTTCACGTTCTTTCCTACGATCTCACAACCGCTGTTCCCATACAGAGCCACACTGTATTCCGCGCACAGTTCATGGATCCGCCCGGTAAGCATGGAGAATGCCTCCTCGTTTCCGTCCGCCATGATGTTCACCTTATAAACCGGCAGACCGCTTTTCCTGATGCTTTCTACCGAACGGACGGGAAGTTCCCTTCCTGCTTCTTTCCTAACCCTCGTCCAGTTGGTCTCGGCAAGCGCGTATTCCACATTTCCCGCATAGACCAGTACAGTCAATCCCATTTCTGCCGCCTGACAAAGGAGAGCCTCCAAATGATCCGTCCGCATCGGCGTATCCTGCAGGATTCGTCCTGTCCCATAATCATAGATAACCGCACCGTTACAGCTTACAATCGGTGCCGTGATCTTTACCTGACAGGCAAACCGGCTGATGGCATAGGCCGGCCGGCCCGTAATAAAGGTGAAGCGCACGCCGGACTCTTCCAGACTTTCGATCATTCGGACCGCTTCCGCCGAGATTTTCTTCTCCGGCGAAAGCAGTGTATCATCCAAATCCGTAACAACAAGTTTCACTTTTCCGTGTTTCACTCTTCGACCCCTTCCTGTCTGTTCCTCGACTGCACAGAGAAACCTTTTATCCGTTCACCGAATGGTACTCATCCAGAGCATCATTACATCTTTCCACAATCTTATTTACGGTTTCATCCACCCCAAGATTCCCCTGGCAAAATTCCAGCATGATCTCCGTGATAATACCGTTGATCTCATTGTAAGTTAAGTCAAGCGGCTCCTGAGACAGCGGATTTGCTTCCTTCATCTGGTCGAGCGCTACCTTATACTGGGGATTTTCTTCGTAATATTTTTTCATCTCATCCAGGTCTTCACATCCTTTGTTGACCGGAATATAACCCGATGCCGTGGAGAAAGTGTACTGACTCTTGGGAGATACGCAGTACTGCACAACATCCCATGCCGCTCTTGCCCTGTCATCGTCATCCCTGTTGAAAATATTTAAGCAGCTTCCTCCCACTGCTGCACCACCTGCATCGTCCGCATTAACCTTCGGCAGATACGCAGTCATATATTTGCCGGGCATCAGCTCATCCAGCGTACCCATACGGGAGGAAGACATGATTGCCATTGCAGAAAGGCCCTGTGCAAATTCCTCGTTGATATTATCTTCTACATATTTATAGCCGCCCGTATCGATCAGCGCCTGCAGCTTTTCCAGGAATGTCTTGAGCGTCCCGTCATCCCCCGCAACAATCTTCGTCATCGGCGCCTCTCTGCCGCCCTGGTTGTCGCCGAAAAAGCTTACTTCACCCTGACTGACGCAAAATTCCACGAGCTGGTATCTCTTCACCTGCATATTCAGTCCGTAGCGTTTCACTTCACCGCCCTCTTCGACCGTCAGAGCCGTCACGTAATCTTTCAGCTCATCCATCGTTTCCGGCGCCTTTTCAAATCCGGCTTCCTCCAGCATTTCCTTATTGTAGTACAGAAGGGGTATGGAGTTTGAAAAAGGTACCGCAACCATCTGTCCCTCATAAGTACATGCCTGCTGCAGAGGCTCATAAAACATGTCCTTCGTCACTTCCGAACCGTCCTCTTTCATATAATCCTCAACATTGACTGTCCATCCCATATCCATCACGGCCGGGATTGTGGACGTAAGGCCTACGTTAATGTCCGGCGCATTCTCATAATCCTTCGTCTGATAAGCAAGCATAACCTTGTCCGTACCTTCATACCCCTGGTACACCAGTTCCACATGAATGCCCTTTTCTTTGCCCCTTCCTTCATTATATTCATTGATAATGGACGCAAGCGCCGCCTCCGTTGCCCCCGAAAAGCTGTGCCAGAATACCACTTCCTGGGTGTCGCCGGATGCCTGTCCGGAGCCTGCACTGCCCGTTCCGCCTTTTCCTTCATTTCCCGCTCCGCACGCTGCCGTTCCAAGTGCCATAGCACCGCATAAAAGTAACGCCAATAGTTTTTTCATATCTTTTTTCCTTTCTTTATCCATTAGTTTTCGTCTATCCTTTCACCGCACCTGCCATGACACCGCCTACAATCTTCCTCTGGAACAACAGGAATACCGCAACAGAGGGAACCAGAATGACAACTGCCGCCGCCATCACCGCGCCCACGCCATAATTGCTGCCCTCGTTGTTGTTCAGCATCGTGACTGCAACCTGTGCCGTGCGCATGGCATCCGTATTGGTCACCAGCAGCGGCCACAGATAGGTGTTCCACGTTCCCACGAAGGATGAGATAAATACGGTAGTGATCACCGGAATGTTGCTTGGCATTAATATCTTTCGGTAAAACTTAAAGTTTGTGCATCCATCGACCTGCGCCGCTTCCTTCAAGGAAATGGAATAGGACAGGAAATTCTGACGCATGACAAAAATATTGATACCCGAAATGAAGAACACCACCATCATTCCCAGATATGTATTGATCAGCCCAAGCTCCGCCGTGGTAAAGTAGTTCTGTACCACCAGCACATCGGCCGGTATGATCATGCTTCCGACTACCAGGGCAAACAGCGCTTTCTTCCCCCTGTATTCAAAGAACGAGAAGGAGAAGGCCGCCAGGCTCGCCACAATAACTCTCACTATGCTGGAAATGCCTGCCATGACAAGGGAATTCCACATAAACCGCAGTATTCTCGTGTGCATGAATACGATTTTATAATTCTCCAGATATCCGGCCTTACTCGGGAAAAAATGGAGATTCGTTGTCAGGATTTCATCCTGCGGCATAAATGAAATATTGATTGCGTAGATAATCGGTAAGATCAATATCACGCCCGTCACAATACATATAAACTGATAAAGCATATGATTTTGTTTTTTCAATCGTAATTCACCTTCCTTTTTTCGAGAACCAGGCTGAGAGCCATCATAACCGCCGCTAAAACAAACCCGACTGTGGTAGCGGCGAATGCCGCATTATAGTTTGTTCCTACAATTCCCTTCCCGTAAACATAAGACATGATCGTCTCTGTCGTACCGTTCGGACCTCCGTTATGGAACACCGGATAAGTCAGTATCAAGGTGAAGCTTGAAGTTGTCATCGCATAGGCGATATCCTTCATCAAAAGGAACAAAAGTGTGGGCGATACCATCGGTATGATAATCCTGGTCAGAAGATGGATGCCCGTCGCCCCGTCAATTCTCGCGCTCTCCAGAACATCCTCGCTCATCCCCCGAAGACCCGACAGCAGGAAGATGAAATTGTATCCCACATTCGCCCAGATCTGGATGAATATGATCGCTGCAAGCGCTGTCTTCGGATCGGTAAGCCATGAAACATTGGTTCCGAAAAGCTTGTTCACAATTCCCATAGACGGATTAAACGCCAGCTGGAAAATCATTGCCACAACCGAAACCGAAATTGCCATAGACATGGAATACATCGCTTCATACAATGAGGATGTCCTTGTCCGTTTTCTGGCAAGCAGCGCCAGCCCAAATCCCACCACAATGCTGACAGGAACCGTAACCACGACAAAAACAAGCGTATTGCCTATGGACTGGATGAACTTCTCGTCTCCCAGAACCTTGATATAATTGGCTATCCCGGCAAACTCTCTGATTTCCCTGAATTTGTTCACCGTAAAGAAACTCAGCACCGTGTTTTTGGCAAACGGATAATAGGCAAACATAATCAGGAGCAGAAACGCCGGAAACAGATACAGATACGGCTCTACTGACTGAAACAGTTTTTTCCCAAATGTTTTTCCTTTCATAGATCTCTCCCATTCTTATCTGCCTGCGAATCGGAATCGCCGGCTACTCATATTGGCTGATTTTTATAAACAGATCCTCCATCAGGCTGTCCCTGTCGACACTGTAGACATAGCGGATAAACAGCCTGCGCTGATCTTTGGCATAAAGGTGGTCATATTCCATCACAGGACTGCTCTCCAGGCGGTCCAGCATAAATTTCCTATCCTGCAGCCATGCCACGGCCATGACATCCGATATCGGCCTGCTCCAGCACTTGTTGCCATTGCAGATCCCTGCCTCTCTGACTGTCTTTTCCACGATATAGTCGCAAAATTCGTTCCTGCCTTTCAGCCAATAATCAAGCTCAGGGCCTGTTGTGGCAAACTTTTCCGCCACTCCTTTTCCCGGAATCAGAACGAGGGGCACACCACTTCCCAAAAGCACTCTCGCCGCAGCCACATCCTGGCCTGCATTGAATGACCTGTTGTCATGCCAGTCGAAGCCCATTCCGCCAAGCCATACAACGAAGAGTTTTTCTTTTAACTCCGGACATTTGATCAGCGCCGAAGCAATGTTGGTGCACGCGGCAATGGCTATGACATACAGTGGATTCTGTGACGAATAATCCTTTGCCATCTCAATCAGTCTGTCCACCGCCTCCGACTCCACAGGCGTCTTCTCGTCCGAAAGAAAGCTGTCCGATCCTTTGTAGACACTGTCACAATAGCTTTCCCGCTTTAACAGCTTCAAAATCCGAAATATTTCCTCGTAACTTTTTTCCATGCCATCCTTCGCGTCCTTCGAATGATGATTATAAAAGGGAGCCGCAAATACTGCTCTCAGACGCATCTTCTCCTCCGACTGCAGCAGATAGGCCAGGGCGAACTGGTCGTCTACCTCGTTAAACATATCGGAGTCCAGCACGACATCAATTCTGCCTTTTGGTTTTTCCAATCTTCTGATTGATTGCGCATAATCTTCCATAGAATTTGGATTATTATCCGTAAACAAATATGGCTTTGGACTTTCCATCTTCTCATCCTCCTTTTCTTGAAAAAAACCAACTACGACTCTGCAATCTGTATTTTACCAATTTATTTTTGTCATAATTTGTTTTTTTTCAACTTTTTAATCATAGTATCACGACGGACAGTGAGCGTCAATTCCTTTTCTGCCGATATTTGACACTTTGTAGAGAATATACAGATCTGCCACCCTTATTTTGTTGATTTTTCCAATTTCTCAGAAGTTTGACATTGGTTTTTTCCAATGTTACAATAAATGATAAAGAATGTGGAGGATCGTGCATGAACAGCAAGTTAGACAAAAGACGCAAAGAAATATTGAACATACTCGCCAGAGTTCCCATAAGTTCCACCCAGCAGCTTGCTGAGGATACGGGCGTTTCCAATGAAACCATGCGAAAGGATTTAGATGCCCTTGCCGATGAAGGGCTGATTGTAAAAGTCCACGGCGGCGTTGCCCTCGCCGGCGGCGCTGTCGCTGAAATTCCTTTTGACCTGCGCGCCACACATTATGCAGCGGAAAAGCGGGTCATCGCACAAAGCGCCATCCGGCTGCTTTATCCGAAGGATATTATCATCTTAGAAAGCTGCACGACAAACCTGGAACTGGCAAAGGAACTGGTGGCGCTCCCCGATTTGCTGGAAACCCTGATCGTCATCACCAATTCCTTCGCCATCGCTTCCACCTTTGACGGGGGGCGCAAATGTAAAAAAATATTCTTTCTGGGTGGCTGGGTACACACCCAGCAGTTTTCCTGTTTAAGTAACCAGACCGTCACCCAGCTGAAAGAATTTCATGTCAACAAAGCATTCCTAAGCGGCGCAGCACTAAGTGAAAACTATATCGTAACCGGGTATTATGATGAAGACGTTGCATTCCAGCGGGCTATGCTGAAAGCAGCGCAGAAATCCATCCTGATGATAGACCACAGCAAATTTGATCAGGCCGCCGTCTTCTCCGTTGCACCGCTTGCCGATTTCGATTATCTGATTACCGACAAGGAACTGTCAGAGGACGCGCTCAATTATATAGACACCCATCATATCACCTATATCAGAGCCGGGGCACATTAGCGCCGTTTCTTCTATAAGCAGAATTTTGCCGGAAGCAGGCCTGCAGCCCCTTCCGGCTTTTTCTTACATAATAGTCCTATTCCTCAACAGGCTTAAATCTCTTGAAGACCTTTTCCTCACTGCAGACATGCCTGGAACCGTCCAGCTCCGTTATGATATAATCCCCCTCCGCAATAAATGTCTTTCCTCTCTTATGCAGAATATAGGGACATACAATCGCACCGTTTTCCTTCTTGATCTGCACGAGGGAATCCATGACAAACCAGCCTCTCGTCACCACGTCAGACCACAGCTCAACGCCGTCCTCCATGCCTTTGCCCGCCTCATATTTTTTTACATCAACCTCCAGGGCCACACGCACACATTTCATAGCAAATTCTCCTTTCACCCGCCGCCGGAATCCCGGCCTGTCCTTTTTACTGCCAGCGATTACTGTCCAATCGCTTCCTTGAGGGCTCCTAACAGCTCCTCATACGTCTCATAAGCCGGAATCTCCGGATAGTCCTTTTTAATCTGTTCCGTACTTCTGAATAAAAATCCCGCTTTTCCCGCCTGTATCATGGCCAGATCGTTATGGCTGTCGCCGGCGGCGACCGTCTCATAGCCGATGGACTGCAATGCCTTCACCGTGGTCAGCTTGGAATCCCTGACACGCATCCGATACCCGGTGATCTCCCCATCCGGCGCCACCTCGAGAGAATTACAAAAAATCGTAGGCCACCCCAGTTTTTCCATCAGCGGTCCCGCAAACTGGGTGAAGGTGTCGCTGATAATGATAACCTGCGTCATCCGCTTCAACTCGTCCAGAAACTCCTTCGCACCCGGCAGAGGATCTATCTTCGAGATCGTCTCCTGGATCTCCTTAAGTCCCAGACCGTGCTCCTTCAAAATGCCAAGCCGCCAGTTCATCAATTTGTCATAGTCAGGCTCGTCTCTGGTCGTTCTGGTAAGTTCCGAAATGCCGCTCTCCTTCGCAAAAGCAATCCAGATCTCCGGCACCAGAACACCCTCGAGATCCAGACAAACAATATGCATACCCATGTCATGCCTCCAATTATCTCATGTAAGTAAATGACGGTTACTGATCATTCCTGTTCCTATTGTACTGTAAATATGCCGTTTTGCGCAACCAGAAGTTTTCGCCTGTCCGTCCCATTGCCCGTTCCAGCGCTTTCATCTGCCGCCGATGGCTGTCTGCCCGGCGTCCCCGTCACCGGCTCGGAACTGACTACACAGGTCAATGTTTCGCTGGCTGCATGCTCTCCCGCACAATCAGAAGTTCCACACTCATCACATCGTTCATCCTGCCTGTCTTGACAGCTTCCTCCGTCTCCACACAGTCAGTCAGCGCCTGTCTCAGCTCGGCCTCCTTAAATTTTGCTGCCTGGCTCACATATTTTCCGGCAATAAATCCCTTGAGTCCCACTTTCTCACCGATGCTGCGTGTATCATACCCTTTGTTCTTCAGCTCCTTCACCTGCAGCAGCAGGTTAAACTGCCTGGCAATCAGAAACAGAATACGCATGGGCGGCTCCTTCAGCGTCAACAAATCATAGTAAAGCTCCATCGCCCGCCTCTGTTTTTTGTCCGCCACGGCCTCCACCATATCAAAGATCCGGCTTCCGATCTGACGGACACAGACCGCCTCGATGTCCTGGGCGCTAACTGCCTCCCGGTCCAGACAATAACAGACCAGTTTCTCCACTTCCCCCCGGATGTTTTCCATATCCGTCCCCGTCTTTTCCAGAAACAAATCCAGATCCCGCTGGGTGATCCGCTTGTTTTCCTTCGCAAGCAGTTCCACAACCCAGCGTTTCAGCACACCCTCGTCCGGGGTTTTGCATTCGATCACCCTTCCTCTGGCAGCAGCCGCCTTATAGAGTCTGCTCCTCTTATCAATCTCCGTCTCCACAAACAGGAAATACGCGCTGGTGGCAGGATCTGCCAGATATTCCGCAAGGGCCTCCCCGCCGCGCTTGAAAAAGCCGCTGTTTTCTATGACCAGCACACGCCGTTCGGCCAGAAATGGCATGGTCTGCGCCAGATCAATCACCTCGCCAGGCACAATACCCTTTCCCTCGAAACAGTTCAGGTTCATCAGATCCCCGTCCCCCAGCAGGGCCTTCTTCACCCTGTCCCTGTACTGTCTGCGCAGATAGGCCTCCTCCCCGCACAGAAGATATACCTGTTTTAAGTTTCCTTCCCTGATTTCTTCGCTCAATTTTTTCATACATTACCACAATGCCAAAACACGGTCACCCATTCTTTTATTCTCCTATTTCAGTATAGCCGCTCGTCCTAAAAAAAACAACCGGGTTTGGAAGGTTAAAACCGATGGCCGCCGCCGTTTGGACATTCGTACATTCCCACTCTATTTTACAATCGCCCCTTTGACTCAGATCCTCTTCATCTGCCCAGAAACGTCTCCACCCGGACGGCCCCATCCTTCACCCGCACTGTCACGGCACCGCTCTCCGGGGTCTGGTAAATCCGGCATCCTCTGTCCGCAAGCCGTTCCAGCGTCTCCTTGTGGGGATGCCCGTAAGAATTGTCCCGCCCTGCAGAGATGAGCGCCATCTGCGGATTTACGAGCTCCAGAAACGGCTCTTTCGTGGCGTTCTTTGAGCCGTGATGGGCGGTTTTGAGCAGCGTGATGGAAGACCCTCCCATATTTGAAAGACGCTCTGTCACAAGCCTTTCCCCCTCCCCTTCCAGGTCTCCCGTAAAAAGCGCGGAAAAGGATCCATATGTCAGACAGAGCACCGTGGAACAGGCATTGGTATCTTGGTTTACATAATTTTCGACAGGATGCAGACAGGTTAACATAATATTCGTACTCTCAAGCCTGTCGCCTGCGTGAAGATACCTCACAGGCACTCCCGCCTCCCTCGCCTGCTCCTCCAATCCATGATAGGCGGCATCCCTGCACTCCTGGGCCACATCGGGCAAAAACAGACAGCCGATCTCTATTCCTGTCTCTCCGTACATCTGAAACAGCCCCCTGATCCCGCTTATATGATCCTCGTCCGGGTGGGTGACAAACACCGCATCCAGCCGCGCCACGCCGCGATACTTTAAAAACGGGGTAATCTGATAAGTCTCCACCTCTTTCCTGTCAGAGCTGCCGCCGTCAATCAGATAATGCCCTCCCGCACCGTCCGCCAGATAGATGCAGTCGCCCTGCCCGATATCCAGCACGGTAATCTCAAAATCCTCCGGCAGCCGAAAGCCCAGAAGGACCACCGCACCGAAAACAGCGCACCAGAAATATCCCTTGTCTTTTTTTCCCGCCTTTCCTGCAAGGAACACTGCCGCCGCCAGAAGCGCCAGATACGCCACCACCTGCCATTCCCCGGGGTGTCCTGCAGCCCACCTCTGTCCGGGCAGTCTCAGGACAAACGAGGCGCATTTCTCGTAAAAGGTTAAAATCCACACGCCGGGAACAGCCGCCAGGCGTCCAAGCGGCAGCAGACATGCCGCCGCCCCCATGACCGCAATCCCGCTTAGGAAAAGTGCTCCCATGCACGGAATCACAATCAGATTTAACAGCACGGAATAGGGCGGAAATTCATAATAGAAACACAGATACACAGGCAGGGTACAGATGGAAATCCAGCCTCCCGTAAACAATGCCTTCAGAAAACGGTTCCCCATAGGAAAGCGGCCGGATATCTCGGGAAAATGCCTGGAAACCGACGGCAGAAGTCCGATGCCCCACACCGCTCCAAAAGAAAAGAGAAAGCCGCTGTGGGTCAGATAAAGCGGCTGTCTGACAAGAATCAGAAACGCCGCCGTCATCATGGCCGTCAGCAGATCATAAGTTCTGCCGCATAAATCTGCACACAGCTTCATGCCGAACATTACCAACGCCCTGACAATGGATATGCCCATGCCCGTCATTGCCCCGTAGCAATACATCAGTGCCACAGACAACATTATGTTAACTAATTTAGGGGCATTCATGCGCTGCAAAAGCTTGTGAAAACCCATTCCCAGAATGGAAATGTGAAGACCGCTGATGGAAAGAATATGTATGATGCCGTTTTGCTGATACAGGCTTTTGATTTCCTCATTTAGCATGGCCTTCTCTCCCAGAAGCATGGCTCCCATGACGGACGCCTCCTTTTCCGGGTAACATGCGTGCAGAAGAAGCGACAGATATTCCCTGCATCGGTACAGCCCCTCCCGAAAGGCAGAAAAATTCTTACTCTCAGACAGACATACCGCCCGCATCAGTCTGCCCTGCTGCCCCATAACGCGGTAATAGTCCGCCGCGTCAAATTCTCCCGGGTTCGTGGCATGCGCAAACGGACGAAATGTCCCTTCCACCAGAACAATGCTTCCCATCGCGGGATTATCCTCGCCCCCAAGATAACATAAAATCCCCGTGATTTCCCCGGCATCCTCCCGTATGAGGTTTTCCCTGTTTTTCTCCAAAAATGTTTCTGTTTTTTCTACGGAATCTGCAGCAATTGAATTGGAAAAAGCTGTGTCAGAATCTGCTATGATTTGTTTCAGAACGGATCTTTGATCCGGTTTCAGAATGATGACCTGCTCCAGGGTCACTACGAGAACTTCCTCCGACCCGGAAATTCTGCGTTCCTTCCACCCCACACGCCCCACGGCGGCTGCCGTTTTCCCTTCCGGGATGCCGCAGTCCGGCGGGTCGTGTGGAAGCAGATGGATACCCAGCAGCAGCGCCGTCACAAATGCCAGTCCGACCAGGCATAGTGGTCTGCGCATATCTTTTCTCTCCTTATCCTGTTGTATTTTCTATAAGTTTACATAACATTTCTCTTCCCGGGGCCATGTCGTTTTTCTCATTTTAATCCGTCACTGCACTGTTCCCGGCACAAGGATATCCAGGTTTCTCTCAAACACGTTGTTCAGGCTCATATTTTCCCGGTAAGAAATATTGGTCTCCCCGTTTACGGAGATCTGCACCCGGTTCACATTGGACAGCTCCACCAGAGAATTGGTGATGGAATAAATAGTCACATCCGAGGCCACGTTGTAGGGCTGGCTGAGAAACTCATTACTTAAGTTTACATAACACGTTCCGTCTTTCACGGTCACACTGACAATCTTTGTGGTCGGATTGATGGTGGGGTAAGCCCCCTGCGTCATGGGACCCTGCACCAGCTTCTCCACCACAAGCTTCTCCAGGGAAATATTGCTGTTATATACCACGTTGCGGCGGTTCTCCTCCACCAGGCTGTCCCCCGTCTCATTGGCAAAATAAAGCTTCAGATCCACCTTTTCATAGGCGTTGATCTCATTGCCCGCATTCTCGATAAAGGTGTCCGCCGCCATCACGCCAACCGCCGCTCCCGAGGCATCCATGAGCTGCTCTCCCATCACCGTAAATGCGATCCGCTCCACGCCCGGAAGCTGCGTCATCGTCCTCACAATGGAAGCCCGCACAAGAATCTCTCTCGTCCCGCGCAGATTATGGTAGCTCTCGTCAAAATCCAGCGTCAGCAGGCCGTTGTCAAGGGTATGTCCCACCACCGAAATTTCTTTGTCCAGCAGTGTCTCGTACTCCATTTTCTCCGATATATGGGCAAGCTGCTCCAAAAATTCCGCAAACAAAAGCTCGCTGTCCGTCGTCCCGCTCACATATTCCCGCTCAACAATCTTGGTCTCTTCATTGTTTACATAATATATCTTATACAAGGCGCCGTCCTGCGCTGCCCGCCTGTCCCCACAGGCCGTACACAGGAGCAGTCCCATGATCAGAACCGCCGCGAAAAAAAGATGTCCCGCCTTTTTCATGCTACCCTCCATATCCTTATACCGCAATGTACTTCAAGGGGATTTTCACTGTAAAATCGGTTCCCTCTCCCTCAATGCTCGCCACCTTGATCGAGCCTCTGTGCATGAGAACCGCGCTCTTCGTAATGGCAAGCCCAAGCCCCGTACCGCCGATCTCTCTGGATCGCGACTTATCCACCCGGTAAAAGCGCTCGTAAATATGTTCCAGCGCATCCTGCGGGATTCCCACGCCGGAATCCTCCACCTGTACCGTAAAGAACTGGTGGTCCGCATCCAGAGTAACTTTCACGAATCCGTGCTCCTTATTATACTTAATCGCATTCTCCACCAGATTGGACAACGCCAGCGTCAGCTTTACCTCGTCCACCAACGCCGTCACAGGCCGCAGGCTCTCATAGACAAGCTGCACATCCCGGCGCTGTGCGATGGGACGCAGCCGCCTCATAATCAGTTCCACGAGGGCGTTGATATCCACCTCGGAAATATTCAGATCCGCCGATGTCCTGTCCATTTTTACAAGGGAGAGCAGATCGTTAATAATCTTGTCCTCCCGCTCGATCTCGGCGGCAATATCGGACATAAACTCCTGGTAGACCTCCAAAGGCACATCCTTCTGGGTAATCAGGGAATCCGCCAGCACTTTCATGGAGGTGATCGGCGTCCGAAGCTCGTGGGACACGTTCGATACAAATTCCTGTCTCGAATCATCCAACATTTTCATGCGCCCCAGCACCCGGTTAAAGGCGTCTCCGATGTGCTCCGTCTCCAGACAGTCCGTCACGGAAATCGGGTCGTTGGTATACCCCTCCTGCACCTGATCCAGCGCCGCTATCATCTTTTTAAAGGGAGAAAAGAGGAATTTGGACACCAGAAGCGTCACAACGAAAATCAGCACACCCACAATGGACATCACAATCAGCGCCTGGTGGTTCAATATGTCCATCGTGGCAATGATGTTGTCGTTGGACGCACTCACCAGCATCACGCCGCGCACAAGCTCAATGCGCTCCCCGGGACCGACCGGCAGATCCGCCTCCAGTGTCTCCGTGATGGGAATGGTCATCTCAATATAGCCGTTTTCCCTGTCGTACCTGCTCGCGCTCTCCCCTCGCAGGCAGCGGATGACCTCCTCGGAAATAATCGTTTTCCCCTCACTGATACCGTAGGTATCCTTCACGATCCGCAAGTCTGAATTGATGACAAGCACGCGCCCGTCATACAGGTTGGAGAGCTGCTCCAGCTCCGCATTAATGACTTCGGAGGAGGTGTCCTGTAAATAGTGGTAGGTGATCAGATGATTTGCCAGAATCCTGACCTGGGTGGAAATGTCAGAAGTTCTGACATTTACCGCCCGCCGTTCATAATTCTGCAGAATCGCATAGCGCATGATAAAACACGGAATCAGCCCGACAATGAGCAGAATGAGAAAAATCCGCCCCTTCAGACTCCTTAAGAATGTAATTTGATGTAAATGTAATTTAAGCAAAGTAATAACCAACGCCCCATTTGGTCCGCACATATGCGGGCTCTCCGGGCACTTCCTCTATTTTTTCGCGCAGTCTCCTGATATGTACGTCCACAGTCCGCACATCGCCGGGATAATCGGTTCCCCAAACCAGCCTGAGAAGCTCCTCCCTGCCGTAAACTTTTCCGGCATTCCGCATCAGAAGTTCCAGCACCTCAAATTCTTTGGCTGTCAGATTGATCTCGCGATCCCTGATGTACACTCTCCTGCCCTCGCAGTCGAGGCGCATGTCCCCCCGCTCCACCGTCTTAACTGTCTCTTTTTTCTCCGGCGCCTGCCTGTTTGTCCTGCGCATAATGGCCTTGATTCTGGCCTTCACTTCCAAAATATTAAAGGGTTTCGTGATATAGTCGTCCGCACCGTAGTCAAGGCCGAGAATCTTATCCATATCGTCGCCCTTGGCTGTCAGCATGACAATCGGCACGTTGGAAAAGCCCCTGATCTGCTGACATACCTCAAAGCCTGTCATTTTAGGCAGCATCACATCCAGAAGAATCATATCATAGGTATTCTCCTCCGCCAGCTTCAGCGCTTCCTCCCCGTCGTAGGCGCAGTCCACCTCCATACCGTCCTGCTCCAGACTAAATCGGATTCCCTTCACGATCAACTTCTCATCATCCACTACCAAAACTTTCTGTGCCATACTTCCTGCCCCTGCCTGTTATTTCAAGAAAACGCCGGTTTCGTCCGCGTTTCTCTATTTTACACAGATGATGTCCTTTATTTTCTCATACATGCCTTCTTTGATACCGTTCACATTCATGATGTCTTCCGGCTTCCCAAACGCGCCGTGGGATTCCCTGTAAGCCGCAATGGCCGCCGCCCGCGTCGCCCCAATGCCCGGGATTTCACAAAGCTGTGCCTCCGACGCCGTGTTTATGTTAATACGGCCGTCCGACGCCGCGTCTCCGCCCTGTCCGTCTGAACGTGCGCCTCCCACAATGCCGATTTCTCTCTCCGCACCGCCTGCAATCCCGCTCCCGTCCTGGGCGCGATCCTGCAAAGCATTGCTCTCCTCCGATGCATCGTCCTGAGCCGCTGCGGCCTCCTCCCTTGTGGGGATCACCAGCTTCACACCATCCTCCAGAACCTGCGCCTGGTTTACATAATTTTGTTCCGCACTGTCCGCAAAGCCGCCTGCCTGTTGTACCGCCTCATAGACACGGCTCCCGGCCTCCAGCTCGTAAACGCCGGGATTCTCCACCGCTCCGCAGACGTGGACGTAAATCACACCAGCCTGCGGGTTCACGGCATCCACCAGTACAGACTCCGTCTCTGTCCCTTGGCTCTCACCGTCCTGCACCTGCCGGCTCTCTTCCGCCGCAGTGCGCCCGGTTTCCGTCTCCGGGGCCGTATGTCCACCGGCATCCTCCCGAATAACGGACTGCCCGTCCGATGTCCCCGCCGCATGTTCACCGCTCAGGAGAAGGATTTCCTCCTTCTTCGTACAGCCGCACAGTACAATAAGCAGGGTGAACATCATGCCCGCCTGCCGTATTCTGTCCGCCAGTTGTTTTCTTTTTTTCATCTGCACAGTCTCCCTTCCGGGCTTCGCTGCCCGCTGGGAGGTTCCCGCTATGCACTGTATTTTTATTGTAAGATAAATCTCGGCCTATGTCCACTTAAAAATAACGATTCCTGCAATCATCACGCCTGCTCCCAGCACTTTTTTCATTTCCAGGGGCTGCCTCTCTACCCCGAAAAGCCCGAATACTTCAATGATATAGGCGATAATAAGCTGGGATACCACAATGAACATCACGGAGCGCGCCGGCCCGAGCTGCTCCATACTCTTGATAACGGTGTATGTGATAAACGTGCCGATGGCGCCGCCAAGCAGCATATACTTCGGCTCCACCTTCCACAGCGCGGCAAAGGAAGCCCGGTTCGTGGCAAGCCAGACGGCCAGACAGACTAAAAGCGCCGTGAACTGCACAAAGGCGTTCGCGACCCAGATCCCCGACTGTTTGGTGACCTGTGTATTGAAGACTCCCTGTACACTCATCAGTGCGCCTGATAAAATGGCAATCCAAAATCCTAACATAATTCCCTCCTGCATGGTCTGCACTGTCGCAATTTTCTATGGCATAAAATAAGACAAGACAGTACTCTGCCTTGTCTTAGGTTGACCATATTAGCCGGCAATTATTCCTTATTGTCTTAAGGCCGCCGGAAGATACCGCTATTCCTGCTCCTGTGACTCCTCCTCTTCCTCGGTTTCCTCCACAGGAACCGGCACATCAATATATTCCTCTGTGTACGCTTCGCCAAGCACCTGCCCCATAATCTGCTCGGACAACGCCCGCAGTTCGTCGTTGGCGTCCTCCCCCTCCCAGATTCTGGCAAACGCAATCTCAAGCTGTACCCAGAAATTGCTTGTCTCTATCATCTTCGGCATGGGAACCGATCTCGCATACTCCTCCAGAAAAGCCGCAGCATTCGGGTTGTCGTACGTCTCCCCGTCACAGTGTACGGGCAGTTTCCCTGTTCTCGCATAAAGTTCCTGTGTGTTGTACTGTGTCAGATACACCGCAAAGTCGTTTGCCATCTCCTTTTTCGTGGAATAGCCGTTGACCCCGACGCACTGTGTCACGGACAGGGACGCGGAGCCAAGCTCCCCGCTCACATCCGGCACCCGGGTCACACCGTACTCATAGGAAAATGCACCTTCCTCCCGGGCTTTCTCAAGCTTTGACAGCGCATCCGTAGTAGCAACCGTGTAGACAATCTTACCGTCCAGGAAGTCCTGCAAAACACCGTCATAACTGATTTCCTTCGTATCTATTGAAAAAAACTGGTTCAGATTCTGGTACACACGAAGCGCTTTGATCGCGTTTTCGTTGTAGATCCCGATGGAATCCGCATTGTCGCCGTTCTCACCGCCCACGTCAATATAGTCCCCAACAATAAAATAATTATAAAAGATATCCGACACGTCCCATTTAAAGACTGCTTCCACCTGCTCCGGCGCGTCATAGACATCCGCAAAGGACAGAATTTCATCTATTGTCTCGGGAATGGCCTCCCCGATTTTGGCTTCGATCTCCTCCCCGGAAACCGCTTCCTCCTCCTGCGCCTCCCGGACCTCTTCCACCACGTCGCCGCTGTCTGCCTGTTCCTGCGCATCTTCCGCCAGCGCCTGATCTCTCTCCGCTATAATCTGCGCCCTCGCCCAATCCTCCAGATATGTCCTGTTATAGAGAAGACAGCTCGTCTCATAATAGAAAGGATAACCGATTCGCCTGTCATGATATGTCACTGCCCTGACTGCCGTTCCCGGCAGCAGTTCCTCCATGGGCTGCACCCCTTCCGGCAGTTTCACCTCACTGGCAAGACCCGCCAGATACGCTTTTTCCAGAGCATCGTTGCTGACAATATACAGATCCGGTATTTCCTCCCCCTGCAGGGACGCCTGATTGATCGTCTCCAGATATTCCAGCCCCTGTGTGTAAACCGGAACCACGCGCACCTCTTCCTGATACTCGTTGTAAGAAACTGCCACACCGTTTAAATAATCCGTAAGCCCCTCATCCGCATACCACAGATACAGCGTTTCCCTATGTCTGAAGAGAGAATCCTCCGCCAACTCTTCCTCTGCCAGCGGCAGCACGGCCAGACCGAGCTTTCCCGCCCCATAAAGACCACCCGCAATCAGAACAACCGCGAGGATCATAAATAATCTTTTCTTAAATGTCAATTCCGCTCTCCTTTATACCAAATCTTCAAACCACCTCTAAAATCCCGCATTTGGGGTATTCATCCGCTCACGCTTCACACGCCCGCAAACTCTCGCGCAGAATCGATATCATATCGTCCACATGTTCCTCCGTGATAACAAGCGGCGGCACAAAACGAATAATGCTCGTCCCCGCATTGATCAGCACAAGCCCCCGCTCCATCGCCTCCGTGATGATATCTCCCACAGGGCGGTCAAATACAAGCCCCTGCATCAGACCCACACCGCGTCTTGCCTCCACGCAGGAAAACTCTGCGGCAAGCTCGTCAAGCCGTTTCTCCAGACAGGCACCGACTCTGTTCACATTGGCAAGCACATCCTGCTCTTGAAACAGATCAATCACCTTGCTGACCGCAGCGCACGCCAGAGGGTTGCCGCCGTAGGTGGTGCCGTGATCTCCCGCCGCGAGGGAGTTTCCCCCCACCTTCTCCGTCATCAGAAATGCGCCCACAGGCACACCGCAGCCGAGCGCCTTGGCCGCTGCCATCACATCCGGCTTAACGTCATAGCGCTGCCAGGCAAACATAGTTCCCGTGCGCCCCATACCGCACTGGATCTCATCTAATATCATCAGGATATCCCGCTCGTCACAAAGCGCCCTGACCTTTCTCATAAATTCCTCCGTGGCAGGGTAAATGCCTCCCTCCCCCTGCACGGTCTCAAAAAGAATCGCACAGGTTTTGTCCGTCACCTGCGCCATCACGCTGTCAAAATCGTTCAGATCCGCAAAGCGGATATTGCCGATCATCGGCTCAAAGGCTTCCCTGTAATGGGGATTTCCCGTCACTGAAAGCGCTCCCATCGTGCGTCCGTGGAAGGAGTGATTCATGGCGATGATTTCGTGATCCGTTCTCCCGTCTTTCAGGTATGCATATTTGCGCGCCGTCTTGATCGCGCCCTCGACAGCCTCCGCTCCGCTGTTGGTAAAGAAGACGCGGTCCATACCCGATATCTCTTTAAGCTTTTTCGCCGCTTCGACAGCCGGCACATTGTAATAGTAATTCGAGGTATGGATGATCTTGTCAATCTGATTTTTCAACGCATTGTTGTACGCCTCATTGTGGTAACCGAGCGCAAACACGGCGATACCGGACACGAAATCCAGATATTTCTTTCCGTCCGTGTCATAAAGGTACACGCCCTCTCCTTTGTCAAACACGACCTGATAACGGTTGTATGTGTGAAGCAGGGCCTGCTCCGCCTCATCTATATATTTTTGCATTTTTGTGCTCATTGTTTCCCGCCTTCTTTCTGTCTCCCTCTATTTCGGAACCGCTGGTTTTATGATCTGCATAGGACTGCGGTGCAATTGATGCCAGCCGATTATAATTTCCTATTGCCGCGATCTGCCCCGCTCAGCCGGGTATCGTTTCCTTATCCTGATCCGCAATGATCGCCGTGCCGATACCGTGGTCGGTAAAGATCTCAAGCAGCAGGCAGTGGGCAATCCGGCCGTCCAGAATATGCACCCGGTTTACCCCTTCCCTGATGGCATCCGTGCAGTTTCCAAGCTTCGGTAGCATACCGCCGCCGATGCAGCCGCTCCCGATCAGCTCTTCCGCCTGGGCCGCCGTCAGTCTCGAGATAAAGCTGGACTTATCGTTGATATCCCTGTACAGACCCTCGATATCCGTGAGAAATACGAGCTTGTCCGCACCCACCGCCTTTGCGATGGCACAGGCCGCATCGTCCGCATTGATATTGTAGGTCATAAACTGCTCGTCAAGACCGATGGGCGCCACAATGGGCAGAAAATCCTTCTCCAGAAGATCGTAAAGCACCTTCGGATCCACGCTGCAGATCTCGCCCACGAAACCGATGTCCTCGCCGTCCGCATATCTCTTCCTGCACTGCAGAAGCCCCGCATCCTTGCCGCTGATGCCGACCGCCTTGACGCCCAGCTCTTCCACCATCCTGACAAGGTTTTTGTTGACTTTGTTCAGAACCATCTCTGCAATTTCCATCGTCTCTTCGTCCGTCACCCGAAGCCCGTTCACGAACTTCGCCTCCTTGCCGACCTTGCCGACCCAGCGGCTGATCTCCTTGCCGCCGCCGTGAACGATAATCGGCTTAAATCCTACCAGCTTCAGAAGCGTCACATCCTTGATGACATTTTTCTGCAGCTCCTCATTGCTCATGGCGCTGCCGCCGTACTTGACCACGATGATTTTCCTGTTGAATTTCCGGATGTAGGGAAGAGCCTCGATCAAGACCTCCGCTTTGCCCAGAATTTTGTCCATTTCCTGCTGTTCCATGAAATTATGCCTCTTTTCATTAATAATAATAATCAGCTGCGGTAGTCCGCGTTGATATTGACGTACTCGTGTGTCAGATCGCAGCCCCAGGCGGCCGCCTGTGCATCACCGCGCTTCATGTCCACGATCACGCTGACTTCTGGAGCAGAAAGGAGTTTTGTCGCCTCCTCCTCGTCATAATCAGTCAGCATACCGTCCTTACAGATCTGCATACGGTGTCCGTCGGCCTCGCAGTAAAGATCCACCTGCTCCGGATCGAAGTTCACGCCTGCATACCCCAGAGCGCACATGATCCGGCCCACGTTGGCGTCGTGGCCATAGATCATGGCCTTGGTCAGGCTGGAACAGATCACGGACTTGCATAACATCCGCGCCTCCTCTTTCGTGGCCGCATGAATCACTTTCGCCTCGAACAGAGCTGTCGCGCCTTCCCCGTCCCCGGCCATCTTCTTCGCCAGCGTCTCATCTATATAATGCAGGGCTTCCCTAAATTTGTCGTAGTCCTCATTTTTCTCCGTGATCTCGGCATTTCCCGCCAGGCCGTTCGCCAGCACAACCAGCGTATCGTTGGTGGAAGTATCGCCGTCCACGGATACCATGTTAAAGGTATCTTTCACATCCTCGCTTAGCGCCTCCTGCAGAAGTGCCCTGGAAATCGCGATATCCGTCGTGATAAAGCAGAGCATGGTACTCATATTCGGGTGAATCATGCCGGAGCCTTTGCACATACCGCCCACAGTCACCGTCTTTCCCCCGATCTCGATCTGCACTGCCGCCTGTTTCGGCTTCGTGTCCGTGGTCATAATGGCCTCCACGGCCGCAAGACCCGCTTCCGGCGTGTGCGCCTTGGTCTGTACCAGCCTGTCCACACCCGCCACAATCTTTTCCACAGGAATCTGCCAGCCGATCACGCCGGTAGACGCCACGAGAACGGCATCTGGCGAAATGCCGAGCGCCTCCCCCGCTTTCTGCGCCGTCTGCCTGCAGCACTCATACCCCTGCTTACCCGTGCAGGCGTTGGCAATGCCTGAGTTGACCACAACTGCCTGCGCGTATGGGGAATGAGCCACAATTTCTTTATCCCACAAAACAGGTGCTGCCTTCACCACATTGCCGGTAAAAACCCCTGCTGCCTGACAGGGCGCCTGACTGTAAATCAGCGCCATGTCCTTTCTGTTCTGATATTTGACCGCCGCCTCCACGCCGGCCGCCTCAAAACCTGCCGCCGCCGTCACGCCGCCCTCTATGATTTTCATCGCCATTTTCATCCTCTTTTCTATAAAATTAAGCCAAAGCACAAATCAACGCAGAGAATGCTGCCCTTTTAGCATTCTCTTGAGTGAAATGATAGAACTTCTTAGCGAAGCAGCCTTTGCTGCTAAGCTTTAGAAGTTCTTTTCACTCTAATATACAATAAACCCGCAGGTATTGCAACCTCGCCCCTACGCAAGCGTCTCACCGATCACCTTCTCAAGCTCCGACACCATAACGTCCACCACGGAAACCGCCGCCGGATCTTTGAACATGCTGTTGAGCAGCAGCCGGATATTCAGCTCGAATCTGGCAGGCAGAATGCTGCATTCTTCCTGGCAGATCTGTATCAGCCGCTTTTCCCCGGGATGCTGCTTCTCATTCAGGGCAAAAATAATATCAAAATAGGAGTCCAGAAAACGGCTGACGCTCTGGTTGATATGCACCAAATCCCCGCGCTTCATGGCTTTCCCGATCTGTTCCATGAAGGAGGGAAGCCCGTACTTAATCAAATTCATATGATGACTGATTATGTTATTCTTCAGTTCCTGTGGATAAGGCACACGATATTTCTCCTTGGCCGCCGCCAGAAGACCGCCTTTGTCGTATGCGATCCGGCCCGTCAGAAGATTGTGCCACATGCCCGTGGTACACCCGTCCAACACCTCGTGCCGTGTCACCACCCGGTCAATGCCTGCCAGGAACTCATCAAGATTGCGGTACACGATGTTCAACTCGGTGCCGTCATCCATCATGCAGACATCCTCATGCTCCCTGCCGTGGCTGTCAAGTGCCATGCCGCCGCAGTATTTCTCCAGCACACCGCGCCTTTGTTCTGCGGCTACCGACTCTGTACAGTAGACATACACGTCATAGTCCGAAAACCCGTCATTTCTCTTGACGGCGCGGGAGCCGCCTATCGTCATGCCGTGCACCTGTGGAAATCTTGCGTACTCGTTGAAAATGTCCTGTACCATCTCTCACTCCCTGGCTGTCTCCCCATCCTGCTCCGATCCATTTCCCAAGTTAAGATCTTCTTCGTCCACCGCCTCCTATTTTAGAAGGATTTCCTCCCACGCCGCCTCCTTAAAGCCTGGACACACCCCTTTTTCGCTTACAAGAATCGGTCTTTTTACAAGCATCCCGTCCGTGGCAAGGAGCGCAAACTGTTCCTCTTCGCTCATGCTGGACAGCCTGTCCTTCAGTCCCATCTCCTTATAGAGCAGGCCGCTGGTGTTAAAAAATCTCTTAAGAGGCAGGGCGCTTTGTCCATGCCAGCTCTTCAGTTCGTCCGCAGTCGGATTTTCTTCCTTGATCGGACGGCCCTCGTATGCTATCCCCTTTTCCTCCAGCCACTTCAAGGCTTTCTGACAGGTAGAGCATTTCGCGTAATAAAGTACCATCGGTTTCATCTTTGATTCCTCCGTGTTGTGTTCTCCCTTTGAAACGTCATTTTAATTTTATCAGTATTTTCCGCTTTTTTGCAATCATTATCTTGAAAAGATTCCCTTTATGTGGCGTATCACATGTAAAATGCTTCGCTGCTGTTCCTCCCGTATCATAACCTGCCGCCGGTATACCCACAGCAGACACAGGCACAAAAACACATCCGCCAAAAGCCACGCACTGATTTCTCCCCAGAATACACCTGTCTGACCAATCCTTTTCGTCAGAAAAAAGGCACATCCTACCCGCATGAATAGCTGCAGAAAGCTGGAGCACATGGGCAGTACCGTATTTCCCATGCCCGGCACACAGGCCCGCACAATATAGAGCAGATACAAAAGCCAGAAAAAGGCCGCCGGTCCTGACTGCCCTCAGGCAGCAGACCGCAGAAAGCATCTGCGATAGCAGCGTGGCAAATGCTGCCCCAAATACCCCCAGATGCAGTATCACCACAAACAAAAAATCCAGAACCATGTTGCAGACCGCCGCCAGGGAAACGGCGATAAGCGGCGTTCTGCTGTCGCCCGCCGCCCTCAGAAACGCCGCCAGAATATTATAGCAAAACGAAATGCACACACCCAAACATGACAAACACCAGCCACTCTGTTGCACCCAGAGCGGCCAGTGCCGTCACACCGAGATATTTTCCAACGATCATTGTGTCCACAAAGGTATATAACTGCTGGAACACATTGCCGATCAACAAAGAGAATGCAAAGCCGGACAGCAAGACAAACGGATTACCCCTGGTCATGTCTTTCGCACCTTTCATACCTGTACACACCCTCTCCTGCTATTCGGAAGGAACCTCCGCTTCGGCTTCCGCCTCCATGCCCTCGGGCATCTCCACATCCGTCTCCGCATTCTGGGACTCTTCAAAGGGATCGGCGTACTCCTTCTCCTCCTCTTCGCCCCAGAGGGACTCCCACTCCTTGTGTTCCCCCTCCATATTCATGGCCGCCATCTCCTTGGCCATCTTGTAGATGTCCATGTTGAAGTCCATCAGCTTCTTTTCGTCCTGCGCGGGCACGCGGTCACCCCGGCTGATTCTTCTGGCAATCTCCAGACACTTGGCCATCTCCTCGCCGTACTCCTTCCACGCGTCGCCTTGCTGCTCGGCCACCACACTGTTAAAAATGCCGACTTCCTGCTCAATCAGTTCGTCAAGCGTCTTTTCGTTTTTATTGATCTGGCCGGAAAGCTCATCGATTTTTTCCTGCAATTCTTTTTCCCGCTCCAGATAGGCCTCGGAAAACTCAAAGGTCACGCCCTGTTCCTCGCTTTTCTTTCGGGCCTCCTCCAGTTTTTTGCGGTTTTCCTCCCGCTGCTTCACAAAGTCTCTCTTTTGTCCTCTTAGGAGACTGATCTGTTGCCTGTAGGCTTTCTGCGCTTCGCCGATTTTCATAGTATCACGTCCTTTTGATGATAAGACACTTCCCTGTGTCCGTGGTTTATGAATATCCTGTTATGTAAACTGTTCTGCCTGGATATTCGGTTTCGTCTGTTATATGTATCGGCATGCTGTCGCGATTTCCACAGACTCATCTGCCTGCCAGACCGCCGTTTTGTAAGCTGCATAGGCGAGAAGTCCACACCTTTTTCCATGAACTTTAAAGAAAATCCTATTGTCTGTGCCAAACCACCGTGCTATAGTGTACATACAATCAGACTATAAAGGATATGGAGGTTAAAAGCATGGCAGAATCACACAAAAAAGGATTAAATGCCGGGCTGGTAGAAAATGATTTGGAGAATTGCTGTCGACAGGAAACGACATGCGGACAATGTCAGAAGAACAATTGTATCATAGGATACGGAAAACAGTGCATCACCGCTTACAAGCAGGCACCCAGAAGAGACGTAGCGCAGGGGATGGCTCATATCCCAACCATGGACTTCAAGGTGTTTGACGAAGTGGAATTGGAGACGGCGATCGCACATATATTGAAGGAATGTAAGGGCTGCAAGGAGGAACATACGGAAGACTGTATCATCAATGTAATAAGAAGCTGTTACGAAGTGGGACTGTTAGGTGACGTACAGCCGTATGAAGGCAGTGCACTGCAGTATCTTATGTATATCAAGGAGCACTTCCCGGATAAGTCTCTCCAAATCGCCAGTCTCTACACGAACTGATACTGTTTCCCCCTTGTCGCCAGGAAACGACTCGGAGCACCCAGGAGAAATCGGTTCTTTCTGAACTTTGGGTATAATCAATAAATAAGACAGGATTTACACCTGTCTTATTTATTGATTTATTACTTCTCATATTTGGGTATTTGTGTTATAATAGAGACATCAAAATGAGAGGTAAACACAAATGAAATATTCCCCTTCCTCAGATAATTCGCTGCTATACGGTAAGTGAATATTCTAACGCTTCGGAGCCACCGTTTTATAGCTTGAGAGCCACCTCGGATTTTAACACTTTAGAGCCACCACAAACACAAGATATAGTAATGGAGCCATGAGCATGAGCTCACAGCTCCAACTTTTTTTACAGGTCTTACAAGTGTCTATTTCTCAATCTCGGCCTTAAGATCAGCAAGCTTTTTGGACTCGTATATCTTCCTGAGATTCGTTTCGCTGCTCGGAATCTCATATGCGTTATGAACAATCCTGTCCATTATGGAATCAGCCTGTGTTCCGCCTCCCAGCCTGTCATGCCATTCTGCCACAGGAAATTGTCCGACAAAGATGGTAGAATTGTTTCCGCTTCTCTGCTCAAACAATTCATAGAGCATCTTTGCATCCCTCTCGTTAAGCTTGTAGTTCAGCCACTCGTCGATTATGAGGATGTTGTAGTTACCCAATCTCTTCCTGTACCGGGTCAACTCTTTAAGGTCATCCCTCCTGTCCTCAAAATTGCGCATTAAATCAGGCATCCGGATGTAGAAAACCCTGTAAGTTTTTTTGCATGCCTCAATTCCCAACGCACATGAAAGATAGGTTTTGCCAGCACCGGTCGGACCTGTGATTATAAGGTTTGTTGCCGTAGCCACAAATCCCATTGCGGCAAGATTGATCATCGTGTTCTTCTTGACTTGTCTTGCGTCAAAATCCAGAGACTCAATGCTTGCCATTGGATACTTGAATGAGGCGGCCTTTATCAGCCTGTTAATAAGCTTGTTTTCTCTTTCACAGATCAATTCCTCAAGCAGTTGTTCCAATCTTGCATCAAAGCTCAGATCTGCCAATGCGATATCGCCTTCCTGGTTTTCCGCCAGTCTGGCTAAATCACCCGGCTCGTGTTTTGTAAGGTTTTTCTTTAACTCGAATTTCATAATGATATTTCCTCCTATCTGTAGTAATCGGCACCTCTTACGATGCCGGTTGTTTTATTTGTTTCTTTGAATTTTTCAAGCTCTTTTTGATTATTTAGATTCTCGGCAGCCTTGTATACCGTTTTGTAAAAAGGCATATGATACTGCTTTAAGCTTTTTTTACAAGCGGCTTCTAAGATGTTCGGCGTAAAGGTGTCAGCAATTGCGAGAATGGCCACGACCGTCTGCGTGGGCTGCTCCTTTACTTTTGCCTCGTCATACATCCTTCGGATCAACCCAAAAGTATTCGGCCCGATCTCTCTGGCCGCGTCATTCAGGTCTTCAGCCTGCTTATTCTTTTTAAGCGGAAACGGAAGATGGGATTCATCTGTCCTGACACCGTTTACTATGCCCTTGGGAAGGATTTCATGTCTTGCAATTTCGCTTCTGTTATGATAGACAAAGACAAGGCGGGAGTTGTATTTGACATCAACCTTACAGCCAATATATCTGCTGGGAACAGAGTATTGACCCTTGTTAAAGCTTATATGGGAGTTCTTGCCCGCCTTATGTCCGTAAGACCATTCACACACCTCGTAAGGGACTGACGGCAGGGCTCTCAGATAAGCCTTTTCCTGCGTATTGAAAACAGTGCTCCTGCTTCCATCCCTTTTCTGGAACGGTCTGTCATTGTACTCCTTTACAGCCTTGCGAATAGCTGGGTTTAGCGATCCAAGTGATGTAAATATCTCATTCCCAAGCTTTGCTATAACAGCCGTCGCAATCTTGCCTACAGAACCTTCTACACTGGCTTTCTGCTTGGGCTTTTTAACGCCTGTAGGCATGATGGCGGTCATGTAATACTCCCCCAATGCCAGATATGCATCATTGAGGATGGTCTCGCCCTTCTTAGGATGAGACACAACACCAGTTTTCAAGTTGTCGCAGACGATCTTCACAGGCGTGCCTTCAAAGAATTCAAACATATGCACATGGCATTCAAGCCACGCCTTTTCTTTCATATCCGTGGTTGCTTCCACATACCCATACTGGCTGTATGGCAGTGTGGCGACAAACAGATATGCGGTTATGATTTCTCCGGTATCCACGTCCACATATGACATTGTAGGACCAGACCAATCCACCTCTGCCTCGACTCCCGGCTTGTGCTGTATATGGCTGGTATAATTCTTCTCGCCAGTGTATTTGTAATAATTGACAGTAAATGTAGGATACGCACAGTATTCCCTGCCCTCGCTCACGCATCTGTCCCGATACTCTTCCCACAGCAGTTTCATAGTCACTCCAGTTTTCTTGAGTTCTGAATGTACGTATGCATAATCGACAGGCACATAGTTTGTTGTCCGCCTGAATTTCTTAGGATATAAAATATCGTACAACCCGTCATCTGTCATATCCTGAATGTCATCCCAAGTCATGCCCTGCTGTCTGCAGAGTTCTTTAATTTCAGAGACTGTGTTTCTTGAGCATCCAAGTATTGCCGCCACCTCCCTTTCGCTTAGATTTTTGTTTAGAAGCTCCATTACGCTTCTGGGTTTCGTCTTTTTGTACATAATAAAAGACCTCCTATAGATTTATTAAAAGCACCAGGCTTTCTATCAAAATCTATAGGAGATCCTATATAAAATCAAATATCAAAGACCACTAGATGTTGTGGTGGCTCTCAAGCATTAGAATACCAAAATCAAATGGCTCTCAAGCGATAAAACGGTGGCTCCGAAGCGTTAGAATATTCAGATATGCTTCTGGGTCATACTCTTGTCTTCAAACGCATGAAAAAACGGTTCGAACTGATCTATGGAAAGAAAAATACGCGCATACTGGGTATGACCCTCATGCGGATCTGGCAGTCCATAGGTCCTTAAAAGCAACAATCAGCCCACAGATTAATGTGTTTATCACTGTGAAAATATTTTTCTCCATTATTGTTCGAATGCTATATCTTCTTCTGCCTTCGCATATACATCCAACTGGTTCTCAATATCTAACTGATTAACCAGCCAGCCACGCGCCATACACATTTTGATAAAATCGTCAATACGATTTACACCATTCATTTCCTTCAATGTTACAACCACTCCAAATTGAAGTGGTTCTTTTCTTCTCTGTAAACGTTCTTTCGTATTTATCTTAAGCCCCCAAAGGCCAGAATCATATGCTTTCCTTGGAATTCTTCTTTCTTTAATTTCTTCACTAATATGCTTGATATTATCCCATTTCCGATACATTTTTCTTGCATCTTCTTCATAAATGGTAATCAACTTATCTTCCGATTGCTGGTTATTATCTATTGATTTTATTCTAGCTTGTCTGTTTTCGACAACAACTCTGCCAAAATGTATATCCATTTCGGTACTTGTATAATCAACTCCCTGATTACGATCACACTGTGGGAAATATACTAACGTTGCTCTTGCATAAAATGGATGTGCATTATCTACAATCGGTACTGGCAGGTTATATGTATATGTCTCATATTCCTCTGATGCGCCAGTCAAAATAAAACGTATCTCATCATTTGATGATTTCATAATATTATTAATATGTTTTGGGACAACACCATAACCGATACTATGTGAAACATCATCTTTCCTATTCCATCCCGCAGCAGCATCAATCAATAACGCTTTCGCAACTTCTCTGCTCAGTCCCATAATGTGAATTAAATATGCCAGTTTTCTTGAAATCCACGGCGCTGCAAATGATGTTCCGCTTACATATGCAGCCCCCATATCATCACGGCATACAATCATTTTGTCCTTATAGTTGGAACCGTCTCCGCCATAATAACTGATATCAGGCTTATGAAAAAAAGATAATACAGGACCAACTCTGGTATAAGATGCTGATTTTCCTCTGAAGTCTACAGCATTGACTACCAGAGAATTCAGTGAATCTGCTGGCGATCCAATTTTCATATCCTTTTTTGTTTCACCATCCGGAATATTTGTCCCTGCAACAACAAAAATAACATCATACTCACTTTGTATACGGTCGAGTTCTGCTGCCTCTGGAGAAATAAAACTAGGCTTGATTTCGAGCTTGGATCCCAATGATAAATTCCATACTTTAATATCCCTGTTTAAGGCAACAATGTTTCGTATCATTTTTAACACGGTAAATGAACTGAAACCTCTATGTGTTGCAACACCAAAATGACGTACTCGGAATCTGCCACACCCATCATCAAGTGCCGGATTACCTTGCGGACCATCTACAATGATATAACTTACTTCTGTCCCATGCTCATAATCTTTTGCAGTCAATGGAATATTCGGATCAAGTAAATTTCTATATTCCACCCACTCATGAAAATACACCTTTTCATTAAATTGTGTATCAATAACTCCTATTACAGGTTCGTTGGTCGGATGGGGTATCAGGCTTTCTTCATTACTGAGCTCCACCTTATCCTCCAACACCTCGTCTCTCGTAAGCTGGGAAAAATCAGTGACACTCATCGCAATCAGATACGAAGCACGATTATATAGCAATTTCGCTTCATCTGGATTAAGTCTTAATGTAGTGCCATCTATAATACGTTCGTCTACGATATGAATTCCAAACTTTGACAACAATTTCTTCGTTTCAATCCCGGTCTGAAAAATTGTTATAATAGATTCTCCTGTTATCTCTTCTGCAGCCCGATCAATATCAAAGCTTTCAACGTAAAATCCATCCACCACAGCGTTTAAAAAATTGGATTTAGAAAATTCGCTAAATCTATCCGCCGGTGTCCCTGCGATTTTTTCCGTTTCCTCGCTAGTAATAATACCATTAAAATATTTTTCAATAACAGATATTGTTTCACTCAAAACTCCGATTGCTTTTTCAATCGCTTTAAGCGAAACATAATGGGTAAATACATGTTTTTGTATCTCTTTACCATCCTCGTCTGGTTCCCAGATAAACTTAACTCCTCTAATAGATTCCGCAGGAGATTTACTATTCTCAGACAGCAAAATCTTCAATCTATTACTCTTTGCAACAATATGTGTATAGTGTACGCTAACCAGGGCACCACTAATATCTGTATTTGTTTTCCAGTATTGCAAAATTCTTTTCAATTGCTCAGATAATTCAATAAGATGTAACGACGACACACTTTTTCCCTTCGGAAGTTTCGGAGATCCCGGTTTGGAGCTATTAGGTCTTTGTTCAAATCTTCCTTTTAATTGTAAAATGTTATTCATTCATTGCACCTTCTTTCAAATCTCTTGCAACACTGCTTTTTGATCTTCCAACCAGAATTTCTATTTCTCTAACTGTAAATTTCTGGCTTTGAAGTTTTTTTAAATCTTCCGGTTTTTCATTACAAACTGCATAGTAAAGTCTTCTGAAATAGTCCATACCATCACGTGGATTGCTAAATGCAACCGACGTTTTAATCATATTTTTCAATTCCCCAGGATATGGTATCTGTGGCATTAGTTTCATTATTTTACGGAACAAACGGATATCTCTATTAGCCAGTTTTAATTTATCAAGATATTGATCTAACATCTTCTCTGCAATCGAAAGAAGATCTTCCCTCGTATATCTATCAAAATCAATGACTGAATCAAATCTTCTGATTAGCGCTTTATCAAAATACTTATACAGATTAGTTGTAGCAACTAAAACTACATTTTCATTCATTCGGTCAAATCCCTTCAACATAGCAGAAGTTGCTCGTCCCATTTCCCGCAGATCATTCTGATTCGTTCGGTCTAAAGCCAAGGCATCGATTTCATCAAACATAACTATTACCTTATTCGGTTGAACGAAACTATTTATTTCCTTGAACAACATAGATAAATTCTTTTGTGTCTGTCCCAGCTTACTATCAATCACTGCCGAAAAGTCCACCATAAAAACTTCTCTATTCAATATTCGTGCAAGTTGCTTAACTGCCTCCGTTTTCCCTGTTCCTGGTGCCCCCTGAAACAAAAACTTATTAATTCCAATATGATGTTCAATTGCATTTACTACGCCCAATAAATCACTGGTAATTACATCTGGAAGTAATAGCATATCTTCCTTCCCACCAATTTTTTCAAAAAAGGGTGAATCATTCTCCGACATCTGCGGTACAAACGTATTCACATTGGACAATAAGGACATAATATACTCTGAAAGCTGATAATCTCCAGAAGCATCAAATCCTTTAGCGATCTCATAAGCTTCATTCCGAAAGCCCGCATCATTCTTTTCCGTATAATATTTTATTAAGCTTATCACATTTTTTTTCTTCATGATACGCACTCTCCCTCACATTTTTCTCTATGCCTTAGTTATAACACTTTGGGACATATTTGTCAATATTGGGACAACAATCCGAAATCAAAAGAGCATTTACAAACTTGTGCGTAAATGCTCTTTTGGCTTTTCTCTAATAAATTTTATGTACAAAGCAGTTTGCCGCTGTTTAGTCATATAGTTGGAAATGATTAAATTAACCCTTAGAAGTGTGAAATTAAAATGTGCAAAAAGGAAATGCCCTGCCAAACTGACAGAGCATCCTTTCCTCACTTCCCCACAATCCGATAATACGTCTTCGCCGTCATCACATAGCTCCCCCCGTAAAGAACCGCCACAGCCGCCGCCACGCCCGCACAGCAGCGGATCAACAGCCCGGTATCGAAAAACCGTAATGCTGCCAGAAGGCAGTTGACCATCACAAGCCCTGCCGTCGTGTGCAAAAGTGCGCCAGCAAGGGGCAGGAAAAACACCAGCAGGATCTGCCTGCGAATCGTTCCCCGGATTTCCGCTTCACTCATGCCCACCTTCCGCATGATTCCAAAGCTGTCCTGGTCCTCATACCCTTCCGAGACCTGCTTAAAGTACATGATGAGCAGAAGGCACATAAAAAACAGCAGACCGAAGACCATACCAATAAAGAGCAGGCCGCCATTCATGGAGCGGTCCATATCCCTTCCATCCAGACCGTTCTCGATCTTCAGAAAGTCCTGCTGTCCCTGACACCACACCGACCACTCTTCGATATAGGCGTCCCGCTCCGTCTCCTTCCCGTCAAGCAGCAGATTCAAATGCCGCACGCCGCTGTGTAAAAAGCCTTCCAGATCGGTCACACCGTTCGCCTCAGCCCACGCCGTCACAAACCTCTCAAATGCCTGCTGATCCTTCACCACAATCACATATTGGGCGGTAAAACTAAACATCCTGTTTTTGGCCTGCGGAAAAGGATAAATCCGCTCCGGCTCCTCCTTGACGGCCGCCTCCACGCCCATAAAATTTACGCTGTCAGATCCGAACGCCGGTCCTGTGGAGTACAGAAGCACTTCATCCTCCTCCAGACTTTTGTCCTGTCCCTCCAGCCGGTTATAATCCGCCAGCGTTATCAGCGTGACCGCATACTGGTCAGCAAATTCCATATCTGATGCAATGGTAAACGCGTTGCTTCCCTGCTGTCTGCCGCAGGTAAGCTTCATGCTGTTATAACAGTCCAGCCGCGCTGCTCTCTGTCCGTATTTTTCCGAAAGAGCCTGCGCCTTCTCACGCGCCCTTTCCATCACGTTACTGTTCTCCGAATAGGATGCCGCCACATCATAGGGATAGTCGTAACAGACAACCTGATCCATTCCCGTCCACAAAGTGACCGTACATGTCAATGTAATCAGAAGCATGGTGGAAAAAATACAGATATTGGACAGTCCGGCTGCATTCTTCTTCATGCGGTACAACATACCGGAAATCGTCACCTGATTGGACGGCCTGTAGTAAATATTTTTCCTTTTCTTCAAAAACCGCAGGAAAGCCACGCTTCCCGAAGTAAACAGGAAATAGGTGCCAAGCACCACCAGAAATACCGCCAGAAAAAAATCTGTAAAAATCATGCTGTCCAGCCTGCTGGTGACGGAAATATAATAACCGCACACCAAAAAAAGCACGCCCGCCGCAGTCCACAGCCAGATCCGCTTAAGCTCCTTCTCCCCCTTCCTGCTCTCGGCCAGCAGTTCAGTCGGTTTCATACGGTAAAAGCTCCAGATACTTTTGATATAGACACATAGAAATACAATCGCAAAGTACCGCAGTGTCTCCATTACTGCATCTGCGGAAAAGTAAAACGCCGCCTCCACATCCAGCCGCGACATGCGAAGCAGAAGGAGAAACATCAGCTTATTCAGCACAAACCCAAGTACAATCCCAGCCGATACGCTGACCAGATAAAGCCCTGTGTTTTCCCAGAAAAGCATGATGCCGATATGCTTCCGTTCCAGTCCAAGAAGACTGTAAAGCCCCAGTTCCCGCCTCCGCCGCTTCTGCAAAAAGCTGCCCGCATAGAGCAGAAACAGAAGCAGAATAATGGAAAGCAGCCCTTTTCCCAAGGTGAGCATCAGCCACGCGTAGGCCGCCTTCGGCAGTCTCTCCATCAGATCGTTGTGCAGAAGGGAAGAAAACAGGTAATAGCTGAACACGGAAAAAAAGCACGCCATGAGATAAGGCCGGTAGACCAGCTTATTCTGCTTCACCCCTCTGTAAGCCATCACTGGCAGTAATTTTAGTTTATTCATTCGTTTCGCGCACCTCCCATTCCCTTCTACATCCGACCCGAAGCCGCCATCTCATCGCCATTGCCCTGCTGTGCCTGTATCACCGTCAGCGTGTCCGATATCATGCGGTACATTTCATCCCGACTCCGCTCCCCCCCGGTAGATCTGGTGAAACACGCAGCCGTCCTTGATGAAGAGCACACGCCCCGCATGGGCCGCCGCCTGAATGCTGTGGGTCACCATGAGAACGGTCTGCCCCTCCCCGTTAATTTCCCCGAACAGTTTCAGAAGTTTCCCGGACGCGCGGGAATCCAGCGCGCCTGTGGGCTCGTCCGCCAGCACGATATCCGGCCTTGTGATCAGTGCCCGACAGACCGCCGCGCGCTGTTTCTGTCCGCCCGACACTTCGTAGGGATATTTGTCCAAAAGATCCGTGATCGCCAGTTTGTCCGAAAGGGGCGCAAGCCGCTCCTCCATCTCCCGGTAAGACACCCCCGCCAGCACAAGCGGCAGAAAAATATTATCCCGCAGGGACATAGTGTCAAGCAGGTTGAAGTCCTGAAAGACGAAACCCAGGTGATCCCGTCTGAATGCGCACAGGTCTTTCTGGCTGACCTTGGAAAGCTCCTGCCCGTTTAACAGCACCTGCCCGCTGGTGGCCGTATCCAGGGAGGCCAGAATGTTTAAGAGCGTGGTCTTTCCCGATCCGGACTCCCCCATGATGGCCACATATTCCCCTTCTTCCACAGAAAAGTTCACGTCGTTTAACGCCTGCACCTTGACTGCGCCAAAGCGGGTGGTATATATTTTCTTTACGTTTTTTACGGTTAACAGTGACATCTTCGTCCTCCTTCCTTTCCTTTAGGATAAGCAAAAAGGAAATGCGCTGCCATGTGTCCGGCTTACATTTCCCTGTCGTAACTTACATTTTTGTAAGAACCGCCTCCTGCGCAATCCCCAAAAGTGCCTTTGTCCCCTCGCCGCGCTTCGACTCCACTCGGATGGAAAGCCCGAGTCTGTCCATGATCTGCCTGCACAGATACAGGCCGATGCCCGTAGACTGATTGCCCAGACGTCCGTTATATCCTGTAAATCCCCGCTCAAAAATGCGGGGCAGATCGCTCTCCTCGATCCCGATGCCCGTATCCTCTATCACGAGATAACTGCATTCCTCCCTGGCAGGTCTGCCATTTTCATCCGCCCCGTAAATAGAGATGCCGCCCTCTTTCGTGTACTTAAGCGCATTGGACAGAATCTGTTCGATCACAAAGGAAAACCACTTGCCGTCCGTGACCACATATGCGTGACTCGCTTCCAATTGCAGATTGAGCCCCGCGCCGCTGAAAAGAAGCCAGAATTTTTTCAGCGCTTTCTTTACCAGTGCGTCCACGTCAAGCCTTTCAAAAGAAAGATCTGCGGAAATGCTCTCCATTCTGGCATAGTGGAGAGCCATGTCCACATACTGGCCCGTTTTGAACACTTCCTCCCGCAGCTTCCTTGCCGTCCGCAGATCCCCGCCATCGTCCGCATCCTCTTCCACACTGCTGCCTGCCTTTTCGCCCGCATTCTGTAAAAGAAGATCCATTGCCGAGAGCGGTACCTTGATCTGGTGCGTCCACATCGTATAATAGTCCGCCATGTTACGCTGCTTCTTGTCAAGCTGCGTGACAAGCGCCCTTTTCTCCGCCTCCTGCGCTGCGATGATCTGCTGGTACGCCTGTTCCATGCCGGATGACGTCCCGGGAAGCGCGTCACTTCTCTCCTCCGCCGCAAAAAGTCTCGACAACGTCTTGTACTTCTCCCGGTATCTGCCATAATCCGACAAAAAATAGCAGCCGCCAAAGAAGGCCGCAATCCCCAGGGCATAAATCATATTGGCAAACACACCTTCGTAGCCATAGAGCGCAGCTATCATCAAAAAGATAAGCGCCTCCACAATATATAAAGCGATCGGGGCAATCCGCTCCCGTATATATGCCAATGGTATGCAGGTTTTCTTATCCATCTGTCCCTCCCAGAAAATACCCAACGCCTTTTTTCGTCTGGATCAGCCCGGAAAGCCCGATTTCCGCAAGCCGCTTGCGCAGACGGTTCATATTAACCGTGAGGGTGTTGTCATCCACGAAGCACTCGTCGTCCCAGAGCCGCTTCATCAATAGATCCCGGCTGACCACGCCGCCTGCCGCCTCAAAGAGCGTCTGTAAGATGCGGAATTCATTTTTCGTCAGTTCAATCCGTCTGGCCGCCTTTCCCTCTCCGGCATCTTTGCCGCCCGAAACAGCCGCCATCGGCCACACTCCCTCGCCCTGATCCGGCTGCACGGCTTTTTTACGGCAAAAAAGTGACATATCCGTCATATTTAGTATAACACCCCGATATTCCAGAATGTTTCCCGGCGCTGTGAAGGCGTAAGCCCGCCTCAAAAGAGCCTGTATCTTGGCCTGCAGAATTTCCAGGTCAAAGGGCTTCACCACAAAGTCATCGCCGCCCATGTTGACGGCCATCACCACATTCATATTATCTGATGCCGAGGAGATAAAGAGGATCGGCACCTGGGACACCTTGCGGATCTCGCCGCACCAGTAGTAGCCGTTATAAAAAGGCAGACCGATATCCAGCAGCACAAGCTGAGGCTCACACGCCGCGAACTCTCCCATCACATCCGCGAAATCCCTGACCGACTTCACATCATAGCCCCATTTTTCCAAATATTTTGCGATCTGCTCCGAGATGACTGCGTCATCCTCCACCACAAGTATTCTGTACATGACAGCCAACGCTCCTTATCAGAAATCCCCCAGCCGGCTCCTTCCATGCGGCAGGGCTGACAAACTTTGTCCTAACTCAATATACCGCATTTCGGAGGGTGTTTTCAATGTCTTGTTTTCATGCTGCCCCTTATATTCTTCTCTTTGAACACAGCAAAGGCGTGTAGTTTACATAATTTTCCACACGCCCGGACGCTATGGCTTGCAGATCAGAAATGTGATCCCCGCTTTAGCCTTCCCTTCAACAGCTTGATCGTCAAGAATGCCGTAAGCAGAAGCGCTTCCACCGCCTCCCTAAATCAACACCATATTGTCATATATGATACTTGGTCAAATAAATATTATTCCATTTACCCATTAAACGCCGTGATATTGGCCTCGTTCAGGGTGAAATCATAGTAGTTCAAATCCTCCCGCTTCGTCCAGCCGATCTGCTTCCAGAAAGCGTTGCCGATATCATTCTTCGTAAAGGCAATCAGCGACACTTTATTGATCTGCTCCGCCTTGAGCGCCTCCATGCAGAATACCACCATCGCCTTCCCGATGCCCCGCATCCGCCAATCCTCCGCCACGCACACATGATACAGGCATCCCCGTCTGCCGTCATGCCCGCAGAGAATCGCGCCCACAATCCTGCCATCCTCCACGGCCACCACGCTGGTATCCGGGTTTCTCGAAAGAAAGCGCGCCACACCCTCCCTGGAATCGTCAAGGCTCCTGATGGCAAACCCTTTGATCGACAGCCAGAGCGCCTTCACGCCGTCGTAATCTTCTATCGTCATTTTTCGTATCATATGTATTCTCCGTTTCCTATATTATGTAAACTCAATTCCAATATTATGTTAATCATTCGCCGCGTCAGTCACTTAAACATTATGTAAACTGCTCTCCCATCAGCTCCACCGCCGTATATTCATGCCCGACATGGGGCAGAAATTTCTCCAGAATATCCTTCATCCGAAGCTTCAGACTGGACGTGTTCACGCAGGGATGGCAGCCCACAAACTCATCCTGCAAAAGCTCCCGGTCAATCAGAAGACGCACCCTGTGTTCCCTGTCGTTCATCAGCCCAAGCACGCTCACCGAGCCAGGCGTAATGTCCAAAAATTCCTCCATGTATTCCGCCTCCGCGAAAGAAAGCCGCGATACGCCGAGCTGGGCAGAAAGCTCCTTCGTCTTAAATTTTTTTAAACCCGGCATCATCAGAAGATAAAAGTCAGTCTTCTGTCTGTTGCACAGAAAAAGATTTTTGCAGATATGGATGCCCAGCGCCTCGTCCACATTGTGACAGTCATCCACTGTGGCGGCCGCCTCGTGATCCACACGCAGATACGGTATATCCAGCTCTTCGAGCAGCTCATACACTGCCATTTCTTTTCTCATTCTGCCCTTGGATGATGGTTTTATGTCAACCGGCGTACTTGCCATGTCACGTTCCGGCAAGCCCTCTATTTCTTCCTGTGTACCCATTTGATCCTCCTAATATCCCAACGTGCCATCCAGAGACTCGTCCTCATCAATCCACTGCTGCACGGAAATCACACGGTACTCATCTTCCGAATCCCGGACATACACGGTCTCAATCCCCGCATTGATGATCTGTCTCTTGCACATGGAGCAGCTGCAGGAGTTTTTCACATACTCTCCGGTCTCCGCCTCCACCCCCGTCAGATACATGGCGCTGCCGATCATCTTGTCCCGCGACGCGCTGATGATCGCATTGGTTTCCGCATGAACGCTGCGGCAAAGCTCATACCGCTCCCCCCTCGGAATCGCCATCTTCTGCCGGATGCATTCCCCCACATCGGTGCAGTTTTTCCGGCCTCTGGGCGCACCCACATACCCTGTCGCAATCACCTCGTCATTCTTGACAATAACCGCGCCGTAATGTCTTCTGAGGCACGTTGACCGCTGGGCCACCATCTGAGCCAGATCCAGATAATAATTTACCTTGTCCCTTCTTTCCATCGCATTACCCTCCTTCTAAATGTCTTCCAGCATCAAACATGAGAATTTCCTTTGAGATGCATTCCATCACCCCAAGCCTTTCCGCAAAATAATTTCCAGCGGCTCCCCCGGAAGCAACAGAGAACCGCAGTCCGCATACCCGTTCTTCCGATAAAAAAACTGTGCCCTTTCGTTTGACAGTGTGGACGTCAAAACCATTTCGTATCCGCTGTCTTTCATCTCTTTTTCCCAAAACGCGACAAGCCGCCCGCCGTATCCCTGCCCCCTGTATTCCTCTAACAGATACAGCATGTTCATAAACGGAAACTCGTCCCAAAACAAATTGAACCGCAGCCAGCCCGCAAAACAGCCATTCTGATGCAGCACCAAAACCCTTTTTAAGGCAATCGCGTTTTTCAATTCCGTTTCGCTGATATGCTTATCGTATTTTCTTACCGTCTCAAAATCCTTTTCACAGGCATAGCGAATCATTTCGCACCTTCTTCATCCTGAATTTTTCTGGTTAAAGCTTGTGATAACCGCTTCCACATCGCTATTTACGTTCATTCCTTTTCTCCTTAAAAGCCCGCTTCTTTACTGTTTCCACAAGCGTTCATCTCTCGTCCCTTCACCCTAAAGCCACCCAGATAAAACTGGCAAACGCCTTCCACCATGCAGTTCTTTCCTGTCCCTATCACCCAAATTTCTCTCCGCCTGTTTCAGCCTCTCCAGGCAGCCACATCGCCAAAATCTTTCCGCAGACTTGCTTTCGGGATTGCCAGCTTCATCATCCCTCACACTCTATGTACATACATCCTCGACAGTTCCGCTTCCCCGTCCCCCCGCGCCATGCAGAAGAACTCCCAGCCGTACCTCTCATAAAACGAGTCGTGGTCAGTCAGAAGGTACAAGGTATCGATTCCCCGCTCTCTCATATCGGCGCATACATAATTTAACAGCGCGCCGGCAACACCCATGCCGCGCCGGTCTTCCTCCGTATAAACCGCGCAGACGTTCGGTGCAAGGTCTTTCCTTTCGTGGAAATCGTTCTCGATCACGCCCATGCCGCCGATAATTCTGCCCTCCTCCACCGCCACATACCACTGCGGAACCGGCTTTTCCCCTGCAAGGCTCTCCCCCATACTTTCCAGATATGCCGCGAGAGGAATGCCCCATTTTTCGTGAAACCACCGTGCCGCCCGATCTTTGATTTCCGGCTGCTCCGCCAGCCGTACGATTCTATATTCCATCTCATTTCCTCCTGCCCTGTTTCTGTTTCTTTTACCCCTTATTCCAAAAAGGCCCGCAGCCCCACAGCCCCCCTATGAGATAACCGGCGCCCTACGGCTTTAACCATCCTTCCTCAACTGCATGGTCGATGTTAGCCGCAACCCAGACATACACCTGCGGCATAAACTCTTTGATGACCGCCATCCGTTTTTCCACCACAGCGCGGTTCGTGCCGCTCTCCACCCAGGTGTGCCCGTCCGTCAGCGTATTGTGATAGAACGGCTGGAGTCTGTCCATACAGGCAGCGTACTTCGCATCAGCCGTCTCCATGGCGTCAAATTCTTCCCACATGCTGCGGATCATCCGTCCCTGTTCCTTGGGAAGCATGGCAAAAAGTTTGTCGGCGGCTTTCTTTTCCCGCGCTTCTTTGTCAGCATTCCCCACCGCATCGTAGGCGAAGGTATCCCCCGCATAGATCTCCACCAGATCGTGCACCACGCACATCTGCACCACCCTGCCAATATCGACAGGTTCTGTCGCATATTCTGAAAAAAGCATCGCCATCACCGCAATATGCCAGGAATGCTCCGCATCGTTTTCCCTGCGGCTTCTGTCGAGCAGAAGCGTCCTCCGCAAAACGGAAGTCATCTGGTCAATTTCCGCCGTAAAGAGAAACCGGCGATCCAGCCTGTCGTCGCCGCTTGAAAGAAACCCCTGTATTCCCATTTTTTCCCATCCTTTCCTGTGTTCATCCCATCTGCGCCTGTTCTTGTTTCTTCCTTCCCCGATTTCCTGCCGCATTTCTTTCCGTCATGCGGCATCGTTTTCCTCTTTCCTATCATACCGCCGTCAGCTTTATAACGCAACTGCCGCGTTCATATACAGAATATTTTCGTATAACTATACAATATATTTGTATATTATGCAATTATAATTTCATATTATGCATATTTATCACAAATATTCATATAAATTATGCATAAATTTACACTTGCATTCTGTCCCTTCTTGTTGTATATTGTTTTAAGGACAGACGCACCCTGCCACATTACGGCAGACGGTGTGCGCAGATCAGATATCCGTTATCAAACAATATTACATAATTTTATATGGAGGAAACGAAAATGAAAGAAAAAGTAGTTCTTGCGTATTCCGGCGGACTTGATACGACCGTTATCATCCCCTGGTTAAAGGAAAATTTTGACTATGAAGTCATCTGTGTGTGCGGCAACTGCGGACAGGCGGAGGAGCTTGACGGTCTCGAGGAGCGCGCCCTCTCCAGCGGCGCATCCAAGCTCTACATCGAAGATCTGACCGATGAGTTCTGCGATGACTTTATCATTCCCTGTGTACAGGCGCACGCTGTTTATGAAAATAAATATCTGCTTGGCACCTCAATGGCAAGGCCCGTGATCGCCAAGAAACTGGTTGAGATCGCCCGCAAGGAAGGCGCAACCGCCATCTGCCACGGTGCAACCGGCAAAGGCAACGACCAGATCCGTTTCGAACTGGGTATCAAAGCGCTGGCTCCCGACTTAAAGATCATTGCCGCATGGAGAAACGAAAAGTGGAATTTAAACTCCCGCGAGGAGGAGATCGAATACTGCAGACAGCACGGCATCAACCTTCCCTTCTCCGCAGATTCCAGCTACAGCCGCGACCGCAATCTCTGGCACATCAGCCACGAAGGTCTGGAGCTGGAAGACCCTGCAAACGAGCCTAACTATGAGCATCTGCTCGTACTCGGCACCACGCCCGAGAAAGCGCCCGAGGAAGGCGAGTATGTGACCATGACCTTTGAGAAAGGCATCCCCACTTCTGTTAACGGCAAGAAGATGAAAGTGGCTGATATCATTGCTGCCTTAAATGAGCTTGGCGGCAGGCACGGCATCGGCATCGTTGACATCGTGGAAAACCGCGTAGTGGGCATGAAATCCCGCGGCGTATACGAGACCCCTGGCGGCACCATCCTCTATGAAGCGCACCAGCAGCTTGAGGAGCTGATCCTTGACCGCGACACTTACGCGCTCAAGGCGGATCTCGGCAATAAGTTTGCACAGGTGGTCTACGAAGGCAAATGGTTCACCCCCCTTCGCGAGGCGCTGCAGGCGTTCATCGAGTCCACCCAGCGGTATGTGACCGGCGAAGTGAAATTCAAGCTCTACAAAGGCAATATCATCAAGGCCGGCACCACCTCTCCGTACACGCTCTATAACGAGAGCATCGCTTCCTTCACCACCGGCGATCTCTACGACCACCATGACGCGGAGGGCTTCATCAATCTCTTTGGCCTTTCCTGCAAGGTTCGCGCCATGAAGATGCAGGAGCAGGGAGAAAAGCTGCTCTAAAATCAAAACAGATCATGCATAAAAGAATCCCCGCAGCATACAAAAGGGAAAGTCTAATCTGAAATGAACGTAATTACACTTATAATCATATATTTAGCGATTGTCAATTTCATAAGTTTTACCGTCATGGGCATAGATAAGCTCAAAGCCAGGAAGCGCGCCTGGCGCATTCCTGAAGCCACGCTCTTTGTGCTTGCCATCATCGGCGGCAGCGTCGGTTCGATCATCGGCATGCATCTGTTCCGCCACAAAACCAGACACTGGTATTTTCTCTACGGAATGCCGGCCATCCTGCTCATACAGGTTCTGATCGTGGTGGCGCTGCTGTCATCCCCGATTGAATTTATGATCCTTTAAACGCCCGTGCGGCAGATTGCGCCATCGCGATCAAAAGGATGGATGCTTCTGCCGTAAATCAGACCATATCACACGGAGGATTCTATATGCATATTGCAGTTTGTGATGATAATATTGCGGACAGAAAACAGACGGAACGGCTCCTTGGACGCGCCTCTGACAGAAGACTTCACACCACGGGCGTGCTCTATATTGATTCCTACGGAAATGTGGAGGCGGTTCTTCGTTCTCCCATGCTTTACGATGCCTTTTTTATCGACATGACAAGCGGACCTGTAAACGGTTTTCAGCTCGCAAGAAAGCTGATTGATGCGGGCGTTGTGGCTCCTATCATACTATGTATCTCCACCATCGACTACCCCGCTGTCATCGAGGCGGCGCTCGCCAAAGTGCCGGAGGACGTCACCGAAGCCACCAACCACGACATTCTCCGCCGCCAGCTCCAGAAGCAGATTCTCTATCTGCGCAAACCGATCAAGGTAAAGGAACTGGACGAGATGCTGGATCACGCGCAGAGCCTGAAATCGGAAACGGTCCCCACCATAGAATTGCGCGGAGAGAGGGACACCCTCTATGTCCACGAGGATGAAATTCTCTATGCGGTAAAAAACGGCAATTATCTCCATATCACACTGACCGAAGGGCGAACGCTCGATATCCTGAGCACGCTGCCCAATCTCCACGCGCAGCTGGCCATGTTCGCCCATTTTTTAATGATATCCGAGCACTGTCTCATCAACACGGCCTCGGTGGAGAAACTCTCCCTGCTTAAGCTGACCATGAAGGACGGGAAAACTTTTTCCGTATCTTTGCTGGAGCTTCCCAAGCTAAAAAAAGCGCTGCGGGAAAACACACCGTAACCGTTCTCCCGCAGCCCGTCTTCCTGCTCTGCCCACATCTCAAAATCTGAACCAGTGCGGAGAATGCCCGTTTTTGGGCGTTCTCCTAAGTGAAACGGAGTTGCGAAGCAACTCCTAGAACTTCTTAACGAGGCAGCCTTTGCTGCTGAGTTTTTAAAAGTTCTTTTCACTTTGTTATAGTGTCACAATCACACCGCCGTCGTTGGCATACATGCTGCTGACCCCGTCCGTATCCATAATCACGACCCTGCGATAAGAAGCCCGCTTCTCCATCAGTCTGCGCATATACAGCGCCCGCTCTGGGCAGTTGCAGTGGGTAATCATCAGCGTTCTCTCCTTCGGATTTTCCACATCGCCTATGATAAAATCTGCCAGTTTGGCAAGCGCCTTGTTGATGCCGATGGCCTGTCCCTTCTGCTCGATCACACCCCGGTTTCCCACCATGACAGGTTTGATATTCAGGGTGGTTGCCACCAGCGCCTTCACGCCGCTCAAACGGCCGTTTTTCCTGAGCGTCTCCAGGTTATCCAGCACAAAATAGGTGCGCATCTGCCGTTTGAAGGTCTCCACCGCCTCCACCGTCTCCTCGAACCCGAGTCCCGCCTCCTTGCAGGCAACAATCTTTTCCACAATCTGAGTCTCTCCACAGCTTGCGGACTCGGAATCCACCACATGAATCTTTTTGGGGCCGTACTTTTCCCCGTAGAGGCTCCTGCCAAGCTCCGCACTGTTGTAGCTGCCGCTTAAATGGGAGGAAAGCGTCACCACATAAATTTCCTCCGCCTCATCATGGTATGCCTCCCGGTACTTCTCCGGGGAAGGACAGGATGATTTGGGACACTTGGGATAATCCGCCACTTTCTGCAAAAATTCCTTCTGGTTAAACCCCTCATCATCCTGAATCACATAGTCTCCCACTTCCAGTCCAAGCGGGATACTCTGGAATCTATCATCGTTTCTATAGTTTTCGGGCAGTTCACAGCAACTGTCCACCACAATCTTATAGCTCATAAAGCCTCCGCAACCATTTCATATAGTTTTCATTACCACTTATACTATCATAGAATACCCATTTTTGCAAATCACATTTATTCATTGCAAATCCCCGGCAATTATCTTACAATCAAAGATACACGGGCAGACGCTCTGACAGAAAGAAAATATGTATGAATCACTCTATAAATAGTGTTGAAATGAAAATAAAACGGAGAGGCATCACATGATCGCATTACGCATAAAAAATGTCAAACACTTTATGAGCCAGTTTCTTGGCGGGGACGCTTTCGACTCCTTTCTGCTGGAGCAGGCATCCATCAGCACCTACTGCACCTTCACCATAGACGGCCGTGAAAACAGGGCGTTCTACACCTCCGAAGAATGGGATGACAGGGAAATCCGGCCCTTCGAATTTACGCAGTGGAAGAAAATCCGGCCTGTCTGTTTTGATCTGATTAAGGGAAAACGCACGCCTGCCGCCTTTCATTTTGTTCTGCATCTGGTCCCCGAATACACGGCCTCCCTTCTGGAAAAAGGGGACACTTCCGTCACCCCGAATCAGGTGAAGGCATTTGTGCTCAATATAAAATATGACGGCACGTCCCTCACGCTCATCACCGGCACCGCCTTCCACACCTTTCTCATGGATAAGACGCCGGACGCGCTCTGGGACAGGGCCGTCAGACAATTTTTAACAAAGCGGCAGCTCGACTACGAGGAGACGTAAATCTGCTGAAGCAGAATCTCAAATCCATGCGGAGAATGCCCATATTTTGGGCATTCTCCTGAGTGAAACGGAGTTGCATCGCAACTCCTAGAATTTCTTAGCGAAACAGCCTCTGCTGCTGAGCTTTAGAAGTTCTTTTCACTCTACTACCACCATCCTCTCTGGTAATACTGCATGGAAACTTCCGCCGCCGCCATCACCATAGCAAACAAAAGCAATATAGCCAGCATCAGAATCGCAGGAAAATCATAGACAAATCTGCACTTTTCCGCGTTGCTCCTGCGGTTTTCCACCAGAATTTCAACGCCCAGCAGGACAAAAACCATCGGCCAGCACTGAAAGATGATCTCATAATCCAGTGACGGAATTACCGTATGTATGAGGAACAGAATGCCGAACAGAACGAGAGTCAGTCCGAAGGTTACGGAGCCGACCCGGCGGGTTCGCAGGCTCCCGGTATTCTCCCTGCACATATCCTTCTCCTGAATATCCATATGTCTATGCCCCCCCCGCCTGCTCATTTTCCTGTGTCTCACAGTCCTCTGCGCTCTGCATGTCCAGATCCGGTTCTTCCACCTTCTGTTCGTCCGTTTCCGGCTCCTTAGTACTTTGCAGCAGTATCACCGGCTTCTTTGCGGAGTCTGCCTCAACATGCCTGTCGTTTTCCACAGAATCCAGCTTTTTCCCGCGCATCAGCGACACGCCAAACCAGATAATCGCTATGGCAATAATAACTCTCGGCACCTCGTCCCTCATGGTATAATAGACCGCTTTGATAAACGGATTATCCCAGCCCACATAATCCCTGAGCATACCGAATCCCACATTCCACAACATGGAAACACCGATCAAAATGCACACAATTGCAGCAATGTTCCTATTTTTCTTATCCAGCTTAAAGCGGCTCATATCCCAGTCACCGAACCCGAAAAGATATTCGTCCTCCAGAGCCGCAAACTGCTCTGCCTCCATCCCTCCGATATTGTTTGCGTGAAAAAAACTGTATATGTAGAGTGTGATGGGCAGCACTGCCAGCGCACTGATTCCTGTGATGGAAACCGCGAATACCCCCAACATAAAGCCAAGCATAACGCTGACTCCCATCTTCATCAGTCCCATATACATGTGTCCCGCCCCCGGACAGAGGGAAAACACAAACAACAAGAACTTGCCTTTCTGTTTTTTCATCTCATCAATCCTCCCAATCGGTATAATTCCTTAATTTTTCTGCAACATGCCCCAGATATCGTTTTCTGACGTCCGCTCTCTCCTGCCCCTTCCGATATCTCTCCCATGTCCTGTCAATATCTCTCTGTCTGTCAAGAATATCCTGCTCCCACGCATCATTCACTGACATTTCTTCCTCGCGCACCAGTTCCCGGATACCCGTCTGTGTCCTTTTCTGCGTCTCCGTTCCATCCACAGGCACGAGGACAAGTACCGCCAGGGCCGCCGCCATCCCCACTAAAACCTTGGCACGGTAAGCAAAAAGCGCACGTTTTTTCTCTCTCCGCTTCCCTGCGTGTATGTGCGAACATACGTTTTCTTTCAAGTGTCCAGGTGCGTGCAGCAGTTCCCGTTCCTCAACCGTCCCAATCAGCCGCATCAGTTCTTCCTCAGTCAAAGGAGCCGGAAGGGAAGCGTCACGTCTATTCAGTTTTTTTCTCTCTTCCGTAATATTATGTATCATGCGCCTTTCTCCTTTTCATACATCCTGCGGAGCATACTTCTCGCCCTGTAAATCTGCGTCTGTATAGTCTTTTTCTTAACGCCTCTCTGCTTTGCAATATCTCCCGCATCCAGTTCATCATAATAGTATGCCTTGGCGATTTCATCATAGGGAGACTTTAGTGACAGACATCTGGAAAGCAATGTCTCCCGCACCTCTTTCTCCAGACAGATGCTCTCCGGCGTCTGCTGTACCGCCGTCTCATCTCCTCCGGCAGCTCCTGCGCCTTTGCCGTAAAACGCTTCCCCGTCCGGCGCCCTTGCACTTTCAAATCCTAGATTTTCCGTTGGAATGCTGCGCCGCCCTGCACTCTGCAGGTAATCCAGACATTTGTTGGTGGCGATCCGGCACACCCAGGCCTTCTCGTACCTGCCATCAAACTCTCCCAGATGCTTATAGGCCGACAAAAAAGTTTCCTGTGCCAGATCCTCGGAGGCAAAATAATCCGCTGTCATTTTATAACATATGGAAAACACAAGATGCTGGTAAGAATCAATCAGCGCTGACAATTGTTCTTCCCTGTTAATGTGAGCTGCCTCCTTTCCTCCGTCTTTGCCACCCGCAAATGCATACCCAGCATTTCCCCCTCGGATGTTTTCGGATATGATTCATATGCATCTATACATATTAACGAATCTGCCCCCGCATTGTCTTCAAGAAATTTTTAAAAAATTTTTCATTTTTTAGGTTTCGGCGTAAAGACAAGACTTGCCACATATCCGAACACCAGCGCAGCCGAGCATCCAACTGCCCCGGTCTTGAAACCGCCCTGGAACAGGCCGATAAAACCACTCTCATCCACGGCCTCCTTCACGCCCTTCATCAAAATGTTGCCGTATCCAAGAAGCGGTACGCTGGCTCCCGCCCCCGCATATTCCATAAACGGCTCATACCACCCGAAAAAGCTGATCACCGCTCCCACGCACACCAGAAGCACCATGACACGGCCCGGCAAAAGCTTTGTCTTCTCCAGAAGGATCTGCACAAGTGCACAGATCAGGCCGCCCACCCAAAATGCATTAAAATAATCCATCGTATTTTCCTCCCTATCCAGGCACAAAAATCTTTTGATGATAGTTTCCGTCATTTCGGAAAGATTATACAATGTTTCATGCAAAAAAAGAACGCATCCCCCAATCCGGCAAAGACACGTTCCCCTTTTCTGTTTTCATGGCGTGAGAAGAACTCTCACGCAGGAGAATGCCTAAAATACGGCATTCTCCGCATAAATACTTCTCACACCAGTGCCGCAATCTTCTCTACAATCTCCCGGATTGACAGCCCTTCGCAATCCACCGTGGCATCGGCATACCGTTCATATAGCGGCTGCCGCTCCACATACAGCCCGTCCAGATCCTGCCCTTCTTTCAGCGTCACGCCCCGCTCCGTGAGATCGCCAAGCCTCTCCCTGATTCCCTCCAGGGGAAGAGACAGATACACCACCGTTCCTATCCGCTTGTAATGCGCCATCGCTTTCTTACCATAAACCGCGCTTCCCCCGGTGGCGATCACCGTCCGTTCGGTCTCAACGGATTCACCCACGGCCTCCTCCAGCCGCCAGAAACCTTCCACACCGCGCTCCGCAATGATTTCGTACAGAAGCTTTCCCTCCCGGCTCTGGATGACCAGATCCGCATCCACGAAGGCATATCCGAGTTTCTTGGCAAGAACCACGCCCACCGTGCTCTTCCCCACACCCGGCATGCCGATCAGTATGATATTTTTTCCCTTCATAACTTACGACAGCCTCTCTTTAACTTATGTAAACTTATCCCACAATTCAGAATAGAAATTATGTAAACCCATCAATCTGTACTGCCGTCTGTCCTATCCCAGATACGCCAGAACTTCCACCTCGCAGAGCACGTCCTTGGGAAGCTGCTTCACCGCCACACAGCTTCTCGCCGGTTTCTCGGTGAAATACTTTTCGTACACTGCGTTAAACGCCGCAAAGTCAGCCATCTCCGCCAGGAAACAGGTGGTTTTCACCACCTTCGTATAGTCCGTGCCCGCCTCCGCGAGAATCGCGCCCACGTTCTTCATGGCCTGCTCCGCCTGCTCAGTCACATCCCCGCCTTTGATCTCTCCCGTAGCGGGATCAATGGGAATCTGTCCTGACGCAAAGAGAAAATCTCCCGCAATGATTCCCTGCGAATAAGGCCCGATGGCCGCCGGCGCTTTGTCTGTAGACACTTTAGTTAACATAACATTTCCCTCTCTTTCTATTTTTTAATCTTATATAATGCGGAGAATGCCTGCATTCCGGCATTTTCCTGTGTGAGATTTAGAATTACCTCGCAAATCTGCCCCTGCTGCCGCGTTTTAGAAGTTCTTCTCACATTTCTCCAAATCTGACTTTCACATAGAAGCCTCTGGCATTTTCGATGACCTCCGTCACCACGCCTTCCCGCTCCAGCATCCGCTCCCTAAAAGGAAAATTGCCCGACATCGCAAGGGACGGGTCTATCGTATAATAATAATTGCTGGGAAGAACACCCTCGGTCACCGTAACCTTGTCTCCCTCCTTGAGAAGACCCGGTCGTTCCATCTTAAACTCCATCTCCCTCATGCTCATCTCACTTCCTTCCCAATCCCACATACCGAACGCGATGCTGCCTCCCCATACCTTACCGGGATCAGCATACGTCCCGCATCCATTCGGACGCCAGATTCGTACCAGATAAGTCTACCACATGGGGCAGCGGCTGTCACCTCATAATAGATTTTTTATTAAGACTCTGTTATACTGCGAAGCAGGCAAAAAGAAATATTGTGGAGGTGTCAATGGAATTTTCAAGAGATGATCTGATGGAAGCCAAAAGACGGGTAAGAGCCTATGCTAAAGAACTCCTCCAGATAAAAACCCCGCAGCTGCCGTACGCAGCTGCGGAGACTTTTCGTCTGCCGTTTTATCCGTTGATCTATCTCATCTTATCCCCGATACTGCTCCAGCACCACCCCGTGGGCGATCCCCGGAATCGACTGTCCCTCGTTAAAGCTGGTCTTAGAAAGGAGCGCTCCTGTTGGGATAAAGAGAACCCTCTTCCAGATGCCTTCCTCGATTTTTTTTAAAATATATGCCGACAGCACAACCGCGCTGCACCCGCACCCGGAACCGCCTGCGTCCGTGTGCTGCTTCTCGCTGTCGTAAATCTCGATACCGCAGTCCATATGCTGTCTGGTAATGTCGATATGCTTCTCGGAAAGCAGATCAAACAAGAGCTTTTGTCCCACCATGCCCAGATCCCCCGTGATGATCCTGTCATAGTCCTTCGGCTCCCTGCCAAAATCTTCCAGATTCTGTGCGATCGTATCGGCGGCTGCGGGAGCCATGCACGCGCCCATATTCATGGAATCCTTTACTCCGTAATCCACAATCTTACCGACCGTTACGCCCTCCATCACCGCACGCGTCTGTTTCCCCGGCTGCGATGAAACAACAAACGCGCCGCTTCCCGTCACTGTCCAGGTCGCCGACTTCGGACGCTGGTTGCCGTAGGACAGAGGAAACCGAAACTCCTTCTCCGCGCTGGCAAAATGGCTGGACGTGATGCACGCCGCCTTCTCTGCAATTCCGGCGGAAACCAGCGCGCCGCCCATCGTCAGGGACAGGCCGCAGGTGGAGCACGCGCCGTAAAGCCCTACATGGGGAAGCTGGTACCCTGCCAGCCCGAAACTGCTGGCGATGGACTGCCCAAGCAGATCCCCTGCGAAAACCATCTGAATATCCTGCCTGGTAAGCCCGGCCTTAGAAATCGCGATCTCCAGCGCCTCCTTCTGCAGGCGGCTCTCCGCCTCCTCCCAGTTCCCGGCGCCAAAACTGTCATCATAACCCACTTTATCAAAAAGCTCCCCCATCGGGCCTTGTGCTTCCTTACTGCCCACGATGGAGGCGCTGCTTATAATGTACGGTTTCTTCTGAAACTGAATGCTCTGTTTTCCTAACATAACGGCATACGATCCTTTCTTACATGATAAAGGATAGTATGCCGCTTTCTTTTACAAAATATACCGACTCTACTGGAAAATACCAGTTTTAATGTCTTCCTTCATATCGAGCACCGCCGCCCTCGAAGCATCGGCATAATTTTCCGCCCCGTATTTCGCATATGGCTCCTGCTGGTAGGCCGCAATGATACCTCTGGAAGAATTGATGATGGCTCCCAGGCCGTCCTCATTGAAAAAGTGCTTCAAATCCTTGCCCTTGCCGCCCTGCGCGCCGTAACCGGGCACCAGAATATAGGACTTAGGCATGATCCGGCGCAGAATCTTTCCCATCTCGGGGTAAGTCGCCCCCACAACCGCGCCGATATAGCTGTATGTCTCTCCCATGTGATCCGCAGCCCACTCGGCCACTTTCTCACCGACGATCTCATAAAGCGGTCTGGCCACAGATGCATCGGTACAGCCCTCCGGGAGCACCAGACGGTCCTGAAACTCGCCGCTGCTGGGATTGGAAGTCTTTACCAGAATAAAGAGACCCTTCTTCTCCTTCCTGCAGACTTCCATAAAAGGCTTCACGCCATCCGAGCCGAGATACGGATTGACCGTGGCAAAATCCTCATCAAAGCTGCGGCACATATTGTCTCCAACCTGCACCTGACCCAGATGTCCTACCGCGTATGCATCGGAGGTGGATCCGATATCGCCGCGCTTGATGTCGCCGATCACCACCAGCCCTTTTTCTTTACAGTATGACACGGTCTTCTGGAAAGCGTGCATGCCCTCCACGCCAAACTGCTCGTACATGGCAATCTGCGGCTTCACCGCCGGAACCAGGTCGTATACTGCGTCCACGATCCCCTTGTTAAAAAGCCAGATGGCTTCCGCCGCTCCTTTCAGGGTTTCCCCATACTCGCTAAAAGCCTTCTTTTTGATATGATCCGGCACAAACTTCATGGTAGGATCCAGTCCCACCACAATAGGCGCCTCCAGTTTCTTGATCTTCTCTGTCAGTATATTAATCAAAGCTTTTTACCCTCCAAATCTTTCAGCACATACTGGTTCTCGATATATTTGGGGAAATCTTTCCGCTTCACCCACTCGTAGCTTCCGTAATCCTCAGACAGGACGATGTTGGCTTCCTCCTCCTCGGAAATAGAGCAGAGGTAGGCAATCCCCACGCAGTGCGTCTCTCCCAGAAGCTGGGACCAGGTATACTCAATCTTTTCAATCTTACCGCTTACGGATAAAAGTTCTATGATGGCGCTGCGCATCGTCTCGTCAGGCGCCTCGCCGTGGGGTACCTCCGCATCGATAAACTCCCATACAAAAGGATCCGGAATTCGATCGTCCACCCATCTTTTTAAGAGAAGATAGGTATCCCCCTTTTTGATAATGCCCTTTACACGCACATAAGTATTCTTCATAACATACCTCTCCCTTCCTGATTCTTCTATCATAAAATATTATATGGTTATCTTGTCTGTAAAAACTCGTACTCCCGCTTTGCTGTTGTATCATCTGGGTAACTGCGCAGATAACTGTTCATCAGGGCCGCCGCCGTCTTGTATTCACCCATATATTCATAGGTAACAATCTCGTTGAATTTCAAGGTCTGCATCATATTATTTCCCTCGATATTCATCGCTGTCTGGAACGCGTCAAGCGCGGTCTGGTATTCCCCAAGCTGCATGCGGCAGAGGCCAAGCTGGTTATAGATCTCCGCCTTCGTCTGGTCATATTCCGTATATCCTGCATATATGCTGGCCGCGTAGTTATAATCCCCAAGGGCCTCATACGTTCTGCCAAGGTAAAGCGCCGCACCGTAATCTGTGGCGGTCTTAAGCCGCTCCAGAAAACTTCTGGCATTCTCATAGTCTCCCATATAATAGCAGATACGCCCCATGTCATAGTCAGAAATGGACTTCTCGTTCTCCTTCATGGCGTTTTGCAGATAAATCTGCCCCGCCTCCTTGTACCCGTACTCCTCCAGCACCATATAGATGCGGATCATGCGGTCATAATTTTTCGGTTCCTGGACGATCGCCGTGTCAAAATCCGTCTGGGCCGCCTCAAAATTACCTTCCGCAAGTTTCACACATCCTCTCAGATAGTAAGCGTTCGTCTCCTCCGGCCGGAGTCCAAGTATCGCGTCATAGACACGCACCGCGTCCTGCAGTCGTCCATTTTTATAATATGCCGTGGCAAGATAATAATTGATGTCAAAATCCAGATTCTCCACCCGGCCGCTTCCCAGATGCAAAGCCGCCTCCAGATACGCTATGGCAGCCTCATAATCAGTTTTTCCAAGATAAGCAAGCCCCATGCCCCGGTAGAGCAGTCGTTTTTCTTCCCCGTTTTCCTCGGCCGTCTGAAACAAGGCAAGGGCCTTCTCATAATCAAGCGACTCCACAGCCTCCATGCCCTGCTTCGTATAGCTGGGCGCGGCTTCCGCCCCGCAGCCCGCCAGAAGGACACACAGTAAAACCATTGCAAATCCTATTATTTTCGTGCCTTTTCTCCTCTGTTTCCTCACCTTTTATCTCCAAGTTTATGACGCTGCCGATTCCTCTTTGCTTGTTCTATTCTAACCGCTCAGTCCGTTGCAAGTCAAGGGACATTTATGTTGTTCAGCCCACGCCCATTCGCAAAACCGCGTGGTCTTTCTGAACTGTTACAATAGATTCCCGCACACCAGATCCTTCATAATTCCAAAAAACTCCCGCACCAGATTGTTCGGCTGAAAATAGATATTGGATCTGGCCGAAATGCCGCAGGCATTCTCGAACCCGGCATGTCTGGCGAGCATGACGCCCCGGAACACATGAAAATTGTTTGTGACAATCCCCACATCCTTGTCCGTGCCGCCGATGAGCGCAGCGCTGAACGCGATATTCTCGGACGTGTCCGTGGACTGGTCCTCCATCAGAATACGCTCCGGCGCAATCCCCCGCTCCACCAGATAGGCATACATCCCTTCCGCCTCGCTGCACGGTTCATTCGATCCCTGTCCGCCTGATACCACGCAGAGCGTATCCTCGTTGGCCGTCAGATAGTCGTAAGCCGCATCCAGACGAAACTTGAGCACTACGCTCGGACCGCCCGGCTTCATCTGTGCCCCCAGCACAATGATGTAATCCAGATCCGGCCTGCCCTTATCCCTGTAGTGGGCGAAGATACAGCCCTCCGCCACCACAAAGAGAACCACCCCCGCCGCCAGAATACAGAGCATCCCGCGTCTGAGCGGCAGGGGAACCCTGATCCACAGATCAAAGCGCAGCACCGCCGCCATCCCCAGAAAGAAGAAGCCGCCAAGCGCCCAGATCAGATAAAAATGGTTCCCTGACCTGATCCGAAACACTATAAAACAATATAGAAAACACAAAAACGCCGCCAGAATACACAGAACGGTCATTGCCTTTTTCCTCATACAATCATTTCCTCAAACACATCCTCCGGCACAGGTTTGCAGTAGCGGTAGCCCTGCGCCACATATGCGCCGATCTCCATCATCAGTTCCGTATCTCCTTCCGTCTCCACACCCTCGCAGACCACCTGTGCATCCAGATCCCTTGCCAGGTTTACGATATTTCTCATAATCTGCACCTGCCTTGTCCGATTCTCATTGTTAAGCAGGAAGGATCTGTCCAGCTTGATCACAGACGCCGGAATCTGCTCGAACACGCCGAGTGAAGAGTAGCCGGAGCCAAAATCATCGATGGAAAGATGCACGCCTTTCTCTTTCAGAATCGCCACATTTTCCTTCACCTTCTGCTGCTGCATCTCCTCCACCACGAGCGTTTCCGTGATCTCCACCTCAATCAGGTCTTTGGGCACCTGATACTTTTCCATCATGGACACAAACCGCTCCGGGAATCCGTCCTTTATAAAATGCGTTCTCGAAAAGTTGCAGGAAATGGGAACCACCGCAAGTCCCTCGTCAAGCCGCCTGCGAAGCATCCTGCAGACGCTCTCCATCACAAAGAAATCAATCTCCGTAATCCTGCCCGTCTGCTCATAATAAGGCACAAAGTATCCGGGCGCGCGGATCGCACCGTCCGCCGTAGGATCTTTGAATCGCACCAGCGCCTCCGCTCCTACCACACGCTCATTGCGGATGTCCACTTTTGCCTGATAGTATGCCACAAAATCTCTCTCAAAATCCGCCGAATCCAGCAGCTTCTCCCGGTCATGCTGTTCCCGCAGTTTTTTGCGCAGCTCATCATCATAAATGCTTATGGCGTTGCTGTGGCTGTCCTTCAGGGGATCGACCGCCTGAATCGCGTAGGAAAGGGCAAGCTGGATATCCGTATGCCCTTTTTCGACGCCGCACACACCCATCGCCTGCGTCATGCGGATTTCCTCTTTCTCATAGATGTGGTCGGAAATCCTGTTCGCCATAGCCATCATCCGCTTCGTTAACGAAGACATATCCGTATACTGCACGAAAAGTACAAAATGGCTGCCGTAGCTTCTGGCATAAAGCTCGTCTTCGCCGACCTCCTGCGCCATCACCTCTATGGTAAGCTCTAAAAGTTTCTGACCTGAGTTCCAGCCGTATAGCGCATTGTAACTTTTAAACTGACAGATATCCGTGTACACGATGGCAAACTTTTTGTCTGTGTCCGTCCCAAGCTTTAAGGAAGCCCTGTATTTGAGATAATTGAGATTCCATATGTTGAAATCCGTATCCTTGTACATCAGTTTCTGCAGCCGCCTGCTGTTCTCCAGCATACGGAACAGCACAAAAATGGCAAGACCCGCTGAGACGGCCAGAACCAGAATAATCACTATGCTGTGATCCCTGATAAAACCGTCCACGCTCATTCTGGAATAGAAATTGTCCTGCAGCATATAATCGTTGACCGTCTTGTCAGTGACTTCCAGAAGCTCCTTGTTTAAAATGCCCAGAAGCGGCGATGCCTCATTGCTGCGTACCGCCATACAGATGCCGCGCGCATCGCTCAAAACCGTATGGATCTCAAGCTGTCCGAAGCCAAGCTGGGAACCAAGAAGGTACTCTGCCAGATAGCCGTCGCACAGCGCCGCACCGGCCTTGCCTGAACGCACAGCCTGCAGACATTCCTTCGGACTTTCCATGAGCAGCAGCTTCGTCTGGTTCCCCGCATAGGAGGCGCCTTCCCCCTCCGAGAGATTGTCCCCCGTCACCGCAAGCGTACCGAACTCCTCCGCCCATCCTCCGTTTTTGGTAATCAGCACGCGGGGCACCTGGGCATAAGCTTTCGTAAGGGCGGCGCCCGACTGCTTCATATTTCCTGCACGCTCCCCGCAGTAACCGATGATGTCTATGCGGCCGTCAATGAGCGCCTGCTTCGCCTCATCCATGTCCTGCATTTTGACATAGGAAAAGGTTAGTCCCGTGCTCACAGACACTTCCTCCAGCATCTGCGGGGTTAGTCCTCTGTATACCCCCTCCTCATCTTCATAGGAAAAAGGGTAAAATCCGTCCAGATAACCGACCTTCAGCCCTTCGTTTTTTCGGATATAATCCAGCTCCTCCCCGGTCAGAAGAATCGTGTGGTCCAGCCGGCTGTCGTAGTACTTCACCATCAGCTCGTTTTCAAGTTCCGGGCGGTTCATCTTTACATCCGCAATGCCCTGGTTCAGCTCCCGCAGCAGATCCTCATTGCCGGGATATGTAATGTAGTAGAAAGGCATAGGTGCAAATCTGCCGATTACCCGCTGCCCTTCCCGAATCTCCGTGAGCGAGTGCACCAGCGCATCGATCTCTCTCACCGAGAGCGCACCCTGCAGGACCGCCGTACTCTCATACTCCCGCACCCGGGGATTTTCGATGCCGTGTCCCTTCAGGTACTCCAGAAATTCCTGTTTTCTGACATAAGTGCTCACCACGCCGTAAGTGATATCCTGCATCGCGTCAAAATCCTCATAGGCAAGCGCGCTGTCCCCTCTCACCGCTATTGCGCCAAAGGTATAGCCGTTGGCAATGTCCGCATATTTATAGATCTGCGCCCGCTCAGCGGAATACTGGGCGCTTCCCACCAGATCCACCTCCTTGTCCGCCAGCATCTGCAGGGCCTCGTCCCAGCTTTCGCAGGGCACATACTCCACAGACCAGTTTACATAATCACAAAGGTTGTCGAGATATTCTACATCCATCCCGGAAAGGCTGCCGTCCGGCAGCGTCTCGTGATAGCCGTCCATAGGGAAAAAACTCACACGCACCGTGCGCTTATCAGCCCCCTGTACCGTCCCCGGCAGAAAAAGTGACAACAGCAGCGCGGCGGCTGTCAGCCATACTGCTTTTGCAATTCTCTTCGTCTTGCAATCCTTACTCCGCTTCCCTTTCACACCCATAAAAATCCTGCCTTTCTCCTACTTACAGATAACGCCCCAAAAACTCGCTGATCCTCCCGTAATAAGCGTCCGGAGCCTTGTCCTGCGCCTGCGCGTGGCCTGCGCCTTCCACGATGAAAAGCTCCTTCTCACAGGCCGCCGCCTCAAACAGCTCATAGGACATATTTACATCTATCATCCGATCCTCATCCCCGTGGATAAAAAGCGTGGGAATCCTGCTTGCCGCCACCGCACGCAGCGGTGAGGCATCCCTCAGATTGTAGCCGCCCCGTAGTCTTAACATCATGCAGGCCGAATCCACAAATGGCGCGGCCGGCAGATGAAACCACTCCGTAATTTTATCTCCAAACATCTCATACCCCGATGTGTATGCACTGTCGGAGACCACCGCTTTTATATGTTCCGACACCCCCGGGGAGCCTGCCATAAGCAGCGCCGTGGCCGCGCCCATAGACTGTCCGTGAAGAACGATCTGTGCCTCCGGCGCCTGTTTCAGTATATGTGCGATCCAGAGCTCACAGTCATAATGATCTGTCCAGCCCATGCCGATGAAATCTCCCTCGCTCTCCCCCTGGCACCTCAGATCGGGTACGAGCACGGAGTATCCCTGCTGGTGGTACCAGCAGGCAAACTGGTACATCTCCTCCTTCCAGCCCGTGTAACCGTGCAGGAGAAGCGCCCACTTATCGCCTGCGCTTTCCGTGCTTTCTGTGCTTCCCGTACTTGCTTTGCCGCCTGTACTCCCTGCGTCTCCCTTCTCCGCCGGAAACTCCGCCGCTGTAAGCAGGTAGCCGTCCGCCGTCCGCACCTGTATCTTTTTGCGCTCCGCTTTCTCCAGCCATTCCTGCGTCCCGGAGAGAAGCTGCAACCTGTTTTCCTTAATATCTGCCGTCTGTATCTGTTCACTGTAACATTTTTCCGTGATATCCTCAAAGGCGTTCAGTTTATCCATAAAGGAGGGCACAAGGCAGGCGCTTACCAGAAAATAGACAAACACGGTATAAATAGTGAAAAGCACCGCAAAAACAGCTATGGCAATCCGTAATTTCTTTTTTCTGTGCATCCTGCCACCACCTTTCCTCAGCCGTAAAATTCCACTGGTATCATACTGTAGGCGATATCTGCGTTGTCCTGCACACAGACCGCCGTACAGTACCCCTCTATCTCACGGTACTCTCTCATATGATAGTATTTCGCATCCACGCAATGCCTCACCCTGGCCCTGCCGGATTCCCCGTCCATGTGGATCACAAAATCCTGCAAAGACAGGGACATGCCCCTGCCAATCGCTTTCACAAAGCTCTCCTTCATCGTCCAGAGGCGGAACATCCGCTGTGTCTGTTCCTCCTCCCCCGCTTCATAGAGCCAGGAAAGCTCCTCCTGGGCAAAAAAACGGTCCGCCACCTTAAGCCGCCCGTCCTTTACCCGCTCAATGTCGTTGCCCAACGGCCTGTCTCCGATGGTACAGATGGCATAGTCGCCGGAATGGGAGAGCGAAAAACAGATTTCCGGATGATACCTCAAGGCGGGTTTTCCCCATTCGCCGATCTCATATTCCACGCTTCTTTCCTGCAGGCCGTATGCCGCCAGCGCATGGTCTAAAAGCAGTCCCGCCGCAAGGCTTCTGTTCTTATCCTTTTCATGCCGCAGAATTGCAATTTTCTGCTGTCTGTAAGGGGAAAGCTGCCTTACCTTTTCCCGAAACAGCATCTCGTTATCCAGACATCCCACATCCGCATAATAAGTGCAAATCATAGCTGCTCCTTTTCCGTAACTGTTCAGCCTGCGGCTTCCCTGTTATCCCTCTCCATTCTGCGATAGCAGCGGTCACAGATCGGATAAGCCGCATTCCATGCAAGAGGTCTGCCACAGATACGGCATTTCCTCTCAAACTGTCCCTTATCGTCCTTTAGAAGCTCCCCGATCTCATGCTGCGCCCACTCTCTGTTGGCGGCCACCTCTTCCTTATCCACCACCCAGTCCATTCTGGCGGCAAACTGGGTATACAGATCAAGCTGCTTATAATAGGACTCCAGCCCTTCCAGAGAAAAGTCCTTCGGCAGCATCGGGCAGTTTTGCTGTTTCTCCGGGTTCTCGCAGTAGCGAAGCCACAGCCTGAGTACCTCCCTGTCCTTGACGTCAAAGGGACAGGTGATCAGGGACAGCACCAGCTTCCTGTCCGCCATGTATGTAATTTTCTTTCGGTAATCCCGCAGATATCTGTATTTATCCACGCTCTCCTTCATGGATATTTTATCGTACATGGGGGGATTTCCTGTCTTTTCCCATGCCTCTATGATCTCATCCAGCTCGATGTCGATATCGAGAAGCAGCTCTGGGAAACCGACCCGCGCCCGCCGCAGCGGATAAAGCGGCTCTGCCAGTTTTTTTCCCACATACTCCGGCTCCATCGCAGACTGCACATAGCCCGTGTCATAAAAGCCGTACCTGCCGGCCCGGCCCGCAATCTGTCTGATTTCCTCCGCCAAAAGCCTGCGTTTCCCGACACCGTCAAACTTAGTCGTATTCATAAAAACTACCCGGCGGATCGGCAGGTTAATCCCCATGCCTATGGCGTCCGTGGCCACAACCACCTGATTAACTCCCTCCGTAAAGAGTCGCACCTGTTCCTGCCTTGTCTGGGGCGGAAGGTTCCCGTAAATCACGCTGGCCCTGATTCCCCGTCCCTCTAAAGCCGCCGCGATGGCCAGCACATTTTTCTTGGAAAAAGCAATCAGCGCATCACCCTGTTCCACATCCTTCGATATATCAAAACGTTCCGGAATAAAGGTAAGTCTCGTATTCCGCTCGTGGCGGACGATCTCCATCTCATCGCCGCAGCGCGCAATCATCCCGGTCAGAAGCTTCTCCGCCGTGCCGGAACAGCACACATGAACCTCCCCGGCACGGATGCCAAGGATCGCTCTCGTCCAGTAGCTGCCCCTGTTCTCGTCGGCCATCATCTGCGCCTCATCTATGACAGCAATGTCATAGCTCTCCCTGATATCCAGAATCTCCACCGTGGAAGCCTGTACAAAACTTCCCGGCGTCCGTATGGTTTCTTCCCCCGTAATCATATCGCATGGTATGCCGTCCGTCATCATACGGTCGTAAACCTCCAGCGCCAGAAGGCGCAAAGGCCCCAGATAAATACCGTGGTATGCCTGCTTGAGACGCTGCAGCGCCTCGTAGGTCTTGCCGCTGTTGGTCGGGCCGATGTGCAGGATAAAATGTCGCTTCATGCCCCTGGCCTCGGGGTACTGCTTTTCCGGCTCCGCCTCCATCAGCTCCTCAATCCGCTGTCCGACCAGATACTGCATGTATTCGTCCTTGTAAATTTCATAGAGCGATTTCGTCCGGAGTAGCTGTACCGTCTTCTCCATCCCTGCGATATCTTCGGGAACCGCCCCGGATGCCATTTTTTTCAGGAAGCTTATATCCAGTCTGGCCAAAAGCCGCACCACCCGGCGGTATTTTTTCATCCATCTGATATCCTTAAGCACCACCGTATAGCCAATCTGCGCCACCTTCCTGTGCAGATCCTTCATATCCGCCAGCACCTGGTGGTTTTCCTGTTTTTTCTTGCGGGCAATGCGCCGCTCCAGCTGCCCTAACTGCTTTTCTGTACTCCTGGTAAATCTGCGGTTCTCCTCCGCCGAAAATGAAAAAAAAGCCTTCTCGTAGACCGTCCAGAGCTTTTTGGGAATGCTGTCCTGCTCCGCCGCCTGCCGCGCTTTCTTTTCCGCCGTTTTATCTTCCTGCATGTTATTACCTGCTTCCATATTTCCTCCGTCCGCCGAATTTCTTACGGGCGCCCTTGGATTTCCATAACAAACTGTTATGGAAACCTGTGTAATTCCGATGATATATAGGTAAATAATAACACAGATTCCTGTCGTTAGGCAAACACTTCCACCCTGTTAAAATCTTCCCGTGCGTTTTTTCGGTTTCTTGATTTTATTGGCGGATTGTTTTACAATAAAATATAGCAAAAATCGTCACAAGACAGCGGCGATTCAGAGAATGCCGTCTCATAATGTAAAGGGGATTTCCAGATGAAAAATACGATTCTCGTAGTTGACGATGATAAGACCAATCTGTCGCTCGCCCAGCGGATTCTCGGCCCGCAGTACCGCATAGCCGCCTGCACTTCGGGAGAAGCGGCTCTCAAATACCTGGAATCACACCGTCCGGACCTGATCCTTCTGGATATTAACATGCCCCAGATGAACGGGTTCGAGATGATGGAAAAACTGCGCTCCGATACCCAGACCAAAAGCATCCCGGTCATCTTTCTGACTGCGGACAATCTGGCGGAGACAGAGATCAGATGTTTCCAGATAGGCGCTATGGACTTCGTGATCAAGCCCTTTGTGCCGGACATCCTCTTAAGCCGTGTCAGCAAAACCATTGAGCTTGACCAGTACCGTCACAATCTGGAAAATATGGTGAGCATCCAGGCGCAGAAAATTACGGAGGATGCCCTGCGGCTCGGGCGAATCCAGGAATCCGTCATTATCGGCATGGCCAACCTGATTGAAAGCCGCGACGGCAGCACGGGAAAGCATGTAAAAAATACGCAGACCTATGTCGGGATGATCGCCGTTGAGCTGCTTACCCGCAGTCTCTTCACGCAGGAACTTACGCCCGCCTATATCGAAAATCTCTGTAAAGCCGCGCCGCTGCATGACGTAGGAAAAATCAAAATCCCGGACGCCATTTTGCAAAAGCCCGGAAAGCTGACTCCCGAAGAATTTGAGACCATGAAACAGCACACCACACACAGCAAAAAAATCATCCAGACTATCATCGGCGATATCGAGGACGATCACTATGTGCGGATGGTGGAGGACATCGCCCTGTACCATCACGAAAGATGGGACGGCACCGGCTATCCCACCGGGCTTACCGGAACCAACATTCCGCTCTCGGCGCGGATTATGGCCGTGGCGGACGTCTTTGACGCCCTCTATGAAGAACGCTGCTACAAGCCCCCCGTCCGCCCCATCGAGCGGATTATGCAGATCATGTCTGAGGGCCGCGGCACCCAGTTCGACCCTGTGATCCTGGATGTATTTATGGACATGCTGCCGCAGTTGAAGGAGATGCTTCAAATCAAAGATACATAAGTTTCTCTCACGCCGGGAAAGGAGCGTTGACTGCCTTGGACAATATACAGTTAAAAACGGAACGGGCCGAACGTAGACTGGAGCGCATTGTACTCATTGTCTTAAGCCTCTACACTGCGGCCGCATTTGCCACAGGGCTGCTCTCCGGGTGGAGTGTCTATATCAGGGAGCTGCTCTTTCTCCCGACACTTTCCGGCTGGTTTATCTATTCCCGAGAATACTGGGATCATTCCCGCCGGGCGAATTTCATCAGCATCGCATGCTGGACCGAGTTCATCCTCTACGCCCTGTTTACGAACAGTTTTTCTTCTATGCTTGTCACGATGGCAGGCGTGATTGTCCTGCTCAGCATATTCAATACCCAGCAGATTCTCTATCCCGGACTCATCATCCCCTTTTTCCTCTTTCTGTATCACGGTTTTATCTCAAAAACCATCGCCGTTACCGGCCCCCGCAGCGCGCTGCGGCTCTTCGTCCAGTTTCTCTCCGTCTACACGGTTTCTGCGGTCATCTGGATCATCCAGAAAAACAGGCGTGATGCAAACGAGCTTCTGATTGATAAAATACGGGAGCTGGAAACCGCAGAGCGCAGCAAAGATGATTTTCTCATCAACATCTCCCATGAAATCCGCACGCCGATCAATGCGGTCTGCGGCATGAGCGAAGCTATTTTACAGGAGGATCTGCCCACAGACGTGCGGCGGGACGTGGTCGATATCCAGACTGCCGGGAGAAATCTTCTCTCCACGGTCAGCAATATCCTGGACTTCTCGGAGTTGGAAACAGGCAGCCTGGAACTGGCGGAGGAAAGCTACAATATCACCTCCACCATCACTGACATCATCAATATGGCGCTCACCCTGGATAACGGAAAACACCTGGAACTGATTGTTGACTGCGACGCCGGTCTGCCAAGCAGCCTGCTAGGCGACGAACAGAAATTCCGGCGCATTGCCATGAATCTGCTCGGCAACGCCTTTAAGTTTACGAAAGAGGGCGGCGTGATTCTGCGCATCGGAAGCCGTAAGGAGGCGTACGGCATCAATCTGCTTGTCAGTGTCCGGGATTCCGGCATCGGCATCAGACGAAACGATATGGAACATATTTTCACCAGCTTCAGCCAGGTCGATTCCAAAAGAAACCGGGAAGAAGGCGGCATCGGTCTTGGGCTTGCCATCACACAGGCTCTGGTGCGGAGCATGGGCGGCTTTATGACGGTGGAAAGCGAGCCGGACATCGGCAGTGAATTTCAGTTTACCATTCCCCAGAAGGTTCTGGACGAAACTCCCATCGTATCCATCCGTGACAAAAACGATCTGTTCGCGGCCTGCTGCATCAATCTGGAAAAATATGACTACACCGTAGTGCGGGAAGGTTATGAAAAATGTATCCAGCACATCGCAGGCCAGCTCGGTTTTCCTTTCCGCGTCTGCCGGAATCTTCCCGAGCTGAAACGCCGGATGGAACGGGAAGCCTACACCCATATCTTCATCGGCTGGGAAGAATATATCGAAGACCGCAGTTTTTTCGACAGGCTCTGCACGGAGAAAACCGTGGCACTGTTTCTGGACTATGACCAGGAACTGCCCGTACCCGGAAATATGCTGCGCATTTACAAGCCCTTTACGATACTTTCCATCGCCGCAGTCTTTAACGGCCAGAAGGTTCTTTACGGGAAAGATCTCCACGCCGGTTTACATAATGGATTCATCGCACCACAGGCGAATGTGCTGGTGGTGGATGACAACGCCATGAATCTGAAGGTTATGGCAAGGCTCCTTCTGCCCTATCGTCTTAAGGTCACACTGGCAGGCAGCGGGCAGGAGGCTCTGGAAAAGCTGAATAAGCCAAATTACGACTGTGTCTTTCTGGATCACATGATGCCGGAAATGGACGGTGTGGAAACCCTTCATAAAATCCGTCAGAAGCCTGGGGCCTATTATCAGTCGCTTCCCATCATCGCTTTTACCGCCAATGCCATCGGCGGCGCGAGGGACATGTTCCTGTCCGAGGGATTCAATGACTTTATCGCCAAACCCATTGAACTGAGTGTTCTGGAGCGGATCCTGCGCCGCTACATTCCTTCCCAGCTGCAGATACCCGTGGAGATGAACGATTCCCCGTTACAAGGAGATTTCTCACAAATGACGGACGAACAGCCCGGCAGCCGGGAAATGACCGGGGAATCCGCTCCTGCGAAGGAGAAAGCTTGTGCTGCGGCATCTCCCTGCCCCGATGCCGTAAATGCGCGTGACGATGCCGCCAGAGGACGGCTGCGGCTGGCCCGGGCAGGGATAGATATGGAACGGGCCTTCACCTACTGTGTGGACGAGACAGGGTTCCGGGAAATCATCGCCATCTTTCACGCCGAAGGTGAAAAACGCCGGGACAATTTGTCCCGCTGCTTCCAGGAACAGGATTGGGAAAATTATGTGATCTGCGTCCACGCCTTAAAAGGCAATGCCAAGGGCATCGGCGCGGACGAACTGTCAGAGATGGCAGAAAAACTGGAACTGGCCGGCAAGGAAAACCGAACCGACTATATTCTGGAGCACCACCAGGCGATGATGGAAAACCACGACCGTCTTTTGGAGGCGCTGTCCGGAAACACCTTCGTTTATCCCGGCATCCCGGGGGATTCTCCTGCCAGCACGGCGGAGGAAACCGGCCTTCAGAATCTCCTTTCGCAGATTGAGGAAAAGCTGTCCTCCTTTGAGAACGCGGGCCTCCCGGATCTTCTGGACCGGCTTTCACAGTTTCAGACAGAGGATGCCTCCCTGGCAGAACTTGCCAAGAGCCTGCGGAAGCTGACCCAGGATTTTGATTTCCTCGGCGCCTCCGAGCTTCTGGAAAGGATGGGTAAATAGATATATGAGAAAAAAATGGCTGCGCCTTATCAGAACCCTTTTCCCAAAACATCTTGCGCTGCAGGAAAAACTCAACCGGATTGTTATGCTTCTGGTGTTCGTCTCCTCCGTGACCGGCATCATTCTCGCCCTTCCCGGCGCCGATCCCAAAGTTTTATATTCGCTGGTTCCCATCTGCGTGATCTCCGGCCTTTCCATCTGGCTCACCCTCACGCGAAATGGCGGCAAAAAAGCCTGCTGGCTTCTCGTCATCGGCACCAATGCATGCTTCTTCCCCATGCTCTTTATCAACAGCGGCGGCACCCAGAGCGGTATGCCGGTCTGGTTTGTGCTGGGACTCGTCTATATTTTCCTTTTGTTTGAGGGACGGGATTTTGTCATCGCCATGACGCTGTCCTTTCTCTCCTTTCTCGGTACCTATCTTTTGTGCTACTGCCGCCCCGATCTGGTTCCGGCTTCCACCCGGTTCTACAGTTTTTCGGACTCCTTTATCGCCCTTGTCTGCGTGAGTCTGTTTATCGGCATCCTGCTGAAAGTCCAGAGCAAAACATACGAGCTGGAAAGGCAGGCTGCGGAAGCGCAAAAGAGAGAGGTAGAACGGATCGCCCGCTCCAAAGACACTTTTTTCGCCAATATGAGCCACGAAATCCGTACCCCCATCAACACGATTATCGGTTTGAACGAAATGATTCTCCGGGAAGATATCTCCGATGAGATTGCAGAAAATGCCATCAACATCCAGAACGCCAGCAAAATGCTGCTCACCACCATCAATGATATTCTGGATCTCTCAAAACTGGAATCCGGCAAAATGGATATTGTGCCAACCCAATACGAGTTCAGCTCTCTGCTCAGTGATCTGGTGAATCTGATCTGGATCCGGGCGCATCAGAAAAATCTCGAGTTTAAGGTGGACATCGATCCCGATATCCCCTCCATGCTCTACGGTGATGAGGTGCGGATCAAACAGGTCGTTACCAACATGCTGACCAACGCGGTCAAATATACGGATTCCGGCTCCGTCACTTTAACCGCCAAAGGAGAGCGGGTTGCCGCAGACCAGATTCTTCTGCGAATCTCGGTGGAAGATACAGGTATGGGCATCCGCAAGGAAAGCCTTGACGATCTCTTCCACTCCTTCAAGCGGGTGGACGAATCGGATAACCGCAATATCGAGGGCACCGGGCTTGGTCTCACCATCTCCAAACATCTGATGGAAATGATGGGCGGCAAAATTACCGTGGACAGCGTTTATCACAAAGGCTCTGTCTTTACCGTCGAACTGCAGCAGCGCATCGTCAATGTCCGCCCCATCGGCGTCATAGACTTTGCCGTGCAGAAGCAGTTGAACCGGCGTTCCGCCTACCGTCAGAGTTTTATCGCGCCGGATGCCCGCATTCTGGTGGTGGATGACAATTCCATGAACCTGATGGTAGTGGTGAAACTGCTGCGTGATACCAAAGTGAAGGTGGATACGGCGGACAGCGGCAAAGCGGCGCTGCAGAGAACCGCCGAAAACACTTACCATGTCATTCTCATGGATCACATGATGCCGGACATGGATGGAGCCGCCACCCTGCATGCCATCCGCAGCCAGACCAAAGGTTTCTGCCAGAAGACCCCCGTGATCGCCCTGACCGCCAACGTCATGTCGGACGCGGAACAGGTTTACCAGAACATGGGCTTCGACGGCTATCTCGCCAAACCCATCAGCGTGCCTCTTTTAGAGGCCGGACTTCTCAAATTTCTTCCGCCCGCGCTGATCGAATATATGGCTCAGGATACCGGCAACGAGGCAGATCCTATGGAAGGGCTGAACCAGGTGAGCAGCGTCCGCAAACGCAAGGCAGCCGTCACGGCAGACTGTATCTGTGACCTTCCGAAAGATCTGTTGGAACATTTCCACATCCGTCTCATGCACTGCTATGTGCACACAGAGGAAGGACGATTCTGCGATCTGTCTGAGATCTCCTCGGACAGCCTGCTCTCCTATCTGCAGGAGGAGGGGAACCATTCCCACTCCTCCACGGCAGATCCTTCCGAATATGAATATTTCTTCGCCAGGACACTTGCGGATGCGGAGCATGTCATCCACATTACCGCCTCCGCAAGCTTAAGCGACGCTTACCTTAACGCCACCCAGGCAGCCAAAACTTTTGATAATGTCACTGTGATCGACTCCGGCCACATCAGCAGCGGGCACGGTCTGATGGCGATCTACGCCGCAGGAATGGCCGAGGCGGGACGGTCCGTGGAGGAAATCCGAGAGGCGCTTGATGCATACCGGGAACGTGTTTTCTCAAACTTCCTTGTGCCGGACACCGCTGCCCTTTACTGCAACGGCAAGGTAAGCGGAACCGTCCACAGACTGTGCACCACGATGCATCTCCACCCGGTTCTGGCCATGTCCAAAAACAGGCTGAAACTATGGTGTATGGAATCCGGCAATATGCACCGGGCGGTCAGACAGTATATCAAAAAACTGTTTCAGCACAGCAGACAGATCGACACACGCATCCTCTTCCTCACCTACGCCGGCTGCAGCGTGAAACAGGTTGACGAGATTGTGGAGACCGTGGAAAAATATATCCACTTCGATCAAATAATTCTCCAGAAAGCGTCTGCCACCGTGTCGAGCAACTGCGGCGCCGGAGCGTTCGGACTGATGTTTGTACGGAAAGAAAAACAGCAGGAGCCTTGACGGGCTCCTGCTTATTTGGTGCCGGCTGCGAAAGATGCACGTTCCAGTTCCTGCCGCGTTTTCAATTCCTATTTTATCAGCCTCAGACAAGTCTCCAGCGCACTCTCCCCCTCGGGGCTCACAAAATCCGGCTCTGTCCCATGCTCCTCGCTCCCGCTTCCGTCCGCCGTCACCCCGTACATGAGGCTGTACTGCACCACCAGACCGCTGTTCGGTAAAATCAGGTAAGCCGGGTCCGTGCCGATCCCGTCGCCGCGCGTCGTCCGTCCCACCAACGTTGCAAAGCCGCTGGCCTTGGAAAACATTGCCGCATACTCGGAGGAAGAATAATTGTTTTCACTCACCAGCAGCCATATCTTCCCGTCAAATCCGGCTCCCGCCGGCTCCACCGTATAATCCTCCCTCAAAAACCAGTCGCAGTCCGCGGCGTCCTCCCGATTCAGTTCGGGCATCGAGGGAAGTTCACTGACCGGATGATACAGCCCGGATGAAACGCCCTCCTCCACATACAGGAATGCTCTGTTGTTCTCCCCGTCCTTAAAGAGCTGATACCCGGGTACCGTCAGCGTCTCCTTTGTCAGCGGCGCAACTACAAGTTCGTCAAAATATGCCATACTGCCGCCTAAATTATTGGTGATATCAATGATCAGATTGTCATACGTCCTGACTTTGTCATAAAAAGGCAGCAGTATTTCGCGGTCGGTCTCCATCTGCCCGTGATCAAAGGCATCGATGAAAACATATGCCGTTTTTCCCGGCTCCAGAATCTTTGTCTCCACATTGGCAGGCATCGCCTCCACCGCTGCGGTTTCCCCGTCTGCCGCTGCCGCTTCACCAGCCTCCGCCTCTTCTCCGCGCTCTCCGCCATTCTCCGCCGCCCGCTTCTTTTCTGTCAGACGATCCACTTCCTCATAATAAGCCGTCATGGCAGCGTAGGTTTTCCGGGAGACGGGATTGTCCAGCGCGTCCACATAAGGCTGATACCTTTTCTCCTGCCCCGGCTCTTTTACATATTCCCGCGCGGACGCAAGCTCGCTCTCATAGCGCAATCCCCAGAGAGCCAGATGCCCCGTATAGGAAAATTCCCCGGCAAACTCCTTTAGCACGTAGAAAAAGGCATCGTCGTTCGCACACTGTTCCACTTTTTCCTGATAAGTCCTTTCCAGTACATCCAGATCCGCACCCTCCTGTCGCGAAGCCTGTTTCACATAAGGGTAGTTTTCACGCAAACCCTCGCACAGACTCCTGAAGTCTGCCAGCCGCTGTTCCTCGGAGAGACCGCCCATCCAGTTTTTCTGTTCGTCGGTCATTTCCGAAAGAACCTGCGCGCCTTCTTTGTCCTGCATACTTTGTGCGTCCGGCGCCTCCCGCGAGCCGGCAGTTCGCCCGCCCGTCCCGCATGCCGCCACCGCCACGCTTAAGCTAAGACAAATGCCGCCAAGCCACATTCTTTTTCTCTGATACATGGCGGCTCTTTTTCTCCTCATACCGACTCCACCTCCTCCGGCGTCTCCCCGCCTGTCACCATCCGCTGATCCGTCTCCTCCCCGCCGATCGGAAAAGAAACCGTCACCGTAAACAGATCCGCGTCCGTCTCCACCGTAAGCTTCCCGCCGCAGACTTCCGTAAAGCTCTTCGCGATGGAAAGCCCAAGCCCGCTGCCGCCGTCGGTACGGCTTGCGTCACCGCGCACAAACCGCTCGGTAAAGTCCTTGCCGTCCGAAAGCTCCACGCCGGAAGTATTCTTGATGCGCGCAACCGCCCGCCCGTCCTCCTCTGTCAGCGAAAGATATACACGCGAACCTTCCAGAGAATAGCGCAGTGCGTTCTGCAAAAGATTCTGGAACACCCGATAAAGTCTCTGCCCGTCCGCCGTCACAGATACCGGCTGCTCGGGAATCGACGTCCGTATCACAAGCGTACTTTGACTAATCTGGTCATTCATATCCGCCAGCGTCTGCCGCAGGAGCTTTCCCATATCCAGCATCTCCATCTGCATCGGCAGCTGACCCGAGGTGGCCTTGCTGATCTCAAACACATCCTGCACGATGCCGCGAAGCCGCTCCGCCTTTTCCCCAAGGATCTGGATATACTCTTTCACATGCTGAGGCAGCTCTTTCTCCTGCCGCAGCAGCTCCGCATAGCTGATGATGGAGGTGAGAGGCGTCTTGATGTCGTGGGACACGTTGGTCACCAGTTCCACCTTCATCCGCTCGCTCTTCACCTGCTCTGCAAGCGCCGTCTCCATGCCCTTCTGTATCTGGTTTAAGCTGTCCGCCGCCTCCTGCAGATCAGTGTCCTCAGACAAAACCAGTTCGCCTTCCAGACTGCCTTCCCGCACCGCCAGAATTCGGTCTGTGAGCAAACCGATATCTACCGCCAGACGACGGTTTTTCTTTAAACCCGCGACAGTAATCGCGGTAAAGACAAACAGTGCGCCAAATATGACCTCTGCCATCAGCATGTAAGCATATCTCATATGAAAGGGATAACCCATATCTTCCGCCACGGCTTCATATAGATCCGTTTCATACGCATAATTGTAACCGTATCCGCCCGAGATCCAATTGACCAGTTCCCCCTGAATCATCCAGAGCGCACAGACCGCCCCCGCAAACAGAAGCAGGAGACTGATTTCCGCAATCAGTGTGTTTCGCTGTCTCCTCACCAGTCTTTTCTGAATCGGATATTTAAAATCTTTCACTTTGAGCAGATCAAAAATCGGTTTCTTCTGCCGTTTTCCATTCATCCGCCAGTCCAGAACAACCAGATAGATGAGCCAGAACCAGAGCGCCAGATAGCCCCCTGCACTCGTCAGCCTTGCCATCTCGTAGATATAATCGCCACTCCAGTTATAATACCCCAGCCCGTTTCTGATCCACCAGACGAGCTGTCCGAGCACTCCCCCGCCCATTCCCGTAAATAAAATCACCAGAATAAGCAGGAAGGACAATTTGATTTCCAGACAGATTTTTTGAAGCCGGTCCGCAATCCATTCCACCGCCCGCCTTCTGCCCTTTCGCATCAGAAGACCGACCGCCAGCAGGAGCACGCCGATTGACATAAAAATACAGATCCGCTCCGCAGCGCTGGCAAGATATAAGGTATTCTGCCGGATGCGGCAGAGCCTGCCGCCATACTGTGTGACGCCGCTTCGTCCGTCCTCACTCACAATATAAAGCTGCGGAAACTTTGCCGCCGCCAAAAAGACCACCGCGTCTTTTGCCGACTCTCCTATCGTAAAATTCGCATACCCGGGCACCCGCCAGCGGTTTCTGTCGCTGTAGATCCCGTCGCCGTATACATCCACCTCGTAGCCGTCCTTCACGATCTGTACCTTGCCGTCGCCGGTCCTGTTATACCAGAGCGTGAAGTTGTACGCCGCCGCGTCGATGGACTTGGAAAAATCCTCGCCCGTCCATTCCTGCCCCGCTTTGTCCTCAAAGCCGTCGATGTTGGAATAGAGGAGCTTATTCTGGTAGATTACCGCATAACGGAGGTTTTTGTTCTGCGCCATATCCGCCATGTAGGCGTCCCGGCTCTCCTGATCCCCGTAATCATAACCATAATAGTCGTAATAATTCCCTCCATAACCGTAGAAGTCATCGTAATCGGCTACACTGTCCAGCCCGATTTCCTCGTAATGCGCCTGCTGTTCCGCCAGATATGCCTGATAATCGTCCCAGTTCCCGCCAAAAGCCTCCGGCCCTTCCAGATTATTCAGAAAATCTGCTGCAGCCCCATATTCCGCAGTATCCTCCACGACAATCTCTTCCTGTTCCACAAGCGGCTCATTCTGAAATTCCTCGACCCACCTGTCATAAGATTCATCCATGAACTTATACACCGCACCCGTGGAGTCCGTAACGTATCCCGAATCATCCTTTCCCGCAGTTGCCACACCTATAAGCTCCGACAGCTTTCCGCTGATCAGATCCCGGAAATCCCCGCTCTCCTGATAATCCGACTGTCCCTCAAGGATATCCGTGCCAAAAGCTGACACCATGCCTGCAGCAGGAATCAGATTGGTGACTATGACGGTCAATCCTGTTGCAAACGCCATAAAACTGAATACCGATTTACTTTTTTTCCATTTTGTATCCAATGCCCCACACCACCTTTACATATTCTGGCTCCTTCGGATTGAGTTCGATTTTCTCCCGGATGTGCCGGATATGCACCATCACCGTATTCTCCGGCGAAAAGGACGGTTCCTCCCAGACTCTCTCATAGATCTCCTCCGCCGGAAAGATCCGCCCACGGTTCTTCATCAGAAGCTCCAAGATCTTTGTCTCCGTGGCGGTCAGTCTGACCGGCTCCCCGTCCGCGTAGAGCGTGCGCTCCTTAAGACGGTAACAGAGTCTGCCGTTTACGATCTCTTCCTCCTCATTCTGTGCATGAATGCCACCCAGCATCGTGTACCTGCGAAGCTGGCTTTTCACTCGGGCTGCCAGCTCCTGTGGATGGAAGGGCTTCGCCACATAATCGTCCGCCCCCATAGAAAGACCCAGAATCTTGTCCGTTTCCTCCGTTTTCGCACTCAGCACAATGATCGGAAGGTTCTTCCGTTCCCTGATCTTCATCATGGCTGACAGCCCGTCCAGCTTCGGCATCATCACGTCCATGATGATAAGCTGCACCTCCGTCTCCGCCAGAATCCGCAGTGCCTCCATGCCGTCGTAGGCCTTGAGCACGCGGTACCCTTCCTTCTCCAGAAGAAGGGCAATCGCCCGCACGATCTCTCTGTCATCATCCACCACCAGCACACATGCATCCATGAAAATCTTACCCCCTTTTCCTAAGCCTGGACTTATCATAAAAAGAAGTCCTTATAAAAAAGTCGTGGGATTTCTTATAAATATCTTAAGGCGCTCATAAGCAGAGTCAGAAGCCGCGCGAACCAGACGCCATGCCTGCATGAGCGGATGATTCGAGGGGGTTCTGACGAGCAACACGAGCTTGGAATGCGAAGCATTTCAAGCCTGCTTATGCTCTATATAAAGTCAACTGATATAATTCTCCCGCATCTCCGCCTCCGCCGCCCGTATCTCCTCGAGAAGTTCCCTTGCGGAAACCCGGATGGCGCCGGCCCCCATTATGATGATCTGTTCGAGCCCGTCGGAGGTGGCTACCCGCACACGGTGGTTTTTCCGGCTCATCTCATGGGTCACCTTCTCGATATACTGATCCGCCGTCTCGGCCTCCTTTGTATAGACCACATCAATATTGTGATGCCGCTCCACACTGCCCGGATTGCCCTTCACGTGGTACGCGTCAAACACCAGTATCAGATGCATTTTTCGAAACGCCTGATAATTACAGAGAATATCCGTCAGCCTGCACCTGGCGGCATTCAGATCCGCTCCTGCCAGATCGGAAAGTTCGTCCCATGCAAAGATGATATTGTAGCCGTCAACCAGAAGGTACTCCTCCTGCCTGTTTTGACTGCCGTGGTACTCCACCTCGGCAGGCGGTGCCGTCTTTGCCCGGATGGTTCTGGCCCAACCCTGTTTTTTCGGCTCCTTTGTGCCGAAAGTACGCGCAAAGATTTCCTCCACCTCGTCTTGACCTATAAAGTCAACCGTCGACCTGCCATCAGCGGACCTTTTCGCATAGCGTTCCGAAAAATTACCCGCTCCGGCGCCGTTTCCCGCCTCGTTATCCCCGACGCCGCCACCTTGTCCGTACCGGGAGCATTGACCGTTTTGGTCGCTTTTATGATCCGCGCCGTATATGCTGCCGTCCGACAGCCGCCACCCCGCCTTCAGCGCCGGCTCCAGATGCATATAGGATTCCACCTGGTCCCACTCCACCACAAATCCCGCACCGTGGGCGCAGAACACGGAACCGCACGGATTGTCCGTATCGTGCTCCGCCTCATAGCCGGTCCGTTCTATGACTTCCTCTGCATTGTGGCATGGTTCGTAGCCCTTCAGCCTGGTAAACAGCCGCCCCTTTCCACCGGAATAGGACAGCATTTTTGTCTGATAGCCGCCAAATTCGGAAACGGGAACCGTGCCTGTAAGATGCGCCTCCTCCCCAAAAGTCTCCGGCGCGTCAAACCGGCCGCTCATGGCCTGCACGTCCGTCATGGCCCGTCCCACCAGAGAGGCGGGAAGTTCCATGCGAAATTCATAAACCGGCTCTAAAAGCACACTCCCTGCCCTGCACAGTCCCTGTCTGAGGGCGCGGTAGGTGGCCTGTCTGAAATCCCCGCCCTCCGTGTGCTTCACATGGGATTTTCCCGCCGCCAGCGTAATCTGCATATCCGTAATCGGGGATCCCGTGAGGACCCCGAGATGGGTTTTTTCCTCCAAATGGGTCAGAATCAGCCGCTGCCAGTTCCGATCCAGCTTGTCCTCGCTGCACAAACTTCGAAAGGTAAGGCCGCTGCCCCGCTCTCCCGGCTCTAAAATCAGATGCACCTCCGCATAATGCCTGAGCGGCTCAAAGTGGCCCACCCCCTCCGTCACGTCTGTGATAGTTTCCTTGTAGAGGACGCTCCCCTCATCAAAATCCACTTCCATGCCGAAGCGCTCCTGTATCATCTTCCTTAAAATCTCAATCTGCACCTCGCCCATCAGCCTGACATGGATTTCCCCGCTGTGCTCCTGCCTGACCAGATGGAGCTGCGGCTCCTCCTCTTCAAGTTTACATAACTTCGAATACATATCATGGATATCACACCCCTCAGGCGGATTGACCCGATAAGTCATAACCGGCTCCAAAACCGGCCATACCGGCTCCTGCTCCGCACCAAGCCCCTGTCCGCAAAAAGTGTGTTCCGGCCCCAGAAGCGCGCAGATGCTTCCCGCCTCCGCCTCCTGCACCGTCACATATTTTTCTCCTGAATACTGACGGATCTGGTCAATCTTTTCCACGCAGTCTGATGACGCCCCGCCTGTCCTGACAGATTTTGCCGATACGCCCGCATCTGACCTCCCCGATCCATCCTGCTTCGGCGGTTCTGTCTGGTGCGTCCCCGCCCTGTCCTGTCCGGCGGACGCCGTTATCGTCTGCTTGACCTTGAGACTGCCCCCGGTCACTTTGATATGCGTCAGACGGTTGCCCTGCGCATCCCTCGTGATTTTAAAGACTCGCGCGCCAAACGCTTCCCCATACTCTGGTGCAGGCGCATATGTCGAAAGCGCGTCGAGCAATGCCGCCACGCCGTCTCCATGCAGGGCGGAACCGAAAAAGCATGGGAACAGTTTTCTTCCTTCTATCAGCGACGCAATCTCCGCATCGCTCACCGGAGACTTTCCCTGCTCCAGCCGCTCCAGATACCGCTCCAACAATGTCTCATCGCAGACCGCAATGTTCTCATAAAATGCATCCGTCCGCTCTTCCTTCCCGCACGGAAAGGATACGCAGCGCCCGTCCAGTTCCTTCTGTACTCCCAGGAGCAATCTGTCCGCATCTGTCCCTGGCTGATCCATCTTATTGATAAAGAGAAATACAGGCACACGGTAGCGCTCCAGCAGCCTCCACAAGGTCAGCGTGTGACTCTGTACCCCATCCGCGCCGTTTACGATGAGCACCGCACAGTCCAGCACCTGAAGTGTCCGCTCCATCTCCGCCGAAAAATCCACATGTCCAGGCGTATCTAACAGCGTCACCACGCTGTCCTTCCATGAAAAACGCGCCTGCTTGGAAAAAATCGTAATACCGCGGTCCCGCTCCTGCGCGTCCGTATCCAGAAACGTATCCCTGTGATCCACACGGCCGGGGGTTCTGATTTCTCCCGCCATATAGAGTATACGTTCCGCCAATGTCGTTTTCCCTGCATCCACATGGGCCAGCAGGCCGATGACTGTCTTTTTCATACTCATAGTATCCCCCGATACGCGAACATGTCCCGCCAATCAGCGGGACATGCCGTTATTGTTTTCTGCTCTATGCTATTTTAACCTTAACTCAAAATATTTGCAAGACGGTCGATGCCCGCCTGCACTTTGGCCATAGAGGACAGGATTGTCTCCACGCCAGTCACCTGCTGCTGTGTGGAAGAACTGATCTCCGTCGTTCCCTGCACGGAAATCTGCGATATTTTCTCCACCTGTGTCATGGCATCCAGCAGTCTCTCCTTGATCTCCACAATGCCGCTCAGTTCGCCCTGCAGTTTGTCCGTCTCCTCAATCACCTGTTCGGAAGATTTCAGCATCGTGTCAAAAATCTTCACCGTGTCATCCAGCTTATCGCTGGACTCCCGCACAATCACGGTATTCCTGTCAATCACTTTGTTTGTATCGTCGATGGTGGCAATGATGTCTTTCAGTATCGCATCAATCTTCTGCGTCGCCGAAGACGATTCTCCCGACAACGCATTGATCTCATCCGCAACCACTGCAAAGCCCTTTCCCGCCTCGCCGGCCCGGGCCGCCTCAATGGCCGCATTCAGGGCAAGCAGATTGGTCTGTTTCGCGATCTGGCTGATGCTGTCGATGATTTCCCCGATGGAACTGGACTTCTGCGCCAGCTCTGCCATACCCTCGGACGCCACCTGTGTCGCTTTAATATTTTCACTGAATTTCTTTGACAGTTCTCCGATGGAAACAATACCCTCGTTGTTCTTCTCCTCCAGCTGCTTCATATTCTCAACCGTCTGCAGCACCCTGGCCTCCGAGTCACCGATCCTGCCGTCCAGATCATTGAAAATCTGAATGCTGCCTTCCACCTGTTCAATCTGCTGCTCCACACTGGCGGAAATCTCCTCCGTGGATGCCGCAATCTCCGAAGAGCTCTGCTCAAAAGTATGTAAGGAATCGTAGATGGACTGGGAAGACTCCTGCAGTCCTTCAAAGGCGCCCCTTATGTTTTCCAGAAGCTCCTCCACCTCTCCTTCCTTCTGCTCCACCGCCGCGAACAGGGATCTGGCCCGGAACACGATAAATGCGGCGGCCGCAATCGCAAGCACATACACCATGATAATAAAGATCCAGATCGGCAGCGTATACATACTCAGATATGCCTGTCTGAAAATAATGAGACCAATTGCATTGACTCCAACAGTCACCGCCGCGCATACCTTGATGACCGACAAATCATAATAGGGAACCGCCAGAAACAGAACAAGAAAATACGCTTCCACCATAGCCCCGAAAACACCGGGCGTCCCCACTCCAAGAGTCAGTGCGCCAAAAAGCGGCAGCACGGAAATATACATGTATTTCGCGTAAGCTCCCAGCTTCTTTTCAAACACTTTGATCAGTAAACTCGCAGCCACCATTGCCAGGGCGACTGCATCCCTGCTCGAACCGCCGTTAAATAAGAGCACATACACGACAGCCACAATCGGGATCACATCCAGAAAAACAAATAAAATCATGTTCATCCGCTTTTCTTCATTTTTTAAAATTTCCAGTTCCATTCCCACTTATCCCCCTTCTCCTGCGTATAAGGCATATAATTCCATTTTATTATACCATAGCCCTCCCCTTGACCGTCAAGAAAAAATCCGCTCTCAGACTCCCTCAAAACCGCCCTTTTCCTGGCTTTCCTCCATCATGGCAAGGCTCACAGACCGGGCGTAATGCTCCGGCTTAAACATCTTCTTGTAGAGGGTGTCCAGCGCGTCCAGAGAAACCTCCTGCCCCCGCTCCCCGATTGGTCTGTAAAGAACACTGTAGTCCACGCCGAACAGGACAGAACGGAACCGCGTCATTCTACAGCCACAGGAAAGGTAGAAAGCAATTCGCCTCTGCCTTGTCAGACGCTGCTTCTCGTCCTTAGCCGCCGAAACCCGCTCGGACTCGATATAAATGCCGTCTATTTCCGGCAGATTTTCCATAAAATACGCTTCCAAAAGTGGAAAGGCCCTGTGACCAAGCCCGCCGCCTCTCCGCTCTTTCAAGACTGCAAAATAGTCGAGCAGGGCACACCTCGTCTCCTCACAGAGAATAAAAACAGCGTAGCCAGCCAGATTTTCCCCTTCGTAGATCCCCAGAGAAAACCCATAGCCGGCATCCATGCTCCTGGTGATGTGGCTCAGGGGCTTTAACTCGTCAGACGGAAAATCCGATTTCATATACCTGTCGTAAATATGCCCGATCCCGTCATTGTTCAATCTTTTTATATGATAACACATGCCTGTTCCGATCCCTTCCGCTTGCAATTAAGTTTACATAATACGACAATCTTCCGCCGGTTTTGTATGACACGCCTGCCAGATCATCTGTCATATCCCTTTACATATACAAATGACGACCCGTCATTGTCCCTGCCCATACAGTAATCCGGATTCAGCGCCGCTTCCACAAAATCCCTGCCCTCAGGCTCTACTGCCTTTACCGGGATCCCAAGGGCCTTCTCCACCTCCTGCACGGTGACGTCATCCAGAAAAACCTCTTCCCCGCTGCGCAGCATGTTGGCCGGGATCAGCAGCATGTCCCCCAGCGTCTCCCCTGCCTGCTGCCGTGCCCTCAACTGGGCCGTCAGATCCTGTCCCGTGACCAGTCCTGCCACGGTAATCGTCTCCCCGAAAAAGTCATTTCGGATCGGGCAGACATGGATGGTAAGGCCGGGACACACGGCGCACAGTTCCTCCGCTGACTCCCGCATCACCGAAAAGGCCAGCTTTCCCGTCGCAATGGTCAGCGTGCGCTTCACCCCTTCCAGTCTCTTTTGACTGTTTTGGTCACTTACAATCTCCTGCAGGGTTTTCTCAAACTCTTCCCGGAACAGCCGCATCATGCCCACACCGTTCTCCAGCTGGATATACCCGTCATAGCGCGCCTCCTCGGGAAAATCCCGTTCGGCCAGCATATAGAACTCATCGCTGGCATGCACGAAGTGTAGACCATATCGGTCAAAACAGATTTTCTGGTACGCCTCAATCATGTCAATGACTGCTCCGGCCTCCTCCCCCGTAAACAATTCCAGCGGGTAAAGGCCTTCCCTGTACTTCGTGATTCCCGCAGGCACCACCGATACGCTCCGCATAAAGGGCAGATATTTCATCAGATCCTCTATGCTGCGCCGGAGCTCCTCCTTGTCATTGACCCCCTTGCAGCACACAATCTGGCCGTTCATCTCCACATGTCCCTCATAAAAACGGTTCAGAAAGCACAGTTTTTCCCCCGCAAAGCGGTTGTGCAGCATTTCACACCGAAGCGCAGGGTTCGTGGTGTGCACAGATATATTGATGGGTGCAAGCTGCATCTGGATGATGCGGTCCACATCCTTTTCCGTCATATTGGTCAGGGTAATATAATTGCCCTGCAAAAAGGAAAGACGGGAATCGTCATCCTTAAAGTACAGGGTTTCCCTCATCCCCGGCGGCATCTGGTCGATAAAGCAGAAAATGCATTTATTGCTGCAGGAACGGTAGCTGCTCATCAGGCTGTTTTCAAATTCCACGCCAAGATCCTCGTCATAGTCCTTGTCGATCTCCAAAAGCCACTCCTCACCGTCTGCCTTGCGCACAAGCGCCTCCACATACTCGTCCTTCATCAGATATCGGTAATCGAATACATCCTCTATTTCGTTTTCATTAATGGAAAGAAGGACGTCGCCCGCCTCTATTCCCATCTCTTCCGCGATGGAACCGGGCATAACCTCCTTCACCACATGCTCAATCCTATTCAAATATGCACCTCTTTAACCGTTTTCCACACTTCCGTTTTTTAATTATACAGGGAACCGCCCCAAAAAAGCAATACCATTGACAGCTCCACCCGGCCACCCGCCGCTGCTCCCCTTCATGCAATGCCGGATTCTGGTTTACATAATTTTTCTCTATTCCTCCAGAATCGTATATGTCATCATCTCATATAAAAGTTTCGTCCCCTCCCGGATCTCCGGCGGCAAAAGCGCGCGGGCCACCAGCTTATACCCGTCCTCCGGTGCGTCGATGCGCTCCAGATTCGCGTAGTCACCGTCTATGCTTACGACCTTGTACTGAAATGAGTTCATACTTACCATCCGCTCCTTCCTCTTTCCGTCCCATGTCAGGACGGCTCTTTTATCACAGTATACCCCATCTGCTCCAGAAGCGCCATATCCGTTTCTACAGTAATCCCTGCCGTAGTCAGCATATCCCCGCTGATGGCCGCGTTCGCGCCTCCGGCAAAACATTTCTCCCCCTTATCCCCAAGAAGTCCTCTGCCGCCGGCCAGACGGATCATGGCGTCTGGGAGGGCAAAACGAAACATGGCCACAATGCGGCGCACTTCCTCATTGGTCAGCGTCCGGTTGTTCTCATAGGGCGTGCCCGGAATCGGGTTCAGCACATTCACAGGAATGGATGTTACCCCAAGCTCCCTCGCCGTCAGTGCCATGTCGATCCGATCCTCCATCATTTCCCCAAGCCCCATGATGCCGCCGCTGCACACGTCCAGTCCGGCTCTCTTCGCCGCGCGCAGTGTCTCTATCTTATCCGCATAAGTGTGGGTCGTACACACCTGCGGGAAATACCGCCTGGAAGTTTCCAGATTACAGTGGACACGGGATGCCCCCGCCTCCTTAAGTTTCACGAAATCTGCTTCCCCCAGCAGGCCGAAGGAGACACAGACCTCTATGCCAGCTTCACGCCGCACCGCGCGGATGCTCTCACAGACCTGCTCGATCTCCGTCTCTGAGAGACGCCTGCCGCTCGTAACGACAGAGTAGCGCAAGACTCCCCGGGCCGCGCTGCGCTTCGCCTGCTCCACGATTTTTTCCGTGGAAAGCAGCGGATAGGATTCCCGGCAGGCTGTGGCATAATGTGCGCTCTGGGCGCAGTATTTACAGTCTTCCGAGCACTTTCCGCACTTTCCGTTTATGATCGTGCAAAGGTCAAACCGATCCTTGCAGAAATGCCTTCTGATCTCGTCCGCCGCCCGGCACAGTTCCTCCAGGGGCGCATGTTCCAGCGGCATGATCTCCTCTTTTTCGAGAAGCCTGCCCTGGTATATTGTTTCCTGTAACTGTCTGATTCTGTCCATCCGTATGTACCTCGTTTGTGTTATGAATTGATGTATTTCTTAATTAAACTAAGCAAACCACTCCTTCATCACAGAAAGCACCTTCACAAGTTCCTCCTCCCCAATCACATAGGGCGGCATCGCGTAAAGGCAGTTTAGGAAAGGCCTGGCAAAGACACCCCTCTTCGCCGCAAACTCCTGGTATCCCACAAGATCCGCCCGGTCGTTCACCTCCACGCAGATGCAGCCACCCATGATGCGCACCTCCCGCACTTTCGGACTGAAGAACGCACACATCTCCCGCCGCATCACCTCCGTCATTCTGTGAATCTTCGCCATATAATTCTGTCCTTCAAACAGTTCTATGGAAGCAAGAGCCACACTGCATGCCAAGGCATTTCCCATAAAGGTCGGCCCGTGCATCAGGGCAAGGGACGGGTCGTCCCCGTAAAAACCGCAGTAAACCTTTTCTCCCGCCACCGTCACCGCGTGCCCGATATATCCGCCTGTCAACGCCTTTCCGAGCACAAGAATATCCGGCAGCACCTTGTCCGCCACGAACCGATAGCCCGTTCTCCCAAATCCCGTAGCCACCTCGTCAAAGATAAGCAGCACATCGTACTGGTCACAGAGCTGTCTCGCCCGCCTCAAAAAAGCCAGATCGTACATCCGCATACCGCCCGCCCCCTGCAGAAGCGGCTCCACAAGTAAGCAGTTCAGCTCATCGTGATACTTCTCAAAGGCCTCCTCCAGCGCCCTGATCTGGGTGTCAATATGAATGACCCCCTTCTTCTCCCCGAAGGCAAAGTGGTAGTCCTCGTCGTCCCCGACCTCCATCGTCTTAAAGGTGTCCCCGTGATAGGAGTGGGTGAGCGAGAGTACCGTTTTTCTCCCATCCTTCCTATTTACGTTAAACTGCAGCGCCATCTTGAGGGCCACTTCCACCGCCACCGACCCGGAATCCGAAAAAAAGCAGTAATTCAGATCGCCGGGCAGCCAGGATGCCAGTTTGTCCGACAGCTTCTGCACCGCCTTGTGGGTCAGTCCTCCAAGCATCACATGGGAGAAGACATCCGCCTGCTCTTTGATCGCATGCGTGAGCGCGGGATGTTTATAACCGTGGATCACACTCCACCAGGAGGAGATGGAATCTATCATGGCTTCCCCATCCCCGGTGTATAGATACACGCCCTCTGCATCCACAATCTCATAGGGCGGCTTCATGGTTTTCATCTGTTCATAAGGATACCAGATCATTGTAACGTCCTCCTTTCTTTAATGTTAGGTAAACTAACCTGCCTGTTCTGAGGCAGCACGCGAGCAACATTATGTTAACCTTTCATATCAACGATAAAGTGCCCGCAGCGCCTCCGCATCCATGCCAAGTTCCCTGCTGCCTTCCTGCACGCAGGCAAGCGTTTTCAGCCCCGTCAGCTCCTCACACATACGGATGTTGTCCTCCTCCATCACACTTCCCGGGTGAAAACGGTTAAAGATCATCCCCACAATGGAAATGTCTCTGACGCGCATATACTCTGCGGTGAGCGCCACACTGTTGATCGTGCCAAGCCCGGCTTCTGCCACAAGCAGACAGGACAGATCCAACGCTTTTATCACGTCCTCCAGCATAATCTTCTCTTCCCCGTAGCGGATAGGACAGACAATGCCGCCGCTGCCCTCCACGGTCACATAGCCATATGTCTCACAGACCTTACGAAATCCTTCTTTCACCACAGAAAGCTCCACCGGCCCGCCTTCTATCCTCGCCGCCAGATGAGGCGAATACGCATTTTCGTACAGGTAGGGACACATCTCCTCCAAAGGCTGTGCAATCCCAGAAATTTCCTTCACGTACAGCGCATCCCCCGGAATCAGCGTGCCATCCTGCCTTCTCTCATTGCCGCTCATGGCCGCCTTATAGTAAGCGGCATGTTCCCCGCTCTCCCGAAGCTTCTTAATGACCAGACTGGTCACATATGTCTTTCCCACATCGGTTCCCGTGCCTGTGATAAAAAGATTTTTGCTCATACCGCACCTTTCCCCCTCATTTTGTCAAACACAGGTTTTACCCGGACAGTCAATATGGCCGCCAGCACGCACAGGCAGATATCACCTGGAACCGCCAGCACAAAACAGTACAGGAACAGCGGCCCGAGTGCAATGGGCGTGTCAATCACATAATTGCAGATGACATAGTAATATATCATTCCGGCCGCGTACACGATGAAAAGTCCCAGAAAATTCACTGCTGTGACCCATCCAGTCGACAACCGTGCCCTGCGCTCCACCATCCTGCCGGTCACATAAGCCGCCAGCATAAATCCGAGCAGATAGCCGAAGCTTGGCTTTAATATGTACCAGAAGCCCCCTCCCTCTGCGAAGATGGGCAGTCCGATCAGTCCAAGCAGAATATAGACGCCGACGCTCATCGCGCCCCGCCTGCCCCCCAGCAGAAGTCCCGCCAGCATGGTGAACAGAAACTGCAGGGTAAAGGGCACCACGGGCACGGGAATTTTGATAAACGCTCCCACCGCGATGAGAGTCGTAAAGACACCGCCAAGCACCAGCTCCTGTGTGCTGATCCTCCGGCCGTCTGCCGTCTGTTTTCCGTTCTTTTCCCTTTCGAAAGAGAGTCTCTTTTCCATAGTCATCCTCCGTTTCTTGTCATTTGTTTTTTTATCGTCAACCAATTCCTTTAGAAAGTTGACAATATGAGTATAACATACGGAAAAGCATTGTCAAGATCAAACCAAACAGGGATTGTGCGGGTTTCCTCACACAATCCCCAAAAGCGTTCCGACCCAGTACACTGCCCCCAGCACCCAACTCGTAAAGATGCCGTACAGGATCACCGGCCCGGCAATGGTAAAGATTTTGCAACCGATGCCGTACACCTGTCCTTCCTTCTGATACTCGATCGCTGCCGAAGACACGGAGTTCGCAAAGCCTGTAATCGGCACGAGCGCGCCTGCGCCGCCCCATTCCACGCACTTCGGATAAATGCCGAACCCTGTGAGCACAACGCTTGCAAACACAAGGAGCATGGAACACCACGATCCGGCGGTCTCCTTATCCAGCCCCATATTGTTTGTGGCATAGTTTAAAATGAGCTGTCCAATCACACAGATGATTCCTCCCATGGCAAAGGCTTTCGCCATGCGGACAGGCATACTGTATTTCGGCGTTGTCTGCTCCACATGCTGCCTGTACGCCTGCTCCTTCTCCTGCTGTGTCATCTTTTCCTGCGGTATCGTCTTTTCCTGCACTGCCTTGTCCCTCTGCGTCATCTTTTCCTGCTGATTCTGTGACATGGTTTCTCTTCTCCTTTTTCCTGTTTTCTGCTTCTTTTCTATCTTCTGCTTCCTTTATATCCTCTGCTGCTCTTATGTCCTCTGTTTCCTTTATATTCTCTGCTGTTCTTATATCCACTCTTCCTTCCCCGGTCTGCCCTGTCGGCCTCATGCCCACAAGAATAACTGCCGTCACAAAAATACCCGCTGTGTAAAATAGACCAGACTCCCTGTCAGTTTTCCGAGCGCCACGGCCAGTATCGCAATCCCCAGCCCATGGCGGAAGCCGATCCTTCTGGCAAAAACGGGAATGGTGTTTAGCATCTCCGCTATGGCGAGTGCAAGACATCCCACAAAGATTCCCGCAAACAGGCCGAACACAATCTGTATCAGCGTGCCCGCAATATTCCACACGCCCTCGGTGGCCGTCCCGAACAGCGCATGCGTCCGCACAAAGGCCCCGACCTGTCCCCACTCTCCAAAAACGCTGAAATAGCTCCCCGTCAGCGTGCCGAGTATCACCATCTCCTCCAGCGCAAACACCTTTTTTGCCACATGCATTTTTCCCGCAAACCGGGGGATCAGTCCGACCGAAATCAGCACCGTAAACACGCCCGCTGACACGATCAGCCCCGCGCTCGCCCCGATCACCGCAAGAAGAAGCTGTTTAAGAAACATCAATGGTCTTTCCCTCCCTGTCCGCCGTCGCAATGAGCGCTTTATTCACATCCTCCTCATAAATCCGCATTTCCACCTCGATCGGAGTCGGGTCTTTGGTGATCCGCCTGCCGCCGATATGGTTAAAGAATACGATAATCCCAACCGCCAGACCTGTCGAGTAGGACAGTTCCAGAATTCCGTACCCGTCCCCCCGGAAACCCATCACCATCTCATAGAGCTTTGAGAACACTTCGTTGATCCCGATATCATTGTGGAAAGCCATAATGGTGAAAGCCGTGCCGAAAAAGCTGACCAGGGACACAAACGCCAGCTTGCACCACTGGGTAAAGCCCTTGTGCCTGTCCACGCTGATCCACTCCACCAGCACGTCCGTCTCTCCCAGGTTCTCCACACTCACACCGGGACATGCCTTCTCAATCTCTGCAATGACCTTGAGTGCACTGATCACCTGCCTCCTGCTCTTTCCCTCCTGAAAGGTCCACATTTTAAGAGCTTTCGCTTTTGCAAGCACATGGGGGTCAGCGCAGGTCAGCGCCGCCATATCCTTGACGCACACTTCCGGCTTCTGCACCTCCACATTCTGTTCCACTTTCAGATAAATTGTCGTGCTATTAGTTGACATAACTTCTCCCGTTTCCCACCATTTTTGTCGGTACAATTATCGCATCGCAATAATTTGATAACGGATATTATAAGGAAAATTTTTTATTTTATACGTTGCTACGCTGTGCGCCTATGCTATAATGTACGCGATGGCAAAAAAGACCGCAGATTTTTCAAAAATGCACTGCGGACGATTTGATAAAACGGACAAGGAGGAACCCGCATGAAAATTACCGTCATCGACGGACAGGGCGGCCGGATCGGCAAGACCGTCATCGAACAGATCCGTGCAAAACATAAAAACCTGGAGCTTTACGCCATCGGCACCAACACCGCCGCCACTGCCGCCATGCTAAAAGCAGGCGCAGACTTCGGGGCAACGGGAGAGAACGCCGTACTGGTAAACGCAGCCGATGCGGATATCATCATCGGCCCTGTGGGCATCGTCTTTGCAAATGCCCTGCTCGGGGAGATTACCCCCGCAATCGCCACCGCTGTCGGCGCAAGCAGAGCCTTTAAGATTCTGGTTCCCGTAAACCGCTGCAACCACTTTATCGCCGGATGTGGGGAAAATTCCCTGGGTGAATACATCCGTCTGGCGGTCGCGCATCTGGAAACCATGCTCTGACAAGACGCTGTGGTTTAGAAACCAGCCGTTTCTCCCTGAAAGCGCAACTGACTGACAGACAGCAAATAATACAAGAAAGAGGTAACGTATGAAAACGGATAAACTTCTCTACGGCGCAGCTTACTACGATGAGTATCTTCCCGTAGACCGCATCGAAACCGATATGGAAATGATGAAAAAGGCGGGCATGAACGTGATCCGCATCGCAGAATCCACATGGAGCACCTGGGAGCCGCAGGACGGCGTTTTCGATTTCACCCATCTGCATCGGATGCTGTCCTGCTCGAAAAAGCACGGCCTCCAGGTGATTGTGGGCACCCCCACCTATGCGGTTCCCACATGGCTTGCCCGCAAATACCCGGATATCATTACCGAAACCCACGCCGGACAGGGACGCTACGGCCACAGGCAGAATATGGACATCGCCCACCCCATGTACTTAAAACATGCGGAGCGCATCATCCGCAGGCTGATGGAGGAAGTACAGCCCTACGACCATGTGATCGGTTTCCAGCTCGACAATGAAACCAAGTCCTATGACACCTGTTCCGCCTACGCACAGAAAAAGTTTGCCGCCTATGTGCGGAAACTTTTTAATGACGATCTCACCCTTTTAAATGAGGCGTGGGGGCTTGATTACTGGAGCAACCGCATCAATGCGTGGGAAGATTTTCCCGACGTGCGCGGCACCATCAACGCCAGTCTCGGTGAGGAATATCGGAAATTCCAGAGAAAACTGGTGTCTGATTTTCTTGCCGTACAGGCAGAGATCGTTGCCTCCTACGCCCGCCCGGATCAGTTTATCACACAGAATTTCGACTACGACTGGCGCGGCTTCTCCTTCGGCCTTCAGCCGGAGGTGGACCAGTGGGAAGCCTCACGTCCGCTCACCATAGCCGGATGCGACATCTACCATCCCTCGGCACAGGATCTGACAGGCAGGGAAATTGCCTTTGGCGGCGCCATTGCCCGCTCCTTAAAAAAGGACAATTATCTTGTTCTGGAAACCGAAGCACAGGGCAATCACGGCTGGCTTTCCTATCCGGGACAGCTGCGCCTGCAGGCTTTCAGCCACCTGGCAAACGGCGCAAATTGTGTGGAATACTGGCACTGGCACTCCATCCACAATGCCATTGAATCCTACTGGAAGGGTGTCTTAAGCCACAACCTGAAGGAAAACGCCTCTTACCGGGAGTGCTGCCGCATCGGCGCGGACTTTGCCGAGTTCGGTACTCATTTGGTCAATCTTGAAAAACATCATTCCGTAGGCATCCTTCTGGACAACGTCTCCCTGGACGCCCTGCAATGGTTTCCCATCCAGGACGGCCCCGCCTACAACGATGTTTTCCGCTGGATTTTCGATGCGCTCTATGATATGAACGTGGAATGCGACATCCTCTCAGCCGAGAGAGATATCGACTTATTCAGTCAATACAAACTGCTGATTACACCCGCGCTCTACAGCGTTTCCGACCGGCTTACGGACGCACTCAGAAACTATGTGCAGGCGGGAGGCGTTCTGCTCTCCACCTTCAAAACAGCGGTAGCCGACAGGATGTTGAAAATATATCACGATGATCTCCCCCACGGCCTGACCGACGTCTTCGGCATGACCTACGACCAGTTTACGAACGCTGTGAATGTCGGTTTGAAAGCGGATCAGAAAACAGTTTCCACATCTGCTGCGGATGAAAAAACTCATGCGGTCAATTCCTCAGCCGCACCGAAACAGAAATACACGGTTCACAAATGGATGGAACTCCTGCTCCCCGAAGCCGCCGAGACACTGGCCTGTTACGATCACCCCCACTGGGATGACAGCGCCGCCCTGACGGGAAACTGCTTCGGTCAAGGCTATGCCGCCTATCTTGGATGTTATACCGACGGGGATGTGCTGAAAAGACTCCTTGGCTTTCTCTGCGAAAAGGCCGGAGTGCCCAGAGAAGAAGCCGTCTTTCCCCTGATTGTCAAACGGGGCAGAAACGGCCTGCAAAAAGAAATCACTTACTATTTCAATTATTCTGAGGAAACACAGGAAACCGTCTACCACGGAACGGACGCCCGCCTGCTTCTTTCGGGGCAAAAGCCGCATTCAGCAGCCAGTGATGCTGCTGTCATAAAAGAAGGGACGCGTCTCTCCCTCTCCTGTTGGGATTTTCTGATTCTGGAAGAACTGTGACGCCATGAGGCGGCGCTGCCTGCGCCGCCTCCGACATGTCTCAAAAACTTAAAATAATCCAAGAAATTTCTCCTGAAAAGTGCCGCTGATCTCCTCAATTGTTGTATAGCTAAGCTGTGCACTGTTCTTAAAGTGTCCCCGCCATTCGTCCCGGATCGCGTCGGCAAGCCGGCCGGCATATTCGCTGTGCGTCAAAAGGATCGCCGGAAAGACGAAGTAAATCATAAACAGATTAATGTCCATCTGGCTCCTTCCGCTGATTTTTCCCCGTTTGGCGAAACGCGCCTCCACCGCATTCGCAAGAGCTTTCGCCACCTGCGCCGCCGCCTCGTCCCGCTCCTGTTCTTCCGCCTGCTCCACAAAGCCAGTCATCTCCGAGAGAATCGCCTCGTTTTTTTCGCGAAACAGTTCCATCCGCTCCTTGTAAGCTTTCTTTTTCAAGCGGTACATCATCGCTTCCATGTTGTCAAACATAACTCCTGCCTGTTCTAACATTCTCTTTCCATCCTTTCCCTTGTACTTATTTTATGGTTTATATGATATGTGAAATCTCTATATATTTGCAAAATGTGGCTTGCGCTCTCCCCTCACCTATGCTATAATAATTTTCGGCGGTTTTCTTCGATCTGCCAAACATTGAAGGGGCATAGTTCAAAGGTAGAACAGTGGTCTCCAAAACCATCGATGTGGGTTCGATTCCTACTGCCCCTGTTATTATGGCCCGTGAGCTGCCGCTCACGGGTTACTTTTATGCGCACTACACTATTGTTGAAACACAGGAGCCTGCCGCTCCAGAAAGAGGATTCCTATGAAAAAGACCGCGCTTCTCCTTATCCTGACGTTTTCTCTCTCACTTGCGCTGTGCGCCTGCGGCGAGGAAAAACCGCTTCTGTCCGCCACCGACTATGATCTGGATGCGGAGACGGCGCAGACCATCCGCGGTGTAAAAATCGGAGACGGTGCAGACACCTTTTTAACTGCCTACAAGGATTACGACATTCTCTCTTCCGTGAACGGCGGCGACTATCAGTTCCTTGCCGCAGAGGATATTCCCTTTGATGCCTCCCTGACCACGATCCTACCCTCCTTCTTTGTGGACGGCGCGGCCGTGGAGATCGACAGCTTCTGCGAGGATAACGAAATTGAGAAGGATACACTTCTGTCGTTTTTGACCGACGAAGCGTATCTGGAGCATCACGCCGTTGTCTACCAGTATCTTGTTTTTGACTGGGAAGACGGCCGGATCAAGGACATCCGTTCGGAATCTATGGACTACAATAAGGACGCCTCTTACTACAAGGCGAACTGACTTTCATAAAGTCCTGCATAAAAGCCCTTCTTGCCAAGCAGTGTCTCGTGATTTCCCTGCTCTATGATATTTCCGTCTTTCATAACCAGAATCACATCCGCCTCCCGGATGGTGGAAAGCCTGTGGGCCACGATAAAGCTCGTTCTCCCCTGCATCATGGTGGCAAACGCTTTCTGAATCCGAATTTCCGTGCGCGTATCTATGGAGGAGGTCGCCTCATCCAGAATCAGCATCGGGGGCAGGCAGAGCATCACTCTGGTAATACAAAGGAGCTGTTTCTGTCCCTGGGAAAGGCTTCCGCCGTCCTCCCCGATCACCGTATCATACCCCTTGGAAAGTCTCTTGATAAAACTGTGGGCATGGGACGCTTTCGCGGCGGCGATTACTTCTTCCTCCGTGGCGTCCGGCCTGCCCATCACGATATTATCCCGGATCGTCCCGGATTTCAGCCATGTTTCCTGCAATACCATCCCGTAATTTTCACGCAGGCTCCTTCTCGTCACTTCCCGGATATCTGCGCCGTCCACACAGATTTTCCCTTTGTCCACGTCATAAAACCGCATCAGCAGATTGATCACCGTCGTTTTTCCACAGCCCGTAGGACCCACAATAGCCACTCTCTGGCCCGGCTTCACCGCCAGGTTCAGATCCGTAATCAGCTTTTTATCCGGCACATAGGAAAAGTCCACATGGGATAGCTCCACGCGCCCCTCCACGTCTTTCAACGTCACTGCACCTTCCGGCTCCGGCGTCTGAGATTCCTCCTCGATCAGTGCAAATATCCGCGCCGCGCAGGCAAGCGCATTCTGCAGTTCCGTCACCACGCCTGAGATCTCATTGAAAGGCTTCGTATACTGGTTCGCATAGGAGAGAAAGCAGGAAAGCTGACCCACGCTGATCCCCCCGTGAACAGCATAGACCGCTCCCACAACCGCTACGCCCGCATACACCAGATTGTTGACAAACCGGGTAGATGGATTTGTAAGGGAGGAGAAAAAGATGGCCCGCAGGGAGCAGCCCTGCAGTCTGCCGTTGATCTCATCAAACTCCGCCAGCGCCTCATCCTCGTGGGAAAAAGCCTGCACCACCTTCTGGTTCCCCACCATCTCCTCGATCAGAGCCGTCTGCTCGCCTCTCGTCTCCGACTGTAAATGGAACATGGTAAACGTCTTCTTTGCAATAAACCCGGCGACAAAAAACGACAATGGTGTCACCAGTACAACGACACCCGTGACAGCCACATTGACACTGAGCATAAATCCAAGCGTCCCCAAAATGGTAATGACCCCGGTAAAGAACTGCGTAAACCCCATCAGCAGCCCGTCCGCAAACTGATCCACATCTGCGATCACCCGGCTCACCACCTCGCCGTAAGAATGCGCGTCAATATATTTCAAAGGCAGAATTTCTATCCTGCGGAATGCATCGTTTCGGATGTCCTGCACGATCCGATAAGTCATCTTATTGTTACACACATTCATAATCCACTGGGCTGCCCCAGTGGCGACAGCGATCACCGCCATCTGCCTCAAAATGACGAACACGTTCCCGAAGTCTACCTGTCCCGCACCGATAACCAGATCAATGACTCTGCCGGTCAAAATCGGGAAATACAAGGTCAGCGCCACTGTCACGCTAGCCATAACGATGGATGCTGCCAGATACAGCCAGTATTTTTTAATATACCGCAAAACCCTGCCGAACGTCTCTTTCTGTCCCATCTTGTCCTCCTCTATATATGCCGTGCCATTCATAAATTGTCTTCGCCAATTTATTCATGTCGGGCGTCCGCCCTATAACAAATCGAGCTGGCTCGATTGCGAGATTTGCTCCGCAAACTCGAACACAACGCCTGCTTTGTGAGCCAGCTCTCAACGCCATTTTGGGGTATTCAAGTCTGCCGTTGCGAATAGTAGATCTCCTGGTAGACCTCGCATTCGGCCAGCAGTTCTTCATGGGTGCCGATTCCCGCCATCTCACCGTCCTCCAGTACAATGATCTGATCTGCATGCTGGATGGAGGAAGCCCTCTGCGACACGATAAACACCGTTGTCTCACCGGGCAGCTCTTTCAGCGCCCTGCGAAGCGCCGCATCCGTGGCGTAGTCAAGCGCCGATGCGCTGTCATCCAGAATCAGAATTTCCGGCTTCGCCACAAGCGCCCTCGCTATGGTAAGCCGCTGCCTCTGGCCACCGGAAAGATTGCGTCCTTCCTGCGCCACGAAAGCGTCCAGCCGTCCCTCTTTCGTCTCCACAAACTCTTTTGCCTGCGCAAGCCGCAGCGCCTCCCACAGCTCTTCATCCGTGGCGTCTCCCTTTCCCCACCGCAGATTGTCCCGGATCGTTCCTCTGAAAAGCACCGCCTTCTGCAAAACAATGCCGATTTTTTCCCTCAGCTCCTCCATTCCGTAAAGCTTCACGTCCCGGCCGTCCACACGCACCGTGCCTGCGGTTGCGTCATAAAACCGTGGAATCATATTCACCAGGGAAGATTTGCCGGAGCCAGTGCCGCCTATGATGCCCACAGTCTGGCCCTTTGGCACCTGTATATGGATATCGCTCAGGGATTCCGCGCCAGCCCCGCCGTACGTCAGATGTACATGATCGAACTCCACGGCCAGATCCCGCTGCGCCTTTTGCCCGCTCTGATTTCCCTGCCGCGCGTCCGTGCCGGAAGCCTTGCCGCCTCCTGCTGTCAGACCGCTCTCGCTGTCCGCACAGGCAGCCGCCTCCTGCCACCGCATGGAGGACTCCACCTCGAAAACCGCCTCAATCCGATTGGCGCAGGCCAGCGCCTTGGTAATCGTAATAATCAGATTTGCCAGTTTAATCAGCTCCACGAGAATCTGCGACATGTAGTTGACAAGAGCCACCACCTCGCCCTGGGTAATGCTGCCGTTGTCCACGCGCACCGCGCCCGTATAGAGCAGAAGTATGGTAGCCGCATTGATGATAATATAAGTGACTGGATTGGTCAATGCGGAGATTCGTCCGACGACGAGCTGCAGATGTGTGAGAAAACCGTTTTTCTCCTCAAACCGCCCGGTCTCCTCTTCCTCCTTGTGGAACGCGCGGATTACGCGCGCACCCGTCAGGTTTTCCCTCGTTGTGGAGAGCACCGCATCCAGCCCGGCCTGCACCTTTTTGTACATGGGCATGGTTAAAGCCATAATTCCAAATACGACCACCGCGAGAAGGGGAATCGTCACCACAAAAATCATGGCCGCCTTCGCATCAATGGTAAATGCCATAATCATCGCGCCGAACACGATAAACGGCGAACGAAGAAACAGCCGCAGCACCATGTTGACGCCGTTCTGCACCTGATTCACATCGGAGGTCATGCGGGTAATCAGCGTCGAAGTACCAAGCGTGTCAATTTCCGTGAAGGACAGACTCTGAATATGATCAAACAGCGCGTGCTTTAAGCCGGTGGAAAAGCCCACTGCCGCCTTCGCCGCAAAATACTGTGCCGTGATGGAGCACAGCAGCCCGATCAGTCCAAGGGCAACCAGAATCCCGCCCATCTTCAACACATATCCCGTATCCGCCTGCCCGATACCCCGGTCAATAATCGCCGCCATCACAAGAGGCACAAATAGTTCAAACGTCGCCTCCAGCATTTTAAAGAGCGGCGCAAAAACCGTCTCCTTTTTGTAATCCCTTAAATAAATCAACAGTTTTTTCATCGTATCGGTATGCCCCTTCCGCACACAGACAGCAGTCCCATCTGCGAACTGCTGTCCCTTTATTGTATATATTCTCCAGTCTGCGCTTTGATCTCCTCATTGATCTGTGCTACCCGTGAGGAAGGCGTGTAGCTGTTCTCAGGATAAAGCATCTGATGCAGCTGCCGTACGTTTTCTTCAAGATCCATCGGTATCACACAACTACCCTTGCTTCCCACATTGGCGCCGGCCCTGCCTCCCTCAAAGGGAAACCCGTCACTGACCGCCATATTATAACCCGCCACACTGCCAAGCACGCTCAAAACCTCATCCACATCAAGAGAGGTCTCCACCTGCGGCAGGACAGCATTAACCATATCAGTCAACGTACCGACCGACGCACCACCTGCCTTATCCATCATCGCTCTGAGCACTTCTCTCTGTCTTTCCGCTCTCCTGAAATCGTCTCCTCTTGTATAACGGATCCGACAGTATGCCGTGGCCTGCATCCCGTTTAAAAGCTGTCTGCCGCTTTGCTCAACCGGGATATAATCCACGCCGAGTTCCTCCGCCATGCAGAGCTGATAATTGTTCAGATGGGAAATCTCTGAGTCCGTAATCTCTATCTCCACGCCGCCCAGCGCGTCCACAGCATCGATCAGTCCCGAAAAACCGATCGTCACATAGTCCGTGATATCCAGATCCAGATTCATATTCAGCATATTGATCGCCTGCTCCGGCCCGCCCTGCGCATAGGCCGTATTACATTTGTTGTAAGAATCGTTGCTCAGATTCAGATAGGTATCCCTGAACACGGAAATCAGTTTAATTTCCTGCGTATCCTGGTTAATACTGGCAATCATAATGGTGTCGCTTCTCGTGCCTCTCCCCAGTTCTCCGTCTCTGGCATCCACGCCGAAAAGTGCAATGTTGCGGTATCCCTTTTTCTTTACCTCCTCTTTCTCTTTCTCCGTCTGTTTCACTTCGGTTGTCTTCTTCTTGACGATTTCTTCGTTAATAACGATGTTTTCCTCGTCAATTTCCTTGTGATTTACCTCGCTTGTCATCGTGACCACTACATACATCACGCCGACAGCGATAGCCAGAACAAAGATTTCCACTATCAGAAGAGGTATGCTGCCTCGAAAGTCCTGCTTTCCCTTGTCCATACTGACTCCTTTGTCAGAACCCATTTCCCCTTTGTACCATAACCGTAAAAATAGAAATAGCCTCGGATATCGTACCACACAAGTGCCGTTAAATCAAGTCTATCGCATCCCGCACGGTTTTAACGCCGATCACCTGAATCCCTTCTTTCACCTTGATCTGCCCCGCATTAACCGCCGGAAGTATGCATGTGGTGAAACCAAGCTTCGCCGCCTCCGCCACCCGTTGGGAAGCCTGGGAGACGCCCCTCACTTCCCCGCTCAGACCGATTTCCCCGAAGGCGATGGTTCTGTCGTCGATCGCCCTGTTCTTAAAGCTGGAAGCTGCCGCCATGGCAACGCCCAGATCAATGGCCGGCTCTGCGATCCGCATACCGCCCGCCAGATTCACATAGGCGTCACAATCCGACATCTGCAGATTTAAACGTTTTTCCAAGACAGCCATCAGGAGATTTAGCCGGTTTAAGTCCATACCCGTGGCCTGTCTTCTCGGAATACCGAAATTGCTGTGGCAGACAAGGGCCTGAATTTCCAACAGAATGGGCCGGGTTCCCTCCATGGAGCAGGACACCACGGAACCGCTTGCTCCCTCCGGTTTGCCGCTGAGCATGAACTCGGAGGCATTCTTCACCTCCGCAAGTCCCTCCTCTTTCATCTCAAAGACACCGATCTCATTGGTGGAACCGAAGCGGTTCTTGACCCCCCGCAGGATTCGGTAGGAGGCATGTCGGTCTCCCTCGAAGTAAAGTACGGTATCCACCATATGCTCCAAAACCCTCGGCCCAGCCACCGTTCCCTCCTTGGTTACGTGGCCAACAATCAGAATGGAAATGCCCAGCCCCTTGGCAAGCTGCATGAGCACATTTGTGGACTCCCTCACCTGTGAGACACTGCCCGGCGCAGAAGAAATCTCCTCCCGGTACATTGTCTGGATCGAGTCAATGACTGCCACCGCAGGCAATTGTTTCCGGATGGTCTGTTCTACGGTTTCCAGATTCGTCTCGCACAGAAGGAGAAGCTGATCCGAAAACTCGCCAATTCGGTTTGCCCGCATTTTGATCTGCTGCAAAGATTCCTCTCCCGATATATATAGAAGTTTACGGCCGTCAGCCGCCATATGTCTGCACACCTGCAAAAGCAGGGTGGACTTGCCGATACCCGGATCGCCTCCCACCAGCGTGAGCGAGCCGGGCACAAGCCCGCCGCCAAGCACCCTGTCAAGCTCGGCTATATGCGTGGTCATGCGCTCTCCCTCTCGCAGATCCACCTGTTTCAGACTCACCGGCTCTGCAGCTCTTTTCCCGGAAGCGATGCCTCTCACGCCGCCTCCCTTTCCGGCGGCAGCCTCCTCCACCATGGTATTCCATTCCTTGCAGCCCGGACACTGTCCAAGCCATTTGGAGGATTCATAGCCGCAGCTCTGACAAAAAAACGCCGTCGATCTTCCCTTTGCCATATCCTTCCCCTTTCGCGCTCATTAAATCGGGGTTTTAGCTAAACATGACATACATGTCAGCCAAAACCCCGACTCTTCACTAAAACCGCCTACTTGACAATCTTTACTTCCACCGCTCCGACACTTGCAAGTTCCACACTGATACTCAGCTTCCCGCTCAGGTTCGTCTTCATCTCGCCCACGTTAGCACCGTTCACAAACACTTTGTAAACCGTGTCCTCCTCAAGTCCCACCGTGATCTGCGCATCCTCGTCACCCTCCACCGTGAAGGTAAGGCCGTTCTCCGTCTCCTCGAAACGGTTCACACTGGTACCCGGCTCTGATTCATAGGCAAACATGCCGTTTTTCTCCAGCTTCGTCAGTTCTTTAAAGGTCTTTACCTTATAAAGATTTCCGCCATGCTCATAATCCTCCAGCTTCGCCTTTGCCGCCAGCTTATGATTGCCAAAGCTGATCATCCTGTCACTCTCCGCGCGCAATAACTCCTCTACTACAGCCATCGCTCTTTCCTCCTAATGTCATAATTATACCTTATTATACCTGCACAGGTTTTACTGTGAAGGTTATTTTCTTATTCTTCAGCCCTACGGATACCTTATCGCCGTTCTTCACCTTTCCGGCCAGAATCTCCTCTGCCAAAGCATCCTCAATCTCCGACTGGATTGCCCGTTTCATGGGTCTTGCCCCCATCTTGACGTCTATATGCTTTTCAATCAGATGCTCCTTCACGGCGGAGCCGACACTCAGCTCAATATCCATCTGCTCCTTGCAGCGCTTTGACAGATTTTTGGAAAGCAGTGTGACAATCGCTTTCATATCCTCCTTATTCAAAGGATGGAATACCATGATCTCATCAATTCTGTTGATAAACTCCGGCTTAAAGAGGCGCTTCACCTCCTCCATAACCTTACCTTTCATCTTATCATAACTCTGCTTCTCCGTCTCGGCCGCGCCGAATCCCAGATTTTTCGGGTCGATGATACGCTGCGCACCGGCATTCGAGGTCATAATCAGAATGGTATTCTTAAAGCTCACTTTCCGCCCTTTGGAGTCGGTAATATGTCCGTCGTCCAGCACCTGCAGAAGCACATTGAACACATCCGGATGTGCCTTCTCGATCTCATCAAAAAGAACAACCGAATACGGATTCCTGCGGATCTTCTCAGAGAGCTGTCCCCCTTCCTCGAATCCCACATAACCCGGAGGCGATCCGATCATCTTGGACACCGAATGCCCCTCCATGTACTCCGACATATCCACCCGGATCAACGCATTTTCCGAGCCGAACATGGCCTCCGCCAGTGCCTTGGAAAGTTCGGTCTTTCCCACACCGGTAGGCCCCAGGAACAGGAAGGAACCGATGGGCCGGTTGGGATCCTGAAGACCCACTCTGCCTCGCCGCATCGCCTTCGCCACCGCCACGACTGCCTCCTCCTGACCGATCACCCGCTTATGGAGAATGGACTCCAGTTTCAGCAGACGCTCACTCTCCTTCTCCGCCAGTTTCTTCACGGGGATCTTCGTCCAGAGCGCCACCACTTCCGCAATCTCGTTCTCCCCCACCACATAGGCACGATTCTGCTCTTCCTGCTCCAGCCGCCTGACTGTGCGTTCATATTTTTTAATACAGTTCTCCTGCTTCTTTTTCAGTTCGGCCGCCTGCGTAAACGCTTCCATGCGGATCGAGCGCTCAATCTGCAGATCAATCTTATCAATCTCCTCCGAAAGCTCCTGCAGCTTGTCGGGCTGCTTCGTCACATGCAGACGCACAGCCGCCGAAGCCTCGTCGATCAGGTCAATCGCCTTATCCGGCAGATTCCTGTCATTGATATAACGGGCCGACAGTGCCACCGCCGCGCTGATTGCCTCCGGAGTGATGGTTACCCGGTGATGTTCCTCATACTTGTGAGCAATGCCCCGCAGAATATTCTCCGTCTCCTCAATCGTAGGCTCCTCCACCGTCACCGGATGGAACCGTCTCTCAAGCGCCGCATCCTTCTCCACATACTTGTGGTACTCCGCAATGGTGGTGGCGCCAATCAGCTGGATTTCGCCCCTTGCAAGGGAGGGTTTTAATATATTGGAAGCGTCGATTGCACCCTCCGCGCCGCCTGCGCCGATAATGGTGTGCATCTCATCCAGAAACAGGATGATATTGCCGTCCTCGATCACTTCTTTGATGACCTTTTTGATCCGCTCCTCAAACTCGCCGCGGTACTTGCTGCCTGCCACCATACCCGAAAGATCAAGCGTCAGCAGTCTCTTATTCTGCACCGTAAAGGGAACGTCTCCTGTCACGATTCTCGATGCGAGGCCTTCCACTACCGCCGTCTTGCCGACACCCGGCTCTCCCACCAGACAGGGATTGTTCTTCGTGCGGCGGCTTAAGATCTGCACCACCCTGGTAATCTCCTCCTCCCTGCCGATTACCGGGTCAAGCTTTCCCTCTCTGGCAAGCGCCGTCAGATCTCTGCTGTAATGGTCAAGGGTTGATGTGTTACCCTTTTTCTTATTCTGCTTTCTGACCAAATCTTCTTTATAGAGCGCACCGTCCTCACCCATGGCTACGAGCACATCCACATAAAGCTTCTGCACCGAAATACCCATGGTGTTTAACAGCCTGACCGCAACATTCTCCCCCTCCTTCAAAACCGCCAGCAGAATGTGCTCCGTCCCTGTCTTATCGCTGTGAAATCTATCCGCCTGTCTGTGTGCCTCCTCCAGAATCGCCTGCGCACGTGGAGAATATCCGTCCCGCTCCGCGATCAGCACAGAGGTTTCCGGCACGATCAGATCCTTTATCATTTCTTTCAATCGCATCACGTCCACACCGTTATTCACAAGCACGGTCGCCGCAACGCCTGTATTCTCCCGTAATAGTCCCAACAGGATATGCTCGCTTCCCACATAACTCTGCCGTAAGCTTCTCGCTGCCCTCTCCGCCAGGATCAGCGCTGCCTTCGCCTTATCCGTAAATTGTGGCTGCATCTACTCTCTCATTCCTTTCCCATATTCCTCATAGATCTCGTCTATAAGAGCATGCACTTCTTCTCCGGAAATATTCTTACAGCTTGCCTTTGCCAGGGTGACTAACAGATCCTCCCTGATTTCCTCAATAGCGCGCATCCTGTCGATGTCCACAGCAACCATCACACCCCGTCTGCGGTCCACCTTCACATAACCCTCCTGTTTTAAAACGGTGTAGGCTTTGTTGACCGTGTGCATATTGATGCCGATGGTATCCGCAAGCTGTCTGACAGAGGGGAGCATCTCTCCCTCCTGAAACCGGGAAGAGGCGATTCCCATAATGATCTGATCCCTCAGCTGCATATAAATCGCCTGATCGCTGTTAAAATCTATCTCAATAAACATTCTTATCTCAGATCCTTATCGTCCATATTTAAAAACTCAAATTCAAACTCGTCATCGTCCAGAAGGAAATTCTTAGCTTTGCGCGTCCTCGCAGGTCTGACAGCTTCCTGCACATCCGGCTCTTCCCGATAAGTTACTTCCCGTTCCCGCCGCCTGCGCTCCTGCCTGTCCGCTCCGGCTTCCGGCTCTTCCCTTCTGCGGGGTCTGCGCTCTTCTTCCGCCACAACTCTGCGCCCTGGCTCTCTCTCTCTCTCCGCCGCCCGTCTCGCTGACGGACGCTCATCGGGTGTTTCCTCCTCCTCGTCGTCCTCATAATCCTCATAGTATGCATCACGCAGCTTAAATGCCATAATAACCGTCACGATCACAAAGATCACCAGAAGCACGGCCAGTACCACGATCACAATCCGCTGCTTCACCATGGATTTCGTCTCATCCCCGTCATCCAGCGACTGGGAATAGGAAGATTCCAGAAGAGGTACAAGCTTCTGCTTCTGTCCTGTCACATTATCATAAATATACCATGCCTCCTCCCCTTCAGAGGTGGTCTCGATTTTCAGTTCATAGTCATTTTTCGGTGCAGCCTCCGGCTCTTCTTCCGGCTCTTCTTCCGGCTCTTCCTCCGGCTCCTCCTCCACGGGAAGCATCTCTCCCAGATCTAACAGATCGGAGCGGATATAGCCTGTTTTCTCCGAACCGTTTGATCCTGTAAAGGTAACAAAATACCACGTCTTACTGTCGCTGCCTTCAGATTTGCCGCTCACCACCACCTGTGTGCCGGGCGTCAGGGAATCCACCGGATTGTTCGACGTGGAAGGATCGGGACGCACCTTCGCCTGCACCTTGGTGCTTGCATATTGAAGATCCATCCCTTCCTGGGCTTCCACCTGTGCGCCGCCGCCCGTGCCGCCGGAAGATGACGGTTCCTGGGATCCGCCATCTCCGGCCTCCAGTGACTGTGTCGTCTGACTTTCCGTCGCCACAGTGACCGTTGGAATATCCCCATCGCCCTTTTTCTCAATCATATCAGCGCGCACATAGCCCATCGTGTTCGAGTCCACATACACCTGATACCAGGTGATACCGGAGACATCTACCTTGCCCCGGATACTGATTTCCTTGCCGACAGTGGAGCTCCCGATCACCTGGCTCTCCTGATCAGGCTGTTTTCTGATATTGACCGAATTGGGCAATACGGTGCCTGTGGCCTCCGCCAGACTCACCATCGGATTACACCACGCAAGAAGAACTGCCGCACCGAAAATGGCGGCTGCCCTCCATACATGTCTCTGTCCCCCTCTTACCCGTTCGCTCTTTCGTATCTTCATTCTGTTCTCCCCTATCAGTCCTTTGTCAGTTTTTACTGTTCTCTTGTGAAACGCTTGGAACCGTCCTCGCCCTTGCGCCGCTCTGTGCTGTAGCCAAACGTATCGCCATGGTGCCTTGCTTTTCTTGCCATCTCCTCCAGATCATGGTGATAATTCATCTCACACTTGGGACAATATTTGCCGCTGCGGATCGTTGCCCCGCAAATCTCACATTTTAAGAAAATGGCTGAGTTCTGCGCGATCTCCAGCTTTCCCTCCTTAAGCATATCCCTTATGGATTTTTGCGCTACCCCGGTAGCCTTGGCCGTCTGTGCCGCATTGGCTCCCATATGCATTTCGACGTAATTGCGCACCTTTCCGTAATCGTCATAATCCCGGGCGCCGCACTTCTCGCACTGGTACTCTCCCAGTCCCTTAAAGACCATAACTGCCCCGCATTCGGCACAGTAAGTGGGTCTGTTATAGGTATTGATCTCGCTAAACTCCTTTTTGAGCATCTCGATTCTTTCTTCTCTGCTCATAACTTCACTCCCTTTTACGCTTCTTCTATCACCTTGTTCTGCTTCCGTTGATACTTCTTCGTCTATGCCTCGTCAATCGCCCTGCCGATATCATGTCTCATATACTGGCGGTCGAAGTGCACCCACTCCGTCGCCGCGTAGGCATTCGCCCGCGCCTCCTTCAGAGTCGCTCCCTTTGCCGTGATGCCAAGCACTCTGCCGCCGTTTGTGACTATCTTATTATCTTTCAACGCCGTTCCCGCATGGAAACAGTAGTACCCGTCCTTCTCATCAAAGTTGTTAAGCCCTGTAATCTCAAAACCTTTCTCGTAGGAAACGGGATATCCTTCCGACGCCAGAATCACGCATACCGCCGCATTGTCCTCAAAAGAGAGATCTATCTGGTCAAGCGTGCCGTCAATACACGCCTCCACCACATCGATCATATCGTTTTTCATCCGGGGAAGCACAACCTGGGCCTCCGGATCACCGAAACGCGCATTATACTCCAGCACCTTCGGTCCGTCCTGAGTCAGCATCAGGCCAAAGAAGATGACCCCCTTGAATGGTCTGCCCTCCGCAGCCATGGCGTCCACGGTCGCCTGATAAATGTGCTCACGGCAGAACGCATCCACCTCTTCCGTATAGAAAGGACTGGGCGAAAATGTACCCATACCGCCTGTGTTCAGTCCCTGGTCACCGTCCATCGCCCGCTTATGATCCTGCGCGGAGGACATGATTTTTATCGTCTTCCCGTCCACAAAGGAGAGCACGGAAACCTCCCGTCCCGTCATAAACTCTTCGATCACCATGCGGTTGCCCGCCGAACCGAACTTTTTATCCTCCATGATGGTGCGCACGCCTTCCTTCGCCTCATCAAGCGTCTCACAGATCAGCACGCCCTTACCGAGCGCAAGACCGTCCGCCTTCAATACCACCGGCATTTTCGCTGTCTCCAGATAGGCAAGTGCTTTCTGCGGATCGTCAAAATTCTCGTAGGCCGCCGTGGGAATCTTATATTTTTTCATCAGATCCTTGGAGAACGCCTTGCTGCCCTCCAGAACTGCCGCATTTTTCCGGGGACCGAACACCCTGAGACCCGCCGCCTCCATCTCATCCACCAGACCGCCAACTAACGGGTCGTCCATGCCTACAATCGTCAGATCAATGGCTTTCTCTTTGGCAAAAGCCACAAGCTTATCAAACTCCATGGCTCCGATGGACACGCATTCCGCAATCTGCCCGATTCCCGCATTGCCGGGCGCACAGTAAATTTTGTCAGCTCTGGGGCTCTTCGCCACAGCCATCGCTATCGCATGTTCCCTGCCGCCGCTTCCCACGATCAAAATTTTCATTTTTCCTTTCCTTTCACATCTTCCATGATGCGGAGATTGTCCGCATTGTTATTCCACTACCGTCACCCGGCCGTTTTCCACTTTTACCTGACCCGCCGCGATGAGATTGATACACCATGGCAGAAGCACCCATTCGGCCTCCTCCATCACTCTTCTCTGTAATGTTTCGGGCGTATCGTCCTCGTGCACCTTTACCGCCTTCTGTTTGATGATCGGGCCGGTATCCATCCCCTCATCCACAAAATGTACCGTTGCACCTGTTATTTTCACACCGCGCTTAAGCGCTTCCTCGTGCACCCGCAGTCCGTAATAACCTGTTCCGCAGAAAGCAGGAATCAGGGAAGGATGCACATTGACTATCCTGTTTTCATATTTTCTGATCAGCTCTGCCGGCACCTTTACCATAAAGCCCGCCAGCACAATCAGATCCGGCTCAGCCTCCTCCACGCAGCGGATTAAAGCCGCCTCAAACTGCTGCCTGTCCCCGTAATCCTTCGGTGACACACACACGCTCTCAATCCCCGCCGTCTTCGCTCTCTCAAGAGCGCGGGCATCGGGATTGTTGCTCACCACACGGACAATCTCCGTATGAAAGATGGCTCCCTGCGCGATGCCGTCAATAATTGCCTGCAAGTTTGTGCCTCCTCCGGACACACATACCACTACTCTAAGCATACTTATCCTCCAATCGCAACTCCCCATCCCCTTCTTATGACAGTTCAGCCCACACCCATTCACCAAACGTGCTCCCGGCACGGCTGAGCCATTTATAAAATCACTACCTCATGATTTCCCGGCACGGCTTCCCCTACTGCCCATGCCTTCTCACCAGCCGCTTTCAAAGCCGCGATGGTCTGATCCGCATCTGCGGCATCCACTGCCAGCACCATGCCGAGTCCCATGTTGTAGGTATTGTACATCATCTTCTCTTCCAGATTCCCTGTCTTCTGCAGGAGCGCAAAAACAGGCGGCATCTCAAAGCTGCCCTTCTCCACCCTGGCCCCGATGCCATCCGGCAGCATTCTCGGAATATTCTCATAGAAGCCGCCGCCTGTAATATGACTGCAGCCCTTTACGGTAACGCCCGCCTTTTTGACCTCCCGAAGCGCCTTCACATAAATTTTCGTGGGCGTAAGCAATGTCTCCCCCAGCGTCGCGCCAAGCTCCTCATGATACACGCTGAGCGTCTCCTTCTTTACGTCAAACACCTTTCTGACGAGGGAAAATCCGTTACTGTGCACGCCGGAAGACGCAATGCCGACCAGCACGTCACCGGGTCTGATGTCCGCCCCCGTGATCAGCTCCTTCTCCTCGGCAACACCCACCGCAAAACCGGCAAGATCATACTCATCCTCCGGCATCAGTCCCGGATGCTCCGCCGTCTCACCGCCGACCAGAGCCGCTCCCGCCTGCTTACAGCCCTCGGCAACGCCCTTCACGATCGCAGCGATCTTCTCGGGATAATTTTTCCCGCATGCTATGTAATCTAAGAAAAACAGCGGTTCCGCACCCGCGCACACCACGTCATTGACACACATGGCGACGCAGTCGATTCCCACGGTGTCATGCTGATCCATCAGATAGGCAAGCTGTATCTTCGTGCCCACACCGTCCGTACCCGACAGAAGCACTGGCTTTTCCATATCCTTAATTTTCTCAAGCGAAAAAGCGCCGGAAAATCCGCCGATCCCGCCTAATACCTCCGGCCGCATCGTTCCCTTCACATACTGCTTCATCAGTTCCACGGAACGGTAACCCGCCTCGATATCCACACCCGCTGTCTTATAATCCATTTTTTCCTCCTTAATGCCTGCCCTATGCTTTCAGATAAGTCTTATACCCAACCTCTTGCAGCTTTGCGTCCTTCTCCTGCACGCTCTCCTTCAGGCTCTCCGAATAGTTCTTTAACCGTTCTAAAAGGGCCCCGTCCGAGACCGCCAGAATCTTCGCTGCCAGAATCCCGGCGTTCTGCCCGCCGTTTATCGCAACCGTAGCCACCGGAATGCCTGAAGGCATCTGTACAATAGAATAGAGGGAATCCACCCCACCCAGATCGGAAGTTTTCATGGGCACGCCAATCACCGGCATGGGAAAAATTGCCGCACACATGCCCGGCAGATGCGCCGCCTTTCCGGCTCCCGCGATAATCACCTTAAAACCCTTCTCCTCTGCGCCCTTCGCATACTCGAAAAACACGTCCGGTTCCCTGTGGGCGGAAATAATCGTCATTTCATAGGAAACACCAAGTTCCTCCAAAAGTTCCGCCGCCTTCGCCATAACGGGCATATCCGAATCACTGCCCATCACGATGCCTACCTGTGCCATCCGCATTTACCTCCTAAACCACAACATCTTGTATCAAAACAAAGTTTCTTACTCTACAGTGTACTAGATTTCCCCCGATTGCGCAACCCATTTTCTCACCAGTGCAGGCAGAGCACCGTTCTGCTTCCCGAAGTTCGCGCCATTTCCATCAGCGCAGCGCCTTATTCAGCTCCTCACATCCCGGCAGCACAAATTGACCATTCTGGATAATCACATATTTTTCTCCCGATTCGGTCAACACTGAAAGCTCCCCAAGCTCATCATACGGGATCGTAATATCCGTGTGGCACTGGAAATATGCCTTGCTGACATCTGTGTCACGTAAAGCTGACACTTCATTCTCTTTGGCCACAATCTCCTTCCCGTCCGGATTGTAGCTTCTCACTTCCTCCTCATGGGAATAACAGGTATCCCCCAGTGCAAAGTGTGGTCCCGTCTTTTCCGCAATCAGAATCGGCAGTTTATCCTCGATTCCGTATTTTCTCGCCACACAGAACGCCGTCGTGTTCGTGCCGATGGCAAACTCTCCAAGCGGAAGTTTTTCATGATGATGGAACACATTGTCTCTGATATACTTGCGATTGTCCTCCTCCCCCGCGAAGTTGCCACAGCCATAGTCCGTCACGAAACCGTCTTTAAAATGAAGCCGCAGATCCCGGTACTCCAGCTCATGCAGGAACACCCGCGGCACATGCAGCAGTCCTTCCGTACCTGCCAGCTGTGGCGAAGTAAACACCTCTCCCACAGGGATATTGACATCCGCCACACAGTTTTCAAAATTGGTCTGGGTCCGGGGATCATCCAGCTTGTGAAGCTGCACCTTTATGTCCGTCTCATTCCCGTTCATGCCTTTGACCAGTACGGTCGAACCCTTGTCCAGCACATCTATGATCTTCTGCTGGATATCCCGGTAAAGCATGTAATCCAACGTATTGATGCGCACCACATCGTCGAAAATTTCCTCGTACCGCTCCCCGATCTGCGGCACAGGGAAAGCGATAATCGTAAAACTGTGCTCCTCGCCTTTGATATACTCATTCTGGATATCGGCTATCTTTCCCGCGTTGGAAACCGAAAGCTTCTGCTGTTTTTCACTCAGACGGCATGCCGTTTCCTTGTTTTCCGGCACGAAAGGGATCTCCCCGAAGCTCTCCACCACCGCCGGTCCGCCGTAAAGGGCCGCCAGTTCCTTCTGCCGTTCGAAGACATTGCGCACGGCTTCTACTCTTCTCTCCGCCAGCGCCCCGTCCAGAAAGAGCGCCATATCCTCCTTATGGTCATAGTCGTACTGTTTATTGGGGTTCGCGCCGCAATAACCGTTTTTGTTCACACTCCTGCCCTGAAAGATATTTGTTCCCGCCCGGCAGAAGGTCGACTGCAGACCGATTTGGTCAAAATTCTGCACCGCCTGTCTGATAACCCGCTCAAATCCGAGGAAATAGCGGATTGTCACCGTTTCTTTGATGGAGATGTCCTTGTTGGTCACCTCAAACCCGATGCGGTAGCCCTCCGTGTAAGTATCCGCCATCAGCTTTATTTTTTCCGGGGACATCCCGTTCAGATGCGCTGCCGTCTTCCGTTCGTTCTCCGTGACATACTCCCCGAAATAATAGAGGTAGCGCAGATCCGACAGATCGCTCTCCATAATGATACGGTGGGCAAAATCCCGGTCCGCGTCCAGAAGTGTCATGCTCTTTTCCTCAAACTCCGCCTCGTAGTAATCGCTCACATACCAGTAAAGGCTCTCCCGCAGCTCCTCTGCGTCCGGTTCCCTCTCCTCTTGCGCCGCGCAGACAAAAAGCTGGTAGACCTCCAGCAGAAGCTCTGCCTTGACTGTCAAGGACACGCGGTTCTGCTCATATGCCGCCGGAATCATGGCACGCAGTTCCGTGTATAAAAAGGACAGACATTGTCCAATTGACTTACCCAGTCGATCCGTCGCATAGTCTGGATTTGCATAGCTCTCCCCGTAGTTCTCCGGCAGAATATCCGCATAGAGCGCGTGATTATGCTCTTTCAGCTCCTCCAGCCCCATCCGTCTGAGCGTTCCGTCCTCCACCAGCGTGTACGTCTGATCCATCAGCGAAACAAACTTCGCCATCTGCCAAAAATAATCCTGGTAAGCTTCCCCACAGATTGACTCACCCGGTATTTCTCTGATCCTCGCCATGGCAAGTCCACAGCGTTCCGCAATTAACTCTTCCTGTCGCATAATTACCTCCCTTTTATCAGGCGTACGCCCCCGCATACAAAATCACGCTGAGCGCCGCAAGCACCAGTACATTTAATACGATTCCCAGATAGCTGAAAAAATAAAACTTATCTCTGTCAGATTTGGACATGACCCCCAGCACAATGCCAACAAAAGCAAAGATCATCGTCAAAAACGCCACTGCCCCGTACTGCAGCGGCACATCTCCCGCCTTTGTATAGCTGTCTGCAATGACGTAAACCAAAGATGCCAGGGAAATCACACCCAGAATCGTAGCCATAATCCCTTTCAGCGTATGCTCTTTATTGGTAAACATGTAACCGTTTTTCTTCACCCTGTGTCCGCCTCCCGTATAACGAAGAAGGGCATCTTCGTTCTCGCCGAAAACACCCTCTTTTCTTTAAAATAATATCTTATTTCTTCCCGCCAGAAGCTTCGCGCCGCTGATGACCAAGAGCACGCCCCCGGCTATGCCTACCACCATGATCACCACGCCGAATGCGAGGTTTAAGGCTCCTGCCCCGCCCATGATCTTATAGGTTCTTTCTTCCATAATCTGTCACCGCTCCTTTCACAGAGTGTCGCACGACAGCGACAATCCAGGGAATGTTTCGCATTCCCCATAATGGTTTACATCACTATCTTACCCCGTAAGTTTCATAGTAAGCGTCAATCCGCCCCTTTATGTCATCGTCAATATAAATTTCACCGTCAACAGGCTTATTGTAAAGGCATGCCACCACTTCCTCCATGGTGACAATCGCGCCCGTCTCAAATCCATACTTCTCCTTGATCTCATCAAGCGCGCTCTTATCGCTGGAAAGTCCCTTTTCCATTCGGTTTAAGGACACCATCAGCCCTTGAATGGAAACATCCGCCTGCGCCTTGATGATGGGGAATGTCTCCTCAATGGATTTCCCGGATGTGGTCACATCCTCTATGATGACCACCCTGTCGCCGTCTTTCAGTTTGGAGCCAAGCAGAATCCCGGTGTCGCCGTGATCCTTCACCTCTTTCCTGTTGGAGCAGTAGCGAATCTCCTTTCCGTAAAGCTCACTGATCGCCATGGTCGTGGCCACTGTCAGAGGAATGCCCTTGTAAGCCGGTCCGAACAGCACGTCAAAATCCAATCCGTACTTGTCATGAATCGCTTTCGCATAATATTCTCCCAGCTTTCTCAACTGCGCTCCCGTCACATAGGCACCTGCATTCATAAAAAACGGGGATTTCCTGCCGCTCTTTAAGGTAAAATCTCCAAACTGCAATACCCGGCTCTCTATCATAAAGCCGATAAATTCCTGCTTGTACTGTTCCATTGTTTTATCCTCATCTTCCTCTGCCGGCACTTGCCTTATGTTTGATATTTGGAAATATCTCTTACACAACCCACTGTACCATATATCGAGGCTGTTTTCAATGCGCAATTCGCCGCCTGGGATTCTGTTCATTCATACAACAAAATATTAAAGTACGGACATTCTGGTGCTATCTCCACCACCACCCCCCTTTTCCCCTGATCTTAAACCTGACCGTCTTCACACCCCCGCAGTCATTCCTGCCTTTTATGGTAACTGTCGCATTCTCCTTGTTGATATTGTTCGTATATCCCGTAATTTCATAATTATCGCTGCTTAACACCTTCCCGTTCAGCTTCACCTGCATCTCTTTGTCTGGTCTGGGTTCCTCTTACTGCGTAACAATATGATAATCCCCATCGGCAATCGTGCGGATGAAAGGACCAGTCAGTTCAGCGCCGTCGTAAGCGTATTCCCGCTTTTTCCTATTACAATAGCCGAATGATCAATACTGAGGCGCACGTAATCCCCTATTGCAATGTAAATATTGCAATTATATTCCACAAAACTATTAAAACCAATAAAATGCAATTTATTTATTGCAAACCATCAAGGTGATTGTTTATGGCTCAAAAACTGAAACAAGACATACACTTTGGCAATAATATCCTTAGACTTCACAAACAGGCTCATTTAACACAGGAACAGGTTACCACGCATTTGCAGCTACAAGGAATCGAGATTTCCGAACTGGTTGCTCTGGCAGCTTTATTTCAAGTCGATTACAACGCCTTTTTTAAATCTAACCCTGTCGGTATCATTTTTACCTCAAACTAAAAAGTGTAAAGCCCTGAACCATTCATCAGGCTTTACACTTTTATACGATTCAACAGTTGCGGTTCTGTTTTAATTCGTTTCTATAAGCGACGGATTCTGATAAAGCTTCCGCTCAATACATTTCTTCTCAAATGCGAGCTGCTGCTTTATTTTTTCATAACCGCCATCTTTATCTGCCATTTCCAGTCTTTCTAACAAATCTAACTGATCTAAAAGATTCACATTCAGTTCTTTTTCACACGGTACATTATCACCTGCTTTCTATCATATGACTCATATCGGCCTTACAAATTTATTATAGCTGTTCTGCCGGGACATGTAAGGCCTGTTCCATTACCTTGAGCTGCTTTTAGACGTAACTGCCAATTATTAAATGTATTCGGTGTTAACCTAACCAGCAGCGACGCAATCCGCCTTTTCTTCTCTCACCCCACCTCTCTCCTGAGCCGCAGCAGAATCCTTTTCTCCATCCGGCTGACCTGCACCTGGCTGATCCCAAGGCTCCTGGCCACCTCCACCTGCGTCTTGTCCTGAAAATACCGCATCTGGATGAGCTGCCTTTCCGTATCCGAGAGCATTCCCATGAGCTGTTCCAGCAACATATGATTCAAAATTTTTTCTTTCTCCACGTCCTCGCTTGCCCGGTTCAGTCCTGCGGTGCATCCCGCGCCTTCTCCCACTACCTGATCCACCAGATAAATTTCATTGCCGTCGGACTGGTAGACGGACTTGTAAATGGACTCCACCTCCACGTTGGCATCCAGGGCCATCACAATATCCTCTATTTCCAGCTCTGTCTCCGCAGACAGTTCCTGCAAGGTCGCATCCCGGCCGTAAAGCTGGGACAGCCGCTCCGCCGCCTGCTTGATCTTCCAGCCGTTTTCTTTCAAAGTACGGCTCACCTTCACCATGCCGTCATCCCTCAGAAACCGTTTGATCTCGCCCTGTATCATGGGCACCGCGTAGGTGGAAAAACGCACCCCGAAGTTCAGGTCAAACTTGTCGATCGCTTTAATCAGACCGATGCATCCGATCTGGAACAGATCTTCCACATCATACCCCCTGCCCGTGAAACGCTTGACTATGTGCCGCACAAGCCCCAGGTTTTCTTCTATCAGTACTTCTCTCGCCGCCTTATCTCCTGCCTGTGATCGTTCGATTAATACGGCAGTTTCCTCCATAGGCTACTCCTCACTGACGATCCAGCCGCCAAGTCCGATCTTTTTATACATGCGCACGGTAGTTCCAAGCTCCGGCTCAGAAAAGACTTCCAGCTCATCCATAAAAGCTTCCATAAAGGCAAATCCCATGCCGGAGCGCTCCCACTCCGGCCGGGTCGTAAAGAGCGGTTCCATCGCGCGGTTCACGTCCTCCATGCCCACGCCCCGGTCAACAACTTCCACCTCCAGAATACTGCCCCGCAGCTCACAGTTCATCTGCACCCTGTCCGTCACACGCCCTCTGTTTCCGTAGCCGTGTATGATCGCGTTGGTCACCGCCTCCGACACCGCCGTCTTCACATCGGAAAGCTCCTCAAGCGTTGGATTTAAGGGGGCGATAAATGCTGACACCGCCATCCTCGCAAAAGCTTCATTGTCCGATACCGCCGCAAATTCCAGGCGCATTTCATTGGTCACCAGCCTGTAATCTTTCTTTTCCGTAACCTCTATCATATCTTCCTCCTTTTCTTGGCACTCCTCTTATTTCGAGTCTATGGCAGACAGCGCGCAGACACAAAGCCTGCGGCTGCACAGTTTACTTTTCAACCAGTTCCACAATATTTTCAAGCCCGGACAGAAGAAGCAGACGCCTGATTCTGCTGCCCGCATTCACCGCATAAACCTTCCCCCCAAAGCAGGAAATCTTTCGGTAACGTCCCAGAATAACCCCCACGCCCGAGCTGTCCATAAAGGTTGTCCTCTCGAAATCAAAAACCACATTCCCCACCTGCTTCGAGACAATATACCTGTCCGCTCTTTTACTTATGTCAACCGATTGATGATGATCGACCTCTGCCGGCATCCTTATCATTAGATAATTGTCAATTACTTTATAGTCTTCATCCATATTATGTAAACCCTCCTTTTCGCAATCTATCTGTCTCTGCTTTTTGCGCGTATAAGCAGGCTCGAAATGCTCCGCATTTCTCACTCGCGTTGCTCGTCATAAGCCGTCATAGCCTGTCACGCATGCAAGCATGCTGCCCGGCTTTGACGTCTTCTGACTCTGCTTATACGCGCAAAAAAAGAACATGATGTTTCCATCACGTTCTCTTTCGTATCTTTTTTTATGTTTTCTTCCGTGTTCTGCGGATGCTGCGCCTTACTCCTCCGCGCCCTCGATCTCCGCCAGAAATCCCGCTGACTTGTCAGCCTTCTCCGTGTTGGGGAACAGCTCGATGACCTGCCGGTAGATTTCCGCCGCTTTTTGCTTCTCTCCCATACGGTAGTATGAGTTGCCCAGATCAAAGAGCGCCTGCCCGTTGGTGGCATCATACTGGAACGCCTTTGCCAGATTCGGAATGGCATCCGCATAGTTCCCTGCCCAGAACGCCGCATGTCCGTCCTCGTCGTAGGACTCTGCAATCTTCGGCCCGATCAGTGCCAGCAGCGTATTGTAAAGGGTGTCAAAGGCCTCCGAGCTCTCATGCTCTTCCTCCTGCGCCCGCTCTGCCTCGATCTCCGTCAGATAATCTGCAACCGCAATGACATCATCTGGATTCGTCAGATATGCGCCGGCCGCTTTCATCAGGCTTTCCACAGATTTAAGCGTGCCGTCCTTCCCCATATACGCTGCCAGATCCTGCTGCAATGTCTCATTCTGCGCCTGCAGCTCCCCGAGCTGCTGCTGCAGTTCATCTATGGTAGCCGTCTTTGCGTCGGACTGCTCGCTGACCTTGCGCAGATCCTCGTCTATGCCTGCCCTGGCTGTCTGTATTCTGGCCGGCAGAATCAGGAAAAAAGCGATAGCGATACCGATGGCCAGACCGATTCCCAGATTCAGCAGGGAAGTAACGCCCCTGCCCTCCTTCATATTCACCGGCTGGATAATCGTCTCGTTGCCGCTCTGGTACTTGACAATCTCCTCCGACTTCTTTTTCTTAGAAGAATTTTTCACGCCCTCCTCGGGAAGCAGCATCTCATCCACTTCCTTCAGATAGCGGAGCGTAGCTGTATTGTTTGTGTCAATCTCCAGACATTTGCCCAGCTCTTTCTTCGCCCGTTCCCACTCCTCGCTGTTGATGTACAAAAGCGCCAGAAGCTGGTGTGCCCGGATAAATTTCGGATTTAAGGACAGCACCTTCTTTAACTGGATCACCGCCAGGTCAAGGCTTTCCTGGTTACAGTAAGTGAGCGCCTGATTGTACTTTTTGATCGTCTGATTGATGGTGTCCAGACGGTTCTGGTTCGTCTGGATCATATTGATATAATCGTCCGCAATGTTTTTCTTCGGACGCATATTCTTACTGATAACCCACTCGCTTAAGGCCGCCACCACCTCGCCGGTCTCAAAATAAACCAACCCGAGAAGGTTTCTGGCCTCCACATTATTCTTGTTAAATTTAAGGCTCTGCCGCAAACTTGTAATCGCACCCGTCAGATCCCTGACGCCGGCCCGCTCCAGTCCGTCGTTGTAGAAACGGTTGGATATATATATGATCCTCTTGTAAAGGGCTACATCGGCACCACAGTTCGTGCAAAAATCATGTTCAGACAGCGTACAGCCACACTGATAACAGTTCATCTATGCCAATCCCCTATTCTCCTGCTTTCTTCGATTCCTTCACGATCTTCACCATCAGATCCGCCATATCCGTCAGATCCTGATTGTAGATCGCTTCCTCTGCGTCCTCCACTTCCAGACTGGGGTGGAACTTTTTCAGTTCCTCTTCAAAATTAATCATTATCGAATCTCCTCAAAAGGGCTTTTACCTCGCCCGCCAAATATAATGAACCGACAATATACACCTCATCCCCGTCATTTTTGTGTGCAAACAGCTCCGAAAGCGCTATATCAAGTGTTTCGTAAGCTTTTATGTCAAATCCGGTATATTGTCCGAAACAATCCGTAAGCTGTGCAAGTGGAAGCGCCCGCTCTCCCTGTAAAGGCACAAGACATATCTCGTCAAAAAGATCTGCCTGTGCAAGCAGCGCTGCCGCCTGTGTGTATTGCTTGTCCCGCACCGTGGAATAGAGAAGCCTTCTTTTTCCGGCACAGGCATGCTGTTTTACCGTCTCCAGAAAGGCTCTGATCCCGTCCGCATTATGGGCGCCGTCCAGATATACCGACGGCAGGATTTCCTCCATTCTGCCTTCCCAGACCATCTCCCTGATCCCGTCCTGCAGCGCGGAAACCGTGATCCGCCTGTCATCCAGAAGCGCCAGGGCACTTGCGGCAAGAGCCGCGTTTTCCACCTGATAAAGTGCAGAAGTAGACACAGTAAAACCAATATAATCATAATAGTGTAAATGAAGAGAAAAATCAATCGTTTTATGCCTAATCTTCATTTCTTTTATCGCATCTTTCCCTATCGGAAAGGTTTTTGCCCCGATTTTCTCCGCACACGCCTCCATGACGCTGGTCACTTCCTCCAGTCTGTCCGGGTATACCACAAACACGCCTGGACGCATGATTCCCGCTTTCTCCCCGGCAATCTCAGACAGCGTCTCTCCCAGATACTCCATGTGGTCGTAACCGATGGACGTTATGATGCACAGCTTCTTTTCCTCCACCACGTTCGTGGCGTCAAGCCGGCCTCCAAGACCCGTCTCCAAAACCGCATACTCCACGCCATATTTCTCAAAAAGCACCATTGCCATAAAAAACAACAGTTCAAAAAAGGTGGGATGGCTGGCGGCCGGCAACCCTTTCACACCCTCCATCACCATACCAAAGGCGTACAAAAAATCTGCCTCGGACACTATCGTCCCGTTGATCACAAACCGCTCCCTCATGCTCACAAGATGAGGCGAGGTAAACATACCGCAGGAGATGCCCGCCTTTCCCAGGACAGAAGACAAATAAGCACAAACGGAGCCCTTTCCGTTTGTGCCTGCTATGTGTAAGATCTTGCTTTTCTTCGCCGGATATCCGAGACGTTCCCAGAAACGCGCGGTATCCTCCCTGCTGTTTTTTGTCGTAAATTTAGGGGTGGCGTTGATATAATCCACCGCCGCCCCGTAAGTATCAAAGGATTGTTCCATTTTGGTCTCCACGTTCTGCCTGTCAGAATCAGTTGTGTATGATCACCGTTCCCTCGATCACACCCTTCTCGGCAGCATACTTCATATAGCAGGTGTTCCGGTCAAGCGTCATCTGCTCGGCATTGATGCCCACCACCACATTGCGGTATATATTGCCATCTATCTTAATGTAAGAATCCCTGCCCACCTCCATGGTAGTCTCCAGTTCTTCTCTCTCGTGGGCTATCTTATCGAGCTCCACAAAGTATTCATCCTTCAAGTGGTTCCACTCCAGAAGACTCGCCTCTGTACTCCCCGAAGTGTTCGCGCCTCTCATTCGTTTCTCGCGCAACGCCTCCGTCATGGTGTCCACCAGCTTGGAAAGCTTCTCCTTGATCTCCGCTTCCTTCCGCCTTGCCTCCAAAAGTCTGTCAAAGGACTCCGGTGCATAGCCAGAGTGCAGAATGGTCTTCAGCTCCACATCATTTCCCGCAGTCATCGCCTCTATGCCCTTAAGTGCATGGACGTAACCGCCGATGATCGCCCCTCTCTTGCCTATGGTAATCACCTTATCCTTTGCAGCTACTTTCGCATTCAGAATGACATTTGCCTGTACCAGTCCGCCCGCATCCACTGTCGTGTTTTCGATAAACTCCGCAAAAACATTTCCTCTTGCAGAAATCTTGCCACCGCCCTGAATGCCGCGCGTAAGCATCACATCACCGCCGGCAAACAAAGATGCTGCACCCGTAGTACCGTGAACCTCAATGTTTCGCCCGGCACGGATGATGATGCCGCCCTCCACATTGCCATTGATAATAATGTCACCGAAAAATTCAATTTTACCGATAATCGCATCCACATCGCCCATGATTTCATGCACGTTCTGAATGTCTATCTTGCCGTCCTTAACCTCGATCTTACCGTCGCTCTGCGCATAGTAAACACCGTTTTCCCTGGTGATGCCCTTTCCTCTCATAGGCGGCAGATCCCTCACCGGATCAGCCTTCATCTCCCCGCCGACAACCGTATAGCCGTCCACCCCCTGCTCCGCATAGTGATAGATCGCTACCTTATCGCCTTTATGCACGTTCTGGAGGGCGCTCATACTGGAATAATCCACCGAGCCGTCCTCCTTTACCTTCGGGCCGACATGTTCTTCCGGCGCGAAAAGATACTCGAAATACCCATCCGTTCCGGGTTTCTTCTCCGCTCCTTTCGCTACCAGAATTTCTCTGTCATACACCTTTTTTTTCACCATGGCCGACAGATTGGAGCTGTGATACCCTTTGATCACACCGTTTAACTCCAGATAATTCTCCAGATCACGCTTCGTATATGTCTGTCCCTCTGCCGGCGGTGAGAGGTAAAGCCACGCCGCCATCTCGTCCTCGTCGATCCGCAGATAAGTGCCTTCTGCCAGCTTCGACTCCGTTGGAGGTATTCTCGTCTCAACCGCCACTGCCGTTTCCGCCGCCATTTTGGGTTCAGCCTTGGTTTCCACCGCCGCCGCTGCCGGCCGTCCGGCTGGTGCCTGCTGAACCGCCGCAGGATCCAGTCCCTTTGCCCTCGCCATTGCTGCTTTCAGTTTATTAAGCTGTTCCGAGGACAGATTCACCTCCGCCACGTGACTCACCTCCTTTCTCTATTTCTATGAATCGCACGTCATATGTTCCCAAACTACTATTCTTACATATACCTTACACCAATTTCGCCTACTTTTCCAGTGGTTATTTATTAAATTTTTCACTGGTTCAGCCCACGCCCTTCGCAAACCGCAGTTACATAAGCTGCGAGAGCCGCTCTTCCACCTGTGCCTTCATCTGCGCATATTTTTCAAGCTTTGCGCGCTCCTCGTCCACTTTCTGTTTCGGCGCTTTGGACATGAATTTCTCGTTGCCGAGCATCCCCTGCACTCTGGCAAGCTCTCCTTCCAGCCGCTTCTGTTCCTTTTTCAGCCGCTCGATCTCCTGGGCGATATCCACAAGCTCCTCGAAAGGAATATAAACCGCTGCGTTCGGGATCACCACGGAAACAGCGCTGTCGTCGATACCGCTCTTGTCCGCCTGGACGGTCAGCTCCGATGCCGCCGCCAGCGCCTGGAAGAACTGCCTGCCCTCCTCAAAGATCAGGCGAACGTCTTCCTTTTCACTGACCACATACACAGCCGCCTTCCGGCCAGGCGCCACATTCATCTCCGTTCTCACGTTGCGGATGCCGCGCACCGCCTCCTTCATCAGCTCAATCGCGGTCTCCTCGCTGTCATACCGCCTGTCCTCCCGGAAGACGGGCCACTCGGAAACCATGATGGATTCCTCCTTTGTCTGCAGCGTGCAGAAAATCTCCTCCGTGATGAAAGGCATGTACGGATGCAGGAGCTTGAGGGCGGAGGTGAGCACGTTCTGCAGCGTCCAGAGCGCAGCCAGCTTTCCTTCCTCCCCGCCTGTCTCCGTGCTGTAAAGACGGGGCTTCACCATCTCGATATACCAGTCGCAGAACTCGTCCCAGATAAAATCATAAACCTTTTGCACCGCAATGCCCAGCTCGAAGCTGTCCATATTGTCCGTCACATCTTTCACAAGCGTATTCAGTTTCGAGATAATCCATTTGTCCACCGGGTACAGGCTTTCCCTGATCTCTGCATAGGAAGTCTCCCAGCCGCGTTTCCCGGTCTTTTCCTCCTCCTGATCCATGTTCATCATAATGAAGCGGGACGCGTTCCAGACTTTGTTTGCAAAATTCCGGCTCGCCTCCACTCTTTCATAGTAGAAACGCATATCGTTGCCGGGCGCGTTTCCCGTGATCAGCGTAAGGCGGAGCGCGTCCGCACCGTACTGGTCGATGATCTCCAGCGGATCAATGCCGTTGCCAAGGGACTTGCTCATCTTCCGCCCCTGGGAATCCCGCACAAGACCGTGGAACAGCACCGTCTTAAAAGGCTTCTCTCCCATCTGCTCATAGCCGGAGAATATCATGCGGATAACCCAGAAGAAAATAATGTCATACCCTGTCACCAGCACATCCGTGGGATAGAAGTATTCCAGATCCTCCGTCTTTTCCGGCCACCCAAGCGTGGAGAACGGCCACAGAGCCGAGGAAAACCAGGTGTCCAGTGTATCGGGATCCTGGGTGAAATGGGTTTCACCGCACTTCGGACACACGCCGGGCGCTTCCTTCGCCACCACAATCTCCCCGCACTTGTCGCAGTAGTAAGCAGGAATCCTGTGCCCCCACCAGAGCTGGCGGCTGATGCACCAGTCGCGGATGTTATCCGTCCAGTTGTAATAAATCTTGTCCATGCGTTCCGGGATGAGCCTGATCTCGCCTTTCTTCACCGCCTCCACCGCAGGTTTGATCAGTTCGTCCATCTTTACGAACCACTGTTTCTTGATCATCGGCTCGATGGTCGTCTTACAGCGGTCATGGGTGCCTACGTTGTGGGAATAGTCCTCGATCCGCACGAGAAGCCCCTCTTTCTCCAGTTCCTCCACGATCCGCTTTCTCGCCTCGTACCGGTCAAGTCCCTCATATCTGCCGCCGTTTGCATTGATGGTGGCATCATCGTTCATAATGTTGACTTCCGGCAGGTTGTGGCGTTTGCCCACCTCGAAATCGTTGGGGTCATGGGCGGGCGTAATCTTCACAACGCCTGTCCCGAACTCCATGTCCACATACTCGTCTTCCACTACGGGAATGGCCTTGTTTACGATAGGCAGCCAGACCTGTCTTCCCTTTAAATAGGTATATCTCTCATCGTTGGGGTTCACCGCCACAGCGGTATCGCCGAGCATCGTCTCCGGGCGTGTCGTCGCAAACTCAAGAAACTCCGTCTTACTGGGCTGACCATCTTGGTCAACCAACGGATATTTGATATGCCAGAAATGTCCCGCCTGCTCCTGATACTCCACCTCCGCGTCAGAAATAGAAGTGTTGCATACAGGGCACCAGTTGATGATGCGGCTTCCTTTGTAGATCCAGCCTTTCTCGTGCATCTTGCAGAAGACTTCCGTAACTGCCTTGTTGCAGCCCTCATCCATGGTGAAACGCTCCCTGTCCCAGTCGCAGGAAGAACCGAGCTTCTTAAGCTGGGAGACAATACGGCCGCCGTACTCTTTCTTCCAGTCCCATGCACGTTCCAGAAAGCCTTCCCTGCCGAGATCGTTCTTGTCGATCCCCTCCTCCTTCAGCTTCTCGATGATCTTCACCTCTGTGGCGATGGAGGCGTGATCTGTCCCCGGCTGCCAGAGCGCATTGTAGCCCTGCATCCTCTTATAGCGGATCAGGATATCCTGCATGGTATTGTCAAGGGCATGTCCCATGTGGAGCTGCCCAGTGATGTTTGGCGGCGGGATCACGATGGTGAAAGGAGTTTTCGTCCTGTCCACCTCGGCGTGAAAATACTTCTTGTCCAGCCATTTCTGGTATAATCTGTCCTCGATGCCTTTCGGATCGTAGGTTTTTGCGAGTTCTCTGCTCATGGTCTTCTCCTCCTTTTTTCACTGCACACGGACATGCTGACATCTGACTCTGCGCATAAGCAGACTCGAAATGCTCCGCATTTCTCGTTCGCGTTGCTCCTCATAAATCGCCATAGACAGTCTTGCGTGCAGGCACGCATCCTGTCTCTGTCGCTTTCTGACTCTGCTTATGCGCGCAAAAGAACGCCCTCTGCCAGTCTCCTGACAAAGGGCGTAGTTACGCGGTACCACCTTCATTTATCACTCAGCGAAGCCTTCCGGCCTCCGATCCGTTAACGCAGATCACGCGTGGACGCTTACTGCCGTTTCCGCCATATCACCCGCGAAAACATTCTGCATCCCGGTTCCAGAGCCACATTCCACAAGCCCTCTCCGAAGGAAACTCCCAGCTTCCGTTTCCTCTCTCTGGCGGCGGTCTTTGTGTACTCCTCTCTGTCATCACCTTTACAATTATCTAATACTATAGTCAATTACATCCCGTTTGTCAATTCCCATTTCCCGGCCTTCTTCGAAAAGAGGCTGACTGAATCTGCCATTCCCGGAAAGCGCGTCTCATGATGCGTCCTCCCCAAGCACCTGCAGAAATACTTCCACCAGGTTCGGATCAAACTGGGTGCCGGAGCAGCGGCGAAGCTCCGCCTCCGCATCCTTCCCGCTCATCGCCTTGTGATAGGGCCTGTCATGCACCATCACGTCATGGGAATCCACCACCGTGATAATCCGGGAAAGAAGCGGTATTTCCTCCCCCGCAAGACCTCCCGGATACCCGCCGCCGTCCCACCGCTCATGATGATGGAGAATATATTCACCGATTGGCTTCAGTTCCTTGGAGGCGTTGGCAATCCGATACCCTTTCTCCGTGTGGGTCTTCATAATCTCCCACTCCGCGTCCGTCAGTTTTCCGGGTTTGATCAGGATGGCATGGGGAATGGCAATCTTCCCGATGTCGTGAAGCACCGCCAAAAGCGCCAGTTTACCCAGATCCCCGTCCGATAAGGAAAGCGCCTTCCCGAGGCGGATCGCCATCTCCCTGGTGCGCTCCACATGCTCCTCCGTCTCATAATCACTCTCCGTCAGCGTCTGTGCCAGGGAATCCAGCAGCGAACTCTTCTTGGAGGACTGGTTCATCAGCTTTTTCGTGCGCATGCTCTCCGATGCCTCTCTGACAGCCTCCTCCACGCTCTTTGTCTGATCCCGGATCACAGCGATGCCGTATTCGATATCCGTATTGATTCCTGTATCATTGCCCTGTCTGTACTGCTCCTTGATATGCTCAAAAAGACGAACTGCATATTCCTGTTCCACCTCTGTGAGCGCCGCAGCCATGTCCCCGTCCGCCAGCCTTGCCAGAACTGCGCCAGCCGGCAGATTTTCCCGCAAAAGACCGGCCGCCTGCCTGAGCAGTTCATTGCCCTTGCGCCAGCCGTACACATCATTGACAATTCCGATCCCGTTGGCGTTGCACACCACCACTGTCACCGGGTATACTCCCCCGGCAAGCAGCTTGTCCGTCTCGCTGTAAAAACTGTTCTTTGAGTAAAGCTGGGTTAGCATATCCCGCTCCGTCTCCAGGTTTTTCATTATGAGAAGATGACCGATAATCTGACCCTTCCCGTCCCTCAGGCAGTTAAAGACACAGTGATATCTGCGTGCTCCCGCGCTGCCCGGATTCTCCCAGTCAAACGTCTGATCCGAATCAATGCTCTGCAAATCGCGGAATGCGCCAAGCTGTAGAAAATCCGTCATGCTGATACGGTTCTGCTGATCCTCCAGCGCTGGAAAAAGCGCCCGCATATCCCGGTTCGTATCTGCCGTGTACCCCTCATAGTCAAAAAGAATCATCGGCATGCCCATATATTCCAACACCATCTTGCGGGTGGTATTCAGCATCCCCTTCGAAGAATAGTCGAAGGTATTTCTGTAGACAAGCGGACAGACAAACCCGTAAACCAGCACCGCCGCATCCACAGGCAGGGTCAAAATTTCCAGCATATACAGGATGGTGAGCAGACCGATCACGCCAAGCGACAGAAGGGTGGTGGCATATCTGGCGCGGTATATTTTCGGCACATTTACGGTCTTCCGGATCAGCAGGAACAGAATCACGGCCACAAGCAGATACACAAAAGCCAGATGCAGGTAAAATCCCGGCTTAAGCTCAAACATGTATTTTATGGCATAGATACTGTCCGCCTGGTACTGGTAGCGGAGAATCACTTCTCGGAAAACATTGAGTATCAGAATCGCCGCGTCAATAAAAGTCAGAAAATAGAACGTGAAAATCAATATGCGTTTCGAGCGCGGCTTTTCCATTTTTGACTGGGTAAACTCTGCCATATAGTAGACCATAGACAGAACAAGAAAATCCAGGCATACAAAATAGACGCTGGTTGTAAGAGAAGCTGCAAAGTAAGTGCCCGCGCCGATTCTTGCCAGATAGGTGAGGTTCACCGCACAGGCCGCCAGAAACATAGTACCCGTAACAAAGGCCAGATGCGTTTTCTTTTTGTAGGTAATGACAGCGCAGACAAACGCGCAAAACGCTGCAAGAGCGAACACGATACAACTTAAGACCATAAAAATATCCTCGTTTATGTCATAATGATTTTTTATTGTATCATATAATTCTGTCAGTCTGAATAGGCAGCTCATTGTGAATAGCCACAAATTTTATCTCTGGGTTTTGGCTATTTCGTCCTCTTTCCCGACAAAAAAGGGGAGTCTGCACCAACAGACTCCTCCTGCTCTCTCATTTACTCTGTCATATCATGTCTCTGCCCCGACCCTGCGCAGCTCCATATAAGCGATTTCCATCCCCGGCTTGGGAAACTGAAAGGCAAGCCGGTATCCGCCCTTCTCCATCTGCGCGCGAAGCAGCTTCTGCATAATCCACCTGCCCTCCGTTCCGTTCGTCTGGAATGTGGCAAAGCGTTCCCCGTTCAGCGTGGTCCTGCACACCGTCTGCGCCCGGTCCGTCTGCGGGGACATCAGTTTTACGATTACATCGTAAACTCCGCCCTCCGGCAGGTCAAATACCCGCTCTGAAGGCGAGGATATATGTAAGTGGATCCGATTCTCCCCATCCGGCGCATCCCCTCCCGTCTGCGCCGCGCGAAACAGGGGTATCTGTGTCCTGCGGAAATCCTCCTTCTGCATAGCCGGCGTTTTCATCAGAAAACCGCATATATTCATGGCGCTTCTCTGCAGCTCCCCGACGGTGAGCCTGCCTCCGGCAAGCGCCTCCATGATATCATCTCCCGACGCATTAATTTCTGCGCCGTTGTTATTTACTACCATATACACATCGTTCTGCGAACGCACCATATCCGCCGTGCGGGTACCCGATGCTTCTCCGCCATCCGCCGCATCGTTCATACAGGCCCACCAGTCTGTCATAACCATTCCGTCAAAGCCCCACTCTCTGCGCAGTATGGTAGTCGTCAGATCATAGGCGGATGCCGCCCAGTGGCCGTTTACAGGATTGTAGGAAGTCATAACGGCCTGCGCGTTCCCTTCCCTGACCGCAATCTCAAAAGCCTTAAGATAAATCTGGCGCAAAGCTCTCTCCGAGACCACCGCATTGACGGTGTTTCTCCCTGTCTCCTGGGAATTGCAGGCAAAATGCTTGATCACCCCATATACTTTGTGACGCCCGATTCCCCTGACAACGGCAGCCGCCATCCTGCCCGAAAGCAGCGGATCTTCCGAAAAATACTCGAAATTCCTTCCGTTTAACGGGTGCCTGTGTATATTGATGCCCGGCCCAAGGAGCGCATCTATCCCGTTTTCCACCATCTCTTCGCCAATGCAGGCATACAGCTCTTCCACAAGCGCCTCATCCCATGTGCACGCAAGCAGCGTCCCGATCGGCACCTGTGTGGCCGCCGCACCGTTATCCATACGGATGCCCGAGGGGCCGTCCGCACAGCAGCCTATGGGAATGCCAAATCCGAGCAGACTGTCAGACACACCGCCAAAAGCAGCCGCCGTTCCCGGCGTTACCTTAATGCTGCACATCCCTTCCCCTCTCACAAGGGCGGCCAGATCTTCCTCAGACAGCTGCGCTATGAACGCATCCATCGTACAGGTTCCCTCCGCCACATCCTTTAACAGCAGTCCCCGGCTGCCGGTGTAAGCAGCTGCGGGCGGCAGCCGGTCCTCTATCCGTCTCCGAAGGTCAGCCGTTCTCACGGGGGCCGGTTCATATCCGGGTGTGACAGCGCCATTTTCATCCACCAGAACCCGCAGACGCCCAAAACTCCTGGATGGCGCCATCGCCTCCTCGCACGTCTTTACCGGCAGGATCTTTTGCACCTCCCAATTCTCCGCCCCGTTCACCGGCACCGGTCGTGTATTCCTGCTGTCCGTCCCCACATGGAAAGAGTAAGCTCCCGCTTCCAGCACATAGGCGCTCTTATGGCCGCCGGCTCCGCTGTCGTCATAGGAGGCGAGACTGTACATGTCCGCCGTAATCCGCACTTTTTCCTCCTCGCCGCATTCCAGATGGCCTGTCTTCACAAACCCGATCAGTTCCTTTGCCGGATTTCCAAGGCAGCCCTGCGGCTTCTGCACATAGAGCTGCACCGTCTCACGGCCTCCGTATACCGTCCCTGTATTTTTTACGCTGCAGGTGAAAATCAGCTTCGTGTCCGTGCCCTTTCCCTCGATACATACCGAAGCCTCCGACAGCTCGAACTGCGTATAAGAAAGACCATATCCGAAAGGGTACAGCACCGCATCCCTGGCAAACGTCTCAAAATAGCGGTACCCCACATAAATATCTTCCTGATACACATTTTCAGAAACGCCGCCATGATTCCGGTCCGAAGGGTAATCCGTTATATGCCGTGCAATAGTGTCCGTGAGCTTTCCCTGGAACACTTCCCTGCCCGTCAGCACATCGGCAATTCCGTTTCCGCCTTCCATGCCGCCCTGCCACGCATAGACTACCGCCCCCACAGCCGGATGTTCCTCCACAAACTGCATATCCACGATGTTGGAAACATTTAATACCACGGCCACATCCCGGAAATTTCTGCACACGCAGGCGAGCATCTCCCGCTCCCCGGCCGTCAGCAGATAACTGCCTTCCTTCACCGCGTTGTCCTTGTCTTCTCCCGCCGTCCGCCCGATCACCACAAGCGCCTTATTGGAGTGCGCCGCCGCGCGGCGGACCATCTCTTCCTCCAGCGGCATTTCCTGCTGGCACCACGGCTCACATGCCCAGCCGCCCCCGCCGTCATCAAAGGGATGGACGGCCAGCCACTTTTCATACCCTTCCGCCACCTCTTCATTGACGCGGACCCCGTCAGCCCGCAGTCCCTCCAGCAGGCTGACCGCGTAAGGCACGTTGACCGCGCCTCCCGATCCTGTGCCGCTTCTGTAATAATCAATCTGGCATCTGCCAAATACCGACACATGGTCTTCTCTGACAAGCGGGAGAATGTGCCTGCGGTTCCTCAGCAGAACCGCCCCCTGCGCCGCCGCCCGCCTGCATATTTTCGAAACGTTTTTATTTTTACACATGAATATACACTGCCTTCCTGTTTTTCACCATCCGCCATTCACTCTCTGACGCATGTGGATTCCCGGGGAATCACCCTGCCCTGCAGGATGTCTATCGTTCCCTTTTTCTCTCCTTTTATCAAGTCAATCAGACGCGCCACCGACAGGGCGCCCTGTTTCTCGAAAGATGTCCTGACCGTAGTGACCGAGGGCTTCAAAAGCTTGACGATCTCAATATCGTCACAACCCACCACGCTCACATCCTCCGGCACCCGGATTCCCTCCTCGGTGAGCGCCTCGATCACGCCGATGGCGCTCAAATCGTTTGCCGCAAAGACGGCCTCCGGCAGCGGCCTCATCTCATCCATGAATTTTTTCATGGAATGATAGGCAGCGTCCGTTTCATACTCGCCGTCGATGATATAATCCGGCAAAAGAACGATGCCCGCCCTTTTTAGCACGTCCCGGAAACCGTTTAGTCTCTGGGTATTGTCAAAGTTATTCTCCACGCCGCGCACATAGGCGAAGCTGGTATGCCCAAGCTCCAGCAGATACTTTGCCACCATTTCCCCCTCATGATAGGAATCAAAAACCACGCTGGAGATGGTATCCCCCTTCAGCTCTCTGTCAATAAAGACCGTCGGGAACTGATTGTCTGCGAGAAATTTTTCCTCTTTTTCCTTGATATGTTCATTTAAAATGACAGCGCCGTCAATTCTTCTGCCGAATATATTGGCCATCATATTGTCGGTTTTGTCACTGATGTAAATATTCAGTTCATAGCCGTACTTCTTGCAGCCCTGATAGACCGCATCCACCAGAACACCGTAATAAGGCCCCTTGATCGAAGTGATAAAAAGCCCGATGACGCGGGTCTCCTTCGCCTTCAGATTTCTGCCGTTTAAATTCGGCACATAATGCAGCCTCTCCGCCACTTCCAATATGTGCTGTTTTGTATCAGGGTGGAGCACGTCCACCCCGTTTAGCGCATTGGAAACCGTCGATATGGAAACGCCCGCCTCCCTGGCCACATCCTTAATTGTCACCTTCCGCAATGCCACTGTACCTTCTCCCGCCCCGTTATCCTCTTCCCGGCTTCCACCCTGTACGAAACGGTTTCACCCAAAAGAATATTTGATAAAATTTTAACACAAAATCATAGGGTCCGCAATTGCCGACATTACGTCATCACAATACTGTTGACCGATTTCGGTTCCAGGTCAAACAGGCGGATGATCCCTGCCTCCCGGTAGCCTACCCTGACCACCCTGTCAAAGGGGTTGAACAGTTCCAGTACAAGCGAACCGTCCGGGTTTCTGAATACCAGACTGTCTCCGGCAAAAGCGCCGGCCGCGCCCAGCCGCACCGCGCCCCTTTGTATCACCGATGAAAAGTGCTTCATCACATAAAAGTCCGGATTGTAAACTACCTCACCAGTATTCGGACTGACCGTAATCATGGCGTTTTGCGGATCTCCCCATGTGCTCACCCCCATAGGCTCCAGCACCAGATTCCAGTACAGATAACTTTCCGCCCCATTTCCGATATAGTGTTTCAGCATCGTCCAGACATAGCGCGCGTACTCCCATGTGTTATCCCCGAATCCACACTCGTTTTCCGACTGCATCAGACGGAACCTTGGCCACCAGCTCTCAAAAGTCCTCTGGATGGCAATTTTCCCTCCCCACTGGTAGCTGACGCCGGTTATATAGCGCGCCGCCTCCGGATCCATCAGCACCGTATTTGCAAAATAGTCATAGTCTTCCGTCGCCCATTTATCGAAAATCAGCCTGTGATAATCACAGCCCGGCGCATTGATGGTGCCAAGCCAGAGTTCTGTAGACAGTCCGGCCCTCTCCATTGTCGGCCCGAGATAATCCCGGATAAACGCTCCCAGTTCCTCCCCCGTCCACATACAGGAAGGGAATTTCTGATTGGCTACGGGTTCATTCTGCACATGCACCTGCTCTATTTCTATTCCTTCCTGCCCATAGGTCGTGATGTACTTGACAAAATAGTCTGCATAGGCCTGCATCACCTCGGGCGTCCTGACCAGTCTGCCCCAATTGTACACCGGGGGATCTTTCATCCATGTGGGCGGGCTCCAGGGCGAAGCAAACAGTTTTAACTCCGGCGCATAGCGCTTTGCCGCCTTAATATAGGGAATGAGCGCCAGACGGTCCCTTTCAATGGAAAAGTGTTCCAGGGCAAAGTCGCCCGGCGTCTCGTCCAGACTGTACCAGTCAAAGGAATAATCGTTTGCGCCGATCGGCACCCGGCAGAAATTCAGGTTCGTTCGCCCTTCGCCCGGCTCAAACAGCTCTCTGAGCACGTTTTCCCTCACAGGTTCGGAAAGCCGCTCGAGCGCCTGCCAGCCCAGCTCATTCAGACAGCCCCCGAATCCATGCATGGTCTGATATTCCCTGCCGTCCAGATACAGCAGTGCGTCCGCCGTTCCCTCCTTACCTGCTTCCTTCTTTTCCCACTGCGCCTTCTCATTGGAAAAACGCCAAATAATCTGTCCCATAAAAAATCCTCCATTTCCGGGCCATCCGCTATTTATCCGCCCCGGCAGTCATTCCATTCACGATATACTTTGACAGGATACAGAACACAATGATAATCGGCACCACCGAAATCGCAATCGCCAGGTACATGGCTCCATAATTCGTCAGATACAGCCCCTTGATCATGGAAATCATCACCGGCATCGTATATTTCCTGCTGTCACTCACTATGATGAGCGGCCCGATATAGCTGTTCCAGCTGGCTACAAAATTAAAGATGCACATGGTCACAATCCCCGGCAGGACACATGGGTACACCAGCCGGTTAAAAATCCGCAGTTCCCCGCATCCTTCCACGCGCGCCGCCTCAATCATCGAATCTGGTATGCTCTGGGTAATGATCCCCCGCATAAAAAACACGGTGGACGCGCTGGCAATTCCCGGCAGGATGAACGGCCAGTAAGTGTTCAGAAGATGCAGCTTTAAATTCAACTGGTAGAATCCTATGATGCTGACCTGGGACGGAATCATCATGGATGCCAAAACGATTCCGTACAGCATCTTTTTTCCTCTGAAATCAAATTTCGCAAATCCATACGCCACAAAAGCCCCGAAATATCCTGTCAGAAGCGTATACGAAGCAGAAATCAGCAGACTGTTCGCAAATCCGCGCCAAATGTTGACATGGGTCTGCATCGTCCGATAGTTTTCCGCCAGCGCATCTCCCAGCCACAGATTCAGTTTTGTCACAATATCAAAGCTGCTGTGGCTCGCATTGATCATCACCAGATAAAAAGGCACCACGGAAAGCATCAGCAAAAAGATCAAAAAAGCATAAATCATCCCTTTAAAAAAACGGCGGCTCATCTTTGTCATTGTCCTTCACGCTCCTTTTTCTGTAATGCGCTCATGCACAAGGCACTCAATATGGCAATGATAACAAACAGTCCTGCCGAAACCGTGGATGCATAACCGTAGTTGTGGTTTCGGAAGCCCTGGTTGTAGAGATACATCGCAGTCGTCAATATGGACTTGCGGGGATCTCCCAGACTGTTGGTCAGCGTCGCCGGGACGTCAAACAACTGCATGCCTCCAATGATGGACGTGATGGACAGATAGATCAGCGTGGGGCGTATCATCGGCAGGGTAATTTTCACATATGTCTGAGTTCTTGTTGCGCCGTCAACCATCGCCGCATCGTAAATGCCGGAATCCACCGTGGTGATACCCGCCATGACGATAACGGTTGTATACCCGAACCACATCCACCATTGGATATAAGATACCAGCCCCGAGGCGAATACCATACTGTTGAAAAAAGCAAAAGGCTCTTCCAGCAGTCCGATCTTTGTCAATATATGGTTCATCGCTGATTTGTCACCGTCAAACAGTAAATTGAACAAAAGTCCCACAGATGCCGCCGTGATCAGATTCGGCAGATAAAACGCTGCCCGGAAAAACCTCATGCCCCGGATTCTGTGAAAAGTGAACACAGCCGAGAGCACAAGAGCCGTCAGTATCTGCGGTATAAAATTCATCATCCACATCCGAAAGGTATTCCAGAGCGACTGATAGAAAACCTCATCCTTCAGCAGTCTCTCATAATTTTTTACCCCAACGCTGTTTACCGGCCCCAGACCATCCCAGCTCTGAAAGCTTAAGAATATGGTGTACAGAATCGGATACAGACTGAATATAGCAAACACAATGAAAAACGGAGCGATAAAAAAGTATCCGTAACGGCTTTTGCTCACCGTATGTCGTCTGCCTTTGCGCTGTCTCATCGTCAACCTCCCCTATCCGTTTTCTTCCCTTTCTCACAGAAAGGATACAGGGCCAGCCATCGGACCGGCCCTGCGGTGTCCTGCAGCCTTACTCAACCGTAATCTCCGGATACGCATTGGCTACATCGGCCTTGAATGCATCGAGGGCCTCCTCTTTGCTCTTAACGCCTGTGGCATAATCCTTCGCTGCGGACAAAAATGCATTGTTGATCGTGCCGTCGTAAGCCGTCATCAGATCAGCCGGCAGCTTTTCCATCTGACTGTTGTAGAAGGCAAACGGATTCTGTCCGCCCAGCACCTCTTCCCCGTCCTGCTCTGCAAGCGCCTTGTCCGCAGATTTTAAGGAAACGTACTCGCCATACTCCGCGCCGTAAGCCTTCTGCGCTTCGCTGTTCAGACAGCAGTACTCCATAAATGCCCAGGCAAGATCCTTGTTCGGACTGTCTTTATAAATGCCAACCCATGTTCCGCCTTTCACATAGGGCACCGCCCCCTGGCACATCGCCCATTCTCCTTTTGTGGTATCCGCAGAAGGTTTTACCACAAACTGATACCCCCATGAAGGCAGTACATAGCAGAATGTGTCGTCGCTTTCCACAGCCGCACTCCACTCCGGCGCCCACGGATCCACACCCAGGTCATATCCGTTTTCCGTAATGGTTTTGGCCATATCCATAAAGGAGAGCATCGACTCGTCAATCACCAGCCTGTTATCTGCCACCCACGGATTGCTTCTGTTTGAAAACTGCATATTTAAAATATCCTGCCAGCTGGCGAACATTTTAATTCCTTTTTCCTTCAATCTGGCCGCCACATCGAGCATGGCCTCATCACTGTTGATCATTTCGGCCACCTTTTCCGGGTCGTCCGTGCCCAGCACATCCCGCGCCATATCGCGGCGGTACATCACAGAACCGGGACTTGCCTGCCAGCTCAGCGCCCGGAGCGTGCCGCCCGAATCCCGGCCGACACTGGCCACATACTCCCACATGTCCGATGTATCGGCATGGTAGGGCGCCCCTTCCAGATCATCCCAGAAGCCGGATTCCACCAGATACTTGACATAGTCCGATTCCCCGGTAAAAACATCCGGCGCCCCCTGTCCGCCTGCAAGAGTCGGCGTCAGCTTTGCAACAAAATCCTCATTCGGCACTACGGTAATATTCACTGTCACATCGGGATACGCCGCCTGAAATCCTTCCACGAAACGTCCCAGCTCCTCCCCGGAAGACCACACTTCCAGCGTGCCCGAGAGCACGGACCGGTCTGCCTCAGTCTCTCCCTCTCCCGTATTTTCCGGATCCGCCTCCGTCTGCCCATCCGCGGAACTATCGGATCCCTGTTCCGGGGATGCAGGTTCCGGCATCTCCCCTGTTCCGCCGCATCCGCCTGTTCCAAACACAAGCGCTGACATCATCAGTAAAGCTATCATTCTCTTTTTCATGTCATCCCTCCTAAAATAGGTATCATACTTCCCTTTTTCATTTTCATAACAATTTCTTGCCTTTTCTTTAATAAAAACGTTTTTATTTTTGTATCTAAATCATACATTAATCACATGATAGTGTCAATAACATTTTATTTTTTTGTCATAATCTCACCAATTTTAAGCAATTTATGTCGCTTTATAAAAACGTTTTTGTTTACATTCCACAATCCTTCAACTGGTATGCCCAAAAAAATACAAAGTGGTACTTTTAAAATAGTCATTTGCGTATAAGATAAGATTATCGGACGGCAAACGCCGAAATTTTTAGGAAAACCGCAGAAAGGCTGAAGACATGATGAAAAACGAGAAACTGTTGAAACTTGTATTTACGGGTATCTTTGCCGCATTATCTTATGTGGTGTTTACCTTCTTACAGATCAAAATTCCCCTGCCGGGGGGCGATGCCACCTCCATCCATCTGGGAAACGCGGTCTGCGTGCTGGGCGCACTGCTCCTGGGCGGTGTCTACGGCGGTCTTGGCGGCGCCATCGGCATGACCATCGGCGATCTCTTTGACCCGGTGTATGTGGTCTACGCCCCGAAAACTTTTATTCTGAAATTCTGCATCGGCCTGATCACCGGCCTGATCGCCCACAAACTCGCACACGTCAGCACCGAAACTGACACGAAAAAAGTATACAAATGGTCTTTCATCGCCGCTGTGGGCGGTCTTTTGTTCAACGTGATTTTTGACCCCCTGATCGGTTATTTCTACAAGCTGGCGATTCTTGGAAAACCCGCTGCGGAAGTGACTCTGGCGTGGAATGTGGCGTCCACCTCGATCAACGCGGTGACATCCACGATCGTGGCCGTTCTGGTATACAACGCGCTGCGGCCTGCACTGAAAAAATCGGGACTGTTCTTTTCGATATGACGGGCAGATATCCGCCGCAGCCAAATATCATGCGGATTCCCGGTGCCCGGATGAAACCTGTGTCTTAATCGGAACAAGGACGGGAAGCTTACATAATGTATCTTCCCGTCCTCTTATTCCATCGGTTTATTTCTATTTCATATCGGTTTGTTGACCTTCACGGTCAACCAATGTTTCTTCATCTGCTTCCCTTTCCTACATCATAATATCATCACTCTCCGGCATCACCACCGCCGCGATGAAATAGACAAGCAGTCCCATACCGACGCTCGCCACGGAGCAGATCGCCCAGATCAGACGCACCAGCGTGGGATCTATGTTCAGATACTCCCCGATTCCCCCGCAGACGCCGCATATCATCCTGCTTCCTCTTGATCTCATCAGTTTTTTCATATCATTGTTCATCGTTATCCTCCTTTTTCAGTGTAATAGCCTCTCGGATTCTCCAGCCCTTATTGTCTGCGGCTCTCAAATCCAGTTTTATAAAAATTCCCCCACTTTTTGCCAAAAACACTTGACAAATCATTCTAAAAATGCGGCGCTTCGCGCCTCTTAATT